>NZ_QJVD01000096.1 GCF_003219815.1 Arthrobacter livingstonensis
CGGAAAACCGGCCCAAAACCACGGGATTTTCGCAGCCCCGTTCACCGGGGCAACTCGAAAAACAATACACACCTTTCAACGGCAAAGCCAGCCAAACTGGTGTGGCGCTGGGCACGCTGCCAACCGCTTCGTCTGGTCAGGCCCAGAGTGCCCGCAGTGCCCGCGGTCGAAAGCCGCTGTCCCGGCCGCCTCGATACGCGCGGTTCCAAATTCCTGCCCGCCTACCACCGGTTGGAACCGGATACTGCCGGATACGCAAGGTCGGCGGATTCCTGCGCTGGGGCGTTCATCGTTCCGTAGTCCATTTGTACTAAATAGCTCAGGATCGAACCAGCACACCTGCGCCAAATAGGGAGCTGGTATTCCTGCTTTGACACCCTGTCACGCCTGCCTGTCTAATTGCCCGTCCACCCATCATGAGACTGCCGTGACGCTTCAGCGCTGGACTTGGCGGCCGGTGTCTGGTGGCCACATGCAGCATCCCGGCCATTCCACAAAATGAAGCCCCTTCGTCGAGCTCTGCCTCGGCATGCCCGCTGCGGCGTCGGGTAGCCGCAGGCCGTCCGGGGCTGAAGCAAACATCCGCCACTACCGAAGACGGCTCCCGTACACACGGTCATCCGCTACGTCGGTACGCCCGCCGTGGAGGTCCTGCAACCAACCTTCGAAAGTCCACGCCGGCGTCAAGGCCGCCCCAGATTCCGGCAGGGCCCCTTGGAGAATGACATCGTTGCCAGGATTCGCAGTTCCACACCGGGGCATTGAAGGCCGAACCCGACGTCATTGAGATCCGTTTCGAGTGGGACGTCCGCCGTGCCTATGAACGCCCATGCCGGTTCTTGGGCGGCAAAACGCCCGAGAAATTCAATCAGCCACACTACGATCTGCGAATCGGTTTGCTTCCGGAAACGAGCTAACACGGCGGCATGCAATTCCCAACGGTTCCGTCATGTTGACTGGCGGGCGGGTGACTCCCCGGGCCGCGATGGAAGGCAGTCCTCGACACGGATCCAGCTGAACGGTTCCACGCAACCGGAGGTCTTTGGCTTCATCATCCTCGATACAAGCCAGCCGGCCGCAGCGTCCGCGCGTCGCCGATGCATGGGCGTGGTCTACATCTGGACAGAGAGCTTGGCCACCGCTGGGCAGAAAATAGTGGACTTTGACACTACAGCAATGAGCCGAGCGCATTCCGGCCCCTGGTTCGTTGGGGAATTCTCCCTGCCGGTCATCGGAAAACTTGTCCCATCGCATGGCTCAGGAAATGCCCTACAAGACAACTGCATATACCGTAGGAATGAGCGCAGACCGCGCTAAGAGCTGCCGGCACAGTGAGAAGATCGCCGCCTGCGGACTCAGGGGGTGTGCGGCCTACCTGCCGACGGTTCCCGCGGCGCCGGGGGCCGGGGGCGGTGTCTGGTGGCTGGGCCGGATGCCTGCCGACGGGCACCGATCTCTGACGCGGTGGTTCCGGTATTTTTTGTAGTCCGGCGTAAGGGCGTGCCAAGGCCGCCCGCGG
>NZ_QJVD01000097.1 GCF_003219815.1 Arthrobacter livingstonensis
GGCTCTTCGCGTTTCGTGGTGAATACCAGCCCGCTGAGATGAATTCATGCCACCGTCCGGGCGGCACTTCTTAGCAGGATACGTGATTGGTAGTTGGTTGGGTTGCGGAACCCGCGGGCAATCCTTTTGATGTTTTTGATCATGGTGTTGGCGGCCTCGACTTTCGCTGTCGTCACCCGGGTGGCGAGTAGTGTTTGGATCTCGGGCCACCACTTGGTCACCGTGGCCAACAGTCGGTCGGTTTCCTTCATCGCGGCCGCCTTGACCTGGCGCTCGAAGAAGATTTTCCGGTCTTCCACGCTGGCCGGGTTGGTGGCGGAGAGCATCAGACGGAGGGCTTCCTTGACGCCCCAGGCTGCGACGAGTTCCTGGCTCGGGTCATCCGTGGCGAAGACGTCATCAAGGCGTTTCTTGCCAGCGTCGGAGAGTGTGTCGTAGCCGCGCAGCAGCAACAACCTGTGGGCCCATGCCTTGTCTGTTTTCAGGCCTCGGCGCCCGTTCTGCTCGCGGGAGACGCGTTGGCGGACCTGGGTGAGCATGTCGTTGGCCAAAAGCACCAAGTGGAAGTGATCGACGCTGACGGCGGCGTCGGGCAGGTTCTCGCGCAGGGCCTTTCGGAAAGCGGCTGACGGGTCGATGCCGACGGTCTCAATGCAGGAAAGCCACGCGGTGGGGCGGGCTTTGAGCCAGGCCCCGATCCCGCGGCTGTCGCGGCCGTCAACGATGCCCAGAACCTGGCCGGTGTCGACGTCCACGATGGTTGACATCCACGGCTCGTACCGGGTCCATTTCTTGCTCTGCTGGTCTTGAAGCCAGCGCACGGAACGGTAGCGGTGCTCGTCAATCCCGAGTCGTGCCGGGGCTAGTAAGTCCACGGAGGGCAGCGCCGCGGCGGCGGCGACCACGACGGTGTTGACCAGCCACCAAGAGACGCCGAATGCTGTCGCGACTTCGGATGCGGCCCGGCCGGAATCGATGACGGCGTTCTTGAGGGTTTCCTTCAGCCGTGCGGTGGAACGGGCGAACCGCGGCACTTGAGGTGTCGACTCGGAAAATGTCTTTCGGACACAAAGAGTCTCGTCGCAAAAGAGCCGGCGCTTGGCCCACATGAGCCTCACCCGACCGGCGACAAGGATGTCCCGAACCCGCTGGATCCGGCGCGAATGGACCCGGGAGGCCAGGACGGCACAGCCAGGGCAAGCTGCTGGGAAGTCGGAGGCCACCGTGACGACACGGATGCTGGCATCACGATCATGGACGACGGAGATGACCCGGTAATCGGGGAGATTGAAGAGTGTCGTGGCCGCAGACGGGCACGACTGGGTAGGCTGATTCAAGGCTCGTGGTTCCTGACCTGGGAAGAATGCTTAGACACATCCATCTCAGCAGGGCCACGAGCTCCTACTTTGCTACGACACGAACCCCGGTTTCACCACGAACCGTGAAGAGCC
>NZ_QJVD01000098.1 GCF_003219815.1 Arthrobacter livingstonensis
TCGCTGGTGCTCTTTGGCGTCACTGGAGACTTGGCACGCAAGAAACTCATGCCGGCCGTCTACGACCTGGCCAACCGGGGACTCCTGCCGCCCAGTTTTGCCTTGGTGGGCTTTGCCCGCCGGGACTGGACGCATGATGAGTTCACGGCCGAGGTCAAGAAGTCGGTGACGGCGCACTGCCGGACCCCCTTTGATGAGGCCGTCTGGAACCAGCTCTCCGAAGGCATTCGTTTTGTCCGCGGCGAGTTTGACGACGACGACGCCTTTGAGCGCCTCAAGGCCACGCTGGCCGGGCTCGATGAGCAGCGCGGCACGCGGGGCAATCATGCGTTCTACCTGTCCATCCCGCCGAAGGCCTTCGAGCTGGTGTGCCGGCAGTTGTCCGAGCACGGCCTGGCCCAGGGCTCGGAGGAGAGCTGGCGGCGGGTGGTCATCGAAAAGCCGTTCGGCCACAACCTGGAATCCGCCCGGGCGCTGAACGACATTGTCGAATCGGTGTTCCCGCCCGATTCCGTGTTCCGCATTGACCATTACCTGGGGAAGGAGACGGTGCAGAACATTTTGGCCCTGCGCTTTGCCAACCAGCTCTTTGAACCGCTGTGGAACGCCAACTATGTGGACCACGTCCAAATCACCATGGCCGAGGACATCGGCACCGGTGGCCGTGCCGGCTACTACGACGGCGTGGGCGCGGCCCGCGACGTCCTCCAGAACCACCTGCTCCAGCTTCTGGCACTGACGGCCATGGAGGAGCCCATCTCCTTCAACGCCGAGGACCTGCGGGCAGAGAAGGAAAAGGTGCTGGCCGCCGTCAAGCTCCCGGCGGACCTCTCCGGGCACTCCGCCCGGGGCCAGTTTGCCGGCGGCTGGCAAGGTGGCGAGCAGGTGCTCGGCTATCTTCAGGAGGAAGGCATCCCGGCGGACTCCACCACGGAAACCTTCGCCGCGATCCGGCTGGACATCAACACCCGCCGGTGGGCCGGCGCGCCGTTCTACCTGCGCGCCGGAAAGCGCCTGGGCCGGCGGGTCACCGAGATCGCCGTCGTGTTCAAGCGCGCCCCCAACCTGCTCTTCACCGACCACGCCGAGGACGACTTTGGCCAAAACGCCGTCGTGATCCGGGTCCAGCCCGACGAGGGCGTCACCATCCGCTTCGGCTCCAAGGTCCCGGGCACGCAGATGGAAGTCCGGGACGTCACCATGGACTTTGGCTACGGGCATGCGTTCACCGAGTCCAGCCCCGAAGCGTACGAGCGGTTGATCCTGGACGTCCTCCTGGGCGAGCCGCCGCTTTTCCCACGGCACCAGGAAGTTGAACTGTCGTGGAAGATCCTTGACCCCTTTGAGGAGTTCTGGGCCGCGGAAAACATCCAGCCGGAGTCCTACGAACCCGGCAGCTGGGGCCCCACCTCCGCTGATGAACTG
>NZ_QJVD01000099.1 GCF_003219815.1 Arthrobacter livingstonensis
TTGTTGGTCTGGCCATTTTTCAGGCCCGCCGCCGTCGCCATCTTTTGGATGTTGCAAAAGTCAAGCTGCGTGGCCGTCTGGAAGGTGATGGTGTTGATGGAGATCGCCAGGCCAAGGTAGGCGGTCATGGAGTAGTAGTGGTCCGGGTCGTCATTGGGCAGCAGGGACTGGCCCGGCTGGGTCGGATCGTACGATCCCGTGGTGCTTCCGCAGGAGTTCTTCCAGGGGTAGCCGACGGGATAGTCGCGCACGGACCCGTCGATGTTGGTCATCATGGAGTGCCCGCTGTTGAGCCACTCGGCAAACACGAACGGCTTGAATGTCGAGCCGATCTGGAAGCCCCCGG
This sequence comes from Arthrobacter livingstonensis, assembly GCF_003219815.1. Taxonomy (GTDB): domain Bacteria; phylum Actinomycetota; class Actinomycetes; order Actinomycetales; family Micrococcaceae; genus Specibacter; species Specibacter livingstonensis. The sequence goes on from NZ_QJVD01000099.1 coordinate 347, forward strand.
AGCCGTGCAGGGGCAGCCCGTTGGCGTCCTTGACGGGAAGGGCAAAGTTGCCCATGTAGTTCCCCGGCTTGGTGGCCGGGTTGTACACGGTGTTTTGGGCCATGGTGAGGACCTTGCCGGTGCCGGGTTGGACGCTGACCACGGCGGCACCGCGCTGCAGCGGGTCGGTGGCACTCATGCTGCCATCCACCTGGGCCTGTGCGACCTTTTGCAGCTTCGGGTCCAGGGTGGTCTTGATGGTCAGGCCGCCCTGGTACAGGAACTTGGTCCGCTCCTCCGGGGTGGCGCCAAAGTCCTTGTCGTTGAGCACCAGCTGCTGGACGTAGTCACAGAAGTAGGGCGCCGTGGCCGCGGCCACACAGCCCTGTGAGGGCTTGGTGAAGTGGAGTTTCAGCGGCGCCTTCACCGCGGCGTCGTGATCCTTTTGGGTGATCTTCTTCTGCGCCAGCATCTTGGCGAGCACCTCGTTGCGGCGGGTGACCACATTGGCCGGGTGGGCCACCGGGTCATAGACCGAGGGGCTGTTCACCACGCCGGCCAAAGCTGCGGCCTGCGGCAGCGTCAGGTCCTTGGCACTGGTGTTGAAATACAGTTTCGCGGCCGCCTGGATGCCGTACGCGCCGTTGCCGAAGTAGATGAGGTTCAGGTAGCCCTGGAGGATGTCGTCCTTGGACATCTTCTTCTCCAGGTCAATGGCCTCCTTCATTTCATTGATTTTGTCCGTCACGGACTTTTGGGAGCCCAGCTTCGCCTGGTCCGTCTTGCCGGACGTGACCAGGTTTTCGATGATGACGTTGTTCACGTACTGCTGGGTGATGGTGGAGGCGCCTTCACGCCCGCCCTGCAGCGTCGCCACCACGGCGCGCAGGATACCCGTCATGTCGATGCCGCCATGCTGGTAGAACCGCGCGTCCTCGATGGCGACGATGCCGTTCTTGATGGACGGCGACATGTTGGCAAGCGTTACGGCCTGGCGGTCCTGCTCGTAAAACCTGGCGATCGTGGAGCCGTCACTGGCCAGCACGGTGGTGGCCTGGGCGGG
>NZ_QJVD01000100.1 GCF_003219815.1 Arthrobacter livingstonensis
CGCGTTGACTCATCAAAGATGCCCGCGTAGCTGCTATCGAAGAATCATTTGGTAGTGCCCGCGTAGCGGCGCGTCTGCCGCGCTGGCAGCTGCTGGCGGGGCACTGTGAGCCATGGAGCTTTCGATGAGTCAGCGTAGAGCAGTCACGAAAACCGCCGCCCTCCGGTATGCCCGATCGAACCGGGACGCCAAGAAGGCTATTTTGGATGAGTTATGCGCACTGACGCACTGGCATCGCGACCATGCCCGGAAGGCGCTGCGGCAGGCCCTGGTGCTCAAGGTGGTCAAGCCGCGGCCTCCCCGGCCGCCGCTGTACGGTGAGGCCGTCATTGAGGCGCTGAGGTTCTGCTGGGCCGTTCAGGGCACCCCCTGCGGGCGGCTGCTGGCTGCGGCCCTGCCGGATCTTGTGCCGCGGCTGCGCCGGTTCAAGGAGCTGGGCATCGATGACGCGACGGCCGAGTTGTTGTTGCGGATTGCCCCGGCCACCATCGACCGGCGGCTCAAAGGCGACCGGGCCAAACTTGACCCGCGGGGACGCTCGCACACCAAGCCCGGTACCTTGTTGAAGGACTCCATTCCGATGCGAACCTGGGCCGAATGGGACGACGCCGTCCCGGGTTTTGTCGAGATCGATTTGGTCGGCCATGAGGGCGGCAATTCAAAGGGCGAATTCTGCTTCACCCTTGATATCACTGACATCGCCACGGGGTGGACCGAGACCCGCTCGGTGAAGAACAAGGCCCAGAAATGGGTGTTCGCAGCCATCAAGGACGCCACCGCTGCCTTCCCGTTTCCGATCCTTGGCCTCGATAGCGATAACGGCAGCGAATTCATCAATTGGGAGCTGTTCCGCTGGTGCGAACAGGAAAATTTGACGTTCACCAGGTCCCGGTCCGGGAACAAGAATGACGGCGCCCATGTGGAGCAAAAGAACTGGCACATCGTCCGCCAGACCGTCGGCTACCACCGCTACGACACGGCGGCGGAGCTGGAGCTGTTGAACCGGATCTGGGCGCTTCAACGCCTACTGACGAACCACTTCGGCCCCCAGCAGAAACTCGTCAAGAAGATCCGCACCGGAGCGAAGATCACCAAGAGGTACGACCTGCCGGCCACCCCGTACCAACGAGTCCTGGCCGACACGGGAACCGTGAAGAAAACCGTCAAGACGAAACTGGCCAAAGAGAACAAACCCTTAAATCCAGCGGCCATCCAACGCCAGATCCAAAGCCTCGCCGGCGAACTGCTGACACTGACAACAGCAAAGCAAAGCCCCAAGAACCAACCATCCCTGCGGGCATTATCAAATGATTCCACGAAGAAAACCACGCGGGCATCTTGACATGATTCCCCGGGGGG
>NZ_QJVD01000101.1 GCF_003219815.1 Arthrobacter livingstonensis
TGTCCGGCCAGGGTGGCGGGTTCGTTGGTGATCCCGAGCAGGCCCAGGACCGGGACGGTGATGATGACCTGCGCCGCCGGTTCCGGCGGTTCCGTGATGGCTTTCCCGGTCCGGGTGGCTTCGAGCTGGTTCAGGTAGTCCCGGACAGGGTCCTCGAGAATCCCGTCCACCACCCCGTCCACCAGGGCACCGGCCAGCTCCCCGACCAGGGCCCCGACCGTGCCGCCGACCGTGCCGCCGACCGTGCCGCCGACCGTGCCGCCGACCGTGCCGCCGACCGTGCCGCCGACCGTGCCGCCGACCGTGCCGCCGGTCAGGAGGCCATCCAGACCCGGATCGTCCGCAGGCTGACCTTCCGGGGCGGGGCTGTCCCCTGGAATGGTGCCGCTGGAAGTTGCTCCACCACCCTGGCCGAGACCGGGGTGGTCTGGACGACCGTCCGGGCCAGCACCTGCGATGGTGCCGGTGGCCCTGGTGTCGGTGTTGGGGCAGAGGATTCCGGTGTGGGGGATGTTTTCCGGGTTCGTTTCGCGGGCCTGGCGCGCGGTCTCCTCTCTTTTGGTCAGGGGCCCGATCGCTGGGGACCGCGGGATGAAGACCCAGTCGGGCAGGACATCCACCAGCGTCAGCCCCGTGTACCCGTCGTCCGCCAAAGGGGTGCGGCTGGAGAGCGTGTACACGTCAAGGGTGACACCGGAGAATGCATCGTTGATGAAACGCGCACCCGAAAACGACCCACCACCGGTGGGCTGCCCGCCATGGTCGGCGTCGCGCCCACTGTCATTGTCATTGTCACCGGTAGCGCCGCCGGACCCGCCGGTCCCGCCGGATCCGGCATTCCAATCGTTGGCATGGCTGCTGCCAGCGGTGCCGCTGCCCCCGCTTGCGTTCCCGCCGATGCCACTGCTGTTGCTACCGCTGCCGCTGGTTGCGTTGCCACCGCCGCTGCCGCTGGTTGCGTTGCCACCGGTGGTTGCGCTGTTGTTGCTGGTTGTGTTGCCGCGGGCCGTGGGGCCCTCGCCATGAGTGTCTGGGCTGCCGTCGGCCGTGGCGCTGTCGTCCGTGCCCGTGCCGGCGGCTTGGCTGCCGGTCCTGCCGCTGGTGGTCGTCTCGGCGGTGGGCTGGCTGCTGTTGGTGGACTCCGTGTTGCTGTTGTTGTTGGTGGACTCGTGGTTATTGCTGCCGGCGGTGGCGCCGGTGCCGGGGAGGTGTTGGCCCAGGAGGAGGATCGTGGCGGTGTCGGCGCGGATTTGTCCGATGGTGCGGTGTTCGTTGGGGTCTTGTTGGGCGCGGGCCAGGCGTGTGCAGTGGACGAAGGCGCCGTTGGCGGCGGGGGCGGGGAGGTGCAGGGTCAGC
>NZ_QJVD01000102.1 GCF_003219815.1 Arthrobacter livingstonensis
GAGTTTGATCTCGACGGGACCGCAGGCCAGCATTATCAGGGCGAGGGCGGCTTCTGGAGTGTGGAATCCGTAGGACCTTCTGGTCATGGTGCGGATCTTGTTGTTCAGGCCTTCGTGGCGGCCGTTGGAGAGCTTCCTGGTGACGGCGGCGTGGATCCCTGCGGTGTGGGATCGGATCGTGGCGCCGGCCCTGACGAACTCGCGGATGTTGGATTTGGCGGCGAGGTCGCACCAGGCGGTAATCATCTCCATCACGTCCGCGGGGTTGAGGTCGCCGGCGAAGACTTCCCGTAGGGATTCCTTGAGCTGGTAGGCGTCCGGCGAGCATTCCGCCGGTGCGCTGAAGCCCGGCCAGGGTGGCTAGTTGCTTTTCGGTGAGGTTTGCCGGGTTTTTCAGCAGCACCCAGCGGGTTCCCTTGAATTTCTTCGCGATATCCTGATCGGGCAGTTCACGGGTGCGTTGCCAGATGGTACGGCGGAAGGATTCCAGCGCATTCGTAGCCAGCTGCACGACGTGGAATGGATCGTAGCAGATGACCGCGTCCGGGGCGTTGGCCTTCACAGACTTGGCGAAAGCGGGCCCCATATCCATGCTGACGGCCTCTATCGCCGCAGTGTTCGCGGGTCCGATCTCTTTGAAGAATCCGTCCAGTGTTGCCGCGTTCTTCCCCGGTGCACCCCAAACGATCTTTGAGGTCGCATGATCCGAAACCAAGGTGAGGTAGCGGTGGTGTTTGCGCCAGGAAATCTCATCCACCCCGATATTGACCAGGGACTCGAAGCGGCTCTCATCGAGCTGTTCGGCCACGACGCGTTCGCAGATCGCACCGACCGTCCGCCACGCTATCCGGGCGAACTGGGAGACGGTGGTCTTGTCCGCCCGGGTGACCAGCCAGGCGATCATGTCCTCGAAGTCCGCGCTGAACCGGGAGCCGGGCCGGGCGAACGGAACGCCCTGCACCACGACCCCATGGGCCGGGCATTTCATGCGCCGGCGGAGCATCGTGAGCACCAGGACCCGGCCGGAAAAGTCCAGGTGGCGCCACGTGGATTCCGCCCAGCGGGTGTCGTATCCGGCCATCGTCGAGTAAGCGCAGTGTGGGCAGTCAAGGCGCTTGCGGGCCGTCAATGCCACCCGCACCGACAAAGGCCCGGTGGCACCGGCAGGGCCCTCATCAACGTCAACAACGCGCACTCCTGCCAGGTTCAGGACACGGTTGAGTAGAGTGGTAGCACGCATGGGTAACTCCGAAATTTGGACAGTGTGAGAACTCCCAAATCTACCGGGTTACCCATGCCCTATAACACACAAACCCTGACCCACACTTACGTCAGGAGAGCCC
>NZ_QJVD01000103.1 GCF_003219815.1 Arthrobacter livingstonensis
TGCTTCTCACGAAGCGGCTCAACCTTGTGCAGGCAACAAAGAAAACAATACACACCAACCCACCCCCAACGCAAATCAACAACCCCACACGATGGGTCTTGGCACGGGCCACGCCTGGGAGGGACCCTCTGCGAGCTCGCCGCCATGGGTGCGGGTGGGGGCTTGCGAGCAGTGGGGCAGGTCCGGAATCGGCCACGGGCGCACCTCGGTGGAAGACTGGGGTGATGGAGATCCAGGATGCGCGAGAGCACATGTCCATAGTGATCCGGCCTTACGAAGACTCTGATGCTGCACAAACGCTGGTGGTATTCACCTCGGCTGTGATCGAGACAGCTTCCGCCGACTACACGGCTGCGCAGTACAGGCATGGGCTCAGCCCGAGCGGCGCGATGTAGGGACTTGGCATGCAGCGATGCTGGAACGGAACAGCTTTGTTGCCACAATCAGCGGCGAACTAGCCGGCTTCTCGCGCACGTTGAGGCACATGCACGCAGCGAAAGGAGACCAGCTCTCTCAGCGGATGTGAGCATCACAGCCCGTCCATTCTTCGAGCGGCATGGCTTCACTGTCGAAGCGGAACAGCACCCGGTAAAAGCAGGGGTGGAGCTGACTAACTACAAGATGCGTAAACTACTGCGATAGGAATGCGCTGCATCTTGCCGACGCACGGGTGTTTACGCTGTAAGGCAAGGTATATTCTCCATATTCGGATGAGTGAGCCGGCAGCAAGCACGACGTTCCCGACACTGACATACAGCACGCAGTTCGCTCAGCTGGACGGATGGCGGATCCCCCAGGCAGCACGACGACGATTCGCTGACAAGACATCGGCCCAGCCTGTCGCACTGAAATGTTCCCCAAATGGAACGTGAAATCGCCGATGCCGGGGAGCTCGAGTTCGATAGCGAATGCGCCCTCGATGGAAATCCTCGATACAACCAACCCTACCGATTCCAGGCCTACCGACTCTGCTTCATCCCCCAAGTAGAAGAAACGACTTGCCGCTGTCGGCGCCATGAGCGGCCGCTGTGGATTGATCCAAGGGGCCGCTGACATGGCAGCCAAAGGGCTGAGAAGGCCGGTCATTGGACTGCTCAGCCCGGCTCTGCGCTGGTGCCGGGCCCGCGGGTGCGTGGCCGGGTGACTGTGGTGTTGGTGTGGGGGGGGTTTTAAATGTGGGGAGGCCCCAACACGGTGTGTGTTGGGGCCTCTACCCTTTTTGGTGTTGTCCGGCGGTGTCCTACTCTCCCACATCCTGTCGAATGCAGTACCATCGGCGCTGTGGGTCTTAGC
>NZ_QJVD01000104.1 GCF_003219815.1 Arthrobacter livingstonensis
TGAGGTGTACTAATGATGTGAGACAGTTCCTGAAAGGATTGTTCCCATGTCTTCTCGACCAACCTACTCTGATGAGTTCAAGGCCGACGCCGTCGCGTTAGCTGAATCTTCCGGCCGCCCGCTGGCTCTGGTGGCCGCCGAACTCGGCATCTCACTGACCGCTCTCAAACGCTGGGTCAAGCTCTCCCGCGAAGGTCAAAGTGGCGAGGGCAAGAAACCGGATCAACCGGTGGATGCCACGAAATACAAGGCCTTGGAGGCCCGGCTCCGTGAAGTGGAACGGGAGAATGAATTCCTAAAAAAAGTTTCAGCGTTCTTCGCCAAGGAGCAACGGTAATTGATACCTACCGCTTTGTTCAGCAGGAGGAGAACGCTGGAGAAAAAGTCGCATGGATGTGCCGGCAACTGGGTGTGCCCAGGTCCTCGTACTACCGCTGGCGCGACGCCACCGACACGCCCACAACCATCCGCCACAGGGAGCTGACCGATCAAGTGAAGACGATGTTCGATTCTTCCGACGAGATCTTTGGCCACCGCATGGTTCACACCAAATTAGCCGCCGACGGGGTTGCTGTTTCCGTGGGAACCGTGGCCACGATCATGGCTGAAAACGGGTGGGCCGCCAGGCGGATGCGCGCCTTCAAACGCACCACCATCCCCGGCGATCCGGACAAGGTTTTCAAGGATCTCATCGGCCGTGACTTCACCGCAGAAACCCCGGGCACCCGCCTGGTCGGAGACATCACGTATTTGCGTACGGGAGAGGGATGGCTGTATCTGGCCACCGTCATCGACCTGTGTACCCGCATGATCGTCGGCTGGGCCATGGCCGACCACATGCGCGCATCACTGTGTGTCAGTGCGCTGGAAATGGCCAGAGACAAGGGCCATCTGCAAGCAAACGGAATTTTTCACAGTGACCATGGCGCTCAATACACCTCCCGCGAACTGGGGGCTTGGTGTACCGGAAATAATATCCGCCAGTCGATGGGATTAGCCGGCGTGTGTTGGGACAATGCCGTGGCTGAATCAGCGTTCTCGTCCCTGAAGAACGAGTTCTACCACCACTACAGCTTTGACACCCGCCAGGCCGCCAGACAGGCCACCATGCACTACATCGAGGCCTTCTACAACCGGTGGAGACCACACAGCCATAACGATGGACTACCGCCAGCAACAGCCATGGCCAACTTCAATACCCAAAACCAGCAACAACGCGCTGCTGCCTGACCAAAAAGAAACTAACCAACTGTCCCAGATCCTTGACACACCTCA
>NZ_QJVD01000105.1 GCF_003219815.1 Arthrobacter livingstonensis
GGCCAACTTAAACTCACCGATGTCTCCGACCGGATCCGCACCGCGACCGAAACCTTGTATCAGCAGCTCATCGAGGCCGAGGCCACGGCGTTCATTGGTGCTGCCCCGTTCCAACGCTCGGAGGCCTGCACGACCCAGCGCAACGGGTCCCGGCCCAGAACGTTGACGACCACCGCCGGGGACCTGAACCTGAAGATCCCCAAGCTGCGCAACGGCTCGTTCTTCCCTGCGTTGCTGGAGCGCCGGCGCCGCGTGGATCAGGCACTCTACGCCGTGGTGATGGAGGCCTACCTGCACGGGGTCTCCACGCGCAAGGTCGATGATCTGGTCAAGGCGCTCGGGGCTGATACAGGGATTTCCAAGTCCGAGGTGTCCCGGATCTGTGAGGACTTGGACCATGAGGTCGGTGCTTTCAGGGACCGGGATCTCTCCGCCATGGACTACCCGTATGTGTTCCTTGATGCGACTTACTGCAAGGCCAGGGTCGGGCACCGGGTCGTGTCCCAAGCGGTCGTGGTCGCTTTCGGTGTGGCTGCTGACGGGCGACGGGAAGTCTTGGGCTTCGACGTCGGCGACAGCGAGAACGAAGGGTTCTGGACCGCGTTCCTGCGGTCGCTGAAGGCCCGCGGGCTGGACGGGGTGAAGCTTGCGATCTCCGACGCCCACAGTGGCTTGAAGAAGGCCATCTCCACGGTATTCCAAGGTGCGGGCTGGCAGCGGTGCCGGGTGCATTTCATGCGCAACGTGCTCTCGACCGTGCCGAAGGGATCCCAGGACATGGTCGCCTCAATCATCCGCACCGCCTTCGCCCAGCCCGACGCTGCGCACATGAACACCCAGTTCGACGAGGTCACGCGGATGCTGGCCAAGTCCCACCCAAAAGTTGCAGCGATGCTCGGCGACGCCCGGGAGGACGTCCTTGCGTTCACCGGGTTCCCGGCCAGGCACAGGCGCCAAATCTGGTCCACGAACCCCATGGAACGAGTCAACAAGGAAATCAAAAGACGCACCGACGTCGTCGGAGTCTTCCCCAACCCCGCAGCGCTCCTACGGCTCGCCGGAGCTGTCCTCGTCGAGCAACATGACGAGTGGGAAGCCGGGGACCGCCGCTACCTCTTGCGAGGCGTCCATGGCCGAACTCAAGGCCATGAACACGGCACCCGCCGAACCCGTAGAGGAGGCGATATTGCTCCCAGAACTCACTGCAGCATAATCAAAGAACTGACCCGCACGGTGTTGAGGCAAACTCCACCACTCAGCGGGACGTAACC
>NZ_QJVD01000010.1 GCF_003219815.1 Arthrobacter livingstonensis
ATCCGCGCAGCACACGGACTCGAAGCCCTCGGCGCCGCCGTCATGGCCCTAATGTTCGCCACCATGACAACATGAACCCCGACGAGACCGGCCGCATCCCGACAATCATGAGGACCGCTGCCCCGCATGGCTCACTTCTCCTTACGTAGGATGCTCACCGAGTGTTCAATCGGCGACGAGAACTCGCGATTCGACTGACGACCTGCTGTAGAAGAACCGCCAGCTCCCAGCGACCTCACATCAGCAGGGGTTGGGTATCGCCCGGTTGGTCCTCAGGAAGTTGGGGATGTCGGGTTGGCACGCGGAACCTCCCGGAGCCCTCTCCACCGTGGTTACGGCGTGATCTTCGGCGCAGTCTTATATGCACCAAAAGATGAACAGTTCTGAGAAATCCTTCATAACACTATGCATAGGAGAAACCATGGAAACCCTCACAGGAACACTGAGCAAGGCCGGATCCATCCACAAGGTCGAAAACGGCTATCTCGGACTGCCTTCGATGAACGAGCCTGGAGTTGAAGCCGCCATCGGTGACTCCCTCCACAACCCGCAGGGCTCGGTCATGAGCGCCGGATTCTTCGAGCTCAAAGCCTCCAATCCCCTGGTGTACACCTACACCTACGACGAAATGAAAGTCGTCATCCAAGGCGAATTCATCCTCACCGACCAGACAACAGGAGAGGTCACGCACGCCAAGGAACGCGATGTCCTGTTCTTCCCCAAGGGAACAACAGTGAAATTCGAAACCCCCGACTACGCACTCGGGTTCTTCACCGGCCACCGCTCCTTCGCACCCTAAATGGCTGGACAGACTGAAAGGAAAAGCTCATGTTTCTTAGGGAAATTATGTTCGAACGGTTCATTTTTACTTGCACAGGTTGTGACCACGCCTGGGTGGCCGACTATGACGTCCAGCATGTTGAGGACGGTCACGGGCACGAACGGGACTATTTCTTTCGCGCCCGGCTGCACTGCCCAGATCCCACCGGTCTAGGCGAAACGACATGCCCGCGCTGCGGTCGCGCGTCCATCCTTGCCCACCGCAGCGCCCCACCGACCAATCCAGCGGTCACGGACAAGGCAGCGGAGGGGCCGATCGGAATACCTGCCCCTGCCCAGGCCCAGGCACCACTGCTCTCGGGCGCACGATAGGCCCCTCGCAAGAGCCTTGGCACTGCCCCCTTTCTGGACATTCGACGCCACCTTGGCACCTCGGTGCCGGGGTGGGGTGTTACCGAGCGAGCTATTTGACGATGGCGGCGTCGCCTTTGGTGGCGATAGGATTGGGGGCGTCGTCATCGTGACATGGTGGTCGGCGCGCTGCCGGGCCGTAAGAGATAGCTATTCGCCTGGTCGTCATGGTGACGCTTTTTCCGGGCATAGCAGGGAAGAGTGTTCTCACATTTTCAGGTGCGCAGCGGCGGGCTCAGCAGGTTACCGCGTGTGAAGAGCCCAACCAGGGTCCAAGGCGGCAGACCGGGGCCAACCCGTTGCCGATAGGCCAGTGCGGCACCGGTCAAAATATTCAAGCTCCAGCCGAGCATGCTCGGCCAGGGTTCAGGAATCTGGATATAGTGATTTATTCTTGGTGTCGGTTGCCCCGTTTTATCATGGCGTATTTGAGGATCAGACCGGTGCCGGGTTGCGGGTTTCGGTGGCGGTGAGGAGGGCGCAGGGTTCAGCGACAGCCTTGGCCTTGGTCGGCAGCAGGCCGAGGGTGATGGTCAGGTAGCCGGCGGGGTGGGGTCAACATCCCCGGACTGGTTGATTACCTGGCGCATCAGGGCGGGGGCTTCCTGCTGGGCGCGCCGGTAGCCGGTGTAAGTGCGGATCTCGCGGGCGATGGTCATCGCGATGTTGTAGGCGACCATGCGGATGCCAGTGCGGATCAGTTTGAGCTCGGTGTCAAGGACCTGCTGGCCCGGGGCCAGGTCCCCGAGGCGGAGCTTGGAGGGGACTTTTTTGTGGGCTTTCTCCGCCGCGCGATCAGGGCGTTTCCTACCTCCCAGAGTGGTGCCATGGCCTGGTTGGGCATGGCACTGGTAGCGGTGACGGTCAGTGCCTCAGTGCCTTCTGGTGGGATTGTCAGCGCCATCAGGTTCATGTCAGTTAAGGCTGCGGCCTCGGTGTGCCGGGTTCTGGCGGCGGCGATTTTTTGGTAGGACTTGGCTTTGGCCGGGCTCGGCACCATCCGGTCCTGGTCTTCATCGACGCTGGCTTAGGAGTCACGGGAGTCTAGTTCGAAGTGCATGCAGGCGTAGCGGAACTGGTTTTCCTGACGTGATGGACACCAGTAACGACAAGGGCGGCCCCGCCATCGCGCCCCACCTCGCCGACATTTTCCTCATCCAAGCCCGTAACAGTCGCGACCGGACGCCGGCCCCGGTCCGAAGCGCGGCAGCGCGCGAGGTACTTTTCGGCGGACGCTTGACGACGTCGTCGGCCCGGCTGGTTACGGAGAGACCACCACCCGGGCAGCCATCCGGGTCGGAAATGGATTTCGCCACCAGGATCGGCCAGTATTGGCGCAACTAGACATGACCGCTCAGGCGACAGATAGAGGGCGGTCACCCCCTACGCTCAGAGATTATCTGGCAGAGTCAGTTTGGAATCTCCACTGATCAGGGCTTAACCTAGAAAAGCTGACGGTGTTAGAGCCGTCACGGGGCTATGGCGCAGTTGGTAGCGCGCCTCGTTCGCATCGAGGAGGTCAGGAGTTCGAATCTCCTTAGCTCCACCCCGGACGGCCCTATGGGCTGCGGTAATCCGCAGCCCATAGGGCCTTTTGTTTGCCCGAAAAGGGGGTGTACCCAACTCTTACTCGATGTCTTGGAAACAAATCAGGGGAAGTTTTGACATCCTGCGTTTTCTTTGGGTGTTGGGCTCGAGTATGGAAGTGTCAAGCCGGGATTGAGCAGTGGGGCGGTTGTGACCTGTTATGTGGATCCTGCGCTCGTGGCGTCTGGAGACGCGTTCGCCGCGGCACCGTGGAAATTTCGATGCCGACTACGTTGCCCGCCTCGGATAACGCGCCACGCCGGTGACCACCAAACACGTCACGCCGAGCTAAATGTTCTCCTCCATGGTTACCGGGCAATCATGCGAACCAGTTCGCTCCTGGCGGCAAACAGTTCGGGGTGGGACGATGCAAGCATGCCCATCAATACCAATTCCATTAACCACATCCGTTTGACCGTGACAAACATCGAACGGTCACGGGCCTTCTACGAAGGCATCTTTGCGTGGCCCGTCGCGATGGAAATACCAGCGGACACTCCGTCCAAGGATCAAGCGCGCTACGCATTCCTGTATGGCGGCGTCATATACGATCTGGGCCAATCCCTGCTGGGGCTCCGGCCCGTCTCCACGGATGGCTTCGACGAGAACCGGACCGGGTTGGACCACCTCAGCCTTGCCGTAACGTCCCACGCCGACCTTGACGCGGCCATCGAACTTCTAGACGGGTTCGGCATTGGCCATGGAGGCATCAAGGACATCGGCAGCGGATTCATCCTGGAGTTCCGCGACCCTGACAATATTGCGCTGGAACTGTTTGCGCCGAAGGCCCCGTAGCTATCTCCGCCCTCGCAGACAGCTACGTGTGCCGCGACTGGAGCCATTCGCTGAATTCAACACGTCCGACGGCGGCTTCCGGGACCAAGTTCCGCCCGGCCCGTAAGTACGTGCCAAAGGCACCCGGCAGCGGCATGGACGTCACCACACCATGCCGTCCCATCGCCGACTTCCACTGCTCCGCCATGGCCTTCATGGGCCACACGGATGGTCCACCTGCAAGTACGGAACGGTGTCGCGCAACGTTTGGGTCCAGGCCGGCAACCGCCTCGTCGACCAGCAACCGCGCCACGTCCGCCGTCGCAATCGGCTGGAACGACACACCTGAGAATGCCGGGATGATGCCGACCTTGGCACCCGTGGAGAAAAGTCCGGCCACGAGATTATGGAACTGCGTGGCATAGACCACCGTGGCAGGCACCCCGGACGACTCGTAGCTGCGCGCCCGCGAAGCCTGGACCTGGTAATAGCCCATGGAGCACTCTGCCGCGTTGACGATGGTCAACAGCACGCACCGGGAAACGCCTGCACGCTGCGCGGCCGCAAGCACGGCAACGGTGGTTGCGGAGAGCGCCTTCAGCAAAGGTCCCGTGCGGGCGTCCAGCGTCTCCACCAGGGCATCGACGCCGGCCAGGGCCTGCGCCACGCCGCCGCCTGTCCGGAAGTCGGCGGCCAGGTAGTCGGCGCCGGCCACGCGCTTTGGATCAGCAGCCGCGGGCACGTGCCTGCTCAGTGCCCGGACGCTGAAGCCCCGGCCGACGGCATCGGCCACCACCGCACATCCTGCGGTACCTGTCCCACCGGCAACAGCAATAAGCACCATGGATTGACACTACCCCGGCCAGTGCAGAACAGAATAGTCGGATCAAGTCCAGGTCTCGGCAATCTGCGTCTCGCTCCCATCCGCTCCCGGTACTCGCAAGTCCCCACCCGCTCCCGGTACTCGCAAGCTCGCAGCGGGCCACTCGCAGGTGTGGGCCCACGCAGCGGGCCCCTCGCAGGTGTGGGCCCATGGGCCCGCGCCCGCGGGGGGCCCGGCCGAGGTACGAGGCTGGGGAGCGGGTGGGGATCGACCGCCGGAGGGTAATTAAGCGCGGCGGCGCTGAAGCACGACGTCGAGGTTGTTCAGTCCGTGGGCGGCGTCCGCCGGCTTGACGGCAGCCGAAGGGGCCGGAGCAGCGGCCGGGGCTTCCTCGGCAGACTTGCCTTCAACGATCACGGGCACGGGTGCGCTGTCGCCCGTTGCGGGAACGCCGATTCCGGCCTGGTCGGCCTTGATGGATGTTCCAGTGGACTTCGGCACTTCGGGAACCGCCAGCGGGGCAACCTGGGCGGCAGCTGCACGCGCGGCCGTCACATAGCCGGGCTTAGGCACCTCCACGGGCTCCCAGGTCTCGGCGTCCAGCTCACCCTCGGCCAGGGTCTGTGTGTGTGCCAGCTTGGCGTCCTCAGTGCCTTTGGCGGCCACCCGCAGGGCGGCGTTGCGCAGTTCATCAGCCGTGAGCGGCTTCTGCACCGGCCCGGGTTCCGCGCCCTCGGCACCGTCGAACAGGACCGTCTCACGCTGTTCCACGGCGGGACCGGACCAGGCCGCGGACGCAGCGTCCGCCGTCGAACGTTCAGCAGCCGCATGTGCGGCCGAACGGCGGGCATTTTGATCCCGAATGGCCAAGGCACGCAGCCCCGCCAACACTGCCAGGAAAATGACCAGCCCAGCCACGGAAAGTGATGCCGAGCCGATGTTGAACACGTTCAACGCGCCGGAAATGCCGGCGGTGAGCAGGGCCAGCAGACCCACTGCCGCCATGGCCGTGCGGCGCCAGCGAATATTCAAGGGTGCAGGGCCGGCAACGGGCGCGACGGATGACGGTTCCGGCTCCACGTGGGCGTGGGCGTCGGAAATGATGCGTTCCATTGACGTCTCCTGCTATTGCTGGTCTGGCGTGCCGGCTGCGGCGTGGCAGTCGTGACAACCACCAAATAGGGGAAGCCCGGCGGGGGCGCTTCCACATTTCAACCCTAGAGGTGAAATATGTCGCAAGTTGCATTACTGCCGGTGTGTCGCGAGGCGGTCCCAGATTTCCTGACCGGCGCCCCTGACAGGTGCGGCCGGTTTGCCCCGCCTGCCGGGCCCTCCAGTCAGGCGCGGCCGGCCAGCCACCGGTTGAGCAGGCCGCCGGGCACTTCCTCGGCGGTCAGCGCAAAGCTGCGGTGGTCCGCCCAATCGCCGTTGATGTGCAGGTACCGCGGACGCAGGCCCTCGTCACGGAAGCCCAGCTTTTCCACCACGCGCAGGCTGGGGCCGTTTTCCGGGCGGATGTTGATTTCCATCCGGTGCAGGCCCAGCGCCCGGAAACAGTGGTCCGTCACCATGGCCACTGCGGTGGGGGCTATGCCGCGGCCCGCCCGGTCCTGGTCCACCCAGTAGCCCAGCGTCGCCATCATCGCCGAGCCCCACATGATCGAGGACACCGTCAACTGCCCGACAATCACGGGCTTGCCCTGCCCGGGCACCCGCTCCGTGATGACAAACGGCAGCGCCGCC
This sequence comes from Arthrobacter livingstonensis, assembly GCF_003219815.1. Taxonomy (GTDB): domain Bacteria; phylum Actinomycetota; class Actinomycetes; order Actinomycetales; family Micrococcaceae; genus Specibacter; species Specibacter livingstonensis. Next base: position 6,119 of record NZ_QJVD01000010.1, read on the forward strand.
GCCGCCCGGGCCTGCTCGTTGAGCGCCCGGACCATCTGGCCGAAACTGGGCAGTTCGCCCTGGCTCGCCGGGTTGCTGGCCTCCCAAGGCTGCAGCCAGTCCGCATTGCGGGCACGCACGCGCGTCCACTCGACCCTGTCCCGCAGCCTGATGGGGCGCAGGACCAGGTCTCCGGATTCCAGCGTCACCGGCCACGTGGCCTGGCCCCACACGTGGGCTACTTGTGCAGCTCGGCTGCGAACTCGCCCAGCCACTCGCGCAGGTCCGGGCCCAGGTCGTCGCTCTCGCAGGCCAGGGTCACCACTGCCTTCAGGTAGCTGAGTTTGTCGCCCGTGTCATAGCGGCGGCCGCGGAACACGACGCCGTACACGCCACCGCCGTCGCCCTCGCGTGTGGCGAGGGTCTGCAATGCGTCGGTGAGCTGGATTTCATCGCCACGCCCCGGAGGGGTGTTTTCCAGCACCCCAAAGACGGCCGGGTGCAGAACGTAGCGGCCAATGACGGCCAGGTTCGACGGCGCGTCCTCCACCGCAGGCTTCTCCACCAGGTGGTTGACGCGCACGTAGTCCTCCCCCTCAATGACGGTCATGTCGGCGCAGCCGTATGCGGAAATCTTGTCCCTGGGCACCTCGATCAGCGCAATGACTGATCCGCCGGTGCGTGCCTGGACGTCGATCATGGTGGTCAGCAGTTCGTCGCGCTCATCAATCAAATCATCGCCGAGCAGCACCGCGAAGGGCTCGTTGCCCACGTGGGTCTTGGCACGCAGCACTGCGTGTCCCAGGCCCTTGGGGTCGCCCTGGCGGACGTAGTGGATCTCGCCCAGGTCGGTGGCGTGCTGGATGGCGGCCAACTTCTCGAAGTCGCCCTTGGCCTCCAGCAGCTGCTCGGTGACGGGCACGCGGTCAAAGTGGTCTTCCAGGGCCCGCTTGTTGCGTCCCGTAATCATCAGCACGTCCACCAGGCCGGCACTGACGGCCTCCTGCACCACATACTGGATGGCGGGCTTGTCGACCACGGGCAGCATTTCCTTCGGCATCGCCTTTGTTGCCGGCAGGAAGCGGGTCCCCAAACCGGCCGCAGGAATGACGGCTTTACGTACGCGCGAAACTTCAGTCATGCTCCTAGGCTAACTGACGTTCCCGCCATTTCCGCGCCGCGCCCTGCTAGCTTGGGCATGTGACCGCCAACGAACAGGAAAGTCCGTGACCCCCGCCACCAAAATCCAATGGCGTTCCCGCCTGCGCTCCGCCCGCCTTTCCATGGACGACGCCGTCCGTCACCGCGCCGCTGCCGGCCTGGCTTCAGCCGGGGTGGGGTGGGTCAGCGAACTGCGCGGCTCCGGGTCCCCGGGAATCGTTTGCGCCTATGTCTCCTCCGGCAGCGAGCCGGGCACCGGCGCGCTGCTGGAGGCCCTGGGCGATGCCGGGCACCTCATCTTTGTTCCCGTGTGCGAACCCGGGCATCAACTGTCCTGGGCACAGTGGAGCCCGGGGGTCACCATGGCACGGAGCACGCTGGCGCCCGTCCTGGAACCAACGGGGCCGCGCCTGCCCTTCGCGGCGCTCGGCGCCGTTGACGGCATCCTGCTGCCGGCGCTGGCGGTGGACACATCCGGCGTGCGGCTGGGCCAGGGCGGCGGCTACTACGACCGTTTCCTCGCCACCCTGGCGTCCCCGGCGGAAGGCGGGGTTCGCGCTGTACCGACGGCCGCCGTCGTCCATGAACGGGAAGTCTTCCCGCCCGGGGTCCTGCCCCACGATGACCTGGACCGCCCGGTGGACTGGGTGTTGACGCCCAGTGGCTGGAACCGGGCCGGCTCCCCGGATTTGTGAAATAAATAACGTGCCCGGGGCGTTGTCGAGAGCGGTGATAGAATTAGCACTCGGGACCCTGGACTGCCAGAGCGTGCAAAGGTCATTGCAACTGCAGCCGCGGTCCTGACGCATGTATCCAGGAGGAAAACCAGTGCCCACTTACGCCTACGCCTGCAAAGACTGCGGCCACGCATTCGACATCCAGCAGTCGTTCAGTGACGATTCCCTGACCGTCTGTCCCGAATGCCGTGGAAATCTGCGCAAGAAGTTCAACTCCGTGGGCGTCGTATTCAAGGGCTCGGGCTTTTACCGCACCGATTCGCGCGCCGGCTCCAGCACCGTCCCGGCCGCCAGCGGCACATCCGGTTCCGCGAGCGACTCCGGCGCCTCCAGCACCGACTCCGGTGCCAAGACACCCGCACCGGCCGGGGTATCCAGTTCCGGCCCGGCTTCGTCCGCTTCCGGCTCTTCGCGGCCTGCTTCAAAGGCCGGCGCCGGCAAGGCCGCCGCCCCCGTCGCAAGCTAGAACCCGACAGTGCTCCCCGGCAGCTTACCCCTGTCCGGGACCTCTCCGGCGTGGCCGCTGCCAGGTTCCGTCCGTTCCCTTGTCTTGACCCGCCGGCGTCTTGACCCGCCGGCGTCTTGACCCGCCGGCGGCCCAGCCATTCACGGTGCCCAAGCCGACGCCCCACGGGCTGTTTATGCCGCCTTCCTCCCTGCACAGGCTTTGCGGCGTACTCCACTGCACACATTGTGAAGCCTGACCCGGATCCAAAGCCCCGACAGATCTAGCGTGGCCTTATGAGGTCTTCCACCAGCAATGCAATGCGCGGGCAAGCCGTGCACCACCTTTCGAACGGTCCGTCCTGGGCTCCCGGGGCACGCCCGGCCACTCCGGCCGAAAGATTCCGGCGCTGGGTTCGCCGCCGCCGCCGGCTGGTGGCGGCATTGTTGCTTTGCGCGGCGGCCGCCGTGGCGGTCCAGCAGCTCACTCCCGCCAGCCCGGACACCACCACGGTGATGGTCGCTGCCCACGACCTCCCGGCCGGCCACACATTGGGTCCGGCCGACCTCACCGCCGCCGCCGTCAGCCCGTCCATGGTTCCCGCTGGCAGCCGTCCGGCCGCGGCAATGGAGGCCGCCCCGGACCAGACGGACAGCGGAAAGCCCGGCAGCGACAGTCAGGATGGCCGTCCGGATGCCCGGCCCGGTGCCACCCTAACCTGGGTGGGCAGGCGCGTTTCGGGACCGGTGCGCCGTGGGGAAGTCATGACAGACGCTGCCCTTCTCAGCGACGGACTCCTCGTCGGCGCTCCGGCAGGCAGCCAAGCTGTCCCGCTGCGGCTCACCGACCCCACCACGGCGCAATTACTGCGCCAAGGCCAATTGGTCGATGTGGTGCTCAGCGCCAGCCAGGGCCTGGATGGACCGCTGCGCAACGAGGTTCTGGCACGCGCAGTGCCCGTGTTGTGGACCCCGGCACTGGCCGCGCCGACTGGCGGGCTGCTGCCGGCCCAGGACACGGAGGGCCTGGTGGTCGTGGCTGCCACTGGCGAGTCGGCGGTATTGCTCGCGGGGGCCTCCGCCAGGGGAAAGGTCTTCCTGGTCCTGGTGAAATGAGGCCATGGCGAATTGAGGCCTGGTCGCAGGGCAGCTTCCTCCGGTTTTGAACGAAAAATGCCGCCTGTCCCGCGGATGCGCCACCGGTAAGCCGGGTGCAGGGAGCGGGATCGGCGGCATTGGGATACGCCGTACTTGGGGGGTCCGGTTCCGGTGCCGTTAGCTCCAGTGCGGCGGCTTGTTTTCGCGCAGCCACTCGTCATGGCCATGGTCACCGAGGTCATCGCCCCAGGTGTGGGCTGCGTCGTGCGGCGCCACCTTGGGCAGCACTTCGGCGTCGTCCGACGTGGCGCCGGGAGCATCAGGCGTGTCAGTACCGTTCCCCGGGGCGGCAACGCCATTCGTGTTCTTGTCCGGCTCGTTCACCGTGGTCACGCTTCCTTCACTTGCAGTTGCCGTCTTACCGGGCGTCGGTTCCGCTGGCGATCCGCCCTCGGCGCCACCGCCCTTTTCACCCGCTTCTTTCGCACCGGTTGCGGAGTTCACGCCGTCCGCTTCTCCGCCATGTTCGGTCGGAGCTGTGGCGTTTTGTTCCGCTTTCGCGGTTTCCGGCCCCGTAGCGCCGGGCCGGTGCACATTGGGGGCCGCGTGCTCCCCCGCAGCCGTGCGGCGTCTTGACCGCGGTGAATCGATGACGGCCGTCATTGAGGTGTCCAGGGCCGTCCCCATCAGGGAGGGCAGCTCCTCTTCACCCGCGGAGGAGACCAGTCCCAGATACCGTCCGATCTGGTCGGCACAGCTGGAGGGGTCGGTGAAGACCTCAATGGTCCACAACGGCACATAGCGCCAGCCGAGCTGCTCCAGCATTTGCGGGCGGAGGCGGCTGCGTTCGCGCACGCTCATGCTTCGGTATTTGGCTGTGCCGTCTGATTCCACCGCCACCGGGACAGGGATCTCATGGTCCTCGCGGCCCAGCAGCGTCACTGGATCCGGGGCCGCAACAATGTCCAAGGCACCGTCATAGTGGTGCCAGACCCTGGCTCCCCGGGCCCGCAGCCGGTCGGCAAGGTCGGCCACCAGCGGGTCCTCGCCGGTTTGCCGTTCGCTGTCCTGTGCCCGTGAAGCGGGTGTCCCCAGCAGGGAGTTTCCGCCCAGTTCGCGGTCCAGGAGTTCAAAAAAGTCGACGGCGCCATGGCTGAGCCGCTTCTCGTCCAGGTCTTCCGGGCGGAAGCAGCTGATGATGTGGTTGTGGTGCCGCGCCCGGGTCATGGCCAGCGCAAACTTGGCGCGGCCGTCGGGTTCGGACAGGGGCCCGAAACCGTGCAGCGCCCTGCCGTGGGGTGTGCGCCCGTAGCCAAGCGAGAAGATCACCCGGTCCCGGACCAGGCCGGCGGCACGGTCCACCGTAACGACGCGGAAGGACTCCGGACCGGATTCAAAGAAGGCGGCCAGCAGCGGGTGGTTGGCCATCTGCAGGCGGATGGCCTGCGCCACGCGGACGGCATGCCGGTCGCTGGCCGTGATGACGGCCAGCGATTCGCGCGGGCGGACCCTGGCGTGTTCAAACACCATATCCACCACCCGGTTGACCTCGGCCACCACTGATTCCACGCCGCTGTCACCCGCCCCGGGCAGGCCCTTGCCATCCGGCAGGTAGTCAACTGTCAGCGAGCGTTCCAGCCCGGTCACGGCCCGGCCGTCGGGAAGGCGCTGCAATTGTGAGTCGTAAAAGCCGCGGCTCAGCTGCAATACCAGGTCCTCGTCAACGGCCCGGTAGGAGACCGTCAGCCGGTGCCGGGCCAAAACCCGGGACAGGGCTCCGAACACGCTTTCCAGCGGGTGCTGGTCCTGCGCCCGGTTTTCCGGATCCCCCACGGCAACGCTGAAGCTGCGGGGACACGCTGTTTGTTCGTCACCAAAGGCAACCACTTGTTCGGCCCGCGCCAACGCCGGCAGGGCGGACTGCAGTGACGTGGATTCAGCATCCAGGATGACTACGGTGTCGAAGCGCAACCCCGCGGGAATCACCGAGGGCACTACCAAGGGGCTTGCGGTGAAGACAGGGACAAGGTTCTTCAGAAGGTCCGGAGCCTGGACTCCCAGTGCTTCCAAGGACACCCGGCCGTCCTTGAGCACATTGCGCAGCATCTCGCCCTGGCGGTTGCGCCCGGCAACCACCTCACGCCACTGCTGTGCCAGTTTCCAACGGATCCGTGCCGGTCCGGCCGCCACGTGGGCCTGGTCGGCCAGGCGGAACTCGGCTTCGAGCCTGCGCAGCTTGTCGCCGTCGGACATGGCCAGGTAGCCGTCGCCGCTGATCATAGCTTCCAGGGCGGACTGCCACCAGGCGAGTTCCAGTTCTGCGCGGGTTTCAGAGGCTGCCACCTCACGGCGGGCAAGGTCGTCAAGAAGCTCCCCCAACCCTTGTTCGCGCATGCTCTCCAACAGCAGGGTGCGCTCCGGCAGTGTCTCCAGCGACTCCCTGTCCTGGACCAGCGCATCCAGCCGGCCCACCAGCTCGCCGGCGTTGGAGTTGGCCAGGTCACCGCCGTCAACGGTGCGTTCCAGCGTCGTGCCCAACGTTTGCAGCTTTTCGCTCAGCTCCCGGTAGCTGCTGTTCAGCTCGGCCAGCCCGGCGGGGACCGTCGGGTGCCGCTTGCTGGTGGCCGCCTCCGACCACAGGGAACTTTGCTCGTTGACCAGCACCAGCGAATCGTGCAGGTCCGCGATGTGCACGCCCGGACGGACAAAATCCTTGGCATTGCGGCGGTACCGCGCGCGTTGCAGCGCGGGCATGTCAATGCCCCGGTCACGGCGCCATGCCGCGGTGGCCGTGGCCGCAATCATCTCGTCGATGGGCCAGTCAAAAACGTCGGATTTGAACTTGTCCAGGCTTTCGCGGATGGCCACCAGCATGTCCAGCTGGCGTCCCCACTCGGCAAAGGTGTTGCCGTGGCGGATTTGTCCGAAATCGGCAACCTCGCGCATTTTCCCGGCAAATGCGGGGACCTGCCTGAACAATGTTTCGGCCAGGGCGTAGGCCGTTTCGGTTTCCTTCCGAGTCACCAGCCGTGCCCCATGCCAGGCGCTGCCCACAGCCACCTTGCTGAACGAGCCAAGTTCGGCCGCCCGGCGGAGGCGCCCGCTCAGTTCACCCCGGTCCTTGATGCTGTCAAGGACGCTGCGCTTGAGCCGGACCGTCGTCGCGGGGGCCGGGTGGATTGACGTCAGTTCCGCCAGCGACTGCATGGCCTGGTACGGCGAGCAGCCCCAGCGTTCGCGCACATTGTGAAGGCTGGACACATGGTCCACCAGCTGGTGGCGGTGGTCCACCAGCGTCTGGAACACGCTGTCCAGCTGGGGTTCGGACGCCTTTTCGTTGCGTGTGATCGAACGGATCAGCTGCGACTTGATTTGCTGCGGACCCGTCTGGGCGCTGAGCTGGAGCAGCAGCGAGTCCAGGTCCATGCTGCGCAGTATTTGTGCCAGCTCGTTCAACGTGCTGCGGCGCTCCCCCACCACCAGCACGCTCTTGCCGTCGTGTACCAGCTGGGCAATGGCGTTGATCGCCGTCTGCGTCTGGCCGGTGCCAGGCGGCGTCGAGACCAGGACGGATTCGCCCTGGCCGATCAGGTCAAGCACATACTGCTGCTGGGGATCGGCATCCCGGACCAGGATTTCATCCTCGGGAAGCCGATCATCCAAGGGTGTAAACCGGGAAAAGTCAGGTTCCAGCTCGACAGGAAGAATGTCGCCCCCGCTGTTGCGCTGCAGCCGGTCCAGCAGTTCCGTTCCGGCAAGCAGTGCGGGGTCGCGGAGGTTGTCGGCCAGGAAGGCAAACGTTGAAACGAGCAGGTCGTTTTCCACGGTGGCGCCGGCAATGGGCGCCAGAAGGGTGCGCAGCTTGTCCAGCACCGGTGCCGGGTCAAAGCGGGCGGTGCTGTAGGCCAGCCGTCCCAGGGCGGGCGCGTCCACCCTGATGTTGGCGTTCTGGGCCAGGTGGGCCACGAGGGCGGGGTTGACCTTCGCCTGTTCCATGAGCTGGAGTTCGTAGTCGTCCTGCCCTGCTCGCACGGTCAGTGCGACGGCGGCCAGCAGAACGGGTGCGCAGACCGCACCGCTGTTTTGGCCGCCCACAACGGACCAGCGGGCCAGCCCGGCGGCGAGGTATCCGACGTCGATCCCGCGGTCGGTGCTCAGTTCAAAGACCTTGGCGCGAAGGGATCCGGCGGCACGTTTGGCGGACGTGTAGTGCTCGGGTTCGCGGATCAGGGTGGACAGGCGCGTTTTCCGGCCCGCCAACAGCTGGGCGAGCCCGGACGGGTGTGCATGGGTGAGGTCGATGCAGCCGGCCGCCGTCTTGGCGAAAGCCAGTGCGGTGTCGGGCCCCGCGTAGCTGTCCAATCCCGCAAGCCATGTTTGGAGCTCGACGGAGCTCCCCTCGGGACTTGCAACTTCGGACACGGGTGCCTTCTTCTCTGCGCTTGCGCGGAACGGTCTTGACCATACTGACATGCAATTCAGGCTATCGCCCCAACCCTGCCAATGCCTGCTCGGCACACTGGAGGGCAGCAAATTAAGCCCTAAGCGGGGCTCAGGGCCGCCCTCCAGTGCCCCGTTGGGGCATTACTCCCACTCGATGGTTCCCGGCGGCTTGGACGTGACGTCCAGGACAACGCGGTTAACGCCGTCCACCTCGTTGGTGATTCGATTGGAGATCCTCGCCAGCAGATCGTACGGCAGGCGCGACCAGTCCGCCGTCATGGCATCTTCGGAGGAGACCGGACGCAGCACGATCGGGTGTCCGTAGGTGCGCCCGTCGCCCATGACACCCACGCTGCGGACATCAGCCAGCAGCACCACGGGCATCTGCCACACTTCGTTGTCCAGGCCGGCCGCGGTCAGCTCGGCACGGGCAATGGCGTCGGCCTTGCGCAACAGCTCAAGGCGTTCGCCAGTGATTTCACCGACGATCCGGATGCCGAGGCCGGGTCCGGGGAACGGCTGGCGGCCAACGATCTCCGCGGGCAGGCCCAGCTGGGCGCCGACGGCACGGACCTCGTCCTTGAACAGCGCGCGCAGCGGCTCCACAAGCTCGAAGCGCAGGTCCTCGGGAAGGCCGCCCACGTTGTGGTGGCTCTTGATGTTGGCCGCACCTTCGCCGCCGCCGGATTCGACGACGTCGGGGTACAGGGTGCCTTGCACCAGGAACTTGATCTCTTCGCCTTCGGAGGCGGCCTCGGCCATGATGGCGCGTTCGGCTTCCTCGAAGGCGCGGATGAATTCGCGGCCAATGATCTTGCGCTTGGTTTCTGGATCGGACACCCCGGACAGGGCGTTCAGGAAGCGGTCCTGCTCGTTGGCGACGTAAAGCTTGGCGCCAGTGGAAGCCACGAAGTCGAGCTCAACCTGCTCGGCCTCACCCTCCCGCAGAAGTCCGTGGTTGACAAAGACGCAGGTCAGCTGGTCGCCAACTGCGCGCTGCACCAGGGCCGCGGCAACGGCCGAGTCGACGCCGCCGGAAAGGCCGCAAATGACCTGGGCGTCGCCAATCTGTTCGCGGATGCGGTCAACCTGCTCGTCCAGGATGTTCCCGGTGGTCCAGTTGCGTTCCAGCTTGGCGCCGTTGAAGAGGAAGTTTTCCAGCACCTTCTGGCCGAACTCGGAGTGCTTGACCTCGGGGTGCCACTGCACCCCGAAGAGGCACTTTTCTTCGTTGGCGAACGCGGCAACGGGGGCCCCGGCGGAGGAGGCCAGCACATCGAAGCCCGCGGGGGCCTCCAGCACGCTGTCGCCGTGGCTCATCCACGTGTTCTGCGATGCCGGGGTGGCGGCGAGGATGGACCGGCTTTCACCCGTCAGGGTCACATGGGTGGCGCCATATTCACGCGCACCTGTTTTGGCTACGGTGCCGCCCAGTGCCGCCGCCATGGCCTGGAAGCCATAGCAGATGCCCAGGACCGGGATGCCGGCTTCAAAAAGGTCTGCACCCACGTTGGGCGCACCCTCTGCGTAGACACTGGACGGTCCGCCGGAGAGGATGATGGCAGCTGGGTTCTTGGCCAGCAACTGCGCAGTTGTATGGGTATGCGGCACGATTTCCGAGTACACATTGGCCTCACGCACACGGCGCGCAATCAACTGGGCGTACTGGGCACCGTAGTCCACAACCAGGACGGGCTTCTGGGAAGTCTGGGCCGTAGCGGGATTAGTCACGGTTCAATCTTAACCCACTCCATCCCCCGGCCAGCCCGTCAGGGCCGTCAAGTGACGGCCGCCTCACACGGAGTCCGCCTCACACGACTGCGGTTAGTACCGCTTGCCGGCTTTGGGGTTGGCTGCCACTTCGGCCAGGACTTCCTTGTGGATGCGGCCCTCGACAATGAAGGACAGAAAAGGGACCACCCCACCGAGGGCAATGAGGACCAGGCGGCCAAACTGCCAGCGCATCAGTGACCACAGGCGGAAGTCGGCGATCAGGTACACCACATACATCCAGCCGTGCACAATGAGCACCAGCATGGAGATGTTCACCCCGCCGGCGATCACGCCGTCGGAACCAACAAAGCCCAAGCCATGGGATTCGCCCGTGATGGAGTTGGTTCCACCTGCCATCAGGACGCTGTTGAAGCCATACCGCACCACGAGTTCGATGCAGAGCAGCAGCAGCATGGTGCCGGTGGAATATGCCAGTACCTTGTAGAACTTCAGGGCGCCGAGGATCTGGGCGGGGGTGCCGCCAAAGCGGCGCTTCGGTGCGGGCTTCGGTACGGCATTTCCGGCCGTCGCCCCTTGGGGCTCGGCCGGGTTGGTGTCAGTCACTTTGTTGACTCTCCTAAGTCTGGTTCCAATGCCTCGTCGTCGTGGTGGACGTCGAAGAGTTCGTCTTGTTCGCGCCGGTAGTCGTCCGCCACCAGGCGCCACCACATGAACACGGCAAAGCCGGCAAACAGCACCCACTCAATGGCGTAAAAGATGTTCAGCCAATTGACCTTGCCGTTTTGGTCGGTGGCCGTCACGGTAATGCGGACCAGGTCCCCCTGGCCGGCCGCAGCGCCGACGGCGGTCCCGCCCACGAGTTCCCGGTAGGACACCACAAATGCCGCGTAAGTGGTGGTCTTCCAAAGGTTTGTCAGTTCCGCCGAGGACAGCGCGCTGACCTGCCCCGCCGGCAGGTTCTTGGACAGGATGGGGCCCTCGGAGTTGAGCAGGCGGCCCTCAAGGGTGACCGTGCCGGCGGGCGGGGCCCGCGCCGCGGACGCTTCGGGAATCCAGCCCCGGGCCACGGGGATCACGGCTCCATCTGTGGCGGCCTTGCCGGTGAGCTTGGCCGCACCGTCGACGACGAAGGCGGTGACCACCCAGAAGCCGACCTTGCCGTCCTGCATGCGGGACTGCACCACCACCTGCTTGGAGGCGTCGAAGTGCCCGGTCGCGGTGACCAGCTGGCCTTCTTCGGTGCCAAGCATCGGCTGGCCGGGTTGCAGGGTTTCCAGCAGCGGCTGGACCTTCTCCGTCACCGAGGGCGGGGCAACGTCCTTTTGCGTGGATCGGGAAAACTGCCACTGGCTCAGCAGGACAAACACGGCAGCGACGGCCAAGGCAAAGACCAGCGCTGCGATCCATTTGGGCTTTACGGCAGTTTTTAACACACTACAACGGTACTTCGTAACCATGTAGAACAACGAATGCGGCCCGGCGTGACGGGGCACCCCGGCGGGCCGGCTGCGGAAGGGAACGTCCCGGCGTCGTACGTCCTAGTGGTCGAAGAAGACCAGCGTGGAGTTGATGAGCTCGGCGATGACCTCTTTGTCGTGGGCCCGGCGCAGGGATTCGCGGAAGTTCTCCTTGAACAGCGAGCGGGCCAGCGTCGCCAGGACCTCCAAATGCGCGGAGAACGAGCTCGCCGGGGTGGCAATGAGCAGGATGACCGTGGCGGGGCCGTCCATGGCACCAAAGTCCAGGCTGTGGCCGAACTTGGTGATGCCGACGGCGATGGAGGTCTGCGTGACGTAGTCGCTGCGCGCATGGGGGACGCCGATTCCGCCGGGGAGACCGGTGGCCATCTGGTGCTCGCGGGCGTTGACATGGCGCAGGAAGCCGGCCAGGTCGCTGACCCTGCCCTGTTCAAAGAGCTTGGCGGCCAGTTGGGCGGCGGCGTCCTCCTTGGAACCGGCCTCCATCTCCAAAATCACAAGGTCGGCGTTCGTCAGCTCGGTCTCATAGCGCTCAAGTGAACCGGTTGTCATCAGTGCCTTTCGTCTCTGTCCTACATCAGCGGCACGATTCCGGGTGCCCCGAGCCTTGCCGCATCCGCGGTGACGTCATCCGGCTGCTGCTGGCTGAGCCGTTCGGCTTCAACCCGGGCCAGGTAGTTGGCCACTTCGTTGTCCGTCTGGGTCTGGCTCCACCCCAAAACTTCCCCCATCAGTCTAGCTGCGACCGGCGCGGCCGACACCCCGCGGTCCCAGGCCTCGATGGAGATGCGGGTGCGGCGCGTCAGCACGTCGTTCAGGTGCAGGGCGCCTTCATGCGTTGTGGCGTACACCACCTCGGCGCCAAGGTAGTCATCGGCGCCCGGCAGCGGTTCGGCCAGTTCGGGGGTCTCCGTCATCAGGTCCAGGACATCCTGCGCCATGGAGCCGTAGCGATTGAGCAGGTGCTCCACCCGGGCCACGTGGACCCCGGATTCCTCGGCCATGAGGTTCCGGCGGTTCCAGGCGGCCTTGTACCCGTTGGCGCCGAGCAGCGGAATGGTTTCCGTGCAGCTCTCCGGCACCTTTTCATCCAGCGCGCGGGCGGCCTCGTCCACGGCATCCTTGCCCATGACCCGGTAGGTGGTGAACTTTCCGCCGGCCACCACCACCAGCCCCGGCACGGGATGGGCGACGACGTGTTCCCGGGACAGCTTGGCCGTCGAGTCGTTCTCGCCCGCCAGCAGGGGACGAAGTCCGGCGTAGACGCCTTCCACGTCCTCCCGGGTCAGGGGGCGCTTGAGGACCTTGTTGACGTGGCCCAGCAGGTAGTCGATGTCCGCGCTGGTGGCGGCCGGGTGGGCCTTGTCGAGCTTCCAGTCGGTGTCCGTGGTGCCAATGATCCAGTGCCGCCCCCACGGAATGACGAACAGCACGGACTTTTCGGTGCGCAGGATCAGGCCCACGGTGGATTGGAACCTGTCGCGGGGAACCACCAGGTGGACGCCCTTGGAGGCACGGACCTTCAACTGCCCGCGGTCCGTGACCATGGCCTGGGTTTCATCCGTCCAGACACCGGTGGCATTGATGACCTGTTTGGCCCGAATCTCAAATTCCTCGCCGTTTTCCCGGTTCTTGACCTTCGCCCCCACCACCCGCTCGCCTTCGCGCAGGAAGTCAATCACCTCGGTCTGGTTCACGGTGTGTGCCCCATAACTGGCAGCCGTGCGGATGACGTTGGCCACCAGCCTCGCGTCGTCGACCTGGGCGTCGTAATAGCGGATGGAGCCGATCATGGCGTCATCCTTCAGGCTCGGGGCCGCCCGGAGCGTGCCGCGCCGGCTCAGGTGCTTGTGCATGGGAACGCCGCGGCTGTTGCCGCTGGTCAGGCCCAGGGTGTCGTAAAGGAGTATGCCGGCACCAATGTAGGGGCGCTCAACAAAGCGTTTGGTCAGCGGGTAAAGGAACGGCACCGGCCGCACCAGGTGCGGGGCGATCCGCTGGATCAGGAGACCGCGCTCCTGCAGGGCCTCCTGCACGAGGGCGAAGTCCAGCATTTCCAGGTAGCGCAGGCCGCCGTGAATAAGTTTTGACGACCTCGACGACGTACCCGCCGCCCAGTCGTTGGCCTCCACCAGCCCCACCGTGAGCCCGCGGGTGACAGCATCCAAGGCCGCCCCTGCACCCACAACCCCGCCACCCACTATGAGGATGTCCAGGTCCTTCCCGGGTTCCGAGGTGTCCTTCAATACCTGGAGATTTGACTCTCGCGTGGCTGGGCCCAAATTACCGTTGGGGTGGGGTGAAACAGGCATTTCGGACCTCCCGGAGATACGACTAGCTGACACCAAAAACCATACGCGGTTGGCGGCAAGAAAGGCAGAGGCACCGATTGCTGTGTCCGCCGGACCGGGTTTCGGCATGGCTGGGCTGTGGATAACATGTGGTCGGGGTCACGTATTTGGGGTAGCTTGTTGTCTAGCTGAAGTGGGGTTCCCTCAGGACGGGTCCCGCCGAAAATATTCCCGCGGGGGCCCGCATGATTACCATCAGTTTGCACTCACAGCCACATCGCACCCCAACGCGTCGGCACCGTCGACGGCGGCAGCACTTGGCCGCGGCCTTCCTCACCCTGGCCCTCGCCACGGCACTGTCCCTGACCGGCTGCACTTCCAAGGGCGCTCCGCCCAGCGCCGGAACCGCCCCGGCCACGGCGACAGCAACGGTACCGGCCACCAGTTCCGCACCAACAACGCCGCCACCCGCACCGGTATACAAACCCGCGACCGCCAACGGGCCCGCCCAAAACGTACCGGTACCCGTCCTGCCCCCCAAAGCCAAGGAATTCTCCAAAACCGGCCTCGAAGAATTCGCCCGCTACTGGTACTCAACGCTCGGCTACGCCTATGAAACCGGTGACACCGATCCGATGATGGCTATCACGGATGCAGGATGCACCACCTGCGCCAACGTGAAGAAGACGGTCGTGCCATGGAACGAAGAAGGAAGGTGGATCGTCGGCGGACAAATGAAAGTGATTTCCTCGGACAGTAAATTCGTCAAGACGCCTGACGACACCTACCAAGCGATCGTAATCATCCAACAAATGCAAGTTTCATTTCATAAGAATCCGGGCACTGCGTTTAAAACTCTGCCCGCTACGATCGCACGCCCCGACATAGTCGTAGCCCGGTATTCCGGGGGCATTTGGACAGCCGACACTGCCGAGCATCTCACCAGCGAATAGCTATGAACTTTCCGAATAGGAGAACGGTCGCCGTTTTTTTGGCGCCGATCCTCATCTCATATACGTTATTGGCGGCAGCCCCAACGCCTGCTGAACCAACGGGCAACGTCGACGAAGTTACCAACAACTGGAATCCCAACGGGCTTACGACCGACGCCTGGAACCCAATGGGTAACGAAAGCGGGTATTGGACCAAGGCGAACTTGCCGTCAGCTGACGGCCCATTCGTATACAAATACGTACTCGCGTGTTCCGAAATTAGCGCAGCCAATGTAAAAAGTTGCACCGTGGGCGAGCATCAATGCACTGCCGCCAAGGGAGGACAGTCTGTCGACTGGTATCGGTCCCTCAAGCCACCAAATCCCCAGGTTTGGACGCTTGCGGCCCGTGCAACCTGCATTTACGCCGAAAAGCCCCGCGACATCCTGGCCGAAATCGCAGCCCAAATCGCCCACGAATTCCAAAAATCACCGATCCAACCAGCCACCGTCGGCAGCCAACCCGGCCCCCACACCCTCCGCGGCCAGGAAACCAACTTCTACGCCGACGCCACAGTACAGGAATTCAACATCACCCTCCTGGGCCAAAAAGTCCACATTACCGCCACCCCCGCCACCTACACCTGGAACTACGGCGACGGCACCCTCTGGGGCCCCACCATCAGCGCCGGCGCACCCCTCCCCGACGAACGAATCGGCGAACAAACCAAAACCAGCCACATCTACACCGCCACCGGCAAATACGCCATCAACCTCACCACCCACTTCAACGGCACCTACACGGTCAACGGCGGACCCAACCTCCCCATCCCCGGCCAAGGCAACATCGCCTCCAACCCCCTGGGCCTGACCGTCTGGCGCGCCGTCACCCACAACTACGCCGACAACTGCAACGAAAACCCCAACGGCGTCGGCTGCTGACAGCTCGGCCGCCATCAGGCACCACGCCGGGCATTAACGGGCCGAGACACTGCAAACTCCACTGCGGGCAGAGTGCGCACTAGGCTTGCACCGTTCGGCGCCTGCCGCCCCGGGCGAATATTGTTCAAGTGGCAGCTCGCGTGACTAGAAGCGCCAAGAGCCGGTCCCGGGAGTACACGTAGGGCGGTTTAGGAAGCTGAATCTCGCCGGAACTGCCCCCAGAGTACGGAAAAGGTCGTTCCCACCCTCGCCAGGGCACCGTATATGTGCCATCAGTTGCCCGCCTCAGCAAGGACGCCATAGCTTTACTACCGGGCCTCTCCGGACCCCTTACGCACGCCAATATCAGTCTCATCCGCACCGTGGCTGCCGTGATCGGTCCAGCAGGACGGGCCGGTAGCCTCGAACAACCCGGACCTCGTGTATCCAGGTCCACAAGCTGAGCTAACCGGATACGCACCATAAGCAAAAAGCACCCCGGTCCGCAGGGAACCGGGGTGCCAACGCCAAACAAGGCTGGGTGAAAAATCTACGGCGAAACCAGCACCTCGACGCGCTGGAACTCCTTCAAATCCGAGTAGCCTGTCGTGGCCATCGAGCGGCGCAGGGCGCCAATCAGGTTGGACGAACCGTCGGCCGTGTGGGCCGGTCCGTGCAGCACCTCGGCCAGGGTCCCCACGGTGCCCATCTTGACGCGGTGGCCGCGCGGCAGTTCCTGGTGGTGCGCCTCAGCACCCCAGTGCCATCCCTGGCCGGGCGCCTCGGCTGCACGGGACAAGGCGGCGCCGAGCATGACGGCGTCGGCACCCATGGCGATCGCCTTGACGATGTCGCCGCTGGAGCCCATGCCGCCGTCGGCAATCACATGCACGTAGCGTCCGCCGGACTCGTCCATATAGTCACGGCGGGCCGCCGCGACATCGGAGATGGCGCTGGCCATGGGGGAACGGATGCCCAAGGCGCGGCGGGTGGTGGTCGACGCGCCGCCCCCGAAGCCGACCAGCACGCCGGCGGCACCGGTGCGCATCAGATGGAGGGCAGGTGTGTAGCCGGCGGCGCCGCCCACAATGACGGGCACGTCAAGTTCGTAGATGAACTGCTTGAGGTTCAGCGGCTCGGTCGATTTCGAGACGTGTTCGGCGGACACCGTGGTTCCGCGGATGACAAAGATGTCCACACCTGCGGCCACCACGGTCTTGTAGAATTCCTGCGTACGTCCGGGCGTCAGCGACCCGGCAACGGTCACGCCCGCGGCACGGATTTCGGCCAGGCGCTGGGTGATTAACCCGGGCTGGATCGGCGCGTTGTACAGCTGCTGCATGCGCAGTGTTGATTCGGGGTCGATGACCGAGCCTTCAAGCTGGGCTATCTCGTCCAGAACCGGCTGCGGGTCCTCATAACGGGTCCACAGGCCCTCGAGGTCCAGGACACCCAGGCCGCCGAGCTTGCCAAGGGCGATGGCAGTTTCCGGCGACATGACCGAGTCCATGGGCGCGCCGATGACGGGCGTCTCAAACTGGTACGCGTCGATCTGCCACTTTACGGAAACGTCCTTGGGGTCACGGGTCCTTCGGGAGGGAACGATCGCAATGTCATCCAGGGAGTAGGCTCGGCGCCCACGCTTGCCACGGCCAATTTCAATCTCATAAGTCACGCCCCCTACCTTATCCCAGCCGGGCCCGCACCCCTTAAATGCCCAGACACCGGGTAGCCTGCCAAGCCTCGACCTCCCGTCCTGCCGTCGGCCGATAGCGCCTGTCAGCCTCCCCCACCTCGCTTCGTCCCCAGCGGCTCCCACCGCTCGCAAGCTCGCCGCGGGGCCCTCGCCGCCGTGGGCCCCCGGTCGGGGCCCCTCGGCCGATAGGCTTAGGACCATGACTGAGACCGAACTGCGCATGACCGACCATGAACTGCTGGCCCTGCTGTCCATGACGCCCACGGAATCAGCGGCCACCACGTTGGCTTTGTTCCGGCTTGGCCAGCATGGGGATAATGAGCTGTTAAAAAACGCGGGCATCACCACGTTGATGGTTCGCGGACTGGCCGAGCTGCAAGGGGACAGAATTGTTCCCGTTGACCGCTGCGCCGTGGTGGGCAAAGTACTGTCGCAGGCACAGGAATGGCTGGAGATCTCCCTCACCACCCCGTCCACCAAGCACGTGCTGTTCACCGCCGGCTCCAATGCGGGCGCCGTGCTGCTGAGCCTGAGCCCCGTCGGCGTGCACGACATCCAACCCATCGAGTCCGGCTCGGCCATGCTCGCACTGGGCCTGCACCTGTGCAGTGAATATCTGGCGGGCGCCGCCGAAGGACTGCCTGCCACCGCCGTCGTCAAGCGCCTTCGCGTAGACCAGGAACCAGTCGTTGCCCAGCTGACGGCCGTCGAATCCGGCGACTGGACCCTGCGGTCCGGGGACGAATCCGAATTCGCCGAAGAGACCGTTTCGCCGGACGTCGCCCTGGACCGCTTCGAGGCCGTACTTAGCGCCTGATTCCTTCGTTGAGGTTCGAGATAACCACCTCAATGAGGTGGTTATCTCGAACCTCAACGAAGCAGGACGTCATCATGTCGAACCTCACCGGGGCTGGCCGACTACTTGTTGAGGTAGTTCGGGGCCTCCACCGTCATCTGGATGTCATGCGGGTGGGATTCCTTCAGGCCGGCGGCTGTGATGCGCACAAACTTGCCACGCGCCTTCAGCTCGGGAATGGTGGGGGCACCGACGTAGAACATGGTCTGGCGCAGGCCGCCCACCAGCTGGTAGGCGACCGAAGACAGCGGCCCGCGGTAGGCCACGCGGCCCTCGATGCCCTCGGGAATGAGCTTGTCGTCGCCGGCGACGTCCGCCTGGAAGTAGCGGTCCTTGGAGTAGGACGTGTTGTTGCCTCGTGACTGCATGGCGCCCAGGGATCCCATGCCGCGATAAGTCTTGTACTGCTTGCCGTTGACGAAGACCAGCTCGCCCGGGGATTCCTCCGTGCCTGCGAGCAGAGAGCCGAGCATGACGGTGTCGGCGCCGGCCACCAGGGCCTTGCCGATGTCGCCGGAATACTGCAGGCCGCCGTCGGCAATCAACGGCACGCCTGCCGGGATGGCGGCCTTGGCGGACTCGTAGATGGCGGTGATCTGCGGCACGCCGACGCCGGCGACAACACGGGTGGTGCAGATGGAGCCTGGACCGACGCCAACCTTGATGCCGTCGGCACCGGAGTCTATCAGTGCCTGCGCGCCTTCGCGGGTGGCGGCCTGACCGCCAATGATGTCCACGTGGGCAGCTGCCGGGTCAGCCTTCAGCTTCGAGATCAGGTCCAGCACCCCTTGGCTGTGGCCGTTGGCCGTGTCAACAAACAGGGCGTCCACACCGGCCTCAACCATGGTCATGGCCCGCTCAAATCCGTCGCCAAAGAAGCCGATGGCCGCACCGACGCGCAGGCGTCCGCCGTCGTCCTTGGTGGCCAGCGGGTACTGCTCGGCCTTGGCAAAGTCCTTGACGGTAATGAGACCGCGAAGGTACCCGGATCCGTCGACGAGGGGAAGCTTTTCGATCTTGTTCTTGCCCAGCAGCTTGGACGCATCCTCTCGGCTGATGCCAACGTGGCCGGTGACCAATGGCATCGGGGTCATGACCTCGCGGACGTGGCGGTGCGGGTAGTCGCTGTCCGGGATGAACACGGTGTCGCGGTTGGTGACGATGCCCATGAGGCGGCCGTCGGGGTCGACCACCGGCAGGCCGGAGACACGGAAGCGGGCGCACAGTTCGTCCAGTTCGGCGAGGGTGGCGTCCGGTCCCACCGTGACGGGGTCGGTGATCATGCCCGATTCGCTGCGCTTGACCAGATCAACTTCCTCGGCCTGGCGTTCGATGGACAGGTTGCGGTGCACCACACCAAGACCGCCCTGCCGGGCCATGGCGATCGCCATGCGGGACTCCGTCACGGTGTCCATGGCCGCTGACAGGAGCGGCGTTGCCACGGTGATCCGCTTGGAAACGTGCGAGCTTGTGTCGGCCTCGGACGGGATCACGTTCGTGTGGCCGGGAAGGAGCAGGACGTCGTCGTACGTGAGGCCAACAAAGGCAAAGGGATCATGGATTTCAGGCTGGGACACGAAGGCTCCTTGGCGGGGGTAGAACCGGTGGGGTGTGCATCCGATGGCCTGCCCCGTGATTACGGGGCTGGTCTGTGCGTTGTTTACAGTCTAAAACGAAACGGCCGGTTGCCCTATTCCCTGCCAGTTGGACGGCTGGGCCACATCTGGGAGGCATTTTGGCGTCCCTCACGAGACTGCCCAGCCCTTTTGCGAGGACAGCCTCTTGGCGAACTCGGCGGCCATCGTGTTCCAATATGTTTGGCTGATGTGGTTCTTGTCGATGTACACATGGACGTTTCCAATGACGGCCTTGCAGACGCCCCGGGGGCACAGCATGTCCGTCATGTCCACGGGGAAAAACTTCGGGTTGCCCTCGGCGAACCCCTTGAGCGGTGACACCGCGGGCATCACCTGGCCAACCGTAAACTCGCATTCGGCGGCATCCGCTCCATTGTTGTTGACGCACCACGGCATATTGATCTTGAAGCGGGGATTGTCGCGAACCCCGACAACGCCGATGCCGGCATCCGTGAACTGCTTGACAGTCTTGTCGAAGCCGGGAACGAGTGCCTCCCCCGGTGTCGACTCAGTGGTGCGCGACGCGATGGTGAAGATCCGCTGAGGCTTGGTTGCCAGGATGTAGTCCGTGGCTTCCTGGTTGAACGTCTTGCAGCGTTCTTCCTGGCCCGAGGCATCAGCGCCAAATACACATCCCAGGCCCAAAATCTTAACGACCTTCCAATTGTTGGCCACAGCCATGCTGCGGACCGCCCCGGAGAGGTGGTCCGCGTGGGAGTTGCCCACAACCACCACCGTCTGCGTTTGCGTTCCGTCCAAGACGCCGTCCTGGGTGCAGTTTTTGGCCAGCGCCTCCGCGGCGGGACGGGATTCCCCTTCGCAGCTTCCGGCAAATGTGGGAAAGTCCTTGATGATGTTGTCCAGGGCCGGCAGGACAACGGCCCCGCTCGAAATCCTGTCAACATATCCGGGCAGCAGCGTCAGTGCGCCGGGGTTGTCGGTGGGCACCTGCCGGCCGGCCGCAGCGGTTTCGGCCTTGACGTGCGCCTGCCAGCCCACCAGCGGCCCGGCCACCAGGGCGATGCAGATGGCCATTGCGGTGACTGCCCGGCGTCGTTTTTGTTCAATCCACTTGTTCCGGCGCAGCGGGGCATCAATCCACTTGGTGGCCAGGATGGCGGCCATGATCGACACTACGACGATGGCCAGACCGGCTTTGGGCCCGGCATGGTCCCGTCCCGTGACCACCAGGAAGATCACCAATGCCGGCCAGTGGAACAGATAGAGGGCGTAGGAGCTATCGCCGAGCTTGACCAGCGGCTTCCAGCTCAGGAAGCGGTCCGCACCGATCCGGCTGTCAGTAAAGCCGGCGACAGTGATACACGCGGTGGCAAGGGTGGGCCACAGCGCCACATAGCCGGGAAACTGCTGCCCGACCTGCAGGATGAGCCCGCAGGAGAGCATGGCGACAACGCCCAGCCAGCCCAGGACAATGCGGGTGGTGCGCGTGAATTTCAGGGCGGGAAGGATCAACGCCAGCAGCGACCCAAGCGCGAATTCCCAGAGCCGGGTGCGGGTGTCAAAGTAGGCAAACGATTGGTTGGTGCGCGTGGTGACCACGGAGAAGATGAAGGAGACTGTGAAGACGGCGCCAAACAAGTAGATCAGCAACGGGCGGATCTTCAGCCGGCCCCTGCGTGCCACCAGGGCAGCCGCCGCAAAAATCAACGGCCACAGTATAAAGATCTGGCCTTGGATGGACAGCGACCAAAAATGCTGCAGTGGACTGGCCATGCTGTGGTCCGAGGCGTAGTAGTCCACGGATTCGGCCGCAAGGAACCAGTTTTGGTAGTACAGCATCGACGCCCAGGTCTGGTCGAAAATGCCCTTCCAGGCGAGGCTAGGCAGGAACAGGTATGTGGCCGCCAAGGTGGCGAGCAAGGTGACCGTGATCAGCGGCAGCAGCCGTTTGAACAGGTGCGCCCAGTACTTTGGAAGTTCCAGGGCCCGGCCGGCCTCCAACTTGCGGGTGAACTGTCCCGTCAACAGGAAGGCGGAGATCAGCAGGAAGATATCGACCCCGCCGGAGATGCGGCCAAACCAGATGTGGTACGCCACCACCATCAGGACGGCCACCGCCCGCAGGCCCTGGACCTCCGGGAGGAACTTGCGCTGCCCGCCGGACGCCGCACCGGTTTGCACCTCGGCTGCGCGCCGTCCCCTCGTCGTGGACGGATCCAGCATTTCAATCGACATACAAAAATAGAACTTTCAGGTGGCGGGCGCCGTCGCGGACGGCCGGAAATTCCTATCCACGCTACCAACCATGGGCCAGCCAGCCCCCTTTGGTGAGCCCGGACACTTAAATATGGCGCGGCTCTCGTAGAATCTATCCAACACCGGCCAGCCAGCAAAAGGATCCCGATGGCCCTGCAAATCCGCATTGTTGTCCCCTCCAGCTTGACCGTGCCAGTCTTGTCGATTGCCCGGGGCCACTCCGGCGTATCGGAAATCTCTCTCATGTTGGGCGCGTCGGTGGTCCCGGACGGCGACGTCATCGTCCTGCAGGCCGTGCGCGAAAGCGTGGAGGAGCTTCTGCAAAAGCTGCACGCTCTCAACATCGCCCATGTCGGCTCCGTCAGCATTACCGCGCCGGAACTCATCGTCTCCGAACGGCTGGACAAGGCCGATGAGCAGGTGGCCGGCGACGGTGCCGATGCCATTATTTGGGACGAGGTGGAGAAGGACACCTCCGACGATTCCAAGCTCACCTGGAGCTATTTGGCGTTTCTTTTCATTGCCGTCCAACTGGCCGGAATTGGGATCGTCACGGATTCCACGATTGCCATCGTCGGGGCCATGGTGGTGGGCCCGGAGTTTGGTCCCCTGGCCGGGCTTGCCCTGGCCGTGGTGGACCGCCGGTGGAAACTGGCGCGGCGTGCCTCAACGGCCCTGTGGGTGGGCTTTCCGTTGGCCATGGTTCTCACGGCACTTGCCACCGCGGCCTCCCTCTGGCTTGGGCTGTTCACGCGTGCGGACGTTCTGGGTGAGAACCGGGCCACGGAGTTCATTTACCACCCCGGCCCGTATTCCTTCATCGTGGCCATCCTGGCCGGGGCAGCGGGCATGTTGTCCCTGATCGGCAAGAAGTCCGCGGCCCTGGTGGGTGTTTTCATCTCGGTCACCACGGTTCCTGCAGCGGGCTACGTTGCCGTGGCCCTGGTGCTGGGAGAGCCGGGACGGGCCGCGGGGTCCGCCCTTCAACTGTTGCTGAACATGGCCGGCATCGTCATCTCTGCGGCGGTGGTGCTGCTGGTCTACCGGAGGGTTCGACGGCGGCGCCCGGTCCCCACGCGCTACTCTGCGGAGCACGCGAAGGTGGCCATCGGCGGCGTGGAGGTCCGCAGCGCGTTCCGGCGCTGACCTGGGCAGAGTTGCCTGGGCAGAACTGACCTGGGCGGATGTATCAGACGGGCCATCATGCGGATGCACTACGCCCGGCGAGCATCGTAGGGCAGAGTATGGGACATGAACTACACCGGACAATCCAGCATGGACATCACCGTGGAACCGCAAGAAGGCCCCCAGCTGGCGCCCACCTCGCCGTGGCGCTCCGTCCGCCCGGCACTTCGCCGGTACCCGGTTCTCGCCGTGACGATCGTCGTCGGCACTGTCGTGACGGTGCTGGTGCTGGCCGGCCAGGGCGCCACGGCCCGCTGGGTGGCCAGCGTTTTCGCCCTTGCGGTGGCGGCCTTCCAATCCGTGGGAATGGTCCGCGACATCATCAAGGGACGTTGGGGAATTGATGTTCTGGCCGTCACAGCCATTGTGTCCACCGTGCTCGTGGGCGAATACATCGCCTCGTTGATCATTGTCCTGATGCTTTCCGGTGGCGCTGCCCTGGAAGATTTTGCGGCTGGCCGGGCCACCAGGGAATTGACGTCGCTGCTGGCCAGGGCGCCAAGGACGGCGCATCGCGAAGATGATGCCGGGACCAGCTCCGATATCGCCATTGCAGCGGTTGAAGTGGGAGACGTCCTGCTGGTACGGCCTTCGGAAGTGGTACCTGTTGATGCGGTGCTGCTCACCGGCCCGGCCATGTTTGACGAGTCTGCGCTCACGGGGGAAAGCCTGCCGGTGGAGCGTGCGACAGGCGATTCTGTGCCCAGCGGCGTCCTCAACGGTCCGGCCGCAGTGCGTGTCCGGGCAACAGCACGCGAAGAGGACTCCCAGTACAGCCGCATCATTGCCCTGGTGCGCGAAGCTGCAGGGAGCCGTGCCCCAGTGGTGAGGCTGGCGGACAGGTATGCCGTGCCCTTCACCGCGGCCGCCCTGGTGCTGGCTGGGGTTGCCTGGTATCTCAGCGGGGACGCTGCCCGCTTCGCCGAAGTTCTTGTTGTCGCAACGCCCTGCCCCCTGCTGATTGCGGCGCCCGTGGCATTCCTGGGCGGCATGAGCCGCGCCGCCAAGACGGGGATCATCGTCAAGGGCGGCGGCATCCTTGAACAACTTTCCCGGGTCAGGACGGCGGCCTTTGACAAGACCGGGACGCTGACCGGGGGGAAACCCACCCTTGAGGCCATCCGCAGCACTTTCCTGGAACCTCAGGAAATGTTGGCATTGGCGGCCTCCGCGGAACAGTATTCCTCCCATGTGTTGGCCGCCGCCGTTGTGGCCGAAGCGCAGGCGCGCGGCCTGGAACTGGACACCACGGACACCGCCACGGAGCATGCCACCAACGGCGTCAGCGCGGTGTTCACCGGACGGCGGGTGTTGGTCGGGAAGGAAGCGTTCGTGGCGGGGAAGGCCGCTGGGGTCGAAACGGCGGTTTTGGCAGCCGGTCAGATGGGCATCTACGTGGCCGTTGACGGAAAATTTGCCGGCACGCTCATCATGCGCGACCCGCTGCGTCCGGAGGCGAAGGAAACCCTCTTGGCGCTACGTGGCCTCGGTGTTGCCGAAACCGTGATGCTCACCGGAGATGCCGGCGCCACGGCGCAGTTCATCGCCACCGAGGCCGGTATCACCGAGGTACAGGCAGGCCTTTTGCCCGAAGACAAGGTGCGCCTGCTGCAGGCCCTGCCCCGGCGCCTGGTCATGATGGTGGGCGACGGCGTCAATGACGCCCCTGTTCTGGCCGCCGCGGACGTGGGCATTGCCATGGGGGCCAGAGGGTCCACCGCCGCCAGTGAGTCCGCCGACATCGTCATCATGGTCGATGATCTTGGCAAGGTCGCCGAGTCGGTCCGGATCGGCCAACGCACGGTGCGGATCGCCGTCGAGAGCATCTGGATCGGCATCACCCTCAGCGTTGCACTCATGGCATTGGCAGCCGCGGGGCACATTCCGGCCGTTGCCGGGGCACTGGCGCAGGAAGCCGTCGACCTGGCGACGATCCTTAACGCCTTGCGGGCCCTCACTCCCGGCCGAAAACGCCGGTAAACGCAAAATGCCGCCGTTTCCGCAAAATGCCGCCGGTATATCGGTGGCATTTTGCGGGAACGGCGGCAATTCTCCAGCCGGTCCCGTCTGAGAGTCGACTAGTGGCTGTGGCCAGCTTCTTCGTCCTCGGCCGGCTTCTCCGTCACGAGCACCTCGGTGGTGAGCACCAGGGCTGCGATGGAGGCCGCGTTGCGCAGTGCCGAGCGGGTGACCTTGACCGGGTCGATGACGCCGGCGCCGACCAGGTTCTCGTACACGCCGGTGGCCGCGTTGAAGCCGAAGCCGTCCTCAAGCTCGCCCACCTTGTGCACCACAACGTAGCCGTCGTGGCCTGCGTTCTGGGCAATCCAGCGCAGCGGCTGGGCCACGGCCTTGCGGACCAGGTCGATGGCGGTCGCGGCGTCGCCGTCCAGGGCGGTAACCGATGCGTCGTCGTCCAGGGCCTTGGCGGCCTGTACCAGTGCGGAACCGCCACCGGCAACAATGCCTTCTTCCAAAGCGGCACGCGTTGCGGACACTGCGTCCTCAATGCGGTGCTTCTTTTCCTTGAGCTCAACCTCGGTGGCTGCGCCAACCTTGATCACGCCGATGCCACCGGCCAGCTTGGCCAGGCGTTCCTGCAGCTTTTCCTTGTCCCAGTCGGAGTCGGTGCGCGTGAGCTCAGCGTGCAGCTGGGCCACGCGGTCGGCAACGTCCTGGGACGTGCCGGCACCGTCAACGATGGTGGTGTTGTCCTTGGTGACCGTGATGCGGCGGGCGGTGCCCAGCACTTCCAGGCCAACCTGGTCCAGGGACAGGCCGATCTCCGGGGAGACAACCTGGGCGCCGGTCAGGATTGCAATGTCCTGCAGCATGGCCTTGCGGCGGTCGCCGAAGCCCGGGGCCTTGACGGCAACCACGTTCAGCGTGCCGCGCAGGCGGTTGACGATCAGCGTGGAGAGTGCCTCGCCGTCAACGTCCTCGGCGATGATGAACAGCGGCTTGCCGGCGGCCAGTGCCTTCTCCAGCAGCGGCAGGAATTCCTGCAGGTTGGAGATCTTGCCCTGGTGGATGAGGATCTGTGCATCTTCCATGACGGCTTCCTGGCGTTCCGCGTCAGTGACGAAGTACGGGGACAGGTAGCCCTTGTCGAACTGCATGCCCTCGGTGAGGACCAGTTCGGTGGTCGTGGTGGAGGACTCCTCGATGGTGATCACACCATCCTTGCCAACCTTCTCGAAGGCCTCGGCGAGCAGGTCGCCGATTTCCTGGCTCTGCGCGGAGATGGCGGCAACTTCTGCCACCTGACCGCCCTCAACCGGGCGGGCATTCTCCAGCAGGCGCTTGGCAATGGCTTCAACGGAAACCTGGATGCCGCGCTTGAGCTCGCCGGGAGCCGCACCTGCGGCAACGTTGCGCAGGCCTTCCTTGACCAGTGCCTGTGCCAAAACGGTGGCAGTGGTGGTGCCGTCGCCGGCAACATCGTTGGTCTTCGTGGCAACTTCCTTGGCCAGCTGTGCGCCAAGGTTCTCGTAAGGGTCTTCCAGCTCCACCTCGCGGGCGATCGTGACGCCGTCGTTGGTGATGGTGGGAGCGCCCCACTTCTTGTCGAGCACCACGTTGCGCCCGCGCGGGCCAAGTGTCACCTTGACGGTGTCGGCCAGCTTGTCGATGCCGGCCTCAAGGGCCTTCCGTGCGCTGTCATTAAATGCAAGCTGCTTTGCCATGCGTTTTGTCCTTTCACGCAAAGGCCCCGCACCCGCATCCCAGGGTTCTCGAGCGTCTCGATGGCCGGGATGGGCAGGCGCGGGGCTTTACTAAAGTGGTTACTTTACGACGATGGCCAGTACGTCGCGGGCCGAAAGCACCAGCAGCTCTTCGCCGCCGGTCTTTACTTCGGTTCCACCGTATTTGGAGTAGATAACAACGTCGCCAACGGCAACATCGATCGGGACGCGGTTGCCGTTGTCATCAACGCGGCCGGGGCCCACTGCCACAACTTCGCCCTCCTGGGGCTTTTCCTTGGCGGTGTCCGGGATAACCAAACCGGAAGCGGTGGTGAGCTCTGCTTCGAGCTGGCGGACAACAATACGATCCTCAAGAGGCTTAATAGAGACCGACACTCGGACCTCCCCTTCACATGCGTAAATTTTATGAATGGCCCAAGGACGCTGGGCCACTGCGGGATCCCAACCGTCGTCGCGGTGCCGGTGATGATCCCATGGCCAAGAGTCCAAGGAGTTGGCACCCTCGGGGTGAGAGTGCTAACCCTGACTCTATTGAATTGGTTAGCACTCGGTCAAGGCGAGTGCCAGCATAAGGCCCAAAAAGTACGACGCCGGAGGGCCGGGTTTCGCTCTGGGCGCACCTGTTGCGGCTCCCCGCGCAGTCGCCCTATTGCCCGCGCGGCCCTGCGATGCAAGCATGGCACCATGACAACCGGTGAGCCGCCCGTGAAAGTCCGTGGGCTGACGAAATCCTATGGCGGTGCCAATGCGGTTGACGGCATCAGCTTTGACATCAACGACGGCGAAACATTTGCGCTGCTGGGACCCAATGGTGCCGGGAAAAGCACCACCATTGAGATCCTGGAGGGCTACCGCGACCGCAGCGGCGGGGAAGTCAGCGTCCTTGGCACCGACCCGCAGCACGGCGGCCTGGCGTGGAAGGCACAGCTGGGGATCGTCCTGCAGTCCAGCGGGGAAAGCGGCAACGTCAGCGTCCTGGAGCAGCTCACCCACTTTGCCGGTTACTACCCCAACCCGCGCAACGTCGGTGAAGTGATTGAAGCCGTGGGCCTGGCCACCAAGGCCAGGACCCGGATCAGCAAGCTGTCCGGCGGGCAGCGGCGCCGCGTCGACGTGGCCCTTGGCATCATCGGCCGGCCCAGGCTGCTGTTCCTGGACGAACCCACCACCGGCTTTGACCCGGAGGCCCGCCACCAGTTTTGGGGACTCATCAACCGGCTCAAGGACGAAGGTGCAACCATCCTGCTCACCACCCACTACCTCGACGAGGCAGCCACCCTGGCGGACCGCGCCGGCGTGATTGTCGGCGGAAAGCTGGTGGACATCGGGCACATTGACGAGATAGGCGGGGCCGCTGCCAAGGTGCCGCTCGTGCGGTGGCAGCGGGACGGCGTCGTGCATTCGGAGCGCACCAGCGAACCGGCGGCACTGGCCGCAAGGCTGTACGCCGAAGCCGGCGGCGAAGTGGCGGCGCTGGAAATCACCCGGCCCAGCCTGGAAGACATTTATCTGGGGCTGGTGGGAAGCCACGCCAACGCGGGGCCCGGCGAGGACGTGGCATGAGAACGCTGGCCCTGGGCACCTCGCGCATCGGCTACGAGCTTCGCCTGTACTTCCGTCAGGGCGACTCGGTGTTCTTCACGTTCCTGTTCCCCATTTTGATGCTGGCCGTTTTCGCCGTGGCCTTCAGCACCAGCCCGAACATTGGCGCAGCTCCGGACGGCAGTGGCGGAATCACGTGGGCCGCATTTTACGTGCCCGGCATGGTGGCCGCCGGCATGCTGCTCAGCGGCGTGCAGAACCTGGGCGTGGACATTGCCGGGGAAAAGGGCGACGGCACGCTCAAGCGGCTGGGCGGCACTCCCCTGCCGGTGTTTTCCTATTTCATGGGCAAGATCGGCATGGTGCTGGTCAGCTCCGTCTTCCAGGTGGTCCTGCTGCTGCTCGTGGCGCGCTTTGCGTTCAACGTGGCCTTGCCGGCCGATCCCGGCAAGTGGTTCACGTTTGCGTGGGTGTTCCTGTTCGGCGTGGTCACCAGCTGCGTGCTGGGCATAGCGCTGTCCGCGCTCCCCCGGACGGGCAAGTCGGCCACGGCGGTGGTCATCCCGATTGTGCTGCTGCTGCAGTTCATCTCCGGCGTGTACCTGAACTTCTCCCAGCTGCCCGGCTGGCTCCAAAACGTTGCCAGCATCTTCCCGCTGAAGTGGATGGCGCAGGGCATGCGGAGCGTGTTCCTGCCGCAGTCGTTTGAGGTGATGGAGCCGAGCGGAGTCTGGGATCTGGGCCTGGTGGCGCTGGTCCTGGGGCTGTGGCTGGTGGTGGGGCTCGTCCTGTGCCGGCTCACGTTCCGCTGGATCCGCAAGGGCACCTGATCCGCCAGGCGGTGCCCGTCACGCCTGCCGCGACCAGTAGGCTGGTTCCATGGCCACCGATGCAATTTCCCCCCTCCTGACGGTTGAAGGCTGGGAACTTTTGTCCTCCCTTGGCCCGTACTCCGAAGCCGGCTCCCTCAAGCTCAACGAGTCACTGCGCAGGGCCGGGCATTCCCCCGAACTCGTTGCCGCGGCCCTCACGCAATCCCGGCTTCGGGCCAAGGCAGAGACGAAGTTTGGCGAATTTGCCCGCCAGATGCTGTTCACCCCGGCAGGCCTGGAACAGGCCACCCGGCTGGGCATCGCGGCCCTCCATGCCCAACGTTTTACGACGGCGGGGATCACCAAGGTGGCCGACCTTGGCTGCGGCATCGGGGCGGACTCCCTGGCCATGGCCAGCCTGGACATCCACGTCACGGCCGTGGAAATGGACGAGCTCACCGCCGCCTGCACCACCGTGAACCTCATGCCGTTCCCGCACGCCACGGTGCTCCATGCCAAGGCCGAGGACGTTGACCTCACCGGCATTGACGGTGTCTGGCTGGATCCGGCCCGCCGCACCACCAGCACCTCCGGCACCACCCGGCTCTTTGACCCGGAGGCCTTTTCCCCGCCGCTGTCCTTTGTGGAAAAGCTGGCCGATTCCGGCAAAGCGGTGGGCGTCAAGATGGGTCCGGGCATTCCTCATGAGGCCGTGCCGGGCCCTGCCGAGGCCCAGTGGGTTTCCGTCAACGGCGATGTCGTGGAGGCGGGCCTGTACTTTAACGCCCTGGCCCGCCCCGGGGTGCGGCGCGCCGCACTGGTCATCGGCGCGCACGGCACCTCGGAGCTGACCAGTCCCGTGCCTTTTGACGCCGCCCGGCAGGATGTGGCGACCGGCCCGGTGGCAGGCTACCTGTACGAACCGGACGGCGCAGTGATCCGTGCGGGGCTGGTGGCCGACCTCGCACGCAGCCTGGGCGCGCACCTGCTGGACGAACACATCGCGTACATGTGCGCCGACGAACTTGTCGAGACCCCCTTTGCCCGCGCGTACAAGGTGCTGGAGGTCAAGCCGTTCAACGTCAAGGCGCTCAAGAGCTGGGTGAAGGCCAACCGGATCGGCGTGCTGGACATCAAGAAACGCGGCGTGTCCACCACCCCGGAAGAGCTGCGCCGGCAGCTGCTGACCGGTTCAGGCAAGGGGCCCAACAAGGCCACGCTGGTCCTGACGCGGATCGGGGACGAGAGGATCGCCATCGTGGTTGAACCATTTGGGCCGGTGGACGGGCCCCGCGCGCTCTAGCCGGTTCCTGCCACGGCTCACGCGTCGTCTGGGGACTGCTCCCGGGAGAACGCCGACGCCGCGCGCACCAGCTCGGGGCTGGGCCGCGCGCCCGTATAGAGCACAAACTGCTCCTCGGCCTGGATGGCAATGACCTCGGCTCCGGTGATCACATCCCTTCCCGCGGTCCGCGCCGCCTTGACGAGGGGCGTCTCGGAGGGAAGCGCGACGACGTCAAACACCACCTGCGCGGCCCGCACCTGGGCGTCGCTGAAGGGCTGGACGTTTTCATCGGCGCCGGCCATGCCCAGGGGCGTGACATTGACCAGCAGCTGCGCCGTTTCAGACTCCGCCTCCGGCAGCCAGTCAAAGCCGTACAGCCCGGCCAGCGTACGCCCCGCCGCTTCGTTCCGGGCCACAATCGTCACCCTTGTCAGGCCGGCGTCGCGCAGGGCGGCTGCCACGGCCTTGGCCATGCCGCCGGAGCCGCGCAGCAGGACCGTGGTGGCCGGCGGGATCTTGTTGGCGGCCAGCAGGCGCGCGATGGCCAGGTAGTCGGTGTTGTACGCGGTGAGGATGCCGCCGTCGTTCACTATGGTGTTGACCGAATCAATGGCGGCGGCGGAGGCATCCATGACGTCGACCAGGGCAATGACGTCTTCCTTGTACGGCATGGACACGGCGGCGCCGCGAATCCCCAGCCCGCGGATGCCGGCAACGGCCTGGCCCAGGTCCGTCGGCGCGAACGCCTTGTACACGAAGTTCAGGCCCAGGGCGTCGTAGAGATAGTTGTGGAAGCGCGTGCCAATGTTGCTGGGCCGGGCCGCGAGTGAAATGCACAACGTCATGTCTTTGTTCAAAATAGGCACACAACCATTGTGCCGCACGCCTGTCCACTAGAATCAAACTGCCTCTGGCGCATTATTCCAGGTGCCATCACAGATGACCCATCAACAAAGGGGGGACCCCCGGTGAAAATTGACTTCGCCAAATCTGAGCAGTCGACCCTTGGCCTGGAGTGGGAAATCGCCCTGGTAGACGGCGAAACAGGGGAATTGGCGGCCCGCGCCAACGAGGTTTTTGACAACATCTCCGCGGCCCATCCCGAGATCATGGCCGACGGCGAACACCCCCACATCAAGGGCGAGATGCTCCAAAACACCGTGGAGTTGGTCACAGGGGTCTGCCGGACCGTGGCCGACGGCACCGAGGACCTGCGCCGCAACCTGAACCTTCTCCGTGATGCTGCCCACCCCCTGGGCCTGGAACTGCTCAGCTCCGGCACCCACCCCTTCAGCAACCCGCGCACCCAGGCAGTCACCGACAAGGAACGCTACGCCAAGCTCGTTGACCGCACCCAGTGGTGGGGCAGCCAGATGCTCATCTACGGCGTCCACGTCCACGTCGGCCTGGACCACGTCGGCAAGGCCATGCCGGTCCTGGACGGGCTGGTCAACCATTTCCCGCACTTCCAGGCGCTGTCCGCCTCCTCCCCGTTCTGGAACGGCGAGGACACCGGTTACGCCTCGCAGCGTGCACTGATGTTCCAGCAGCTGCCCACGGCGGGCCTGCCGTTCCAGTTCCCGGACTGGTCAGCGTACGAATCCTATGTGCAGGACATGTTCACCACCGGGGTCATTGACGCCACCAATGAAATCCGTTGGGACATCCGGCCCGTGGCGAACCTGGGCACCATTGAGATGCGCATCTGCGACGGAATGTCCACCCTGGCGGAGATTGGCTCCATCGCCGCACTCACCCAGTGCCTTGTGGAGGACTTCTCCACCACGCTGGACGACGGCGGCACCATCCCCACCATGCCCCCCTGGCACGTGCAGGAGAACAAGTGGCGCGCCGCCCGCTACGGCATGGACGCCATCATCATCCTCGACGCCGCCGGCAAGGAACAGCTCGTCACCGAACACACCGTCGAACTGCTGAACAAGCTTGAACCCGTGGCCGCCCGCCTGGGGTGCGCCAAGGAACTGGCCGGTGTCGAGGACATCATTGCCAAGGGGGCCAGCTACCAGCGCCAGCGCCGCGTGGCGCAGGCCCACCAGGGTGACCTGCGCGCCGTCGTGCGTGAACTGGTGTCCGAGATGGCCGGTAACTGACGCCACGACGCCGTATCACCCTTGGCGGCAGAATTCACGACGCCGTATCACCGTTGACGGCAGAATCCAACGCCTACTCCGGCAGGACCACCAGCTCGAGGTAGTCGCGCAGGCACCCGGCCATGTCGACGAGCTCCGGCGCCATGAGCCACTGGGTCTGGATGCCGTCCCACAAAGCAACCAGGGTGGCCGCGGCGCGTTCCGGGTCGACACCCGGGCGCAGGCGCCCCTCGTCCGCGAGCGCGGCGAACGCCCGCAGGTAGCTGCTGCGCAGAGCCTCATAACGCTCGGTAAAATAGTCCAGGCCGGGGTGGTTGTCCGTCAGGGATTCGGCGCACAGCACCGTGTAAAGCTCTATGACGCCGGGCACCGTTTCGTTGAAGCTGGCCTGGCGCATTACCGACTCCACCAGCGTCTCCGACAGGTCCCGGGGGCTGCCGTCGGCGGTAATCGAGTCGCGCAGGTGCAGCACGGCCAACAGCAGATCGCTCTTGGCCGGGAAATAGTGCAGCAGGCTTGTCTGGCTCATCCCGACCTTGTCCGCCACATCCTGCAGTGAACCGCCGCGGTAGCCCCGGGCAGCAAACACCTCGTGGGCTGCCGCCACAATGCTTTCGCGGCGCCGCCTTGATTTCGCATAGGGCCCGCGCCTTGCCGGCGGACGGGCTGGATCGGTCGTCATGACAAGCCAGCCTAGTGCACGCTTGGGATCTGGCGGCGTCAAAATCGAGTGCATGCTCGAATTTTGTGGTAGCTTCGTGTCCAATCCACCATCGGCGGGGTGCCTTCATCGATCTCCGGCCCGCATCGCCACCGCCGCACTCCGGCGCATCACCGCAATAGAAGGACGAATCAAGCAATGGCACCACACACCGCCACCTCCGCCGACGTCTCCTACGTGGCCAACCGCGGCCCCGGCTCCGGCCGGCGCGTCCCCGCGCGGTCCTGGCTCCACACCGATGCACCGTCCCTGTCGCTCAACGGGGACTGGCGCTTCCGCCTCCTGGCCGGCGTCCCCGGCACTCCGGGCGGCCCCGTGCTGCCCGGCGGCGAGTCGGCGGAAGGGGTTGCGGCCGAGTCCTTCGACGACGTCGGGTGGGACACCCTTGCCGTGCCGTCGCACTGGGCGCTCCAGGGCGGCGGCGCCTACGGCCGGCCCATCTACACCAATGTGCAGTACCCGTTCCCGGTCGACCCGCCACACGTGCCGGACGAAAACCCCACGGGTGACTACCGACGTCATTTCGACGTCCCCGCCGCATGGCTTCACGGCGCGACGGCGGCGGTCGCCCTGCGCTTTGACGGCGTCGAGTCACGCTACAAGGTGTGGGTGAACGGCACCGAGATCGGCGTGGGCTCCGGCAGCCGTCTCGCCCAGGAGTTTGATGTCACCGACGCCCTCCGCGCGGGGTCAAACCTGGTGGTGGTGCGGGTGCACCAGTGGTCCGCGGGCAGCTACCTGGAGGACCAGGACCAATGGTGGCTGCCCGGCATCTTCCGCGACGTGACCCTGCAGGCCCGCCCGGCCGGCGGCCTTGACGACGTCTGGCTGCGCACCGGCTGGACAGCCAACACGACCGACGCCGGTACGGACACCGGGACCGGGACCATCGCCCCGGAAATCTCGGCTTCCGAGGCCGCCTACCCCGTGACGCTGTCCGTGCCGGAACTGGGCGTCAACGTCACCTGGACCTCACCAGCAGACGTGGCACCCGTGGCCATTGAGCACGTGGCACCGTGGTCCGCGGAAGTCCCGCGGCTGTACGAAGCCACGGTGGCCAGCGCCGCAGAGACCATTTCCCTGCGTCTCGGCTTCCGCACCGTGGAGATCGTGGGTGACCGCTTCCTGGTCAACGGCCGCCGCGTCGTCTTCCACGGCGTGAACCGGCACGAGACCCATCCGGACCGCGGCCGCGTCTTTGACGAGATCGATGCCCGGGCGGACCTGGCCCTGATGAAGCGGTTTAACGTCAACGCCATCCGCACCAGCCACTATCCGCCGCACCCGCGGCTGCTGGACCTCGCCGACGAGCTGGGATTCTGGGTGATCCTGGAGTGCGACCTCGAGACCCACGGCTTCGAATCCGGCGGATGGTTGAACAATCCCAGCGACGATCCCGCCTGGCGTGACGCGTACCTGGACCGGATGGAGCGGACCGTGGAGCGGGACAAGAACCACCCGTCCATCGTCATGTGGTCGCTGGGCAATGAATCCGGCACCGGCGCCAACCTGGCCGCGATGACCGCCTGGACGCACGCCCGGGACGCCTCCCGGCCCGTCCACTACGAAGGCGACTATACGGGCGCGTACACGGACGTCTACTCCCGCATGTACTCCTCCATTCCGGAAACCGACGCCATTGGCCGCGACGATTCCCGCTCGCTGCTGCTCGGCTGCTCCGCCGCGGAATCCGCCCGCCAGCGCAGCAAGCCCTTCATCCTGTGTGAATACGTCCACGCCATGGGCAACGGCCCCGGCGCGATCGACCAGTACGAGGACCTCGTCGACAAATACCCCCGGCTGCATGGCGGCTTCGTCTGGGAGTGGCGGGACCACGGCCTCCGCACGAACACCGCGGACGGCACGGAGTTCTTCGCCTACGGCGGCGACTTTGGTGAGGTGGTCCACGACTCCAACTTCGTCATGGACGGCATGATCCTCGCCGATTCCACCCCAACGCCGGGCCTGTACGAATACAAGCAGATCGTCTCCCCGATCCGCCTCTCACTCACCACGAACGACGGCGGCACCCCCTCCTTGGGCGTCGCCAACCTGCGGCACACGGCCGACGCGTCCGACGTCGTCCTGCGCTGGCGGGTGGAAAACGACGGCCAGCTGACGGCCTCCGGCGAGGTAAACGCCGTCGCTGCCGATGGCGGTCCGCTGCCTGCGGGCGCATCCGCGAACATCGGGCTCCCGCCGGTGGAGGCTGCCCAGCACGGCGAAACGTGGCTGACCGTGGAGGCCGTGCTGCGCGACGCCACCGCTTGGGCTTCCGCAGGGCACGTGCTGTCCGCGGCGCAGCTGGACCGCTCGGCCCCGCGCACGCCGACCCGAACGCCCCGTCCCGCTGTGAAGACGTCCGGCACCGCGGTCGGTCCCCTCACGCTCGGACCGGCCGCGTTCGACGCCGGACGCCTCGTTTCGCTGGCAGGCTCACCCGTGTCCGGTCCCCGGCTGGAGCTGTGGCGGGCGCCCACCGACAACGACAAGGGTGCAGGCTTCGGCTCCTATGACCTGGCCGACCCCTGGCTGAACAGCGGCAGGGGCGTGCCGGCGCCGTCGTCCGCGGCCACCTGGCGCACGGCGGGGCTGGACCGGCTGACAAGGCGGGTTGAGGACGTTGCCACGCTGGA
This sequence comes from Arthrobacter livingstonensis, assembly GCF_003219815.1. GTDB lineage: Bacteria > Actinomycetota > Actinomycetes > Actinomycetales > Micrococcaceae > Specibacter > Specibacter livingstonensis. Next base: position 41,741 of record NZ_QJVD01000010.1, read on the forward strand.
TGGCGGCCTCCGCGTGCGCACCCGCTATGCCGCGGCCAACAGCCGGAACACGGTGGCCGTGGAGGAAAACTGGCAGCTGGCCGACGGCGAGCTGTGGCTCCGCGTCGACATGACGCCCAGCTCCGGCTGGGACACGGTGTGGCCGCGCATCGGCGTCCGCCTGGACCTGCCCGACTCCGTGGACGGCGCGTCCTGGTTTGGTTCCGGGCCGGGGGAATCCTATCCGGACAGCATGCACGCTGCGCTGGTGGGGCGTTATGCCGAGTCCCTGGACGGGCTGACGTTCCCCTACGCGCGGCCCCAGGAGAGTGGGCACCGCAGCGGCGTGCGCTCCCTGGAGCTGGGCAGGGACGGGGCTCCGTGGCTGCGCATCGACGCGGAACCGGATGCGGCCGGCAGGCGGCCCGGCTTCACGCTGGCCCGCCACACGGCCCAGGAAGTTGCCGAAGCCGGGCATCCGCACGAGCTCCCGGCGCCCAGCCACAGCTACCTGTACCTGGATGCGGCCCAGCACGGCCTGGGCTCGCGCGCGTGCGGGCCGGACGTCTGGCCGGACTTCGCGCTCCGCCCGGAGGCCAGGACGCTCGTGCTGAGAATCACAGCCGCCTGAGGGCCCATCACCCCCTTTCGGGGGCAAATCTTAGCGAATTCTTAGACCGTGTGCGGAACAGTGGAAGAAAGGCCTTCGGGCCGCTTTCGAAGTCCACGCACGAATCGGAGAATGAATTGTCCCGCTCCCTTCCAGCCCACAAGCACGACGCCGGCCGCCCGGACCGCGCCAACCTTGCGCTGCGCCGTCAAACCCGCCTCGCCATGCTGCCACAGCCGCGGCTTTGGGGGTTGTGGGTGGTACTGCTGTCCGCGGCCGTGCTCTCGCTGGGGTTTATCGCCACCGACACACAAGGTTTCAGCGCCAACGAATTCACCGTTGACCAGGAACTAAGCCGCGGCCACGACGGCATCCTGACGGCCCTGTCCATGACGTTGAACTACCTGTTTTCGCCAGCCGGCGGCATCGCCATCATTGCCCTGTGCTGCCTGTTCCTGCTGATCGTGCGCAAGTCCCCCGTGAACGCCATCGCGTTTGGCGGCACGGCCGCCGCCGGTTACCTCTCCAGCCAGTTCTTCAAGGTCATCGTCGAACGCCAGCGCCCCAACCCGGCCCTGCTCTTTGACCCCCTGGCCCCGGAGACCGGTTCCAACAGCTTCCCCAGCGGGCACGTTGCCCTCGCCGTGGGACTGGCCTGGGCCTTCTGGTTCCTGGCCAGGAACACGCGCTGGTCTCGGCTCGCCGTCATCCTGGGCGTCCTGGTGCCCGTGGTCCTGGCATGGTCACGCCTCTACATCGGCGTGCACTATCCCAGCGACGTCATTGCCTCCTTCCTGGCTTCCACCGCCGCCGTGCTCCTGTTCGCCGGCGTGTGGAACAGGTACCAGGGACGCCTTCTCCCCCGCGTTCCCCTGCTGGACCGCTTTGGCCCCGTTGACTCCGCAGCTGCCGCCGCGGCCCACTCCTGATTGAGGCCGCACCATGCACCTGCTTCCCACCGCGCTTCCCGGCATTCTGTCCGGGGGCGTTCCCACCGGCCTGACCTCGGTACTTGACCCGTCCGCCCTCCTGCAGGGCCTCGGGCCGGCCACGCTCGCTGTCGTCGCACTGCTCGTCTTTATTGAATCCGGGGTGCTGTTCCCGTTCCTGCCCGGCGATTCCCTGCTGTTCACCGCCGGACTGCTGCACCAGCAGCTGAACCTCGCCCTTCCCGTGCTGATCGGCGTCGTGGCGCTCGCTGCGATCGCCGGCGACCAGGTCGGGTACCTGCTGGGACGCAGGTTTGGCCGGCGCTGGTTCAAGGACGATGCCCGCATCCTCAAGACCAAGTACCTGGTGGAAACGGAAGAGTTCTTTGCCAAGCGCGGCGGCTGGGCCATCGTGCTGGCCCGGTTTGTTCCGATCGTGCGGACCTATGCGCCGCTGGTGGCGGGGATCGCCAACTACAACCACAAAAAGTTCACCCTGTGGAACGTGAGCGGGGCTCTCGGCTGGGCCACCGCCGTCGTACTTCTGGGCACCTGGCTGGGGCACTTTGACGTGATTGCCAAGAACATCGACCTGATCGCCGTTGCCATGGTCCTGGTGTCCATCATCCCAGGCATCATCAGCGTGCTGCGCTCGCGGCGCACATCCCGGCGTGACCCCGTGCCCGAGGCATCCGACGCCGCGGCGGGCGAGGCATCGAGGCCCGCGGCGGGCGACAATGGAAGGCATGCACACCAATGAGCGCCCCCGCCTCCTGCTCGTGGAGGACGATCCCGCCCTGGGACCGTTGACCGCTGAACTCCTGGCCGGTGACTACGACGTCGAGCTGGCCACGGACGGGCAAACGGGACTGCACCTGGGCCTGACCGGGAATTGGGCCGTCATGGTGGTGGACCGCGGGCTGCCCGTCATGGACGGCGCGGACATGATCCGCGCCCTGCGCCGGTCCGGAATTTCCACCCCTGCCCTCATCCTGACCGCCTTGGGCAGCACGCCGGAGAAAATTGAAGGGCTCGACGCCGGCGCCAACGACTACATGACCAAGCCGTTCGACGCCGGCGAGCTGCTTGCGCGGCTGCGCGCCATCACCCGGCGTTTTGACTCTGCCCCGGCACAGCTGGCCATTGGCGAGTGGATGCTGGAGCCGGCGGGCCGGATGATGCGCTCAGTTTACGGGGACCACGTTGAGCTCACGGCCAAGGAAACGGAACTGCTGGCCATGCTCGCCAGCGAGCCGGGGCGCATCTTTACCCGGCCCGAGCTCATGGCCGCGCTGTTCCACCCGGACGATTCGCCCGGCGTCATCGACACCTACGTGCACTACCTGCGCAAGAAAGTCTCCAAGTCCGTCATCCGCACCGTGCACGGCGCCGGCTACCAGATTGGGGATGCGTCATGAAAACCGGCCGGGACAACACGGGCGGGACAACCCTGGATGCCGTCCAGCTGCGGCGCGCCGCACTCACGGTGGGCCTGCGCATCGCCGTGGCGTGTGCCGTCATGGTGCTGGCCGTGATTGTCGCGGCGGCCATTTACATGCTGTATCTCTCCCACCACCCGGACCTTTCCGCGCAGGATCCCGGCTCGGCCCGCGTCTACGTCGAATCAAATGACATGCTCAAGGCCATGGCCGTTGCCGGACTGGCCGGCATCCTGGCCGCGGGAGCCATCGGCTGGCTCAGCGCCCGCAGTGCCATCCGGCCGCTGGGCCGTGCACTGGAACTGCAGCGCCGGTTCGTCCAGGACGCCAGCCACGAACTGCGCACGCCGCTGGCCATCCTGGACGCACGGGTCCAGCTGGCCCAGCACAAGGTGGCCGACGGCACCGAGGCGTCCAGTCTGCTGGCCCAGGTCCGCCGCGACACCGCCGGCCTGACCGCCACGGTCCAGGAGCTGCTGCTGGCCGCCACCGGCGATCCCGACTCCCCCGCAGCGGAAGCCGTGGACGTTTCCGCCGTTACCCAAGCCGTCACGGACGATCTCCAGGACATGGCCGCCGCCCGCGGTGTCCGTCTCGAGTTTGTGCATTCGGGCAGCCCCCGGGTGCGCATCCAGCCGAACAGCCTGCGCCGCGCAGTTTTGGGGCTGGTGGACAATGCCCTGACCCACACCCCCGAAGGCGGACTCATCACAGTTACGGCCGCTGCGGACGGCAGGGAGTCGGTGGTTTCCGTGGCTGACACCGGCACCGGCATTTCCGGGATCGACCAGGACCGCGTCTTCGAAAGGTTTGCCCGCACCACCGAGCCCTCCCCCGGCGGCCGGCGCAGCTACGGCTTGGGCCTGGCCCTGGTCCGCGAAATCGCCGCTGCCGCCGGGGGCCGTGTGGAAATCAGCAGCACCGGACCCCGGGGCACCACCATGGAGCTGGCCTTCCCCGCTGCAGGGTAGCCCCTCGTTCAGGCGTTATTCACCTGGAACGGCTAGTCTCACTGGGAGCACGTCCACCCGCCTGCGAAAGGTCGCCCGGCAATGAATAGCCTTCCGCCGCTGGCCCGCCGCCTGGGCGCGGGCGACGCCGTGGTCATCGGCCTCGGATCCATGATCGGAGCCGGCGTATTTGCCGCGTTTACCCCCGCAGCCCAGGCAGCAGGCTCCGGGCTGCTCATCGGGCTGGCGGTTGCCGCCGCGGTGGCCTATTGCAACGCCACGTCCTCGGCGCAGCTGGCCGCGGCCTACCCCGAATCCGGGGGCACCTACGTTTACGGGCGGAAGCAGCTGGGCGAATGGCCGGGATTCCTGGCGGGCTGGGGATTCGTGGTGGGCAAGACGGCCAGCAGCGCCGCCATGGCCAGACATTCGCCGCCTACGCCGCGCCTCCGGGGTGGGAGCGCCCGGTGGCGATTGCCGCCGTCGTGCTTCTGGTCGCCGTCAACTACCGGGGCGTGACACGCACGGCCGGGCTGGCCCGGTTGATTGTCTCGGCCGTCCTCGCAGCGCTGGCCGTGGCTGTGGCTGCGGTGTGGGCGGGCGGGCCGGCCGGAGGGGCGGCGGGAATGTGGGGCGCGGGGGTCCTCTCGCACGGCTGGTACGGCATCCTGCAGTCGGCGGGACTGCTGTTCTTCGCGTTCGCCGGGTATGCACGGATCGCCACCCTGGGCGAAGAAGTCAAGGACCCGCGCCGGACCATTCCGCGCGCCATACTGGTGGCCCTCGCGATTGCCGCGGTGGTCTACGCCGCGGTTGCCGTTACCGTCCTGACCGCCCTGGGGCCCGACGCCGTCGCCTCCACCCCCGCACCCCTCGCCCAGGCTGTGGCCGCCGGCGGGTGGTCCTGGGCCGTGCCGGTGGTCCGGGTGGGCGCCGCACTGGCGTCGCTGGGCGCGCTGCTGGCCCTCATTGCAGGCCTGGGCCGGACATCGCTGGCCATGGCCCGCCAAGGCGATCTACCCCGCTGGCTCGCCGCCGTGCACCCCGTGTACCGCGTACCGCACCGCGCCGAGCTCGCCGTGGGCGCGGCGGTGTGCGTGATCATTGCCTTCGCGGACCTCCGCGGCGCCATCGGGTTTTCCTCCTTCGGCGTGTTGCTCTACTACCTGGTGGCAAATGTTTCGGCGCTGACGCAGCGAGGCGCGGACCGCCGCTACCCGCGTTTCCTGCAGGTCCTGGGGGCGGCGGCCTGCGTGGTGCTGGTAGCGGCCCTGCCGCTCGAGGCGGTGCTCGCGGGGCTGGTCATGTTCGCCGCGGGCACCGCGTACCGGGCCGTCCGGCTGCGCCGCCGCTGACCGTCCGGCAACTACCACCTGTGAATTTGCCGCCAATCCTGCCCTCACCATGGCTAAATGCGCTCGCCGGCGGCAACCCGTTCCTATCCGAAGGCTACGGCCGCTGCAGCCTGGGAATCTTCGAGCTCGTGGACAACGGCATGCAGCTCCCCGCGTGACAGGCTCCCGGACGGGCATTTAACGAGGATGTTGCCGCGCGGCATGTTGCCGCGCGGCACCCTCGTTAAGTGCCCGTTCGGGCGTCAGAGGCTGATGCTGCTCACCGGCATCGAGGAGTCTGGCGCGAAGGCGAGGTCGCTTGGGGCCACGCCTTTCATGACCAGCTGCGCACCCAAGGCTGCCACCATCGCACCATTGTCGGTGCACAGCGACAACTTTGGCACCAGCAGTGTGATCCCGTCCGCGGCCGTACGCTCCCGCGCCAACTCTCGCAGCCTGGAATTTGCTGCCACTCCCCCGCCCAGCAGCAGCGTGGTGATGCCGTTTTCGAGACAGGCCAGCACGGCCTTGGCCGTGATGACGTCCAGCACGGCTTCCTGGAACGACGCCGCAACATCAGCCACGGGAACGGTCTCACCCCGCGCTTCATAGCCTTCGACGCACCGTGCCACGGCGGTTTTCAGGCCTGAGAAGGAAAAGTCGTAGCGGTGCGGTCCCGGGGCGTCGACGGTGCCCATGTATTTGGGCACGGTCAGCCCGCGCGGAAAGCGGATCGCCCTGGCGTTGCCATCCCTGGCGAGCTTGTCGATGGCCGGCCCGCCCGGATAGGCCAGGCCCAGCAGCCGGGCCACCTTGTCAAAGGCCTCCCCGGCGGCGTCGTCGATGGTGGCGCCCAGCAGTTCCACGTCCTGGGCGATGCTGCGCACCCGCAGGATCTCAGTGTGGCCGCCCGAGACCAGCAGCGCGCCAAGGTCTTCCGGCAGCGCCTCCGCATGGGAGGCCGGGGCAATCGATTCCTCCAGAAGCCCCACGCCCACATGCGCCACCAGGTGGTTGATGGCATACAGCGGCTTGCCGGTTGCCAGCGCCAGCGCCTTGGCGGCGCTCACGCCCACCATGAGGGCGCCGGCCAGTCCCGGCCCGCTGGTGACGGCGATGGCGTCGACGTCGTCCAAGTCCACACCGGCGTCGGCGAGCGCCTGTTCCAGTGTGGGCACAAACGCATCCAGATGTGCCCGGGAGGCGATCTCCGGAATGACGCCGCCAAAGCGCACGTGCTCCTCCATGGAGGAGGACACCGTGTTGGCCAGCAGCTCGGTGCCGCGGACCAGCCCCACGCCCGTTTCATCGCAAGACGATTCAATCCCCAAGATCAGCGGGTTGGCCTGGCTCATGAGGGTTCCTTTGTGTCTGCGCTGGCAGTGTCTGAGTTGCCGCGATCTCGCCGGGCCAGGGACAGGCGCATGACCAGCCCGTCCGAGCCGTCCCGGTAGTACCGCCGGCGTGTGTGGATGTGTTCGAAGCCGAAGCGCCGGTACAGATCCTGCGCGCGCGGGTTGGTGGAGCTGACCTCCAGCATGACGTCCCGGGCCCCACGCCGGCGCGCCTCCTCGATGAGCTCCACCATCATGGCCCGCGCAATGCCGCGGCCCTCAAATTCAGGCAGCACGCCGACGGTCTGGATGTCACCTATCGGCGGCACGCACATGAGGCCCGCGTAACCCACGACCCGTGCCGGCCCGGCGCTTCCGCCACCTGGGGCGGCCGCCACCTCTGCAACGATGTAGCGCCGGGTGTCCGGGGCCGCCAGCTCGTTCATGAACAGTTGCCGCGGCCAGCAGTCAATCCCGAACAGCGCGGCGTCCATGGCGGTGACATGGTCGACGTCGGCCGCGGCCATGTCGCGCAGTGTGGCTGGCGCCACGGCCCCTGGGCCGCCGCCGGCCGTACCGTTCACAGGCCCGCCCAGGGCGCCGTTCACAGCGCCCGCTTCCGTGGCCCGGGCACTTTGGCGTCGGACTCGCGCAGGTACAGCGGAGCGGTGTCGCCCACCGTTTGCCCGCGCTGGATTTTGCGGGCCGCCATGATTCCCAGCGACCTGGCTGTGGGCTGCAGCCCGGCCGTGGCGGGGTCCACCGCGCAGCCATTAGCCGCAAGTTCACGGGCATACAAGCCGGCGCCCGCGCCATGGACGGGGATGCCCTGGATCGCGGCCGCAGCCCCCACGACGGGCCCCTCCAACAGTTCGCCAACAGCCGAGTACCGCGCCCAGTAGACCTCATTGCGCCGCGCATCCGTGGCGACCACAAAGTCACCGCCGGCCGACGGCGGAAGGCCGGCTCCGGCGTCGTGCCCGCCCACAATGCGGGGGACGGCACTGGCGGGGCCGGACCCGGTGCCTGCGTCCTGGCATGTCCCAGAGCGCAGGCCTGAGAGCACGTCCCAGGCCAGGGCCTCCAGGCTCATGAGTCCGTGCAGCGGCACCTTCCAGGCAAACGCGAGGGTGCGCGCCATGGCGATGCCGGAGCGCAGGCCGGTGAACGGCCCCGGGCCCACACCCACAACAATGGCGTCCAGCGCCGGGCCTTCCGTGACGGGGTCGGCGAACAGGGACAGCACTCCCGGCGCGAGCACCTCGGCGTGGCTGCGGGTGTCGGCCGTGGCAAATTCCGCTTCCACGAGGGTTGGGGCAGCGGGGTCGTCCGCGTCAAAGGACAGCAGGGCTGCACTTGCCACGGCAGAGGTGTCAATGGTGAGGATTCGCACGTGTCCAGCCTATTCCACGGTGTCTTTGCGTGTGCCCGCGTCACTGGGCGGCGTGGCGGCACCGGGGCCCGCGAGCGCGCTGAAGTCGACGCCTTCCCACCGCGGGCCAACGGCACTCAGGCGCAGGGTGCGCGGCTCGTCACCGTCTTCGTCGCTGAAGTCCGGGACGCTTGACCCAGTGGCGCCGAATCCAGTGGCGCGGACCAGCTCGATCTCCAACCGGCTGGCGGCCAGGTGCTCCACGCGGCCGGCGCCCCACTCCACGACCGTGACGGAGGAATCCATGGTGTTTTCCAGGTCGATGTCGTCAATTTCCGCTTCGGATCCCAGCCGGTAGGCGTCAACGTGGACCAGGTCCGGGCCGCCGGGGTTGGGACCGCCGGGCAGGTTGGGGTGGATGCGGACCAGCACAAAGGTCGGTGAGATGATGCCGTCACGCACCCCCAGGCTGCGCCCAAGTCCCTGCGTAAACGTCGTCTTTCCGGCGCCGAGCCCGCCGCTGAGGACAATCAGGTCGCCGGCCCTGAGCAGTCCGGCGAGATTTTCGGCAAGGCGCTGGGTTTGTTCCGCCGTGGCAGTGGAAAATTCCCAGTCCATCAGGCGCCGCCCTCATCAGCTGCGGGTTCAGAACCGGGCGTGCCGTCAAGGCCGCCGGGCCCGCCCACATATGTCCGGGGGACGCGCTGGCTGATCCGGGTCACCACCTCATAGTTGACCGTCCCGGCAGCGTCGGCCCACTGCTCAACCAGGGGGCCGCCGCCGGACCCGTCGCCAAACAGGACGGCCGTGGCACCGAGCGCGGAGCCGGGCACCTCGGCTGCGCTGAAGCCCTCGCGTCCGTCGGGGCCGAAGTCAATGACCATCTGGTCCATGGCAATCCGGCCGACCACGGGGTACGTCACGCCGTTGACGCGGACGGGTCCGCCGGTGGCAATGCGCGGAATGCCGTCAGCGTAGCCCAGCGGGATCAGTCCCAAGGTGGTGGGGCGCCCGGACACGTAGTTCAACCCGTAGGAAACGCCCTGCCCTGATGGCACGTCCTTGCACAGGGCCACTCGGGTTTGCAGCGTCATCGCCGGGACCAGTCCCAGCTGGGCGGAGGTGCGGTCCTCAAAGGGGGAAAGTCCGTAGATGCCCAGTCCCGTGCGGACCATGTCAAAGTGCGTGTCCGGGCGGGACAGGGTGGCCGGCGTGTTGGCAAGGTGGCGAACTTCCAGGTCCGCTCCTGCGTCCTCGGCGACGGCCACGGCCTCCCGGAAAGCCTGAATCTGGGCGTCAGTCTCGGGGCGGTGGGGCTCGTCGGCAACGGCCAGATGGCTGAAGACACCCACCACCCGTAGCAGGCCCTCGTCCTGGAAGGCGATGGCGTCGGAGACCAGGGCGTCCCACCCGGCCATGGAACTGCCGTTGCGGCCCAGCCCGGTATCTATCTTCAGGTGGATCCGGGCCGGGCGCTCCTCGGCGCGGGCGGCCGCGGCAATGTGCTCCAGCTCCCAACCGGAGCAGCCCAGGTCGATGCCCTGGGAGACGGCTGCGGCAAAGTCGGTGGACGGGGTGTGGAGCCATGCCAGGACCGGTGCGTCGATGCCCGCCTCACGGAGTTTGAGCGCTTCGGCCACGTGGGCCGTGCCCAGCCAATGGGCGCCGGCGGCAAGCGCCGTGCGGGCCACAGGAATCATGCCGTGGCCGTAGGCGTCGGCCTTGACCACTGCCATCAGCTTGGCCGGGGCTGCGATGGAACGCAGCTGGGCAATGTTGTGGGCGATGGCGGAAAGGTTGATGACGGCTTGCCGCTCCGGGACGGTGTCGCGGGCAGGCGGGGGCACAACGGTGGGGTTCACACGTTCATTTTAGGCCTTCCCGGCACCACGTCGGGGACGCCGGCTTTCCCCGTGGCAGCTTTTGGGGCACGGGCAGCGGCGAACTTGTGCCCACAGTGGGAAGATAAGAACCAGGCACATCCGGTTCAGCAGGAAAGGCTGTCAGTGCACCAGGTCCGACGCGTTGCCATGCTCTCCCTCCACACTTCACCCCTGGACCAGCCGGGAGGGGGCGACGCCGGCGGCATGAACGTCTACGTCCATCAGCTCGCCCTGGAACTGGCGGCAGCGGGCATCATCGTAGACATTTACACGCGCCGCACCTCCGCCGGCCAGCCGGACACCGTGGCCATGGCACCGTCCGTGAACGTCCACCACGTGACGGCGGGGCCGTTCGGCAAGGTGTCCAAGGAGTCCCTCCCCGCGCTGATTCCCCAGATGGCCGACGCCGTTGCCACCCACATTGCCTCCCTCACCTCCCAGCCGTCCCCGGCCGACAGTTCCCTGGCCGGCCCCCACGGGAGTGGCCCGCACGGTGCCGGCCCAGGCGCCCACGGGAGTGGCCCCGGCGGGAGCGGCCCCCACGGGAGTGGCCCGCACGGTGCCGGCCCAGGCGCCCCGGACCCCGTACCCGTCGATGTGGTCCATTCCCACTACTGGGTCTCCGGCATGGCCGGCATCATCGTGGCCAAGGAGCTTGACCTGCCGCTGGTTCACACCATGCACACCATGGCCCGGGTCAAGAACAAGCACCTGCAGCCTGGCCAGTCCGCGGAGCCGGGCATCCGGGAGGACGGCGAACAGCAGATTGTGGCGGCGGCGACCCGGCTCATTGCCAACACCACAGCCGAGGCGGCCGAGCTGGAGGGCCACTACGACGGCTGCGAACAGCGCATAGACGTGGTCTCCCCCGGCGTGGACCTGAAAGTCTTCAAGCCCGCGTTCCGGGACCGGTCGCGGAAGATGCACGGCATTGCCCGGGACGACTTCCACGTGGTCTTTGCCGGGCGCCTGCAGCGGCTGAAGGGTCCGCATGTCCTGGTCAAGGCCGCGAAAATCCTGCGCGCCGAACGCCCTGACATCCCCTTGCGGACGACGTTCCTCGGGGCCTGCAGCGGCCACGACAAATACGACCTTCCGCAGATGATCGCCGAGTCCGGGCTGGCCGGCTCCGCCGTCGTGCTTCCCCCTGTGACCGCCGTGGAATTGGCTGACTGGTACCGCAGTGCGGACATTGTGGCAATGCCCTCCTCAAGCGAATCCTTCGGGCTGGTGGCCCTCGAAGCCCAAGCCTGCGGTACCGCCGTCGTTGCCACCAATGTGGGCGGACTGCCGCGGGCCGTCAGCGACGGCCGGACCGGACTGCTCGTGGAGGGCCGCACGCCGAAGCTGTGGGCCGAAGCCATCGCCTCGCTGTACGACTTCCCACAAACGCGCATGGACATGGGGCGGGCCGCTTCCGTCTTCGCCGAGTTCTTTGGCTGGGAAGACACGGCAGCCGGGACCATGGCCAGCTATGACCTTTCACTGACGTATCAATACGTGGTCCCGCCCGGCTGCTGACAAAAGCCGGGCGCAAGAACACGCGCCCGGCTGACGTCCCACGACAGGCTCGCGTGTCCCCTGTCACAAACGCGCCCCAGCCTGTACCGTTTGACGGGTACCCGCAATGAATTGACAAAATTGTCATTTCTGGCGACCAAGATAACCGTCCCGACAACGATGCCGGGACAGTTCCAGTCGAAAGGTTCGCATCACTCATGAAACATCTGGGGAGAGCTCTGCTCAATAGTCCGGGATTCCGGAGGGCCGCGGCAATTTCCGCCGGCCTACCGCTACTCCTGTCCACCGTGGGGGCGCTGCCGGCAACAGCTAGCCCGCTGCCATCGAACGCATCCACTGTCCAAGCCAAAAACATTGACCCGCTAAGCTATCAGGCGGGCCGTTACATTGTGGTGCTGGCCGAAAAGCCCGCCGCCACCTACAACGGCGGCACGGCCGGACTGACGGCGACCAAGCCGTCCGTCGGCCGCAAGCTGGACGCCAAGCGACCGGAGGTCAAAAAGTACCAGGCCCACCTGGAAAGCAGGCAGGCTGCTGTGGCCAAGACGGAAAACGTCACCATCAAGCGCAAGTACACGGCCGCCATCAATGGCTTCTCCGCCAACCTCTCTGCGGACCAGGCCCTCCAGCTGGCCAAGGACCCCGACGTCCTGATGGTTGCCCCCGATACGGAAAACGCCCCGGATTACTCCACCACCGATTACCTGGGCCTCAGCGGCAGCAAAGGTTCCTGGAAAACGGCCTTTGGCGGGGTGAAGAATGCCGGCAAGGGCGTGGTGGTGGGCGTTGTCGACTCCGGCTACACGCCGTCGAACCCGTTCTTTGCGGGCACCAACGTCAAGCCGCTCAAAGGTGAGCCCCAGGTCGGGGTCCCCTACCGGACCGGCGACGGCCAGATCGCCATGCTCAAGGCCGACGGCGACACCTTCACGAGCGAGTGCCAAAAAGGTGTGGGCACCGGCGCCGCGTTTGACGGCACCGCATGCAACTCCAAGGTACTCGGCGCGCACTACTTCGCCGATGATTTCCTGGACAGCGTAGCCCCGGAACACCGGGCCCCGCAGGAACTCCTCTCCCCCGTGGACGTGGGCAGCCACGGCACCCACACGGCCAGCACGGCCGCAGGCAATGCCAACATCCATACCAACATCGGCGCCAAGGACATGGGCATCACCAGCGGCATTGCCCCGGCAGCCAAGCTCTCGATCTACAAGATCTGCTGGGAGGACGATGACCCGAACACGGGTGGCTGCTACACCTCCGCCGCCGTCGCCGCGATCAACCAGGCCATCCTGGACGGCGTTGACGTGCTCAACTACTCCATCTCCGGCAGCACCTCCACCACCACGGACCCCGTGGCCCTGGCGTTCCTGTCGGCTGCCTCGGCAGGCGTCTTTGTTGCCGTCTCTGCCGGCAATTCCGGGCCCACCCCCAGCACCGTCAACCACGGCGCCCCGTGGCTGACCACGGTCGCCGCCACCACCTTCAGCTCAGAGCTGCAAGGCACGGCGGAGTTCGCTGACGGCAGCAAATTCCGCGGCGCCAGCATGATGGACCATGAGGTCCCGGCCAGCCACGTGGCCCTCGCCGCGGATGCAGCCGCAGCCGGCGCAGCCACCCCTGAACTATGCGGCCCGGATTCCCTGGACGCCACCAAGGCCACCGGCAAGATTGTGGTCTGTGACCGCGGAGTCTTTGACCGCGTGGCCAAGAGCGCCGAGGTCAAGCGTGCCGGCGGCATCGGCATGATCCTGGTCAACGTCGTCACCGGCTCCGAGGACCTGGACCTCCACTCGGTGCCCACGGTCCATGTGAACCCGCCGGACAGCCAGCAGATCAAGGACAAGGTCAAGGCCAATCCGGACATTTTGGTCGCCCTGGTCAACAAGGACACCACCGGTCTCCCCGTCGAACCGCAGCCACAGATTGCCGGCTTCTCCTCCCGCGGGCCCCTCACGGCCACGGATTCGGACCTGCTCAAGCCCGACGTCGCCGCACCCGGTGTCAACGTGCTGGCAGGGGTATCGCCCATCGGTTCTGACGGCGCCCAGTTTGGCATGATGTCCGGAACGTCCATGGCGTCCCCGCATGTTGCCGGATTTGGCGCGCTTATCCTCTCCCAGCACCCCACCTGGTCACCCGCAACGATCAAGTCGGCCATGATGACCACGGCGACCGACGTCGTCAACGCCGACGGCACGAAGAACACCGATGTCTTCGCCACCGGCGCGGGCCAGGTGGCCGTCGCCAAGGTGCTCGATCCCGGCCTGGTGTACGACGCCAACGCCGACGACTACCTCAAGTTCATTCAGGGCACCGGACTGGACCTGGGCATTCCGGGCCTGGGCAGCACCAAGGCCCGCGACATGAACCTTGCATCGTTTGCCGTCGGCAGCCTGGCCGGCAAGGTCACCGTCACCCGCACGGTGACGGCACTGAGCCCCGGCATGTACCGTGCCACGGCCAACGTTCCCGGCGTGGACGTCAAGGTCACCCCGTCCGTGCTGAACTTCAGCAGGGCCGGGGAGCAGCGCACCTTCAAGGTCACCTTTGAAAATGCGAAGGCACCCCTGGGCGAGTTTGCCACGGGCAGCCTGGTCTGGCAGGGTGCGGGCAAGAATGTTGCCTCACCCATCGCCGTCCGGCCGCTGCCGGCGCTTGTGGCCCGCGACACGGCTTTCTCCTCCAAGGGCGGCAGCGGCACCGGAGCGATTCCGGTGGTTTCCGGGTCCAACGCGCCCATCAAGGTGGCCCTGGATGGACTGTCCAAGGCCGATTCCTCGGCAGTCTCGCTGGTTCCGGGACCGCTGGCCGTGGCGACGGACAAGTCGAACTTCGTCAAGGCCGTCACCGTCCCGGCGGGGTCCAAGCTGGCAAAGTTCTCCGTCATTTCCTCGGATCCGACGGCCGACTTTGACATGATCGTCTTCAACCCCGACGGATCGTACTCAGACGTGCGGACCGGTTCTTCCAGCGAAACCCTGTCGCTGTCCAACCCCGCCCCGGGGACGTACACCTTGCTCGCCAACCTGTACTCCAGCACCGGCGGGGCCGCTATCAAGGCGACAGTCGATGCGGCAGTGCTCGGCGCCAGCACGGGCAACGCCACCGTAACGCCGAACCCGCTGAAGCTCGCCAACGGCAAGGCAGGCTCCGTGGCGCTCAAGTGGACCGGCTTGGAAACCGGGTCCTACATTGGGCGCGTGTCCTTCGGCGGCACCGATACCGAGACATTCGTTTCGGTCATCGTGACCCCCGCAGGCACCGCCGTGGTGCCGGACAACGGCCATGGCAACAATAAGGTCAAGCCCAAGAAGGACAAGCCGAAGAAGAGCCAGCAGCTGGTGCTGCCCGAGGCACCCGCGCACAGCAAGCTGGGCATTTAGCGACAGGATCCGGCACGTGGGGGCCGGCCTCCGCCGGTCCCCACGTGCCGGATCGATATAACGCTGACGCGATTTTCGCCAACCTGACAAGCATTGTCCCCAGCACGACTGGGCCAAGCACGACGGCGGCACCCACCACGTGGTGGGTGCCGCCGTCGTGCTTGGCCCGGACAGTCGTGCTGCATGCGGACATTTGGGGCGCCGGACGCTATACCGCCCCTGTGCCGCCTGCCACGGCGCCGAACAATGGGGCCAAGGCTTGCCAGCGGGCAATCTGGCAGCTGTCGGTCCGTTTGAAGGTGGCCTTGACCGCGCGCCCCTTGAACACCCCGGCGACCACGGCCACCTCGGGGCCGCCGTAGACATCCTTGCACTGCTGCGGCAGGCCCGGGACCGGGAAGAAGATGCCCTCGCCAAAGCGGTCCAGCGCCGCCAGCGCGGCGCCGGGAGCCGGAACCGTCGATTCCGGTCCCGGCGCACCATTGGCCGCCACCAAACGGTAGGTGTGCGGCTGCGCCCCGACGGACGGCGTCACGGTGATGGAAAGGTCAGTTCCGCTCCCCACCGGGGACGGGTGCACGGACGGTGAGGGGCTTCCCGCTGGGGGTTCCTTGCTGGTCGGCGTCATGGCCGGTCCCTCCTGTGGCGTCGCATGACGGGAGCTGCCGGGACTTGCCGGCGCTTCCGGCCCCGGCGCACACGCCGCCAGTCCGGTGAGCAGGGCTGCGCCGGCAAGCACGGCAGTGCCGAAAACTGCCGGTGTCCACATCCGTCCCAGCTGCACCGCCTCCTTGCATTTCTGCCATGGTAGCCCACCGACATGTGCCCAGTGTTGCGACAGTCGTCCGCGAAGTTGGTAACCTCACGGATAAAGACGAGAGGAACCGCTTACATGACCATCCCCGCAATGCCCTCCACCCACCCCGAGGCCAACTGGTGGCGCCAGGCCGCCGTGTACCAGATCTACCCCCGCAGCTTTTCCGATGCCACGGGCGACGGCATTGGAGACCTGCCCGGCGTCACGTCGCGCATGGGCTACCTGTCTTCGCTGGGCATTGACGCGATCTGGCTCAGCCCGTTCTACCCCTCGGCGCTGGCTGACGGCGGGTACGACGTCGACGACTACCGCAACGTGGACCCCCGCCTGGGCACCCTGGACGACTTTGACGCCATGGTGGCCGCCGCACACGACGCCCGCATCCGGGTCATCGTGGACGTGGTCCCCAACCACAGCTCCAACCGCCACGAGTGGTTCCGGGCCGCGCTGGCTGCCGCGCCGGGATCCCCCGAGCGCGCCCGCTACCACTTTGTGGACGGGCTGGGGGACCACGGCGAGCTGCCGCCGTCGGACTGGCCGTCCCACTTTGGTGGTGGCGCCTGGACGCGGGTGGTGGAGCAGGCGGGCCCCAACGCCGGCAGGCCCGGCCAGTGGTACCTGCACCTGTTCGCTACGGAGCAGCCGGACTTTAACTGGGACCACCCCGAGGTGCGCGAGGACTTCCACACGACGCTGCGCTTCTGGGCGGACCGCGGAGTGGACGGCTTCCGCGTGGACGTGGCGCACGCGCTCGTCAAGGACATGTCCCTGCCGCTGCGCTCCAAGCCTGAGCTGGAGATCCTGGTCGACGACGGCACCGACCCTCTCTTTGACCGCGACGCCGTGCATGAGGTGTTTGCCGGCTGGCGGGACGTGCTCAGCGAATACGATCCCCCGAAGGCAGCCGTGGCCGAGGCGTGGGTGCCGTTCACCAACCGCCGGCTGAACTACGCCCGGCCCACCGAATTGGGCCAAGCGTTCAACTTCGACCTGCTGCAGGCACCGTTCAACGCGGCCGAATTCCGCGCCATCGCCGAGAAGTGCCTCATCGAGGCGGCGGCGTCCGGTGCTTCCTCCACCTGGGTGTTCTCCAACCACGACGTCGTCCGCCATGCCTCCCGCTACGCCCTGCCGGACGGGAGCACCCTGGACGACCTGGCTGCATGGCTGCTGGCCGACGGCGCCACGCCCGCCACCGATCCGGCCCGCGGCCTGCGCCGGGCCCGGGCGGCGACGCTGTTCATGCTGGGCCTGCCCGGCTCGGCCTACCTATACCAGGGCGAGGAACTGGGGCTTTTCGAAGTGGCCGATTTGCCCGTCAGCGCCTTACAGGATCCGACCTGGTTCCGCACGCAGCACCTGGTCAAGGGCCGCGACGGCTGCCGCGTGCCGCTGCCGTGGACTTCGGCGGGGACCAACTTTGGCTTTGGCGGAGCACCGTGGCTGCCGCAGCCGGAGTGGTTTGCCAGCCACGCCGCCGACGCGCAGGACGGCACGGCCGGGTCCACGCTGGAAATGTACCGCGCAGCATTGAGCTGGCGGCGCAAGCTGCAGGCGGAGGAATCCCTGGAGTGGGTCAGCGAGGCCGCCGCCACGGTGGTGCGCTACAGGCGGCCCAACGGCTGGGAGGTGCTGACCAACTTTGGTGGCGCGCCCGCCAAGCTGCCCGCCAACGTCGACCTTTCCAAGGTGGTGCTCAGCTCCGGCGAACCGGCCGGCGGCACCATCCCGGCGGAAACAACCATCTGGCTCGCCCCCTAAAAACGCCGTATCACCATTGGCGCCTTTCCCACCAACGCCGTATCACCATTGGCGCCTTTCCCACCAACGCCGTATCACCATTGGCGCCTTTCCCACCAACGCCGTATCGGCATTGGCTGCGACCGTTCCGGTCGCAGCCAATGGCGTCCGCCTGCCTGTGGATAACTTCCACCGCAAAATCCGAATGTGGGCCAGACTGGATTTATGGTAACGCAAGGAGCACGCGGCATCCCCGAAATCCCCTTCACGACGGCTGAAGCCCAGGCCCGCGGACTGACACGTCCCGAGTTGAGGGGCCGTGGGGTCACGGGTGTCAGCCAGGGTTTGTACCGGCCGGCCGACTGGGACTTCACTCTGCGGGAGGCGGCCCGGGCCCTCTGTGCGGCCACACCGGGCGCCTGGATCTCACATTCGACGGCGGCCCGACTGCACGAACTTGTCCGACCTCCCTGGCTGTCCGATTCAAACGAATTGCACTTCAGCAAGGCCCGAAACCTTCCGCAAATACGCAGGAAAGGCATCACCGCCCACCGCGTGACGGCCTTCGACGACGAAGTGGAAACGGATGGCAACCTACGAATCAGCACAAGGGCGCGGACCTGGCTCGATCTGGCTCGAATACTGCCCCTGACAGACCTGGTGTGCCTGGGTGACCAGCTCATTCGCATCCCGCGGCCCGAATTCGAGGACCGCCAATCGCCTTACGCCACCATGGAATCGCTGCGGGCAATGGTGGGACGGCATCGAAATCTGCAGGGCATCGTCCACGCCAGGGAATCCCTTGACCTCATGCGCGTGGGTGCCGATTCACCGCCCGAAACCCTCCTGCGCCTGGCCATAAACGACGCCGGCCTGCCGGAGCCCGAATTGCAGCTCACCTTGTGGAACGGGCGTGGCACACCGTCGGCCGATGCCGGCTACCGGTCGCGGCGCATCGCGCTCCAGTACGACGGCGCCCATCACCTCGACGAGGTGCAACGGCACAGCGACCGGCGCCGGGACAAGGCCTTTGAGGCTGCCGGCTGGATCGTGCTGATCTTCACTGACGCGGATCTTGCCGACGGCTTTGAATCCGCAGTCCACCGCATCCGGGCAGCCCTTCGACAGGCCTGGACGGATCCTGCCATCGCATCCGGCTTCGCGTCCGGCAGCTGAAACCCACGGAACCGGCCGTTAACGCCGAACGCTCCCTCAACCAATTGAGAGAGCGTTCGGCATTAATCAGCCAAAGGTGATGCGTCGTTCAGGAAAAACGCACCAAAGGTGATACGGCGTTTAGATGTCGCCGCGGATGAAGGCTTCAACCTTCTCGTGGGCGATGTCGTCGGCGAACTGCTCCGGCGGGGACTTCATGAAGTAGCTGGCGGCGGAGAGGATGGGCCCGCCGATGCCACGGTCCAGGGCGATCTTGGCGGCGCGGATGGCGTCGATGATCACGCCGGCGGAGTTCGGGGAGTCCCACACCTCCAGCTTGTATTCCAGGGACACGGGGGCGTCGCCAAAGTTGCGGCCTTCAAGGCGGACGAAGGCCCATTTGCGGTCATCGAGCCAGGCGACGTAGTCGGACGGGCCGATGTGGACGTCGTCCGCGCTGAGCACTGCGGAGGTGTTGGACGTGACGGCCTGGGTCTTGGAAATCTTCTTGGACTCGAGGCGGTCGCGCTCCAGCATGTTCTTGAAGTCCATGTTGCCGCCAACGTTAAGCTGGTAGGTGCGGTCCAGGATGACGCCGCGGTCCTCGAACAGCTTCGCCATGACGCGGTGCGTGATGGTGGCGCCGATCTGGCTCTTGATGTCATCGCCAATGATGGGCACGCCCGCAGCGGTGAACCTGTCTGCCCACTCCTTGGTGCCGGCAATGAAGACGGGCAGCGCGTTGACAAAGGCGACGCCGGCGTCGATGGCGCACTGGGCGTAGAACTTGGCGGCGGCGTCGGAGCCGACCGGCAGGTAGCACACGAGGACGTCGACCTTGGCGGCCTTCAGCGTTGCGACGACGTCCACGGGTTCGGCGTCTGACTCCACGATGGTCTCGCGGTAGTACTTGCCCAGTCCGTCCATGGTGGGTCCGCGCAGGACGGGGACGTCCAGCTTCGGCACATCGGCGAGTTTGATGGTGTTGTTTTCGCTGGCCCCGATCGCGTCGGAGAGGTCCAGCCCCACCTTCTTGCTGTCCACGTCGAAGGCGGCAACGAACGTCACGTCATTGACGTGGTACGGGCCGAACTCAACGTGCATCAGGCCCGGAACCTTCACGGACGGGTCGGCGTCGTGGTAATACTGCACGCCCTGCACCAGGGACGAGGCACAGTTACCCACACCGACAATGGCAACCCGAATAGGATGATTGGACACGGAACTCCTTCTAAAAACTCAAAATCACTCCGGCCCGGCTGCCACCTGCATGGTGGTTGGCCGGCGCCCGCCAGCATGCTTTCGCATCAAGGCAGGGCTGACGGCTCTTGGACCGGACCTGGCGCCCCAACGGCGCCTTAACCATACTAATCAACTTCCCATGCCTCGATTTTGTTCCCCCAGGCAAGGAGTGGTTCGTTGACCGCCCGCTTTCTGGTCCAAAAGCGGCCGTCCGGCCTGCTACTTTTGGACCCACCTGTTGATGTCGGATTCGACGGCGAACTCGTCGATCGCCGTCAGCTCGTCGTCGGTGAAGCCCAGGTTGTTGATGGCGGCCACGTTGTTTTCCAGCTGTTTCACGCTGGAGGCGCCCACCAGCGCGGACGTGACGGGGCTGCCCTTGACCTGATCGCGCAGGATCCATGCGACGGCCATCTGTGCCAGCGACTGCCCCCGCGAGGCTGCAATGTCGTTCAGCGCCCGCACCCGGGCCATCTTGTCCCCGGTGAGGTCATTTTCGTGCAGGAAGCGTTCCTTCGCGGCACGCGAATCGGCCGGCACACCATGGAGGTAGCGGTCGGTGAGCATGCCCTGCGCCAAGGGCGAGAAGGCGATGGAACCGGCACCGACGGCGTCGAGCGCCTCATACAGGTTGGGCTCCCCGTTCTCGGTCCAGCGGTTGAGCATGGAGTAGGACGGCTGATGGATGAGCAGCGGAGTGCCCATCTCCTTGAGGATGCGGGCCGCCTCCAGGGTCTGGGCGGGCGTGTAGGAGGAGATGCCGGCGTATAGGGCCTTGCCGGAGCGCACTGCAGTGTCCAGGGCACCCATGGTTTCCTCCATGGGTGTCTCCGGGTCCGGGCGGTGACTGTAGAAGATGTCCACATAGTCCAGGCCCATGCGGGTCAGCGAGTCATCGAGGCTGGAGAGCAGGTACTTGCGGGAGCCCCACTCTCCGTACGGGCCAGGCCACATGAAGTAGCCCGCCTTGGTGGAGATGACCAGCTCGTTGCGGTGGGTGGCAAAATCGTCCTTGAAATGGCGGCCAAAGTTGGTTTCGGCGCTGCCGTCCGGCGGGCCGTAATTGTTGGCCAGGTCAAAATGGGTGACGCCCAGGTCAAAGGCGCGGCGCAAAATGGCGCGCTGCTCCTCAAACGGTTTGTCATCCCCAAAGTTATGCCACAATCCAAGCGAGATGGCCGGCAGCTTCAGCCCGCTGCGGCCGACGCGGCGGTAGGGCATGGTCTCATAGCGGTTCTCCGCGGCTTGAAAAGTCATGGTACTTATCCTGCCACCGAAAACATGCCGTCCCCGCCGTTTGGGTGGCCCTCCCAGACCTACCCGGCCAAGACCTCCCGGACAGAGCTACGCGGACACGCCCGGGGCGCCTCAGTCCCGGCCCGGAGCACGCAGCACCAGAGTGGAGCGTGGGGCCACCGGCACCACCTGGCCGGCGGCAAATTCCCCGGCGCTGACGCCGTCGGTGTGGACTTCCACCACCCAGGCGTCCGCGTATCCGGCGTCGGGCAACGTGAAGTCCACCGCGTCATCCCCGGCATTGAAAAGCATCAGGAAGCAGTCGTCCGCCACGGCCTGGCCGCGTTCGTCGCAGTCGGGGATGCCGTTACCGTTGAGGAACACGCCAATGCTGCGCCCGAACCCGCTGTCCCAGTCGGCCGCGGTCATGGCGGCGGCGTCGGGGCGCAGCCACACAATGTCCGGCAGGGCGCCGCCGTCCCCGCGGTCCACCGGGCGGCCGTCAAAGAAGCGGCGGCGCCGAAACACCGGGTGCGCCGCCCGCAAGGCTCCCAGGCGGGCGGCAAAGGCGGTCAGCTCCGTGTCGGCGCCATCCCAGTCGATCCAGGTCAAAACCGAGTCCTGGGCGTAGCCGTTGTTGTTACCGTTCTGTGTCCGGCCCAGCTCATCTCCGTGGGAGATCATGGGCACACCCTGGGACAGCAGCAGTGTGGTGAGGAAGTTCCGTTGCTGGCGGGCGCGCAGGGTGGTGACGGCGGGGTCGTCGGTGGGGCCCTCCACGCCGCAGTTCCAGGACCTGTTGTTGCTCTCGCCGTCGCGATTGTCCTCGCCGTTGGCCTGGTTGGCCTTGTCGTTGTAGCTAACCAGGTCCGCCAGCGTGAAGCCGTCGTGAGCCGTGACAAAGTTGATGGAGGCCACGGGCCGGCGCCCGGAATGGCCGTAGAGGTCCGATGACCCTGTCAGGCGGGAGGCGAACTCGCCCAGCGTTGAGGGCTCGCCGCGCCAGAAGTCCCGCACGGTGTCACGGAACTTGCCGTTCCATTCCGTCCATTGCGGCGGGAAGTTGCCCACCTGGTAGCCGCCGGGTCCCAGGTCCCACGGTTCGGCTATCAGCTTGACGCGGGATACCACCGGGTCCTGCTGCACCATTTCAAAGAAGTTGGAGAGCTTGTCCACTTCGTAAAATTCGCGCGCCAGCGTGGCGGCCAGGTCAAAGCGGAAGCCGTCCACGTGCATCTCGGTGACCCAGTAACGCAGCGAATCCATGATCAGCGCCAGGGGGTGCGGCTGCCGGACGTTCAAGGAGTTGCCGGTGCCCGTGTAGTCCAGGTAGTGCTGCTTGTCGCCGTCCATCAGGCGGTAGTAATTGTCATTGTCAATGCCGCGGAACGACAGGGTGGGCCCCAGGTCGCTGCCCTCCGCGGTGTGGTTGTACACAACGTCCAGAATCACCTCGAGCCCGTTGCGGTGCAGTTCCTTGACCATCTCCTTGAATTCGCGCACCTGACCGGACGGGTCCGCGTCCGCGGAGTATTCATTGTGTGGGGCAAAGAACCCGATGGTGTTGTAGCCCCAATAGTTGCGCAGCCCCTTCACCTCCAAAGCATCGTCCTGGACAAATTGGTGGACCGGCATCAGTTCGACGGCGGTGACCCCCAGGTTTTTCAGGTGGGCCACGACGGCGGGATGGGCGGCCCCGGCATATGAGCCGCGTTGGTGTTCGGGCACGTCGGGGTGCCGCTGCGTCAGTCCCTTCACGTGGGCTTCGTAGATGACCGTGCGGTGGTACGGGATGTCCGGGGCCGCCACCTCCCGGCCGTCCCCGCCCGTCCAGTCGAAGTGTTCATCGACCACCACCGAACGGTAGGTGTGCTCGGCGGAGTCCTCGTCGTTGCGTGTCAGCGGCTCGCCAAAGGTGTAGGCATAGACGGGCTGGCCCCAGTTCACCGTCCCGGCGACCGCCCGGGCGTAGGGGTCCAGCAGCAGCTTGTTGACGTTGAAGCGCTGCCCATTGGCCGGATCCCAGGGGCCGTCGACACGGAAGCCGTAGTGTTGGCCGGGGCCCACCCCCGGAACGTGCCCGTGCCAGACGTACGCATCAACTTCGGTGAGCCTGATGCGTTCCTCCCGGCCATCGCCGTCGAACAGGCAGAGGTACACGGATTCGGCGCTGTCGCTGAACAGCGCAAAGTTGGTGCCCTGCGCATCGGAGCGTGCGCCGAGGGGATGCGGTTTACCTGGCCAAAGTTCCACGAAATCTCCCAAGTTGTTAGCGCGTCAGTCCCGCCCAGACAGCCGGAATCCGCCCTGCCAGCATGCCTGCGTTCAGCGGCGCCCCGGCGCCATCCTGCCCCAGTCTGCCATGGAGTGCGGCCGCCAGCGCGGCGGTGGCGGGCAGGTTGTCGCGTGGCTCCCCTCCGATTCCCGGCGGACGCCCGGCACGCATGGCCAGCAGCGCCACCAGGATCCCGCCCAGGGTGTCGCCGCTGCCTGCCGTGGCCAACGACGGCGTGCCGTCCCCTTGGGTGTACGTCGGTCCGCCGGGTGACGCCACCACGGTGGTGGGGCCCTTCAGCAACACGGTGGCACCAGTGAGCCGCGCCGCCTGCCGGGCCGCCTCCACGGGCGCCGCCTCCACGTCCGTCCGGCTCCGCTCCGTTCCCAGCCGGGCCAGGAGGGTGGACAGCTCGCCCGCGTGCGGGGTCAAAACAAGCTGCGACTGCTCCGCCGCGCCCGGCTGGCCGGCACGCCCGACCAGGGTCAGCGCCCCGGCATCCACAACCGTGGGAAGACCCGAGGCCATGGCCAGCCGCGCCCGCCCAAGTTGGGCACTGTCCCCGTCGACGCCTGGGCCGGCAAGCCAGGCCTGCACCCGGACGTCCTCCGGAGACTCGGCGGAGCAGACCGCTTCAGGGTTGCGGACGTGAAGCGCGGCGGACACGGCCGGATCCCCCAGGTACCTGACCATGCCGGGCCCGCAGGCCGACGCCGCGGCCACCGAGAGCAGTGCCGCTCCGGGATACCGCGCCGAGCCTGCCACAATCCCTGCCACGCCCCGCGTGTACTTCTGGTCCGTCGACTCGGGCCGCGGCAACATGGCGGCAAGGTCCGATCCCTCCAGTCGGAGCACGTCCGGCGTGCCCAGATGTCCGGCAATGCCGAGCTCGACGACGGACACCGCGCCGCACAGCTGTTCCCCCGGTGCGGCGACGAGCCCGGTCTTGAGTGCCCCAAACGTGACGGTGAGGTCAGCGGCCAGGACGGGCCCGTACACCTCGCCGCTGGTGGCATCCACACCGCTGGGCAGGTCACACGCCACCACGGCCGGCCCGGAGCCGGCCAGGGCGCCACGCGTTCTTATTTTGCACAACTGCGCCACAACGCCGGCGGCCGGTTCCCGCAAACCCCCGCGGCCCCCGGTGCCCAGCAGCCCGTCCATGATAACGTCCGCCAGTTCCGCTTCACGCAGGAATGCGGCGGTTCCCTGGGTGTCTGGGGTTCCGGCAGTGCTGGCAGATCCGGCAGATCCGGCAGATCCGGCAGATCCGGCAGATCCTAATGTGCCGGCAGGTCCAGGGGCCACCTCCAGCACCCGCCCGCCTGCCCTGGTGAACGCTGCGAGGGCGTCGGCGCGGGTGCGCGCACTGGTGAGCAGCGCCGTCGTTCGGGCACCCTGGGAGGCGAGGTGGGCGCCGGCAAAGAGGGCGTCGGCGCCGTTGTTGCCGGAACCGATGAGCAGCATCACGCGGGCGCCGTAAACGCGGCGGCCACGGCCACGGAGAAGCGAAACCACGCCCAGGGCCAACCCGTGCCCGGCGAGCCGCATGAGCGCCGGTCCTTGGCCGGCATCAAGCAGGGGTTGTTCCGCGGCCCTGACGGCGGCGGCTGTATAGGCGCGAAGCACGTCAGCCTTCGGCGATCACCATGGCGGTGGAGATGCCGCCGTCGTGGCTCATGGACAGGTGCCAGCGCTTGATGCCCTTGGCCTTCGCGACGGCAGCCACCGTGCCTGTGACGTTGATGGTGGGCCCGTGTTCATCCAGGCCGATCCAGCAGTCCTGCCAGTTCATGCCGGCCGGCGCTCCAAGGGTCTTGGCCACGGATTCCTTGGCGGCAAATCGGGCGGCCAGCGACTGGGTGTTCAGCCCGCGTTCAGCGGGCACGAACAGCCTGTCGCGCAGCCCGGGGGTGCGCTCGAGCTGGCGGCCAAAGCGTTCAATGTCCACGACGTCCACACCAATGCCAATAATCATGCCTCCACCCTATTCCCCGCGCGCTCCCAGACGAAAAAAGCCGCCGTTCCCGTTTTTTGCCATCGTTATTGTGGTGGCAAAAAGCGGGAACGGCGGCATTTTTGCCATCCGGCGCTCAGCTACTCGACGGTGACGGACTTCGCCAGGTTGCGGGGCTGGTCGACGTCGTAGCCCTTGGCCGTGGCCAGCTCACAGGCAAAGATCTGCAGCGGCACGGTGGTGAGCAGGGGTGCCAGCAGCGCGGTGGTCTCCGGGATGTAGAACACGTGCTCGGCGTGCGCCCGCACGGATTCGTCGCCTTCCTCGGCAATCACAATGGTCTTGGCGCCGCGGGCACGAACCTCCTGGATGTTGGAAACCACCTTCGCGTGCAGGGAATCGCGGCCGCGCGGCGAGGGGACCACCACGATCACCGGCTGCCCTTCCTCGATCAGCGCGATGGGGCCGTGCTTGAGCTCGCCCGCGGCAAAGCCCTCCGCGTGGATGTAGGCAAGTTCCTTGAGCTTGAGCGCACCCTCCATGGCCACGGGGAAGCCGACGTGGCGGCCCAGGAACAGCACCGAGCGGGTGTCCGCCATGCTTCGGGCCAGTTCCTTGATCTGCCCGTCATTGGCGAGGACCTGTGCGATCTTGGCCGGCACCTTGGCCAGATCGGCCAGGACGTCCTTGATCTGGCCCTGGAACAAGTTCCCGCGCAGCTGTGCCAAATACAGGCCCAGCAGGTACGCCGCAGTGATCTGTGCCAGGAACGCCTTCGTGGAGGCGACGGCGATCTCGGGGCCGGCGTGCGTGTACAGCACGGCGTCCGATTCGCGGGGAATGGTGGAGCCGTTGGTGTTGCAGATGGCGATCGTCTTGGCACCCTGCTCGCGTGCGTAGCGCACGGCCATGAGCGTGTCCATGGTCTCGCCGGACTGGGACAGCGACACAATCAACGTCTTGTCATCGACAATCGGGTCCCGGTAGCGGAACTCATGGGACAGCTCGACCTCCGTGGGGATCCGGCACCAGTGCTCGATCGCGTACTTGGCCACCTGGCCGGCGTACGCGGACGTGCCGCAGGCCAGCACGATGATCTTGTTGATGGTCTTCAGGACGTCGGCATCGATGCGCATCTCGTCCAGGGTCAGCTTGCCCTCCAGGTCCGAACGGCCCAGCAGGGTCGCGGCGACGGCCTCCGGCTGATCGTGAATCTCCTTCTCCATGAAGGACGGGAAGCCGTCCTTCTCGGCGGCGGCCGCATCCCAGTCGACCAGGTATTCCTTGCCTTCGGCCGGCGCACCGAAGAAGTCAGTGATCGCCACCGTGTCGGCGGTGATGGTCACCACCTGGTCCTGGCCAAGTTCGACGGCGCGGCGGGTGTAGTCAATAAAGCCGGAAACGTCGGAGCCGAGGAAGTTCTCGCCGTCGCCCAGGCCCACCACGAGCGGGGAATTTCGTCGTGATGCCACGACGGTGCCCGGGTGGTCGGCATGTGCGGCAAGCAGCGTGAAGGCACCCTCGAGGCGCTGGGCCGCCAGCTGCATGGCACGGGTGAGCCGGGCGCCGTCGGCGGATCCGTCATCGGGAAGTGAGCGGTAGATATCCCCCAAAAGGACGGCGGCCACTTCGGTGTCGGTGTCGGAGACAAAAGTGTGGTCCTGCTGCAACAGCTCGGCCTTCAGCGGCGCATAGTTTTCTATGATGCCGTTGTGGATCACGGCCAGCTTGCCTCCATCCACCACGTGGGGGTGTGCGTTCTTGTCGGTTGGCCCCCCGTGGGTGGCCCAGCGCGTGTGTCCGATTCCCGTCATGGAGTCCGGCAGCGGGCGCTGCGCAAGTTCCGCCGTCAGGTTGGCCAGCTTGCCGGCCTTCTTGCGCATGGCGATCCCGCCTTCGGCCACGACAGCCACTCCGGCCGAGTCATAGCCGCGGTATTCCAGGCGGCGCAGGCCCTCCATGAGCACATCCAGGGCCTGATGGCCGGCCGGCGTTGACGTTCCATTGGCCGGGGCAGTTCCGGCGTAACCCACAATTCCACACATGAAACCAATCATAATCCCTTCTAAATTTGTAGTACGTCCTACGTTGTCAACCGAACGCGCGCCGAAAAGCGGCCGGGAGTCCCCGCCATGCCGCCGTGGACGTATTTCGCGCTGAACGGCAAACAAGGCAGAATCGGGGGGTGACATCGCAAAAATCCGAGTCCGGCAATGGCGACGGCGCCTCCCCCTTTGTGGAACTGGACCGCCAAACATGGTCGCGCCTTGCCAATCAAATCGAGCAACCCCTCAACGAGGAGGACCTCGCGCGCATCCGCGGTCTTGGTGACCAGCTCAACATGCGTGAGATTCGCGACGTTTACCTGCCGCTCTCCCGGCTTCTGAACCTGTATGTGGGCGCGGCCGGGCACCTCCACAGCGCCACCACCACGTTTCTGGGCGAGCGCGGCAGCCGCACCCCCTTTGTGATTGGCGTGGCCGGCTCCGTGGCTGTGGGAAAGTCCACCACGGCCCGCGTGCTGCGGGAGATGCTGCGCCGCTGGCCCGACACCCCCAACGTTGAGCTGGTCACCACCGACGGCTTCCTCTACCCGAACGCGGAACTGAAGCGACGCGGCCTGATGGACCGCAAGGGCTTCCCGGAATCCTACGACCGCCGCGGCCTCCTCCGCTTCGTCAGCGCAGTCAAAAGCGGCGCGGAGGAAGTCCGCGCCCCCATGTACTCACACCTGACGTATGACATCATGCCAGGCAGGGAAGTGGTGGTCCACCGCCCCGACGTGCTCATTGTGGAGGGCCTGAACGTGCTGGCCGCCGCCCGCCCTCGCCAGGACGGCCGCTCCGGGCTGGCCGTCAGCGACTTTTTCGACTTCTCCATCTATGTGGACGCAAAAACCCAGTACATCGAGCAGTGGTACATCGACCGTTTCCGCTCCCTGCGCAGCGGCGCGTTCTCCAATCCCGAGTCGTACTTCCGCCGCTATGCGGACCTGTCCGACGCGGAGGCCGTGGCCACAGCCACCGGCATCTGGAAGAGCATCAACGAACCCAACCTGCTCCAAAACGTGTTGCCTACGCGGGGGCGCGCCCAGCTGGTGCTCACCAAGGACTCCGACCACTCCATCCGCCGGATGCTGCTGCGGAAGGTGTAGATATGCCGGTGGCCGGCTTCCGCCGGGCCCGCCGTCCGCGCCCCACCCCGGCCCAGGTGTCCCTGTACAACAGCCATGTGGTCCAAAAGGGCGTTGCCGCTGCTGACACACCGTCGGGCCGGCCGGGTTTTTCCGAACACCAGACCGGCTCGGGTTTAGACGTATAAACAATTCCTTGGCCTGCACGGTGCACCGGGAAATGAATGAGCGGCCGGCAATCCGTTGGACACGGTCGGAATTCAATTTTTCATATCCAACACACGGCAGCATATTTTGCGGTACTTTGGGGTCATGTTAAAGGGATTCAGAGATTTCATCATGAAGGGCAACGTCGTAGACCTTGCCGTCGCCGTCGTAATCGGTGCCGCGTTCGGGGCCGTGGTCAACTCGCTCGTAAAGAACATCATCATGCCGCTTATTGCTGCCTTGGTAGGGGCTCCCAACTTTGACAGCTTTGGCAAAGTCACCATCAACAACAATGACATCTTGTTCGGCGTGTTCCTCACCGTCCTGGTGAACTTCATCCTGGTTGCCGCAGCCATCTACTTTGTGGTCGTCGTACCCATGAACCACATCATCGCCCGCCGCAACGCAAAGCTGGGCATTGTTGAGGAAGAGCCTCCCGTTGATCCGCAGATTGAACTCCTGACCGAAATCCGTGATTCACTTCAGGCCAGGCAATAAACCCGGCAACGATTGAGGGCGGCAACTCCATTGGAGTTGCCGCCCTCATTTTTTGAGTCTGCTTTAGAGAGACAGCTCCTTGCGCACCACTGCCACCAATTCGTTGCAGATCCGCTGCGCTGTCTCAATGTCGCCAGCCTCCACCATGACCCGGACCAGCTGCTCCGTGCCCGAGGGGCGCAACAGCACCCGGCCCGTGTCGCCCAGTTCGGTCTCGGCCTTGGCCACGGCCGCCTTCACTGCGGGCACGATGGCCGCGCGGGACTTATCAACGTCCTTGACGTTAACCATGACCTGGGGCAGCTTGCTCATCGCCGCGGCCAGGTCCTTCAGGGATTTGCCGGTCTTCGCCACCTGGGCGGCCAGATGCAGACCGGTCAGGAGCCCGTCACCGGTGGTGGCATACTCGGAGAAAATCACGTGGCCGGACTGCTCGCCGCCCAAGGTGTAGCCTCCACGGCGCATTTCTTCCAACACGTAACGGTCACCGACCGCGGTTTCACGAATGGCAATCCCGGCGTCGCGCAGGGCAATCTTCAATCCCAGGTTGCTCATGACGGTCGCCACCAGGACATTGTCCTTAAGCTCGCCGGCTTCCTTTTGCGCCAGTGCCAGCACGGCCATGATTTGGTCGCCGTCAATAATTTGGCCCTCGTGGTCAACGGCCAGGCAGCGGTCGGCGTCGCCGTCGTGGGCGATGCCAAGGTGTGCGCCGGTGGAAAGCACCATTTCCTGGAGCTTCTCCAGGTGGGTCGACCCCACGCCGTCGTTGATGTTCAAACCGTCAGGGTCGGCGCCAATGACGGTCACGGTGGCTCCGGCGTCAGTGAAGACCTGGGGCGAACAGCCGCTGGCGGCACCATTGGCGCAGTCCAGGACGATCTTCAGCCCGTCCAGGCGGTGCGGAAGTGTGCCAAGCAGGTGGACGATGTAGCGGTCCTCCGCGTCGGAGAACCGCTGGATGCGGCCCACATCGACACCGACGGGACGGAAGGCGTCATGTTGGAGCTGCTCCTCGATGGCATCTTCAACCGCGTCGGCGAGCTTTTGACCGCCGCGGGCGAAGAACTTGATGCCGTTGTCCGGGGCGGGATTGTGGGAGGCGGAAATCATCACGCCAAAATCCGCGCCGAGATCGGCGATCAGGAACGCCGTGGCCGGGGTCGGCAGGACGCCGGCGTCATAAACGTCGACACCTGCGCTGGCCAGTCCCGCCGCTACGGCGGCGCCAATGAACTCACCGCTGGCACGCGGATCCCGGGCAAGCACCGCGCGCGGGCGCTTCCCCTCACTCATTTGTTCGTGACCGAGCACCACCGCGGCGGCCTGCGCCAGCGACAATGCGAGTTCTGCCGTCAGGAG
Source organism: Arthrobacter livingstonensis (assembly GCF_003219815.1). Lineage (GTDB taxonomy): Bacteria > Actinomycetota > Actinomycetes > Actinomycetales > Micrococcaceae > Specibacter > Specibacter livingstonensis. The sequence continues at coordinate 72,100 of NZ_QJVD01000010.1, forward strand.
GCCATTGGCCAAACCGCGGACACCGTCTGTTCCAAATAATCTAGACATCCTGCTCAGTCTAAATCATGAACCGCGCATTCCCCGCCGCAGCACCGGGCGTCCCTTCAAGCACCGGCGCCAGCTTGGCGTTGATGCAAGGAATTCCCCGGCCACTGAGTGCCGGGGGATTTTTGTGGGAGCTGCCAATCCAGCGATTGCGGAGCTAAGCGCCAAGACAAGCCGAGGGCCCCGTGCCGAGGCACGAGGACCGGGACGGCTCCGATTAACGCGGATGGAGCCAAGCGCTGGAAACCGCACGGGGGACCAACAAAAATCCCCGGTCGCAGAGCGACCAGGGATTTTTGTTGGAGCGCGTGTTTCTAGCGCTTGGAGTACTGCGAAGCCTTGCGGGCCTTCTTGAGACCGGCCTTCTTGCGCTCGATGACGCGTGAGTCACGAGTCAGGAAGCCGGCCTTCTTCAGGGTCGCCCGGTTGTTCTCTTCGTCGATCTGGTTCAAGGAACGAGCGACTCCGAGGCGCAGGGCGCCGGCCTGGCCGGAGGGGCCACCGCCGTGGATGCGGGCAACAACGTCGTAGGCACCGTCGAGGTCGAGGATGCGGAACGGGTCGTTGACTTCCTGCTGGTGCAGCTTGTTCGGGAAGTAGTCGGCCAGCTCGCGGCCGTTCACAACCCACTTGCCGGTGCCGGGAACAACGCGCACACGGGCAATTGCCTGCTTGCGGCGTCCCACGGCTGCGCCGGGAACTGTCAGGGCCGGGCGTTCCTTCTTGGGGGCGGCGTCGGCGGCAGCTGCGCTTTCGCTGGTGTAGCTGGTCAAAACTTCTTCCTCAGCCACAACGGCTTCGGTGTTCAGCTCTTCAGTATTCTGAGCCACGATTCTCCTTGATAAATATTTAGGTGGTGGCCAGGACTACTGGGCGACCTGGGTGATTTCGAACGTCTTGGGCTGCTGGGCGGCGTGCGGGTGCTCGGCACCGCGGTAGACCTTCAGCTTGGTGATCTGCGCTGCTGCCAGCGAAGTCTTCGGGAGCATGCCGCGGACGGCCTTCTCCACTGCACGAACCGGGTTGCTTTCAAGCAGCTCCGCATAGTTCATGCTGGACAGCCCACCCGGGTAGCCGGAGTGGCGGTAGGCGCGCTTTTGCTCGAGCTTGGCGCCGGTCAGGGCCACCTTCTCGGCGTTGATGATGATGACGAAATCGCCCATATCCATATGGGGAGCGAAGGTCGGCTTGTGCTTTCCACGCAGCAGTGTTGCGGTCTGGCTGGCAAGACGGCCCAAGACAACGTCGTTGGCATCGATGATGTGCCACTGACGGTTGATATCGCCGGGCTTCGGGGTATACGTACGCACGGTTTTTGCCTTCGTTTCTTGTTCTTAGGTGGTGTCACAGATGGTTGACACCTGCTATCTATGCGTTTACCGGAACAGAGGTGAGGGCTCTAACACCAGTTATCCATACACTTCCCGATGGCGCCTGTTGGGTGGCAGTCCTGCAACCGGACCTCCAACGGGCGCGTGGTATCGAGATAGGACACGCACAACGACTACCAACGATACCGTTAATGTTGCCCGGCGGTCAAAGCGGGGACGGGGACGCCCTGCGGGCCCGCGTAAGGGTGGCCCGCTCCAGCACATCCGAGTCGTCCGGGTAGTGGACTTGCTCCAAAATCAGGGGATGCGGCGCGGCCAGGACTGAATTGGCATCCCTGACGCCTGCCAGCAGGCGCTGGTGCATCCAGTCGGGCCCCTCGCGCCCATCCCCCACACGCAGGGCTGCACCCATCAAGGCACGCACCATATTGTGGCAGAACGCGTCAGCCTGGACATTGACATTAATCACACCGTCCGGACCGCGTTCATAATCAAGGCGTTGAAGGGTTCGAACAGTCGTCGTACCTTCGCGAGGTTTGGCAAAGGCCTTGAAGTCATGCAGGCCCAACAGGGGGCGCGACGCCTGGTTCATGACGGCGACATCCAAGTCTGACTTATGCCACAGTGTCACAGCACGTTGCAAAGGGTCTCGCCGCGTGGAGGCGTCCGCAATCCGATAGCTGTAGCGCCGCCACAAGGCGGAAAAACGTGCGTCGAAGCCATGCGGCGCCGGGCCAGCCGCCACAACCTCCACGGCACCGTGAAGGTCCTTCAGCACCCATGACAGGGCCCCGTTGAGCCGGCGTTGGAGCGAGTCCCCGGGTACCACGTCGTGCCCGCGTCGGAGCCCGAGCCATTCCCCCTGCGTAACGCCCAGGTGGGCCACCTGCCCCCGGGCGTGGACGCCCGCATCCGTACGCCCGGCCACGGTCAGCCGTACCGGGCGGCGCAAGAGCATCGCGAGCGACTCTTCGAGCACGCCCTGAACTGTCAGCAGTCCGGGTTGGATGCCCCACCCACTGAATGGGCCGCCGTCGTAGGCAAGGTCAAGGCGGACACGCAAGAACCCGCCACCCCCTAAATCGGGGACAGCGGGTTCTTGATCGATCATGGCCACAAGTCTACCGTGGCGCAGAAGACTGCTTATTCAGCTTCAACGGCCTGGGCAGCTTCGCCGCCGGCAGGAACAAAGCCTGCAGCCTGGGCGGACTCGGCAGAGTCAAACCAGACTTCGGCAACCGTGGCGTCGTACCAGCGTGAGCCGGGAACGTGGAACTTCATCGAGTCCTCGTTGCCCTTGACCTCGAAGCCCTCAGGAGCTTCGTTGTCCGCGGAGGCCGGGTGCGAGCCCGCATACTTGGTTTCGGCAGCTTCAGCCGGAGCGGGCGCTTCCTCAACCGGGGCAGCCGTGGCAGCAGCAACGGTGGCTTCCTTCACGACGGCCTGCTTGGCGCTGACCGGCTCAAGAACCAGTTCGATGACGGCCATGGGGGCGTTGTCGCCCTTGCGGTTGCCGATCTTGGTGATGCGGGTGTAGCCGCCTTCGCGGTTCTCCACAGCCTTGGCGATGTCGGTGAACAGCTCATGGACGATGCCCTTGTCGCTGATCAGGCCGAGAACGCGGCGGCGGGAGGCCAGGTCCCCACGCTTGGCGAAGGTGACCAGTCGCTCGGCGTAGGGGCTCAGGCGCTTGGCCTTGGTCAAGGTGGTGGTGATCCGCTTGTGCTCGAAAAGGGCAGCGGACAAGTTCGCGAGCATCAAGCGCTCGTGAGCCGCGCCGCCTCCGAGGCGGGGACCCTTGGCGGGTGTAGGCATGGTGTTTCTCCTCAAGTATTAGCCGCACCGCGGCAGGCACATCGTTTGTGCCTGCCGGGGACGGCCAAAAAATTAGTTGTTCGTCTTTAGAGTTCGTCGTCGCCGTAGGCGTCGTCGTTCTCGTCGATGGCTGCGGCACGGGCGGCCAGGTCAAATCCTGGAGGGGAATCCTTCAGGGAGAGGCCCAGTTCAACCAGCTTTGCCTTTACCTCGTCGATGGACTTCGCACCAAAGTTGCGAATGTCCATCAGGTCAGCCTCGGAGCGAGCAACAAGTTCACCCACGGAGTGGATGCCCTCACGCTTGAGGCAGTTGTAGGAACGGACGGTCAGGTCCAGGTCCTCGATCGGCAGGGCCATGTCGGCGGCGAGGGCGGCATCCGTCGGGGACGGGCCAATCTCGATGCCTTCAGCTGCGGTGTTCAGCTCACGGGCCAGGCCAAAGAGTTCAACCAGCGTGGTTCCGGCGGAGGCGATGGCATCCCGCGGGGAGATGGCCTGCTTCGTCTCCACGTCAACAATCAGCTTGTCGAAGTCGGTGCGCTGTTCGACACGGGTGGCTTCCACACGGAAGGTCACCTTCAGAACCGGCGAGTAGATCGAGTCGACCGGGATGCGGCCGATTTCGGAATCTGCAGACTTGTTCTGGGCTGCCGAAACATAGCCGCGGCCGCGCTCAATGGTCAGTTCGAGTTCGAACTTGCCCTTAGAGTTCAACGTCGCAATGTGCATGTCCGGGTTGTGGAATTCCACACCCGCCGGCGGTGCGATGTCGGCAGCCGTGACGACGCCGGGACCCTGCTTGCGCAGGTAGGCGACGACGGGCTCGTCATGCTCGCTGGACACGGACAGGCCCTTGATGTTCAGGATGATCTCAGTGACATCTTCCTTCACACCGGGAACCGTGGTGAACTCGTGCAGAACGCCATCGAGGCGGATGCTGGTGACAGCAGCGCCGGGGATGGAGGACAACAGGGTCCGACGGAGGGAGTTTCCCAGGGTGTAGCCGAAGCCGGGCTCCAACGGTTCGATGACGAACCGGGACCGGTTTTCGGAGACTACTTCTTCAGAGAGGGTGGGGCGCTGTGCAATGAGCACTGGGGTTTCCTTTCAGCGAGCATCCGCTATATGACGCAACACAGGTAGTGGAAAAGGCGGCTGTCGACTTAACGGCGGCGAAGTTGGCCCTCCCCGGAGGCTTTTCGTCCGGGGACGAAAGCACAAGGGAAAGGCCAACTCACACTGCGTTGGTGTCGTTAGACGCGACGGCGCTTGGGCGGACGGCAGCCGTTGTGGGCGCTGGGGGTGACATCCGAAATGGAGCCAACCTCAAGACCAGCAGCCTGCAGCGAACGGATAGCCGTTTCGCGGCCCGAGCCCGGACCCTTTACAAAAACGTCAACCTTACGCAGTCCGTGCTCCTGTGCGCGCTTGGCAGCTGCTTCAGCAGCCATCTGTGCGGCGTACGGAGTCGACTTGCGCGAGCCCTTGAAGCCAACCTCGCCGGCGGAAGCCCACGAGATGACGTCACCGTTCGGGTCCGTGATGGACACGATGGTGTTGTTAAAGGTGCTCTTGATGTGCGCCTGGCCCAGCGCGATATTCTTTTTATCCTTGCGACGCGGCTTACGAACCGCTCCACGAGTCTTTGGGGGCATTTTATTCTCCTACGAAAGTTTTTTTGAGGGGACGGTACTGACCAATGTCAGCGGCCGGCCTTCTTCTTGCCTGCGACGGTGCGCTTCGGGCCCTTGCGGGTACGAGCGTTGGTCTTCGTGCGCTGGCCGTGCACGGGCATGCCGCGACGGTGGCGGATGCCCTGGTAGCTGCCGATTTCAACCTTGCGGCGGATATCTGCTGCAACCTCGCGGCGAAGGTCACCCTCAACCTTGTAGTTACCCTCGATGTTGTCACGCAACTGAACGAGTTCAGCGTCAGAAAGGTCCTTGACGCGGACATCCGGTGAGATGCCCGTTTCGGTCAGGACGTTCTTTGCACGGGTCTTGCCCACGCCGTAGATGTATGTAAGCGCTACTTCCAACCGCTTTTCGCGGGGAAGGTCTACGCCAGCGAGACGTGCCATAATGGCTGCTCCTTGTGTAAACCGGAGGTCGTAGGCAGTACACCCGCATTATTTCCCAATGCGGCCCCGGCCTCCGACCGGGGGTCCGTTGGCCGGTTGCGGAAGTGGTTCCGCCTTCGTCCAACTTGTGCTGCCTTATTAATTTACTTGCGTGAGCGGCTGCCCGGGGTCTTCCTCGAAGGAGGAAGCTTAGCCCTGGCGCTGCTTGTGGCGCGGGTTCTCGCAGATCACCATGACCCGCCCGTTACGGCGAATCACCTTGCACTTGTCGCAGATCTGCTTGACGCTCGGCTTGACCTTCATGGCATTCCTTTGCGTGATTGCAGTTGTGGTTATTTGTAGCGGTAGACGATGCGACCACGGGTGAGGTCGTAAGGGCTCAGCTCCACCACAACTCGGTCCTCAGGAAGGATACGAATGTAGTGCTGGCGCATTTTTCCTGAGATATGGGCAAGAACGATGTGCTTGTTGGTCAGCTCAACACGAAACATCGCGTTGGGCAGCGCTTCAGTCACAACGCCCTCGATCTCAATGACCCCGTCTTTCTTGGCCATATCCTCCGCTAACTTTGTTGCGCCGGCGCGGTTAGGCCCGGATTGGGCACAACACGACCAGCATTGGGTTTACTACTAATATTTGTTCGTCTGAATTCACGACGGATGACCCCGGCGTGACACCGGGAATCCGCAGCGCACCCCAATGACTAGCGGGCACAGACAACCAACAACCCACTCTACGGCAAAGCGTCAAATATGTTAAATTGCCCAGCGGCTCCGGGTCTGTGATTTTAAGCGTCTGCGGCCGGAAACGGTCGCCACGTGCCGGCAGTCGTTGTCACTTCTTCGGCTGCTGCCACGCCGTCAATAATTGCCAGCCGGACGGCTTCGGCTGCTGCGCTTTGGAGTTCGATCATCGTCGCAACGGCCAGCTGCGGATCATGCGCCAGCGTCACGGCGCCCGTGGCAAGCGCAAAGATGGTGTCGCCGTCGGCGAGCGTGTGGACGGGGTTCAGGGCCCTGGCCATGCCGGCATGCGCGGCGGTTGCCGTGCGCTGCGCCTCCGCCACAGTCATGGTGGCGTTCGTGGCCACCACCACCAGCGTGGTGTTCAACCCTCCCCCGGCCGAGGGCGGCACTGACCCCGGGTGCCAAGGCACCCCGGCCGCGTTCACCACGGCCAGGGCCCCAACCACCATTTGGCTGTTCTTCCCCGCCAACCGGACGGAGGCAGTCCCCAGCCCGCCCTTGAAGACCCCTGCCCCAAGGGCCGCGCCCATCCCGGCTCCGGCGTTCCCACGTTCGACGTCGGCCCCTTCGGCGCTGCGTGCCGCGTCCAGTGCCGCCTCGTACCCCATGGTGGCGTCGGGCCGTGCGGCAAAGTCGCCTCCCCTGCCCAGGTCAAAGATCGCCGCAGCGGGCACGATCGGCACCACCCCGCCGGGCACCGGGAAGCCGCGGCCGTTTTCCTCGCACCAGCGCTGCACTCCCCCGGCTGCGGCCAGCCCATAGGCGCTGCCGCCCGTGAGCACCACGGCATCCACGGTGGGAACCAGCGTGGACGGATCCAGGGCATCGGTTTCGTGCGTGCCGGGCCCTCCGCCGCGGACGTCGACCGATCCGATCGTTCCCGGCGGCGGCAGCACGACGCTGACGCCGGTGAGCCAGCCGCCGCCCCGGCGCTGTGCCTGCCCGACCCTGATGCCGGGCACGTCCGTGATGGAACCGTTCGTCATTGCATGTCCTTCCGGCCGGGTGCGGGTGTTGCTGTCCCCGACCATGGTAGGTCCAAAACATGAAAGATGCGTTCGGTGGCCCGGCGGTCAGCCTGGCCGTGTCCCGGCCGGCGCCACCTCGTCCACATCCGCCCATACTTCGGTCATCTCAGCGATGAGGCCGTTCCGCAGGGTGATGAAGGTGGCCACCTCAAAGTGCTGAAGCTGCTGCCCCGAGCGGCCTGTGACCAACGATCTTCCAGCGGCCCTGTTATCCGTTCCCACGCAGTCTTCAAGCACCAAATGTTCAAAGCCTGGGTATCCGGCGTTGAGCCGCACCCATGCGGGACCGTCAAAGACTTCACCGGTGTGGACGTAGCGGCACACAAAGTCCTCGTGCAGCAGGGACGGTAATTCATCCCAATTGTGTGCATCGATCGTCGCGGCAAGGCGGGCCATCACGGCGGGTGCGTCCATGTCTTCAGCGTTCCACATCCGGACGCCCCGACGCCACCATCAAGCGCGCTCAGCTCTTCAGTTTGGGCTTGACAGTCTTGGTGTAGATCCCTTCCAGCTTTTCCGCCAGTGCGGTCAGCGTCGCCTTGACGTCTGCCTTTTCATTCATGATCTTCGCTGCGGCGTCAGCCATTTCCTGGTCGGCACCGGGCAGGAACACCCGGCCGTAGTCCTGGCTTCGCGTCACCTTCAGCTGGTCCAGCGCCACCTGGATTTGTGGCGTGGTGGCCAGCACCGACGTCATGTCCGCGTCGGTGCGCACCGGCATGTAACCGGTTGCCGCCGAGAACTTGGCGGTGCTTTGGGCGTTCGTCATGAAGGAAACGAACTTGGCGGAGGCGAGCTGGCGCTCGGGGGACGTCTTGGCGGCAATAACGAGCCCGGCGCCGCCGGTGGGGCACACCGGGGAGGCTGAAACGGCACCGCCGGGCAGGAATCCCACACCGATGTTCATGTTGGCTGCCTTGGCGGCCTTGAGCGTGCCGACCAGGTCACCCGTTGAGCTCACGGTTGAACTGACGGCCCCGGCGGTCATGTCGGAGACGGCGTCGTTGGAGGATACTCCGGCCCATCCGTCCTTGACAATGGTGTCCTGCACCCACTGGATGGCCTGGACGGAAGCTTCTGAATTTGCTGTAAGGGTCCACTCCTTGGACCAGCCGCCGCCCTGGCCCCACAAGACGTTTTGCAGGGTCCAGCCGGCATAGCCGGCCAGTGCCGGGTACTGGTAGGCGTGCTGGTAGCCGGCCTTCTTGGCGTTGGCGGCCTGGATCTTGGGCGCCCATTGCGCAAATTCTTCCCAGGTCTTCGGAGCCCGGTCCGGCAGGCCGGCAGCCTTGAAGTGGTCCTTATTGTAGTAAAAGAGCGGAGTGGACCGGGCGTAGGGTACTGCCCAGTGCTTTTGCGCATAGTTGTAGTCGCCGTACAAGGTGGCGTTGAAGCCATCGGTCTTATCGCCCACTGTTGCCAGCAGCTCGTCATTCGCCACCACGGTGTCCGCAATGGCGTACCTGAACCACCAAACATCGGAAGCGACGACGACGTCGGGCACATTGTTGCCCGCCTGCGACGTCTGGAACTTCTGGGCCACTTCCTCGTAGTTGGCTCCGCCGGTGACCAGGTCCACGGTTATCCCGGGGTTGGCTGCCTCAAACTCCTTGATGAGCTGGGCTTCAACGTTAGCCGACTTCCCGGGGTGGCTGGACATGAACGTGATCTTGGCCGCGGGCTTGACCTTGGACCAATCCGTGATGGCAGCACCGGCTGCTCCGGCGCCCGCACCGGTGGTGCTCGGTCCGCCGCAGGCAGCCAGGGCCGCTGCCCCCAGGCCGAGCCCGGCAACACTGAGGAAGTTTCTGCGGTTGAATGCTCGTTTCATGGTGAATTCTTCTTTCTCGTAGGAATTGCAGTCGGAAGGGAAAACAGTGGCGCACTAGCCGGTGACGGAGCCCTGGGTGAGTCCGGCGACGATGAAGCGTTGCAGGGCGGCAAAGATGACCAGGATCGGAATGATGACGATCACGGCCCCGGCCATGAGCACTCCCCACGCCTGTGCAGTGGAGTCGCTGTTGGCCAGCAGCGTCAGGCCTACGGGCAGTGTCATCATCTCCGGTCTGTCGGTGACGATGAGCGGCCAGATGTAGTCGTTCCATTCCCCCACAATGGTCACCAGCGTCACGGTCGCGATGCTGGGGCCCGAGATGGGCACCACCACCTGCCACAGCCTGCGGAAGTGTCCGGCACCGTCAATCTCCGCGGCTTCCAGGATGGAGGCCGGCAACGTCAAAAAATGTTGACGGAGCAGAAACGTGCCAAAGGCGGTGCCAAGCCCGGGCAGGATGATGCCCCAATACGTGTTCAGGCCGTTCAGGCCGGCAATGAAGATGTAGTTGGGCAGCACCGATACCTGCGGCGGCACCATCAGGGCCACGAGGATGGCCAGGAAGATCGCCCGCTTGAAGGGGAACCGGACAAAGACCAGTGCGTAGGCGGTCAGGACCGCCAGGACGCACTTGATGGTTGAACCGACCACGGTGACAATGACGCTGTTGGCGAAGAACCGGGCGAACGGCACCGTCGTGGCGGCCTGGGCATAGTTGTCCAGTGTGGGATTGCGTGGCAGGACCGTGAGGTCGGTGGTGATGATTTCGCCGGGCGACTTCAGCGAGGAGAGCACCATCCAAGCCAAGGGGGCGGCGACCACCACGGTGGCCAGCAGCAGGGGCAGGTATCCGGTGGCGAGGGTGCGGGCCAGATTTGCCCGGGACAGGGGCCGTTCCCGGCGCTCTGGCGCAACTGGTCCCTTGGCGTCCGAAAAGTTCGTGGCATCCGGGGCGTTCCCGGCAATGCCCCGTGCAGGGGATGCGGCGTTCCCGGCAGCGGCGGTGGTTGGGGCGCTCACGCGTAGTGGACCTTTCGTTCGACGAAGCGCAGCTGAAGCCCCGTCATGATGAGCAGGAGCACAAACAGCACCACCGAGATGGCGGCTGAGTAGCCGGCCCTGTTGTACGCGCCGAACGCCTGCAGATATGCCTCAAAGATGAGCGTTCCGGTGCCGTTGCCCGTGGGCGTCATGATCTTGATGATGTCGAATGCCTGCAGCGAGCTCAGCAGGCTGGTGATCAGCAGGAAGAATGTGGTGGGTGAGAGCAGGGGGAAGGAGACGAGGAAAAAGCGCCGCAGCGGGCCTGCACCATCCAGGGCCGCCGCCTCCATGACGTCCTGCGGCAGGGATTGCAGTCCTGCCAGATACACCACGGCGCAGTACCCCAGGTTCTTCCACACGTACACGATGATGACCATCACCAAGGACAGCTTTGGGTCGTTGATCCACTGCGGGCTGGCCATGCCCACGCTGCGCAGCACCCAGGAAAGTGCCCCGTAGACCGGGTCGAAAATGAACAGCCACACCATGCCCACTCCCACTCCCGAGAGGACATAGGGGGCAAACACCGCAGACCTGGCCAGCGTACGCCCGGGCACTTTCTGGTTCAGCGACACTGCCACCAACAGGCCCAGGACCATGGATCCCCCGACGGTGGCCACCGTGAAGATCCCGGTGGCGCCCAGCACGGCCGGGGCGTCCGGCGAGGTGAAGAACTCCACGTAGTTGCCGAACCCCACCACTGTGGCGTCCATGGCGCCGAGCGTCCAGTCCAATGTCGAGTAATACATGTTCACCAGCAGGGGCCGGTAGGTGAAGAACGCAATCAACGCCAGGTTGGGAAGCGCCAGCGCCAGAAACACCCACGCGTCCCGGCGCGCCCTCGAACCGCCAGCCCGTCCGCGGCGCCCGGCCGAATCCAGTGCGCTCATTGTGCTGGCCATTTCAGGCGCCCGCTGTTCCGCACGGTCCCTTACCGCCCCAGGAACGGAGTGGAAAGGGCGTTGCGGATCAGCTCGGGATCGTCCGCGCACAGGGCGTCCACGCCGAATCCTGCCAGCTCGCGGGCACGTCCTTCATCATTGACGGTCCAGGCCCAGGCCGCCAGCCCTTTGGCGTGGATGGTGTCAACGGCTTCCCGGTCCAGGCACCCCTCCCAGACGGACACGCCGGAGCTGCGGTGCATGAGTGCAAAATTGAGGGCTTCGCCCAGGTCGCCGGGACCGCCCGGCCCGATCGAATGGCCCAACGTGAGCGGGTAACAGTCGCTGTCCGGGGCCAGCCGCCGTACTTCTGCCAGGGCGCGCCAGTCGCTGGAGGAGGCAAACCAATCAAGCTCCGCCCGGCCGGCGACGGCCCCGAGCACGGGCCTGACGACGGCGGCGTCTTTGATCTCGATGTTCACTCGCACCTTGCCCGCGGCCAGGTCCAGGACCTGCGCCAACGACGGCACATGTTGGCGGTGTCCGGCGTCGAGCAGGTTCAGCTGCCTTGCGGTGAATTCCGCGACAACACCGGTGCCGTTGGTGGTCCGGTCGACGGTGCCGTCGTGGATGACCACCGGCACGCCGTCCCCGGACAGGTGCACGTCGAGTTCAATGCCTTCAACACCAAGCTCGATCGCGCGGGCAAAGGAGGCCAGCGTGTTTTCCGGGTAGTGTGCCGAAACGCCTCGGTGGGCATAGATGCGCATGTGTCTTGGCACCCCTCCTCGATTGGACCGCGGCGGTCCGGCCCGCCGTGTTGCGGTGCCTGCCACGGCCTCACGCTCCACGCTAGGGTCCCGCGGTCCACCTTTGGTGACGGGCAGGTGGACGGGACGCAACGGGGGGTTAAATAGTTGTGCCACGGTCCCGGCGAATTGTTCGCCGGGACCGTGGCGTGCGTTAGGGGCGCAGCCGGAGTGGTGGTCAGCCCAGCGGAACGGGGGTGACGCCCAACGGCGCCAGTCGCCCCGCTCCGCCGTCGGCCGCTGTCAACACCCAGATGCCCTTGGCATGGACAGCCACGGAATGCTCCCAGTGCGCGGCCCGGGCCCTGTCCTCGGTGACAACTGTCCAATCATCGGCCAGCGTCCTGGTTTCCAGGCCGCCGCGCACCAGCATGGGCTCAATGGCCAGGCACATGCCGGGCTTGAGCTTGGGGCCGCGGTGCTTGGAACTGTAGTTGAGCACGTCGGGGGCCATGTGCATGGCCGAACCAATGCCGTGGCCGACATAGTCCTCGAGGATTCCCAGCGGATTTCCCGGCTGGGAGGTGACATACTCGTCAATCGCGTCACCGATGTCGCCGACGTACTTGGCCGTTGCCATGGCAGCGATGCCGCGCCACATGCCTTCCTCGGTGACGTCGCTCAGGCGGCGGTCCTGGGGGTCTTCAGCCGTGGCGCCGCCCACAATGGTGGTGCGGGCGGAGTCGGAATGCCAGCCTTCCACGATGGCCCCGCCGTCGATGGACAGGACGTCGCCGGCCTTGAGCGCACGCTGGCCGGGGATGCCGTGGACCACTTCCTCGTTGACGGAGGTGCAGATCGACGCCGGGTAGTCGTAATAGCCCAGGAAGTTTGAAGTGGCGCCGGCCTTCTTGATCAGGCGGGCAAAGATGGCGTCCAGTTCACCGGTGGTGGTGCCCGGCGCGGCGGCGGCGATCACCTGGTCCAGCGCGTCATCGAGAATGAGCCCGCTGCGATGCATGATGCGCATCTGGTCGATGGTCTTGTACTCAATCCGCTGCTGGCCAAATGCCATGGCTGGATCCCTTCACTGGAAAAAACGTTGAGGGCTCCTTCCCACTCGCGGGAAAGAGCCCTCCTCTCTTGCATGGCACCCATTTGAGTGCCGGGGAGGGCGTGGTGGGCCCACGCGCCCGAGGGGCCCCGGGTGAGGAACGAGGCCGGGGAGGGCGTGGTGGGCCCACGCGCCCGAGGGGCCCCGGGTGAGGAACGAGGCCGGGGAGGGCGTGGGGACTACGCGCCCCTGATGGCGTCCATGACGCGGGCCGTGACATCGTCGATGTCCCCAAGCCCGTCGACCTTGGCCAGGATGCCGCGCTCCGCATAGCGGGCAACCACAACTTCGGTCTGTTCACGGTAAAGATCCAGCCGGTGGCGGATCACAGCTTCGGTGTCGTCGCTGCGCCCCGTGTCCTGCGCACGGCCATGGAGGCGCTTGACCAGTTCCTCGTCGTCGGCAGTCAGCTGCACCACAACATCAAGGGTGGCGCCCGCCGTGGCCAGGATGTCGTCGAGCTCGTCAACCTGTGCCGTGGTGCGGGGGTAACCGTCCAGGAGAAAGCCGTCAACGACGTCGTCCTGGGCGAGCCGGTCACGGACCATCCGGTTGGTCACGCTGTCTGGAACGAAGTCGCCATTGTCCATGTACTGCTTCGCTTCCAGGCCCAACGGGGTCTCACCCTTGACGTTGGCACGGAAAATGTCGCCCGTGGAGATGGCAACAATGCCCAGCTCCCCACAGATGCGTTCAGCCTGCGTTCCTTTTCCTGACCCGGGGGGTCCAATGATCAGCATTCTTGTCATCGCAATAGCCCTTCGTAGTGGCGCTGTTGGAGTTGTGCATCAATCTGCTTGACCGTCTCCAACCCGACACCGACAATAATCAACAGCGAGGTTCCGCCGAACGGGAAGTTCTGGTTTGCCCCGATCATGACGAGGGCGATCAACGGGATCAGGGCAACGATGCCCAGGTACAACGATCCCGGCAGGGTAACGCGGGAGATTACATACTGCAGGTAGTCCTGCGTCGGCTTACCGGCACGAATGCCGGGGATGAACCCGCCGTACTTCTTCATGTTGTCAGAGACTTCTTCCGGATTGAAAGTAATCGCGACATAGAAGTACGTAAAGCCAATGGTCAGCAGGAAGTACATCAACATGTAGATCGGATGGTCGCCACGTGTGAGGTAGTTGTTGATCCATTCGATCCAGCCCGGAACGTTGGCACCGTTCTTAGGCGTGGCGAACTGCGCCAGCAATGCCGGCAGGTACAGCATCGACGAGGCAAAGATGACGGGGATGACGCCGGCCATGTTGACCTTGATCGGGATGTACGTGCTGGTGCCGCCCATGGTGCGGCGGCCAATCATGCGCTTGGCGTACTGAACCGGCACACGTCGCTGCGACTGTTCCACAAATACAACCAGTGCCACGATGACCAGGCCAAGGACCAGGACGATGAGGAAGGTGCCCCAGCCCTGGGTCTTCAGGATGGCGCCGAGGGAGGTCGGGAACTGGGCCGCGATGGCGACAAAGATCAGCAGGGACATGCCGTTGCCGACGCCCTTTTCGGTGACGAGCTCGCCCATCCACATGATCAGGCCGGAGCCGGCGGTCAGGGTTAGGATCAACAGGCCAATGGTCACCAGGTTGTCGTTGGGGATCAGGGCGCCGGCGCTGCCCGCGGCACCACAGCCGGAGAACAACTGGCCGGAACGGGCCAAGGTCACCAGGGTGGTGGCGTTAAGGAGGCCAAGTGCGATGGTCAGGTAACGCGTGTACTGCGTCAGCTGGCCCTGGCCCTGGGCTCCTTCGAGGTGAAGTTCCTGGAAACGGGGAATGACGACACGCAGCAGCTGGACGATGATGCTCGCGGTGATGTACGGCATAATTCCCAGCGCAAAGATGGAAACCTGCAGCAAGGCGCCGCCGCTGAACAAGTTCACAAGCTGGTAAATGCCCTGGCTTGTGTTAGCGCTGCTCACGCATTGTTGGACATTTCGGTAATCAATTCCGGGCGAGGGGATGAAAGCACCCAGGCGGAAGATGGCGAGGATTCCCAGCGTGAACAACAACTTGCGTCGCAGATCAGGCGTGCGAAAGGCGCGGCCAAATGCGGTAAGCAAGCGTCCTCCTGATGTCTAGTGGTGAAAGTAAGGGCTCTCAAGTGAACCCAAGGAAAGATTCTAGCGGGTGATCTGGCTCGCACTGAAACTGCGGGGGCGGGCTGCCGGGCAAGGCCGGCGGACCGAAGGCTGTCACGGAAGGCTGTCACGGAAGCAAAAGACTCCTGGCGGGCGGAACATAAGCCCCGCCCACCAGGAGTCTAGTCGCTAGATGTGCGCATTTTGAACTGTTTACAGTTCGGTGGCGGTGCCACCTGCAGCAGTGATCTTTTCCGCTGCGCTGGTGGAGAAGGCGTGGGCGGAGACATCAACCTTGACGGTGATGTCGCCGGTGCCCAGCACCTTCACGGGCTGGTTCTTGCGAACGGCACCCTTTTCAACCAGTGTTTCGACGGTGACAACGCCACCTTCGGGGAAGAGCTCGCTCAGCTTGTCCAGGTTTACAACCTGGAACTCGACGCGGAACGGGTTCTTGAAGCCACGCAGCTTCGGCAGGCGCATGTGCAGCGGCAACTGGCCGCCGGCAAAGCCAGCCTTGATCTGGTAGCGGGCCTTAGTACCCTTGGTACCGCGGCCTGCGGTCTTACCCTTGGATCCTTCACCACGGCCAACACGGGTTTTAGCCGTCTTGGCGCCAGGTGCCGGGCGCAGGTGGTGAATCTTCAGTGCATTCTGCTTCTCAGCAGTTTCTACAGTCTTCTTTTCAGCAGCCACTTTTACTTCGCCTCCTCAACCTTTACCAGGTGCGGAACCGTGTTGATCATGCCCGCGGTCACTGCGTCAGCCGTACGGACAACAGAGTCGCCGATGTGCTTCAGGCCCAGTGAGCGAAGGGTATCCTTCTGGTTCTGCTTGCCGCCAATGACGGACCTGGTCTGCGTGATTTTCAGCTTCGCGTCGGAAACCTGAATGTTCTTTGGTGTTGTCATTACAGACCTGCCTTTTGCATATTGCGCAGCAGCACAGCCGGGGCGACCTCATCCAAGGGCAGGCCGCGGCGAGCCGCAACAGCCTTGGGGTCTTCCAGGCGCTTGAGCGCATCAACCGTTGCATGAACAATGTTGATGGCGTTCGAGGATCCGAGGGACTTGGACAGCACATCGTGGATGCCAACGCATTCCAGCACGGCGCGCACCGGACCACCGGCAATAACACCGGTACCGGCAGCAGCCGGACGCAGCAGGACGACGCCGGCAGCGGCTTCGCCCTGGACGCGGTGCGGAACCGTCTTGCCGATCAGCGGGACGCGGAAGAAGGACTTCTTGGCCTCTTCAACACCCTTGGCAATGGCCGCGGGAACTTCCTTGGCCTTGCCGTAGCCGACGCCAACCAGACCGTTGCCGTCGCCGACGATCACCAGGGCGGTGAAGCTGAAGCGACGACCACCCTTGACGACCTTGGCCACACGGTTGATGTTTACAACGCGCTCGATGAACTGGTTCTTCTCGGCCTCGCGGCCGCCGTCGCGCCCACGGCCACGGCCGCCGTCGCGACCGCCTTCGCGGCCGCCACGACCACCTTCGCGACCGCCGCGGCCACGGCCGCCGTCGGTTGCTGCTGCAGTCTCGGTCTTCGCAGCCGCTCCGTCAGTTGCAGTTGCTTCTGACACAGTGTTCTCCTTGTTAATGTTTTCGGTCACAGTGCCAGACCGCCTTCACGTGCGCCGTCAGCAACAGCTGCAACACGGCCGTGGTACCGGTTACCGCCACGGTCGAAGACAACCGCGTCGATTCCGGCAGCCTTGGCGCGCTCGGCAACGAGCTCGCCAATGCGCTTGGCCTTGGCGGTCTTGTCACCGTCGAAGGAGCGCAGGTCTGCTTCGAGGGTCGACGCCGACACCAGGGTCAGGCCCTGGGTGTCATCGATGACCTGCACGAAGATGTGACGGGCAGAGCGGTTGACCACCAGACGCGGTCGAACAGTGGTGCCGCTGACGCGCTTGCGCACGCGCAGGTGGCGACGGCCGCGTGCTGCGGCCTTGGACTTTCCTCTTACGGATAGTGCCATGGTTACTTACCAGCCTTTCCGACCTTGCGGCGGATGATCTCGCCTGCGTAGCGAACGCCCTTGCCCTTATAGGGGTCGGGCTTGCGCAGCTTGCGGATGTTGGCAGCAACTTCGCCCACCTGCTGCTTGTCAATGCCTGCGACGGAGAGCTTTGTGGGGCCCTCAACCGTCAGGGTGATGCCAGCCGGTGCCTCAACGACAACGGGGTGGCTGTAGCCGAGGGCAAACTCAAGGTTTGCGCCCTTGGCGACAACGCGGTAACCGGTACCAACAATTTCCAGCTTCTTCTCGTAGCCCGCGGTGACACCGATGATCAGGTTGTCAATGAGGGTGCGGGTCAGGCCATGGAGTGAGCGTGATGCGCGCTCGTCGTTGGGGCGGCTAACCGAGATGGTGTTCTCTTCGAGAGCGACCGTGATGGGGCTGGGGACAGTGTGCTCCAGCGTTCCCTTCGGGCCCTTGACGGAGACCAGGTTGTCTTCAACCTTGACCTCGACGCCGGCAGGCACGGAGATGGGGAGACGTCCAATACGTGACATTATTCTTTCCCTTCTCTACTACCAGACGTAGGCGAGGACTTCCCCACCCACGCCCTTCTTGGCAGCCTGGCGGTCGGTCAGCAGACCGGACGACGTCGACAGGATGGCGACACCCAAACCACCCAACACGTTGGGGAGGTTGGTGGACTTGGCGTAAACGCGCAGTCCGGGCTTGGAAATGCGGCGCAGGCCAGCGATTGAACGCTCGCGGCTGGGGCCGTACTTGAGGTCGATGGTCAGCTTCTTGCCAACTTCAGCGTCTTCAACCTTCCAGGCAGCAATGTAACCCTGTGCCTTGAGGATGTCGGCGATGTGGCCCTTAAGCTTGCTAAACGGCATGGACACGGTGTCGTGGTGTGCCGAGTTTGCGTTGCGCAGACGCGTAAGCATGTCTGCGACGGGATCTGTCATTGTCATGTGGGCGCTTGCCCTTCCTCGTAACGGTTTCCTTCACGTGAAGCGGCCGCCTCAAGATCAGATCTCGAGCGGTTCATTTCACAGAACGGACCTTTTACGTAGATTAGTTATCTTCGGATTTGAACGGGAAGCCAAGCGCCTTAAGCAGCGAGCGGCCTTCGTCATCGGTCTTTGCTGTGGTCACGACAGTGATGTCCATGCCGCGAACGCGGTCAATGTTGTCCTGGTCGATCTCGTGGAACATAACCTGCTCGGTCAAACCGAAGGTGTAGTTGCCATTGCCGTCGAACTGCTTGCCGCTCAGGCCGCGGAAATCGCGGATACGGGGCAGTGCCAACGTGACCAAGCGGTCAAGGAATTCCCACATGCGGTCTCCACGCAACGTGGCGTGGCAACCGATCGGCATGCCTTCGCGCAGCTTGAACTGTGCGATCGACTTGCGGGCCTTGGAAACCTGGGGCTTCTGGCCGGTGATGGCTGTGAGGTCGCGGACGGCGCCGTCAATGATCTTGGAGTCCTTAGCGGCTTCTCCAACACCCATGTTGACAACGACCTTGACCAGGCGCGGAACCTGGTTCACGTTCGCGTACTTGAATTCCTCCGTCAGCGTCGCCTTGATTTCCGCTGCATAGCGGGTCTTCAGGCGAGGCGCGACCTTGGGCGTGTTCTCTGCAACTGCGGCGCTCATGCCAGATCCTTCCCCGAGGCCTTGGCAACGCGGATGCGTACTTGACGCTGGCGGCCATCGCGCTCTACGGTTTCGATGCGGTAGCCAACGCGGGTCGGCTTCTTGGTGGACGGGTCCACCACGGCAACGTTGGAGATGTGAATGGGTGCCTCGACGATTTCAATGCCACCGGTGTTGGTGCCACGTTCCGTCTGACCGGCCTTGGTGTGCTTGGTGACCCGGTTGACGCCTTCAACCAACACGCGGTTGGATTCTGCGTAAACCTTCAGGACCTTGCCCTGCTTGCCACGGTCGCCGCCACGTTCGGCCTTGCCACCTGTGATGACCTGAACCAGGTCACCCTTCTTGATCTTTGCCATAAGTTACAGCACCTCCGGAGCCAACGAGATGATTTTCATGAACTTCTTGTCCCGAAGTTCACGGCCAACCGGGCCGAAGATACGGGTTCCACGGGGGTCCCCGTCGCTCTTGAGAAGGACTGCGGCGTTCTCGTCGAACTTGATGTAGGAACCGTCTGAACGACGACGTTCCTTCTTTGTGCGAACGATGACAGCCTTGACGACGTCACCCTTCTTTACGTTTCCGCCGGGAATTGCATCCTTGACGGTAGCGACAATGGTGTCGCCAATGCCTGCGTAGCGGCGCCCGGATCCACCGAGAACGCGGATTGTCAAGATTTCCTTGGCACCCGTGTTGTCGGCGACCTTAAGCCGCGACTCCTGCTGAATCACTAGTGTCTCCTGTTCGTCGCGCCGGTTCTTGGCCAAAAAACATCAATGGACAAGCCTTGCGGAACGGATTGATCGGGATGTCTCTCGACGTGCCTGGATTTTGCCAAAACACGCCTAAATGTCTCATGCCAACTGCACTTTCCGCACCGTTTGGTGGATCGCTCCACGATTCGGACGGCAGTTTGTAGTGGCACGAGCATTTACGAGGTAATTGCGCACCCACTGCCACTGCCGAAAAACGGCGGCACAGAAAAGGCGCAGCAATAGACAATCCTAGCACGACGGCGCTACCACACCTTACGCCGTTCGCCCACCCACGGCGTCACCTTGGCCACAAACTTTCGCCCTCTGGTTGCGCCGAGACGGCGGCCGTGGGGCTGCATTTGTGGCGAACAGGTGCTCGGGAGTTCCTTTATGCGCATTGACAGCCAGCCAAGCCTGCGCCAGTGGACAAGCTGCGCAGGCCGAGACGTGGGCAGTGCTCATAAAGTACGGACAGTTCCGCCATGCGCAGGCTTGGCCACGAGCCACCCGCATAAGCAATCAGCGACGCCCCGTCCGCGCCATGCACCGTCGTGGCACCTTCGCAGCGCGACATTTCCTCGGCTTCGGGCGCCGGCGAAACCCAGGCGGCGGGCCTGGTGTTTCCGTAGGCGACGTCAGGGAGGCCGAAGTCCCCGAGCGCTCCCACCGCTCGCAAGCTCGCAGCGGGTCCCTCTCGCTCGTGGGCCCAGCCGATGGAATGCCAGTCCCGACACCGAATGCGGCCGCCGTCGAGCATTAGGGGCGTCAAACGCACGTTGGGCCCGCCACCGAAAACGGTGACGGGCCCAACACGTTGGTAATCAATCAGCACGAAGCTGAAGGCTTACTTGGCCTTTTCGATGATCTCGACGAGGCGGAACCGCTTGGTAGCGGACAGCGGACGAGTCTCGCTGATGAGGACCATGTCGCCGATGCCGGCGGTGTTCTCCTCATCGTGAGCCTTGACCTTCTTGTTGCGGCGCAGAACCTTGCCGTAGAGGGCGTGCTTTACACGGTCCTCAACTTCGACAACGATGGTTTTATCCATCTTGTCGGAGACGACGTAGCCACGCATCTTCTTACGGTCGCCACGGACTACAGTCTCCGCGCCGGCTTCATTGTTATTTACAGAATCGCTCACTTGGCGTCCTCCTCAGATTCTTCAGCCTTCTTGGAGGCCTTCTTGGCTTCCTTGTCAGCCTTCTTGGAGGCCTTCTCCACCGGTGCAGCGGCAACAACGTCCGGGCGAATGCCCAGCTCGCGCTCACGCAGCACTGTGTAGATGCGGGCGATGTCGCGCTTTACAACGCGCAAACGACCGTGGCTTTCCAGCTGACCGGTGGCGGACTGAAAACGCAGGTTGAACAGCTCCTCCTTGGCCTTCCGGAGTTCTTCAACAAGACGCTCGTTGTCGAACCCGTCCAGCTGTGTGGGGGCCAGATCCTTGGATCCAACTGACATCTCTACTCACCACCTTCGCGACGCACGATGCGTGCTTTCAACGGCAGCTTGTGGATTGCCAGGCGCAGGGCCTCGCGAGCTACCTCTTCTGATACACCGGAGAGTTCAAAGAGAACACGGCCGGGCTTGACATTGGCAATCCACCATTCGGGAGAACCCTTACCGGAACCCATGCGGGTTTCGGCCGGCTTCTTCGTCAACGGACGGTCAGGGTAGATGTTGATCCACACCTTTCCGCCACGCTTGATGTGACGCGTCATGGCGATACGAGCGGACTCGATCTGGCGGTTGGTGACGTAGGCGGGCGTCAGGGCCTGAATGCCCCACTCACCAAACGAGACCGTGGTGCCACCAGTAGCCTGCCCGGAACGACCCGGGTGGTGCTGCTTGCGGAACTTTACTCGACGTGGGATAAGCATTTAAGCCTGTCCTCCTTCTGCTACCGGAGCTGCACTCTCGCCAGCTACAGGAGCTTCAACCGCGGCAGCAGCCGGGGCAGCAGCTTCGGGACGGTCGGTGCGACGACGGTCGCCACCGGCGCGGGGGCCGCGGGGTCCGCGGTCATCGCCGTCACGACGGGGGCCACGGCCACGGGCAGGGGCGGCAGCTGCCTGGGCAGCCAGTTCCTTGCTCGTGACGTCGCCCTTGTAGATCCAGACCTTGACACCGATGCGGCCGAACACGGTCTTGGCTTCGAAGAAGCCGTAATCGATGTTGGCGCGCAAGGTGTGCAGGGGCACACGACCTTCGCGGTAGAACTCGGTGCGGGACATTTCAGCGCCACCCAGGCGACCGGCGCAAGCGACACGGATGCCCTTGACACTGCCGGTGCGCTGTGCGGACTGCATGGCCTTCTTCATCGCGCGGCGGAAAGCCACTCGTGAGGTCAGCTGCTCTGCGATGCCCTGGGCAACAAGCTGAGCGTCTGCTTCCGGGTTCTTTACTTCCAGGATGTTCAGCTGAACCTGCTTGCCGGTGAGCTTTTCAAGCTCGCCGCGGATGCGGTCTGCTTCTGCTCCACGGCGGCCGATCACAATTCCGGGACGTGCGGTGTGGATGTCCACACGTACACGGTCACGGGTGCGCTCGATCTCAACCTTGGAAATACCTGCGCGGTCCATGCCCGTGGACATGAGTGCGCGGATCTTGATGTCTTCTTTTACGAAGTCCTTGTAACGCTGTCCGGGCTTGTTGCTGTCCGCGAACCAGTGTGAACGGTGGTCCGTGGTGATCCCGAGACGGAACCCGTGCGGGTTTACTTTCTGTCCCACTTAGCGAGCCTCCTCTTTCTCGGGGGTAGCGACAACCACTGTGACGTGGCTGGTGCGCTTCTTGATCTGGAACGCACGACCCTGGGCACGCGGCTGGAACCGCTTCATGGTCGGGCCGTCATCAACGAAGATTTCGCTGATGTAAAGATCATTTTCATTGAACGCGATGCTGTCGCGATCAGCCAGAACGCGGGCGTTAGCCACTGCGGACTGGACTACCTTGAATACCGGCTCCGAAGCTGCCTGGGGGGCAAACTTCAAAATCGCCAATGCCTCATTCGCCTGCTTGCCACGAATCAGGTTGACGACGCGCCGGGCCTTCATAGGCGTGACGCGCAGATGACGCGCACTTGCCTTGGCTTCCATTGCTATCCTTCTCTCGTCTTAGCCGTAAGTGCCAAACGCCTAGCGGCGCTTGCCCTTACGGTCGTCCTTGACATGGCCGCGGAATGTCCGCGTGGCGGCGAATTCGCCGAGCTTGTGCCCGACCATCGACTCGGTAACAAACACGGGGATGTGCTTGCGACCATCGTGCACGGCGATCGTGTGACCCAGCATGTCCGGGATGATCATCGAGCGGCGGGACCAGGTCTTGATGACGTTCTTGGTGCCCTTATCGTTTTCCCTAGCTACCTTGACAAAGAGGTGCTGGTCTACGAAAGGACCCTTCTTCAGGCTACGTGGCATGTCTCCAGGCTCCTATCGCTTGTTCTTGCCAGTACGACGGCGACGAACAATAAGTTTGTCGCTCTCTTTGTTGGGGCGGCGGGTACGGCCTTCGGCCTTACCGTTCGGGTTGACCGGGTGGCGCCCACCGGAGGTCTTGCCTTCACCACCACCATGGGGGTGGTCGACCGGGTTCATGGCGACACCACGCACGGAGGGGCGGACGCCCTTCCAGCGCATGCGGCCAGCCTTGCCCCAGTTGATGTTGGACTGCTCAGCGTTTCCAACTTCACCGATGGTGGCCCGGCAGCGCGCATCGACGTTGCGGATTTCGCCGGAGGGCAGACGCAGCTGGGCGAACTTGCCTTCCTTGGCGACGAGCTGAACGGAAGCTCCAGCGGAGCGGGCCATCTTGGCTCCTCCACCGGGACGCAGCTCCACGGCGTGGATAACAGTACCCACCGGGATGTTGCGCAGCGGCAGGTTGTTGCCAGGCTTGATGTCGGCTCCGGAGCCGGCTTCAACAAAGTCGCCCTGCTTGAGCTTGTTCGGCGCCACGATGTAGCGCTTGGTGCCGTCCACATAGTGCAGGAGGGCAATGCGCGCGGTGCGGTTGGGATCGTATTCGATCTCAGCCACTCGTGCGTTGACGCCGTCCTTGTCGTGGCGACGGAAGTCAATCAGGCGGTACTGGCGCTTGTGGCCACCACCCTTGTGACGCGTCGTGATACGACCGGTGTTGTTGCGGCCACCCTTTTTGGGCAGGGGACGAACCAGAGACTTCTCCGGCGTCGACCGCGTGATTTCAGTGAAGTCGGCAACGCTCGAGCCACGACGGCCCGGGGTTGTCGGCTTGTATTTACGGATTCCCATAGTATATTTCCTCGTTAAAGTGGTCTCCGCTTATGAAAGCGGACCGCCGAAGATGTCGATTGTGCCTTCTTTGAGGGAGACAATCGCGCGCTTGGTGTTCTTGCGCTGTCCCCATCCGAACTTGGTGCGCTTGCGCTTACCGGCACGGTTGATGGTGTTGATCGAGTCGACCTTGACGGAGAAGATTTTCTCCACGGCCAGCTTGATCTCGGTCTTGTTCGAGCGGGGGTCGACCAGGAAGGTGTACTTACCTTCGTCGATCAAGCCGTAGCTCTTTTCCGAGACGACGGGTGCAAGCACTACGTCGCGCGGATCCTTGATGGTGACGGCGCTCACTTGGCGTCCTCCTCAATCGTCTGGGCAGCTTCGCCGCCGGCGGGGACAAAGCCTGCGGCCTTGGCGTCCTCGACTGTTGCGAACCAAACCTCGGCCACAGTGGCGTCGTACCAGCGTGAACCAGGCACGTGGTACTTCATGGAGTCCTTGTTGCCCTTGATGGTGCCTTCGGCGCCATCAACAACCGCTGCGGATTCCAGGTCTTCAACCAACAGCATGCTGGAAGCAAATGCTTCAGCAGCGGCGCGTCCGGATACGAAAACGTCGTAGGCAGCCTGCGTGAAGACGATGTCATCGGAAACAAGCACGTCGTAGGTGTTGAGCTGGTCAACGTACAGCACGTGGATGTCGGTGATGTTGCGAACGCTCAATGCAGCAACGTCGTTGGCGCGCTCGATAACAACCAAAAGGTTCTTACGATCGGAGACGCCGGCAAGTGCAGCCTTGGCAGCCTTGGTGGACGGCGTGGCGCCGGAAACCAGTTCTGAAAGCACGTGGATGCGTCCGTTGCGTGCCCGGTCAGAGAGGGCGCCGCGCAAAGCCGCTGCCTTCATCTTCTTGGGGGTGCGCTGGCTGTAGTCACGAGGGGTCGGACCGTGGACAACGCCACCGCCGGTCATGTGAGGGGCCCGGATGGAACCCTGACGGGCACGGCCGGTACCCTTCTGTGCGAACGGCTTGCGGCCGGCACCGGATACTTCAGCGCGGGTCTTGGTCTTGTGGGTACCCTGGCGTGCAGCAGCAAGCTGAGCAACGACGACCTGGTGCAACAGCGGCACGTTGGTCTGTACGTCGAAGATCTCTGCAGGCAGATCAACCTTTACAGTAGCCATTTTGTTATGCTCCCTTCACGGCGGTGCGTACCAGGACGACCGAGCCGCGGGCGCCGGGAACGGCACCCTTGATCAGCAGCAGCGACTTCTGCGCGTCAACACCGTGAACCGTGAGGTTCATGGTCGTTACGCGCTCGGCACCCATACGGCCAGCCATACGGACACCCTTGAAAACGCGGCCTGGGGTGGACGCGCCACCGATGGAACCGGGCTTACGGTGGTTCTTGTGGGCACCGTGGGATGCCGGGGCACCCTTGAAGCCGTGGCGTTTCATAACGCCGGCAAAGCCCTTACCCTTTGAAGTGCCGACGACGTCGACCTTCTGGCCAGCTTCGAAGATCTCCACGGAGAGCTCCTGGCCGAGGGCGTAGCTGTCGGCGTCTGCGGTGCGCAGTTCGACGACGTGACGGCGGGGTGTGACGCCCGCCTTGTCAAAGTGGCCGGCCAGCGGCTTGGTCACCTTGCGCGGATCGATCTGGCCGTAGCCGATCTGAACTGCGGTGTAGCCATCAACTTCTGCGTTGCGCAGCTGGGTGACGACATTGGAATCGGCCTGGACGACGGTTACGGGAACAAGCTTGTTGTTCTCGTCCCAGACCTGGGTCATGCCGAGCTTCGTGCCCAGGATGCCCTTAGTGTTTCGGGTCGCGGTCATAGTTTCTCAGCACCTCCCTACAGTTTGATTTCGATGTTCACGTCGGCCGGCAGGTCGAGACGCATAAGCGAATCCACCGCCTTCGGCGTGGGGTCGATGATGTCGATCAGACG
This sequence comes from Arthrobacter livingstonensis, assembly GCF_003219815.1. GTDB lineage: Bacteria > Actinomycetota > Actinomycetes > Actinomycetales > Micrococcaceae > Specibacter > Specibacter livingstonensis. Next base: position 97,454 of record NZ_QJVD01000010.1, read on the forward strand.
CTTGTGCGTGCGCATTTCGAAGTGCTCGCGGCTGTCCTTGTACTTGTGAGGCGAACGAATTACGCAGTAAATGTTCTTCTCGGTGGGCAGCGGCACGGGGCCAACTACCGTCGCACCTGCGCGCGTGACCGTCTCAACGATCTTCCGGGCTGAAACATCAATGACCTCGTGGTCATATGACTTCAGCCGGATGCGGATTTTTTGTCCCGCCATGGCGTCGTGACTCTCTTTCCTGTAACGAAGCATCCTGATGGGAGCGATGCTGTTGACGTAAACGCTGTTTACTTTTACCTGTTCAATGTGGCATTCCCGCCACGCTTCCAACGAACTGAATCCGGATAGTTCCGGGTTCCTCAATCCGCCGAAGCTCCGACCCCCGCGGTCGGGCGTGTCGCGAATAGTTCGCGCACGTACCCGCAAAGTTTTGCGAAGGTGGGTTATGTTTGGGCCTTAGCTTGGACCCTGCATCGAGCATTATCTCGACCGGGACACGAAAAGGCACTTGAACAACTCAATAAGTATGCCGGAATCCGGCGGTAAACGCCAACCGGAGGGGGTACAGCCGCTGCCGGGGGACGAGGGTTCGCCGGCGCCGGGCCCGGCATTGACGGCCATGAGAAGCTACAGACGTGAGCAGAATCACCAAACGCAACTTGGCGAAGGACCATAACGCAGGGGAAGCCATCACCATAGACCACGGCGGCCCTGCCCGTTCCGTGGCAGCCATTCCCACACGGAGGGTCACCGGCGGGTGGATCACGCTCTTTGCGTTGAGCTGGTTTGGCGTGTGGATCGCCCAGTTGACACCGGTGCAACTGTTGCTGCCACTGCAGATTGAACGATTCCTCCACGCTTCCCACTGGGTGGATAATGTGCTGGGTTTCGGCACGATCTCCGGGATCGCCGGAGTCTTTGCCCTTGTTGCCTACCCTTTGACGGGCGCCTTCTCCGACCGCACCACGTCCCGTTTTGGCCGCCGCAGGCCCTGGATCGCCGCGGGCACTGCCGGATTCGCCATCTCCCTGGTGGTGCTGGGCCTGCAAACGTCCCTGCTGGGAATCGGCATCTGCTGGGTGGCCGCCAGCACGTTTTTTTGCGTACTTACCGCTGCCTTGACAGCGGCCATTTCCGACCAGGTCCCCGTCAACCAGCGGGGATATGTTTCGGGTTGGATTTCCGCACCGCAGGCCATCGGCATCATCGCCGGCCTGGTCTTGGTGACGGCCCTGGCCCTGGGCACTTTTGCCGGCTACGCGCTGGTGGCTGCCCTGCTGGTGGTGCTGGGCCTTCCCTTCCTCCTGCTGGTTCCAGACCAGGTGCTGCCGCCGGGGCTGATGGGGCCGTTGACGTTTCGATCCCTGGTGGACAGCCTGTGGATCAGCCCGCGCCGCTTCCCCGACTTTGGCTGGACGCTGCTAAGCCGCGTCCTGGTGAATCTTGGCAACGCCTTCGGCACCAGCCTGCTGCTGTACTTCCTTATGTATGGCCTGCACCTTCCCGACGCCGAAGGTTCGCTGATCATCCTCACCCTGGTCTACATGGTGTTCGTGATCATCGCCTCGCTGTGGCTGGGCAGGCTCTCCGACAAGCTGGGCCGCCGCCGTTCGTTCGTGTTTCTGGCGTCGGTGCTCCAGGCAGTGGCCGCGCTGGTCCTGGCGTTCGTGCCAAGTTTCAGCGCCGCCACGGTTGCCGCCGCGCTGCTGGGCCTGGGCTACGGATGCTTCCTGTCGGTGGACCAGGCGCTGGCCACCGAAGTCCTTCCCGACCAGCTGTCCCGCGGAAAGGACCTGGGCATCATGAACATTGCCTTGACCGTACCGCAGGCGTTCGCTCCCATGCTGGGCGCCCTCTTGGTCAGCGCCACCGGCGGTTTCACGTGGCTGTTCCTGGCCTCCGGCCTCACGGCGCTGGCCGGTGCGGCTGCCGTGGGACAGGTCAAGGGAGTGCGGTGACGGCCGCAGCGACTGCCGCAGGTCAGGACCAGGGGCGTGCGCTGACGGCCGCACATCGATGACGACGCCAGCACGATGGCGCCGCCAGTTGGGCCGGCATCCGTCTTATGGCAGCTACTGCGGCGGCGCCGGCGGGTACTGCGGCGGCGCCGGCGGGTACTGCGGCGGAGCCGACGGGTACTGAGGCGGAGCCGACGGGTACTGCGGGACCGGGACCGGCGGTACCTGCGGGCCTGCCTGTTGATGGCTGGCCTGCCAGTGGGGGCTTGGCGGGTGGTGCCCCGTCAGCAGTGGCGGGGCACCGGCGGCGGCGGGCTTCTTGCGGTTCAGGCGCCAAACCGCGAAGCCAATGAGCGCCAGGGCCAGCAGCGCCAGCAGTACAAAGGTAAAGCCCCGGAGGTACCACAGCACTGCCGTGGCAACACCGATGGCGCCCCAGATGGTCAACCTGCGGTTGTCCGCGGTCAGGCCTACGACCATCAGTGCCGCGAACAACAGCAGCGACACCAGCTGCTGAAGGGACTCACCGCTGAAGAACGTCATCAGGCCCCCAACGCTGGCCAGGATGGCCGCGCCCAGCAGCAGTCCGTTCGCGGCGCGAGGCTGGCCGGCCCCATGGCGGATGGCCGCCAGCACGCCAACCGCCACGGCCAGCCATTGCACCAGCCAGAAGGCGCCAAGGGGAATGTGAACGGAACTGGCCCAGAACCAGGCCAGGGCAGCTGCCACCACCGCAACGTCCGTCACTGCCCGCCGCAAGGGCGCGGGCGCCTCAAGGCGGGCCAGCGCCGCAACCGCCGTGAAGGCAGCGGCGCCAAGGAGTACAAAATCCCTGTCCGCCATGGACATCAGCGCAAAGACCAGGCCGCCGCCCAGGGCAACCACCAACACGCTCCAGTGCTGCACCGGGGCAACCCCTGCCAGGAACGAGAACACCAGCCGGACAAGGTACAGGGCTCCCAGCAGCACTACAAAGCCGGCAAAGGACGAGAATCCGGGCAGCCCGGTTGTCTCCAGCACCTGTGTCCGCATCAGGGCCGCCGCCAGCAACACCATCAGGGCGCCCGGCAAGGTCAGCCACGGAAGCTTTTGCACGTGTGCGCCGGCAACAAATGCCAGGCCTGAGACGAGCCACGTGAGGGCAAAGATCCCGGCCCCGGCGTCGTGGTCCACCACGGCTGCAGTCACCAGGTATACTCCGGTGGCGGCCAGCCAGTACCAGCGCATCTCCCCCGTTTTGGGCGTATGGAGGCACCGCCATGCAATGGCAGCGACGCTTAACGCGGCCAAGACCAGCGCCGTGGCGCCCGGCCATGCGACCGGCGCCATGACGGCAGCCCCGCAGGCCACGGAGAATATGGCCAGATACGACGCCGCCCGTTGGCGGAACGCTGATTGCGCGGCAACCGAGGACACGGCCAGCACGGCAAGCTCAAGTGTCACCACCCACCGGTGGCCCCCACTGTAAAGGCCCAGGCCACCGGCATCAACGATGTATGCCAGCGGCAGGACCGACTGGCCGGCCAGCAGCAGCCACAGGCTGACCCGCAGCACGGCCGGCTCGCCCACCACCGGCACCGCCGCCGGGCGCCGTACCAGCCACTGCACGCCAAGCTGGAGCACCAGCAGGGCGCACAGCACCAGCGACAGAACCGTGGGGCTGGACGTGAACTCCGCAACCAGGGTGCCAATCAATGCCGTGGCGGCAGCGCACCCCAACAGGAAATGCGCGCTCCGCAGCCGGTGGCCGGCAGCCTTGACCGCGCAAACGGCCGCGGAGGCCACGACCACGGCCAGCACCACCTCCAGGGTGTGCCGGTCCCCCGCCCGGAGCCCTGCCACAGCCACCATGGCAATCGGGGCCAGCCACGCCGAGGTTCCCCATCCGCCGGGCCGCACGGCAGCGGCAACACCCAAGAAGGCGATGGCGGCAACACAGAGGCCGACGGCGGCCGTCGCCAACCAGCCCGCCTGATCCGCCTGGTCAAGGACAGTCACGGCGGCGTCAACCGCGGCAATGACCACTACCAGGCCCAATGTCGCTGCGTCATCAGCTTCGAGGCCGGAGTCGCGATGGTTGCGCCACCGGGCAACGGCCAGAACGGCAAGGTGAATGCCCAGCACCAACAGCAGCACCATGCCCAATGTGACAGGGGCCCCGCCGAACAAGTGCGGCAATGCGTGGTCCCGCCAGATCCCATGGAGCGCAGCTGCCAGGAAAAGTGATGCCAGCCGCGCCGCCCGCCAGTAGAGCCAGCGGTGCGCGGGCCGTTCATTGCCCTGCAGGCGCAGTCCCATGCCAATGGAGAAGAGCATGAGGGCACCCCATCCCACGGAGGCACCCGCTTGCCCGTGGACCGCCAATGCGCTGAGTGTTGCCGCGACGCCGACAGCCGGAGCCATGAATTCGGCAACCGCATAGGCGCCATGACGGGGCAGGTTCACGGCGGAGTGGGTCAACGCTGCACCGGCCATGGCCACGGCCGATGCCGTGGCAGCGAATCCAATGGCACCGCGCAGGGCAGATTCGCCGGGTCCGCCAGCCCAGGCATACTCCGCGGCCAGGACGGCAAAAAGCGTTGTCCCCACCACAGCCCACGCCGTTCCGGACCAGGCCGTCACGGGGTTCGGGACCCCAAGGCGAGCCATGGCGGTGTCCGCCAGCAGTTGCCCGGCCGCGATGACAGCCACGGCGGCCATGATGATTTCCGCCTTTCCGTCCTGGGCCGGAACATACGCTGCCAGCGCCGTGGCCACCAGTGCCGTCAGCAGGACGCGGGCAGCAACGAGCATGATCCGCCGCACGGCCACGTTCTTGGACGTGGCAAACCGGGCCACCGAGTAGGCCAGGGCAACAGCGAGCAGGATCATCCAGTCCTGCGCGGCCAGAACCGGCGAACAAAACACGGCCGCCGCAATCGCCGGCAGCGGCAGCCATTCCCCGACCGGCAGAAGGGGAGGCACGGCGGCCATCGCCACGATCATGCCCAACACCAGTGGCAGGGCCGGGCTCCAGACCCACGCGCCGGCGTCGTGCCTGGACGCTGCGACCGAAACGCTCCACACGGCGGAAAGCAGCGCCACCGCGGGGACGCTGATGAACACGTCCAGGCGCGGCCACCCGGGGCGCCGCATCCACGCGCCAAGTCTAGCCTGTGCTTGGGCCATGGCTACCGCTTGTACCGCCAGTACCAAGGCCATGACCCCCACGGCCCAGGCGAACGTCCCTCCCCATAGCCAGCCAACAAACGGCGCCGCCAATGTCAGTGACAGGCGCAGGCCCAGGAAATTCCAGCGGCGCATGGGTGCTGCGTCCAGCCAGGCCATGACGGCGTAGTAGAGTGCTCCGGCCAGCAGAACCATGGCATGGTCGCCGGCGCTGAGCGCCAGGGAAAACACCAGGGAGCCGGCAAGCCCCGCGGGCGCAAACCACGGGCCGAGCTCGGCCAGCGGCTTGGCGTAAAGGCCGGGCTTTCCGTCCGGCCCGGCAGCCTGGCGGCCCAGGAGGTGCCCGGCCAGGTACAACACCGCCGAGAACACGATCAGGGCGGTGAAATACCAGGCCAGGGCGGCTCCAAGGACTGCAACCGACGACCATGCCGTGGACAGCAGGAATGCCATTGACAGGTAACCCACCAGGGGGCTGTTCAGCCTGACGGCCGCCAAAATGTAGGCGGCCGTGCCCACCAGTGACGTCAGCAACCACACTCCGGCGGCATGGGGGAAGCCAAGGTTGTAGGTGGCCAGGCCGGCAAAGGGAATGATGGCCAGCGCGGTTCCGGTGAAGGCGGCTGCCGCCGGCCGCAGCCTGGCCATGGTGCCGTGCAGGGCCAGCCCCGCACCGTAAAACAGTACCGCCGCGGTCCAGACACCGATGAGTCGGGCCGGAACCGGAAGGCTGCTGGCGACAAACAGCGCGGCCGCGGCCACCATGAGCAGGCTGGCAATGTACAGCGTGATGTTGATGTTTTGGGTTTCCCGTTTTGCCTTCCTGGCGGCCAGCGCCACGGGGTCCGGCCGTGCCGCCTGCTCCCATTTTCCTTGCGGGACTGCCGGCGGGCGCGCGGACAACGGCGGGTGGCCGGCCGTATCCCACCCAGCTTCTGCCGAAGGGACTGCAAGCGAAGGGGGCACACCCTGGTTGGCTGGGCCAGCTGGGGCTGACCCGGCTGCGACCGACCCGGGACGCCGTGGCGTCATGCCGGGCACGGGAGGGGAAGTGGGATCCGGCACCGTGGCGGGGTCCGTCGTCGTGCCGCCATTGTGCCCGGAGGCGGCTGCAACAGAGGCGGGACCGCCCACGGCATCGCGCCACCCGGCCAGATGGCCGTCAAGGAAACCCTTGCGATAGGCCTCGTTGAGCTGTGCCGGCCATTGCGGAGCGGCTGCCCCTGCTGGCGGCTTCCGACGGTGGGTCATGGACTTCCCTTACTAACGGCGAATTCCCAGTTTAGGTCAGGGAGCGACCGGCAGGGGCGATAAATCCATCAATTGGGGATAACTTGTCCAGGAAGGTCAGAACCCCATTGGCTGAGGCGGTCCAAACGGAGCCCCTCCGGGGAGTTTAGAGTCTCATTTCAGGACCGGGCCAACTGCCTACTTTTGCGGAAGGAGCGGAACGTGACTGCAGCCGCGCCAAGGAGCGCTGCAATGCCCAGTGCACCGAGCGCAAGTCCAAGATAATTCGCAAAGGTTCGCGGCGCGGCCACCAGCCCCGGCAACTCCCCCACCAACGCCACGGCGGGTTGATCGCCAAGACGGTACTTGACGTGCTGGCCGACCACCTCCTGTTTCGTTGGAAAGTCGGAGGTCCAGCCGGGCTCGGCATTGATGGGCGGGGAGAAGCGTGGAAAGTGGTTCGTGGAAAGGCTGTGGGCGACGCCATCGCTGCCGGTGAACGCCAGCTTCATTTCATAGACGTGCCAGGTGCCGTCCTGCCCGCGCCCGATGTTGGCCCTCGCGTCGTCAACCATGCCGTCCTGCCCGCCGGCCAGCAACTGCTGGGCGGTCTCCCTTCCGGAATCACCTGCGCGAAACATCGCCTGGCCAAAGCCAAGGAGGGCCAGTCCAAACAATGCGACAATGACGGCAGCCACCAGGTTGCCTCCCGCACCCAGCGCAGTGCTGGCCGATTTGCCGGGGCGCTGGAAGGACTGGTTTTGCGTCATGATGCAAGCATATCGGGGCACATTCTTCTGCCCATGGGGACGACTCCCCATCGCAGGGCATGCCGGCGCCGGATACGGTTCAAGGAGAACCCCTGACCTACGGAGGACCGCCGATTCCGCGGCCCCCACCTGCGAATGGACAGCCATGAACGACCAAATGCTTGGGGCGGATCCCGCCCAACTGCGGGAGTTGGCCACACTTTTCAGCACCTCCTCGGATCAGCTGGACCGCACCGTGCAGCTCTTGCATCCGGTGATCCTGCACGCCCGCTGGCAGGGCGCGGACGCCTCACGGTTCCGCGCCGACTGGTCAGGGGGCATGCGCCCACAAATGACCCGGGCACGGGACTTTTTGAGGACCACCGCCAACGCCCTGTTGACACAGGCCGGGGAGCAGGAGAGCGCATCTGCCGTAGACGGTGGAGGGGGCCGGGGCAAACCCCTGCCCGGCGGGACCCCGGACGACCAGTCGGACTTGGAGGTGCAGCTTGACTCGATGCGCGACGCTTCCAAGGAGGATGTCGCAGCCTGGTGGAATTCCCTCTCCGCCGTAGAAAGGAACCTCCTGCTCAACGGGCAGGATGCGAACAAGGTGCCATTGGCTTTGCAGCTTGCCGCCTTGGAAGGGAAACTTCCCGCGGACGCACGGCAGGCCGCCAACGACGTCCTGGTGAAGAACGCCAAGGCATCCATCCCCATGTACTCGAGCAAGGAGAAATTCGGCATTGACGGCCAGCTCGCCTGGGTCCACGGCGGTGCGCACATTGGCACGGACATCACCCAAAACGCAGACGGCTCCGCCATGTTGAAGGTCTCCGGCGACATCGGCGGAGGCGTCAACACTCCGGGGACAAAGGGGGGCGCGAACGCCACGCTGACTGGCGAACTCAGCCGAAGCTACAAGTTCAAGAGCCTCGCCGACGCACAGGCCGCGCTTAACCAAATGACGCAGGACCTCCCACCGGACGACTTGGGCGCGGCCAAGGACGCCATTAGCAGCCCCGTCGGCTATCTGATGGGAACACTCGACCATGCTGCAGGGCAGCACGGCGCCGTGAACCACTTTGACAGTGCCAAGGGAACCATCTCGGCGGGTATTGACGGCAAGCTCAGCGCAGACGTCCACGGATCGGCAAAACTCGAGATGGCCTACGAGCAGAATCTCAGCGACGGTTCCTCCACGGCGACGGCCACCGCAAAGGCCGATGCCAAGCTGGATCTGGGTGACGGGCAAAAGCTCAGCGGCAACGGCGAGGCTGGCATCAAGCTCTCCATGAACGATGACCACAGCATTCAAAAGCTCACCCTGTCGGTCAAGGGCACCCTGGAGAGTTCCGTGGAAGTCCGTGAAGACGCCGCGGGCACACTTGCCGGGCAAAAGGACGGCATGGGTGCCACCGGCGGTGCCGGGGTGCAAGGCTCCGTACAGATGGAAATCTACAACACGCCGGCCAACGAGGAACTCATCAAGAGCTACCTGGCCAACTCCGCATCCGGAGACCCCATGGCGGCAGGGGCGGACCTGGCAAGGATATACCATGCGTCCGGAGTCACGGTCCAGGCAAACGTTGTCTCAAGCGCTGAGGCCAACCTGGTGGACTTCGACTCCGGCGTGGCCAGCCTCAAGGTGGGCTCCACGTCCGAGGTGACCACCAACGCCTCCACGGGGTACAAGGCGCCGCATGGCACGGACTACGAGCCGATCACGATGAAGTAGCGCTAGGCTCTCCCCTGTGGCGGCTGCCGCAGCAACACAGTAACGGAACATTGATCCCCATCGAGAGGCCCAGGAACAGTGACCATCGAGTTTAGTTCAGACATCGGATTCACAACCCAGCTGCCAGACGGGTCCTTTCGAGTGGAGGAATCCAGCGCCGGAGCCGGCACTGAACAATTCAGCCTTCCCGGCGGTGCCTATGTCTCCCTCGTCCGCGATGACGGGCAGGTCCACGACTATGCTCAGGCCATGGAGTGGGCCCAGAAAATGGCCGCCTACTACCAGGACGAATTTGGCGGCAGGGTGCTCACCGAGGGCCGCCTGCAAAGCGCAGGAAAGCAAAGCTATGCTGTCGCCGTAGCGTACAGGGATCCGGATGAGGTTCCGCGCCTGGCCACCATCACCGGTGTCCTCTTCCCCGGATGCGCATTCTTCGGCCTGACGCTGCTGGCGGTGGCACCGGACGGCGATCCCGACGTTACTTTCGTCCAGGGGATCGTGGACGGCATGGCACTGGCGGACGCCGGATAACCCGGCGCCGCGGCCCCGTCTCACAACAGCCCCGGACTCCCGTACGCCGGCAAATAAAAAAGGAAGGCCCCCAGCCTAAGCTGGGGGCCTTCCCTACAGATCCAAGTGACTTACGAAGGTTACTTGATGATCTTGGTAACGCGACCTGAACCAACGGTGCGGCCGCCTTCGCGGATGGCGAAGCCGAGGCCCTCTTCCATGGCGATGGGCTGGATCAGCTCAACGGTCATTTCGGTGTTGTCGCCGGGCATGACCATTTCCGTGCCCTCGGGCAGGGTGATGACGCCGGTAACATCCGTGGTGCGGAAGTAGAACTGCGGGCGGTAGTTGGAGTAGAACGGGTTGTGACGCCCGCCCTCATCCTTGGCAAGGATGTAGACGTTGCCTTCGAAGTTCGTGTGCGGGGTAATGGAACCCGGCTTCACGATGACCTGGCCACGCTCTACGTCTTCGCGCTTGATGCCGCGCAGCAGCAGACCACAGTTCTCGCCGGCCCAAGCCTCGTCGAGCTGCTTGTGGAACATTTCGATACCGGTCACCGTGGTCTTCTGGACCGGACGGATTCCGACAATCTCAATTTCAGAGTTGATCTTGAGGGTTCCACGCTCGGCGCGGCCCGTAACAACGGTGCCACGGCCAGTGATCGTGAAGACATCTTCAACCGGCATCAGGAACGGCTTGTCCTTGTCGCGGATCGGGTCCGGAACGTGGTTGTCCACTGCATCCATCAGGTCCTCAACGGACTTGACCCACTTGGGGTCGCCTTCGAGCGCCTTCAGGCCCGAGACGCGGATAACCGGTGCCTCGTCGCCGTCGAAGCCCTGTGAGGAGAGGAGTTCGCGAACTTCCATTTCGACCAGGTCGAGGAGTTCTTCGTCGTCAACCATGTCGGACTTGTTCAGGGCGACCAACAGGTAGGGAACACCAACCTGGCGGGCCAGCAGAACGTGCTCGCGGGTCTGGGCCATCGGGCCGTCAGTCGCAGCAACCACCAGGATTGCGCCGTCCATCTGGGCAGCACCGGTGATCATGTTCTTGATGTAGTCGGCGTGACCGGGGGCGTCTACGTGTGCGTAGTGGCGCTTCTCGGTCTGGTACTCAACGTGGGAGATGTTGATCGTAATACCGCGCTGCTTCTCCTCGGGGGCCGAGTCGATGGAGCTGAAATCACGCTGCTCGTTGAGTGTGGGGTACTTGTCGTACAGTACCTTGGAAATGGCAGCCGTCAACGTGGTCTTACCATGGTCAACGTGACCGATGGTGCCGATGTTAACATGCGGCTTAGTCCGCTCGAACTTTGCCTTCGCCACGGGTTCCTCCTAGAACGTTTTTTGTTGGCTTGCTCTCGGCGACGCTGTTCGTCACCAAATTCGTAGCAAGTCTACTGGGGGCTTTTGATTTTTAGGAAATTACTGCTTGCTTGGGCCTGTTCAAGCATAAAGTGACAAACAGGCCCAAGCAAAAGTGCGGTTATTCGCCGCGCGCCTTCTGGATGATCTCGTCGGCAACAGCCTTCGGGACCTCAGAGTAGCTGTCGAACTTCATCGAGTACACGGCGCGGCCCTGGGTCTTGGACCGGAGGTCACCGATGTAACCGAACATGCCGGACAGGGGAACAAGAGCCTTGATGACCTTGACACCGCTTGCGTCCTCCATGGACTGCATCTGGCCACGGCGGGAGTTGATGTCACCGATAACTTCACCCATGTATTCCTCAGGGGTGCGGACTTCAACTTCCATCAACGGTTCGAGCAGGATGGGGTTGGCCAGCCGGGCGGCTTCCTTGAATGCCATGCGACCGGCAATCTTGAAGGCCATTTCGGAAGAGTCAACATCGTGGGACGCACCGTCAAGCAGCGAGGCCTTGATGCCAACCATCGGGTAGCCGGCCAGCACGCCGTCAGGCATTGCAGACTGAATGCCCTGGTCAACGCTGGGGATGTATTCACGCGGAACACGGCCACCGGTGACCTTGTTGTTGAACTCGTACATTGCACCTTCGGCAGTATCCAACGGCTCAATGGCAATCTGGATCTTAGCGAACTGGCCTGAACCACCGGTCTGCTTCTTGTGCGTGTAGTCGTACTTGGGGACCGCGCGCTTGATGGTTTCGCGGTACGCAACCTGCGGCTTGCCAACGTTGGCTTCAACGTTGAATTCGCGGCGCATGCGGTCCACCAGGATGTCCAGGTGGAGCTCGCCCATGCCGCCAATTTCGGTCTGGCCGGTGTCTACGTTGAGAGTGACGGTAAACGTCGGGTCCTCAGCGGAGAGTTTCTGGATGGCCGTGGACAGCTTCTCCTGGTCACCCTTGGTCTTCGGCTCAATGGCCACAAAGATCACGGGTTCGGGGAAGGTCATCGACTCAAGAACGATCGGGTTCGCCGGATCGCACAGGGTGTCGCCGGTGGTGGTGTCCTTGAGGCCTATCACTGCATAGATGTGACCTGCGTGGATTTCGTCCACCGGCATTTCCTTGTTGGCGTGCATCTGGAAGAGCTTGCCAATGCGTTCCTTCTTCTGCTTCGTTGAGTTCAGCAGCTGCGTGCCGGAAACCACCCGGCCCGAGTAGACGCGGATGAAGTTCAACTGGCCGAAGAACGGGTGCGTTGCGATCTTGAAGGCCAGAGCCGAGAACGGCTCCGTCTCGCTCGGCTCGCGCTTGATCTCGATGGACTCGTCGCGAGGATCGTGACCGATCATGGCGCCAACGTCCAGCGGGTTCGGCAGGTAGTCGATGACGGCATCAAGCATCGGCTGCACGCCGCGGTTCTTGAAAGCAGATCCACAGAACACCGGGTAGATCTCGGAGTTCACGGTCAGCTTGCGAATGCCGGCCTTCAGTTCCTCGATGGAAGGCTCTTCGCCTTCGAGGTACTTCTCCATGAGCTCTTCGGAGGACTCTGCAGCTGCCTCAATGAGGGCTGCGCGGTACTCTTCAGCCTTTTCCTGCAGATCCGCGGGGATCTCCTTGATTTCGTACGCGGCACCCATGGTGACGTCGCCCTTGGAATCGCCGGCCCAGACGAAGGCCTTCATGGTCAGCAGGTCTACGACGCCGGTGAATTCGCTCTCGACGCCGATCGGCAGCTGCATGACGAGCGGCTTCGCACCGAGGCGGTTGATGATGGTGTCTACCGTGAAGTAGAAATCAGCACCCAGCTTGTCCATCTTGTTGACGAAGCAGATGCGCGGAACGTTGTACTTGTCAGCCTGGCGCCAAACGGTCTCGGACTGCGGCTCAACGCCCTCCTTGCCATCGAAGACAGCAACGGCGCCATCGAGCACACGCAGGGAGCGCTCAACCTCAACCGTGAAGTCAACGTGGCCGGGAGTGTCAATGATGTTGATCTGGTTGTTGTTCCAGAAGCAGGTCACGGCGGCAGACGTGATGGTGATGCCGCGTTCCTTTTCCTGTTCCATCCAGTCAGTCGTCGAAGCACCGTCGTGCGTTTCGCCGATCTTGTGGTTCACACCCGTGTAGAACAAGATGCGCTCAGTAGTGGTGGTCTTGCCGGCATCAATGTGGGCCATGATGCCGATGTTGCGGACCTTGGTAAGGTCTGTAAGCACGTCCTGTGCCACGGTTTCTCCCTTTTCTAGAGATGAGCTTGCGGGTGGTTCGCCCCCTGACGCTGGCGCCTGGGGTAACCACCCTCACGGCTCTAGTTACCAGCGGTAATGGGCGAAGGCCTTGTTGGACTCTGCCATCTTGTGGGTGTCTTCGCGACGCTTGACAGCGGCACCGAGACCGTTGGAGGCATCCAGAACTTCGTTGCGCAGACGCTCGGTCATGGTCTTCTCGCGGCGGGCCTTTGAGTAGCCAACCAGCCAGCGAAGGGCCAAGGCGGTCTGACGGCCGGGCTTGACTTCAACCGGAACCTGGTAGGTGGCTCCACCAACACGGCGGGACTTCACCTCAAGGCTCGGCTTGATGTTTTCCATGGCCTTTTTCAGGGCAGCAACGGGATCGCCGCCCGTCTTTTCGCGAACGCCTTCAAGTGCACCGTAAACGATGCGCTCTGCGGTGGACTTCTTGCCGTCAACCAGGACCTTGTTGATCAGCTGAGTGACCAACGGGGAGCCGTATACGGGATCTACAACTAGCGGCCGCTTGGGGGCCGGACCCTTGCGAGGCATATTACTTCTTCTCCATCTTTGCACCGTAGCGGCTGCGGGCCTGCTTGCGGTTCTTAACGCCCTGGGTATCCAATGCGCCACGGACGATCTTGTAACGAACACCGGGAAGGTCCTTAACACGGCCTCCGCGGACGAGCACAATGGAGTGCTCCTGGAGGTTGTGGCCTACACCGGGGATGTAAGCGGTAACTTCCACGCCGCCGTTGAGGCGCACACGTGCGACCTTACGCAGAGCCGAGTTCGGCTTCTTCGGGGTGGTTGTGTAAACGCGCGTGCAAACGCCGCGACGCATGGGGCTGCCCTTCAATGCGGGAGCCTTGGTCTTCGTGACCTTGGGTGTCCGGCCCTTTCGGACCAGCTGGTTAATCGTAGGCACTTTCGTGTTCTCCGTTGTTTTCTCGAGATGTTTCTCGTGTCGCTTTTCCCGGCCATCGTCCGCCGGGGAAGAGCCTTTTACTGGTAGCCGCAGACTTGGGCGACTTCACAGCGCCTAGGCATGCAAAAATGTGGCATTCGCTGTACAAGAACCGTACAACCCGGACCCGCATCCACCTTCCCGGTCGAAACCTGAGGAAAATGAGCGCTCTTATCCACTGCCACACTAACAATTAGTCTCTACGATACCACGGACGATGCCCCGCCCTGAAATCGGCCGCTCCCCCACCTTATGGGGGCGTGTCCTTGGCTTAAAGCACGACGGCGGTGACTCACCCCGTGAGGGTAAGTCACCGCCGTCGTGCATTATTTGGTGGTCCAGCCAGGCTCGACCACCGGGATGGGCCCACGCGCCCAAACTACGCAGACACGTTGGGCCCACAGCTCCGAGGGGCCCACTATTGGATCGCTAGCGATCCAATAGTGGGCCGAGCAGGGGACTAGCCGCTGAAGTTGGTGCCCAGATCATAGTCATCCAAGGGGATGGCACGGAACTCGGCACCAAGGTCGCCCACGCCGCCCACGTAGTCGAAGTCGCTGAACGCGCTCGGACCCGTGAACAGGTTGGCCTTGGCTTCTTCGGTCGGCTCCACCGTGACGTTGGTGTAGCGCGGCAGACCCGTACCAGCCGGGATCAGCTTACCGATGATGACATTCTCCTTCAGTCCCAGCAGCGGGTCCGACTTGCCTTCCATGGCCGCCTGCGTCAGAACGCGGGTGGTCTCCTGGAACGAAGCGGCGGAGAGCCAGGACTCGGTGGCCAGCGAGGCCTTGGTGATGCCCATGAGCTCGTTACGGCCCGAGGCCGGCTTCTTGCCTTCGGACACGACGCGGCGGTTTTCCGTCTCGAAGCGGCCGCGCTCGGCAAGCTCGCCGGGCAGCAGCTTCGAGTCACCGGACTCGATGACCGTTACTCGACGGAGCATCTGGCGGACAATGACCTCCACGTGCTTGTCGTGGATGCCAACGCCCTGGCTGCGGTACACGCCCTGGACTTCCTCAACGAGGTGCTTCTGTGCGGCACGCGGGCCGAGGATGCGCAGGACCTGCTTCGGGTCGACAGCGCCGACGATCAGCTTCTGGCCAACCACGACGTGCTCGCCGTCTGCAACCAGCAGGCGGGCACGGCGCAGGACCGGGTAGGCGATCTCTTCGGTACCGTCGTCCGGTGTCAGGATCAAACGCATGGTGCGCTCGGACTCATCAATGTTGATGCGACCGGCAGCCTCAGCGATCGGCGCGACACCCTTCGGGGTACGTGCTTCGAAGAGCTCCTGGATACGGGGCAGGCCCTGCGTGATGTCCTCGCCACGGCTGGCCGAAACGGCACCACCGGTGTGGAAGGTACGCATGGTCAGCTGCGTGCCGGGCTCGCCGATGGACTGCGCCGCGATGATGCCAACGGCCTCACCGATGTCCACCGTCTTGCCGGTGGCCAGCGAGCGGCCGTAGCACAGTGCACAGGTACCCACCGTGGACTCACAGGTCAGCACGGAGCGGACCTTGATCTCCTCAATGCCGGCCGCGAACAGCTTGGCAATGAGGACATCCCCGACGTCGTCGCCGGCGGTGGCCAGGACGGTGCCGGAAGAATCCACCACGTCGGCAGCCAAGGTGCGTGCGTACACGCTGTTCTCGACTTCCTCGTGCAGCTGGATTTCACCCAACGAATCAACGACAGCGATCGGCAGGGTCAGTCCGCGCTCGGTGCCACAGTCATCTTCACGAACAATGACATCCTGCGACACGTCAACCAGGCGGCGGGTCAGGTAGCCCGAGTTTGCCGTACGGAGAGCCGTATCGGCCAGGCCCTTGCGGGCACCGTGGGTGGCAATGAAGTATTCCAAGACCGACAGGCCCTCACGGTAGGAGGACTTGATCGGACGGGGAATAATTTCACCCTTCGGGTTGGCCACAAGGCCGCGGATACCGGCAATCTGGCGAACCTGCATCCAGTTGCCTCGGGCACCGGAGGAAACCATGCGGTTGATCGTGTTGGATGTGGGCATCGAGGCCCGCATCGCATCAGCGATCTCGTTGGTTGCCTGGTTCCAGATGTCGATGAGCTCCTGGCGGCGCTCCTCGTCAGCGATCAGGCCCTTGTCGAACTGTGCCTGAACCTTGGCGGCCTTGACCTCGTAACCTTCGAGGATGGCAGGCTTTGCCTTCGGCACCTCAATGTCGGAGATCGCAACGGTGATGCCCGATCGGGTGGCCCAGTAGAAGCCCGCATCCTTCAGGTTGTCCAGCGTTGCCGCCACGACCACCTTCGGGTAGCGCTCCGCAAGGTCATTGACGATCTCGGAGAGCTGGCCCTTGTCGGCAACCTCTTCAACCCACGGGTAGTCGGCGGGCAGGGTCTCGTTGAAGATGACCTGGCCCAGTGACGTGGCCACGATGGCCGGCTGGCCAGCTTCCCAACCTTCGGGAGCCTCCCAGCCTGCATTCGGGACAAAGTCCGACAAGCGGATCTTGACCTGCGAGTTCAAGTGCAGCTGGCCGGCGTCGTGCGCCATGACAGCCTCAGCCGGCGTGGAGAAGATCCGGCCCTCGCCGACAGCACCAATGCGCTTGGTGGTCAGGTGGTACAGGCCGATGATCATATCCTGCGACGGCAGGGTCACGGGGCGTCCGTCGGAAGGCTTCAGGATGTTGTTCGAGGACAGCATCAAGATGCGGGCCTCGGCCTGGGCCTCGGGGCTCAGCGGCAGGTGCACTGCCATCTGGTCACCGTCGAAGTCGGCGTTGAAGGCACCACAAACCAGCGGGTGAAGCTGGATGGCCTTGCCTTCAACAAGCTGCGGCTCGAACGCCTGGATGCCCAAACGGTGCAGGGTTGGTGCACGGTTGAGCAGCACGGGGTGTTCGGTGATGATCTCTTCGAGAACATCCCACACCTGGGGACGGAAACGCTCCACCATGCGCTTGGCGCTCTTGATGTTCTGTGCGTGGTTCAAATCAACCAGGCGCTTCATCACGAACGGCTTGAAGAGCTCCAGCGCCATCTGCTTGGGCAGGCCACACTGGTGCAGCTTCAGCTGCGGACCAACAACAATGACGGAACGGCCCGAGTAGTCGACGCGCTTTCCCAGAAGGTTCTGGCGGAAGCGGCCCTGCTTGCCCTTGAGCATGTCGGAGAGAGACTTCAACGGACGGTTGCCCGGTCCGGTGACCGGACGGCCGCGGCGGCCGTTGTCGAACAGCGAGTCAACGGCTTCCTGCAGCATGCGCTTTTCGTTGTTGACGATGATCTCCGGAGCACCCAGGTCAAGCAGGCGCTTGAGACGGTTGTTGCGGTTGATCACGCGGCGGTAGAGGTCGTTCAGGTCCGAGGTGGCGAAACGGCCACCGTCGAGCTGGACCATGGGTCGCAGTTCCGGCGGGATGACCGGGACGGCGTCCAGGACCATGCCCAGCGGGCTGTTGTTGGTGGTCAGGAATGCATTGACAACCTTCAGGCGCTTGAGGGCGCGGGTCTTGCGCTGGCCCTTGCCGTTCTGGATGATGTCGCGCAGGATCTCCGCTTCACCGGGCATGTCAAAGGTCTCAAGGCGCTTCTTGATGGCCTCGGCACCCATGGAACCTTCGAAGAACATGCCGTAGCGGTCACGAAGTTCGCGGTACAGGGCCTCGTCGCCTTCGAGGTCGGCAACCTTCAGGCCCTTGAAACGGTCCCAAACCTGCTCGAGGCGGTCGATGTCCGCATCGGCGCGCTTGCGCACATTGGCCATCTGGCGGTCCGCGGAGTCGCGGGCCTTTTTCTTGTCGGCTGCCTTGGCACCCTCGCCCTCGAGGCGCGCAATCTCGTTTTCGAGGTCGCGGGCGATCGTGGCGATGTCGGAGTCACGCGTGTCAACCATGCGCTTCTTCTCCAGATCGTGCTCGGTCTGGAGGTTCGGCAGCTCGGCGTGACGTGCTTCGTCGTCGACGCTGGTGATCATGTAGGCAGCGAAGTAGATGACCTTTTCAAGGTCCTTCGGGGCCAGGTCCAGCAGGTAGCCCAAGCGTGACGGGACGCCCTTGAAGTACCAGATGTGGGTGACGGGTGCCGCCAGCTCAATGTGGCCCATGCGCTCACGACGCACCTTGGCGCGGGTGACTTCAACGCCACACCGCTCACAGATGATGCCCTTGAAGCGCACGCGCTTGTACTTGCCGCAGTAGCACTCCCAGTCCCGGGACGGGCCAAAGATCTTCTCGCAGAAGAGGCCGTCCTTTTCAGGCTTGAGCGTGCGGTAGTTGATGGTTTCCGGCTTCTTGACTTCGCCGTGGGACCAGTCGCGAATATCAGTCGCGGTGGCCAGGCCGATCTGCATGAGGCCGAAGGAGGATTCGCTGGACATATGGGTCCTGTTCTCTCTAATTCTCTAAGTCTGAATGTCTAGGCGGGTACGGAAAGAGGTGGGTGACGACGGCGGCACGGCTGGGTGCCGCCGTCGTACTGTTAAACCTCTTCGACAGAGTTCGGCTCGGCCCGTGACAGGTCGATGCCCAGCTCCTCCGCGGCCCGGAAGACTTCTTCATCCGAGTCACGCATCTCAATCGTGGTGCCATCGGTGGAAAGGACTTCCACGTTCAGGCACAGCGACTGCATTTCCTTGATCAGCACCTTGAAGGATTCAGGAATGCCGGGCTCAGGGATGTTCTCGCCCTTGACGATCGCCTCGTAGACCTTCACGCGGCCGTGAATGTCATCGGACTTGATCGTGAGCAGCTCCTGCAGGGTGTAGGCGGCACCGTAAGCCTCCAGCGCCCACACTTCCATCTCACCAAAGCGCTGGCCGCCGAACTGGGCCTTACCGCCCAGCGGCTGCTGGGTGATCATGGAGTACGGCCCGGTGGAGCGGGCATGGATCTTGTCATCCACCAGGTGGTGGAGCTTGAGGATGTACATGTAGCCCACGGAAACCGGGTCCGGGAACGGCTCGCCGGAGCGGCCGTCGAACAGGAGCGTCTTGCCGGAGGAATCGATCAGGCGGTCGCCGTCACGGGTCACGTTCGTCGAGTCGAGCAGGCCGGTAATTTCCTCTTCAAGGGCACCGTCGAACACGGGGGTGGCAACCCTCGTCTGGCCGATTTCACGCGGCAGATTGGGCAGTTTCTGCACCCACTCCGGCTCGCCTTCGATCTTCCAACCGGTCTTGGCAACCCAGCCGAGGTGGGTTTCGAGCACCTGGCCCACGTTCATGCGGCCCGGAACACCCAGCGGGTTCAGGACAATGTCAACGGGGGTTCCGTCGGCAAGGAACGGCATGTCCTCGATCGGCAGGATCTTGGAGATGACACCCTTGTTCCCGTGGCGGCCGGCAAGCTTGTCACCATCGGTGATCTTGCGCTTGTTGGCGACGTACACGCGAACCAGCTGGTTCACGCCGGGGGGAAGGTCGTCGTCGGAGTCGCGGTCAAAGACACGGACGCCAATGACGGTGCCGGACTCGCCGTGGGGCACCTTCAGGGAAGTGTCGCGAACTTCGCGGCTCTTCTCACCGAAGATGGCACGGAGCAGGCGCTCCTCCGGGGTCAGCTCGGTTTCACCCTTGGGGGTGACCTTGCCTACCAGGATGTCGCCGGCCTCAACTTCGGCACCGATGTGGATGATGCCGCGCTCGTCCAGGCCGGCCAGGATTTCCTCGGAAACGTTCGGGATGTCCCGGGTGATTTCCTCGGCACCAAGCTTGGTGTCGCGGGCGTCAATCTCATGCTCTTCGATGTGGATCGAGGAAAGCACATCTTCGGCAACAATGCGCTGCGAAAGGATGATGGCATCCTCGTAGTTGTGGCCTTCCCAGGACATGAAGGCAACCAGGAGGTTCTTGCCCAGGGCAAGCTCGCCCAGGTCCGTTGCCGGACCGTCGGCAATGATGCCGCCTACTTCCAGGCGCTGGCCCTCGGAGGCCAGGACACGCTGGTTGTAGGCGGTGCCCTGGTTGGAACGCTGGTACTTGGCGATCGGGTAGTTGGTCTCGGTGCCGTCGTCGTTCAACATCACGACGATGTCGGCGGAAACCTCGGAAACCACACCGGCCTTCTTGGCGATGACCACGTCACCGGCGTCAACAGCCGTGGCGCGCTCCATGCCGGTGCCCACAAACGGGGCCTCGGACCGGACCAGCGGCACAGCCTGGCGCTGCATGTTCGCACCCATCAGGGCGCGGTTGGCGTCGTCGTGCTCCAGGAACGGGATCAGGGCGGTTGCCACGGACACCATCTGGCGCGGGGACACGTCCATGTACTCGACCTCGCCGGCCGGGATCAGGACAGGCTCGCCGCCACCGCCGCGCTGGCGGACCAGCACCATTTCCTCGGTGAAGTGGTTTTCATCACTCAAGGGCGCGTTAGCCTGGGCGATGACAACGTCCACCTCGTCGTCGGCGGTCAGGTAGTCGACCTCGTCGGAGACGACGCCTTCCTTGACCCGGCGGTACGGGGTTTCGATGAAGCCGAACGGGTTGATGCGGCCGTAGGAAGCCAGGGAACCGATCAGGCCGATGTTCGGGCCTTCAGGGGTTTCAATAGGGCACATGCGGCCGTAGTGCGAGGGGTGGACGTCACGGACTTCCATGCCGGCGCGGTCACGGGACAAACCGCCCGGGCCCAGCGCGGACAGGCGGCGCTTGTGCGTCAGGCCGGCCAGCGGGTTGTTCTGGTCCATGAACTGCGAGAGCTGGGAGGTTCCGAAGAACTCCTTGATCGCAGCCACCACGGGGCGGATGTTGATCAGCGTCTGCGGCGTGATGGCCTCGACGTCCTGAGTGGTCATGCGCTCGCGCACAACACGCTCCATGCGGGACAGGCCGGTGCGGACCTGGTTCTCGATGAGCTCACCAACTGCGCGGATGCGGCGGTTGCCAAAGTGGTCGATGTCGTCCACGTCAACGCGCAGGTCAACCTCGGCGCCATCGCGGATGCCCTTGGTGGTCTTGCCACCGGCGTGGAGGGTGACCAGGTACTTGATCATGGCCACGATGTCATCAACGCTCAGCACCGATGCGTCGGGGCTGCTCAGGGGCATGTCAATGCCCAGCTTGCGGTTGATCTTGTAGCGGCCAACCTTGGCGAGGTCGTAGCGCTTGGAGTTGAAGTACAGGTTGTGCAGCAGCGCGTCGGCGGCGTCAACCGTCGGCGGCTCGCCCGGGCGAAGCTTGCGGTAGATGTCCAGCAACGCGTCTTCGCGACCGGTGGTGGCATCCTTTTCCAGCGTGGCACGGATGGAGTCGAACTCGCCGAACTCCTCCAGGATCTGGCCTTCGGTCCAGCCAAGGGCCTTCAACAGCACAGTGACGGACTGCTTGCGCTTGCGGTCAAGGCGCACGCCGACCTGGTCGCGCTTGTCAATCTCCAGCTCAAACCAGGCTCCCCGGGAGGGGATGATCTTGGCGGTGAAGATTTCCTTGTCACTGGTCTTGTCCGCGGTGCGCTCAAAGTAGGCGCCCGGGGAACGGACCAGCTGGGACACAACAACACGCTCGGTGCCGTTGATGACGAACGTTCCCTTGTTGGTCATGAGCGGAAAATCGCCCATGAACACGGTCTGTTGCTTGATTTCACCCGTGAGGTTGTTCATGAACTCAGCCTTGACGTACAGCGGCGCGGCGTACGTGGCGTCGCGGTCCTTGCACTCGTCAACCGTGAACTTGGGGTCGGCGAACTCCGGTTCCGTGAAGGACAGGGACATGGTGCCCTGGAAGTCTTCAATCGGGGAGATCTCTTCGAAGATATCGGACAGACCGGAGGTGACGGCCACGCTGTCATCGCCGGCATTCACGGCGGTTTCCATGCGGCCCTGCCAGCGCTCGTTGCCGACGAGCCAGTCAAAGCTCTCGGTCTGGAGTGCAAGCAGATTCGGCACGTCAAGCGGCTCGTGAATCTTTGCGAATGAGAGGCGACTCTTTGCACCATCAGTGCTGTTTGAATCGATAGCGGTTGCAGCGTTATTAATATTAGAGGTGCTCGAGGCGACCAAGAGGGATCCTTCCACAGACCTGCAGGCTTGTTCATGTGAACCCTCACCCGATTCGCCAATTGGTCATCAAACCAAGACGAACGCTGGTCAAGAAGTTGCAAAGTCACCCACCCGGGGAGTTGAATCTACCCAAGATGCGTGCTCTTTCAACCCTTGACCGAAACAAAGCCCACCGCTATATGAAGGCTGAAGGTTTAGAGGGATACGCAAAGATCTACTCTACAGGCATTATGGCTCACGTGTCTACCCCACGATGCTCAATTACGCAAGTATGGAAGTTCCGCTGCTCACATTGGCTGGGAAGGGGTGTGCCCGCGGCCGGCCGGACGGAAATTTCCGACCACGTCCAGCTGTTAGATTCTATGAAAGACCCGGCGCAGGTCAAGGGTGACCTGCGCGGACGATGCGTAAGGAGCTGCCGCCATGACGGTACAAGACAATGATGTGGTAATTCTCTCAGGCGCCCGCACCCCGCAGGGACGGCTTAACGGACAGTTGGCGGCCTTCACCGCCGTCGAGCTCGGGACCAAGGCCATTGCCGCCGCCGTGGAGCGTTCGGGCATTGCGGCCGCCGACGTGGACTACGTCATCATGGGGCACGTGCTGCAGGCCGGCGCCGGGCAAAACCCGGCCCGCCAAAGCTCCGTGGGCGCAGGCATCGGCTGGGGTGTCCCCGCCGTGACCATCAACAAAGTGTGCCTCTCCGGCCTGACCGCCGTGATTGACGCCGCCCGCATGATCCGAAGCGGCGATGCCGAGGTCGTGGTGGCCGGCGGCCAGGAATCCATGACCCGCGCCCCCCACATCCTGCCCGGCTCCCGCCAGGGCTGGAGTTACGGGGCAGTGCAGGCGCTGGATGTGGCAGCCCACGACGGCCTGACCGACGCCTTCGACGGCGAGTCCATGGGCCTGTCCACCGAGCGGGGCAACATCCGCCTGAACATCACGCGCACCTCCCAGGACGAGGTGGCCGTCGCTTCCCACCGCCGGGCGGCGGCCGCACAGGAAGCCGGGCTGTTCGACGAGGAGATTGTGCCCGTCAGCGTGCCGCAGCGCAAGGGCGATCCCGTGGTGCTGACAAGCGATGAGGGCGTCCGGGCCAAGACCACCCTTGAGTCGCTGGCCCCCTTGCGCCCGGCGTTCTCCGCTGACGGTGCCATCACGGCCGGCAACTCATCCCCGCTGTCCGACGGCGCCGCCGCCTTGGTGTTGACCAGCCGGGCCTATGCCGACGCGCACGGGCTCCCGTGGCTTGCCGTGGTGGGCGCTCCGGGGCAGGTTGCCGGGCCGGACAACTCACTGCACTCCCAGCCGTCGCACGCCATTTCCAGTGCGCTGAAGAAGGCCGGTTGGACCACCGGCGACCTGGACTTCATCGAGATCAATGAGGCATTTGGCTCCGTGGCCGTGCAGTCCCTGCACGATTTGGACTTCCCCCTGGAGAAGTGCAACATCCACGGCGGTGCCATCGCGTTGGGCCACCCGATCGGGACCTCCGGGGCCCGTTTGGCCCTTCACGCCGCTTTTGAACTGGGCCGCCGGGGTTCCGGCAAGGCGGCAGTGTCGTTGTGTGGCGGCGGCGGCCAGGGCGAGGCCCTGCTGTTGTTCCTGGACGGGGAGTGAGCACGGCGGAAGCTGACAATGAAGGGCTGACCGGCCATGCCAGGGTTGCCGCCGATGCGGCTGCCCGGGGGCTGGACGTGGAGATTTTCCCACGCCCCGCGGCCAGCTCGCTGGCCGAGGCTGCCGCGCTGATCGGCGTTGATCCGTCCGACATCGTCAAGTCGCTGGTGGTCAAACGCAGCGACGGCACCTTCCTGTTTGCCCTGGTTCCCGGCGGCCGATCCATCTCCTGGCCCAAGCTGCGCTCCTTAGTGGGCGTGAACAAGCTGCAGATGCCCCCGCCCGACGTCGCCCTTTCCGCCACCGGCTACGAGCGCGGCACCATCACGCCCCTGGGAAGCACGACGCCGTGGCCCGTGTTCGTGGACTCGACCATCCCCGGGCGTCGGGTCGCCCTTGGCGCCGGCGAACACGGCTTCAGCATGTTCGTCGAGGCTGACGCCCTCATTGCCGCCCTCGCGGCCACCGTGGCGGACATCTCGGTCCTCGAGTAGCCCTCGCTCCTCGGCTGCAGACCGACATTCCCTCGGCCGCTTTCCGAACGACGGCCGCGGGCGGCCTTACGCTCTCCCTGACGCGGCCTACGAGAATGCCGACTCCTCCGCCTATCGCCTTGGTGTCGGGACGGTGTTGCCGGAGGCGACGTCAAGGAGGCCCGGAGGCCGCCCGCGGCCGAGGACCGGGAAGTCGCCGAGGCAATGCCGCCCGGACACCTGCGCCAGCGCCTGCGGCCGTCGCCGGTGATACCGCGTCGTACGCAAAGAAGCCCCGCACCAAACGGTGCGGGGCTTCTTTGTGAAGTGCGTCGGTGATTACTTGACGGTAACCGTGGCGCCGGCAGCTTCGAGAGCGTCCTTGGCCTTCTCTGCAGCTTCCTTGGTGGCGCCTTCGAGGACAGCCTTGGGAGCGGAGTCAACGACGTCCTTGGCTTCCTTCAGTCCGAGGGAGGTCAGGGCGCGCACCTCCTTGATAACTGCAATCTTCTTGTCGCCAGCGGCTTCGAGGATAACGTCGAATTCGGTCTGCTCTTCCTCAGCCTCGGCAGCTCCGCCGCCGGCCGGGCCGGCAACTGCAACAGCAGCAGCGGTAACTTCAAAGACCTCTTCGAACTTCTTCACGAACTCGGAGAGCTCGATGATGGTCAGTTCCTTGAAAGCTTCAATGAGCTCGTCGTTGGTGAGCTTAGCCATGGGTGGCGCTCCTTCTTTTTTCTTGCCCCTTAAGGGCGAATCTTTTAACCTAAGTCCTCATGGAATTAGGGAATTGCATTGGGCCCACGGTTGCCAGGCTCTGGGAAATTACCTCAGCAATTTCCCAGCCGGCAAATGGGGACTAGGCCTCGGTGGTCTCTGCTTCCGCAGCCGGGGCTTCAACAGCCGCAGCTTCTTCAGCGGCGGGTGCTTCCTCAGCGGCCGGAGCCTCTTCGGCGGGCGCACCTTCGGCAAGCTTGAGGCGCAGGGCCTCGATGGTGCGCGCAGCGGCGGCCATCGGAGCCTTGAGGATGCCTGCAACCTTGGCCAGCTGCAGCTCGCGGGACTCGAGGGCTGCCAGTGCGGCAACCTCAGAGGCGTCGAGAGCCTTGCCTTCAAAGAAGCCGGTCTTGATGACCAGCGCCTTGTTGGCCTTTGCAAAATCCGTCAGGCTCTTTGCTGCCGCAACAGCGTCACCCTTGATGAAGGCAATGGCGGTAGGACCGGTCAGGTGACCTTCGAAAGCGTCAACACCGGCTTCCTTGGCCGCAATGGCAGTCAGGGTGTTCTTGACGACCGAGAACTTGTTGTCCTGGCCGAGAGAAACGCGCAGCTCCTTGAGCTGGGCAACGGTGAGCCCACGGTATTCGGTTAGGACTGCTGCAGTGGAATCGCTGAAATCCTGCTTGATTTCTGCAACTGCGGCCACCTTTGTTGGCGTTGCCATAACCCTCCTTCCGGGAAATTAGCGCCGGTCTTTCCCACCCTGCCCCTGCTCTGCCGGTAAGGGAAGCAAGGGAAAAACAAAAACGCCCCGCACAGATGTACGGGGCGTTATGGCAGCGGATTCATGGGCTTTCACCCGGTCAACACTGCCTAAGCTTTGTGCACCTGCGCTGGCCGTCCTGTGTCAGGACTTTCGAATGAAAAACTTCCCTCGTCCACGTTGCACGGCACATGATGCACCAGACACGTGGGGGAGATTTCCATCGACCGACGGTCTTTGGTTCCTCAAGATTACCTGAGGCACGCCGCCGATTCCAAATCGCGCCCAGGGAAGGCTGTGGGAACAAGGACCTCCGGCACCCCGCCGGACGCCAATATCCGCCAAACTATTCCCCTCCAGGGGGTGGTATCTGTAGAATTCGCCCTAGTTACGCATGATCCGGGAAGCTGCATCCGTGCAGGTTACGAGCCGGGGGCAGGGGGATGGTCGGTTTGAACGTGAACATCGCCGCCGAGGAGTACGTCGACGCCGTCGTCGTCGGCTCGGGTTTCGGCGGCTCCGTCGCCGCCCACCGACTGGCCGAAGCCGGCAAGCGGGTAGTTGTCCTGGAGCGCGGAAAGGCCTACCCGCCGGGCAGTTTTGCCCGAACGCCGACCGAATTCGGCGCGGCCTTTTGGGATCCCAGCGCGGGGCTTTACGGCCTCTTTGACACGTGGTCCATGCGCGGCCTGGAGAGCCTGGTCTCCAGCGGCCTGGGCGGTGGATCGCTCATTTACGCCAATGTCCTGCTGCGCAAGGATGAACACTGGTTTGTCCACGAGTCCCCCCTGCCGGGCGGCGGCTATGAGAATTGGCCCTTCAGCCGGGCGGACCTTGACCCGCACTACCAACGGGTCGAAGACATGATCGGTACGGCGACTTATCCGTATTTGGATACGCCCAAAACCGAGGCGGTGGAGGCCGCCGCCCGCAACCTTGGCCTAAGCTGCAACCGACCGCCCCTGGCCGTCACCTTCGCCCGCCCCGGAGAGGAGCCCCAGTCCGGCCGCGAGCTGCCCCTGCCCCGCTATGGCAACATCCACGGCCGCTACCGCCAAACCTGCAACCTGTGCGGTGAATGTGACGTTGGCTGCAATACCGGCGCCAAGAACACCCTCGACCACACCTATCTCTCCGCGGCCGCGGCCGCCACTGTTCCCGCGGAGATCCGCACGCTCCACGAGGTGCGCGGTTTTGAACGGGACGACGACGGCACCTGGCTGGTTCGCTACGTCACCCACGATCCGGGGAACCCGTCCTCCACCAGGAACCTTCCCGAACAGCTGATCCGCTGCAGCAAGCTCATCCTGGGGGCCGGAACCTTTGGCACCACGTATCTATTGCTGCGCAACCGAATCTCGCTTCCGGGCATCAGCGAGGCCCTTGGCACGCGGTTCTGTGGCAACGGCGACCTTCTGGGGCTGATGCTCAACGCCACAGAAATGGTGGCCGGCAAAAAGACGTCCCGGCCCCTGGTGGGCAGCCGCGGGCCCGTGATCACCACCGCCATCAGGGTTGGCGACGAAGTGGACGGCGACGGCAGCACCGGGCGGGGATTCTATCTGGAGGATGCCGGTTTCCCGGGTTTCATGAACTGGATCATGGAGCTGTCGCAGCTGCGCGCCGCCGTGCCGAGAGTGGCCCGGATGGCCGCCCGCATCGTGGAAAACCGGTTGTTCCAACAAAACCGGACCAACATCTCCGGGGACCTGGCGGCAGCCATGGGCACCGCCTCCTTCTCGGACTCATCGGTTCCACTGCTGGGCATGGGCCGGGACGTGCCGGACGGCATGATGACACTGCGTGATGGCCGACTCGCCGTGGACTGGACAGTGGCAACCTCGGAAGAATATTTTGGCCGTGTCCGCGAGACCATGCGGGCCATCGCCACGAACCTCGGTGCCGAGTTCCAGGACAACCCCCTGTGGTGGGCCAAGCGTGTCATTACGGTGCATCCGGTCGGCGGTGCGCCCATTGGCGCCAACCCGCACGAAGGCGTCTGTGATCCGCATTCGGAAGTCTTTGGCTCCCCGGGCCTATATGTCCTGGACGGGTCCGCCATGCCGGGGCCGGTCGGCGCCAACCCGTCCCTGACCATCGCGGCACTGGCCGACCGGGCGTGTGACTACATGCTGGAGTCTCCGTGGCCGGCTGCCCATGGGCACCGGCCGGCGTCGAACGCCGCGCGGGACGTCCGGGCCGCACCCGCGCCGCCGGAAACGGCCCCAAAGCCGGCGCGTCCCGCCACCACGGTTGCCTTCACAGAGCAGATGAAGGGCCACTTCACCCTTGGCGTCGGCGAACCGGCCATGGCCAATGACGTGGCCCTGCTGCGCCACGAACGGATGATGTTTGAGCTGACCATCACCACGGAGGACATTGCGGACTTCACCGCCAACCCGGCCCACCCCGGCACGGCGTCCGGCTATCTTGACGCGGATCTGCTGGGCGGGCGCTGCGACGTCGAACAGGGCTGGTTCAACCTGTTCGTCACGGCGAATCCGCCCGCCGTCAAGCGCAAGCTGATGCTGTACCGGCTCCACGTCAGAAGCCCCGGCGGCAAGCCAATGACTTTCGTGGGCTACAAGGACGTCCACGACGACCCCGGCTTCGACATCTGGGCGGACACCACCACGCTGAAGGTGCAAATGCTGGACGGCCACCAGCCCCAGCTGCCGGATTCCGGGCTTCTCCCCCCAGCCGACCCGCGGGTGCTGGGCGCGGGCGTGCTGTACATCCACCCCCTCGACTTCGCCCGGCAACTCACCACGTTCACCACGCACGGCCCGGACGGTCCGAAAGCCATGGCCCGTTTTGGGGAACTGTTCCTCGGCTCCCTGTGGGACACCTATTCCGGAATTGCCAGGGCCGGGCGATGAAGGCGGAACGGCTCGCCCGGCACGAAGTTGAGCTCGGGTTCAGGCCCCGCCCCGCCGTAAGGTGGCTTTCGCCGCCCGAGTTGCTGCGCAGCGGAATCCGCGTGTTGATTGCCCAAATGTTTGCCGCCTATGACGACCGCCGCGAAATCCAGTCCGTCTTCGCGCAGGCCACCATCAACATCGACCGGTACAAGCACCGGGACGGGCACCTGTGGATCGACTTTGTGGCGGACCTCGGTGACGGCTTCGATGCCACCTTCACCATCGCCTCCCTGCTTGCCCAGGAGTCGCTTACAGTGTTGATGCCCGACGGCGGCACCGCCGCCCTGCCCAAGGCCCACCTTGTCGTGATGGGTGGAGATGAGGTGTACCCCACTGCGTCAAGTAAGGCCTATGAGGACCGCACCTCCGGGCCCTATGGCGCAGCATCGCGGCCCACACCCAACGCCGCACTGCTGGCGCTGCCCGGCAACCATGATTGGTATGACGGGCTGACGGCCTTCATGCGCATGTTCGCCCAGGGAGCCGCCGTGGGCGGGTGGCAGACCTTGCAAACCCGCAGCTACTTTGCCGTGCAGTTGCAGGCTGGCTGGTGGCTGGTGGCGCTGGACAGCCAGTTGGGAGAATACATCGACCAGCCGCAATTGGATTACTTTGAACAGGCCATCTCCACGAAGCTGCGGCCAGGCGACGCGATCATCCTGTGCGCGGCATCCCCCACCTGGGAGACCACGGCGCACGACCCCAACGCGTTCAACACTCTGAACTTCTTTGAAAACGGCTATCTGCTCAACAAGCGCAACCACCTGACGGGGCAGCTGGAACCCACCGGCGCGGCCGTCCGGCTGTGGATCAGCGGCGACCACCACCACTATGCACGCTATTCCGAACAGGCACCGGATCCTGCCGGCCGGGCACCGGATCCGCGCAACACCCAGATGGTTGCCTGCGGCCTGGGCGGGGCCTACCTGATGGGAACGGACCGGCTGGCTCCGGAGCTTGCCCTCCCGCCCGACGGGTCCCGGATGCGCACCAAGAGCCCGCTCCCAACGAATTTCTTCCGGGCCGCGGCCGCCTTCCCTGACCAGGCGATATCCAAGACACTGTACCTGCGGCTGCTCAACCCCTTTTCCCGCTACTGGCTGCCCACCCGGAACCCGTGGTTTGGAGTGGCCTTGGGCGTGGTGCACATGGTGCTTTTCACAGTTCTGGCTGCCATGCTCGCAGCCACGAGCCGGCTCACCGTGACGGAAGCCGTCAGGACCGGCACCGTCCCTGAAGCGCTGGCCATGAGCGGCTGGGCCTTCGGCGTCCCACTGGCGGTCGTTTCGGTGTACCGCCTCTTCGTTGCCCTGACGGAGGGGCGGACGCCGCCCTCCGGCTGGCAGCCGCTGGCCGCCGTCGCGGTTCAGCTGGTGGTGTCCGCCGGGCTGTTTGTCCTGGCGGTCAGCGTTCCGGGCATCGCCGGGCTTCCCGTGGGGCTGGTCCTGCTCATTGCTGCCACGGCCGGGGCGGTGCTGGGCGCGGAGGCCTTTGCCCTGTTTGTCGTGCTCGCCCCGCCGGGGAACATCGGTGACTTCAAGATGACCGGGTTGGCGTACGAGGACGGCAAGGGGTTTGTACGCATGCACCTCACCCCCGACGGTGAGCTGACCCTGTATCCGCTCCTGGTGGACACGGTCGTCCACGACTGGGACATCCAGCAGGAGCCGGACGGCACCGCCCGCCCCCGCCCCCATTCGGCCCTGCCACACATGCGGCTGCTTGAGCCGCCCATCGCCATTGCCCGCAGCGGGCTGCCGCGGGAAGGAAGAATCTGATGCGCGCACCGGGGACCACCCGCAGGGACCACATCACCGAGGTCATCCCGTTCACGGCCGACGACGGGCTGCCGCTGACCCTGGTCCATGTCGGCAACCCCCTCCTCGGCACACCGCCGCGGGGACCGGTGCTGCTGGTCCACGGCGCCGGCGTGCGGGCTGAATTGTTCCGGCCTCCCCTGCCTCGGACGCTCGTTGATGCGCTGCTGGATGACGGTTGGGATGTGTGGATGCTCAACTGGCGGGCGTCAATCGACCTGCAACCCGTGCCGTGGACCCTTGACGATGCCGCCGCCTACGACCATCCGGCGGCCGTCCGGTATGTGCTGGCGGAGACGGGGGCCGAATCCCTGGCGGCCTTCATCCATTGCCAGGGCTCCACCTCCTTCACCATGGCCGCCGTGGCGGGGCTGCTGCCGGGCGTACGCACCATCGTCTCCAACGCCGTCTCCCTGCATGTGAACATTCCCGCGTTTTCCAAGGCCAAGATCACCCGCATGCTGCCGCTGGTCGGCGCGTTCACGCCGTCGCTCTCGCCCCGCTGGGGCTATAAGTCGTACGGGTACTTCTCCCGGGTGGTGCGCGCCACCGTCCGCGCCACGCATTGGGAGTGCCACAACACCGTGTGCCGCATGGTCAGCTTCACGTACGGCAGCGGCAGGCCCGCGCTGTGGTCCCATGAAAACCTCGACGACGCCACGCACCGGTGGATCACCGGCGAATTTGCCGGCGCCCCCCTAACGTTCTTCCGCCAAATGGCGGACTGCGCCCGCGCTGGCTACCTGGTGCCGGCCCGCCACCTGGCCCTGCTGCCGCAAAGCTTTGTGGCGCAGGCTCCCCAGACCGATGCCCGCTTCGTGTTCCTGGCCGGGGAGGACAACCGCTGCTTCCTGCCGGAGGGCCAGCAGCGCAGTTTTGACTTCTTTGCCGGGCACCGGCCGGGGCGCGATGCCGTGCACCTTTTGCCCGGCTACGGCCACCTGGACGTCATTTTTGGCAAGAACGCCTGGCGGGACACGTATCCCCTCATAGTGAAGGAGCTTGGATCATGAACCTGTTTCTCCCGCCGCTCCGTGCGGCAATGAATTTGCTGCCCTCCGCCATACCCGCCCGGCAGCGGCGGATGGCCGGGACCATTGCCACCGTGGACGGGATTGGCTACGTCATGCCGGTGAACTCTGAGCCGTCGCCGGTGCTGATGACGGCGTTCCCCATCGATGCGGGGGCCGCGGCCGCGCTTCTGCCCGGCAAGGAATTGCACCCGTTCCGGCTTCCCGGCGGGAAATCGCTGCTGGTGGTCACTGTCATCAACTATTTGGCCACTGACATTGGCGCGTACATCGAGTATTCGCTGGCGATTGCCGTCACGCACGGGGCCAGGCCCGCGCCGCCGCTGCTGCCGCTCATGCTGCAAAGGACCCTGAACTTCGGCCAGTACGTTGTTGACCTGCCCGTCAGCACGGAAATCTCCGTCAAGGGCGGGAAGGGGATCTGGGGCATGCCCAAACACCAGGCCAGCCTCGATTTTCTGGTGACCGAAAAAACGGTATCGAGCGCGTACGAGCTTGACGGCGAACTTGGCTGCCTGATCGAGATTGACCGTCCCCCGGCCACTTCCCTTCCCCTCAAGGTCGGCGCGGTGAACTACTGCTCATTCCGCGGCCTGCTCTACAAGTCCTCCATCTACTTTGCCGGGACGGCGGACGTGGCGTTCGGCAAGGCGGCGTCCGCTCGGGTGCGCTTTGGCCCCCTGCCCCAGGTAGCCGGGCTTGCGGCCCTGGAGGTGGGCCCGCAGCCGCTGTTCACCATGTACATCCCGGACTCCCACGGTGTCCTTGACGACCATTTTGAGGCGTGGTTCCAATATGGCGATGGCCAGGCGCCCCCCGGCGGCGACGGCCTGGACAGCGTGGCCACGCTGGGCCTGGGCGAGGACTGGCCGCCGCCGCCCACCCGCAGCGGGGTGCGGGCGCCGTGACCGGCGGGCTCGCCTGGCTGGCCCTGGCCAACGCCGGGCTCACGGCGTTTGGGGCCTCCTTGTACATGGGGCTCATGCTGGTGGTGCGCTTTTTTCTGCGCCCTGCCTGGAAATCGCTCACCGTGGACACCCTGGGGACGTTCTTTGGCATCCCCATCGTGGCCGCCACCCGGTTCTTCCGGATCATGTTCATCCCGTACCTGCTCAGCAGCGCCCTGCTGGTATGGACGGCCTGGGGCCACGAGGCCGCCGTCGTGTGCGCCCTAGTTGCGGCGGCCTGCTACCTCACCCTGGCACTGTGGTTTCAGCTGCGGATGCTGCCGGTGAACACCGTGCTGCTCTCCGGGAAGGTGACGGACAACGGCGGGCTGCAGCCGTTGCTTGCGCGCTGGAACGCGCTCAACGAGGTGCGCGTGGTGGTCAGCTGCATCTATTGGCTCGCGGCGCTCGGCTTCCTGGCCAGCGCCCACCACATCTGGGAGGGACTGTCATGATGTGCCCGGCAACGCCACTGTCCCTGGCCAACGAATTGGAGCTGCGGACCCTGTGGGAGGACAAGCTGCGGATCACCGTCCTGGCCATTGGGGCCGTCACCGTGGTCTCCGGCGGGGCGCAGGTGGCCGCGCCGCGCTTCGTGCTCGGCATGATCGGCGCGGACCGGTCCGCCACCTCTGCCCAGCTCTTTGCCACAGTGGGCGCATTCATGGTGGTGGTGGGCGGCGCGCTGACCCACGTGACCATCAAGGGCTCCGAGCTGCAGGTGGTGCTGTTCTGGTCGACGGTCCAAAAGGTCATGGCCGTGGCGGCCGTGTGCCTCGGTGTCGCCGCCGGCGTCTTCGGACCCGCGGCGCTCGGCGTTGCCGCGTTTGACCTCATATCCGCCGGGTTCATCGCGGCCTTCGCCCTGCGCGTCCATCGCCAGGGCATCATCGTGACCGGTGCCCGGCCATGAAGCGGTCGCTGGTGCTGGCCGGGGGCGGCATGCGCGTGGCCTGGCAGGCCGGCGTCGTTAAGGCACTGGCGGACGAGGGACTGGAGTTCGACCACGTGGACGGCACCAGCGGCGGCATCCTGACGACCGCCATGCTGCTCTCCGGTGTGGCGCCCGACGAGATGATCCGGCGCTGGCGGGACGTCAATGTGCGCAACTTTTCCTCGGCGCTGCCACTGCGCGACTACCTCAAGGGGCCCTGGAACCTGCCGGCCCTCAGCGACGCGGACGGGATCGTGAACAAACTGTTCCCGGCGCTGGGCATTGACGCCGCCCGCATCCGGGCCGGCAGCCTGGAAGGCTCATTCAACGTCGCCAACTTCACGGACAAGCGCAGCATCGCCCTCGATGCCCGCGACGTCGACGCCGAACTGCTGGCCGCCGGCATGAGCCTGCCCTTGTTCATGACGCCGCTGAAGCGCGACGGCGTGACGTGGACTGACGCCGCCTGGATCCGCGACGCGAACGTCACCGAGGCGCTTCGGCGCGGCGCCGAGGAGGTGTGGCTGGTGTGGTGCGTCGGCAACAGCCCTTACTGGGGCGACGGTCCGCTGGAGCAATATGTGCACATGATCGAGATGAGCGCATCCGGCGGGTTGCTGTTCGACTTTGCCATCGCGGAGGCGGCGGGCCGGGAGTTTGTGCTGCACGTCGTCAAACCCGCCCATCCGCTGCCGCTTGATCCCGACTTTTACCTCGGCAGGATTGACGCGCTGACCTTGATTGGCATGGGGTACCGTGATGCCGTTGCCTATCTGTCCGGCCGGGCACCGGCCGGGGTGCCGGCCGACTACACATGTACGAAGATGACGGATCCGCCTCCCGGGGTGCGGTGGACGGAGAAGCTGTCCTCCGGCGCAGTCCGGGCGCTTTTGACAGTGTGGCTGCCCTCCGAAAAGGGGCTGTCCGCTTCCGTCACGGGATTCATTGAGAATCCGCAATGGGCCCATCCGGCGCCGTTGGCGGACGGACGCCTGGTGGTCTCCGACGCCGGGGACTCCTGGACGTACGCGGGCCGGATCCGGGTCGACGGTGAGTGGGTGGACGTTGCTGTGGAACGCCACTTTGGCTCCGGCGGATCGCCGTGGCACGAACGCATGAACGCTTCACTTCAGGTGGGTGCCGACCGGCTTGACGTTCGGCTGGGCGTGCCCGAGGCCGCCTCCCTGCTGGCCTCCATTGAGCCGTTCGGTGCGCACGGCGTTTTCCAGCGCGTGAACGCCGTGGCATCGGTGGTGCAAAAAAGCGTCCGGGGTCTCCGGCACTAGGACGCGGTCCCCGGGAGTGCTGCGCTACTCGCCACTGTCAAAAGACTTCCGCCATTGCCCAGTCACGCCTGCGTTTGCAAAGCCCATGCGGGCATTGATATTGATCATGGACGTGTTCTCCGCCGCATTCCAGGTATAGATGGTGTGTGACTGCGGGAATTCCCGAGTCAGCAGCTCCAGGTTGGCAAGCTTCATTTTCAGCCCCAGTTCCCGGCCGCGATGCTCATCTTCCATGACGGTGTCGTCCTGAAACACCACGTCGTCGCGGTGGCCCAACACGGAAATCGAGGTGTACCCCACCAGGTGCCCCGAAGTCACGTACTCGGCGGCGGTCACCAGTGTGTGCCGGCCGGTTGTCTGGGACAGCTCCTCGGCCTCCCGCAGACGCGCCACGTCCCATTGGCCTTCCCCGGCCGGCGCTCCCATGCCCTGTTCCAGGCGGGCGACGTCCCCGGCCCATTCCTCAGGGCAGTGGTCCGTCCACTGGTGCAGGGCGTAGTCGCTGCCGTGCGCTGCAGCAGCGGACTCTTTCAGTTCCGCGGCGCGGTCCCCTGGGAATGGCAGCCGGCATGAACTGAACTGCTCCACCCGTTCCAGCCCATAGCCGGCATTGTGCGCAAACCGCGCCTGCCGGTTCTCCACGGGCAGCGCACCTGTCCCGTTGGCGGCATGCAGCAGCCCGCCGTCGCCGGCAGGTTTTCCCTGCACCGGCAGATCATGCGCCGAATGGTTGGTCTCGACCACCACAACACGGCGGTTTTCCCCGCGCACAAATGATTCCGCCGCCTCAAGCAGCCGCCGCCCCAGCCCGTGCCCCTCCACAGCAGGCAGCACGTCCAGGGTGACGTGTGCCAGTTCCGTGTGATCATCCAGCGGCATGGCAATGCCGGCACGGCCCACGATCTCGCCGTCAAGCCGAGCCACCAGCACCACGTACCACTCGTAGGGGTCGTGGCACAGCGCCAGCATTTCCTCCCCCGTGTACGCCAGGTCGTCATTGCCCCATGTGCCCGCGCGCACCTGCCGGGAAACTTCAACTGCGCGCAGGAAGTCCACGGCGCC
Organism: Arthrobacter livingstonensis; assembly: GCF_003219815.1. Lineage (GTDB taxonomy): Bacteria > Actinomycetota > Actinomycetes > Actinomycetales > Micrococcaceae > Specibacter > Specibacter livingstonensis. The sequence goes on from NZ_QJVD01000010.1 coordinate 132,937, forward strand.
GTCGCCCTGGAGCGTTTCAGGCACGCGCAACTGTTCAATCCGCATATCGGTCATTGTCTGCTGCTCCTGAAGCTAGGCTTATGCCGGCCGCACCATGACAAAGTCATGTTCAACCCGCTTCCCCAATTGAAAATTCTTATTCCCCGCCACGGTGAAACCATGTTTCTCGTAAAATCGCCTGGCCCGCATGTTCGCGCTGTTGACGCCGAGCCACACCTGCCGTGCACCCCGGGCCTCCGCCCAGTCCAGGCTGGCCGCCATGATCCGGGCCGTTGTACCGCCACCGTGGCAGTCCGGGCGGGCATAGCACTTGCTCAGCTCCACTGCGGCCGTCTCCCCCACCACGGCCGCCACGTCCGCGTCCGACGGCGGGACGTCCACCAGCAGGGTGTACGCCAGCAGGCGCGTCCCTCCCTGGGGAAATGCCCCGCCGGCCCCGTCGGCCTCACCGGCTGGAACTTCCGCGACAAAAAGAGCCATGGCAGGGTTGTTGAGATAGCTGGCAAAGGCGTTGACACTGAGCTTGGCGGCAGTAAAGGCCGCGATGTCCTCCGGTGTGCTGCCGGGCGGGCACGCCAGCGGGAAGGTCACGGCCGCAAGTTCCGCCAGTGCGGGCGCGTCAGCGGTGTTTGCCTGCCGGATGATAATGCCCATTCGATGCTCCCAAGGATCCGCCGGTGACCTGCCCGTCCCCTCCACCTTATAAAAGTAAAGGGCCCGGCACGGCGAATCGCCATGTCGGGCCCTTTACTCAGTCAGTCTTCAACCGAAGGCCTAAGCCTCGATGACGACCTTCGTCACAGCCGGGTCAACCGTGATGCCGGGGCCAAACGTCGTCGCGACAGTGGCCTTCTGCAGGTAGCGGCCCTTGGAAGCGGAGGGCTTGAGGCGAAGCACCTCTTCCAGTGCTGCCGCATAATTCTCCGCCAGCTTGACCTCGTCGAAGGAGACCTTGCCAATGATGAAGTGCAGGTTGGAGTGCTTATCGACTCGGAAGTCGATCTTTCCGCCCTTGATGTCATTGACAGCCTTGGCGACGTCGTTCGTGACCGTACCGGTCTTCGGGTTGGGCATGAGGTTGCGCGGGCCAAGAACCTTACCCAGGCGGCCAACCTTACCCATGAGGTCCGGGGTTGCAACGGCCGCGTCGAAGTCGGTCCAGCCGCCCTGGATCTTTTCGATCAGGTCGTCGGTGCCAACGAATTCAGCGCCGGCTGCGATAGCGGCCTCGGCGCGCTCACCCGTTGCGAAAACGAGGACACGGGCGGTCTTGCCCGTGCCGTGCGGCAGGTTGACGGTGCCGCGGATCATCTGGTCGGCCTTGCGGGGGTCCACGCCCAGACGGAAGGCGACCTCCACGGTGGCGTCGAACTTGGACGGGTTGGTGTCCTTGGCGAGCTTGATGGCCTCGAACGGTGCGTAAACCTTTTCCGCATCGATCTTGGCTACGGCTGCCTCATATGCTTTGCTGCGCTTTGCCATGCTGCTTGTTTCTCCTTGTGCAGTTGTGGTCGTTTGGACCGCGCGGGCCCTGCCACTACGCCGCCGGCAGGCACCCAGGGTGCGTGTCGACGTCGTTCCTTATGATTTTGGTGGTGCTGCGGTGACTGCGGTTGGCGCGGCCACGACAGTGGTGAGGTAAAAGTCCGTTAAGGACCTAGGCTTCGACGGTGATGCCCATGGAGCGGGCGGTGCCGGCGATGATCTTCTCGGCGCCTTCGATGCTCGTGGCGTTGAGGTCAACGAGCTTCTGGGTCGCAATCTCGGTGACCTGGGCCTTGGTCAGCTGCGCAACCTTGACGGTGTGCGGGGTAGCTGAACCCTTGGCGACGCCTGCAGCCTTTTTGATGAGCTCTGCAGCCGGCGGGGTCTTGGTGATGAAGGTGAAGGAACGGTCTTCGTAAACCGTGATTTCAACCGGGATGACGTTTCCGCGCTGGGATTCCGTCGCAGCGTTGTACGCCTTGCAGAATTCCATGATGTTGACACCGTGCTGGCCAAGCGCGGGTCCGATGGGCGGGGCCGGGTTGGCGGCACCTGCCTGGATCTGCAGCTTGATAAGGCCGGTGACCTTTTTCTTGGGAGCCAATGTAGGGTCCTTCTCTCAATAACTTTCCTGAACGACGGAGCGCGTCCAAGGTGGGTGGCCGGATGGCGTCCGGCCGGACGCTGCCCGGCAACAAAGCTAAGTTGCCGTTCAGCGAAATCGGTGGATCAACTAGATCTTGGTGACCTGGTTGAAGGCGAGCGTAACCGGGGTTTCGCGCTCGAAGATGGAAACCAGCACCACAAGCTGCTGGGACTCGGGCTTGATCTCGGAGATCGTGGCGGAGAGGGTCTCGAAGGGGCCGTCCCTGACAATGACAGCCTCGCCGACCTCGAAGTCGATTTCGGCGTCAATGGGATCGTGGCGCAGCGGAACGCCGCTCTCTTCGGCCTGCTGCTCCTCGAAGATCGGGGCAAGCATGGAGAAGACCTCGTCCAGGCGCAGCGGAACCGGGTTGTGGGCATTGCCAACAAATCCGGTGACGCCGGGGGTGTGGCGGACGACGCCCCAGGAGGCATCCGTCAGGTCCATGCGGACCAGGACGTAGCCGGGGATGCGAACACGGTTCACAACCTTGCGCTGGGCGTTCTTGATCTCCACGACTTCTTCCATGGGGACCTGGACTTCGAAGATGTAATCTTCCATGTTCAGCGACAGGCTGCGGGACTCAAGGTTGACCTTGACGCGGTTTTCGTAGCCGGCGTAGGAGTGGATGACGTACCAGTCGCCTTCCTGGCGGCGCAGCTTGGCCTTGAACTCCTCGGCCGGGTCGACCTCCGGCTCGGCAGTCGCGGCGTCCTCGCCGGCGTCGATATCGGCGTTCTCATCAGCGTCAGCGGATTCGGCCACCTCTTCGCCAACCGCAGTGTCGGTGCCTGCTTCGGCGTCGTCCGCGGGTGCATCAAGGTCAGCACTGATGGCAGCATCAGCAACCACAGTGTCCTGGTCCTGCTCACTGTAAGTAGCCTCGGGCTCCTGCTCAGACACGAATTTCCTGCTTTCCTGGTGCGTTTCTTAAATGGCTCAAACCGTCCCCTTGTCAAATATCACTTTCCGGGGCCGGCCAAAGTTGAGCGTTTACTGCTCGATGTTTACGTTGCCGCCAAAGACCCAGAGCACGAGCTTGCCGAATCCCAGATCCAGGACGGTGACGATACCCATCACGATGACAACGAATACCAGCACAACTGCGGTGTAGTTGACCAGCTCCTTGCGAGTGGGGGTGACAACCTTCTTCATCTCACCAATGACTTGGCGCAGGAAGATGGCTATGCGTGCAAAGAAGCCGGGACCGCGGGGCTTGGCGTTCTTTTTGGCAGGGCGGCCCTTGGAGCGGCTTGCCGCAGTTTCGGTCACCAGTGCCTCACTCATCATTAGTTGGAAAACACACAAGCCCGCAAAACGGACCGTGTCATGTGCTGATATTCGCCAGATTCAGCGGGCTTCGGTCCACCCGGCACCCCATGACTGGAGTAACCGTGAACCTCACCCGCTGCGCCTATGCGCAGGGCAGACAGGACTCGAACCTGCAACCTGCGGTTTTGGAGACCGCTGCGCTACCAATTGCGCCACTACCCTATGAAACTTGCTTGCTGCGGACCTCTACGGTCCCGTCGGCGCCGATTGCCATGAAATAACTTACAGTCCGAGACTGCGGATTTCCAAACCCGCGCCAAGGCGTGCACCATCATGGTGTTTCAACACCGGTTGTCCATTCTACGCATTGTTCTCCACTACGTCGAACCGGGGGCAGGATGCGCCTAAAGTAGATGTAGGGACGTAAGTGAATCGTCGTTTCCCAGCAGGGTCCGCCCCTTCCACAGAGAGTAAAGAAGATGTCTGCCGAATTGACAGCCGACCAGACGGCCGGACGCCGAGTGTCCGCCCGCATCGCCGCCATTGCCGAATCTGCCACGCTGGCCGTTGATGCCAAGGCCAAGGCCCTGAAGGCGGCGGGCCGGCCGGTTATCGGCTTTGGCGCCGGTGAGCCGGACTTCCCCACCCCGGGCTACATTGTCGAGGCCGCCATTGCCGCAGCCCGCCAGCCGAAGTTCCACCGCTACTCTCCTGCAGCGGGCCTGCCGGAACTGAAGGCGGCCATCGCGGCCAAGACCTTGCGTGATTCCGGCTATTCTGTGGAGCCCTCCCAGGTGGTTGTCACCAATGGCGGCAAGCAGGCCGTGTACGAATCCTTCGCCACACTCCTCGATCCCGGGGACGAAGTCATCATCCCCACCCCCTACTGGACCACTTACCCGGAGGCCATCCGGCTGGCCGGCGGTGTCCCGGTTGAGGTCTTTGCCGGCCCCGAACAGGGCTACCTGGTCACCGTTGACCAGCTTGAGGCGGCCCTGACTCTGCGCACGAAGATCCTCTTGTTCGTATCCCCGTCCAACCCGACCGGTGCGGTGTATTCCCCGGAGCAGACCCGCGAGATTGGCCTGTGGGCCGCCTCCAAGGGCTTGTGGGTCATTACGGACGAGATCTACGAGCACCTGACCTACGACGGCGTGCCGTTCACCTCCATTGCCACGGCAGTCCCGGAACTGGGCGACCGCGTGGTGGTTCTCAACGGCGTGGCCAAAACCTATGCCATGACGGGCTGGCGCGTGGGCTGGATGATCGCCCCCGCCGATGTGGCAAAGGCTGCCACCAACATGCAGTCCCATGCCACGTCCAATGTGGCCAACGTGTCCCAGATGGCGGCCCTGGCCGCCGTTTCCGGCCCGTTGACGGCGGTGGAGGAAATGAAGGTGGCCTTCGACCGGCGCCGGAAGGCCATGGTTTCGGCCCTGAACGCGATCGACGGCGTGGCGTGCCCCACGCCGCACGGCGCGTTTTACGCCTACGCCGACGTTCGTGGCCTGCTGGGCCGCGACATTGGCGGCATCCGCCCGGCCACCTCCGCCGAACTGGCGGCCCTAATCCTGGACAAGGCGGAAGTTGCCGTTGTTCCTGGTGAGGCGTTTGGCCCCAGCGGCTACCTGCGCCTGTCCTACGCCCTCGGTGACGACGACCTCGCCGTCGGAGTGGCCCGCCTGCAGGAGTTCCTCGGCACCGCCACGGCGTAACTTCGCCGATTCGTACCCTGACTCCGCCTCTTATGCGCACGACTCGCCGGGAGTTTTGCGCACGTTGGTCACTGGCGCACAACCCAGCCCCAGTTCAGCGCATAAAATATCGGCACAATGCGCGCAGTGCTACATCTGCCATGCGCAACAGCCGGTGGGGTACCCCGCTTGCCGAACCCCGCTTGCCGAACCCCGCATGCCGGCGAAGCGGGCACGCAAGGGCGGGTGCCGCCGTCGTCCATGCTCAACACTGCGCTTGGTCCCCGCACATAGGGCAAGTCCATTTCCGCCATGCGCAGAACCCGGGCGTGGTTCCCCGCACGTGACCAAGCTGCGCACGGTTCCGGGCGGCCCCCGCGCAGAATGCAGGTCGACTTCCGCGATGCGCAACACCCGGGCGGGGTGCTGCGCAGTATGCAGCCTGCACCGAACTGACCCTGGGCAAGGCGGAAGTTGCGGTTGTTCCGGGTGAGGCGTTTGGCCCCAGCGGCTGCCTCCGCCTGTCCTACGCCCTCGGTGACGACGACCTCGCCGTCGGCGTGGCCCGGCTCCAGGACTTCCTCGGCACCGCCACGGTAACCCCGGTCGCAAGTGCCGTCGGACACTGCATTTCCATAGGCAGCGTAAAGGAGACCGCAAGGCCGCCTGCGATCCCCTTGCTCGCACGCTCGCACTGGGCCCCACATGCGGGAGGGACCCAGTGCGAGCGCGCAAGCAAAGGGAGGGGCGCTTGGGGAATAGGGGCCGAGGGAATGCCGGTCCGCTGCCGGGTTAGAGCAGGCGGCGGTCGGCAGCCCAACGGGTGAGCTCGTGGCGGGAGGACAGCTGGAGTTTGCGCAGCACAGCGGAGACATGGGATTCCACGGTCTTGATGGAAATGAACAGCGCCTTCGCCACCTCCTTGTAGGAATACCCGCGGGCGATCAGGCGCATGACTTCCAGTTCGCGGGCGGAGAGCCTGTCCAGCTCGTCCTCCACGGCGACTTCGGCCGTGCCAAAGGCGTCCAGCACAAAACCTGCCAGCCGCGGGGAAAACACTGCATCGCCCCCGGCGACCCGGCGGACGGCGTCCGAGATCTCTGCCCCGGAAATCGATTTGGTCACGTAGCCCCGGGCGCCGGCACGGATTACCGAGACCACGTCCTCGGCGGAGTCTGAAACGCTCAGTGCCAGGAACTTCACCTGGGCCAGCAGCCCGGCGCACCCGGCGATCACTTCCCGCCCGCCCTGTCCGCGGCCTCCGGGCAGGTGGACGTCCAGCAGCACCACGTCCGGGCTGTGTGCGGCAACCGCGGCAATGGCCTCCTCCACCGTGGCGGCCTCTGCCAGCACGTGGATGTCCGCGGCGAGATCGGCCTTGAGCCCCGAGCGGAAGATGGCGTGGTCATCCACCACAACCACCCGGATGGGCCGTGCTGCCTCTGTCATTTCGTCTCCTCTGCAGTCGGGGTCCCGCTGCGCGGTCCTGGGCTGTGCGTGGCCAGAGCCGGCAGGTGCAGGCGCACCTCGGTGCCTTCCTGGGAACTAATGATCTCAGCCGAGCCGCCATTGCGCTGCATGCGTCCGACGACGGACTCCCGGACTCCCAGCCGGTCCGCCGGCACTGCGGCCGGATCAAAGCCGGCACCCCTGTCCTTGACAAACACGTCAACGCCGGACGGGGACGCCTCCACGTAGACGGACACCGCGGTTCCACCATGGCGGACCCCGTTCAGCACGGCCTCGCGCGTGGCCTGGACCAGGGCCCGCATCGCTTCGCCCAGCTCGGCGTCCCCCACAGTCACCAGTTCCACGGGCTGGCCGTGGAGGTCCTCGACCTCGGCGCACACCGCCTTGATGCCGGCTACGAGCTTTCCGGGATCCTGCCCCGCATCCTGATAGATCCAGCTGCGCAGTTCGCGTTCCTGGGCGCGGGCCAGCCGGCTGACATCCTGCGGGGAATCGGCCCGTTTTTGGATCAGGGCCAGGGTCTGCAGGACCGAGTCGTGCAGGTGGGCTGCAATTTCCGCCCGCTGCGTTTCGCGGATGCGCCCCGCACGCTCGCCCTGGAAGTCGCGCCAGAACTTCAGCGCCCAGGGGGCCAGCACCAGACCGACGCCGGCCAATACGGCCAGCGACGCCACGACGGAGGCCCACACCAACGCCCACGACCCCGAGCCCGTCACGATGATGAGCACGCCAGCTGCCACCAAGACGATTCCGGCGGCAAATCTGACGATGGACCAGGGCGTGTCCATCTTGGCTGCGTTGAGCAGGCCCACGCGCCGGGTGGCGTCCAGCTGCATCCAGGCCAGGACAGCACCGGCGGCAATGACAGCCAGGGGAATGACCGTGCCAAGGTTGAGATTCACCCCGGCCCGGGCGCTGAACAACAGAAACGCCACAACCACCAGCGCGCCACCGATCAGGATTTCCTTCAGTCCCACCGATGCGCCCCGCCGTCGGGAAGCAGCATGGCGTGTTGGGGGAATCCCTCCCGTGCCGGCGTCCCCGGTGGGCGCCGGACGGAACAGCTTGAGGCGGGGGTTGCCGTCGTCGTCCAGGCGGCGGGTACCTGTTGCGGCATCATCGCCGGCCAGCGGCACCAAAATCCACAGCCAAGCATAGAAAACCAGCCCGGCACCGAAAATGAAGCAGGCACCGGCCATGATGGCGCGGACAGTGCCCACCCTCATGCCGAGGTGATCGGCCAGGCCCGCGCACACGCCTGCCACCATGCGGTCCGCTGACCGGTACATCTTTGCGCTCATGGTTCAATCCAAGCACGCCCGGAGCAGGCCCGCAGTGTTTCCAAGGGTTGCATCAGGGTTCTTTCAGGGTCACCCCCGATGGTGGGGCGGCGGCCCGGCAGGACACCATTGAACCATGAACGACACCCATGGAAGCCAGCAGCCGGAACCCGGCGACGCGCCACAGCCCAACGATCAGGACCAACCCCAGCAGCCGCCACACCAGGGACCAGCCGCACCCCCGGGTCCGGCGCCGCAGGAAAGCGCCCGGTTCTTCACCTGGCTGCGCTCCCTCGGTGTGCAGCGCGGGAGCAGCCGCTGGGTGGGCGGCGTGTGCAGCGGCCTCGCCGACCGCTGGGGCATCGACCCCGTGATCGTCCGCGGCCTCACAGTGGTTCTAACCATCTTCTTTGGCATTGGCCTGCTCGCCTATGGGGTGGCCTGGGCCCTTCTGCCCGAACCCGACGGCCGCATCCATGTCGAGCAGGTGGGCCGCGGACACTGGTCCACCGGCATGACCGGGGCCGCAGTGGCCACATTCCTTGGCCTCGCCGGCCCGGGGCAGGGCGTGGTCTGGGACGGCCACGGCGGCTGGTTCCCGTGGCCGGTGCTGTGGGTTGCCGGCATCGTCGCCGTCATCGTCTGGGCCGTGAACCGCGGTAAGGGTGGGCGTACACGCCCGGCGCCCGGCCAGCAGCAGCACTTTGCCGCCCCCGGGCGGGCCCCCGGCTATGATCCTGTGCAGGTTCCCGGTCCGGTTCCCGGTCAGCCTGCTGGGCAGGCTCACGGGCAGGCTCCCGGCCCGATTCCGGGTCCCTATTCCGCGGAACGGCTGACCCGCAGCGTCAACAGCTGGACCGAGCGCAATCTCGGCGCATCCGGCCCCCTCGGCACCAACGGCCCGCTCGGCGCAGCTGGCCCACTCGGCACCAACGGCCTGCTGGGCCCCCACGGCCCGCTGGCCCTCAAACAGCGGACACCCCGGCTCGGCGCCGCCGCTAGCCTGCTGTCCCTGGGCCTGGCCGTCATGGCGGGCGCCCTGCTGCTCATTCTGGACGCGTCCGGCGTCCTGGACCTGCATGGCTACCAGGCGGCCGCGGCGGCCGCTGTCGCAGCCATCACGGCAGGGCTGGCCATCATCATCTCGGGAATTCGGGGCCGCACAGCGGGCGGTGTGGGCACCTTTGCCATCATCGCCCTGGTGGTCGCCGGGCTGCTGAGCATGATCCCCCAACACGGTCAGTGGACGCCCCTGGTCCACCAGTCCTGGGCACCCACCAGCGTCAGTGCCGCCCAGGACGGACTCACCGTGGTGCTCGGCAACGCCACCGTTGACCTGACAAAGCTCGACGCCGGCACCCCCTTGGAGGCGGACGTCCTGATCCCCATCGACCTAGCGGCCTCACAGGTGGTCATCAAGGTGCCCACCAGCATTCCGGTCACCATCAAGAGCGACCTGGCCGCCGCTGCCCTGAGGGTGCAGGGCAGGGACGGCAACGACGGCAACGCACTCGTGCAAAGCTCCACCACACGCATCAATCCCGATGCGACAGGAAACGGGCTGGTGGTCACCCTTGACGGGGCCGCCGGCAACGTCACCATCGTCCCCGTAGCCGGAAAATGAACCGGCAGCCGGAAAACAGGAACTTGGAGAAGGCAATGAACAACCCCACTGAACCCCTCAACATCCCCGACAAGCCCCAGGGCCCCGCCGCCGGTGCCGAAAACGTCACCCTGGGCACGGACACCACCAAGCACGCGGCGCCCGCCGAACCCACACATCCGGTGCGGGCCGGCACCATGGTTTGGGGCGCCGTCGTGGTGGTGATTGGTGTCCTGGTGATCATCACGCGGCAGTCCGGCCTGCAACTCGACACCGGACAGGCGTCCATGTGGCTGCTCTTTGGCGCGGGCCTGGCCATGGTGGCGGGCGGCGCCGTGAACGTGCTGCGGCGCAAGTAGGCACTGGACCGCCCGGGGAAGTCCAAGGACCGGCGGGAAGTTGCCCCCGTCACACGACCGTCTAGAATGTCCTAGAGAGGAGCTCAATGGTGCGCTCGGCCCACATTGACCCCATCCCCTCGAAGGACCTTATTCCCCATGAAGATTGGTATTCTCACCAGCGGCGGCGACTGCCCCGGCCTCAATGCCGTGATCCGCGGCATCGTGTTGAAGGGCATCAAGAGCTACGGCCACGAATTTGTTGGCTTCCGCGACGGCTGGCGGGGTGTGGTGGAGGGCGACATCATGGACCTGCCCCGCCAGATGGTCAGGGGCATTTCCAAGCAGGGCGGAACCATTTTGGGCACCTCCCGCACCAATCCCTTTGAAGGCAACGGCGGCCCGGAGGTCATCAAGGCCCACATGGACCGCCTGGGAATTGACGCCATGATCGCCATCGGCGGCGAAGGCACACTGGCTGCGGCGCGCCGCCTCACGGACGCAGGGCTGAGGATTGTGGGCGTGCCCAAGACCGTCGACAACGACCTCGACGCCACCGACTACACCTTCGGCTTTGACACGGCAGTGCAAATTGCCACCGAGGCGATCGACCGCCTGCGGACCACGGGCGAATCGCACCACCGCTGCATGATTGCCGAGGTCATGGGGCGCCACGTTGGCTGGATCGCCCTCCATGCGGGCATGTCCACCGGCGCGCACGCCATTTTGATTCCCGAGCAAAAGACCAGCATGGACCAGATTGTCGAATGGGTGCAGGAAGCCCACGACCGCGGTCGCGCACCCCTCGTGGTGGTGGCCGAGGGGTTCGTGCCCGACCACCAGGACTCCGCGCATTCCGAGCGCGGCCTGGACACCTTCGGGCGCCCGCGGCTGGGCGGCATCAGCGAACAGCTAGCCCCGGAGATTGAGGCCCGCACCGGCATTGAAACCCGCGCCACCATCCTGGGCCACATCCAGCGCGGCGGAGTCCCCTCCAGCTTTGACCGCGTCCTGGCCACCCGCCTGGGCATGGCCGCCGTGGACTCGGTCGTCGAGGAACGCTGGGGCACCATGGTGGCGCTCAAGGGCACCGAGATTGAGCACGTGCCGTTTGAAGCGGCGCTGGGCAACCTAAAAACGGTCCCGCAGCACCGCTACGACGAGGCCGCGATCCTTTTCGGCTGACACTGCCCACTTGCCGTCCCGAACAATTGCTGGCACGGTTCGTCGGCCACCTGGCAAGCGTGGGCCCCACCCTGCCCTGCCCAGATACACAAACGCCCACCCCGCAGCGATGATTTGCTGCGGGGTGGGGCCACACGCCCGCGGGACCCCGGCTGACGCGCCGGCGCCAGCCGGGGAGGGCGTGTGGACTAGCCTTTAAGAATGACTTTCGATGTAAGTTCCGCCGCGATCGTCCGGCTCGCCTGGGAGCGCGGGCTGGGCCTGCCCGCCGATTCCCTGGTGAACAGCTCTTCCGCCGGCCGCATCACACACGTTGAGGACTCCGGATCACTGACGTTTCTGCGCCTCTGGGACCAGGCCGTCCTGACCGGCCCCGCCGAGCTGCTTCACGCCGCGCAGGCCTACAGCGACGACGAGCTCAGCGACCACGCCAACATGCTCCGCCTCACCCGGGATTTTGGCGGCCGCGGCCACGGCACCCAGACGCTGTATTACGCCGATGACCTGCCGTTGCACCAGCCGCCCGGCACCGTCATGGTCTCGCACGGCCATCCGGATGCCGAGGCGCTGGCGGCGCTGTGCCCACCCGACGACGTGAACGACGTCGGGCTGGCAGGGCTGCCGCACAAATTCACGGTCATGGAATCCCCCGAGCCCGACGCCGGCCCGCTCGCCTGTGCTGCCTACGCCGAGTTTGCGGGGCTGCTGGCACAGTTGGGAACCCTGGTGGCACCGAAGTTCAGGCGCCGCGGGCTGGGCGGGCTGGCGACCGAAATCGCCGCGCACGAGGCGCTGGCGGCCGGCTTGATTGTCCAGTGGCGGGCGGACGTCAACAATGCACCCGCCCACGCACTGGCCATGTCAACCGGTTTTAGTGTCGCGGGACTTCAGACTTCGGTTGCCCTTGTGCCCCGTTAAACTCCGCATAAATAGCGTCCACGGCACGCGGCTTGGCGAAGAGCAGCGCCATCACCCCGCCCACCAGCACCACCATGGCCGGCAGGATCATGGACTGGCCCATCGCCGTGGCGAAGCCGGCCCGCAGGAACTCGGGCAGCTGGCCGCTGGCGCCGCTGGCACCCTGGCTGGCGCCGGCGGGCATTTCGGCCGCCAGCCGGGCTCCGATCAGTGCCGCGATGGCAGCGGAGCCCAGGACCGAGCCGATCTGCCGGGTCGTGTTGTAGATCCCGGCACCGGCTCCGGCCTCGCGCGGACCCAGGTTGCGGGTGGCCGTGGTCGAGAGCGGGGCCCAAATGCCGGAGCTGGCAATGCCGAGAAGGCCGCTGGGGAGCAGGAACAGCCAAATTGCCGTGTCCGCGTTCATTAGCGAGGAGGTCCACAGCAGCGAAACCGCCATAAGGACGAAGCCGGTAAACGCCACGTAGCGCGGGTTGACGATGTCAACGAGCTTGCCCACAAACGGCGCCAGCACGCCGGAGAACAACGCCATGGGGACCATCATGAGGGCCGACTGTGTCGGTGACATGCCACGGACCAGCTGGTAGTAGAAGAACAGCGGCAGGCTCATGGCGGTGACGGTGAAGCCCATGGTGGTGATGGCGGCATTCGCCAGCGAAAAGTTGCGCACCTTGAACAGGTGCAACGGCACCAGCGGTTCGCCCTTATTGACGGCCTGCCAGACGATAAACAGGGCAAGGAAGACGATTCCGGCAATGATCAGACCCCAGACGGAAATCGGACCGGCGATGGTGCCCCAGTTGTACTTTTCACCTTCCTGGATGCCAAAGACGAGCATGAACAGGCCGATGGAGCTCAGCGCGACGCCAAGAAGGTCAAACTTGTGGTCGTGCGTCTTGAGGGACGGCACCAGGCGCACGGCCAGGATGAAGGCCACGATGCCCACCGGTACGTTGACGAAGAAGATCCATTCCCAGCCCAGGCCATCCACCAGGACACCGCCCAGGATGGGGCCCACCAGCATGGCCACGCCAGCGGTGGCGCCCCACAGGCCCATGGCCGGACCGCGCTTGTCGGGCGCAAAGATGCGGGTGATCACGGCCATGGTCTGCGGCGTCATCAGGGCCGCCCCGAGGCCCTGGACCGCACGGGCCAAGATCAGCATGCCGATGCTGCCGGAAAGCCCGCACCACAGGGACGCCAGCGTGAACACGCTCAAGCCGATGAGGTACAGGTTCTTGGGACCATATTTGTCACCCAGCCGCCCCGTGACCAGCAGGGGGACAGCGTAGGCCAGCAGGTAGGCGCTGGTGACCCAAATGACGGAGTTGATGTCCGTGTTCAGGCCCTCCATGATCTTTGGGTTGGCCACCGAGACGATGGTGGAGTCGACCAGAATCATGAAGAAGCCCAACACGAGCGCCCATAACGCGGGCCACGGTTTTGCCACGGTTTCCATGCATTGTTCCTTAAAGTTTCGTTCGTGCCAAATGGTCGAAAAATTCGGGCTGCTGCCACGGCAGCGCGCCGGAGGTGATGTCTGAGCACAGCTGGCGAATCCAGGCCAGCTCCGCGCGGATGATGGCCTGTTGGTACAACACTTCGATCCAGAACCTTTGTTCCACGTCCCTGGCCCGGGCCATGTGCGCGTCTAACTCCAGCTCGGCCAGGTGCGCTTCGAGGGCACCCAACCGTTCGCCCAACAGGTCAAGCACGACGCCGGACGGAAGGTTATGTGCCTCGGCAATCCCCTGCGGGAAACTGGGGTATTCGGTGGCGGGCCGGGCCAGGAGCTCCTTAAGCCGACGCTCCAGCGCGTCCCGGCCGGCCGGCAGAATGGCATACGTGGTGCGTTCGGGCCTGTTGCCGTCCCTGTCGGTGCCAACCGTTTTCACCAGATCGGCCTCCGCGAGCCTGCCCACGGTGTGATACAGGGTGCCTGGCTTGACCTTGACAAGCCTGTCCTCATGCCTCTGGATGAGGAGCTGGTACATCTCATAGGGGTGCATGGGGCGTTCCGCCAGCAGTCCAAGGGCGGCAACGCCCAAGGGGGTGAGTTGTTTCTCTGCCGCCATGTCCGCGTACCACCTTTCAATCGCTAGTCCAGCAGAATTATTCCGCGTGGACTATTAGCGTAACAGCGTCCCAGCCACGTTTGTTCCAGACTTAACTTCCTTTATTTACCCCGACCACGCCAGGGGCGTCACACCCTGCGGGAATGCCGCCCCCGCAGGGCATCCAAGCTGCCCGCGATGGCCGCTGCAGGCGAAGGCTGCGGCCCTAGCGCGGCGTCCGCAGGAAGCCGGTGGCCCGGCCCACCACCTGGCCGGCGTCGGTGGCCACGATGAGTTCCTGGGCCGCCACGTACGATTCACCGGCGTCGTCCACGGTAAGCTCCGCGTCGGGGTCCACCGTGCGCTTGACCAGTGCCAGGGCGATGGGACCCATCTCACAGTGTTGCGCCACGCTGGTCACCACGCCCACCTTGCGGTCGCCGGCGAACACGTCGCTGCCGGGTGCCGGAATGGTGTGCTGCGAACCGTCCAACTGCAGGAAGACCAGTCTCCGCGGCGGGTGGCCCAGGTTGTGGACGCGGGCCACGGTTTCCTGCCCCTTGTAGCAGCCCTTCGCCATGTGCACTGCCGTCCGCAGCAGGTCCAGTTCGTGCGGAATCGTCTTGTCGTCGGTTTCGGCTCCGCGGCGCGGTCGCCATGCGGCAATCCGGAGGGCCTCGGCCGCCCAGGCGCCGGCCAGCGGCCGATCCCCCACCGTGGCGGTCAATTCCGCGGACGGGACCAGGTACTCGTGCCATGGACGCTCCAGGCCGGGGTGCCTGTCCTCTTCAACGGCCGCGTAGCTCCAGCCGCCGGCGCCGATGTGCGGCCAGGGGTCGGTCCACACGAGCAGGGAATCCCACTCGGGAACCTCGGCCACCGAGCCCAGCACGGCCCAGTCGGCCGAGACATCGGCAATTTCCACGCGCAGCATGAACTTCATGGAGTTCAACCAGGCGGCCAGCGGTTCCGCCTCGTCCGTCTCCACGATCAGCCAGGTGCTGGTGCCGTCATCCACGACCCTCGCATCGAATTCAATGCGGCCCTGAACGCTCAGCAGCAGCAGCTCCGTGCCAACATTGGGTGCAAGGTTCGTCAGGCTTTGCGAGGACAACGTGTTCAGCCAGCTCAGCCGGTCCGGGCCGGTCACCGTGACCACGCCGCGATGTGAAAGGTCCACGACGGCGGTCGCCGGCTTCCCCAGATATCCGGCCAGCAGGCGCTGTTCGCGGTTGGGATCGCCATAATGGGCGGCGACGCCGGCATCAAGCCCGCCGGCCTGTACGGCTCCGTGGCGGTTTAGCAAGGGACTCAAATAGCTCATAACGGGTGCAACGCCTTCCCTGGTTGGCCTATTCCGGCCTTATCTCGAGCCTATCTCTGGTTGAGCGTGCCTCAACCCGGGCCCATGGAGACACGCATCAGCATGCGCAAATCCCAT
Organism: Arthrobacter livingstonensis; assembly: GCF_003219815.1. GTDB lineage: Bacteria > Actinomycetota > Actinomycetes > Actinomycetales > Micrococcaceae > Specibacter > Specibacter livingstonensis. The sequence goes on from NZ_QJVD01000010.1 coordinate 148,323, forward strand.
AACGTGATTCTGCGCATGGACTCCTGGCAGTTCACGCGTGCGCGCGGTCTCCGCTGCGCACGACCGTTCCCGGGTCCTGAGCATGCCGATGTGGAGTGTGGAGTGGAGCCACATTATGCGCGCCAGATAAGTCGGACCTCGCGTCCGGCCGAAGTCGAGCCACATTATGCGCGGCCGGCACCTCGGCCACTGCGCATAGCGGAAGCGGAATTTCTTTATGCGCAGGGCGGGCCCCTCGACAATGCGCAGCTCGGCCACATGCGCACTGCCGCTGGCCTTGGCTGCGCATACCGGAAGTGGCAGCACATTATGCGCGGCACTCGACCTTCAGTGCACCGCATAATAAAAGTTCGTCCCGCACATGCCCCAGACTGCGTCCGAGTTGGGCAGCTTTAGCACCCCTGGCGAGTGTGAACAAGCTCGAAAACCGCTGCCTGGACCAGATAGACGAGGCAGCGGTCCGGTGTTTCCGTAGGCGGCGTCAGGGAGGCCGAAGGCCGCCCGCGGCCAAAGGCCGGAAAGCCGCCGGGGGAACGCCGGACTGCCGCGGGGGTCTAGATGCCGTGGTCTGACAAGCTCGACCACCGCGGGACCTGCCGACAAGCCGGGCCTGACAAGCTCGACCACCGGCCGGGTTCGCCTATTGCACCTTGCGGAGGGCCGCGGAGGCGTGGGCTTCCAGGGACTTGCCTTGGGCGGCAACGTCCCAGCGCCAGTAAAGGTCGCCGTCGACCAGGCCGAAGATGCGGGTGGCCGCGTTGTAGTCCTTGGCCCCGGAGCCGCGCATGACGGCGTCGGTGGAAAGCTGGATCTGCGGGCCCTTGATGCTGCCGTAGTACAGCTCGGAGATGCCGCCGGGGTGGACGATGTTGGCAATGATGTCGAAGCCGCCGTCGGCGTTGCGCAGGGCTTCGACGTCGTCGGCCGTCCGCAAGGCCGGCACAATGTCGGCGGGAATCAGGCCCGGACCGCCGTCGGCGTCGTTCAAGGGACGGTCAAGCTGCCAAAATCCGGTCTCCACGGACAGCGGGCGCAGGACGGTTCCTTCGTCGTCGGTAAGCCACGATTCGGCGGTGTACTGCAGGTATGGGAGTCCGTTGGCACTGAAGGTGGCCGTCTGGGTGAAGTGCTCATCATCGCCAACACCCGTGCCAAGCCGGCCACGGCCGGACCAGGTGCCAAGCAGCCAGGACAGCGGGACCAATTCGGGCGTTAAATCCGTGGGGATCTCAATGGCCATGGCAGGCTACTGCTGGCCCTTGAAGAGACGCCACACCACCAGCCCGGCGAACCAGGCCATGGTGACACCGGCAAGGACCAGAAGGCAAATGAAGAAGATTTCCAAGGCAAGTACGCTCATGGTGCCATCCTATCGTGATCTTTTGGGGACCTAGGTCAACAGCAGCTTGTCGATGAAATACACCAATGCGCCCAGAGAAAGGAGGGGGGCGGCCGCCGCGGCAAAGCCGCCCGGGACGTTGGGCACGGGCCCCGTGAGGGTGCGCAGCCGGTGGAAGCTGGCGATCACGGCGGCCACCAGCGCCCCGAGGACCGCGGCGGGAAAGATCCGGACGTCGGAAAACAGGAGCGCCGCCAGCGGCCCGGCCAGTGCCGACAGCACGATGGCCAGCGGCGCGGAGACGCGGTCGGGCCAAGGCAGCATGCCGATGGCCAGTGCGACGGCCGCGCTGATGGCGGTGATCAGGGTCATGCCGGGCTCCCCCAGGAAGCGGTAGGAGGCCACCCAGCCGGCGGCGAAACCTGCGATGGCCACCCCGGCCCCCGCCCCCAGTGTCGATTCAAGCCGGTGCGACTGGCCCGTGCCACGGATCAGCTGCACCACCATGACGGCACCGAAGCCGACAGCAATAAAGATGGGAGTCCACACCAGGAAGTTTGCGTCGGCCGTCATGCCGCTGGTCACGGCCGCACCGGCCCCGGTAAGTGCAATGACGGTGCCCAGCGTCTTCTTCGCAGGAATCCCCAGGTAGTGGGGCCAGCCGAACCCGAACGCCGCCGACAGCACCACCATGACTCCCACAATGTAGCCAAGTCCGAAAACGTGCCCGGCGACGATGACTGCGAGCGCGATGATGGCCATAAGTCCGGCTATTGATGACTTCACACATCAATCCTGCCCTATTCTGGCGGTACACTGTGGAACAACCCTCGCTCCGGTGCGTTTTCCCATGGTCCACTGCACCTGCTCCATGGCCCCGCGTTTCCGCCAGTAGGGGTGCCCAGTGGTTCGTCGCTCAAAGATGCGCATTCCGCATTTTGGAGGAAGTCTTGTCGCAGATCTTATTGCTGACCAACAACCACGGCAGTTCCGTGGATGTTTTGCCTGCGCTGGAACTGCTCAGCCACTCCGTCCACATCCTTCCCGCCGTGCCCACGGCCCTGTTGGAGGCCAACCCGTCCGACGTCATCATCGTTGACGCCCGCAAGGACCTGGCCGGCTCCCGCTCCCTGACCCAATTGCTGCGCGCCACGGGCATCAGCGTGCCGCTGCTGCTGGTGCTCACCGAAGGCGGCATGGCGGCCGTGACCGCTTCCTGGGCCGCCGACGACGTCATTGTCGACACCGCGGGCCCGGCCGAAGTGGAGGCCCGCATCCGCCTGGCCCTGACACGTTCCACCGATGCGGGGGACGCCGTGCACCAGGAGATCCAGGCGGCCGGCGTGGTCATTGACGAGGACAGCTACACCGCCCGCGTCCACGGCAAGGTGCTGAACCTGACCTACAAGGAGTTTGAACTCCTGAAATACCTGGCCCAGCATCCGGGGCGCGTCTTCACCCGCGCCCAGCTCCTGAACGAGGTATGGGGCTACGACTACTTCGGCGGCACGCGCACCGTCGATGTCCATGTGCGGCGCCTGCGCGCCAAGCTGGGTTCAGACCACGAGAGCCTGATCAGCACCGTCCGCAACGTCGGCTACCGCCTGACCATTGCCAAGATGGCCGACGACGAGCTCGCCGAGGCCTAAGGAACAACATTGATCTGTTGACACGACGCACGCATTCCGGGCCGCCCCGGCGATTAAGCGCAAAAGGCCCGCTCCGAAACGGAGCGGGCCTTTTGGCTGTTGTGGAGGACATACGGGTCGAACGTATCGAGGACACCCCACTGGTGCATCCCCCCGGGTTGCTGCCTTCAAACTCTAGGCCAGCGGCTCCTCCCAGCGCAAACCGGGCGGTTCGGGACGGGCCGGAGTCGCCACAATGGACCCTGCGGACTTCCATGTCTCGCGTTCGGCGGCACGGTGGGCCCATGCGCGAGAGGGACCCGGGTGGCGCGCCAGCGTCACCCGGGGAGGGCGTGGGGACTAGGCTGTGGTCATGAGCCCCGCAAAGACTGGCAGCTGGCCCGTGACGGTGATCCCGGGCATCCCCGAGCCCGAAGCCCTCCGCGACATCCTCGACTTGGTCGGGGACGCCGAGGATGCCGACGGCAATCCGCCGTTTTCCGAGCAAACCCTGTTTGAGTTGAAGTCCCCTCACGCCGGCCCACACTCCGTTTTGACGCTGCTGACCCATGCCCCGGAGGAGAACTCGCCGACGGAGGGCGAAGATCTGGCCGGGGTGGCCGTCGTCGTGCTTGACGGAGGAGAAGGCGTCCTGGAGATCGCCGTGCACCCCAACTACCGCAATGAGGGCGTCGGCTCCATGCTGGTGGACAAGTTGCTGGCGGTGCGGGGGCTCAAGGGCATCAAGGCGTGGTCGCACGGTGACCACGAGGCCGCCGCCGACCTGGCCGCCAGCTACGGCTACCGGGCCATCCGCGAGCTGTGGAGAATGCGCCTGGTCCGGCAAATGCCGGAAACGCCGGCGGCGCCCGTCAGCCATGCAGCACCCGACGGCGTGACCTTGCGGACCTTTGTCCCGCACCAGGACGAGGCCGCCTGGCTGGCAGCCAACGCCGCGGCCTTCGCACACCACCCCGAACAGGGCGCGCTGACGCTTGCGGACCTGCAGTCCCGCATGAAGGAGCCCTGGTTTGACCCGGAGGGCTTCTTCCTGGCCGTGGACGGCTCCGGCGAAATCCTGGGCTTCCACTGGACCAAGGTGCACCCGGGCAGGGCCGGACAGTCCGCCATGGGCGAGGTGTACGTGGTGGGGGTGACGCCCGCTGCGCAGGGCATGGGCCTGGGAAAGACGCTGACCGCGCAGGGGATTGAGTACCTGCAGGCACAGGGGCTGAGTGCCATCATGCTGTATGTGGACGCCGACAACGAACCGGCCGTGGCGCTTTACCGCAAGCTCGGCTTCACCAAATGGGACGCGGATGTCATGTACGGCCCTGTTTCTGCGTCCTGAACGACGCAAAAATCAGGCTGTCTGGGTCCCCCACCGCCCGCCGCGGCTTGTAATGTTGAAACATCGCAGCCCCAACTTTGAGGATTTATCGATGAAACGCGAATACAAGGGACCGGTGCAAACGGCGGCGTCGCTCAACGGGGACCGCTTCGGAACCGGTGAGGTACAGTCCGCCCGCGCCACGCAGGACCGGATCGACATCCCCGAATTTGAGCCGAACCTCATGCCGGAGGGCGACATCAGCCCGGACCGTTTCCTGGACCGCGAGCTTAGCTGGCTGGCGTTCAACGCCCGGGTCCTGGAACTGGCCGAGGACCCGGACTTGTTTTTGTTGGAGCGGGTGAACTTCCTGTCCATTTTCGCCTCCAACCTCGATGAATTCTTCATGGTCCGCGTGGCCGGGCTGAAGCGCCGGATCGCCGCAGGCCTGGCCCTGCCCTCTCCCGCCGGGCTGAGCCCCATTGAGGTCCTGGAGCAGATCAGCGACGCCGCCCATGAGCTGCAGGCCCGGCACGCGCATGTTTTTGCCAGCCAGATCCGCCCCGCCCTGGCCTACGAACACATCCACCTGGTGCACTGGGACGAGCTGGACGACGGCGCCAAGGACCAGCTGGACAAGATGTTTGCCGAGAAGATGTTCCCCATCCTCACCCCGCTGGCAGTGGACCCGGCCCATCCCTTCCCGTACATTTCCGGGCTGTCGCTGAACCTGGCCGTGGTGGTCCGAAACCCTGTCAGCGACAAGGAACTTTTCGCCCGCCTGAAGGTGCCGGACCTGCTGCCCCGGCTGGTTTCCGTGGACGGCCCGCGGGCCGGGACCGTGCCCGGGCGCGTGGCCCGGTTCATTCCGCTGGAGGAAGTCATCGCCCAGCACCTGGACCAGCTGTTCCCGGGCATGGAGGTGCTGGAGCACCACACCTTCCGTGTCACCCGCAATGAGGACCTCGAGGTCGAAGAGGACGACGCCGAGAACCTCCTGCAGGCGCTCGAGAAGGAACTGCTGCGCCGCCGGTTCGGCCCGCCCGTCCGCCTGGAAGTGGCTACGGACATCAACCCGAACGTCCTGGCGCTGCTGGTGCGGGAGCTCGACGTCGAGGACGCCGAGGTTTACCGGCTGCCGGCCCCGCTGGACCTGCGCGGGCTGTCCGTCATTGGCCAGATTGACCGCAGCGACCTGCGGTACCCCAAGCACCTGGCCCACACCTCGCGGGACTTGAATGAGTCGGAGACGTCCAAGGCCGCCAACGTGTTTGCCGCCATGCGCCGCCGCGACATCCTGCTCCACCACCCCTACGACTCCTTCTCCACCTCGGTGCAGGCATTCCTGGAGCAGGCGGCCTCGGACCCCAAGGTGCACGCCATCAAGCAGACGCTCTACCGCACCTCCGGCGACTCGCCGATTGTCGACGCCCTGGTGGATGCCGCCGAGGCCGGTAAGCAGGTGCTGGCGCTGGTGGAAATCAAGGCCCGCTTCGATGAACAGGCGAACATATCCTGGGCCCGGAAGCTGGAGCAGGCCGGCGTCCACGTGGTGTACGGCATTGTGGGGCTCAAAACCCACTGCAAACTTTCCCTGGTGGTGCGCCAGGAGCAGGACGGGCTGCGCCGCTACTGCCACATCGGCACCGGCAACTACCATCCGCGCACAGCCCGCTACTACGAGGACCTCGGCCTGCTCACGGCCGACAACCAGGTGGGTGAGGACCTGTCCAGGCTGTTCAACCAACTCTCCGGCTACGCGCCAAAGTCCACCTTTGAGCGGCTGCTGGTTGCCCCGCGTTCCGTGCGTTCAGGCTTGATCGAGCGCATCGATGCGGAAATCGCCAACAAGCGCGCGGGGCGGCCGGCGCAGGTGCGCTTCAAGGTCAACTCGATCGTGGATGAGGCCATTATCGATTCGCTGTACCGCGCGTCCCAGGCCGGGGTGGAGGTCGGCATCATTGTGCGCGGCATCTGTTCACTGCGCCCGGGCGTTCCGGGGCTGAGCGAGAACATCACCGTCCGATCCATGCTGGGCCGGTTCCTGGAACATTCACGCGTGTTCACCTTTGCCAACGGCGGGGACCCGGTGGTCTACATCGGCTCCGCCGACATGATGCACCGCAACCTTGACCGCCGCGTGGAGGCCCTGGTCCAGCTGTCCAACAAGGAGGACATTGCCGAAATTGACAACCTCCTGGACCGCTACCTCGACGAAGGCACCTCCAGCTGGCATTTGGGCAACGACGGCGAATGGACACGGCACCACCTCGACGCCGAAGGAAACCCGCTCAGCGACGTCCAGTCCTGGCTGCTCGCCAACCGTTCCCGGCAGCGCTCCACCCTCCGCCGGTAATGCGCAGCACCGAGCATTTGGAAGACGTGCCCGGCGACGCCACGGAGATTTCCGTGTACGCCGCCGGTGCGCTGTGCTGGCGTGTGAAAAAGAAGAAGCTCGAGCTTCTGCTCATCCACCGCCAGCGCTACGACGACTGGTCCTGGCCCAAGGGAAAGCTTGACCAGGGCGAAACCCTGGCCGAGTGCGCCGTGCGCGAGGTATTTGAGGAGGTTGGGCTGCCCATCACCCTCGGCATTCCGCTGCCGTTCATCCGCTATGCCGTGAAGCCGGGCCTGAAGGAAGTGCACTATTGGGCGGCCGAGGTGGACGACATGCCGCCCCTGCCTGACGGGAAGGAAGTGGACACGGCTGTCTGGTGCAGCCCGACCAAGGCGCGCGGACTGCTGTCCAACCCCTCCGACGTCGAACCCCTGGATGCCCTGATCGCCGCGCATGAGGCGGGAACGCTGGAAACCTGGCCCCTGCTGGTGGTCCGGCATGCCAAGGCCAAGCCACGCTCGGCCTGGACCCGCGCCGAAGGTGAGCGGCCGCTGGCCGCCACGGGAAAGCGGCAGGCCCTGTCCCTGCAGCGGCTGCTCATGGCCTGGCATCCGGGCAAGATTCTCACCAGTGGCTGGATGCGCTGCATCGCCACCATCTCCCCCTATGCCCAGGCCACGAAGGCCAAGGTCAAGGTGGTGCAGTCGCTGACCGAGGCGGACCACAAGCGCAACCCCGCCAAGGCCTCCGCCGTCATTGACAAGCTGCTGGCCAAGTCCAAGTCCAGCGCCGTGGCCGTATGCACCCACCGCCCCGTCCTGCCCACCCTGTTGGAGGCCCTGGCCGCGCACATGGCCCCCTCACTGGCCGCAACGCTGCCGCTGGGCGATCCGCACCTGGCCCCGGGCGAAATCCTGGTGGCGCACGTGTCCGTCAACGATCCCGGCCGGATCGTGGCTGTGGAGCAGCACAGGCCCTACGAGGACTGAAGGACGCTCCCTCAGCACCGAGTCATTTTCTCCGGACGCTCCCTCAGCATCGGGTCATTTTCTCCGGACGCTCTCTCAGCACCGGTGGCCGGGGAGCCGCGAAATGAGGGAGCGTCCGGTGGTGGCGGGTTGATCGCAGTGGCTGGCAGTCTTCCCCTGAAATCCTTTGTACTGTATGTTTGATACAAAGATTGTTCGTGGCATGGGGGAAATGGTGCTGGCACCAAACTGGTTTCAAGTAATCGTCATGTTGGCGCCAGTCCTGGCGGTGGGCAGCGTCGTGCTCTACCTGTTCCTGCGGTTCATTGCGTGGACGCCCCGGCACGGGAAGTCCCTGGCAAACCTTCGCCAGCACGCGCTGTGGACAGGATTCATCGCCTGGGCCGTCAGCAGCCTCGCCTCCGCCAGCCAGGCCGGGACCTTTCCGCTTGGCCAGCTGCAGGTTTCCAACAATCCGTGGGCGGCTGTGCCGTTTTCCTCGCTCATTGGCCCCGTCGCCGCCGTCCTGATGGTCCACCTGATCGGCCAGCTTTCCTGGCCGGCACCAAAATCACCCAAACGGGTGGCCGTCCTGGAGTTTCGCCGGGTTCGGGACTTCGTCCAGCCCGCGCTGGGCTGGACCGTTCTGGGTGTCTTCCTGCTAAGTGCCGGCGTGCTGGTGTGGCTGGTGTTCGCACCCGGTTTCCCCGCCAGTGCCGCCGGGTCACCCATGGAAGGAAGCGGGTACGGCCCCCAGAACGGCCGCGTTCCCGGCTGGACCCTGGCCACGGCGCTGGGGACTGCATTGGCCGTCTTGGCGCTGGGAACGCATGGCATCATGCGGCTCATCGCCGCGCGACGGTCCCTGGAGGGCCTGGACAGCGTGCAGAACAAGACGCTGCGCACCATTGGCATGAATCGACTGCTGCGGGTGTCCGCCACGGTGGCCTCGGGCTTGGCCGCGATTGCCGGAAATTACCTGGTGCAGCCCGCGCCTAACTCGGACACCACGGCCTGGGTCAACTGGCTGGTATTTGCCAACGTGGCCGTGCTGTTCGCCATGCTCGTGTGGAAGCCGCCGTTCCTTGACCCTGCCTCCGGCGCTGGCGCGGCCACTGCCGACACCGGGTACAACAGCTTGTTTGCCAGCGGGCCTTCTGCGGATCCGGCCTCCGGCGACGGGCCAGCCGCGGCCCACCTGGCGGATTCAGCCATGGCCGCGGCGATTCCGGCCGCAATCGTGGGCGGGTTTGTCGGCGCCCTCCTCATGACCTGGCTGGGTTGGATGGGCCCGGTGGTCGTGGGAATCACCTTGATGCTGCTGGGCTACGCCGCGATGGAAGTACTGCTGCGCCGCAACTACGCGACACCGGGCAAGCCCCGGACACGCTTACGCAAGCCCGTCCCCTGGCCGCTGCACGCCGCACTCGTCATTGCCGCAGTTGGCCTGGCACTTGCCCTGATTCAGGCATGGCGCACCGTGACCCTGGGTCCTGGCACCGCGGAGGGCTGGAACGGGACCGGCGGCCCCCATTCGTTCATTCTGGTTCCCATAATTTCCGCCACGGCCATCCTGGCAACGGGCACACTGGCCGGCTGGCAGGTTTTCCGCCGCCCGGCCCTGGACAAGGCGCCGCTTCTGCTTGACCGCTCGTTGCGCAGACGGGCACTGGTGCGGATCACCCGCACCGTGACATCCGGCTGGTTTGCCATCCTTGGCGCGATCCTGCTGGAGGTGCGGTACGAGGCGGATGCCAACCCGCTGGCGCCGCAGCCGGACCTGGCAGCCCTTGGTGCGGCGGCCATCGTGCTGGCAGCGTTGCTCCTGCTTTATCCAGCCCGCAAATTCACGCGCGCGGACTTCGTGCCGCCGGCTGTCGGCGCACTTCCCGGAAATATACATCCCGGCCACGCCGGCTTGAACAAGTAGCCGACCGTGGAAGCACGCATTGCCATCGACGTGGGGACGGCCACTCCCCCGTATGAACAGATCCATACCCAGATCTCCTCGCTCATTGTCGTGGGCGAGCTGGCCGCCGGCACCCGCCTGCCCACCGTCCGCAGCCTGGCCGGCGACCTTGGCGTCGCGGCTGGTACCGTGGCCCGCGCCTACAAGGACCTCGAGGCTGCCGGGCTTGTCACCACCAACCGCCGGCAGGGCACCGTCGTGGCAGCGGCTCCCCTGCCAGTCTCCCAGCCCGGCACGAAAGGCCCCGATTGGGCCCACGGCCGTGAGGGCCCCGCTGCGTGGGCCCACAGCCGCAAGGGCCCCGCTGCGAGCTTGCGAGCAGGGGGAGCGGCTGGGGACTTGCGAGCAGGGGGAGCAGCTGGGGAGGTGATGGCCGCCGTCGAACATCTAATGGCCGAGGGCACGCGGGCCGGCCTGGACGACAAAACCCTCGTCTCACTTCTTCAGGGTCGGCTGAACCAGCGGGCGGCCAAGTAGACTGTGGGGCGTGACTATTGTGACCCCGTATGAGGACATGCTGCGCGACGTGCTGGCGAACGGCACCCAAAAATCGGACCGCACCGGCACCGGCACGAGCAGCGTTTTTGGCCGCCAGCTGCGCTTTGACCTGGGCGCCGGCTTCCCGCTGGTCACCACCAAGCGCGTGCACTTCAAGTCCGTGGCCCTGGAGCTGCTCTGGTTCCTGCGCGGGGACTCCAACGTGCGCTGGCTGCAGGACAACGGCGTGAAGATCTGGAATGAATGGGCGGACGACGCCGGCGAGCTGGGTCCCGTCTATGGCGTCCAGTGGCGCTCGTGGCCAACGCCGGATGGCGGGCACATCGACCAGATCACCCAGGTCATGGAGTCCCTGCGCACAAATCCCGACTCGCGCCGGCACATTGTGTCCGCGTGGAATGTGGGCGAGCTGAAGGACATGGCGCTACCACCGTGCCACGCGTTCTTCCAGTTTTACGTCCAGCCCACGGAGGACGGCCGGGGCAGGCTCAGCTGCCAGCTGTACCAGCGCTCCGCGGACACGTTCCTGGGCGTGCCATTCAACATCGCCTCCTACGCGCTGCTCACCATGATGATGGCGCAGCAGCTGGACATGGACCCGGGCGAGTTTATTTGGACAGGCGGGGACGTGCACATCTACGACGACCATCTCGCACAGGTCGCCGAACAGCTGACCCGCGAGCCGTATCCCTCCCCGAAGCTGCGCTTCGCCCGTAGGCCGGACTCCATTTTCGACTACACGTTTGAAGACTTCGAGCTGGTCAACTACCAGCACCACCCCACGATTAAGGCCCCGATCGCCGTATGAGCCCCGAGGCCACCTCCCCCGATCTGCCCATTTTTTACCGCTTCACCGAGCCCATCGTGGGCATGATCTGGGCCCAGACCACTCAGGGCATCATTGGGTCCGACGGCGGCATGCCCTGGCACCTGCCTGAGGACATGGCCCACTTCAAGCGTGTTACCGCGGGGCACCCAGTGGTCATGGGCCGCAAGACGTGGGAATCGTTCCCGGAAAAGTACCGTCCCCTGCCGGGCCGCACCAACATCGTGGTGACCCGGCAGGAAACTTGGGGTTCGACGCCGGACGCGGGCGGCGCCGTCGTGCTTTCCAATGTCGAGGAGGCCCTGGTGGAGGCGCAGTTCTCCCCCGGCGGCAACGAGGTGTGGGTCATTGGCGGGGCGCAGCTCTTTGGACAGGTGCTTGAAGACTGCAACGTTGCCGTCGTCACCGTTATTAACACGGACGTGCCAGGTGACACGCAGGCGCCCGCGTTGGGCCCTGAGTGGACGTTCCGGGGGGCCACGCCCAAGGAAGGCTGGCACACCTCGAAGAACGGCACCGAATATCGCTTCACGCTGTGGGCCAAGGGCGAGTCGGAGTTTGAGGCGCCGGAATAGGGGCACCGCGGGCGTTCACCCAGTGAAACGGAATTCTTCCGAGTGGTGCGCCCGTCCTAAACTGGATTCATGACCTCTCACAGTGTTCCCTCCACCGCCGTCCCCTCAGTAGGGCTTGTCGGCTGGCGCGGCATGGTCGGTTCCGTCCTGATGCAGCGCATGCAGGACGAGGGCGACTTCGCAAGCATCAACCCCGTCTTCTTCTCCACCTCCAACGCCGGCGGCAATGCCCCCGCGATTGCGGGCGCCGGCGATTCCGGCAAGCTCGAAGACGCCTTTGACATCGACACGCTGGCCAAGCTTCCCATTATTGTCACTGCCCAAGGCGGCGACTACACCAAGCGCGTCCACACCGAGCTGCGCGGCCGGGGCTGGGACGGGCTGTGGCTCGACGCCGCGTCCACCCTGCGCATGAACGATGACTCGATCATTGTCCTGGACCCGATCAACCGCGACGTCATCGACAAGGGCCTGGCCAACGGCACCCGCGACTTCATCGGCGGCAACTGCACCGTCTCCTGCATGCTCATGGGCCTGGGCGGGCTGTTCAAGAACAACCTGGTCGAGTGGGGCACGGCCATGACGTACCAGGCCGCGTCCGGCGGCGGCGCCCGCCACATGCGCGAGCTTCTGAACCAGTTCGGCACGCTCAACTCCGAGGTCTCCAGCGAACTCGACAACCCGGCGTCGGCCATCCTGGACATTGACCGCAAGGTCCTCGCCCACCAGCGGCAGGGCATTGACTCCAGCCAGTTCGGCGTACCGCTGGCTGGTTCTCTGATCCCCTGGATCGATGCGGACCTGGGCAACGGGCAGTCCAAGGAAGAGTGGAAGGCCGGGGTTGAAACCAACAAGATCCTGGGCACCTCCGGCGAGGACCGCATCATCATGGACGGACTGTGTGTGCGCATCGGCGCCATGCGCTCGCACTCCCAGGCGCTCACCCTCAAGCTGCGCGAAGACCTCGCCGTTGCGGAGATCGAATCGCTGCTCGCCAACGACAATGAGTGGGCCAAGGTGGTGCCCAACACGAAGGAGGCCTCTATGGCGTTCCTCACCCCCGTGGCCGCCTCCGGCACCCTGGACGTCCCGGTGGGCCGCATCCGCAAGATGGAGATGGGCCCGGAATACATCAGCGCCTTCACCGTCGGCGACCAGCTCCTCTGGGGCGCCGCCGAACCGCTGCGCCGCATGCTGAACATCGCCACCGGCACGCTCTAACCCGCGCGTCTGTGTTGCACTTGTTGGACCGGATAACGCTTACCAAGACCGATTTCGTCCAATAAGTGCAACACAGAACCTTAACGGGCGAGGAATTTCGCGTAGGCCTTCGCTGATCTTTCCAGCACCTTCGTTTGGTTTGGGGTGAGCTCGCCAAAGAGATCGGGAAGCACGACGCCGGCCACCTCCCTTTGTTTTTCCGCTGAACCTTGGGCCTTGCGCCACGTCCCGGCCACCCGGCCGCCGGCCACCACCGTCGCCTTGAACATGCCGTTGCCCCCGGGAACTGTCAGCGGAGCGTGATGGGGGGCCAGTGCCGCGCTCCTGTCGGTGTAACCCAGCAGGTATTCGTCAAAGCCGGGCAGCAGCACGACAGAGCGCGCCCCGGGGGCAGCGCCGGCCAACAGCCCGGCCGTTTCCGGGGCCAGCCAGTAGGTGTCGCCGTGGCACTCAATGCTCTCCAGCTGGTCCATCACGTGCTCCATGCCCGTCCGGATGTCCTTGAGCGGCAGCTTTGACCACCATTGAAAATCCTTCACGGTGGCGGGCCCGTGGCTGCGGAAGTACCGCAGCGCCAGTTCCGCCAGCGCCTGCTCCCTCGCCAGGACCCGGGGGTTCTTGATCCATTCTTCCGCGCGCACAAAAAACTGTGTGTTGCCGTTTCCGGCCACGGCGTTGATGGGCCCCTGGACCAATGTGCCTCCCTGGCACAGCAGCCACAGCAGGTGGATGCCGCGCTGCCCCTTCACGGGCTGCCCGGCCGCCTCAAAGGCAGCAAACAGTTCGTCGCGGGTGGCCCGGCCGCACCCGGCGGTGCTGCTGCCCGAGGCCCGGACGTCCCCACCCTCGGCGCTTTCGGCGGCAAGTTCTCCGGCGTCTGCGGACGGTTCCAGCAGCGCAACGGCCACGTCGCGCACCTGGCCTACGTCCGCCGTCGTGATGCCCAGCTGGCGGTGCCGGGATGCCGCGCCGGAGACCATCCGCCCGGCGGTCAGGCCGAGGATCCAGCCCAGGTCCTCTGCTGCGGTGACGTGCAGTGTGCCGCGCAGGGGCCAGGATCGGACGATCTCACCGCGGTTGAACGCCCCCTCAACGTCGGCCCGTGTGGTACCCGGGGCGCGCAGGCCGATGGACCACAGTGCTCCCGGGAAGTCCTGGCCCTGCAGGGCCGTCAGCCAACGCACAACGTCCGCCGGCCCCGGTGCGGGACTGGCGGACGTTGACGGCAAAATCCATTGGGCGCAAAGTCGCAGCCAGGCAAGGGTGGCGGGGGTGAGTTTGGCGCTCATGCCCCCAATCTAGCCCAAGCGATACTGCGGTGGGCCCGCGCGCCCGAGAGGCACCGGCCGAGAGACCCCGGCCGAGGGACAAGGTGGGGAGGGTCCGCCCAAAACGCCCCTTTACTGCGGGAGGGTTTTAGCGGGCCGAGCGGAGCTGCGCGGTGATGGGGCACTCGAAGGGGTCGCGCTGGCCCAGGCCCACGCGGTTCAGGTAGCGCATCACGATCATGTAGGACTTGCCCAGCGTGGTTTCCGTATACGTGATGTCGCGTTCGGCGCAGTAGGCCCGGACCATCGGCTGGACGGCCTTGAGGTTTTTGGAGGACATGGTGGGGAACAGGTGGTGTTCGATCTGGTAGTTCAGCCCGCCCATGCCGGCGTCGACCCACCAGCCGCCAGAGATGTTGCGGCTCATGAGGGTCTGGCGGCGCATGAAGTCGATCTTGACGTCCTTGGGGACCAGCGGCATGCCCTTGTGGTTCGGGGCGAAGGAGCCGCCCATGTACAGGCCCAGTGCCATGACCTGCGCGGCGATGAATGCCAAGCCGATGGCCCAGCCCAGGAACCAGACGGTGAAGGCCGGAAGGATGACAAGGCGGACCACCAGCATGGCGATCTCGGCCTTGCGTTGCGGCACAACCTGCTTGCGGTCCAGCACGCGGCCGACGGCGGAGATGTGCAGGTCCAGCGCGGCAAGAGTCAGCAACGGGAAGAAGAACGCACCCTGGCGCCGGGCAAACCACTTGGCGAAGCCCGTGCGCTTGGCTGCGTTTTCCGGGTCGAAGACCAGCGCGCCGGGATCGATGTCGCCGTCCACGCCGATCTTGTTCGGGTTCAGGTGGTGCTTGCCGTGCTTGTTCATCCACCAGCCGTAGCTCAGGCCAACGAAGAGGTTTCCGGCAACGCGGGCCAGCCATGCGTTCTTCTTGGCCGAGGCAAAGACCTGGCGGTGGGCCGCGTCGTGGGAGAGGAACGCGGTGTGAGTGCACATGAACGCCAGCAGCACGGCGGTGACCAACTGCCACCAGCTTTGCCCCAGGGTGAGGAACAGGGCCAGGACGGCAAGGTAGCCGATGCTCTGGCGGACCATCCGGGTCAAGTACCACTTGATGTCGCGCTCCATGAGGCCGGCATCGCGGACCTGCTCGCATAGCTGGATGAAGTCGGTGACGTGGCGGTCCCGGGCGGGGCGCTTGCGTGCCGGTTTGGTGGCGGGCGCCTCGTCCAACAGGTCGGTGCTGTCCAATGTTGCGGATGACATGGTGTTCCTCCAGTACTTCACGGAATTGGCTAACACCGCGTTAATAGAAAGGTTTGAATCTTGCACTAACGCTACGGAGCAGCGGGCCAATGCACATCACACCATGGAGCCGTCTTGGCCCCCTACCGCGGTAGGGGTTGCATGGCCACAAGGGAGCGTCTGTGGTCAGAGCTGGCAGCCCACCAGGACGGGTTCGGGGTGGAGGGTGATGCCGAATTGGCGCACGACGCCGGCACGCACCTCCCGCGCGACCGCCAGTACGTCTTCTGCCGACGCGCCGCCACGGTTCGTGACGGCGAGGGTGTGCTTGGTGGACAGGGCCGCGCGCCCTGACGCCACGCCGTCGTCCGAGTGCCCCTCCGCAGTCTGCCCCTCCACCGCCAGTCCGTAGCCCTTGGAAAAGCCGGCGTGCTCAATGAGCCAGGCGGCGCTGAGCTTAGTTTGGCCGCCCGACGCGGGAAAGCGCGGCGCGCCCGCGGGCAGCGCGTCCGCCTCGGCCGCTGTGACGATCGGGTTGGTGAAGAAGGAGCCGGTGGACCAGGTGTCCCGGTCGCAGGGATCCAGCACCATGCCCTTGGAGGCGCGCAGCTCCAGGACGGTGCGGCGCAGCTCCAGCGAGTTGGCGCGCATTCCCACGTCCACGCCCAGGCGGCGGGCCAGCTCGGCGTACTTCACCGGTGCACTCATGCGGCCCAGCGGCAGCTGGAACTCCACGGTCAGGACCACGTAGCGGGGCGAGCCGTTGACGGTGGTTTGCTTGATGAGCGAGTCACGGTAGCCAAAGTTCAGCTCGGAATTGGTGAAGGTTTGCACGGCGTTCTTCGCCCGGTCCCAGGTCCGGACGGCGGCGATGGTTTGCGCGACGTCCGTGCCGTACGCGCCGACGTTTTGCACGGGGGTGGCTCCGGTGCGGCCGGGAATCCCGGACAGTGCCTCGAGCCCGCTCCAGGCGTGCAGTACTGACTGGTGGACAAAGTCGTCCCAGTCGTGGCCGGCCTGGACAACGACCGAAGCCCCGCCGCAGGAATCTTCGGCGTTGACGGCAAAGCCCTGGCTGGCGATCTTCAGGACGGTGCCGTCAAAGCCGTCGTCCGAGATGACCAGGTTGGAGCCGCCGCCCACAATCAAAAGGGGTTCACCGGCGTCGTCCGCGGCACGGACGGCGGCAACGATCTCCGCTTCCGCAGCCGCCTCCACATAGTTGCGGGCGGGGCCGCCCACGCCAAGGGTGGTCAGGGAACTCAGCAGCACGTTTTCACTCACGCTTCAACAGTAGCGTCTTCCCTGGTGCCGGTTGCGGCCGGCTTGCGCACCACGGGGGTCAGGAGGAACGCGACCACCAGCATGACCAGGACGGCGAGCAGGGAATGAAGCACACCGATGTGTTCGGCCAGCAGGCCCAGTAGCGGCGGCCCGCCCAGGAACGCGCCGTAGCCGATGGTCGAGACCACCGAAACGCGGGCCGCGGCATGGTCGGGGTCGTCCGAGGCGGCGGACATGCCCACCGGGAATCCAAGCGCGGAGCCCAGGCCCCAGAACAGGAGCGCGGCCAGGGCGATTTCCTGGTTCGGGGCGAAGACAAAAACGGCCAGCCCGACGACGGCGAGGGCGGCACTGGCACGCAGTGCGGCCACGCGGCCGTAACGGTCCAGGACCATGGTGCCGGCGAACCGTCCGATGGTCATGGCGGAGACGAAAATGCCGTAGCCCAGGGCGCCGACCGCATTGGAGGAGCCGTAACCGTCGGCCAGGGCCAGCGCCACCCAGTCCCCCGCCGCCCCTTCGGCCAGGGCGAGTCCCAGGACCAGCACGCCGATCAGCAGGGTGCGCGGATCCCGCCAGGCTGCGGCGATCTTTGCCCTGCCGTCGAGCTTGGCCTGGGCCAGCCTGCGGGATTCCGCGGCCAGCGCGGCGGCCGCGTCGTTAGCGGACGGCTCGCTGGACGCAAGGCCGGCGGCCGGTGAGGCCGCCCCCTTTGTTGGGGGACGCGCCGTCGTACCTGGTTTGATGACGGGTACCGGGCCGGTGCCCGGCACAGAATCCAATTCACCCACGTGGACCGCACCCTGCCCACGCCCCGCGTCCGCCGCACGCCGGTCGGCCTGGTAGTGTCGGGTGGCCACCCAGATGGCTGCCCAGACAATCACGGCCATGGCGGAAACGTGGATGGCCACGGGCAGGTGCACGGAAGCGGCGAGTGCACCGAGCCCGGCGCCCACCACGGTGCCAATGCTGAACGAGCCGTGCAGCCGCGGCATGATGTGCCGCCCCAGGGCCCGCTCCACGGCAGCGCCCTCAATGTTGGAGGCGGTGTTGAAACTCGCGGTGCCCAGGCCCACGATCACCAGTCCGGCGCCCACCACCAGCGGGTTGGTGTACACGCTGGCCCCCACGCCCATGACGACAAGGCCCGCAGCCTGGATGGTGGTGCAAACGCGGGTGGTCAGCCTCGATCCGAGCCGCAGCACCACCAGGCCGGAGGCGGCCACGGACACGAAGGAACCCAGCGACATGCAGAGCAGGATCAGCCCCACGGTGCCCGGGGTCAGGCCCAGGCCGTCGCGGATCGCCGGAATGCGGGACACCCACGTGGAAAAGACCAGCCCGGACCCGGCATACGCGGTGACCACGCCGTTGCGCCAGGCCCTGACACTGCCTGGGCTGGCACTGTTTGGCTTGGTGCGGCTCACGCCACGCGGACCGTGGCCTGCGCCTTGACCAGCACCTTTTGCCCGTCGAGGGTGACAGCCAGGTCAATTCGGGCCGTTCCGGCGTTGGCGTCGAGCGCACCAATGGTGCCGGAAACCTCGACGACGGCGCCCGGCTCCCCGTCCAGGTCCGCCACCGGCACCGGCTTGGTGAAGCGCGTGCCGTAGCTGACGACGGCGGCGGGGTCGCCGGCCCAGTCGGTCACCAATTGCACCGCCGCCCCCATCGTGAACATGCCGTGGGCGATGACGCCGGGCAGTTCCACGCCGCGGGCGAAGCGCTCGTTCCAGTGGATCGGGTTGAAGTCCCCGGAGGCACCGGCGTACTTCACCAGGTCGGCGCGGGAAATTTCAAGCGTTCGGCTGCCGATTTGCTGGCCAACTTCAAGTTCCGCAAAGTTCATTAATGTCCCTCCCCGCGCACCAGGATGGCGGAAACAGTGGTGGCGACGGCGTCCCCGGCCACGGAAAAAATCTCGGCGCGGGTGGTGATCATGGCGCCGCCGCCCATGGCCCGGACGGTGTCGACATGGAGTTCGGCCACGAGCTCGTCGCCGGCCACAATGGCGCGGTGGTGCGTGAATTTTTGTTCCGCATGCACCACGCGGGAAAAGTCGATCCCGGACTCGGGATCGTTGATCAGCCGGGCGTCGGCACGCTGCGCGACGATGATCGCGTAGGTGGGCGGAGCCACCAGGTCGGCATGGCCCAGTTCCTGGGCGGCGGCGACATCAAAATGGGCGGGGTGGGCGGCTTTGACGGCACGCGCGAACTCGCGGATTGACTCGCGACCCACGCTGTAAACGTCGGCCGCGGGGTAGCTGCGGCCCTGCAGTTGGGGGTTGATGGTCATGGCCCAAGCCTACCGGCCGAGGGGCCCCGGGCGAGCGCAGCGAGGTCGGGGAGGCCGGTGCGCGCTATCGTTTGGGACGGGCGCGCGGCAGGCTAGGCGCGCGCGCCGGACGCCATCCGATCGACGACGCCCAGCAGCGACTGGACATCGACGCTGCCGTCAGGACCGGCGTCGTTCCCCGCATGGGCGGGCAGGCCAAAGAGTGCCGCGTTGTAGTAGAGCCCATCACCCAGCAGCATGACGGCGCGGGCGACTGAGGGGTCTTTAATGTCGCCGAGGATCAGCCGGTACCAGCTGGCATGGATTTCGGAAAAGGCGGCCCGCACAGTGCTGTCATCGCCTTGGGCCAGACGCATGGCAGCTACGATCGTCCGGTCAAAGGTCGTGCCGCCAAAGACGCTGGTGCGCACGTAGTATTTGGCGCAACCATCGGGGTCCTTGGCCATGAGGGCAAAGTCCAGTTCGGCCATTTCCCGCATTTTGTCCACGAGGCCGGCAGTCAGGGCTTCCTTGCTCTTGAAATGGTACAAAAGCCCGCCCTTGGAGACCCCGGCGGCCGCCGCGACGGCATCCAAGGTAGCCGCGCGGGGACCGTCATTGATCAGCAAATCCTCGTAGGCCTGCAGGACCCGCTCTCGCGCGGACGGCTGTGTAGTCATCTTTACAGCCTACAAGAAGTGAGGAAGTACACCGTCCGGACGGTGTACTGTACCGACTAGACGGTTTAGACTAGACGACATGGCCTTCATTCTTGACACCCCTACGCCCGGCACTACTGCCGCCCGGGCAGGCGCACGCGCCTGGATTGCCCTTGCCGTGCTGATGCTGCCGGTGCTGCTGATTTCCGTGGACAACACGGTGCTGAGTTTTGCGGTCCCCTCCATCTCGCTGGCGCTGGTCCCATCCGCCGCTGAGCTGCTGTGGATCATTGACGTGTACCCGCTGGTGCTGGCCGCACTGCTGGTTCCCATGGGCAGTTTGGCCGATCGCTTCGGCCGCCGCCGCCTGCTCCTGCTCGGCAGCACCGGCTTTGCGCTGGTATCCGTTGCGGCCGCCTTTGCGCCGTCGGCGGGCGCGCTCATCGGCTACCGCGCCCTGTTGGGCGTGTTTGGTGCCATGCTGATGCCTTCCACGCTTTCGCTGATCCGCAATTTGTTTGCGCATCAGGACCAACGCCGCACGGCCATCGCCATTTGGGCTGCCTGCTTTTCCGGCGGCGCCGCACTGGGACCCATTGTTGGCGGATTTCTGCTGGAGCACTTCTGGTGGGGCGCCGTGTTCCTGCTTTCCGTTCCCGTCCTTGTCCCGCTGCTGGTCCTTGCACCGATCTTCGTGCCGGCGTCCAAGGACCCGGCGCCTGGGAAGATTGACCCCTTGAGCATTGTGCTGTCGTTCGGTGCCATGGTTCCTGTCATTTATGGCATCAAGGAAATCGCGCAGACCGGGATGACGTTTGCGAACGTGGCCTGCCTGATTGTGGGCGTGTCGCTTGGAGCCTTGTTTGTGCGGCGCCAGCTTCAACGTGCGGAACCCATGCTGGATGTCCGGTTGTTCCACAATCCCGTCTTCACCGGCGGCGTGCTGGCGAACCTGCTGAGCATCTTCTCACTGGTGGGTTTCCTGTACTTCATCACCCAGCACCTGCAACTGGTGGTAGGTCTCTCCCCCACCACGGCGGCGTATGTGCTGGTGCCGGGGCTGGTCATCTCCATCGTGACGGGGCTACTGGCCGCGTCCCTGGCGAAGTACCTCAGGCCCTCCCGGCTGGTGGCCGGAGGCTTGCTGCTCAATGCAGTGGGATTCCTGATTGTCTGGCTTAACAACGACGGCTCCGTGGCCGGCATCATCATTGCCTTTGCAGTGCTGGGTGCGGGCGTGGGCATCGCGGAGACCATTTCCAATGACCTGATCCTCAGCGCTGCCCCGCCCGCCAAGGCCGGTGCAGCGTCGGCCATTTCCGAAACCGCCTACGAGGTTGGTTCCGTGTTGGGGACAGCCCTGCTGGGCAGCGTTCTGGCGGCTGCCTACCGGATGAATGTCGTCATTCCCGGCGGCCTTTCCGGTGCGGACCGGCACACGGCGGGCCAAACGTTGGGCGGGGCCATCGACATGGCCGGCAAGCTGCCGGCCGCACAGGGTTCCGCACTGCTGGACTCCGCCAAACACGCCTTCGATTCCGGTTCGGGCGTGGTGGCCATGGTGGGAGTGGTATTGATGCTCGGCGCAGCCGCCATGTGCCTGTGGACGCTGCGCAGCGCCGAATCCGGCACTGGGGCCGCTGGACACTGACCGTTAATTCGCCGGCAGCGCGGCTGGCTGACGGGGACGTATAAGACTGAACAGTCTTTTCCAGCAAGCCGCACCGTCAGGAAGCAGCGCCTTCAGGGCAAGCAGCGTTTCACCGACGCGGCTTGCGCCCCTGGTCGCGAAGTTCCGCTTCCTTGAGCGCCTTACGGACGGCGCGACCGCGGAGCATAAGGGAAGTCATGTGGGCAATGAGCCCCACGCCAATGACCGGCAGGCCGACAAACGTCAGGCCCGGCGTGGACGTCGCGGCACCAATGACGATGATAATGATGCCAAGGGCGGTCAGTCCCATGCCGCCAAAGACAGCATATTTGTAGGCAGACGGCGCGGTTTCCCAAAAGTCGTTAAGCACGCCCCAAGTCTAGTTGAGTAATTTCCGTGGGGCAGTTCCGCGGGTTTCCCCTTGTTTTGGTGTTGTTTCCTCCACAGGGGGTTCTGTTCTAGAGGTATTCCACATTACCGAATATAGCTCCGAGAATGTCAGTGCCATCTCCTAAAATTAGGACTATGAAGGCAAGGGCAGGGACGCCGGGAACAACCGGCACCCACACAGGGACAGGGGCAGCTGGTGGACACATCCACCAGCTGATCAACCTCGCCGCCGCCCTCACCACAGCCGCCACCAACGCCGCGGCTGCGAACACTGCTGCCGGTTCTCCCGCGGCCGCTTCCTCCACTGCCGCGTCCGCTTCCGGCGGTTCCGGTGCCGGCAGTTCCGGCGCAGGCGCCGATCCTGTGGTCCCGGCCCCGCTGGGAGTGAACCTGGATTCCCTCGGCGATGCCGAAGTGATCGAGTGGGCACGGACCGTGGAACACCTCAGCCGCTACATCCAGGCCC
>NZ_QJVD01000107.1 GCF_003219815.1 Arthrobacter livingstonensis
AATGAGGAGAAGATTCCCAGAACAAAGAACATGAAGAAGACAAGCCAATTAAAGTGGGCACTCGGTGAGAACATGGCACCGGAGAAGGTGGACTTTGAGGATTGCAAAGATATCAACGACCTGAAACAGTATGACAGTGACGAGCCAGAGCCCAGATCGCTAGCATGTTGGATCCAAAATGAATTCAACAAGGCATGTGAATTGACTGATTCAAGCTGGGTAGAACTTGATGAAATAGGGGAAGATGTTGCCCCAATCGAACACATTGCAAGCATGAGACGGAACTATTTTACAGCAGAAGTGTCCCACTGCAGGGCTACTGAATACATAATGAAGGGAGTGTACGTAAATACTGCTTTGCTCAATGCATCTTGTGCAGCCATGGATGACTTTCAACTGATTCCAATGATAAGCAAATGTAGAACCAAAGAAGGAAGACGGAAAACAAACCTGTATGGATTCATTATAAAAGGAAGATCTCATTTGAGGAATGATACCGACGTGGTAAACTTTGTAAGTATGGAATTTTCCCTTACCGACCCAAGGTTGGAACCACATAAATGGGAAAAGTATTGTGTTCTTGAAATAGGGGATATGCTCCTGCGAACTGCAGTAGGCCAAGTGTCAAGACCCATGTTTCTGTATGTAAGAACCAATGGAACCTCCAAGATCAAGATGAAATGGGGTATGGAAATGAGACGCTGCCTTCTCCAATCTCTCCAACAGATTGAGAGCATGATTGAAGCTGAATCCTCCGTCAAAGAGAAAGACCTGACCAAAGAATTCTTTGAAAACAAATCAGAAACATGGCCAATTGGAGAGTCACCTAAAGGAGTGGAGGAAGGTTCCATCGGGAAGGTGTGCAGAACCTTACTAGCAAAATCTGTATTCAATAGCCTATATGCATCTCCGCAACTTGAGGGGTTCTCAGCTGAATCGAGAAAACTGCTACTCATTGTTCAGGCGCTCAGGGATAACCTGGAACCTGGAACCTTCGATCTTGAAGGGCTATATGAAGCAATCGAGGAGTGCCTGATTAATGATCCCTGGGTTTTGCTTAATGCATCTTGGTTCAACTCCTTCCTCACACATGCACTAAGATAGTTGTGGCAATGCTACTATTTGCTATCCATACTGTCCAAAAAAGC
>NZ_QJVD01000108.1 GCF_003219815.1 Arthrobacter livingstonensis
GGCTCTTCAGAATCCAGAGTGTAATTTTGGTCTGAACCCGCCGGATTCCAGCAGTGACCTGGCGACATAGTTGGTGAGATTGCGGAAGCCGAGGGCCGAGCCGCGGAGGTGTTCCA
Source organism: Arthrobacter livingstonensis (assembly GCF_003219815.1). Classification (GTDB taxonomy): domain Bacteria; phylum Actinomycetota; class Actinomycetes; order Actinomycetales; family Micrococcaceae; genus Specibacter; species Specibacter livingstonensis. The sequence continues at coordinate 117 of NZ_QJVD01000108.1, forward strand.
ATCTTCCATTAATCGCTTCGGTGGGACCGTTTGAGGTCCCTGGCCGGTCGAAGTACGCAAGTATGTCGGCGGCCCTGCGTTTGAGTGTTCCACCCATCTTTTTCAGTTCCTTCAGTGCCGCGGGGACCCCGTTGCTGAGGGAGTCAATGAGGGCTTGCATCAGCTTCTTCCCCTCGGCTGGGTCTTTCTCCCGGTAGGCGGCGATCATACGCTGATAAGCACCCCACGTCGCTTCGACCTCTACATGCTTCTCCTCGGCGAAGAGATCAGAGATTCGCTGTTGTTGTTTCTCGGTCAGCAACCCGTCACCGGTATGCAGCGTCAGCCGGGCCTTGTACAGCGGATCGCCGGCCCGTCCCCTGTGCCCACACGTGGCCTGCTGCACCCGGCGCCGGCAGTCATCGAGCGCGTCACCAGCAAGCCGGACCACATGGAACGGATCCATCACAGCAACAGCGGCAGGCAGTTCCTCGGCGGCAGCACTTTTGAACCCGGAGAACCCATCCATGGCCACGACTTCCACCCCGTCCCGCCACGCCTGAGGGCGTTGTTTCAGCCACGAAGCGAAGACTTGTTTAGAGCGGCCCTCGACCATATCCAGCAGCCTGGACGGGCCCTTTTTGTCACGGACCGGAGTCAGATCAATGATAACGGTGACGTATTTGTCACCGTGCCTGGTGTGGCGCCAGACGTGCTCGTCAACACCGATGATTTTTACCCCGTCGAAGCGGGTGGGGTCATTGATCAGCACCCGTCGCCCTTCAGCCAGCACAGCCTTGTTCGCCGTATTCCAAGACACGCCCAGCCCCTCCGCGACACGGGCAACGGTGAGGTGCTGACAGACGATGCCTTCCAACGCCCACACCAGGCCGCGGCGAGAAAGCTTCGATCTGGGCTCGGCCGCCTGGGACGTGTCTTGCCGCCACACGTGACCGCACCCGGTGCATTTATAGCGGCGGATCCGTACCAACAAAGTGGTTGGCCGCCAGCCGAAAGGTTCATGGCCGAGCTCCCGCGTCACCGTGTCCCGCGAGATACCTTCACCGCCGCAC
>NZ_QJVD01000109.1 GCF_003219815.1 Arthrobacter livingstonensis
GCGGTCGTCACGGTTCCCGTAGGGACGGTCGCCGGCAGGCTTCCGGTCACCATAGGGGCGGTCCCCGCCCGAACGGGCCGGACGGTCACCATAGGGCTTGCGTTCATTGCGGTCCCCGGCAGGAGGGCGTTCGCCGAAGGGACGGTCGCCGGAGCCGCCGCGATTTTGGCCGCCGTTGAATCCACCGCCGCTTCGTTCGTGGGAATTTCCTTCGCGGTTGCCACCGTTTTGCTCAGCCATGCCGACTCCTAAACCTTTGAGCGCACCAACTGGCACAGTAACAGCCGCTCTTCACTATTGATCTCATACTGCAAAAACCTTGGACCCAACAGCCCACCATACAGTCTAGTCGAGGCCCGGCGCGCCACCCATGAATCTGGCGTATTTGGACAAGATGAGTGGCCAATCACAGTACTTGTCGTATTGCTCGCAGCCCAATGCCCCGGTGGCCCATCCATCATGGACTAGTGTCACCCGGGTCCCGCCGTCGACCGCGTCAAAGGTCACCGTGAGGGTGGTCGGAACCAAGGGACTGCCGGCCAGCTGCCAGCGAAGGACCAAGGACGACGGCGGCGTCCACTCCGCCACCTCCGCCCATACCTGCTGCTGCCCGTCCGGCGACTCCTCCAAGAGCCGATTGTCCTCGAAGCCCGCATGTGATTCCGGGCCGTAGCCGCTGTACCTGTCCATGGGCCACCATAGATGAAGGCCGTCGGTGAATCCGTCAAAGGCAAAGTCTGGTCGAACCGGAACCAATACTGCAGCAGTGCGTGCATGCAGCACATCCTTCTGCGCTGTGTCGGGTTCCGGATTGGGGGCATGCGAAAAGATTCCGTCCATCCCACCAGACTACAGAAGGAGGGTGTGCGTGCCTTGGCTCTGCGGTGGGTGGTTGGCCGTGGGGTTGTGGGGGGATCCTGCCGCCTGGCCAACGGTGCCGGCATCGGTGCCTGGTTCGTGGTCGCTGGTGTTGGCCGGGTGACTGTGGTGTTGGTGTGGGGGGTTTTAAATGTGGGGAGGCCCCAACACGGTGTGTGTTGGGGCCTCTACCCTTTTTGGTGTTGTCCGGCGGTGTCCTACTCTCCCACATCCTGTCGAATGCAGTACCATCGGCGCTGTGGGTCTTAGC
>NZ_QJVD01000110.1 GCF_003219815.1 Arthrobacter livingstonensis
ACGCGTGATCAGTAGAAACAAGGTAGTTTTTTACTTCAGCTCTATGTTGACAAAATGACCATCGTCAACATCCACAGCATTCTGCCGTTCCTGCCGATATTCTTCCCTCATAGACTCAGGCATTCCTTCCGTAGAAGGCCCTCTTTTCAAACCGTATTTAAAGCGACGATAAATGCATTTGAAGAAAAGACGATCAAGAATCCACAATATCAGGTGCAATATCCCAATAATGTTAGCTGCAACAACGAGTGGGTCACTTGAACCGCTGCAGTTGCACTCCCATCCGGTTCTGGTAGGCCTGCAAATTTTCAATAAGATCATCCTTTAGGCCTGTACTGGAGTTAGGGTGAGTCCCGACTGTCCTCATAGCCTGCACCATTTGCCTAGCCTGGCTTGCGATTTCCATGGCTTCCGCTGCCTGTTCACTTGATCCAGCCATCTGCTCCATAGCCTTAGCCGTAGTACTGGCTAGTACCATTCTATTCTCATGCCTAATTAGTGGGTTGGTACTAGTTGCCATCTGCCTGTGGGACCGATGTTGTGCGTCAGCGATCTGCTCACAAGTGGCACATACCAATCCAAGAGCCCCTTCTGCAGTTACTGTCCCCATCCTGTTGTATATGAGACCCATGCAGCTGGCAAGCGCACCAGTTGAGTAACTGAGTGCAACTTCCTTTGCTCCATGAAATGTCATTTCCCTCTTCAGTTTCTTGTATAATTTAACTGCCTTGTCCATGTTGTTTGGGTCTCCATTCCCATTTAGGGCGTTTTGGACAAACCGTCTACGCTGCAGTCCTCGCTCACTGGGCACGGTGAGCGTGAACACAAACCCTAAAATCCCCTTAGTCAGAGGTGACAGGATTGGTCTTGTCTTTATCCACTCCATGAGAGCCTCGAGATCTGCGTTCTTCCCTGCAAAAACATCCTCAAGTCTCTGCGCGATCTCGGCTTTGAGGGGGCCTGATGGAATGATAGAGAGAACGTACGTTTCGACCTCGGTTAGAAGACTCATCTTTAAACATCTACCTGCTTTTGCTGATCACGCGT
>NZ_QJVD01000111.1 GCF_003219815.1 Arthrobacter livingstonensis
CTTAGCCTCATTCCACCGATCCGGTTTGGTGAGCGGTTGGATCTCAATTTTTGGTGGCTTGGCGTTTTTGGGCAGCAGTGATGGCCGGTCTCGCTGCCGGCGTGTTCCACGTTTGGTGTTCCTTGGGTTGCGCCGGGTCCGGCTGGGTTGACGGGCTTTATGCTGCTTGTGGTGGTGCGTGGGTGGCGGTGAAGAGGTTCTCCCACTCGGTTTGCCACGGCCAGTCTTGGGGCAGGTGAAACTGTTGGCGTCGGGCGCTGGAGGCTATCCGGGCCGGGACGTTGATGAGCTTGGTGCGGATCGTGCCGGTGCGCGACTTGGCGAACTGGCCGGCAGCGAGGACTCCTGCGGTGCGGGTGAGGTTGTAGGCCATGACCGCCGCCACCAGCCAAGCCGAGTTCGCGGCGAATTTCCCGGAGGGCAGGCGGGCTAGGGCGCTGTCCTTCAAATCGGCGTTGACCTGCTCGATCCGGGCATGCTTGCGATGAACTTTGTCAGCTGCGACCGCGTCCAGCTTCTCCGTGGCCACGGTGGTGAAGAAGGAGTGGAAGCGGTACGTGTCAAAGAGTGTCGGCTGCCCCGGGGTGGCTTTCGGATTCAGTTCGGGAATGCGGCGCACGACCAGGCGCCCGGTGATCCGCTCGGCTTTCTTCCGGGAGATGAACGCGGTGAAGGGGATTTCCGCGACTTCAGCGGCTGACACCCACGTTTCGGTGTCTTCGTCGTAAACGGCGTTGGTGTACTTGATCGGCGTCCACGCATCAGCATCAATCCCTGTGATGGCACGTTTGACGGCCTTGTTCATCGGCACCGTGACCGTGACATCGGCGCCACCGGCCAAGGCGGCACTGACAGCGGGATGCCCGTAGTAGGCCGAATCAAAACGACACACCACCGGCCCGGTCGTGTTGGTTCGTTTGAGCGTGCCCAAAGCTTCGGCGACGAACTTGTTCGCGCCGCGTGCGGAGTTCGCCGCCCCTTTGCGCAGGCGCTGGCCAATGATGACCGGGGCCGTGTCTTCCCGGGAAGCGGTCGCCAGCACGGCATTCAGGCCCCGGACCTTGGAATAGCCGTAGCCGGAGCCCTGCTTCAGATAGCCGTGGACTTCGATGATCG
>NZ_QJVD01000112.1 GCF_003219815.1 Arthrobacter livingstonensis
TGAACCGTCCCGGAAATTATGCCGCCAGTTTTCTGGCAGCTTCATCGGGTAACGAGCCGCTTATTTCATCGTAGTAGAGTTCCTCGAATTCCACTGGAGCACGGTACCCCAGGGTCGAATGTAACCTTTCGTTGTTGTACCAATGAACCCAGTCCACCACGAGTTCCACCACATCAGATTCAGCCCTCAAAGGCCCGGCTCTGAATGGTGATTCCTTGGCCACGGCCTCGTTCTTGAACAAGCCCATCACCGTTTCGGCGGCAGCATTGTCGTACGCATCCCCGATCGTGCCGATCGAGGGCACCAGTCCTTCCATGGCCAGTGTTTGCGTGTACCTCTGAGAGGTGTATTCCGAGCCGGCGTCGCTGTGGTGGACGGTGCCGAGCACAGGCCTCACCTGTGGGTGTCGTTCATTGCGGCGCTGCCAGAGAGCCAGCTGGAGAGCCTCCTCCACAAACGCGGTGTCATGCGATGTGGAGGACGCCCACGACAAGATTCTGCGGGAGAACAAATCGATCACGAAGGACACATAAGCAAACCCGCCACGAATCGGAACATACGTAAAATCCGTGACCCAAACCTTGTTCGGGGCATCGGTAGAGAAGTTCCTGTTCAACAGGTCCTTGGCCCGAATTTTGTCCTTGGAACGGATCGTCGTAGTCGTCCTGCGCCCCCGCACCAGACCCTTCATTCCAGCTACACGCATCAGCCGATCCACGGTGTGCTTGGAGATCTCGGGAAACCCGTTACGCTGCAGCCAGATACGCATTTTCCGTCGGCCATAGAGCACTTCAGGCTTCAGCTTGAGCGTCTTCTGATCAGGCTTGTGCAGGTCATAGAGTTTGTTGAGGATTAGCGCGTCGGTAACAACGCGCGGTGCGGGCTCATCGGCTTTCCAGCTGCGATACGTGCGGGCAGAGACCTTCACGCCCTGAATATTCAGGGCCTGGCAGATCTGCTGGACTGCGTAGCCACGTTCGCGTTGCTGATCGATGAACTCTGTAATTAGTGACGGCGAGGGTCCAGCTCCCTCGCGAAGAAAATCGCTGACTGTTTCAGGATTTCATTCGCTTCTTCAAGGTCCTTGACCTTGGATTTGAGTGCTTTGATCTCGG
>NZ_QJVD01000113.1 GCF_003219815.1 Arthrobacter livingstonensis
CCTGGATTCCCTCGGCGATGCCGAAGTGATCGAGTGGGCACGGACCGTGGAACACCTCAGCCGCTACATCCAGGCCCTGCAAGTCCAGGCCGCCGGAACCATCGCCACCCGCACCAACGAAGGCCGCTACCTGCGCGAGGGACACAAATCCCCCGCCGACACCCTCACCGACACCCTGCTCCTCAGCCGCGCCGAAGCCAGCCGCCGCCTCACCCTCGCCCACCACTTCCTTCCCGCCACAGACCCCCTCACCACCGTCACCACACCCTGCGACCAGCCCATCCTCGCCACCGCGTTCTTCACCGGCACCACCACCACCGAACAAGCCCTGACCGCCTCCCACTACACCGCCGATGCCACCCACCTCGCCCACGCCGGCCGCACCACCACCGAAAAAGCCCGGGAACTCGAAATCACCATGACCACCCACGCCCAAACCCAAAACCCGGACTTCCTGCGCCGCATCGGCACCCGCGCCATCACCATCATCGACCCCGACGGCGACAAACCCACCGACGGCGAACTCATCGCCAAACAAGGCATCCAATTCCACCGCGCCTACCGCGGCCTGATCCGCATCACCGGCCACACCACCATCGCCCAATACGAAAGCATCATGGCCTACATCGGCCACTCCACCAACCCCGCCCCCCACAAAAACATCAACACCATCAACCCCAACAACGCCCCAGAAACCAGCAACGGCACCGGCACCGGCACCGGCACCGGCAACAACAACAGTGCCGGCACCGGACCCGACGGCACCGGCACACTGCCGGGTCAAATGGACCTCATGGACCTCCTCCACGCCACCACAACCGGAACACCAGCCACACCCGCGCAGGGAACACCACCGGCACCAGGAACGGTCCCGGAAGGATCCTGGCCCCCACCCCAAGGACCACCCCCGGACTGGGCCCAACCCGCCACCACCAGCAAGAACGACAACACCACCGCTGGCAACAACGACAGCGATGACAGCACCGACAGCGAACCTGACAACGGCCGTGACAGCGCCTGGATCTTCCCCAACTCCCCACAACCGGCAGGAATCGGCTGGACACCCCGCCCCGAAACCACCACCAACGACGCAAGCAC
>NZ_QJVD01000114.1 GCF_003219815.1 Arthrobacter livingstonensis
CTTCCTTTCCAATGTCCTGAAGGTCTGCTTGCACCTGCTTCCAAGTCAGGAGATAATTGGGGTTTATGCCTTTCTCATGTGGTTTGATAATATTGGGCTCTTTCCAGCCGAAGAATGTCTTCATGCATTTGATCGCATCATACAGCGGTATCCCCTCCCCTTCGTGACTCGGGTCCTCAATGCTTAGTTTCAGAGCATCCATCAGCAAGAACTTCGACCGTTGAGAGCAGGGAGGCCCATTAGGCAATCTGAGAGGGCGTGGTGTTGTTCTTAGAAATGGCTCAATTCTGGCGTTCACTTCTTTTGACATCTGAGAAAGCTTGCCCTCAATGCAGCCGTTCGGTTCGAATCCATCCACATAGGCTCTAAAGTTTTCAAGGCTGGAGAAGTTCGGTGGGAGACTTTGGTCGGCAAGCCTGCGCATGGTTCCTGTGATTTCAAATCTTTCTTCAATTGTTTCTTCGCCTCTTTCGGACTGACGAAAGGAATCCCATAGACCCCTGCTGGCCATTTCCTGCCTTATGGTGAACAGCCTGGTTTTGATTCTTGCCCTGCTCTCTTCGTCAAGAGTGTAATCTGCCTTGGTGGCCATCTCTTCTCCAGTGAATGAGAAAATGTGGATGTGTGTCTTCTCGGATTTTATTTTATTGGCTTTCTCTAGGTAGTATATGTGGACTTCCCTCCTCGTCACTCCAATTTCAATGAAACGGTTTTCCTTGTAGTCATACAGATCCGGGAGAAATTTGGGTTTTTCGGCTCCTGTAGTGTTGCAGATACTATTCACCACTGTCCAGGCCATTGTTCGGTCTCTCCCTTCGATTATTTCAAATCGGTGTTTCAGCAGCGCATTTGGATCGCCAGATTCTATTATAGTTGATTCGCCTCGTTCGTCGATGAAGTGGAAATCAGAGTACATGAAGCAGACTTCTAAGTGTGTGCATATTGATGCGAATTTGTTTGTTTCGATTTTCGGATCTTCCCCATATTCTTTCATTGTCTTTTCCGCAAGCTCGACAATCATTGGATTGAAGCACTGTCGCACAAAGTCTTCCATTTTGGATCAGTACCTGCTTTTGCTGATCACGCGA
>NZ_QJVD01000011.1 GCF_003219815.1 Arthrobacter livingstonensis
CCCGTTCGGGCGGGGACCGCCCCTATGGTGACCGGAAGCCTGCCGGCGACCGTCCCTACGGGAACCGTGACGACCGCGGCAGCCAGGGCGGACGCCCCGCCGGCGATCGCGACAACCGCGGCGGCTACGGTGACCGTCCGGCCCGTTCGGGCGGGGACCGCCCCTATGGTGACCGGAAGCCTGCCGGCGACCGTCCCTACGGGAACCGTGACGACCGCGGCAGCCAGGGCGGACGCCCCGCCGGCGATCGCGACAACCGCGGCGGCTACGGTGACCGTCCGGCCCGTTCGGGCGGGGACCGCCCCTATGGTGACCGGAAGCCTGCGGGCGACCGTCCCTACGGGAACCGTGACGACCGCGGCGGCCAGGGCGGACGCGACAACCGCGGCGGCTACGGTGACCGACCGGCCCGTTCAGGCGGGGACCGTGACAACCGCGGCGCCGACCGCCCCATTGTCAACGGCCGCCGCGAAGACCGCAAGCCTTTTGGCGACCGCGACCGCGACCGTGACAACCACGGCGGCGACCGCCCCTACGGCAACCGGGATGACCACAAGCCCTCCGGCGACCGCGACAGCCGCGGTGGCAGCTACGGCGACCGTCCAGCCCGTTCGGTTGGCGACCGCCCCTACAACAGCCGCCCGCAAGGCGGCCGCGAGGACAGCGGACCGCGCACGCCGCCGGCACGCAATGCAGCGGACCTGCGCAGCTCCAACCGCCCTGACCGGGAGCGTTCACCGCAGATCGACAACGACGTCACCGGCGAAGAGCTCGACAAGGTTACGCGTGCCCAGCTGCGCATTCTGGACTCCCGCAACAACGAATGGGTCTCCAAGCACCTGGTCATGGCCGGCCGCCTAATTGACTTCGAGCCAGAACTGGCCTTTGAGCACGCATTGGCGGCCAGCCGCCGTGGCGGTCGCCTGGCCTGCGTCCGCGAAGCCGTCGCCATGACCGCCTACGCGGCCGGAAACTACTCCGAGGCACTTCGCGAACTGCGCACCTACCGCCGCATCAGCGGCTCAAACGTGCACTTGCCGCTCATGGCCGATTGTGAGCGGGGGCTGGGCCGTCCCGACAAGGCACTTGACCTGATTCAGTCCGAGGACGCCGCATCACTGGACACCGCCGGCAAGGTGGAGCTGGCCATTGTTGAATCCGGTGCCCGCGGCGACCTGGGAGAGTTGGACGCAGCCTTGTCCGCCCTGGAAATCCCACAGCTGGACATCAACCGCGCTTTCTCCTTCAGTCCGCGCCTCTTCCGCGCCTACGGCATGGTGCTGCGCGCCGCCGGCCGCAAGGATGAGGCCAAGACTTGGGAACGACAGGCACTTGTGGCTGAGGAAGCCCTTGGCCTGGATGACAGCACTGACTCGATCATCGTCGATCTGGGTGACGACGAGGATATTCCCTTGGATGCACCGCGTGTCCGTGTCTCCGATGTCATGGTCCCGGCCACCGCGCCGACGGCCGTGCAGCAGGACGAAGCGGACCACGACCACGTTGAGACCGAGGTCGACGACGCCGAATCGGACTACTTTGAATCCGACGACGCCGAGTCCGACGAAGACAGTGCCGACGACGATCTCGACGAGCCCAAAGAGCGGGACGAAGATCTCGACAAGGCCAGCGACCGCGACGACAAGGCCGATCCCGTGGACGGCGAGCACGATCAGCAGGAGGACTAGCGTTTTGCTCCGGGAGACTTTGCTCACTGGATTTGACGCCGTGCTGGCTGATCTGGACGGCGTGGTGTACGCCGGACCCAGCGCCATCCCCGGCGCCATAGACGCCCTCGTGGGCTTGGCAGGCGTCAACGTCAAGCTGGGCTACGTGACCAACAATGCGTCGCGCACCCCGGCCCACGTGGCAGCGCATCTGCGCGAACTCGGCGCACCCGCCGACGACGATCAGGTGGTCAGCTCGGCCCAGGCCGGCGCCGCCCTTCTGGCGGAAAAGTTCCCGAAGGGCAGCAAGGTCCTCGTCGTCGGCAGCAAGGCGCTGGTCCGCGAGATCGAACTGGTGGGCATGAAGTCCGTGGAAAGCGCCAAGGACGCCCCCGACGTCGTCATCCAGGGCTTTGAACCCAGCCTGGTCTGGACGGAACTTGCAGAGGCTGCGTTTGCCATCAACGGCGGCGCCGCCTGGATCGCGACCAACACCGACATGACCATTCCGCGCGACCGGGGGATCGCCCCCGGCAACGGGACGCTCGTCGCGGCAGTGCGTGCCGCCGTCGATCATGACCCGGTGGTGGCCGGCAAGCCGGAAGCGCCCCTGTTCCACACGGCAGCCAAGCGCCTCGGCGCCAGCGCCCCGCTGGTGATCGGAGACCGACTGGACACCGACATCCTCGGCGGCAACAACGCCGGCATGGCCACCGCGCTGGTGCTCACGGGGATTGACACCGCCGAATCAGCGCTCAAGGCAAGGTCCGCCGAACGGCCCCGGTTCATCATTGAAACGCTCAAGGATTTGTACCAGCCGTATCCGGAAGTCACGGAGACGGACGGCGTTTTCACGTGTGGCAGCGAATCGGCCACCGTTGAGAACGGCACCATCACTCTATCCAAGTCACAGAGCAGCGAAATCAATGGGTGGCGCGCCGTGTGTGCCGCCTGGTGGGCCGCCGTGCCGGAGTCGGACACGGTGACCGAGCCGCAGCTGACGTTTGCGCAAAAGATGACGGTGAACGAGACGGCGGACTCCGGTGAGTGAGAATCCGGACCCTTCTGCGGATGGCGCCTCCGGGACGGCCGACCCCGCTGTGGACGCCATCGTGACCCGCGCAGGGGAAGCAACCTCGCTGCCCACCGCGGACCACAACGGCCTGTACACCTCGCTCATGGAGCAGCTGCAGCGCGAACTCGACGCCGATCCCGCAGCGGGCATGGCCGGCGGCCCCGCCAACGGCACCAAGGGCGGGGCCGCATGACCCGTCTCGACCAGGAACTGGTGAACCGCAAGCTGGCGCGGTCGCGCACGCTGGCGGCGAGGTTGATCAAGGCCGGGCAGGTAAACGTCAACGGCACGACGGCGGCGAAGGCCTCCGAAGCCGTAAGTGCGGAAACTGGCATTGAACTGGCCGCCACCGCCAGCCCGGACTACGTTTCCCGGGCAGGGCACAAGCTGGCCGGGGCCCTCTCGCATTTCCCGGAAGTCACTGTGGCCGGCAAGTTCTGCTTTGACGCCGGGGCCTCCACCGGCGGTTTCACTGACGTGCTCCTGCGCAAGGGCGCAACACGGGTGGCCGCCGTCGATGTGGGCCACGGACAGCTGGTGCGGGAACTGCGCGAGGACACCCGCGTGGACGTCCATGAAGGCGTGAACATCCGGTACATGGAGGCCGCGGAAATAGGCGGCCAGGCAGACCTGACCGTCTGCGACCTCTCCTTCATCTCGCTGACCATGGTCATGGGACCGCTCGCGCTCGCGACACGCCCGGGCGGTGACCTTTTGCTGATGGTGAAACCGCAGTTTGAGGTGGGCCGGGAACGGCTGGCGAGGACCGGCGTTGTGAGCAGCGAAAACGAACGCAGGCGCGCCGTGGAACTCGTGGCCCGGGCCGCCGTCGCCAACGGGCTCGTGCTGCGCGGCCTGGGCCCCAGCACACTCCCCGGCCAGGAGGGAAATGTTGAGTATTTTCTGTGGGCAAGCCGTGAACTGTCGGCGCAGCCACATAAGATCGAAGAACAGGGCAGTGCCGTCGAGGAACTGCTGGCACAGCTCTGGCCCTGACGCCTACCTTTGAGGAAACCCAAGCACATGACACGCCGCGTCTTGATTCTGGCCCACACGGGGCGCGAGGAATCGATGATTGCCGCCCTTGAGGCGTGCGTGCAGCTCCATGCCAACAATATTGTGCCGGTCATGTACGCCGATGAACTGGCCGACATGACCGGTTATCTGGGCGTTTCCGACGTCAGCATGGAGATCCTGGACCGGGACGTCACTTTGGCCGACATTGAACTGGTCATGGTGCTTGGCGGCGACGGCACCATCCTGCGTGCGGCCGAACTGGTCCGCGACCATGACCTCCCGCTACTGGGCGTGAACCTGGGCCATGTGGGATTCCTGGCCGAAAGCGAACGGGCCGATCTGATCCAAACAGTGGACTGGGTGGTGCGCCGCGAATACTCGGTGGAGGAGCGAATGACCCTGGACGTGAAGGTCCGGGTCAAGGGAAAGGTGGTCACCCACACCTGGGCGCTCAACGAGGTGGCGCTGGAAAAAGGCAACCGCGAACGCATGATCGAAGTGGTCACCGAAGTGGACGGCCGCCCGTTGAGTTCCTTTGGCTGCGACGGCGTGGTCATGGCCACCCCCACCGGGTCCACGGCCTACGCCTTCTCCGCCGGCGGGCCCGTGGTGTGGCCCGAGGTGGAGGCCCTGCTCATGGTGCCCATCAGCGCCCACGCGCTCTTTGCCAAGCCGCTCGTGGTGGCACCGACGTCCACGCTCGCCGTGGAGGTGCTCACCCGCAACGGAGCCTACGGCGTGATCTGGTGCGACGGCCGCCGCACCGTGGACCTGCTGCCCGGCGCCCGCATCGAGGTGACCCGCTCCAGCAAACCGGTGAAACTGGCACGCACGCAGCAGTCCCCGTTCTCCGAGCGCCTGGTGCGCAAGTTTGAGCTGCCCGTGCAGGGCTGGCGCGGGCCTAGCGCCGAGGAAACGCCGCCGCCCACCACCCAGCTGCCCATCATCAGGACGCCCAAGCCCAAGTCGCAGCTGGAAGGGCCTCCCACCGGACCGCCGCCGCTGGTCCCGGACCTGACCGTCACCAACGAGCCGAACAACCTTGAGGGGGTCGCGCCACTTCATGATTGAGGAAATACGGATCCGCGACCTCGGGGTCATTTCCGAGTCCACGCTGCCCCTGGGCCCGGGCCTGAGCGTCGTCAGCGGTGAAACCGGCGCCGGAAAGACGATGGTGGTGACCGCCGTCGGACTTCTGCTGGGAAACCGTGCCGATGCGGGAGCCGTGCGCACCGGGGCCAAGAGCGCTTCCGCCGAGGCCACGCTCACCCTCCCCGCCGGGCATGCCGCCCTGGCACGTGCCCTGGAGGCCGGCGCCGACATTGACGAGTTCGACGGCGGCGCGGAGCTGATCCTGGCCCGCACGGTGGGTGCCGACGGGCGCAGCCGGGCGCATGTGGGTGGCCGCAGTGCCCCGATTGGCGTGCTGGCCGAGCTGGGGGAGACCCTGGTGGCGGTGCACGGGCAGTCGGACCAGATCCGGCTCAAGGGTGCCGGTCCCCAGCGTGAAGCGCTGGACAAGTTTGCCGCCGAGGCGCAAAAGTCGTTTCCCGCCGCGATGGCGAAGTACCGGGCCGTTTTTGAGCGGTGGCGGGCAGCGCAGGTGGAGCTGGAACTGCTGCGCACCTCCAGCCGGGAGCGGCTGCGTGAGGCCGAGTCGCTGACGGCAGCGCTGGCGGAGATCGACGCCGTGGAGCCTCTGGAGGCCGAGGACGAGCTCCTGAAGGCCGAGACCGTAAAGCTGGGCAACGTGGAGGAGCTGCGCCGGGCTTCCCTGGGCGCCCATGAGGCGTTGATTGCCGAGGACTATGGCGACGGGGCGGATGCCGTAACGCTGGTGGACACGGCCAAGCGCCTTTTGGAGACCGCGGCCGAATCCGATGACGCACTGGGTGAACTGGGAAAACGCGTCTCCGAGGTGGGGTATCTGCTGGCAGACATTGCCCGGGACCTGGCCGGCTATGCGACATCGCTGGACACTGAGGGGCCGGGCCGGCTCGCCGAGCTGGAGGACCGCCGCGGTGAACTGGCGGTGCTGGTCCGCAAGTACGCACCCAGCATTGACGAGGTGCTGGTGTGGGCGGACACGGCCCGTGCACGGCTGGCGGAGCTCACCGACGACTCCGGCCGGATAGAAACGCTGGAGGCCGAGGTTGCGGCCGCACTGCTTGAGCTGGAGACGCTCGCTGCAGATGTCACGAAGCTTCGCCGGTCCGCGGCGGACAAGCTGTCACGACAGGTCAGCGCCGAGCTGAAGGCGCTGGCCATGCCCGACGCCAGGCTTGTCATTGAGCTGGCACCGGCCGAACGCGGCATCCATGGCGCCGACGACATCACGTTCCTGCTCCAGCCGCACGCCGGCGCTTCGCCGCGGCCGCTGGGCAAGGGGGCCTCCGGCGGCGAGCTCTCCCGGGTGATGCTGGCGCTGGAAGTGGTGCTGGCCGCCGTCGACCCCGTCCCCACGTTCGTGTTCGACGAGGTGGACTCGGGGGTGGGGGGCAAGGCCGCCGTTGAAATTGGGCGCCGGCTGGCCATGCTGGCCCGGCACGTCCAGGTCCTGGTGGTCACCCACCTGCCGCAGGTGGCGGCGTTTGCGGACCAGCACATTTTGGTGACGAAAAGCTCTGTGGGCAATAACTCCTCCGGGGGCATCACGACCAGCAATGTGCGGCTTTTGGATGATGGGGAGCGGGTGCGTGAACTGGCCCGGATGCTGGCAGGGCAGGAGGATTCGGCAACGGCACAGGCCCACGCCAGGGAACTGCTGGCGGACGCCCGTGCGGCAACACCGTAGGAAGAACCCGTTTTACGCAGTGTTTGGCACCATGGTGGCAGACCTTGAAAGAACCCATGCTGGCTCAATAGATGATAGGCTCGAATTCCGTGGTGCAACGATCAAATTCCCGGTTCAGTGGTCAGTCCAAGACGACCAAACACATCTTCGTCACCGGCGGTGTCGCGTCATCGCTCGGCAAGGGGTTGACGGCGTCCAGCCTCGGCCATCTTCTCCGTGCACGCGGCCTTTCGGTCACAATGCAAAAGCTCGATCCCTACCTCAACGTGGATCCGGGCACAATGAATCCCTTCCAGCACGGTGAAGTCTTCGTCACGGACGACGGCGCCGAAACGGATCTCGACATCGGCCACTACGAGCGCTTCCTGGACGAAAACCTCGAAGGCTCCGCCAATGTCACCACCGGCCAGGTGTATTCCACGGTGATCGCGAAGGAACGCCGCGGCGAATACCTGGGCGACACCGTCCAGGTCATCCCGCACATCACCGATGAAATCAAGCGCCGCATGCGCCTGCCCGCCGAGGGACCCGACGCCCCCGACGTCATCATCACCGAAATTGGCGGCACCGTGGGCGACATCGAGTCCCAGCCGTTCCTGGAGTCCGCACGCCAGGTGCGCCAGGACGTGGGCCGCAACAACGTGTTCTTCGCCCATGTGTCCCTGGTGCCCTACATTGGCCCGTCGCAGGAACTGAAAACCAAGCCCACGCAGCACTCCGTGGCCGCACTGCGCTCCCTGGGCATCCAGCCCGACGCCATCATCCTGCGCTCCGACCGCGTCCTGCCCGAAGCGATGCACGCCAAGATCGGCCGTGCCTGCGATGTCGACGTGGAAGCCGTGATCGGCTGCCCGGACGCGCCGAGCATCTATGACATCCCGAAAACGCTGCACTCGCAGGGCCTGGACTCCTACATCGTCCGCGCGCTGGACCTGCCGTTCAAGGACGTGGACTGGACCAAGTGGGACAAACTGCTCGAGGCCGTCCACAACCCGTCCCACGACGTTGAGATCGCCCTGGTGGGCAAGTACATCGAACTGCCTGACGCCTACCTGTCCGTGACCGAGGCCCTGCGCGCCGGCGGCTTTGCCAACAGCACGAGGGTCAAGATCCGCTGGGTCCCTTCCGACGACTGCGCCACGGAAGCGGGTGCCATTCATGCGCTCTCCGATGTGGACGGCATCTGCGTGCCCGGCGGCTTCGGCATCCGCGGCCTGGAAGGCAAGCTCGGCGCCCTGAAGTATGCCCGCGAAAACCAGCTTCCCACCCTGGGCCTGTGCCTTGGCCTGCAGTGCATGGTCATCGAGTATGCCCGCGACGTGGTGGGCCTGGACGGGGCGTCCTCCTCCGAGTTTGATGCGAACCCGAAGTACCCGGTCATCGCCACCATGGAAGAGCAGCTGGACATTGTGGACGGCAAGGGCGACCTTGGCGGCACCATGCGCCTGGGCCTGTACCCGGCCGTTCTCACCAAGGGCTCGGTCATTGCCGAAACCTATGGCAGGACCGAGGTTGCCGAGCGGCACCGCCACCGCTACGAGGTGAACAACAAGTACCGCGAGCAGATTGCTGCGGCAGGGCTCGTCTTCTCGGGCACGTCGCCGGACGGCAAGCTCGTGGAATTTGTTGAATTGCCCCGCGAGGTGCACCCGTACTACGTCTCCACCCAGGCCCACCCGGAACTGAGTTCGCGCCCGACCCGCCCGCACCCGCTCTTTGCCGGCCTGATCGCCGCAGCGCTGGATCGCCAGAACGCCACCCGGCTGCTGGAGGTCTAGTGACCGCGCCCGGTACACCGCCGACGGTGGACACCTTGCACCAGGCGGGGGAGCCGGTGGCTGATGTTCCCAGCCACAGGCCCCTGCAGTCATCATCGACGGTGTACCGGGGCCGCATCTGGGACGTCGTCTCAGACACCTTCAGCCTGACCCCGGGCGCTGCGCCGCTCACGCGCGACTACATCGCGCATCCGGGAGCCGTGGCCGTGGTGGTGCTCAATGACCGCAACCAGGTGCTGCTCCTGAGCCAGTACCGCCACCCCGTCCAAATGGTCCTGTGGGAGATCCCGGCCGGCCTGCTGGACATCGAGGGTGAGGACTTTGTGGTGGGAGCCGCGCGCGAACTGGCGGAGGAAGCTGACATTGCCTGCGCCGAGTGGCACGTGCTGACCGACTTCTTTACCACCCCCGGCTCTTCCAGTGAGGCCATCCGGATCTACTTGGCACGGGGGCTGTCCGAGGTGCCCGAAGCCGACCGGCACGTGCGCACGGAGGAGGAAGCGGAGATCGCGTTCCGCTGGGTTGACCTCGAGGAAGCAGCCGCCGCCGTGCTGGAGGGGCGCATTCACAACCCGTCCGCCGTCGTCGGCATCCTGGCAGCCTCGGCGGCGGCCCGGAGCGGCTTCGCCACCCTGCGTGAAGCCGGCGCCCCTTGGCCGGAGCACCCCAGCCAACGCGGCAAATGAAAGCCGGCGCGGCTGCGGCGGACGCCTCCACCGCCGCAAGCACCGAGATGGGCAGGGCCATCGGGGACTACCTGCAGCACGTCGGCGTGGAGCGGGGCCTGGCCGCCAACACCCTGCAGGCCTACCGCCGCGACCTGCTGCGCTATGGACGCTTCCTGTCCGGGATTCCCGTGGCGGCCCCTGGGGATGTCACCCGCCACCACGTGAGCGCGTTTGCCCAGGCCCTGTCCGACGGCGGCGACGGCGGTTCCGCGCTGGGCCTTCGGTCCGCGGCGCGTACCATCGTGGCGGTGCGTGGGCTGCACAAATTCTGGGCGCTGGAGGGGCTGACGGAGGCCGACCCCGCCGCCGACGTTCACCCGCCCATGGCCGGGCGCCGCCTGCCCAAGGCCATCAGTGTTGACGATGTTGCCCGGATCCTGGAGGCCGCCGGCTCGGACAGTGCCCCGGGCCTGCGCGACACCGCGATGCTGGAATTCCTGTATTCCACCGGTGCCCGCATCAGCGAGGCAGTCGGGCTCGACGTGGACGACCTGGTCCTTTCGCGTTCGGAGGACGACGGCCCGTCCCTGGTGCGGCTTTTCGGCAAGGGCTCCAAGGAGCGCCTGGTGCCGATCGGCTCGTATGCGGTGCGTGCCCTGGAGTCGTACCTGGTGCGGGGGCGGGGATCGCTGGCCGCCAAGGGCAGGGGCACCCCGGCCCTGTTCCTGAACACCCGCGGCGGGCGGATCAGCCGGCAAAGCGCCTGGAGCATTTTGAAAGTTGCCGCGGACAAGGCCGGCGTTGCCGCGGACGTCTCACCGCACACGCTGCGCCACTCCTTCGCCACCCACCTGCTGGAGGGCGGCGCCGACGTGCGCGTTGTGCAGGAACTGCTCGGCCACGCCTCCGTGACCACCACGCAGGTCTACACGCTGGTCACGGCCGAAACCCTGCGGGAAGTTTATGCCGCAGCGCACCCGCGGGCACTTGGCTAGCCGTTGGCGGCCCTGGGTGCACCGATGCCTGGATTGACCTGATGCGGACCTGCTGCCGACGGCCGGACATCGAAGTCAAACATGGCCGTGGGCAGGTAGACGGTGGAGCACGAATTTGGGATGTCCACGACGCCGGACAGGCGCCCCTCGATGGGTGCGGCGCCCAGAAGCAGGTAGGCCTGCTCCGGGCTGTAGCCAAACTTGACCAGGTAGTCGATGGCGTGCAGGCAAGCCCGCTGGTAGGACAAGTGTGAATCGAGGTAGCGCTGCTCGCCGTCGAGCGTGACGGAGGTGCCGGAAAAGGCCAGCCATTCGCTGAACTGCGGTTCCACCCGCCCCGGCATGAAGATGGCATTCTCGCTGACCCCGTAGGTGTCCATGCCGCCCTTGATGATGTCGACGCGCAGGTCGATGAACCCGCCCATCTCGATGGCGCCGCAGAAGGTGATCTCGCCGTCGCCCTGGGAGAAATGGAGGTCACCCACGGACAGATTGGCGCCGTCGACGAACACCGGATAGAAGATGCGTGAACCCTTGGAGAGGTTCTTGATGTCCTGGTTTCCGCCGTTCTCGCGTGGTGGGGCGGTCCGGGCGGCCTCGGAACCGACGCGCGCCCACTGATCGCGGGGGAGTCCCCCGAGCACCGCATGTTCGGCCTCGGGAGGCAATGCCAGCGGGGGCACGCGGAGTGGATCGGTGGCAATAAGGTCCCCTTCGCGCTTGTTCCAGGTGGCCAGCAATTGCGCTGAGGGGGCCGTGCCCATGAGCCCGGGATGGATCAGCCCTTCAAAGCGAACCTCCGGCACGTGGCGGGAGGTCGCCACCTGGCCCGTAAAGTCCCAGACCGCCTTGTAGGCGTCGGGGAATTGCTCGGTGAGGAAGCCGCCGCCATTGTTGCGGGAAAAGATGCCGGTGTAGCCCCAGCCCTGACCGGCCAA
The DNA here is from genome assembly GCF_003219815.1 of Arthrobacter livingstonensis. Taxonomy (GTDB): domain Bacteria; phylum Actinomycetota; class Actinomycetes; order Actinomycetales; family Micrococcaceae; genus Specibacter; species Specibacter livingstonensis. The sequence continues at coordinate 10,933 of NZ_QJVD01000011.1, forward strand.
GGGTCCGGAGTCCTCCTGCGGGATGGGACCCACATCAAGGATGTCCACAATGAGCAGGTCCCCGGGCTTGGCTCCTTCGACGGCGAAGGGTCCGGAAAGTTTATGCACGGTCAGCAGCGGGGCGTTGAGTATGTCCTGGGCGGAGTCGTCATTGACGATGGCCCCGTCAAACCACTCCCGGCAGTCCACCCGAAAGGAGTCGCCCGGCTTGACCGTCGCCACCGGCGGGACTTCCGGGTGCCAGCGGTTATGGCCCAACTTTTCCTGGTCCTCAAATTTTTTGGCGGAATCGAGCGGGAACAAAACATCAGGCATGGTCTTTCTCCTTGCGATCGCGGCGGGTCGGATGGGGCAGGCTGGTGCTTGGCCGGGCGTGTCACTGGCGGGGAAGCTTTTGGTGCAGCGGGTTGGGCGAATAGGCGCGCTGACGGCCGGGCTTCCCCGGCCCAGGTGACGATACGACCGCCGGTGAGTGGGCGCTGCGCTTGGTGGCGTCGATCAGCGAATATGCTGCGGTGCCGGCGATGGAGAGCCGCGGCGGTGAAATGCGCCTGCGGGCCGGGGCGCCGCAGTCCGGGCAGTTGAGGCTGTCGGGCACCTCTACCATGGAGTGGGCGGCTTCAAACGTTGTGCCGTCGGTGCAACGGAATTCATACAGCGGCATGGACCACTCCCAAAATGTGGAATTTCCCCAAGGTCATTGGGCGTCTTCCCTGCCAAGCTATCCTGCGCATTAGAGCCCGTCAATGGCTCGCGGGCCGTCCCGCGCGGACCCGAAGGTGGCTTAGGCTGGCCGTATGACTGCCGCCGCCGTGACCCTGTGTTTTTTGCTCCGCACCGCCGACAGCGGTGAGCAGGTGCTGCTGGGCCTTAAAAAGACGGGCTTTGGCACGGGCAAGGTGGTCGGGATCGGCGGACATGTGGAAGCGGGGGAGACCACCGGACAGGCGATCTGCCGTGAGGTGGCAGAGGAAACCGGCATTGCGGTGTTGGAGGCGGACCTGATCCCGGCCGGCGTCGTGGACTTTGTCTTCCCCGCCCGGCCTGAATGGGACATGAACACTGTGGTGTACCTGTGCCGCACTTTTGCCGGTGTCGAACAGGAAAGCGATGAGATCGCCCCGCGGTGGTATGGGGTGGGGCAACTGCCGGAAGCCCAGATGTGGGCCGACGCCGTCCGCTGGCTGCCGGCATTCCTCGCCGGGGACCGGGCACACTGGCGCATCGTAATGAACCCGGACAACGAGACCGTCGCCGCCAGCACCCGCACACTTAAGTAGCCGCCGGCACCCTGCTCCCTCAATCAACTGTGAGCCGGAAACTGCAACGGGTCAGGGCTTGGCGACAGTCAGCAGAAAAGTCGAGTCCTCCAGGGCCTTGACGGAGTGGCGGGCGTTGGGCACCACCAGGTGGTCCCCAGCGGAGCCTTCCCAGGACACCTCCCCGGTGGCCAGCACCAGGCGCCCGCTGAGGACCTGGACCGTGGCTTCGCCGGGGTTGTCGTGTTCGTCCAGCATGGAACCGGCCGTCAACGCGACCACCGTTTGGCGCAGCACCCGCTCGTGCCCGCCGTAAACGGTCCGCGCGCTGCGCCCACTGGTGCCGGCCTTGGCATTTCCCAGCAGTTCCCGGGCCAGTGCAGTTAAAGATGATTTTTCCACGATGCTCCTTCAAATGTTCCGGGTGTGAGCCAGGTCCCATTTACACTACCTGCAATCACGGGATGACACCGGTGAACCCGAAAGGAAAAAAGCTTGTTGAGGTTGGAGATAATCCCCTGCCGCTCCCACTGCCCGCAAGCCCGCAGCGGGTCCCTCGCGGCCGGCGGCCCACCTATTCGTCCCTTATAGGCGTCAGCCCACGTGGCGTTCGTCCACTCCGTTGTACGCGCTCAGCGGGCGGATCAACGCGTTCGCGGCGCGCTGTTCCATGATGTGTGCCGTCCAGCCGGTGATGCGCGAGGCAATGAAGATAGGCGTGAACATGTCCGTGTCGAAGCCCATCAGGTGGTACGTGGGCCCGGCCGGGTAGTCCAGGTTCGGCTTGATGTTCTTCGCCTCGGCCATGGCCGATTCCAGTCCGTCGTAGAGGCCCAGCATTTCCGGCCGGTCAAAGTACGCGATCATTTTGTCCAGCGCACCCTTCATGGTGGGCACGCGGGAATCGCCGTTCTTGTAAACACGGTGCCCGAAGCCCATGACCTTCTTCTTTCGGGCCAGGGCGTCCTCCATCCACGCCTTGGCGCGGGCGGCTGCCTCCTCGCGGGATTCCTCCTTGCGGATCCCGATCTCGTCGAAGGTGTGCATGACGGCCTCGTTGGCGCCGCCGTGCAGCGGGCCCTTCAAGGCGCCGATGGCCCCGGTGACGGCCGAGTGCAGATCGGAGAGCGTGGACGTGATGACCCGGGCCGTGAACGTGGAGGCGTTGAAGGAGTGCTCCGCGTAGAGCACCATGGACACGCGGAACGCGTCCGCCACCTCGGACGGCGCTTCCTCGCCGAACGTCATCCACAGAAAGTTCTGCGCGTAGTCCAGGTCCTCCCGCGGTTCCACCAAGGCCTGCGAACGACGGCGGCGCTGGTCGTAGGCGACGACGGCCGGGAAGTGTGCGAAAAGGGACTTCGCCTTCTCCAGCTCGGCCGCAGGCGAGGAGTCCTCGGCCAGTGCGTGGTTGGCACCCAGCACGGAGACCGCGGTGCGGGCGACGTCCATCGGGTGGCAGTGGAGCGGCAGCAGGTCAATGGCGGCGCGCACATTGGCATCGAGGGCGCGGTTGGCCCGCTCAAAGGCCTCGAACACCGTCAGCTCATCTTCGGTGGGCAGCTCGCCGGTCCACAGCAGCAGTGCCACCTCCTCAAAGGACTTGCCGGCGGCCAGTTCCTGCACCGGATAGCCGCGGTACAGCAGGGAGTTGGACTCCGGGTTCACCTTGGAGATGGCCGTGTAGTCGGCCACGACGCCGGCAAGGCCCCTACGTACGTCTTCGTCGCTCACAGTGGGTGCTCCTTAATTTCAAAATGAACCATTGCTTAGAGGTTCGCGTTGTTGGTGCTGATGTCCAGGCCCGGGACCTGGAAATTGAAGATGCCTGTATCAAACTGGTTATACGCTTCGTAGTCAACCAGTTCATAGAGCCGGGCGCGAGTCAGCATCTCCGGCACGGCGGCAAGCTGGGTGCCGTCGGCGGAAATTGCGTCGAGCACGCGCTCGGCAGCGCCCATGGCGCTGCGCAGCAGGGTTACGGGGTAGATGATCATGGCCACGCCGGCCGCGGCAAGGGCGTCCCGCGTGAACAGTTCGCTCTTGCCAAACTCCGTCATGTTCGCCAGCACCGGCACGTTCACGGCCTTGCACACGGCCTCAAACTCGGCGACGCTCTTCATGGCCTCCGGGAAGATGGCGTCCGCGCCGGCGTCAACCAGGGCCTTTGCCCGGTCAATCGCCACGTCCAGCCCCTCGACGGCGCGGATGTCGGTGCGGGCCATGATGAGGAAGTTTTCATCGCGGCGGGCGTCGGCGGCGGCGGCGATCCGCTTGACGGCCGTGTCCAGGTCCACCATGTTCTTGCCGTCCAGGTGGCCGCAGCGCTTCGGGTTGAACTGGTCCTCGATGTGGCAGCCGGCCAGCCCCGCATTTTCCAGTTCCTGGATGGTGCGGGCCACGTTCATCGGCTCGCCAAAGCCGGTGTCCGCGTCGATGAGGCAGGGCAGGTCCGTCATGCGCGCAATCTGCCCGCCGCGGGCCGCCACTTCGGTCAGCGTCGTCATGCCAATGTCGGGCAGGCCCAAATCATTGGCGAGGACCGCGCCGGAGATGTAGACGCCGGCGAACTTCTTTTCCTCAATGAGCCGGGCCGAGAGCGGATTGAACGCGCCGGGGAACTGGCGGGCCGCGCCCGGAACCAGCATGGCGCGCAGCTCCCGGCGCTTCTGCTCCGAAGTCTTCTTGGAGTACAGCATGCTAGAACAGCCCCTTCGGTGCATCGGCCGGATTCACGACGCCGGGCGCCGCGGTGATGTTGAGCTGGTCCAGTTCCCCGCTGGCCAGTTTCGGCAGATTCTCCGCTGCCGCGATGAAGCGGTCAATCTCGGCTTCCTCGACGAGGCCCGTGGCCAGGGTGCGGAACTTGTTGATGTACTGCGCGCGGGCAAACGGCCGGGCGCCAAGTGGATGCGCGTCGGCCACGGCAATGGACTCCGTGATGACCGTGCCGTCGTTGAGCGTGATTACCACGGTGCCGCCGAAGGCCTTCTCCGCAATGTCCAGGGAGTGGTACCGGCGGGTCCACTCGGCGTCCTCCTCCGTGGTGACCTTGTGCCACAGCTCAACAGTGTCGGGCCGGCCGGCACGCTCGGGGGAGTAGGAGTCCACGTGGTGCCAGGAGCCGTCCTGCAGGGCCACCGTGAAGATGTACGGGATCGAGTGGTCAAGGGTTTCCCGCGATGCGGTGGGATCGTACTTCTGGGGGTCGTTGGCCCCGGAGCCGATCACGTAATGCGTGTGGTGGCTGGTCTTGATCAGCACGCTGGCAACGTTGGCCGGGTCGGTGGCCTCGGGGTGTTCGCCGTGCAGCTTGCGGGCCAGGTCAATCCACGCCTGTGCCTGGTACTCGGCCGAGTGCTCCTTGGTGTACGTGTCCAAGATGGCACGCTTCGCCTCGCCGTCGGCTGGCAGCGGCACGGTGTACTGGGCGTCCGGGCCGTCCAGCATCCAGGCGATGACACCGTCTTCGCCCTCGTAGATCGGGACCGGGGAGGTTTGGCCGCGCATGGCACGGTCCGCGGCCTCAACGGCCATCTTGCCGGCAAACGCCGGGGCGTGCGCCTTCCAGGTGGAGATTTCGCCCTTGCGTGACTGGCGGGTGGCCGTCGTCGTATGCAGGCCCTGACCCACGGCCTGGAAGATGGTCTCCACCTCCAGCCCCAGCAGGGTGCCGATGCCGGCCGCGGCGGACGGGCCGAGGTGGGCCACATGGTCAATCTTGTGCTTGTGCAGGCAGATGGCCTTGACCAGGTTCACCTGGATCTCGTAGCCGGTGGCAATGCCGCGGATCAGCTCGGCACCGGAGGCACCGGTGTGCTGTGCGACGGCGAGGATCGGCGGGATGTTGTCTCCCGGGTGGGAGTACTCGGCGGCCAGGAAGGTGTCGTGGTAGTCGAGTTCGCGCACGGCCACGCCATTGGCCCAGGCGGCCCACTCGGGGGAGACCAATTCGGCGATGCCGAAGACGTTGGCGCCGGTTCCGCCGGTGGACGGGGCGTGGGAAAGAGCCTGGGCGCGGGCGGCGACGATGGGTCCGCGGTTCAGGGACGCGATGGCCACGGAGGCGTTGTCGATCACGCGGTTGATGATCATGTCGGTGACCTCGGCGTCCACGGCGACGGGATCGGCGGCAACCTTGGCGATCTTGTAGGCGAGTTGATTCTCGCGGGGGAGGTTTTCTTCGCTCTTGTAAACGCGGACGTTGTGCTGGATAACCATGGGGATTCCTTTTTTCGACGAAGTGAACAAATCGTAGCCGGTGTTGGAGCTTTCAGGGTGCGGCGCGGCCGGCCAACAGGCGGCGGAGGCTGTTGTCGAGGTGGACGGTGGTGGCGGCGCTTGCCACGACGGCGTTGCCGTTGGCGATGGCAAGGGCAATGTCCGCGTGTTCCCGGGCGGCGTCGCGCAGCCGAGCCGGGTTGTCCTTGGAGAGCCGGCGCACGCGCACCAGGTGCACGCGCAGGCCTTTCAGGGCCTGGGCCAGGTAGTGGTTGCCGGCGGCGGTGTCGATCGCCGTGTCCAGCTCCCCGGCCAGCCGGTAGTAGTCGTGCCGCGCGGGGTCCGCATCGGTGATGAGCCGTCCGGCGTCGCCGAGCTGGCGGTGCAGCTCGAGGAACACCTCGGGGTCGCGTTTGTTGGCAGCCAGCTCCGCGGCCCGGCATTCCAGTGCAGAACGCAGCTCAAACAGTTCATCCACGTGGTCTAGGGAAATCCCGCTCACCACGGTGCCGCGGCCGCTTTGCGGTTCGGCCAGCCCCTCGGCGCTCAGCCGGGCAAGTGCTTCCCGGACCGGGGTGCGTGAGACGCCCAGGCGTGCGGACAGCTCCACTTCGGCCAGCACGGTTCCCGGCGGAAGCCGCCAGTCCACGATGTCGCTGCGCAGGGTGGTGTATGCCTTCTCGCTTGCCCGCATCAGCTCTTCCCTCCGCCCGCCTGCCGCCTCCGGCGGCTGACTGCCACCGGTTCCATCATTGTATACATAGAACCATTTCATGGCGAATAATTCCCTGAATATTCAAACTAATAAAGGGTTGTGTATACAGAAAGCTTGCCTCGGGACGCTGCCACCCGTTAGCATGACACTCATCACATCAGCGCAGATGGAGGACCGCATGTCCCTGAACGACTCCCCGAACGGCCGGAAATACAGTGACGAATACCAACGCAGCCTGGGCGACCCCGAGGGGTTTTGGCTGGAAGCGGCCCAAGCCGTGGAGTGGGTCACCGAACCCACCAGCGCCTACAGCGGTGTGGACGCACCGCTCACCCGCTGGTTCCCCGACGGCGAACTCAACACCGCCTGGAACGCACTGGACCGGCACGTGGCCGCGGGCCGTGGAGACCAGCTGGCCCTGATCCACGATTCGGCCATGGTCGGCACAGTCACCACCTACACGTACAGCGAACTCACCGCCGAGGTGGCGCGCTTCGCCGGCGTGCTCCGTGCCCAGGGCGTGGGCAGGGGCGACCGCGTGGTCATCTACCTGCCCATGATCCCGGAGGCAGCCATCGCCATGCTGGCCACCGCCCGCCTGGGTGCCATCCACTCCGTGGTCTTTGGCGGCTTTGCGGCCAACGAACTGGCCGTGCGCATCAGGGACGCCGCACCAAAGGCCGTCGTCACCACTTCGGGCGGACTGGAACCGAACCGCCACGTGGAGTACCTGCCCACCGTCCATGAAGCGCTCGCCACGGCCGGCGCACCGGAGCTGCCCGTGATCGTCAAGCACCGTGACGGCTTCGCCACGGATCCTGCCGCCCTCGGCTGGAACCATGTGGACTGGGACGCCGCGCTCGCCGTTGCGCAGCCAGCGGGCCCCGTGACGGTCAAGGCGACGGACCCGCTGTACATCCTGTACACCTCCGGGACCACCGGCACGCCCAAGGGGGTGGTCCGCGACAACGGGGGACACGCCGTCGCACTTCTGTGGACCATGGCGAACCTTTACGACATCCACGCCGGGGACGTGTGGTGGACGGCGTCGGACGTGGGCTGGGTTGTGGGGCACTCCTACATTGTGTACGGGCCGCTGCTGGCCGGCGCCACCACGGTCATGTACGAGGGCAAGCCCGTGGGCACCCCGGACGCCGGCGCGTTTTGGCGGGTCATTGAACAGCATGGCGTGAAGGCCCTGTTCACAGCGCCCACCGCCCTGCGCGCCATCCGCAAGATGGACCCGGAGGCGGAACTGCTCAAGGCGTACGACGCCGGCTCGCTCCAAACGCTGTTCACCGCGGGGGAGCGGCTGGACACGGCCACGTTCCACTGGGCCTCGAAGGTGCTCGGCGTGCCCGTGGTGGACCACTGGTGGCAGACCGAAACGGGCTGGGGCATTGTGGGCAACCCGCGCGGCCTGGACCCGCTGCCCATCAAGGCCGGTTCGCCCACCCTGCCCATGCCCGGCTACGATCTGCGCATTGTGGACGGTTACGGGGCCCCGGTGGGTGTGGGGGAGGAAGGCAACATCGTGCTGGGGCTGCCGTTGCCGCCGGGCACGCTGACCACCCTGTGGGGCGACGACCAACGTTATGTGGACTCCTATCTCAGCGCTTTTGACGGGTATTACGCCACCGGCGACTCCGGCTACGTGGACGGGGACGGCTACGTGTATGTCATGGGCCGCACCGACGACGTCATCAACGTGGCCGGCCACCGCCTCTCCACCGGCGCCATCGAGCAGGTGGTGGGCAAGCACCCGGCCGTGGCCGAATGCGCCGTGATCGGCGTGGCGGACGCACTGAAGGGCCAGAAGGCCGTGGGGTACGTGGTGCTCAAGAGCGGCGTGTCCATCGATCCGGATGCCCTTCAAAAGGAGCTGGTGGCCCTGGTCCGCAAAGAGATCGGTCCGGTGGCGGACTTCAAGAACGCCACCATCGTCGACGCGCTGCCCAAGACTCGTTCCGGGAAGATCCTGCGCAAGACCATGCGCCAGATCGCCGACGGCGACGACTACACGGTGCCCTCGACCATTGAGGACCCCTCCGTCATCGAGAACCTGGTCCCCATCCTCTCCGCACGGTGAGGTTCTGGGCCCGCTGCGGGCTCGCGAGCGGTGGGAGTGGCTGGGGAGCGCGGGCGGCTGGGGATAACGACGTGCTCTTCGTTGCGGATCGGTGCTGATCTAAAGGCTCAACATGGGGAGCGGGACCCCCTGACGCTTCCGGCGGCCGGCGTGGCGCTTATGCGCACTGCCAGCACTCTGGGGTTGCGCTTAGCGGAAGTAACGTTTCTTTGTGCGCAGGGCTGGAGTGTTGACGTTGCGCAACTTGTTCACTGGCGCAGCCCCAGCACTCTGGGGTTGCGCATAGCGGAAGTAACGTTTCTTTGTGCGCAAGGGTGGGGTGCCGGGGTTGCGCATGGAAAACGCCGGCGCCAGTTGCCCGCCGGCCCGGGCCCCCTTGACGCCCCGGCGGGCCGGAGTAGGGTGCATATCAAGGCCCCCGCATCGGTGACGATGACGGGGGCGCAATGGCACAGCCCGCTGTGGAGGCGGCAGGGCCCGGTGAAGGGGACGTTCCATGGCGTACGACGCGAGCCTTTTCAAGGACTACTTCGAACACGACTTCACCTACGACGCCGGCTTCCGCCGTAATGTGGGCAGGTTTGGCCGGCAAGTGGCCATCGTCGACCCCGGGGCCGGGCGTGAATGGACGTACGCGGAGCTTGACGCCGACGTCAACAAGGTGGCCGCCGCCCTGGCGGGGCTGGGCGTGGGCGTTGGCAGCCACGTCGCCTACCAGCTGTTCAACTGTGTCGAATTCGCCTGGCTCTACCTGGCCACCCAACGCCTCGGCGCCGTCGGGGTGCCCATGAACTACCGCCTGGCCTCCGGCGAAACCGCGCTCATCCTGCGCGACAGCGACCCGGCCGTCTTCATCGTCGACGCCACGGTGGCTGGCGCGGCGCTCGCCGCCGTGAAAGCGGCAGGCTCGTCCGCCGTCGTGCTGACCGTGGGGGAGCGGGCTGCGGCAGGCACGGACGACGCCGGGCGGCCGGACTTCGTGCGATCTTTCGCCGACGTCGTGGCCGCCGCCCCCGACGCACCGCCACAACGGCAGGGACAGGCCTCGACCTACGAGGAAACCACCCGGCTGTACACCTCCGGCACCACCGGCCGGCCCAAGGGGGTGTCCCTGCCCTCGATCGTGGAGGTGATGAGCGCACACGACGTCATCATGCACTTTCCGCTCACCCCGCAGGACAGGACGCTGAACATGACGCCCTGGTTCCACCGCGGCGGTCTGTATTCCGGCGGGCCGAACCCCTTGTTCTACGTGGGCGGCTCGGTGGTGCCGATGCGTGCCTTCGACCCGGCCACGGTGCTGGACTGGGTGGGCCGGTACGGGCTGACGTTCCTGATCGGCGCGCCAGTGTCCCTGGCCATGCTCGCCGACGAACAGGAAAGGAACCCGCAGGAGCTGTCCGGGCTGCGCGGCATCGTCACCATGGGCGCACCGCTGACAAAGGCCGCCGTGCTGCGCTACCAAAGCCTGCTCACACCGCGCATCTTCAACGGCTACGGCACCACCGAGGCGTTCTGGAACACCTTCCTGCGCCCTGAGGACCTGCCCGCCCATGCCGGGACGGCTGGCCGGGCCTGCACGGACGACGACGTTGCCCTCGTGAAGTTCTTCCCGGACCGGCGCGCCGAGCCGGACGAATTGGCGGCCCGGGACAACACGGAGCTGGGGGAGATCATCATGCGGACCCCCAAGTCCGGCTTCAGCTACGCGAACCTGCCGGACATCAACGAGGAAAAGTTCGTGCACAACTGGCTGTACTCCGGGGACCTGGGCACCTGGGACGACGACGGCTTCGTCACCATTGCGGGCCGCAGGGACGACATGATCATCTCCGGCGGCGAAAACATCCACCCCGTCCAGGTGGAGGAGGTGCTCGGCGCGCACCCGGGTGTGCGGGACAGTGTGGTGGTGGGCCTGCCCGACGACCACTGGGGAGCCAAGGTGGTGGCGTACGTGGTCCGCCGCGACCCTGTCGGTGCCGCAGACGCCGCCACGGCCGAGGCACTGGAGCGGCACTGCCTGGCCAGCGTGGAGCTGTCCGACTTCAAGCGGCCCCGGGCCTACGCTTTTGTCGACAGCGTGCCGCTGACCGCCACCGGGAAGAAAATTCACTACCAACTGGCCGAACAAGCCGTGGGCGACCACGCCGCCGGGCTGTTTGAGGAACCGGCTGCGCGAGACGGCGGCGACGGGGAGAGACGGTGAGCGGCCGGCGGGACGGTGCACGGCGGGACGGCCGGGAGCGCGTGGTCATCACCGGCATCGGGGCACTGACGCCGCTGGGCAATACGGCGGGGGAGACCTGGGAGGCACTGTTGGCCGGGCGCAGCGGCGTGGACACCATCACGGCCTTCGACCCCGCCGGCCTGCCCACCACCATCGCCGCCGAGGTGAAGGGCTTCGACCCGTCCGCACTGCTGCCGGTCAAACGCCTCAACCGGTCCTCACGCTGCACCCAGCTGGCCATTGCCGCGGCCCGAGAGGCCGTGGCCGACGCCGGGTTGGGCTCCACGCTCGAAGGCACCGAGGCAGCCGTCGTCATCAACTGCGCCGTGGCCGGCTTCCCGGAGGTTGAGGAGGCCGTGCACGTGCTGGAGGCGCGCGGCGCCAGGTACGTCAGCCCCAGTTTCGTGGCGTCGTCGCTGACCAACATGGCAGCGTGCGAGGTTGCCATCGACCTTGGCGTGCACGGCTGGGTCAACGCCAGCGCACTCGCCTGCGCCAGCGGCACGCATGCGCTGCTGGAGGCGCGGCGGATCCTGCTCGAGGGCGATGCGGACGTGGTGGTGGCCGGCGGCGCAGACGCCGCCATTACGCCCGTCATGTTTGCCGGGCTCTCGTCCATGCGCGGGCTGTCCCGGAACAATGATTGCCCGCAGGAGGCCTCCCGCCCGTTCGACGCCGGACGGGACGGTTTCGTGTTTGGCGAGGGCGCCGTCGTGTTCACCCTGGAGCGGCTCTCCAGCGCCCGGGCGCGCGGCGCCCGGGTCTATGCAGAGGTGTCCGGCGGGGCCATGACGGCCGATGCCTTCCACATCGTCGCCCCCGACCCTGGCGGAACCTTCGCGGCCCGGGCCATTACGAAGACGCTGGAAACAGCGCAGCTGGACGCGTCCGGCGTCGAACTTGTCTGTGCCCACGGCACCTCCACCAGGGCCAACGACAAAACGGAAACCGCCGCCATCCACCAGGCGTTTGGCGCCCATGCCCCTGCGCTCGCCGTCACGGCGCCCAAATCCATGGCCGGGCACCTGATCGGGGCGGCAGGGGCACTGGGGGCCCTGGTCTGCGTGCGCGCCATCACGGATTCGGCCGTACCGCCCACCATCAACTACACCAGCCCGGACCCGGAATGCGATCTCGATTACGTACCTAACGAGGCCCGCGCCATGGCCGTCCGGCACGCGGTGACCAACGCCTTCGGATTCGGCGGCCAAAACTGCGTGGTGGCCTTCTCCGCCGTTTGACCCCGTCCGCTCCCACTGTTGAGGTTGGAGGAAACGCCCGCTCAAAAAACGGGCCTGTCCACCCTTGCACGCGGAGAGCATTGCGGACAAGCGCGACGACGGCCTTGTCGCCGTCGTTGTCCAGCATGGCTTTGGTGATCCTCAGCTGCTGCCAGCCAAGCCGTTCCATGAGCCGGTTGCGAGCTTCGTCAATTGCCTTTTGCCGTGCCGTCAGGTGATGCGCGCCGTCGTATTCCAAGGCGATCTTCCATTCCGGAAGGGCAAGGTCAGGCCAGGAGGCGTCGCTCCCATCGGCATCCACGACGACGTGGTTGAGGGTCAAGCCCGGGACGCCCGCCCTTTCCAGCGCCAGGCGGATCCGCTTTTCCGGGGGTGAGTTCGCGCCGACCCGGAGCAGGTCGGCGGCCTCACGCGCCTTGACGATTCCCCGTCGGTGGAACTCATGCCGCACGGACTCCCGCACCTCGAAAAGGTTCACCAGGGCCACCCGTTTCGGCCCAAAGATCCGATCATGTTCGCAGACCAGGAAGTCGCCGGCCGCGACAAGGTCATCAAGTTCGAGCATTGCAGCCAGATCCAGCCAGGTCCGCAGAGGCGACGTAACCGGCATCCCGCCAAGCAGGTCGACCTCGCCCGGCTTGAATCGCGTGTGGTGCCCGACTACGCCTGCCCGCCACGGGGGAGCGCTGGAGGCAACCTTGGAAATGTGGATTTCAAAGCTGCCGGCCAGCCACGGCGGAAGCGGGACGCCCCATAGCAGCGCGGCCGTGCTGTGGCTTGCCATTCCGCCCGGCGTGAGCTCCAGAAGCGGCCGGACGCGGTCGGCTAACGGCTCCTGCACTCCCCACGGCACGCGGATGCAGCGGCCCGGCGTGTACAGGTCACGGCCAGCTGTCCGGCGCCGGCTGATGCCGTAGTCATCGGACTCACCCAGTGTGAAGGATCGTCCGCTCAACGAATCGGGGAGGGGCTGGGCCTTGATCATTCCTCCAGTCTGGCCGGAATTTGCTTTGGTTTCTTGAGTTATCCACAGTGTGCCGTCGGGCGTGAAGATGGCATCGCAAAAAAACGTCTGCTGGAGCGGTGGTTATCTCCAATGTCAACGGTTGCGGAGGTGGTTATCTCCAATCTCAACGCGGGGAGCGGTGGTTATCTCCAATGTCAACGGTTGCGGAGGTGGTTATCTCCAATCTCAACGCGGGGAGCGGTGGTTATCTCCAATGTCAACGGTTGCGGAGGTGGTTATCTCCAATCTCAACGCGGGGAGCGGTGGTTATCTCCAATGTCAACGGTTGCGGAGGTGGTTATCTCCAATCTCAACGCGGGGAGCGGTGGTTATCTCCAATGTCAACGCGGGGAGCGGTGGTTATCTCCAATCTCAACGGCGAAGCCAGCGGTATTCAAGCTCCGGCCGGCCGGGCGATCCGTGGCGGGGAGCCTTCGCCGCGGATCCGGTTTCCACCAGGTGGTCCAGATAGCGCCGGGCCGTGACCCGGGACATCGCCAGTCCCGCGGCAGCTTCGGTGGCTGAGGCGGGCGCGCCCTGGGCCCGCAGCCAGTCGGCCACGGCCCCGAGCGTCTCGGGCAGCATCCCCTTGGGCAGCTGCAGCTTCCCGCTGGGCCGCAATGTGGACAGGGCACGGTCAAGGGCATCCTGGCTGGTGTGCGACCGGTCCGCCAAGGCATAGTGGTAGCCCCGGTAGCTTTCCAGCTTTTCCCGGAACGCGGCGAACGTGAACGGCTTGATCAGGTAGGCGGTGATGCCCAGTGCGATGGCCGAGCGCACCACTTGGATTTCCTGCACGGCCGTGATGGCCACAACGTCCGGCACCAGCCCGAGCCCGTGGATGCGGCGCAGCAGGTCCAGGCCGTGCCCGTCGGTCAGGTTCATGTCCAGCAGCACCAGCTGGATGGGCGGGGTGGCGGGGTCGTTCAGTACGGCAAGCGCGGCCCCCATCCCGCCCGCGGTCGCGGCCACCTCAAAGCCGTCCAGGCGGCGCACATAGTCGGCGTGGGCAGCCAGGGCAATAGGTTCATCGTCCACCACCAGCAACCGGATGGGCATCGGTCCGCTCATGATTCTTCCTTTGCATCCACAGCAGTGGGGAGGGGTACGACGACGGTCATGACGGCGCCACCGTCGTTCTCGGCTGTGATGGTGCCTCCGAGGGCGGCGGTGGCGCGGCGGATCAGGGCAATTCCATAGCCGCGCCCACCGGGGGCCACAGACGTTTTTCCGCTCGTGCCGATCCGGCCCAGCACGTCCAGGTCCGTGGTGGGAAGGCCCGGTCCGTTGTCCGCCACGGTGATGGTCAGGGCGTCGTCGGCCACCAGCAGGTCCGCCCAGATGGTGGGGCCGGGGGAGGCACCGGAGGCCGCGTCGATGGCGTTGTCCACCAGGTTGCCCAGAAGGGTCACGAGCTCCCGGGTGTCCAACACGCCCGGCGGCAGCGTTCCGGAGCCGCTGAGTTCAAGCTTCACCCCGCGTTCGTCGGCCTGTGCGCGCTTGCCCACCAGCAGGGCGGCCAGGAAGGGTTCGTCCAGGGTGCCCACAAATTCCCCGCCCAGACGGACAGTCTCGGAGAGGTCGGCCGTGGCAAATTCCAGGGCTTCGCGGGCGCGGTCCAGCTCGATCAGCGAAATGATGGCGTGGAGCCTGTTGGCGTGTTCGTGGGTTTGGGACCGCAGCGCCTCCACCAGGGTCTGGGTGCTGCTGAGGCTGCCGGCCAGGGCGGTCAGTTCGGTGTGGTCCCGGATGGTGGCCACCGTGCCGGTGGGCGCATTGCCGCCCGGGGCCAGGGCCGGGCGCTGACTGACCACCAGCAGGCGGTCGCCGGCGACATGGACCTCGTCGGTGGCGGCGCGGCCGCTGCGCAACAGCTCCCTGAGCGACTCCGGCAGGGCAAGGAATTCCAGCTGCGGCGGGCCGTGGGAAGCCGGCCCGCGGCCCGCGCGCCTGTGTCCGACGCCTGCACGCGCGAGTCTGGTGGCCGGCATCGGATGTGCGGTTGAACTCTTCGCAGGAGCCCCGGAGGAGCTGCCGGCCGGGCCCCCCGTGGGGGCGTCGATGCCGAGCAGCAACGCTGCGTGGTCGTTGTAGAGGACCATCGAGCCGCGGGTGTCCACCAGGACCAGGCCCTCGCGCACGGAATGGAGCACCGATTCGTAGTAGGCGAACAGTTGGGCCAGCTGTTCCGGGCCCCAGCCCAGCGTGACACGCTTGAGGTACCGGCCCAGCAGCCATGCGGCCAGGGATCCGCCCAGCAGCAGGGCCGCTGCAAGTCCGAGTACCACCGGTAGCCGGGCGGAAACCAGCACCTGGACGTTGCTGACCGTCACGCCCGCGGCCACCATGCCCCTGACGGTCCCGTCCGCGTCCTTGATGGGCACAATCACGCGGACTGAGGGGCCCAGCGTTCCCTCCGTGGTCTCAAAATAGGTGTGCCCTGCCTGCGCCTGCGCGATGGATCCCACGTACGGCTTGCCGATTTCGGCCGGGTTGGGATGGGTCCAGCGGATGCCGCGGGGGTCCATGACGGTGATGAAGTCCACGCCGGCATCGTGCATGACGGCCTCGGCATAGGGCTGCAGGACGGCGGAGGGGTTGGGCTTCTCCGCGGCTGAAAGCACCAGGGGGGAGTCGGCCAGCGCCGTGGCGACGGACAGCATGCGCTGGCGGGTCTGCTCATAGGTGCGGGAGCCGGCGTCGTACACCATCACGGAGGCCACTCCCGCGGTCAATAGCAGCACGAAGAGCAGGTTGGCGGTGAACAGCCTCTTGGCAATGCTCCAGCCCCGCCAGAACCGCGAAGACATCTTGGGGGTTCCTTTCGTGCGACCAATATGAACGCAACGGTGAGATAAATCACGCCGGCGGGCACTCTTGTGTGAGGCGGATCGCACGCCGCACCTACCAATGCTAACCACCGAAGATCACAAGGAGTGACAATGAGCTCTCAACGGGGAGGGACAGCCACCATGGCCAAGCCCGCACGCCGCAGGATGGATAAGACCCACTGGCTGTACGTAGCAGTCATTGCGGCGGTGGTCCTGGGCGCGGCGATCGGCCTCCTGGCCCCTGACGTTGGCAAGTCACTCAAGCCCCTCGGCACCATGTTCATAGCCCTGATCAAGATGATCATCGCGCCCATCATTTTCTGCACCATCGTGCTGGGCGTGGGCTCCATCGCCAAAGCCGCGACCGTGGGCAAGGTCGGCGGCCTGGCGCTGCTGTACTTCATGGTGATGTCCACCGTGGCCCTCGCCATCGGCCTGGTGGTGGGCAACCTCATCCACCCCGGTGCCGGCCTGCACCTGCAGCCCTACAAGACGACGGCCGCATCCGCGGACAACGCCACGGTGAAGTTCCTGCTGGACTTGATCCCCGGCGACATTCCGGT
Organism: Arthrobacter livingstonensis; assembly: GCF_003219815.1. Lineage (GTDB taxonomy): Bacteria > Actinomycetota > Actinomycetes > Actinomycetales > Micrococcaceae > Specibacter > Specibacter livingstonensis. Next base: position 27,085 of record NZ_QJVD01000011.1, read on the forward strand.
CCTGCCCACCCTGGTCCTGGCGCTGCTGGTCGGCTTTGCGCTCCAGTCCCTGGGCAAGGCCGGCGAGCCCGTCCTCAACGCCGTGAAGAACATCCAAAAGGTGGTCTTCAAGCTGATGATGATGATCATGTGGGTGGCCCCGGTGGGCGCGTTCGGTGCCATTGCCGCGGTCGTCGGTGCCACCGGCTGGGCCGCCATCGGGTCCATGGCCATCCTCATGGGTGCGTTCTACCTGACCTGTGCCCTGTTCATCGTGGTCATCCTCGGATCCATCCTGCGTCTGGTCACCGGGCTGAACATCTTCGCCCTGATGCGCTACCTGGGCCGCGAATACCTGCTGATCTTCGCCACGTCCTCCTCCGAATCCGCCCTGCCGCGCCTGATCGCCAAGATGGAACACGTCGGCGTTTCCAAGCCCGTGGTCGGCATCACCGTCCCCACCGGCTACTCCTTCAATCTTGACGGCACCGCCATCTACCTGACCATGAGCTCGCTGTTTATCTCCACCGCCATGGGCATGCCGATGAACCTCGGGGAGCAGATCGGCCTGCTGGTGTTCATGGTGATCGCCTCCAAGGGCGCCGCGGGTGTCACGGGTGCCGGCCTGGCCACGCTGGCCGCCGGTCTCCAGGCGCACCGGCCGGTGCTGCTCGATGGCATGGGCGTGATTGTTGGCATCGACAAGTTCATGTCCGAGTGCCGTGCACTCACCAACTTCACCGGCAATGCCGTGGCCGCCCTGCTGGTGGGCAAGTGGACGCACGAGCTCGACATTGACCAGGCCCGCGATGTCCTCTCCGGCCGCAGCCCCTTCGACGAGCTGTCCCTGGAGCCGGACGGCCACGCCGCGGAGCACGACGCCAACGTAACGGCTCCGCGCGAGGACGAGCGGGTCCCCGCTTCGGTATAGCGTTTCCTGCTAAAAGGCGGGCGGCTTCCCTCCACGGGGGTGGCCGCCCGCTTTGCCGTTTCCAGGGGAAGTACGACGCCGTCACGCGCCTTGCGCCGTCCGGCACCCTTCGGCATGCACTGGACCAGATGGCGGTTTTGCGCATGCTTGCCGCTCGTGGGCCCGCATGTGTGCACACTGTCCGGCGCCGGGCCCGCAGCGGGCCGCGTGCAGAACAGGACCGCTATTTGGAAACGGGCACCGGGGGCGTGCCGAACAAACCGCCGGACTTGGCGGACTTGGGCTTGCGAACATGGGTTCCCCACGTATAGGCGAGCAGGGTCAGGCCCAGCTGGGCCGGGAACATGATGGCCGGCACGCCGCCGGAGATCAAGCTGATCAGAACGGGCAGCAGCGCTATCAATGTCAGATCCGGGCCCACCAGGAACGCCCGCACGGCCCCCGTCGGGATGGGGCCGGAGGCCGTGGCGACAGCGGGCATGTTCCAGTCAGGTGCCGGTCGGAACCCCGCGCGCAAGGTGGCGGCGCCCAGACCGGGGCCGGCCAGGACGGCCAGCAGCAACAGCGCCGGCGAGCCGACGCCCAAGGCCAGCAGCAATGCGAAACAAATCAGCGCCCACAGCGTCATTCCCGCGGCAGGCAGCACGTAGTGAACCCTGCGGACAATTTTGGCCGGCAGCGGCATGAGCATGTCCACGGCCGGATTTCCATTGGCAAAGCGTGCCGTGGAACCGAGTGAGGTGGCGGCAAAGTGAGCGCAGAAGTAAAGCACCACCGCAATCAACACCGAATTGCCCAGGTACTGTACCGCCGCCAGGCTGGCCGGAATGGCCGCGAGCACCAGCACGCGCAGTAGCGACATGGGGGAGCGCAGCGCCATGGTGGCGTGGGTGCTGAGCAGGGTCTTGACGCTGCGGGAAAAGACCGTGCCGCCGTGGAAGACCAATGGCAGGCGCACCCTGGATGTTCCGGTGGACTGTCCGCCGCCGAGGGAACGGGAGAGTTCCGAGGCATCCATGGACATCAGCGAACCCGCCACGTAGGCGCCCGCCGCTGCAGCCTCTTTCAGCTTCGCCGTCGTGATTCGTTCCAGGTTCCAATAGACGGCGCCGAGCAGGAGCAGCGCGAAGAACACCATGACCAACGGCCACAGCGCGCCGTCGGCAACCAGCAGGGGCCAGCTCGTGGGCAGGTATTCGAGCCAGGCCGTCTGTGCGCCGGTGATGGCACCCGCGCCGGCCGTGTTGTTGTACAGCGCCGTGGCCACAAGGGTCAACGGAGCCACCAGCGTCACCACTGCGGTCAGCACCTTCAACCAGGACCCGGTGTTCGTTATCTGGCACCATGCGGCGATCCCGTAGAGCAGCCAGGCCACCCCGATCCCGCACAGCACAGCCAGGGCTATCCGGCCCGTGGTGGGGGCCGAGGCCATGCCCAGGGAGACAGGAATCACCACCACGATGGCGGCAACCGCCGGCCAGATCAGGGACTTGAAGAATCCGGGTTGGATGAAGCCCCTTCTCTTCACAGGCAGGCCCAGCCACCAGGCGGTCTGTGGGAGTGTCATGGTGATGGGTCCCACTGTCATTTCCACAGCCAGCAGGGAGGCGGCGAGCGTGAGCAGCACCATGGCGCTGGCCTGGAGCAATGTCACGGAGTGGAAGCCGGGAGCCACCACCGTAGCGGCCAGCGCTGATTCGTGGCCCACGCCCAGGCTGTTGCGCAGGCCGACAATGATGGCTCCGGCCATGGTGAGGAGGGTCAGTCCGCCCAAAACAAAGGTGTAGGCCTCGGAGACCAGCTCCATGACGCCGCCCTCGGTGCGGCTGAGACCGGCCCTGAACGTGTATTGCCGTATTTCCCTGGCGCTGAAGCGCTCGCTGGTTTCCATCGTCATGGGGCTAGTCCACGTGGGGGTTCTCGGAGGAGATCGCCACAGCCGCCTGGGCCGGCGTCATTGCATGGATCGTGTCCGCAATGAACAATGCCTTCGTGGCCACGGTGGAGAGAAAGTCAGGGTCGTGGGTGACCACCAGCAGGGCCAATCCGCCATCCACCTCGGCGCGGAGCCGTTCGGCCAGCCTGTGCCGCATGCCGGTGTCCAGGCGCTGCTCCGGCTCGTCCAGGACCAACAGGGAGCGCGGCCGCACAAAGGCGGAGGCCAGCAGCATGCGGCGGCGCTGCCCGGACGATAAATTATAGGGGCGGGACTTGGCGAGCGCGGCGAGTCCGAAGAATTCCAGCTCGGAGGCAATTACGTCCTCCACGTCATGCACACCGTGCCCGGCGGAGACGATGGCCAGGTGTTCCTCCACGGTCAGGGCCGGGAAGAAGGCGTCGTCGTCGAACACCACGGCCACCTCCCGGCGGAAGTCCAGGGTCCTGTCGTCAACCTTGTCACCGTTGATCAGTGTGGTGCCGGAGACGGCCTCGAGCTGGCCCACCACGGTTTTCACCACGGTTGACTTGCCGGCGCCGTTGGGGCCAACCAGGGCAAGTGCCTGGCCGGCGTGAAGGCTGAAGCTGACCACGCCGCAGACGGCGGTGGTGCCGTAGCCTGCCTGCAGCTTTTCAGCGCGGACCACATCCTTGCGCCGTTCGGAACTTTTGGGGGAGGGTTTCTTGGGGGTGCTCATCAATTCGAAGTATATGCGGGCGAGCTGGAACCGGGGGAGTGGAGCGAACGTTCATCCTCAACTTGAGGGTAAAGGCTCAAAATGCATAGCCCGCAAATGTCCAAAACATGCAGCGTCCACCCGGTAGCCTAGAAGCTGGCAGCGGAAGAACAAGAACAGAATCAACTCCATCGATTTAACACGGCGGCGAAAGTGTGGACTTACAGGTGAGCAACGATCAGGGTGCAACAGCACTCGTGGGCGAGGACGTTTTGGGACCCACCGGACGGCCGGTCACCGAATTCCCCGAGCCTCCGGTCCTCTCTTCCCATGGTCCTGCCCGCGTCATCGCCATGGTCAACCAAAAGGGCGGGGTGGGCAAGACGACGTCGACCATCAACTTGGGTGCAGCCCTTGCCGAGGCCGGGCGCAAGGTCCTGCTGGTGGACTTTGACCCGCAGGGCGCGCTGTCCGCTGGGCTGGGCACCAACCCGCATGAGCTGGACATCACCGTCTACAACGTGCTGATGGACCGCAAGGTGGACATCCGTGATGCCATCCTGCACACCGAAATTGACAACATTGACATCCTTCCGGCCAACATTGACCTCTCGGCCGCCGAAGTCCAGCTGGTCAACGAGGTTGCCCGCGAACAGGTCCTGGCCAGTGCGCTGCGCAAGGTCGAGGACGATTACGACGTGGTACTCATCGACTGCCAGCCGTCCCTGGGTCTGCTGACCGTCAACGCGCTGACTGCCGCGCACGGGGTCATCATCCCGCTGATCTGCGAGTTCTTTGCGTTGCGTGCCGTGGCGCTGCTGGTGGAAACCATCGAAAAGGTCCAGGACCGACTGAACCCGCGCCTGCAGGTGGACGGCGTCCTGGCCACCATGTACGACGCCCGCACCCTGCACGGCCGCGAGGTCCTGGCCCGCCTGGTGGAAGCCTTTGGCGACAAGGTCTTCGAGACCGTCATCAAGCGCACCATCAAGTTCGCCGATGCCTCCGTGGCGGCCGAGCCCATCACGTCCTTCGCCAGCAACCACCAGGGCGCCGACTCCTACCGCCGGCTGGCCAAAGAGCTGATCGCCCGTGGCGGCGCACCCTAAGCTGGACGGCCCGGCAGACGTCGCGGGGATCGCGGCAGCCCCGGTTGGTTCCGATCCTGAAAAGACGGAGGGGAAGGCGCGCTTTGAGGTCCGGCTGGAGAATTTTACGGGTCCCTTTGACCTGCTCCTGGGCCTGATCTCCAAGCACGAGCTGGACATCACGGATGTGGCAATCGCCACGGTCACTGACGAATTCATCAGCTATCTCAAGACCCTGCAGGAACTTGGCGGGGAGTGGGCACTGGATGAAGCCAGCGAATTCCTGGTACTTGCCGCCACCCTCCTGGATCTGAAGGCCGCCCGCCTGCTGCCCGCCGGCGAGGTGGAGAACGACGACGACCTGGCCCTTTTGGAGGCCCGTGACCTCTTGTTCGCGAGACTTTTGCAGTACAAGGCGTTCAAGGAAGTGGCCACCTTGATGGGGGCCGAGCTGGAACGTGAGGCCATGCGGTTCCCGCGCCTGGTGGGCCTGGAACCGCACTTTGCCGCGCTGCTGCCGGAGCTCGTCTGGCGACACACGCCTGAGCAGTTTGCCGAACTGGCGGCCAAGGCCATGGAGCCCAGGGAAGCCATCCCCACCGAGGTTGGGCTGGCCCACCTGCACATGGCGCCCGTCAGCGTCCGCGAACAGGCGGCGATCCTCACGGCCATGCTGACTGCCGGCATGCCCGACGCCGGATCCGCCGCCGCCAGGGGGTGGACCGGGCACCCTTTGTCCTTCCGCGCCCTGACGGTGGACGCCGGGAACAACCTGGTGGTCATTGCCCGCTTTCTGGCCCTGCTGGAATTGTTCCGTGATGCCGTCATTTCCTTCGACCAGGCAAGCCCGCTGGGGGAGCTGCTGGTGCGCTGGAGCGCCGGCGTACGGGACAACCTGCTGACCGACAGCGACTTTGACGATGAAGACATTCCAGCCATGGCAACCGGCCAGCCATGAAAATGAACCTTTGGAGGCTGCCCTGTGGAAGCTGAAAACCGGCAGCCAGAACCCATGATGGGTGAGAGTTTGGACACCCGGGAAGCCCTGGAACGTCCCGGCGGGGTCCGCGCAGCCCTTGAGGCAGTGCTGATGGTGGTGGATGAACCCGTGCCTGAGGAGCATTTGGCCGCCGTGGTGGGCCTGCCCACCGCCGCGGTGCGTAAGCTACTGAACGAACTGGCAAGGGAGTACGACGGCTATACTAGGGACGGTGGCACCATACCGGTGCGCGGCTTTGAACTTCGGCAACTTGCCGGGGGATGGCGTGTTTATTCACGGGCCGCATATTCCGGGATCGTGTCACAGTTTGTTGTGGACGGCCAAACGGCCCGGCTCACGCAGGCGGCCTTGGAGACCCTGGCGGTGATAGCTTACCGCCAACCGGTCTCGCGGGCCCGCGTTTCCGCCATTCGTGGCGTCAATGTGGACTCGGTGGTGAGGACGCTGGCGCAGCGCGGCCTGATTGAGGAAGTGGGCACCGACCCGGTGTCAGGGGCATTCCTGTACCGCACCACAGCGTACTTTTTGGAACGGTTGGGGATTGGGAGCGTGGAAGAGTTGCCGCAAATTGCACAGCATCTGCCTGGCCTGGAAAACCTTCATGATTTCGATGATGCCAGCCTCTAGCCTGCCCGATCCCAGCCCCTGCACCGCCCCTGAACTTTCAGGCCCACCCACTTTCAGCTACACGACTTTGCAGCATTAAGGACTAATCAATGACACCGTCGCCCCGTTCCGGGAGTTCGTCCGGGCAGAACCAGCCGCGAGGCGGCGCCCCCCGCTCGGGCGCGCCCCGCTCAGGCGCCCCGAAGACCGGCGGCTACAAGTCCGGCGCGCCCCGCTCCGGCGCGCCCAAGTCCGGGGGCTTCCGCTCCGGCAGCGCAGGCGGCTCCGGCGCTCCCCGTTCCGAGGGTTACAGGGGCGGCAGCGCAGGCGGCTCCGGCGCTCCCCGTTCCGAGGGTTACAGGGGCGGCAGCGACGGCTTCCGCTCCGGCGCCCCGCGGACCGGCGGCAAGTTTGGCGGCCCCAAGTCCGCAGCCACGGCGGGTGCGGGAAAGTTTGCCGCCCGTGCGGACGCCCGTGCAGGCGGCCAGCGCCCGTCAGGACCGCGCAAGCCCTCGCAGACCGGCGCCCGCCCCTACAAGAATGAGCAGTACGGCCGCAATCTGGGTCCCGTGAAAAACCGTCCCACGGAGCAGAACCGCCGCCCTGCGACCACCACGGACGACGTCGACATCCACAACGCCGATGGCGTTCGCCTGCAAAAGGTCATGGCCATGGCCGGCGTGGCCTCCCGCCGCCTGTGCGAAGACATGATCCTCGAGGGCCGCGTCCAGGTGGATGGCGTGACGGTCAGCCAGCTGGGGCTGCGCGTGGATCCGGAAACGGCGGACATCGCCGTGGACGGCATGACCATCCAGACCAACGACTCCATGGTTTACATGGTCTTCAACAAGCCCAAAGGCGTTGTCTCCACCATGGATGACCCGGAGGGCCGTCCCTGCATCAGCGACTTCCTCAAGAAGCGCCAGACCCGGGAGCGCCTGTTCCACGTGGGCCGACTGGACACGAACACCGAGGGCCTGCTGCTCCTGACCAACGACGGCGAGCTTTCCAACCGCTTGAGCCACCCCAAGTATGCGGTGCCCAAGACCTATCTGGTGCAAGTCCGCGGGCCGATGGCCCAGGGCATTGGCGCGCAGCTGAAGGACGGCGTGGAACTGGAGGACGGCTGGCAAAAAGTCGACTCCTTCCGCCTCGTGGATTCGACCCCCGGCCACGTGCTGGCCGAGGTCATTCTGCACTCCGGCAAAAACCGCATTGTGCGCCGCATGTTTGACGCTGTGGGCTACCCGGTGGAGCGCCTGGTCCGCGTGAAGTTCGGCCCCATCGCCCTCGGCGACCAGCGCCAGGGCAGCATCCGTGTCCTGGGCCGCCATGAGGTGGGCCACCTGCTCGCAGAAGTGGGGATGTAGGCAGCGGATGAATCCAACGCATCTGGCGGGACCCGTGCTGGTCCTTGGCAGCGGGCTGCTGGGGGCCAGCATCGGCCTGGGGCTGAGGGCGCACGGCATTGACGTGGTGGTCTCCGATCCCTCGCCGTCGGCGCAGGCCGTGGCCGTGGACATCGGTGCCGGCCGCGGTTTTGACGACGCCGAAAACCTCGAGCCCGAACTCGTGGTGGTTGCCGCCCCGCCGGACGTCACCGCAGCCGTTGTGGCGGGGGCACTGCAAACGTACCCGTCCGCCGTCGTGGTTGACATCGCCAGCGTCAAGGTGGCCGTGGCCGCCGAACTCGCGGACATCCTGGGCCCGAACCGGGGAATGCTGGAACGCTATGTGGGCACGCACCCCATGGCCGGGCGGGAGAAATCCGGTCCGGTGGCAGCGCTCGGGGAACTGTTCAACTCGATGCCGTGGGTGCTGTGCGCGTCGGAGGTGAGCTCCCAGCACGCGGTGAAGGTGGCGCATTCACTGGCGATCGACCTCAACGCCGTGGTGTTTCGCTTTACCCCTGATGAACATGACGCGGCCGTGGCGCTGGTGAGTCACCTGCCGCAGGTCATGAGCTCGCTGGTGGCCAGCCGGCTGCAGGAAACGCCGCCCCACGCGCTGTCCCTGGCCGGCAACGGACTGCGTGACGTGACGCGGATTGCCGCGAGCGATCCGGCCTTGTGGGTGCAGATTCTCGGCGCCAACGCACCCAAGCTGCTGGAAATCATGCTGGGGGTCCGGGCGGACCTGGACCGGCTGATCACTACGCTCAGCGCCCCGACGGCGCCGGGCGCACGGCTTGACATGGCCCAGCTGATGGCTGAGGGAAATGCCGGGCAGACCCGGATTCCGGGCAAGCACGGCGGCCCGGCGCAGCAGTACACGTGGCTGACGGTACTGGTGGATGACAAGCCGGGGCAGATTGCGAAGCTGTTGACAGAGATCGGCCACATTGGCGTCAATGTTGAGGACCTGCGCATGGACCACTCCGCCGGACTGCAGGTGGGCATGGTGGAAATTTCGGTGCTGCCGTCCAAGCGTGTGAGCTTGGTGGAGGACCTGACGGAACGTGGATGGAAGGTAATTTTGTGACGGACATGTTTGTGACCTTTCCCGAGCCGGTGATCCCGGAGCGCCTGCGCCTGGGCAAGTCCCTGGTGGTGGCAGTGGACGGGCCTTCCGGCTCCGGCAAGTCGAGCATCAGCAAGGCTGTTGCGCGCCGGCTGGGCCTGGCGTTCCTGGACACCGGGGCCATGTACCGGGCGTTGACGTGGCACTGCCTGAACGGGCGCATCAACCTGGAAAACGCCGCCGCCGTCGAGGCGGCCGCGCGCACCGTGAAGATTGAGCAGAGCCTGACCCCGGACGGGGACTTTGTCAGGGTCAACGGCATCAACGTCACCGGACCGATTCGCGAGCCGGACATCTCCAAGGCCGTCAGCGCCGTGGCGACCAACCTGGGTGCACGCCGCGAACTGGTGCGCCGGCAGCAGGAAATCATTGCCCAGTGCGGAAGCCGGATTGTGGTGGAGGGCCGCGACATCACCACCGTGGTGGCACCCCGCGCCGAGGCCCGGCTGATTCTCACAGCCAGTGAGGAGGCCCGGCTGCGGCGCCGCGGACTCCAGCTGGGTGGATCCCAGACGCAGGCACAGCTGCGCGAACAGGTGGTGGGCCGCGACGCGAAGGATGCCACCGTGGTGGACTTCCAGAGGGCCGCGGACGGCGTGTACACTGTCGATTCCTCCGAGCTGGATTTCGAGGAAACGGTGGACGCCGTGATCAATGTGGTGCGGCGCTCGGTCAACGAGGGCCCGGCTGCATGAGGCCCGGCGATAAGGCTGGAGGCAGGCCGCTGCGCGTTCTGGCGGCGGCGCCTCCACGGTGGAAAACGCGGTGGAGCCGGCCGGTGGGGAGGGTGCTGGACCACGTGGTGTACCGCACCACCGTGTCCGGTCGTGAAAACATCCCCGCTGACGGCCCTGTCATCTTCGCCGCCAACCACCTCAGCTTCCTGGACGGCCCCGTGATGGTGGGCGCCGCCAGCCGGTACATGCACGTGATGGTCAAATACGACCTTTTCACGGGCTTCCTGGGCTGGGTGCTGCACACCTCCGGGCAAATCCCCGTGAACCGCGACGGCGACCGCGGCGCCCTACAGTTCGCCAAGGATGTGCTGGACCGCGGGGACTGCGTGGGCATCCTGCCCGAAGGCACCCGGGGAACCGGCGACGCCGCCCATGTCAATGCCGGGGTGGCGTGGCTGGCGCTCAACTCGGGCGCCGCCGTCGTGCCAGTGGCCATTCTGGGCACACGCGTGGGCCACGAACCACGCAACTCAATTCCCAAGCCCCGACGGCATCTGCACGTGGTGTTTGGGGAACCGCTGAAAATTGCGCGCGAGCCCGGAGTTACAGGCCGTGTTTCAATGGACAGGGCAACCGAAAGAATCCGGCTCCGACTGGCCGGGCACATACTGGGCGCCACGGCCGCCACCGGGCAGCAATTGCCTGCGGATGACCACCTACCTTCAAAGCACAAAGGACAGTAACCATGAGCGACTCCAAGTCTGCCGCGCACCCCGGTGAGGGTGAGCTTAGCCACCAGGACTACGTGCCCACGGGTACTGACCGCGTTGCCGAGCGGCTGGCGGAAATCACCGACGAGGACGCCGAGACCCGTGCCGCCGGGCTTCTGGCTGGCCTGGCCAGCTATGAACTTGATGACGAAGACGCCGCGCTGCTCGCCGGCGGGTTCGACGACGGCACCTCCGAGGATGCCCTGCGCCAGGACCCCGTCCTGGCCATTGTGGGACGGCCAAACGTCGGTAAGTCAACCCTCGTCAACCGTATTCTGGGCCGCCGCGAGGCCGTGGTGGAGGACACCCCCGGCGTGACGCGCGACCGCGTGCAGTACACGGCGGACTGGAACGGGCGCAACTTCACGCTGGTGGACACCGGCGGCTGGGAGCGCGATGCCCGCGGCATCCACCTCCGCGTGGCCGAACAGGCTGAGATTGCTGTCGAAATGGCCGACGTCGTGCTGCTGGTGGTGGACGCCGTTGTCGGCATCACCGCCTCCGACGAGGCCATTGTGCGCATGCTCCGCAAGGCCGGCAAGCCCGTGGTCCTGGTGGGCAACAAGGTGGACGACATTGTCCAGGAAGCCGACAACGCTTCCTTGTGGGGGCTGGGCCTGGGCGAACCGTACCCGGTCTCCGCCGTGCACGGCCGCGGTGTGGCCGACATGCTGGACCACGTCATGGACGTGCTGCCGGAGTTCTCCGCCGTCGCCGGAGTGGACCGCACCGGCGGCCCGCGCCGCGTCGCGCTCATCGGCCGCCCGAACGTGGGAAAGTCGTCGCTGCTGAACAAGCTTGCGGGCACCGAACGTGTGGTGGTGGACAATGTTGCCGGTACCACGCGGGACCCTGTTGACGAACTCATTGAGCTGGGCGACCGCACCTGGCGCTTCGTGGATACAGCCGGGATCCGCCGCCGCCAGCACATGGCCCAGGGCGCGGACTTCTATGCGTCCCTGCGCACCCAGACCGCGCTGGAAAAGGCTGAGGTGGCCGTGGTGCTGCTCGCCGTCGATGAGATCCTCAGCGAGCAGGATGTGCGCATCCTGCAGCTGGCCATCGAGTCCGGCCGCGCACTGGTGTTGGCCTTCAACAAGTGGGACCTGCTGGACGACGAGCGCCGCAAGTACCTGGAACGTGAAATCGAGCAGGACCTGGCGCACGTCGAGTGGGCGCCGCGCGTGAACATCTCGGCCAAAACCGGCTGGCACAAGGACAGGCTGGTGCCGGCCCTGGACCTGGCACTCGCAAACTGGGACCGCCGCATCCCCACGGGCCGCCTGAACGCGTTCCTGGGGGAGCTGGTCTCGGAGCACCCGCACCCCGTGCGGGGAGGCAAACAGCCGCGCATTCTCTTCGGCACGCAGGCTTCGAGCCGGCCGCCGAAATTTGTGCTGTTCACCACCGGCTTCCTGGACCCCGGCTACCGCCGCTTCATTACACGCCGGCTTCGTGAAACGTTTGGCTTCGAGGGCACGCCCATCGAGGTCAGCATGCGCGTGCGTGAAAAGCGCAGCCGGAAGAAGTAACGGGGCTCACAGTTGGGCCGGAAATGGTCTTTGCCGTGAAATTTATGGGGTAAGCTTTTTCAGGTGGTTCGGCCACGGGAGATGCCTCCCAAACGCTGAACTTTCGGGCTGTAGCGCAGCTTGGTAGCGCACTTGACTGGGGGTCAAGGGGTCGCAGGTTCAAATCCTGTCAGCCCGACCAAACAACTTCAGGCAGCGTCCATTCGGACGCTGCCTGAAGTTTTTAAGTTGGGGGCTAGCTGCGAACGCGCCGTGCCGCCCCCGCGAGTTGGTCAGCATCCAGCGCGAACAAGTCACGGGAGCCGGCCGTGGCGGCACCTAGAAGACTGGCGCATTGCGGCAGCAGCTGCTCGGCATGGAAGCGGGCCAGGACCAGCTGACTGTCAGCCAATGCGGCGTCACCGGTGGCGGGCGCCGCCAGCGCAGCACGTGCCAGCATCCACGCCCCGGCGCAAAGCCCCCACATGCGCAGGTACGGCGTCGAGCCTGAAAGAACACCGTCAGGGTCGGCCTGTCCGGTGGCCAGCATCCAGCGGGTGGCCTCTTCGAGGGCGTCGAACTGGCGGCTGAGTTCCTTGCGGATGGTAGCGAATTCCGCTCCTGCGTTGGTCAGTTCAAACTCGATTTCGCGCATGTCGGCCAGGAACTCCAGCATCGAGGCGCCGCCCCGCACGCCGAGCTTCCTGCCGACGAGGTCCGCGGCCTGAATGCCATTGGTGCCCTCGTAGATGGCGGCGATGCGGATGTCGCGCAGGTGCTGCGCGGCCCCGGTTTCCTCGATGAAGCCCATGCCGCCGTGGATCTGCAGCGCCAGGGACGTCAGCTCGTTGCCAAGGTCGGTGCCGAAGGATTTGCAGATGGGTGTCAGGATTCCCGCGATTTCGTCCGCCCGGGCCCGTACGGCCGGGTCCGGGTCGTTGGTGCTGCGGTCAACATAGGTGGCGTCAAGCAGCATAAGGTACCGGAGGGCGGCAATGTGGGCATGCTGCGTCATCAGCATTCGGCGCACATCGGGGAAGTCGATGATGGCGGAGCTGGGGTTCGTGGCGCCGGTGGCCAGCCCCTGCCTGCGGTCCTGGGCGTAGGCCAGGGACTGCTGGTAGGCACGTTCGGCCACTGCCAGGCCCTGCACGCCGACGCCGAGCCGGGCGCTGTTCATCATGACGAACATGATGCGCATGCCGCGGTTCTCTTCGCCGACGAGGTAGCCGGTGGCGTCCTCGTAGGAGAGCACGCACGTGGGGGAGGCGTGGATGCCCATCTTGTGTTCGAGTGAAAGCGTCTCCACCGTGTTGCGTCTGCCCAGGGAGCCATCGTCGTTGACAAGGAACTTGGGAACAATAAAGCAGGAGATGCCCCGGGTGCCTTCGGGGGCACCGGGCGTGCGGGCAAGCACCAGGTGAACAATCTGCTCAGCCATGTCGTGGTCGCCGTAGGTGATAAAGATCTTTTGGCCCGTGATGGCGTAGCTGCCGTCTTCGTTCTTCACGGCGCGGGTGGTCAGCGCACCAACGTCCGAACCCGCTTGGGGCTCGGTCAGGTTCATGGTGCCGGTCCACTCGCCGGTCACCATCTTGGGCAGATAGCGTTTCTTCAGCGCGTCGTCCCCATAGTGCACGAGAGCTTCGATGGCTCCCTGGGTCAGCAGCGGGCACAGCGAGAATGCCATATTGGCGCTTGTCATGAGCTCCTGGATCACCACTCCGACGGTCCGGGGAAAACCTCCTCCGCCATATTCCTCCGGCAGCGGCACGGAACCCCAGCCGGCCTCGACGTACTGGCGGTACACCTCCTTGAAACCATTCGGCGTCACCACCGTGCCGTCCGGCTGGAGCTGCGAACCCTGGATATCGCCCTGGCGGTTGGTTGGTGCCACGGCCACTGACATGAAGTCACCGCACTGCTCAAGAAGCTCAACCACGGTGCCGAGGTCTGCGTGTTCAAATCCGGGCAGGGCGGCGATGTCCGGGTACCCGACAACATGCTTCAGGGCGAACGATATGTCGGCAAGGGGAGGCTGGTAGTGGTCCATGATTGTCAGCGTACCTTGGGCGGGCGGCGTTGCAACAGGAGTTTGTTACTTGTCAGTAATGTTTTCTGGATTACAGCACTTCAGGCAGGTGCGGCGCGCCGGGGGCCAAGGTGTGAAATCACGTTGCAGGGGGTGTAGTTTGGGCCAATGATTGGATTAATAGTTGCTCTGCTTGTCATCTGGGTTGTCCTGGCAATTCTGGGGTTCGTCATCAAGGGCTTGTTCTGGCTCGCGGTGATCGGGATCATCCTGTTCGTGGCCACGGGCGTCATCGGTTGGATACGGCGCAACGCGTTGAACAAATAGCGCCCGTCGGCTTCAGACGCCGGCCTCGGAGGCCAGCAGTTCCTCCCATGTCTGGACACCCACGGCCTGGTTCGGTGTGAGGTTCGCTCCCGCCCGGATCGCACCGGCAGCCCTGCCGGGCATGTGCACGGGCACGAACAGGCGGCGCCGGTGTGTGGCAGTCAGGTAGCCACGGACCAGTTCGCCGGTGAGGTAGGCAGTGGGGCCGCCCATTTCCGCAACCAACCCTGCCGGTTCGCCGAGGGCCAGCTCGGCCAGCCTGGCAGCTACTTCATCGACGGCGACCGGCTGGAAGCGTGATCCCGTCGGCGTCGGGATCACGGGAGACTTCGCCATCTGCCTGGCCACGGCCAACATCGACTCCTGGAATTGCGTGGTGCGCAGGATTGAATAGGGAAGTCTGGAATTTTCCAGCAAGAGCTCCGCGGCCCGCTTGGCCGCGAAGTAGCCAAACGCCATGCGGTCAAGGCCGCTGACCACAGGTACCCGCTCCGCACCGACCACGGAAATGTACAGCACGTGCCCCACGCCGGCGTTCTGCGCCGCCGCAACGAGGGTTCGGGTCATGACCTCGTCGCCTTTGGCGCTCCCGGCGCAGTGGACAACCGTCCCCACACCGGCCAGTGCGTCGTCGATCCCAACGCCCGTGGCGAGGTCGCCCGCAAAGAGCTCGACGCCGTCGGGCCCGGTCCTGCTGTGCGTGAGCACCCGAACCGTGGCGCCGGCCTCTACGAGTCGGGTAACCACCCGTGAACCCAGCCGCCCTGTGCCGCCGGTGACCAAAATTGCCAGTGCCATGGCTTTCCTCCGCATCAACGTCCCATCAGGACGTCGCTGTTAGTGTTCACTAAGTGTAGGTTAGTAGTTACTAACAGGGAAGGGGGCGCGATGAATTCAACGCGGGAGGCAATCCTGGACGGGGCGTTCCAGGTTATGCGGGAGAAGGGGCTGGCGCGCACCACCACCAAAGAGATTGCGCGTGCCAGCGGTTGTTCCGAGCCCCTGCTGTACCGGCATTTTGAGGACAAGATTGGGCTCTTTCTGGCCGTGCTTGCCGAGCGGCTGCCTCCGGTAGGAGTGCTTGGCGGCGGGGGTGCCGGCCTTATTGGTCACGGAACGTTGGAAGGCAATCTGCGGCTGGTGGCGGCCGAGGTAACGACCTTTTACCTGACGGTGCTGCCGATTGGGATGTCCATCTTTTCCGACAACGAGTTGCTGGCGCGCCACCGCGACGCCGTGCAGTCCCACGGAACAGGGCCGGAGGACATCAGCAACGGGGTCAGGAATTACCTGGCGGAGGAACAGGCGGCAGGACGCATCCGTGAAGACGCGCCGCTGGGTGGCGTCGCCATGGCGCTGACCGGTGCCGCGATGCACCGGGCATTCCTGTGGAGCTTTCATGCCGGAGCTGGGGACGCGCCGCCCACGCAGGAGCGCATCCGCGACTTTGCGGCCGAGGTGGTGGCCGGCGTCGTCCGTTCACTGTGGACATTGCCGCAAATTGAAGGCGACTAGCGCGGGCTGGTGCGGCCGGTATCACTGCCGGGCATGGCGGTGGCGTGCCGGCGAAGGCGCAGCGTCGCAACGCCTTCCGCGGCTGGGTTCCGTCCGGCTCGCATGCGCCGACCGGGTGGCCCACCTAGTTCGGCGCCTCCGCAGCAGACTTGATTGCGGAGAGTCGTTTGTCCCAGCCGTCGGCCAACTCCCGGAGCCAGTCCGCGGAGCGGTCCAGCTCATCGCGCCGGACAGAGTAGAGAACCTCCCTCCCCGAGCGTCGTGGCTCCAGCAGCCCGGCAGTCGACAGCACCCGCAGGTGGCGGTCCACCGCCTGGCGCGATACGGAAAGCGACGGCGCCAGCGACGATGCCGATGCCGCGCCTCCGCGCGCAAGCATCATGAGCAACTGCTGCCGGTGAGGGTCACCCAGTGCGGCGAACACCGGCGCCGTGGAGGTTGCTGTCATGACTGCAGTGCCCACTTTAAGGCCGCGTCCAGCTCAATCCGCCAACCCTCGGTGTTGCCCTCAACCTGCTGACGCCGCTCCTCATCGCTGACGCTCAGCAAGTCGAAGCCGCTCTCCGACACGCGCAAGGTCACGCCGGAATCGGCGCCGTCGATCCAGAATTCGACAAGGGTGGTGGCCGCGCCGTCAACGTCACCCAGCCAACGGAAGGCCGCATAGCGGGGCGCGTCCAGGGCGACGGTCTTGACTCGGAAGGTGCCGTGCACCGGGTGGGTGATGACGTTGACCTCGCTATCTGGATCGAAGGCCTGGTCCAGCACTTCGCCTTCGTTGATCCACCAGCCGGGGCGGCGGATGAGCTCCCACACCCTCTCCGCGCTGGCGGCGATGCTGATCTCGCGTTCAATCCGGTCCGTGCTTGTTTCCATGACAGTCTCCTAGGGTTTTTACCTGCAATCATAGTGTTGCACCTTCAAAGCCGAGGCGCAACAGATTGGTTGCAGGTTGCGGCGTGTTGGCAGGTCTGGACGGCAGTCGATTCGCGTCAAGTGGCTTCCATGTGTCCGACGTGATGTGAGTGTCTTGCTTGGCCGCGGTGGGCGGGCTTGTCGCCTGGTGGGTGTGCCGTGATGTCGTCAAGGTGGGGGGGCAGGGTGCGTTGTGGTCATTCTTTGGCGTTGCGGACACCCCTGGTGGTTGCGGGGGTGGATATTACCATTCGCGCACGGTGCACCAGGGGCGACTGACCCCGGCTACCCCCTGCACCCAAAAAGATCGCTGCCTGCTCGTTTTCCGGTCCGGATCCGGCACCAAGTGGCGGAGTGGATCCATGCCGGGCCCGAGGCATCACAGGAACATGGATGGCCCCCTCATGAAAATCACGGGCGTAGGCTCTTAGCCATGAAGGGAAACGCAGTGGTCATTGGTGGGGGAGTGGGAGGTCTGGCTGCGGCTAGGGCCCTTGCGCTCAAGGGGTGGGGCGTCGCCGTGCGCGAGCGGTCCCCGGCCCTGCCCGCAACCGGAACTGCCCTGGGCCTGTGGCCCGAAGCTCTCGCAGCGCTCGACGAATTGGGCGTGGGGGAGAAGGTCCGCAGCGCCAGCGCCCGTGTGGCTGACGCCGGCACGGCTGGCCTGCGCACGCCGGGAGGGCGCACCCTGGTCTCGATGAACGCCGGAGGAGGGCTGCACCTGATCTCCCGGCCGGCCCTGCTTGCCGTGCTGGCCGACGGCGTGGACCTTGACTTTGGCGACGAGGTGGCCGACCAGCGCGGACTGGCCGGCGTCGATCTCCTGGTCGGCGCCGACGGCACCAACAGCGCGACCCGGCGCATGGTCTTCGGGGAGCGGTACGGGGCACGCACCCTCGGGGCCGTGGTCTGGCGCGGGACGGTGGATGGAACAGTTGGCAGCTACGGCGAAACATGGGCGCCGGGGGCCATGTTCGGCATCACGCCGGCCGGCCCCGACTCGAGCAACTGGTACGCCTGCCTTGACGCCGGAGGGACGTTCAAGCCACCGCACCGACAGCACCTGCAGGACGTGTTTGGCTCGTGGCGGTCCGGCGTCGCCGAGGTGCTGGAACGGGTCGATGAAGCGTCGATCCTGCACCACGAATTGTTTGAAATCCCGCCGCTCCCGTCCTACGTCAACGGCAACACGGCGCTGGTGGGGGATGCCGCGCACTCCATGGCGCCGTTCCTGGGGCGCGGGGCCTGCGAAGCCTTGGTTGACGGTGCGGCATTGGGCCGCTGTCTCGGCGAAGCGGCCACCGTGGCCGAGGGGCTGGCGGCGTATGACCGCCTGCGGCGGGCGAAAACCCAGCGCATGGCGGCCATGTCCCGCCGGATGGGCCGGCTCGCCATGATGCGGCACGGCTTCGTGGCGCGGAATGTGGCGCTGGGGGCCGCCGGTGGAGTGCTGCGGCTGGGGGCGTCCCTGCGGCACCGCTAACCGTCCTTCTGTTGCTGAACCCTGGCTCTGTTACGGGCGGCTGCCGCGGAGTCCCGGGTGGACGTCCGCCGGCCTGCCGGGCTGGGCCGCCAGGCGTTGCAGGAGGGCGAGCAACTGGGCGCGTTCCGGGCCGTCCAGTACGCTGAGCAGCTCCGTCTCGTGCTCATCGGCGATGGATCGGGCAAGAGGCAACAGGCCGCGTGCGGACTCAGTGAGGTGGATGGCGTGCGCCCGCCGGTCCGTGGGGTGGCGCCGACGCTCGGCGAGACCGCGCTTCTCCAGATCGTCCACGAGACCAACCATGACGTTGCGGTGGATGCCCAGCGTGGTTCCGAGCTGCTGCTGGGTCAAGCCCTCATTCCTTGACAGCAGCTCCATCAGCCCATAGTGCTTCGGCGCGATGCCCAGCGGACCCAATCGCACTGCAAACCGCCCTGCGCTCCGGCTGCCAAGCTCCGAGAGCAGGAAGCCTGCCCGGCCGCTTAGGGTAGTGGCGTTGGCGGCGTCGGTGTCCTTGGTCATGAAAGCACTGTAGCAAACGATGATTGTCAAGAACTGTGATTGTCACTTAAGATGATTATATTCGCTTTGCTTGAGCGGCCGGATTGTGCCGGCGACGGAAGGGACTGCAATGAAGTTGACGGTCTTTGGCGCAAGTGGCGGCATTGGCGGGCACGTGGTGCACCAGGCGCTCGACGCCGGGCACCAGGTGAGCGCCGTGGTGCGGGACCCGGCCCGGCTGACACTCCGGCGACCCGGCCTGGAACTCGTCACAGTGCGCGGGCTGGATGACGTGCGGGCGGTGGCCGCCGCGCTTGCGGGCAGCGACGCGGCCTTGTCCGCCGTCGGGCCGCGGAAGCGGAAGGACGGTCCCGTGGCCTCCAGCGCCACCCGCGGGATTCTGCAGGGATTCGCGGTGTCCGGCGCCCGGCGGTTCGTGGCCGTCAGCGCGGCGCCGGTTGGAGCCGTTCCAGACGGGGACAGCTTCCTCAACCGCCGCATCCTGATGCCATTTATCGGATTGCTGCTGCATGACGTGTATGCCGACCTTTCCCTGATGGAAGAGGAGATCCGGCAAAGTTCCACCGACTGGACCGTGCTGCGGCCGCCGAAACTGGTCAACCGACCCCTGACCGGCAGGTACCGGACGGCGGTGGGCTCAAACGTGCCACGCGGCCTGTTCATTTCCCGGGCTGATGCGGCGCACGCCATGCTGGCCGCCCTTGCCAACGCCGCCACGGTTGGAGAGCCGCTGGGTATCGCCTACTGACCGTTCGATGCGAAGCTTTGGCTGCCGCCCATGTAGAGTTCCTGGTAGCCAAGACTCTTTTCTCAAAGTAGGTCGAGGTTAGGCCTGTACAGCGATTCGCCGTCTCTGTACAGGCTGTCCTATTTAACGAGTACCCTGTACCGACGCACCCCTGACATGACACCATGACGACATCAGACTGGCGTCATTACCTGTCTCCATACGTCAATGACCTCCGGCAGCAGCTTGCTGACGGCGGCGCTGACGCGGCGGGGAGCCGCCTCGGTTTGCTCAGCTGCCGCTGGGCCACCAGCCTTTACAACTGGAAAACGATGTGTCAAGGCGGGAAACATCCCGGCCGGCTTCCACCGGACCGATTCAGACCGGTCCGAAGCAGCCCGGGCCGTCCTCAGCCGGTCCAGGCGGAGCCGGCCCAGTAGCCCAAGGCTGCAGCGGCGACGCATACCAGCAACGTGCCAAATGCACTGCCAAGCGACGCGGCGTAACGGCGTTCGGCCAGCAGCCTGACGGTCTCGTAGCTGGCCGTGCTGAACGTCGTGTAGCCGCCGAGGAACCCTGCGCCGGCAATAAAGCTCCACTCCACGGGGAGCACGGAACCGGCAGTCAACGCCGTCAGGGCGCCCAGCGCAAGGGACCCGGAGACGTTGATGGCAAACGTGGCCCACGGAAAGACAGTTTTGAACCGGGTGCGGATGAGTCCGTCCACCACAAACCGGGCCGCGGCGCCCACACCGCCGGCCAGGGCCAGTGCTACGAAAACAAGCGGGCTCACCGGACGTCACCGGCGTTCGCGCCCGTGCTGTTGCTTCCGGGTGATGCCGCCGCACTGGTGTCGGTGCGCCTGGAGCCGGCGAGGATCCCGCACCAAGTGGCCAAGGCGCCGGCCAGCACCGTTCCAAACGCATACCCGGCAGCCCACCCCAGCCCGGGCGCGGCGGGACCACCGCCCCATCCGGCCAGCGCCACGGCCCCCACGGCCAAGGTGCTGTACGTGGTGAAGCCGCCGCAGAAACCCGTGCCCAGCAGCAGCCGCAGCCTCGGTCCGCGGGCCCGGCCCGGAATACTCCGGTTCAGTGCTTCGTAGAGCAATCCCAGCAGGAAGGCACCGGCCAGGTTCGCAATGACGATCGCCCAGGGAAGATGCCCGGCGTCGGGCACTGACAGGACCAGGCCCTCCCGCGCGGCAGCACCAAAAGTCCCGCCCAGCGCCACCAGGGCCAACGATTGCGGGCGCAGGAAGGGCCGCGGTGAAGACGCTGTCACTGGCGGCCGGCCTCCGGCTTTTGCCGGGAGGAATCGCCGTGGTGCGTTGGGACCACCAGCACCGGGCGGTGCTGGTGGCGGGCCAGGCGGGTGGCCACGGAATGATTGAAGAGTTCGTGCATGGTCGTGTGGGAATCCCCGTGGGTGCCCACCACGATCAACGAGGCGTCAATTGTGTTGGCGCAATGGGCCAGGGCTTCGGCGACGGCGCCGGCCAGCAACAGGGGACGCCAGCGGATGTGCAGCGGGGCCAGCTGCTGGTCCAAGGCCGCGGTGAGACCGGCCGGGAAGGACGCCTCGGCGCCGTCGTCAAAGTCCGGGTCTACGGAGGCCGAGAACACGGTGCCATTGCTCGCCTCCGAGACCACGTAGCGGCCCGGGTTGACGTAGGCACAGACCAGTTCATGGCCCAGGGCCGCGGCCAGGGTGCCGGCCTCGCGGACCACGGAGGGGGACTGGCCGGGGAACACGGCCGCCAGCATGGAGGCGGGGAGGGGCTGGTGCAGCTCCATCTATGCCCGCGGGGTGTCGGACGGTGGGGTTTCCGGCCTGCCGGAGACGCCGGAGGCGTCCACGGGCCCGGACGTCCCAAAGGGGTTGCGGCGGCTTGAACGGGCGGTTGCCCTGGCGGTTTTCTCCGCGGTGCGCGCGTCCCCGCGCGCCCGCTTCTCCGCTGCGCGGGCGGCGTCCCGGGCTGCGCCGGCCTTGGCCTCTTCGTTCTGGCGCACGAGCCTTTCCGCGGCCTTGATCTGCCGGATCTTCCGCCCCCGGCGCACCCAAGCGCGGCCAAGGACAATCACGGCCACCGCGCAAACCACGCCGGCCACCATGAAGATCTGGCCCCAGGTGCCGAACCAGTTGGCGCCCCCGGTGGTCCAGATGGAGCGTGCATCAGTGGCCGAGCCAGTGGTGCCGTACAGCACGGCCAATGTGAGCAGATTGGGGATGGTCAACAACACCGCGACCACCAGCAGGGCGATGCGCACGCCCTTGTTCAGCCGTTTGTGGTGCGACTGCCAGCCCACCAATACCGGAACAAATGAAAATACGAAGCCATAAAACATGCCAAGCGGAATGGCGTTGCCCAGCTTCCCGCCCGTCTGGTCCCTGATGGACGTGGCCCATGCCAGCGGCACCGTGACCGATGCGATGAAATACGCGATGACCAGCACGATGGCGGCCGCCGCACCAATGATGGTGCGCGCCAGCCATACCGGCATCTTCCTCCTGGCCGCCGCGGTGGCAGGGGTCCCGGTCGGGCGGGCCGCCTTGTCCGGCAGCGGGGCGGTTGATTCGCTCATATAAGAAATCATGTCACCCCATTGCGCCCCGTGTTAGAGCAAACACCGAAACGGGAGGAAAAATGGATCGAATCAACCTTCGACTTGTCAAGAACGCCTCGACACTAAAGACTGGACGTGGCCAAGGGAAGGAACACCGTTGGCCAAGCTTGGTCTTGTCTACAACATCTTGTCTACAACGTCTTGTTTACAACTTCACATTCCTCGCCTGCCGCGATGAACGTTTGAAAGGTGCGCCCCATGAGCAACATTCCCGCAGAACTGTCCTACACCGCCGAACACGAATGGGTTGGTGCCCCGAACGCGGACGGCGTGGTCCGGGTTGGCATCACCGACTTCGCGCAGGACGCCCTGGGCGATGTGGTCTACGTCCAGATGCCCGACGCCGGAACGGCTGTCACCGCGGACACCGTCGTCGGCGAGGTGGAGTCCACCAAGAGCGTCAGCGACATCTACGCACCGCTGACCGGCACCGTCACGGCACGAAATGACGCCCTGGACGCCGATCCGTCGCTGATCAACTCGGATCCCTACGGCGCGGGCTGGCTCATGGAAATCACGCTGGCCGACGCCACCACGCACGCATCCCTGCTCAGCGCAGCCGCGTATCAGGAAAAGGTAGGCTAGAGGTTAGGAACGCCTGCAGGCCCGTGCCGGTACCCCAGTGGATTTCCAGCCGGGCGGCTTATGTTCTTTTTATGCACAGTCTTTGTCTACGAAATTAAAGGAGGAGTACCAATGGTTGACACGGGTAACGACGCCGGAGTGAATGGTCAGGCGGATTCCCAGGATCAGCCGGGTGCTTCAGACACCACGTCCATTCAGCTGCCTCCGGTCCAACGCGGTCCCGTCCAGACGCCGGCCCTGGCACTTGACGAGCAAAACGCGGTGAACTCGCTGCCGGCAGGTTCGGCACTGTTAATTGCCCACGCAGGTCCCAACGCCGGGGCGCGCTTCCTGCTGGACAGTGCGGTGACGACCGTGGGACGGCACCCGGATGCAGACATCTTCCTCGACGATGTGACTGTATCCCGCAGGCACGTGCAGTTCTTCAAGGTTGACGGCGGATTTGAAGTCACCGACTCCGGCAGCCTGAACGGTACGTATGTGAACGGCGACCGCGTGGATTCCGTGCTGTTGCGCACCGGCAACGAGGTGCAGATCGGCAAGTTCCGCCTGACGTACTACTTCAGTACCGCAGACGCCGCCACGAATTCCTGAGGGCCACGTGGCGAGTATGAACCATGGCGCCGGCAGGCGGCTGGTGGACGTGCAGTCCAGCAGCCGCCGGCCCGGCGCTGCCGTCATTTTCAACATCGGCGAGGTCCTGGCCCAGCTGACGGACGACTTCCCCTCGGTAACGGCGTCGAAGATTCGGTTTTACGAGGAAAAGGGGCTGATCGCCCCGCAACGGACACCGGCCGGCTACCGCCAGTTCCGTGAGGCGGACGTGGAACGGCTGCGCTTCGTGCTGGCACTCCAGCGCGACCACTACCTGCCGCTGAAGGTGATCCGGGAGTACCTGGACGCCATAGACCAGGGGGAGGCGCCGAAGAACCTTCCCCCGGGTGTGTCCATCGCGCCCCGGATGGTTTCGGACGAACTCGCCGTCGAACTCAAGGGCCGGTCGCGCAGGCTCACTGCGGAGCAGCTTCGGGCCGAATGCGGGGCCAGCGCCGAGCTGCTCGATGCCATGGTCAGCTACGGCTTGGTGGAGATGCATGGTGGCAGCTTTGACGACCATGCCCTGCGCGTTGCCAAGGCCTGCACCGACCTGGCGGCGCACGGCCTGGAACCGCGCCATCTGCGTCCCTTCCAGGCGGCGGCGGACCGTGAGTTTGGCCTGGTGGAACGCGCTGTGGCACCGCTGTCATCCCGCCGGGACAGTACCTCCGCAGCGCGTGCAGCGGAGGCCGCGAGGGAGATTGCCGAACTCTGCCTGAGCCTGCACAGCGCGCTGGTGCAATCGAAGATCTCTTCCATGGAGGCCCCGTGATCGAGGTTGAGATCGTCGGCGTCCGCATTGAAATGCCGTCCAACCAGCCGCTGGTCCTCTTGAAGGAACGGCTGGGCGAACGTCACATTCCCATTTGGATCGGGGCTTCGGAAGCCACGGCCATCGCCCTGGCCGAACAGGGCGTGGTGCCGCCGCGGCCGCTCACCCACGACCTCTTGTGTGCCGTGGTGGCCGCACTGGGCCACCGGATAGTGCGCGTGAACCTGACCAAGGTCCAAGACGGTGTGTTTTACGCGGAGCTGCTGTTTGACGACGGGACCACCGTCGGCTCTCGGGCTTCGGATGCGATCGCCGTGGCACAGCGTGCCGGCTGCTCCATCTGGGCGTCCGAGCCGCTGGTCGAGGAAGCCGGAGTGCTCATTGCCGACCACGACGAGCACGATTCCTCCGAAACCGTGGATGACGACGCCGAGGCCAAGGAGCGCGAAGTGCGCCAGTTCCGCGAGTTCCTCAACGACGTGGAACCCGAGGATTTCGACAAATAGCCATGGTCCTGGCTGTGCCGCGCGGCATATTGCCGAGGGTGCCTAACGTTAAACCTGAGGCTGAAACTTTCGACACGGCAAAATTGTTTTGTTGACGTCTTTGACCTTGGTCCCGCGCCGTTCTAACGTCGAAGTAATTAGTTCCCCATTGCAAGCTGTGGCTGGTGCAGTCACACTGGAGGTCAGGGCCCCTGAGCCCTTACCAATCGTGTTGCGCCCGCCCATTGGCCGGCTATCCGTTCAGGGGACCGCGAACAGGAGGATCCACGTGAGTCCGAAGAGTGACGCCGGCGAGCTCAACGCCGTTGCGGTCCCCGGCACCGCCCTCAGGGCAGGTGCGCAGGGGCTGCTTTTCACCGAGGATCTGCCGGTTCTGGACGAGGATGCCGGCTATCGTGGACCCATTGCGTGCAAGGCGGCCGGAATCACCTACCGCCAGCTGGACTACTGGGCCCGTACCGGCCTGGTGGAGCCCGCGGTACGCGGAGCAGCCGGTTCCGGTTCGCAGCGCTTGTACGGCTTCCGCGACATCCTGGTCCTGAAGGTTGTCAAGCGCCTGCTGGACACGGGTGTTTCCCTGCAGCAGATTCGTTCGGCTGTTGACCACCTGCGCGAGCGCGGGGTGGAGGACCTGGCGCAGATCACGCTTATGAGCGACGGAGCCTCCGTCTATGAATGCACCTCTGCCGACGAGGTTATCGACCTGGTCCAGGGCGGCCAAGGCGTGTTCGGCATTGCCGTGGGGCGTGTGTGGCGCGAGGTTGAAGGCAGCCTCGCTGCGCTTCCCAGCGAGCACGCTCCCGTCCAGTCCTTTCCCGGCGACGAGCTCAGCAAGCGCCGCGCGGAGCGAAAGATCTCCTAAGAAGCTGCTGCGCCTGTGGCGGTTTCCGGCACCACATTGCGCGGCGCACCGCCGAGGGCAAGGGCATCAAGGAGATCCGCCGCTGCCTCAAACGTTTCATCGCCAGGCAACTCTTCAGAAAACTTCAAACCCTCTTGACTTGAACCATAGAAGGGTCATCCACGTATCACGGTTGACGGGTGGCTGCCGTTCTCGGGCGGACGCGGGGTCGTCGGGCGTACGCGGTTCTCCAGCGGGCGGGGAGCTCTTGGGCGGTGCGCCGTTTTCGAGTGATATGTGGCGCGCGGGCCCTTTGTGACACCGGAGTCTTGACGTCTTGTCGGAAGTTGGCATCAAGCATCACGTTTCGACTGGTGTTAGCTCCCGAAAAGGCGTTGTAACCCCAGTACCAACGGCGACCCCCAGTTCTATCGTCATGGTCGCAGCATGGCGCCCGGCGGCGAGTCTGCCCGCGCGGCTGGGAGGCCGGAGCGGCCACCGACCGTCACATGTTGATTGGAAGTTTCGGAATGCGGTGGCGAAAAGCGGGAACGGGCGCATTATTCGTCGCAGCCCGCCGGCGGCAAACGGCAACCCGCTAACCTCAGCTCGCCAACAGCAACAGCAACCGCAACCCGCTAACCGCAGCGCGCCAAACCTCGGGAGTCAGCCGCGGTGGAGGCGGCTTCTCGTGGCGCCCTGGGTCAGTACGGAATCGAGCAGCTTGTCAAAGAGGGCCGAGGAGTTCCTGGCGGAATCGCCTGGCCACTGGTGGATGGGGTGCGCGGCACCCTGGATCTGCTGCCAGTTGGCCTGTTCGGGAATGGTGGGGGAGAGCAGCAGCTCGCCAAACATGGTCTTCATCTCCCCGAGCCGGTACGTGTGCTCGTTGGAGCCGCTGCGGACCCGGTTGGCCACAATGCCGGCCGGCACCAGTGCCGGGGCAAACTCGGTGCGGAACAATTCGATGGCGCGCAGCGTGCGTTGCGTGCCGGCCACGGAAAACAGCCCGGGCTCGGCCACCAGCAGCACGCGGCTGCTGGCCGTCCACGCCATGCGGGTCAGCCCGTTCAGCGACGGCGGGCAGTCAATGAGCACCAGCTGGTACGGCGCCTTCCCGTCGCGGTCGGCGTTGGCCAGGATGGTGGCCAGCCGGCGCAGGTCACGGCGGCCCAGATCGGGGCGGTCATAGATGCCGCTGAACGCGGAGCCCATGGCGACGTCCAGCACGGGCAACGGCGCGCCGTCGTGCTTATGTGCCGCGAGCCAGCCGGACGGAACCACATTGGCGGCGAGGTCGGCCTTGCGGGAGCCCTTGATCATGCGGCCGATGTCCAGCTGCCCGGACGGGTGGACACCCAGGCCGGTGGTGGCGTCCGCATGGGGATCAAGGTCAATCACGAGGGTGGGGATGCCTGCGGCCAGTGCTGCCGAAGCCAGGCCGAGTGTGACCGACGTCTTGCCGACGCCGCCCTTGAGGCTGCTGATGCTCACTACTTGCACGGATGAACCATTACCTTTGCGTCGCGTTTTGAATCATGGGCTGTTTGCGTGTGCCGGGCCATGTCCGGGTGACACATACAATAGCTGTGGAACGTTCGCGACTTGGAGAACCCATTGACAAACACCCCAGACAGCATGGCCGGCAGCCAGCACCCAAACAGCTTTGTGTCTGCCCTTTTCAGTGACCGGCACATTGGGGTTGGTGCACAGCCCCACGTTCATCATATGTTGAGCACGCTTGGATTTGCTTCTTTGGAGGAGCTTTCGGCGGCTGCGTTGCCCGAATCGATTTATACAACGGAGCCCCTGAGCCTGCAGGCGGCGGTGTCTGAGGAGGCCATGCTGGCCGAATTAAAGGCACTTGCCGCTAAGAACACGGTCAACAAATCCTTCATCGGGCAGGGCTACTACGGCACGCACACCCCGGGTGTCATCCAGCGCAACGTCCTGGAAAGCCCCGCCTGGTACACCGCCTACACGCCGTACCAGCCGGAAATTTCCCAGGGCCGCCTCGAGGCGCTGCTGAACTTCCAGACAGTGGTCGCGGACCTGACCGGCATGGTCACCGCCAACGCCTCCATGCTCGACGAAGGCACCGCCGCCGCCGAGGCCGTGGCCCTGATGCGTCGCAGCAACCGCACGGCCGCGCCCGACGCCGTTATCCTGGTCGACGCCGACGTCTTCCCCCAGACGCTGGCCGTCATCAACACCCGCGCCAAGGCCATGGGCATCCCCGTCCTGGTCCACGACTTTGCGGACGACGGCGCCCTGCCGGACGTTGAGTTTTTTGGCCTCCTCCTGCAATACCCGGGCGACTCCGGCCTGGTCCGAGACCTTGCCCCGGTCATTGCCGCCGCCAAGGAACGCAAGGCAGTGGTGGCTGTTGCCGCCGACCTGCTGGCCCTGACACTGCTGGAATCACCCGGCGCCCTGGGGGCCGACCTGGCCGTGGGCACCTCCCAGCGATTCGGCGTGCCCATGGGCTTTGGTGGCCCGCACGCCGGCTACATGGCCGTGCGCCAGGGGCTGGAGCGTTCGCTGCCCGGTCGCCTGGTGGGCGTGTCCAAGGACGCCGCCGGCAACCAGGCCTACCGCCTGGCCCTGCAGACCCGGGAGCAGCACATCCGCCGCGAAAAGGCCACGTCCAACATCTGCACCGCCCAGGTGCTGCTGGCCGTCATGGCCGGCATGTACGCCGTCTACCACGGCCCCGAGGGACTGCGAAAGATCGCCACCCGCGTCCACGCACTGACACTGGCCGTCGCGGACGCCGCAACGGCCGCCGGACATGCCGTGGTCCACGGGAACTTCTTCGACACCGTGAAGATCCGCATTGCCGCCGGCAGCGGCCACTCAGCGGCTGAACTGGTCGCCGCCGCCCACACTGCCGGCTACCTGCTGCGCCAGATCGACCACGGACACCTGCAAATCGCCGTGGACGAGACCACCACCGAAGCCGACGTGGCGGCGCTGGCCGGGCTGCTCGCCGGCCGGGCCCCCTCGGGTGGGAACAGCGCACGGGCCACGGACCTGCCCGCGGATGCGTCCGGCGTCGACCTTCCCACACCCGCACGCGCCACGGAGTACATGGCCAACGCGGTGTTCCACACGCACAACTCGGAAACCCAGATGCTGCGCTACCTGCGCAGGCTCTCAGACGCCGACTATGCGCTGGACCGCGGCATGATCCCGCTGGGCTCGTGCACCATGAAGCTGAACGCCACCGCCGAGATGGCCGCGATCACGTGGCCCGAGTTCTCCGAGCTGCACCCGTTTGCCCCCGCCTCGGACACCGTGGGCATGGTGGAGATGGCCACGCAGCTCGAGGAATGGCTGGCCGAAATCACCGGCTACGACGCCGTGTCCGTCCAGCCCAATGCCGGTTCGCAGGGCGAATTTGCCGGGCTCATGGCCATCCGTGCCTTCCATGTGGAAAACGGCAACCCGGATCGCGACGTGGTGCTGATCCCCACCTCCGCCCACGGAACCAACGCAGCCTCCGCCGTCATGGCCGGGCTCAAGGTGGTCCCAGTCGCCACGGACGGCTTCGGCAACATCGACATCGACGACCTCAAGCGTCGGATCAGCGTCCACGAACACCGCTTGGCGGCCATCATGGTCACCTACCCGTCCACGCACGGCGTGTTTGAGACCTCCATCAGCACCATCTGCGCCATGGTGCACGACGCCGGCGGGCAGGTTTACGTTGACGGCGCCAACCTCAACGCCCTCGTCGGGCTGGCGCGGCCGGGGAAGTTCGGTGCCGACGTCTCCCACCTGAACCTGCACAAGACGTTCTGCATTCCGCACGGCGGCGGCGGACCCGGCGTGGGACCCGTCGCCGTCGGCGCGCACCTGGCCAAGCACCTGCCGGCGCGCGAACTGGGCCTTGACTCCTCCGTGGGCCTGGTGTCCAGCGCACCGTACGGCTCGGCGTCGATCCTGCCGATCTCCTGGGCCTACATCCGCATGATGGGCCCGGACGGCCTGCGCCTGGCGACCCAGACAGCCATCCTGTCCGCCAACTACATTGCCCGCCGGCTCAGCGAACACTACCCGGTGCTTTATACGGGGGCCCACGACCTCGTGGCCCACGAGTGCATCCTGGACCTGCGCGGGATTAGCGCCGACTCCGGCGTAAGTGTGGATGACGTGGCCAAACGCCTCATCGACTACGGCTTCCACGCCCCCACCATGTCGTTCCCGGTGGCCGGCACCTTGATGGTGGAGCCCACGGAATCCGAGGACCTGGGGGAACTTGACAGGTTCATTGACGCCATGATCGCCATTCGCAAGGAAATCTCCGCCGTGCAGGATGGGCTGTGGCCGGCGGAGGACAACCCGCTGGCCAACGCCCCGCACACGGCGCAGAGCCTGACCCGGGAATGGGACCACCCGTATAGCAGGGAGGAGGCAGTGTTCCCCGCAGGCGTGGATCCGCGCGCCAAGTACTGGCCGGTGGTGCGCCGCGTTGACCAGGCCTACGGCGACCGGCACCTGGTGTGCTCCTGCCCGTCCATTGAGGAACTGGCGGAGGTGTTCTAGTCCCCAGCCCCTCCCCAATTGCGGGTCGCAAGCGACCCGCAATTGGGGCCCCTCGGGGCTGTGGGCCCAACGCTTCTGGTTTCGGCCTTGGGCGCGTGGGCCCACCACCCCGGCGACGTTTTTGTTACGGCCGCGAGCCGTGATTTGCGACACAGCATTTGGAGGTCCGCCTGCGGCCGGGTGAAACTTACACCACTTTAGTTTTTTCTACAGCAACGATTCAGTGGCACTACCGTGCAGTGCATTGACTGGACCGTGCAAACCACATTTCCTGAACCATTATTTCCAGCGGCCCGCCAGCTGCCACAGCGGCCGGCGGCCGCCAAACCAGCGTTCACACAGGAGTGACATGTTTTCCAAGATTCTGGTTGCCAACCGTGGCGAAATTGCCATCCGTGCCTTCCGTGCCAGCTATGAGCTCGGCGCCAAGACGGTTGCCGTTTTCCCTTATGAGGACCGCACCTCCATCCACCGCCAGAAAGCCGACGAGGCTTACCTGATCGGTGAGGAAGGGCATCCCGTCCGCGCCTACCTGGACGTGGCGGAGGTGATCCGCGTCGCCAAGGAAGCCGGTGCGGACGCCATCTACCCCGGCTACGGGTTCCTTTCCGAGAACCCCGAACTGGCGGCGGCCGCCGCTGCCGAAGGCATCACCTTCGTGGGCCCGCCCGCCGCGGTGCTGGAAATGACCGGCAACAAGTTCCTGGCGCTCAAGGCAGCCCGCGAGGCTGGCATTCCGGTGCTGAAGTCCAGCGAGCCCAGCTCCGACCCGGACACGCTGATCGCCGCGGCGGACGAGATCGGGTTCCCGATCTTCGCCAAGGCCGTTGCCGGCGGCGGTGGGCGCGGCCTGCGCCGCGTGGACACCCGCGAGGAACTTCCCGAGGCCCTCAACGCAGCCATGCGCGAAGCCGACGCCGCCTTCGGGGACCCCACAATGTTCCTGGAACAGGCCGTGCTTCGCCCCCGCCACATCGAGGTGCAAATCCTGGCCGATGCCGAAGGTAACGTCATCCACCTCTTTGAACGCGACTGCTCCCTCCAGCGCCGCCACCAGAAGGTGGTGGAGATCGCCCCGGCCCCGAACCTGGATGAGAACATCCGCAGGGCGCTGCACGCCGACGCCGTGAAATTCGCCAAGGCCATGGGCTACGTCAACGCTGGAACCGTCGAGTTCCTGGTGGACACCGTGGGAGAGCGGGCGGGCCAGCACGTCTTCATCGAAATGAACCCGCGCATCCAGGTGGAACACACTGTCACTGAGGAAATCACCGACGTGGACCTGGTCCAGGCACAGCTGCGGATAGCATCCGGTGAGACTCTCGCTGACCTGGGCCTGAGCCAGGACACCGTGCACGTCAAGGGTGCCGCCCTGCAGTGCCGCATCACCACCGAAGATCCCGCCAACGGCTTCCGCCCCGACGTCGGAAAGATCACCACGTACCGTTCCGCCGGCGGCGCCGGCATCAGGCTTGACGGCGGCACCATCTACGCGGGCGCCGAAATCAGCCCGCACTTTGACTCCATGCTGGTCAAGCTCACCTGCCGCGGACGCGACTACAAGACGGCCGTCTCCCGTGCCCGCCGCGCCCTGGCCGAGTTCCGCATCCGCGGGGTGTCCACCAACATCGCGTTTCTGCAGGCGGTGCTCGAGGACCCGGCCTTCAACGCCGGCGACGTCGCCACCTCCTTCATCGACGAACGCCCGGAACTGCTGCACGCCCGCGTTTCCTCCGACCGCGGCACCAAGCTGCTGTCCTGGCTGGCGGACGTCACTGTCAACAAGCCGCACGGCGAGCTGCTGGTCCATGATGACCCGGCCCGCAAGCTGCCGGATGTGGACGTGGAAAAAGCCCCGGCCGGATCCCGCCAGCAACTGGCCGAACTGGGCCCCGAGGGCTTTGCCGCAGCCCTGCGCGCCCAAACCGCCGTCGCTGTCACCGACACCACCTTCCGCGACGCCCACCAGTCCCTGCTGGCGACCCGCGTACGGACCAGGGACCTGGTTGCCGCCGGAGCGGCCGTGTCCGTGTTGACCCCGCAGCTGCTCTCTGTGGAGGCCTGGGGCGGTGCCACCTATGACGTCGCCCTGCGGTTCCTGGGCGAGGATCCCTGGCAGCGCCTCGCCAAACTGCGCGAGGCACTGCCCAACATCTGCCTGCAGATGTTGCTGCGTGGGCGCAACACCGTGGGCTACACGCCCTACCCGGCGGAGGTCACGGACGCGTTTGTGCGCGAAGCCGCCGCCAGCGGCATTGACATCTTCCGGATCTTTGACGCCCTGAACGACGTGGACCAGATGGAGCCTGCCATCAAGGCCGTCCGCGCCACGGGGACTGCAGTCGCGGAGGTGGCGCTGTGCTACACCGGCGACCTTCTGGACCCGGCCGAAACCATCTACACGCTGGACTACTACCTGGCCTTGGCGGACCGCATTGTGGCTGCCGGCGCCCACATCCTGGCCATCAAGGACATGGCCGGGGTGCTGCGCCCTGCCGCCGCGGCCAAGCTCGTCACGGCCCTGCGCGACCGTTTTGACCTGCCCGTGCACCTGCACACCCACGACACGGCCGGGGGCCAGCTCGCCACCCTGATGGCGGCCGCCAATGCCGGGGTCGACGCCGTCGACGTCGCCTCCGCTTCCCTGGCCGGCACCACCAGCCAGCCCTCGGCCTCGGCCCTGGTTGCCGCTCTGGCGCACACCGAGCGCGACACCGGCATCGACCTGGCCGCGATCAGCTCGCTGGAGCCCTACTGGGAAGCAGTGCGCCGCGTGTATGCCCCGTTTGAATCCGGTCTGGCGGGCCCCACCGGCCGCGTGTACCAGCACGAGATTCCCGGCGGTCAGCTCTCCAACCTGCGCCAGCAGGCCATCGCACTGGGACTGGGCGAGCGCTTCGAGGAAATCGAGGACATGTACACGGCCGCGGACAAGATCCTGGGGCACCTGGTGAAGGTCACGCCGTCGTCCAAGGTGGTGGGCGATTTGGCCCTGCACCTGGTGGGCATCAAGGCGGACCCCGCCGACTTCGAGGAAAACCCGCAGAACTACGACATCCCGGACTCCGTGGTGGGCTTCCTTGGTGGGGAACTGGGCACCCCTCCCGGCGGGTGGCCGGAGCCGTTCCGCACCAAGGCACTGCAGGGGCGCACCGTCGTCGAACGCATGGGCACGCTGAGCCCGCAGGACAGCGAAGAGCTCGCAGGAGACAGCGAATCCCGGCGTGCGGCCCTGAACCGGCTGCTGTTCGCCGGCCCCGCCAAGGATTTCGCCACGGTGCGCGAAACGTACGGGGACATCTCGGTGCTGGACACGCGTGACTACCTGTACGGACTTCAGCGCGGCCAGGAGCACGTCATGCCGCTGGGCAAGGGAGTGCGCCTGATCGTCTCCCTGGAAACCGTCTCCGAAGCGGACGAAAGGGGCATGCGCACCGTCACGTGCAAGCTCAATGGCCAAAGCCGACCGGTGGTGGTGCGCGACCGCAGCGTAGAAAGCACTGTCAAGGCCGCGGAAAAGGCGGACGAAGGCGTGGCCGGTCATGTCGCCGCACCGTTTGCCGGTGCTGTCAGCCTCAAGGTTGCCGTGGGCGATGTCGTGGAGGCCGGGGCCACCGTCGCTACCATTGAGGCCATGAAGATGGAGGCCTCCATCACGACGCCGGTGGGCGGCACCGTTTCCCGGCTCGCCGTGGGCGGCGTGGCACAGGTACAGGGCGGGGACCTGCTGGTGGTGATCGAGGGCTAGGGCACAGGTCCTTTTTGACCGGGTTCTTCCCTTCGCCGCCGGTGGCGGCACCACAGCGCTGCGCTAGACTAAAAATCAATGAGTTCCGCAACCGCGGCCGGGAAAATCCCTTTCCGGCCGCGGCGGCGTTTTAGTGGGTAAGGCAGACATGGCGAACAAGAACAGCAGGCCGGATGAGACCGATACAGCCGTGACCGGGGAGGCCGGCCCCGCCGAGGCCATCCCGGCGGCGGCTGGCACCGATGGCACGGACCTTTCCCACGACGGTGCTTCCGACGAAGCAGCAGGGTCCGCCGCCGCTGACACGGAGGCTGACGCGCCGGATGGCGCCGCTGACACGGCGGCTGACGCGCCGGATGGCGACGGGACCGAGGGCCACGCGTCGAAAAACGCAGATCCGGAATCAGCAGGCCCGGAATCAAATGTGCCGCCATCGACCGGCGCCGCGGTGCCGACTGTAACCATCACGACGGGCCCGTCAGGGGCGGACGGCTCCGCGCTAGACCTGGCCACCGCCACCACCGACCCTGCATTTACCGGCGCGGTGCAAACACTTGCGCCCGTCACGCCGGTGTCCATCCCCGCCCAACCCACCATGGCCCCCGGCATGCCGCAGTCCACCGTGGCGCCGCGGGAGGACGATGACGGCCTGGCGTTCCCGCTGCCGGCCGCGGCCGGCCATGAATCCCCAACCGCCTACGAGGCCGACTACGAGGACGCCCCTGCGGCGGCCGTGGACGGGGGAGGCCCTCCGGGGGCCAGCCCGCGACGCCAGCGCGAGGACGGCCCCGAGCCGGCTGCGGCGCTGACCAGCGACCGCCTGCTAAACAAGGCCGCCGCGCCTCCCGTGGGCGGCTGGCGGCTGTGGCTGTTCAAGGCGAGCTTTGGCTCGGTCAATGTGGGGGATTCGGACAAGGTCCGGCTGGAACGCGCACAGGAAAACCTGATTGCCTCCCGCCTGGGCGACCACACCCGATTTGTCCCCGTGCTTTCCCGCAAAGGCGGCGTGGGCAAGACCACCGTCACCACCTTGCTCGGCATGGTGCTGGCCGACACCCGCGAGGACCGCGTCATCGCCATGGATGCCAACCCTGACCGCGGCACGCTCTCGGACCGCTCGCCGGGCAGCGCCGACTTCACCGCCCGCAGCCTGGTCAAGGACCGCTTCAACGTGACATCGTTCTCGCAGCTGTCGAACTATGTGGCCCGCGACGGCTCCCGGCTTGACGTGCTGGCCAGCGACACCGACCCCACGGTGGCCCATGCCTTCGACGACTCCGACTACCGCGCCGTCACCGACATCCTGAGCAAGTACTACTCCATTGTGCTCACCGACTCCGGCACCGGCATGGTGCATTCGGTCATGAAGGGGACGCTGGAGAAGGCCGACGCCGTGGTCTTGGTTTCCGGCGGCAGCGTGGACGAGGCGCGGCTTGCGTCGGAGACATTGTCGTGGCTGGAGGCCCACGGCCGTGTTGACCTGGTCGCCAACGCCATCGTGGTCATCAACATGTCCAGCGGGGAAACCCAGGTGGACATCGACCAGATTGAGGAACACTTCAAGTCCCGGGTCAGGAACGTGCTGCGCATCCCGTATGACAAGCACCTGGCTGAAGGCTCGAGGGTTGAAGTGGCCAAGCTGCGGCCCGCGACCAGGCTGGCCGCGAAGCAATTGGCGGCACTGGTCGTGACGGAGCTTCAGCGCTCCTAAAGCCCCGAAAGGCACCGTCGTTCCCGCCTCGAGTGTCACTCCTCGGCGAGTTTCGAGATAACTCTTGTCCGCCGCGGGGCGCTCTTGCCCTTATGCAGGCTTCCTGGCCGTGTAAATCTCTTCCACCACTGCGTCGAAATCCTTCAGGACCTGGGCGCGCTTGACCTTCAGGGACGGCGTCAGGTGGCCGGAGCCTTCCGTGAAGTCGGTATCGACAATGCGAAAGGACTTGATCGATTCGGCGTGGGAGACGGATCCGTTGGCCTTGTCGACGGCACGCTGGACGGCGTCAAGGACGGCCGGTTCCTTCGCTGCCTGGGCCACCGTGATGCCCTCGGGCAGGCCGTGGTGCCGGCCCCACTGCGGCAGTGCTTCCTCATCCAAGGTGACAATGGCGGCGATGAACGGGCGGTTGTCGCCGAGGACCAGGCATTGGGAGACGATGGCGTCGGCACGGATCTGGTCCTCCAGCAGCGCGGGAACCACGTTCTTGCCGCCGGCCGTGACGATGATTTCCTTTTTCCGGCCGGTGATCTTCAGGAAGCCCTGGTCGTCGAGCTCGCCAATGTCCCCGGTGCGGAACCAGCCGTCCACAAAGGCTTCCTCGGTGAGGTCGTCGCGGCCAAAGTAGCCCTTCATGACGCACACGCCCTGGGCGAGGATCTCGCCGTCGTCGGCAATCCTGACCGCGTTGCCCGGCAGCGGGGCGCCCACGGTGCCAATCTTAATGCGCTCGGGGCGGTTGACGGTGATCGGGGCCGTGGTCTCTGTCAGTCCGTAGCCCTCCAGGATCTGCAGGCCGATGCCCTGGAAGAAGTGGCCCAGTCGTTCGCCCAGCGGGCCTCCGCCGGAGACGGCGTGGCGGACGTTGCCGCCCATGGCCGCACGGAGCTTCCCATAGACCAGCCTGTCGAACAGGGCATGCTTGGCCTTGAGCACCATCGGCACCCTGCCCCCCTGGCTGGCCCGGGAAAAGTCGATGGCTGTCTGGGCGGCCGCCGCAAAGATCTTGCCCTTGCCGTCGCCTTCGGCCTTGAGTGCGGCGGAGTTGTACACCTTTTCAAAGACCCGCGGCACGGCCAGGATGAACGTGGGCTTAAAGCTTTGCAGGTCCGGGAGAAGGTTCTTGATGTCGGGGGTGTGCCCCACCTTGGCGCCGCCGGCGATTGCCAGCACGGAAATGTAACGTGCGAAAACGTGGGCCAGCGGCAGGAACATGATGGTTTGCGAGCCCGGTGCAACCACGCTGCTCCCGAGCACTGCAAGTGCGTTTTCGCTCAGTTCCACGAAGTTGTGGTGCGTGAGCATGCAGCCCTTGGGGCGGCCGGTAGTGCCGGAGGTGTAGATGATGGTGGCGACGTCGTCGAGGCCGTTGGAGGTGCGATGGACCTCCAGGACGTCGTCGGCCACGTCGCGGCCGGCGTCGCGCAGGGCGTCCAGACCGTCGCCGTCCATCTGCCATACGTCCTTGAGCGTTGTCAGGCCCTCGTTCTGGGCGGCCTGGCGGATCACATTTTCATGGGCGGCCGTTTCGGCAATGACGGCCACCGCCTGGGAATCGCCCAGGTTCCAGGCCACCTGCGACGGAGAGGAGGTCTCGTAGATCGGCACGGATACGGCGCCGGCAAACCAGATGGCAAAATCGACCAGCGACCACTCATAGCGGGTGCGGGCCATGATGCCCACGCGGTCGCCCACCTGGATGCCGGAGGCGATCAGGCCCTTGGCGATGGCGCAGACGTCGGCATGGAACTCCTTGGCCGAAATGTCAACCCAGACGTTGTCCGCGTTGCGGCGCGAGAACAAGGGGGGATTTGTCTCCAGCCGTGCCTGGCGCAACACAAAGTCTGTGGTGTTCATGGTCCGGGGGCTGACCACCTGGGCCGGAACGGTAATCTCGCGCACTTTGGCTCCTTCGATATGACAGTCAAGCATGGCTTGGCCTTACTCTATCCGGCGCACGCTGCAGTCAGACGGACCGAATAAGTTACTCACCAGTAACATTATGTCGTTTGGATCACACATTCAATTCGGCGGTGCCGCTGCCGGGGTGGCTAGAATCGTGGAATGCAACAACCTCGCCCCGTCTTCAGCCCAACCCTGCGATTTCCGGGACGGGCGGCCGTCGGCGGCAGCTTGGCGCTGGGCATAGACATTGGTGGGACGAAAGTCGCCGCCGGCGTGGTGGACGGCCTGGGCAACATCCGCGAGGAACTTCGGCGGGACACGCCAGGGCGGGATCCGCGCGCCGTCGAAGCCGTGATCGTTGAACTGGTGCGCGAACTTGGGTCCCGGCACGAGCTGCGGAGTGTGGGCATCGGGGCCGCCGGATGGATGGACCTCGACGGCGGCACCGTCGTGTTCAGCCCGCACCTGGCCTGGCGCAACGAGCCCTTGCGCAAAAACCTGGAATCCCTGCTGTACCGCCCGGTCACGCTGGCGAACGACGCCGACGCCGCCGCATGGGCCGAATGGCGCTTTGGGGCCGGACGCGGCCACGACCGGCTGGTCTGCCTGACACTGGGCACTGGGATCGGTGGTGCGCTGGTGGTGGACGGGCGCGTTGAACGCGGCAGCTTTGGCATGGCGGGGGAATTCGGGCACCAGATCATCATGCCCGGCGGGCACCGCTGTGAGTGTGGCAACCGCGGCTGCTGGGAACAGTACGCCTCGGGCAACGCGCTGGGCAGGGAAGCACGGGAGCTGGCCCGGGCAAAGTCGCCCATGGCCACCGAACTGCTGGCCGCCGTCAATGGCCAGGCGGAAGACATCACAGGCTCAGTGGTGACGGAACTGGCACTGGCCGGCGAGGCTACCTCGAGGGAACTCGTGGAGGAAGTGGGGGACTGGCTGGGACTGGGCATCGCCAATCTTGCGGCAGCCCTGGACCCGGCCCTGTTCGTTATTGGCGGCGGACTTTCCGCGGCGGGGGACCTGCTTCTGGCCCCGACCCGTCGGGCATACGCCAAAAACCTGACCGGCCGGGGATTCCGCCAGGAGGCCTACATTGTGGGAGCCGAGCTGGGACCGGCGGCCGGGCTGATCGGTGCCGCGGACCTCTCCCGGGTCCGCCGGTCCCACCGGCTCGGCGTCCGGCGCGGCCGAAGGGGCCGCGACGGCAGGGCCCGCGGCTAGGCGCAACGAAAAAGTGCAGGCAGGTGGGAGAGCGGCCTAAACCACGGCGCCGTCGCCGCTGTCGTGGTCGCGGTTGTTCGGCAGCCGGTAGATCAGGTAGCCCGTGCCGGCCAGGAAGGCAGCTATGACCCCGATGACGCCAAGCAGCGGCATGCCGCGCCAGAAGATTGCGGCGAGCACCAGAAAAATGGGCCCGCCGGCTGCCCCGATCCAAGAGAGCATGATGGCTGGATTGGCGCCGGCCAGGCTGGGCAGGTCCTCCGGGACAAATACCTCATCGAGGTCCTCGTCGTCGTAGTCCCTGGGTCCCGTGGCCGCGGAGCCGCCAGCGCCCGTGGCCCGGGTGTAGTCGGCTTCTTCCGGTGCAGCCGCACTCTGCTGGCGCCACACCCCCAGGGGATCGAAGTCGTCGACGCCCTGGGCGGCACGGCCGTCCCCTCGGCCGGCCCCTTCCACTGGAGCACCGCCGTCGGAGGTGCCGCTGCCGGGCGGGCTGTCCATGAAGCTGTCGCCCGGTTCCTCGAGCCGGGCCACCAGGTCGAGCCAGACGGCCTCATCGCCGTCGTTTCCCCCTGTGCTGGGCGTGTCGTGTCCGTGGTCAGATTGCACCTGCATGCCTCCGGAAGAAGTCGCTGGACTGGGAAAAAATCTGCTGTGCGTCGTTGTCCAGCGTGGCCACGTGGTAGCTGTTGGACAGCGACACCACAGTGAACTCCTGTGAGCCGAGACCGGCCCTCAGCGCATCCATGCTCGATTCGGGCACCACGTGGTCCACGGTGGAGCGGAAGACCAGGGCCGGGGCCGTGACGCGGGGCAGCAGCGGGATGGTGTCGGTGAACAGCTTGGACAGCTCATGGACGGCGGCCACGGGTGTGCGCGAATAGGCGCCCTCGGTGATGCCCGGCGCCTTGATGTCGTCCCCTATGGCCGAGACGCTTTTGAGCACGTGCTTCAACAGGCCCGAATACCGGGCCCGGCGGTCGCTGAACGTCAGGCCGGGGTTGACGAGGGCGATTCCGGCCACTGCGTGCTTGGCCGCCACCCGCAAGGCGAGGGCACCGCCCATGGACAGGCCTGCCACAAAGACGGTGTCACAGCGGGAGGAGAGCTCCAGGTAGGCGGCCTCAAAGTCGCGGTACCAGTGCTCCCACGGGGTCCGGGAAAGATCCTGCCACGTCGTTCCGTGGCCGGCCAGCAGCGGCATGTTGACGGCGAAACCGGCGTCGGCCAGAAATTCCGACCAGGGCCGCATGCTGACGGGGGAGCCGGTGAATCCGTGGCTGACCGCCACACCGACCCGTGCCAAACTGCCGTGCCCGCCGGAGCGGAACGATTGCGCGGTCGCCATGGGGCCTCCATAAGTCAGGTGCCATGAGTATATGCACCAATCCGGCGCCCACACCAAAGGCGCAGTGCACCGACGTAACGACCCGGGGTGCCTCTCTTACTAGACTACTGTTGTTACGTTCGATGCGGGTGAAAGCATTGATCACCCCTGGCTGCAAACCGGCCGCGCCGGAGAGGAACTTTACAGTGATTTATTGGGTGCTCAAGAAGATCTTCCTCGGACCGGTCCTCAAAGTCCTGTTCCGCCCTTGGACGAAGGGCCTGGATAACATCCCCCTGGACGGCCCGGCCGTGCTGGCCAGCAACCACCT
This sequence comes from Arthrobacter livingstonensis, assembly GCF_003219815.1. Classification (GTDB taxonomy): domain Bacteria; phylum Actinomycetota; class Actinomycetes; order Actinomycetales; family Micrococcaceae; genus Specibacter; species Specibacter livingstonensis. The sequence continues at coordinate 67,031 of NZ_QJVD01000011.1, forward strand.
TTCCTTTTCGGACTCCATCTTCATGCCGTTGATGGTGCCGCGCCCCGTCGTGTTTTTGGCCAAGAGTGATTACTTCACCGGACGCGGCCTCAAGGGGCGGCTCACGGCCGCTTTCTTCAAGCTGACCAACCAGCTGCCCATGGACCGTTCGGGCGGCTCCGCGTCCGCCAATTCCCTGCAGACCGGCGTCGAGGTGCTCAACGGCGGCGGCCTGCTGGGCATTTATCCGGAAGGCACGCGCAGCCCCGACGGCCGGCTGTACCGGGGCAAGGTGGGTGTAGCCAAACTGATCCTCACCGCCAACGTGCCAGTGATTCCTGTGGCAATGATTGGCACGGACAAGGTCCAGCCCATCGGCCGGCGCATCCCCAACATACGCCGCCTGGGCGTCATCTTTGGCGAGCCCATGGACTTCAGCCGCTACCAGGGCCTGCACGACGACCGGTTCGTGCAGCGCTCGGTGACCGACGAAATCATGTACGAGCTCATGCGTCTCTCCGGGCAGGAGTATGTTGACTCCTACGCCGGCACGGTCAAGGACAGGATCGCTGCTGAGAAGGCGGCTAAGTCAGCAGGCGTTAAAGCCGGCGTCGGGAAACCCGCGGCCGCGAAGACCGAGGAAGTCGCCAAGGGTGCCGTACCGGCCAAAAAGGCCGGCGACGCCGTGCGGATTGATCCGTCCACCACCGTGGCACCGGGCACCGTCACCGTGATTGGTGCCAAGGTGGAGCCGAAGGTTCCCTTCCTCCGGGCCGAGGACGACCTCCAGGATCCGTTCCATGGCGGCAGTGTTTCGGGCGGCGGGGTTGCCGTTAAGGACGGCGGCGAGCCGGGCAATGGCACCGTCCGCGAACCGGGCCCGGATGCCGCTGGCACCGAAGCAACAGACGTCGAGGCGGCCGGTGAACCCACGAAAGCAATGGGCACGAAGGCAACGGGCGCAAAAGCAGCCGGCAGCGCAACGCCGCCGGACAAGGCACAGCCGTAACTTCCAGGCACGGCAATCCATTGAGGGGCATCCGATCCGTCCCGGCGCAGGGTGGGCCGTCAGCATTGAGGCACGCTCCGGCGTCGTGCTTCCCCTGGAGGCGGGCCCCCGATCTCATGACGTGGACGCGTTCCCGGACCGGCGGCGACGGGGGATAGTCTTGAGGGGTGACTGACCTAACTTTTCCAGCAACACCCGCACCCGCAGCCGGCCCTTCCGTCCCCGGTGCCGCTTTTTATCCCGGCCTCGACGACTGGCGCGAACTGCCCATCGCCCAGCAGCCCACTTGGTCCGATCCGGACGTTTTCTCCTCCAGCGTCAAGGAACTGTCGGCCCTGCCGCCGCTTGTCTTTGCCGGCGAGGTGGATGTGCTGCGCTCCCGCCTGGCACAGGCTGCCCAGGGCAAGGCGTTCCTGTTGCAGGGCGGCGATTGCGCCGAGACGTTCGAGGCGGCGACGGCGGACAGGATCAGTGCCCGCGTCAAGACCATCCTGCAGATGGCGGTGGTGCTCACCTACGGCGCGCAGCTGCCGGTGATCAAGATGGGGCGCATGGCCGGTCAGTTCGCGAAGCCGCGTTCCTCGAACGACGAAACCCGCGACGGCGTTACCCTGCCGGCCTACCGCGGCGACATCGTGAACGGCTTTGAATTCACACCGGAGTCGCGCAAGCACGACGCATCCCGCATGCTCAGGGCGTACCACACCTCGGCGTCGACGCTGAACCTGATTCGCGCGTTCACGCAGGGCGGCTTCGCGGACCTCCGTCTGGTGCACGAGTGGAACCGCGGCTTTACCTCGAACCCGGCGCACAGCCGCTACGAAAAGCTGGCCAAGGACATCGACCGGGCCATCAAGTTCATGGCCTCCTGCGGTGCCGATTTCGAGGCGCTGAAGACCGTTGAGTTCTTCGCCAGCCACGAGGCACTGTTGCTGGACTACGAGCGCGCATTGACCCGCATCGATTCCCGCACGGGAACGCCGTATGACACCTCCGCGCACTTCCTGTGGATCGGCGAACGCACCCGCGACCTCGACCAGGCACATGTGGACTTCCTCTCCCGTGTTCGCAACCCGATCGGTGTCAAGCTCGGCCCCACCACGTCCCCGGACGACGCGCTGCGCCTGATCGAGAAGCTGGACCCGAACCGCGAGCCCGGCCGCCTCACCTTCATTACGCGCATGGGCGCCTCCAACATCCGTGAGAAGCTGCCGAACCTGGTGGAGAAGGTCACGGCCTCCGGAGCGCAGGTGTTGTGGGTGACCGACCCCATGCACGGCAACACCGTCACCTCGCCCAACGGCTACAAGACCCGCAACTTCGACGACGTCATCGACGAGGTCCGCGGCTTCTTCGAGGTCCACCAGGGCCTCGGCACGTTCCCGGGCGGCCTGCACGTGGAAATGACCGGCGACGACGTTGCCGAGTGCCTGGGCGGCGCGGACCCCGTCGACCAGGAAGCGTTCCTGACCGGCTACGAGTCCGTGTGCGACCCCCGCCTGAACCACAAGCAGTCCCTGGAAATGGCGTTCCTCGTCGCCGGGGCGCTGGGCCAGAACAAGTAGTACCCGGCGGTCCGGCGGCCGGAGAAGACCCGGCTAGATGACCCGCAGGGTTACGGTGCTGCCTTCAGGGGCCTCCACGCCTTGGGGGTCCTGGAAGCGGACTGTGCCAAAGAAGCCGCCGAACACGTTTTCCACCTTCACCTTGAAGCCGAGGGCCTCGAGCTGGGCCCTGGCGGCGTCAACCTGCTTGCCCACCACGTCCGGCACCATGACCATCTTGGGTCCCTTGGAGATTGTCAGCGTGACTTTGCCGCCGGCCGTGAGCGTTCCATCGCCCGGCGACTGCGACACGACGGACCCGGCGGGTACCGTGGCGCTGTTGACCTGGTCGGGGGCCACGGCAGCCACCAGGCCCACCCCCTTCAAGGCGGACTGGGCATCAGCGGAGGTCCTGCCCACCAGCGACGGCACGGGGATGGGTTTGGGCCCCTTGGAGACCACCAGGTCTACCTTCGTGCCGCTCCGGAATTCGGTGCCAGGTTGGGGATTCTGGCTGACCACAGTGCCGGCCTTGGCCTTCTCGTCAAACGCCTCCGCCACGGCGCCAACGGCAAGGTGGCCGCCCGCCAGCGCCGCTTTGGCATCTGCCAGTGTCTTGCCTGCAAGTGCGGCAACCGGGTACAGGACAGGTCCCCGGGAGACAAGGATCGTCACGCCGCGAAACTTGCGCTGTTCCGTGCCGGCCGTGGGATCCGTGTCCACGACCAGCCCCGCCGCGGTCTTTTCGTTGAAGACCTCCGATGTGGCGGCCAGCTCGAATCCCTGGTCCTGAATCAGCACCTGGGCCTGCCCGACGGTTTTGTTGTGCACGTTGGGAACGGTGGCGAGGGCGCCGGGCCCAAGAGCCAGGAACCAGCCGGCCGCGGCCAGCAGGAGTCCGAGCACCGCCACCACCAGGATCCAGATGGCGGCACGCCGACGTGGGTGTGCGGAGCCCAGTGTGGTGATGGGCCGGGCGGCTGCCTTCGCGCGGTCCTTTGCTGCCGCGCGCGCCTCCCGCTTGGACAGGCCGGCCGGGGCGATTTCCGCACTTTCATGGTCGACGCCGGCGCCGGACTCCGTGCCCGCCGCGCCGAAGTGCGGGGTGTTCGTTGCGGTGTCTGCTGCGTCATCGACGTAAAGCCGGTTGGCGGCGGGAATCACGCTGGTGGGATAGAGGGGTGCGTCGATGACGGTGGTGCCGTTGGCCTGGTCGCCGGCACCGCCGTTGTCGATTGCCTCAGTTGGATTGCCCAAGGGTGTGGCGAAGCCGTCCACGGCGGCACTCAGCGCTTCCGTATCGGCGCTGCCGGGTGTCGCTGCAGACAGGGCTGCAGGGTTTCCATGCCGCCGTGTCCCGCCGGCGTCAAGTTCCTCCGGTGTCAGGGTGCGGCGGATGTGGCGCAGGTCCTCCAACAGGGACGCACCGTTGGCGGGGCGGTGGTCGGGATCCTTTTCGGTCATGTAGCGGACCAACTCATCCATTTCCGCCGGCAGTCCGGGCACGGCAGCGGAAGGCGGGGGAGCGTCGTCACGCACGTGTTGCATCGCCACGGCGATGGGTATCTTGCCTCGGAAGGGCTGTTCGCCGGTCAGCAACTCGTAAAGCATGATCCCGGCGGAGTAAATGTCGCTGCGTGCGTCTCCGCCGTCGCCATTGACCAGTTCCGGGGCTATGTACCCGACCGTGCCGAGCAGTGTCGCCGTGTTCGTCGTCGTGGTGACGGCGCGGGAGAGACCAAAGTCGCCAATCTTTACCCATCCGCTTCGGGAGATCAACACGTTCTCGGGCTTGACGTCACGGTGCACCAGCCCAGCGGCATGGGCAGCTGCCAGGCCCTCCACGATGGGGTCCAGCAGGTCAAGGGCCTGCCGCGGGGTGAGTGGCGCGCTGGAATTGATGACCTCACGCAGGGTGTGCCCGTCGATGTATTCGAGCACCAGGTACGCATGCGCCGCGCCGACGCCGTGGTCATGAATTTGCACCACGTGAGGGTGGGAAAGACTGGCCGCGCTCCACGCCTCACGCTGGAGCCGTTCGATGAACGCGTTGTCGGTGGCCAGGTGCGGGTGCAGGATCTTCAGGGCAATGTTGCGGTTGAGCCGGATGTCCTTGGCGAGATAGACAGTGGACATGCCTCCGCGCGCGACCTTGGCCAGCACCAGGTAGCGGTCATCAATGGTGGCCCCAATCAGGGGATCCAACGGCTCGTCTTGCACCCTTCGATCCTATTGGGTGAAACGTGGCGGGGCCGCCAGCAACACTCGCTGGCGGCCCCGTGCCTTCGTTGGCGGCATCCGTTTAGCGGAACTGCTTGCGGAGTGCCTGAACACTGGCCACATAGTTTTTGGTGTCGGGGTACATGCCATGAACGCTTACGGAGTATTGGCCCTGGTAGTAGCCCGCAATGGCCAGGCTCTCAGTCTTGGCGCCCTTGAGCAGCGCCCGGATGATGGCCACGCCGGCGGTGACATTGTCCTGCGGGTTGAGCAGGTTCAGCTTTCGTCCCACCAGCCCGGAGGCCCAATCGCCGGCATCGGGGATGACCTGCATGGTCCCGATGGCGTTGGCGGGGGAGACCACCTGGTGGTTGAATCCGGACTCCTGTTGCGCAAACGCCATGGCCAGGGATGGGTCAACGCCCATGCTGGCCGCAGTGCGGGCAACCATTTCCTTCATTTGTGCCCTGGTGGGGGAGGGTGCCGCGAGAAGGGCTTGCAGGTTCTTGTTTGCGTCGGCCACCACGGCGTCCGGGTAGGTGTAGTGCAGGAACGTGTTGGGCACCTTGGGTGCCGCCTGCTTGATCGGCGTGACGGAGCTGGAAGCCGCCTTGATGCCGGGGATGGTCAGGGTCTTGCCCGCGTAGATGGTGCCGTTGACGGAGATGCCGTTCGCGGAGGCCAGCGCCTGCAGGCCCACGCCATGCCTGGAGGCGATGGCGGAAAGGGTGTCGCCCGATTTGATGACGTACCTGCTCCCGGAAGAGGGGGCGGCGCTGGACGCCTTGGCCGGGGTGGCAGCAGCCTTGGCGGCCGGGGCTGCCGCCGATGCACCGAGCCTGATGACCTGTCCGGGATAGATGATGCCGTTGACCGAGATGCCGTTCGCAGAGGCAAGTGCCGCCAGACCCACTCCGTGCCTGGCCGCAATCCCGGAGAGAGTGTCGCCTGACTTGATGACGTACGTTTTTCCGGTGGCCGGTTTGGCGCTGGACGCCTTGGCTGGAGCGGGGGCTGCGGCCCGGGCGGGCGCAGGGGCGGCCGATGCGCCGAGCTTGATGACCTGGCCCGGATGGATGATGGTGGCATTGTTCATGCCATTGGCGGCGAGCACCGCAGCGGTGGACAGGCCGTGCCGGGCGGCAATGGCGCTGATGGTGTCCCCGCTCTTCACCACGTACCTTGCCGTGGAGGAGCTGCCTGCAGTTTTTGCGGGGGCAGTCGGTGCAGCTGGAGCGCTTCCGGCGGTGAGCTTGATCTGCTGGCCGGGATAAATGATGGTCGTGGCGCTGAGTTTGTTGAGGGCAAGCACGGCGCTGGTGGAGAGACCGTGGCGTGCGGCAATGGCGGAGATGGTGTCGCCCGCCGCCACCTTGTAGGTCTTCATGGCCGGTGACTGGGGGGCAATGCGCGATGGAAGGGACCCGGCCACCACTGAGGTGGGGATGCCGGCCACTCTCTGCGCCGCCTTGACGGCAGTGGCAAGCCCGCCCTGGGTGAGCGCGGAGGGAAGAATTTTGGGCCCCGTGGGGGCAGGCGCCGCAGCGGCAGGGTGAGCCAGTGCCAGTGAGGAAAGCATAACGACGGGAATGGCGGCCGTGGCAACAGCCGCCAATTGCTTGCCGCTGGCATACACGGGCCGGGAAGGACGTGGGGAAGTCATGGGTGCGATCCTCTGGTTTCCGGGACGGTTGGTGCTAGTGGTGATGGTGTTACTTGTGTGACTATTGTGAATTTACACCAAATTCGCCCAAGTGACAGTCCCGTGGGGACAAACGATCGAAAATACATCCGTGTAATTCTCTCGGCGCCATGCGGCCGCCCTGTCATGGTGTGCGCCGGCGCCAATCCTGTGGGAACCTAGAACACGTGAGTAATGTTGAAAATGTAGTCAGTGAATGGTTGCCGCTGCCGGACGTCGCACTAAAGCTCGACGTGTCCGTAACCAAGGTCCATGCCCTCGTCAAGGACGGCTCCCTGCTGGCCGCCCGCGTGGGCGAACGCTCGATCCGCGCCGTACCGGCCGGCTTCTTCATCGACGACCACATTGTGGAGAGCCTGCGCGGCACCATTACGGTCCTCCATGACGCGGGTTTCGACGACGAAGAGGCCATCACCTGGCTGTTCACCCCTGACGATTCCCTGCCGGGCCGTCCCATCGACGCCCTGCACGAAGGCCGCAAGACCGAAATCCGCCGCCGCGCCGCCGCCCTGGGCTGGTAGCAGCCACGACTTTCGCCCTTCCAGGCTAGGACGTGCGCGAAACGGCGCTCCGGCCAAGCGCTGACAGGGCAGCCGCTATGGCGCCGTCGATCGGCAGGCCAGCCAAGGCAGTGAATGCGGTGCTGCTCAGTGCGGAGATCATCTCTTCCGTCCCGGCCAGGGCCCCGGAATCTACCATGATGGAACACAGCCTGCCGATCTCGGCGTCGCTCAGGTCCTGACGCCCCAGGTGTGTGTCTACAAATTCACGCTCCGGTTCACCGGCAGCGTCGATGGTCAGGCCCACCAGCACGGTGCGCTTGCCTTCGCGGAGGTCATCTCCGGCGGGCTTGCCCGTCTGGGCCGGGTCGCCAAAGACTCCCAGGACATCGTCGCGCAGCTGGAAAGCCTCACCGAGCGGCAGGGCGAACGCGCTGTAGCCGGACAGCAGTTCGGGGGACGCCCCGGCCAGTGCGCCGCCAAGCACCAGCGGGTGTTCGGATGAATACTTGGCGCTCTTGAAGCGGATGATGGCAGACGCCCGGGCCACGGCCGTGCCGTGCGGCTTGGTGGGACCCGAAACTTCCTCGAGGATGTCGAGATATTGTCCGGCCATGACTTCTGTTCGCATCAGGTTAAACACCGCGCGGGCGCGGCTGCCGGCGCCGGCGCCGATGGCGGCGAACATTTCCTCGCTGAACGACAGGCACAGGTCCCCGGTGAGAATGGCGGCCGCGTGGCCAAAGCGTTCCTCGTCCAGGGACCATCCGTGCCTGCCGTGCAGGGTCCCGAACTGGCGGTGGACGCTGGGGCCGCCGCGACGGGTGTCCGAACGGTCGATAATGTCGTCATGGATCAGTGCGGCCGCCTGAAACAGTTCCAGCGAGGCCCCGGCCATGATGATCTCCTCGGCGCCCGGCGCGCCGCCGGCACCGCGCCAGCCCCAGTAACACAGGAGCGCACGCATGCGCTTACCGCCCGTCACGAGGGACGCGATGGAGTCCACCAGCACCAGGGAGTCCGTGGAGATGCCCGCCAGCAGCATGCTCTTTTCTGCCAGGAATGCCGTCAGCTTCCCTGCCACCGCGGTGACAAACGCCTCCTGTTCGGCGGCCGTTGATTCCTGGGGGGTGGCGGCAAATGCGGTCATGCTTGGTGGGTCCTTGCTGTGTGAGGTTTCGGCCCCGCGGCGGGCCTTGTTGGGGCGGCGTTCGAGGGCTGGCTATTTTTGTACCTATTTGAGGGAGGCCGGAACCACGTTGGCCCCAATGGTCACCGTTGCCGTGGAGCCCGTCTGGACCACCCCAACAACCACACTTTCCTTCCCGGCATCGCGCACAAACGTCTTGGTCGGTGTGCCGTCCACCGAATCGCCCGGCAGGGCAGTGAACGACTGGCCCAGATACACCTTGGTGTAATACGCCAGCACGTCCGCAGGCTTGGCCGTCAGTGTCGCCGTCAGCGAAGCCACCGAAATCGGGGTGGAACGCTGGAGGCTCGACGTCTGGACCTCGGCGCCCTTCATCAACGGAATGAGCTTGGAGGGGAAGCCCGCCACGAGTTCCTTTTGCGCCGTTTCCGCTGTGGGGCTGGCTCCTGCCGCGGCCGGCGACGACGGCGATGGCGTGATGGCGGACGTGGCCGTCACAGCAGATGCGCCCGGAGAGCCGGAGGGAGTTGTGCCGGTGCCGCCGTAGCAGCCCGAGAGCAGCACGACGGCGGCAACGGCTGCGGTCGCGGGAAGTTGCCACGGCGACCGACTGCCGGGGCGCAGGAGGCGAAAATTGGAGCTGGGCATCACTGTTTTTCCTTAGCTGCCGGTAGCGGTGCAATGGATCGCCTCCAGTTTACCCATTGGCGGCAGGGCGGCCGCACGCGCGGCTGGCGGCGCGAGGGGAACGTCGGGGCCCCTCGGCCAGTAGCGCCCACCGGCCTCCCCAACCTCGCTTCGTCCCCGGAGGCTCCCACCGCTCGCAATCCCCAGCCGCTCCCACTGCTCGCAAGCTCGCAGCGGGTCCCTCGCGGCAGTGGGCCCCCGCGTCGGGGCCCTCAGCCAGTAGCGCCCACCGTCGGGGCCCCTCAGCCAGTAGCGCCCACCGGCCTCCCCAACCTCGCTTCGCTCCGTCGGGGCCCCTCGGCCAGTAGCGCCCACCGGCCTCCCCAACCTCGCTTCGCTCCGTCGGGGCCCCTCGGCCAGTAGGCTTGGTGGCGTGGAACAGCAACCGCGGCGCATGCCGGAGCGCCCGGGCCGGCCAGCGAGCAGCCGGGCCGAGGCAGAGCTGCGCCTGGGACAGGCAGGTCGGGTCCTGGACCAGTCCGGCTGCACCATCCTGCACGTGGACATGGACGCATTTTTTGTCGCCGTGGAATTGCGCCAGCGTCCGGAACTCAAGGGGCGCCAGGTCATTGTCGGATTCCCGGAGGGCCGCTCGGTGGTGCTCTCGGCATCGTACGAGGCCAGGGCGCTGGGAGTCCGGTCGGCCATGCCCATGGTGACGGCCATGCGGATGGCGCCGTCCGCCGTCGTAATTGAACCTAGGCACGGGGCGTACCAGGAAGTGTCCGGGCAGGTGATGGAGTTGTTCAACTCCATCACCGACAAGGTGGAACCGCTCAGCGTGGACGAGGCCTTCCTTGACGTCTCCGGCGCGCTGCGCCGGCTTGGCACGCCGCTGGAGATCGGTGCACTTGTGCGCCGGCAGGTGGAGGCCGAACTTGGCATCACGGCTTCGGTGGGCATTGCGGCGTCGAAGTTTGTGGCGAAGATCGCCTCGACGCGCTGCAAGCCGAACGGCATGCTTCTCATCGAGAAGGACCGCACGGTGGAATACCTCCACACGCTGCCCGTCCAGGCACTCTGGGGTGTGGGCGCCAAGACGTTGGAGGCCCTGCAGCGCCTGGGCATTTTCACCGTGGCCGACGTCGCCGCCACACCGGTTGCCGTGCTGTCGAAAACACTCGGTGCAGGCGGCCGGGCCCTTCACAACCTCTCGTGGGGCATCGACCCGCGGCCGGTGACGCCCGTCCACGTGGAGAAGAGCATCGGTGCCGAGGGGACCTTTGCCGTTGACACGTTCGACGACGACGTCCTCACCAAGGAATTGTTGCGGCTCTCCCACCGCGTGGCCGGACGCCTGCGGGAAGCCGGACTGGCCGGGCGGACCTTGGCGCTGAAAGTCAAGTACTCAGACTTCTCCACGATCAGCCGGTCCAAGGCAATGGGCGCAGGCGTTGACAGTGCAGGGCAGATTTACACCGGCGCCACCGGCCTGCTGCGCGCCTTGGGCACCCGACCGCAAAGCGTGCGGCTGATCGGGGTCCGCGTGGAAGCACTTGAGCCGACCAGTTCGGCGCCGCTGCAACTGGCCCTCGACCGCCGCGAAGACAATGAACGCAACGCAGAGGTGGTGGGGGACGCCATTGCGGCGAAGTTTGGCACGGCCAGGATAGTGCCCGCCCGTCTCCTCAAGTCGGCCCGAAAGGACCCCGGGCCCAGCCGTCCAGAAACATTTTGACGGCCCTTCCGCGATCACCCTGCGCCGGGTTTCAGTTCCGTCGAAACACGCCTATTGTTAGTAGTAGGAGTTCTCTCAGCAATGACTTCAAAACTCATTGGTGCTCTGCGGAAACGGTCAAAAAACCAGTTTGAGGCCCGCGGGGAACTAATGCAGGCACTGAAAGCGTTAACGAGTTAAGACGCCCATGGCCCTTAATTGAAGGAGGTCGTCATGCCCCTCTCGGAGCACGAGCAAAGACTGCTGGATCAACTGGAACAGCAGCTGCATGCCGAAGACCCGAAGTTTGCCCACACCCTGGCATCGGATCCGGCACGTTCACTGTCCACCCGTCACATTGTGATCGGCGTCCTGGTCATGATTGTCGGCATCATGGTTTTGCTCGGTGGCGTTGCCATCAAGGTAATCGTGGTGGGAATCCTTGGCTTCCTCATCATGGGAGCCGGCGTGTACATCGCAATTTCGCGGCCGAAGTTCAGCGGCGACCCCACGACCGGCGCCAAATCAGGGACCAAGCAAAAGAGCGGCTTCATGAACAGCCTCGAAGAGCGCTGGGAAGAGCGCCGCAAGGAGCAATAGGCGCCGACACAACCGGACACGCCCACAACTGGGGCTGCGGAAGACTCCCTGCCTGAAGCGGCCCGCCAGCAACACAGATGGACTGTCTGTGGGCACGCGATGCCAAATAAGCCCGCAGCGCGGGCTTTTTTTGTGCCCAAAACCGCCGCCACTTCTCCCCACCCCGCTGCCCGCCACAGGGCGCGCCACTTCCCCCGCGTCCCGCTCCACTTCTCCCCACCCGGCCGTAAAAAAGAGCTAGAAGGGGCCGTTCCGTCCCGCCAAACAGAGGTTGGCGCACCATCTGGGCCACCCAACGCGCCGGAAACCAAAAAACCCCTCCACCAGGCACGGCCGACTCCTTCCCAGTATTGGCGCGGAAGTCATGGGCGACACGCCCCATTATTGAAGGCCGCGGCGTTGACGGTGGAGGATTGTGGAGTAAGGTGGAGCGCGTAGGAGAGGAATGGTGAAAGGTTGCTCTAGGGACCTCGGATGTGAAGGCGGTGGAGATGTTTCTCGGAACACACTCACCGCGCCTTGACGAAAAGGGCCGGATCATCCTTCCAGCCAAGTTCCGGGAGGAACTGGCCGGCGGACTTGTCCTGACCAAGGGACAGGAAAACTGCATTTACGTCTTCAGTGCCAGGGAGTTTGAGAAGGTCCACGCGGACATGGTCGGCGCGCCAATGCAAAATCGGCAGGCCAGGGACTATATCCGTGTCTTTCTCTCCGGAGCCTCCGACGAAGTGCCGGACAAGCAGGGGCGTGTGACCATCCCGGCCACACTCCGTGCCTATGCGGCACTTGATAGGGAACTGGTGGTCATTGGCGCCGGCAACCGGGCGGAGATCTGGGATGCCAAGACTTGGAATGACTACCTTGGGGCACAGGAAAAGGCATTCTCGGAAATTGACGAGAACGCCATCCCCGGCAACACCGCGCAGTAACCCAGCACCAACCACCTTGGGGTTTACCCCTGTGAGCGGAAATGGACGGATCTTGAATGAGGTCTCCACCCGCCCAGCAGTGTCAAACCTGGCTCACCTTCCCCGGAGCCAGGCGGGACAAGGCTCGGCGCGGAGGGGGACCTGGTTTAAGAACGGTCTTCCGTGGCAACTATTGAGCGCTGAAACCCAAACCGGCAGGTTCGGACCCATTGGACCCATGAGAAACGGAGGCGTAATGACATCGGGGAACCCCACGCCACCTACGTCCGCCCGCCACACCCCCGTATTGCGGGACCGTTGCATTAATCTCCTGGCACCTGCCTTCGAGGCCGCGCGACTTGCCGGCCGCACCCCCGTCGTCGTTGACGCCACGCTCGGCATGGGCGGCCACAGCGAGGCGATGCTCCAGCGGTTTGACGACCTTCACCTGATCGGCATTGACAGGGACACGGAGGCCCTCGACTTGGCGGGCGCGCGGCTTTCACGCTTCAGCAGCCGCACCGATCTGGTCCACGCTGTCTATGACGAGATTGATGCGGTGCTGGATGATCTGGGCATCCCCGCAATCGACGGCATCCTGATGGACCTGGGCGTTTCCTCCCTCCAGCTTGACGAGCGGGAGAGGGGCTTTGCGTACTCCTTTGACGCACCGCTGGACATGCGCATGGACACCAGCCGCGGGCAAACGGCGGCCGACATCGTCAACACCTACTCCGAAGAGGAACTCGTCCGGATCATCCGCAAGTGGGGCGAGGAGAAATTCGCCGGCCGCATTGCCAACCACATTGTGGCCGCCCGCGACAAGGCACCGCTGACCCACACGGGTGAGCTGGTGGAGATCATCCGCAACGTGGTCCCGGCAGGGGCGGCCCGCACAGGCGGACACCCGGCCAAGCGGACGTTTCAGGCCCTGCGCATTGAAGTCAACGAGGAATTGAACGTGCTCGAACGTGCCGTCCCCGCCGCGGTCGACGCCCTGGCCCTGCACGGACGCGCCGTGATCATGTCCTACCACTCCCTGGAGGACAAGATCGTCAAGGCCGTCTTTGCCGCCGGATCGCGGTCAAGCGCGCCGGCCGGATTCCCGGTGGAGCTCGAGGAACACAAGGCGACGTTGAGGCGCCTGACCAAGGGCACCGAAATACCTACCGACGAAGAAATTGCAGAAAATCCCAGAGCCGCTTCCGCGCGGCTGCGGGCAGTGGAAAAAGTGAAAGTCAGGAGCGCCGCATGAGCCAGCTTGCATCCCGCGTGATCCCCTCGACCGTGGGCAGCAACTCGACCGAGGGCAACAACGCCCGGGCGCTGTCGCTGGCGGATTTGCACCCGGCCGGTGCCCCGCAGCCGGCCAGGGAACCCCGGCCCCGGACCCCGCTTTCGCTGGTGGTTTCCATCCCGCGCCGGAACCGGACGCCCATTGTGGTTTCGCTGTTCCTGCTCGTGGTGGGCGCCCTCGCGGCAGTGCTCGTGATGAGCGTGTCGGTCTCCCAGGGCCAGTACGAGCTGGTGGCCCTGACGAACCAGCAGACCGCGCTGCAAAAGTCGAACCAGGCACTGGAACTGGGCCTCTCCGCCCAGGAAGCCCCGCAGAGCCTGGTGGCGAGGGCTGCCGGAATGGGCATGGTCCCGGCGGGGGCCACCGGCCAGATCGACGTCCGCACCAAAAAGGTTACTGGGAATCCCCAGCCCGCCACTGCTGACACCAAGGGCCTGGTGGCGCTTCCCCCGGCCGACATCAACAAGCCGCCGGCGGGCCAGGCGGCAGCCGACACGCAGGCCAAGGACGCGGCCGTGCCGGCGCAGGACGGCAGGGCGGTGGCTGACGCCGAGAAGACGCAGACGAAGGCGCAGACCAAGGTGCGGGCCAAAACCCAGGCGGGAAGTGCCGGGGCGGCGCCCGCGGCCGTGACACCTGATTTGAACGGCGGCACCATCCCGGCGCCGGCGCAGAAGGACAGCTAAGGTTTTAGAAAAGTGGATGGCGGGTTCTTGCCATCCACCAGGGCTAGACGGCAAGGAAAAGCAGTGGCACAAGACTCCTCCAAGGCGGCACGGGGTGCAACTGCACACCAACTCAACAAGGTCGGCCGCGGCCGCATGCGCATTGGTTTCATCGCCATGGTCGTCTTCCTGCTGGTCATCGCCGGCAAGCTGGTCATGATCCAGGGCATGGACGTGGGAAAGATGGCCGAGGCCGCGGAAAGCCAGCGCACCGTTGTGCAGCAGCTACCCGCAGTCCGCGGGAAGATCGTGGACGCCAACGGCAAGGTGCTGGCCGAGAGCATCCTGCGCTATGACATCACCGTGTCCCAGGTTAACAGTGCCCTCTACCCGCAGTACAAGCACTACAACGCGGACAGCGGAACCATGGTGACGCTGACCCGCGATGAAGGCCTTCAGCAATTGGCCACGGTGCTGGGACTGCCGTTTGCCAAGGTGAAGAAAAACGCCACGGGAACCAAGGTCTTCAACTACATCGTCCGGGACGTGAGCCCGGCGGTGGAAGGGAAGGTGGCTGCCCTGGGTGTGCCGGGCATCTATTCCCAGCCGCAGACCAAGCGCGTGTACCCCATGGGCTCGGTGGGAGGCCCGATCGTGGGCTTTGTGGGTGCGGACGGCAATGGCCTTGCCGGCATTGAACAGACCATGAATGCCAAGCTCAACGGCACAAACGGCTCCCGTACCTACCAGGCCGGCAAAAACGGCATCATCATCCCCACGGCCCCGGTCAAAACCTCACCCGCCGTGGACGGGCAGACCGTCAAGCTCACCATCAACGAGGACATCCAGTACTACGCGCAGCAGGCGGCCCAGCAGCAAAAGGAACAGTACAGTGCCGACTGGGCCAGCATCACCGTGCTGGAGGCCAAGACCGGCAAGGTGATTGCCATCGCGGACTCCGACTCCTACGACCCCAACAACCCCGGGGCTTCCAAGACCGCCGACGTCGGCTCCCGCACGGTCAGCAGCGTGGTGGAGCCGGGGTCCACCGAAAAGATCGTCACCACTTCAGGTGTCATGGAAAAGGGCCTTTACAACCCCATGAGCCACTTCCTGGTGCCGCCCTCGCTCACCATCGGCGGCCAGACCTTTGACGACGCCTTTGTCCATGGCACCGAAAAACGCACCCTGGCGGGCATCATTGCCGACTCCATGAACACCGGCACCGTCATGGCGGGCTCCCAAATGACCAAGCAGGAGCGCTACGACTGGCTGCACAAGTTCGGGGTGGGACAGAAAACCGGGATCGACCTTCCGGGGGAGAGCCCCGGCATCCTGGCGCCCTGGCAGCAGTGGGACGGGCGCCAGGAATACACGGTGCTATTCGGCCAGGGCGTGGCCCAGACACCCCTGCAGTCAGCCTTCATCTACCAGACGGTGGCCAATGACGGCATGAGGCTCAAGCCCCAGATCATCGACTCCACGACGTCCGCCGACGGCACGGTGGACACCGTCAAGCAGGCTCCCGGCATCAGGGTGATCACCCCCAAGACCGCTGCGGAAGACCGGCTCATGCTGGAGGGCGTGGCCACCATGTCCCACTACAACGCCATCAACATTCCGGGCTACCGGGTGGGCGGCAAGACGGGAACGTCGGAGGCGCCGGCGGACAACGGCGTGGGATTTGACGGGTACACGTCGTCGTTTATCGGCATGGCCCCCATGGAGGACCCGCAGTACGTGGTGGCAATCACTGTCCAACGGCCCAAGGGAAGCATTTACGGCGTGACGCAGGGGGCTACATTTAATCAGGTGATGGGACAGGTCCTGCGCACCTACAACGTGCCGCCCTCCACCACCCCTCCCGCCATGCCGCCGAAGTTCTACAAGTAGCCCCGGCGGACAGATTAGAGAATGAGAGACAGAGTTTTAGTGGAACAGCCAGCACACCCGCCGCGACCCGTTCACCACGGCGCCGTGGCGCTTGGCACCATTGCGGCCCTTGCCGGAGCGGATGCGGGCGCCAGTGCGGACATGGCCGTGACAGGAGCCAGCCTTGACTCCCGCACCGTCCTGCCGGGGGACCTCTACATCGCCCTCCCCGGGGCGCACGCCCATGGCGCCGCATTTGCCGCCTCCGCCGTATCCGCGGGTGCGGTGGCCGTGCTGACGGACGACGCCGGCACCCGCCAACTCGGAGACGCCCTCCCTGTTCCCGTGCTTGGCTGCCCGGACCCCCGCGGTGCAACAGGTGCGGTGGCGGCGCTCATTTATGGCGGTGCCGGGGACATGCCCCTTTTTGGCGTGACCGGCACCAACGGCAAGACCACCACCACTTATTTTGTGAACTCCCTGCTGCGGGCACTGGGAAAAACTACCGGTCTGATCGGCACCATCGAAATCCTGGCCGGGGACGAACCCATCCCCAGCAAGCTGACCACCCCCGAGTCCACCGACGTGCATGCCCTGCTGGCCGTGATGGCTGAGCGCGGGCTGGGAGCGGCATCAATGGAGGTGTCCTCCCATGCGCTGGCCTTCGGCCGGGTGGACTCGGTGGTTTTTGACGTGGCCGGCTTCACCAACCTGACCCAGGACCACCTGGACCTGCACGGCGGCATGGGGGGCTACTATGCCACCAAGGCCCGGCTGTTCACCCCGGAACACGCCAAGCGGGCCGTGGTCACTGTCGATGACCCCTGGGGCCGCCGCATGGCCGCTGAGGCCACCGTCCCCGTGCGGACGCTGGCCACCGGGCAGCAGGCTGGCACGGACCAGGCAGGCCCGGACCAGGCGGCGCCTGCGGACGCGGACTGGCGGGTCTCCCGGATGCGGCGCGACGGGATTGGCTCCCGCTTTGAGCTGCATGGCCCGGACGGCGCGTTCCTTGCGGTGCACACGGGACTCGCAGGGGATTTCAACGTCTCCAATGCCGCCCTTGCCCTGGTGATGGTCGCGGAGCAGCTCCTCGCTGACGCGGGACCTGGCGCAGCGGCTCGCACGGACGCCGTGCCGGCCGTCCAGACGGCGCTGCAGGAGGCCCTTGACACGCATGACCCCTTCACCGTGGACGTCCCGGGGCGCATGCAGCTGGTGGGCACGGCGCCAGTTGCCGTGGTTGACTTTGCGCATAATCCGGATGCCCTGAAACGGGCCCTGGTGGCCGTGCGTTCGCCGGAGGCAGGCTCGCAGGTCATTGTCGTCTTTGGTGCCACGGGGGAGCGTGACGCCACCAAGCGCCCCATCATGGGTGCCGTGGCCGTGGAGGGTGCCGACGTGGTGATCATCACGGACGACGACCCCCACGACGAGGATCCAGCGGCCATTCGGGCGGACGTGCTGCAGGGCGCCGTGCAGGCCAACGAAGGACGCGCCCGCGGCCGGCGCATTGAAGAATTTGACCGGCGCGCCGACGCGATTTTCCGCGCGGTGGAGCTGGCGGGGCCGGGCGACACCATCTTGGTGGCCGGCCGCGGCCACGAGGTCCATCAGGAGGTCAAGGGCGTCAACGTTGCCTTGGATGACAGGGTGGAATTGCGGTCGGCCCTGGACCATTTTGGATTCCCCGCCGCCACCGCCAGCAGGATAGAGTCTTAAACCGACATGATTGATTTTTCAGCGGCTGAGATTGCCGAGCTTACAAATGGCCGCCTTTCCGCCGGGACGGATCCCGCCACGCGCATCGACGTGGCACTGATCGCCACCGATTCCCGGGACGCCGCACCAGGGGGCACGTACGTGGCCAAGGCCGGCGAGCACGCCGACGGGCACGACTTCATCGCCGCGGCCTTTGCCGCGGGCGCCGTTCTGGCCCTGGCCGAGCGTGAGGTCCCGATGCCTGCCGGGCCCGCAGGGGCGGACGACGCCGGAACTTGCTTTCCCGCCGTCGTCGTCGTCGACGCCGTGCTCGCCATGGGGGTCCTGGCAGCCGAGGTGGTGCGAAGGATCCGCGCGCATTCCGCGCTGACCGTGATCGGCATCACCGGTTCAGCGGGCAAGACCACCACAAAGGACCTCCTGACCGGCATTTTGACGCCCCTCGGGGCTACGATGGCTCCTGTGGGTTCGTACAACGGCGAGGTCGGCGTGCCGCTGACGGTCTTCCGCGCGGTGGAGGCCACCCGCTACCTGATCATTGAAATGGGTGCCACGAAGGTGGGGCAGATCAGCTACCTCTCGGGCATCGTCCACCCGGACATTGGCGTGGTCCTGTGCGTGGGCAGCGCCCATGCCGGGGAATTCGGCTCGATCGACAACATCGCCCTGGCCAAGGGTGAGCTGGTTGCCGCCCTGCCGGCCAACGGCACCGCGATCTTGAATTACGACGACTCCCGCGTCCGGGCCATGGCCGCCCGGGCCGCGGCTTCCGTCACCTGGTTTTCCAGCGCCGACCGCGATAACACCGTTCAGGACAACAGCGTCCAGGCACGCAATGTGCGGACCACGGGCGGGCACCCCGAATTTGATTTGTCGTTCCCCGGGGAACCCGGCGTGCATTCCGTCACGAGCAGGCTCCTGGGCCTGCACCACGTGACCAACCTGCTGGCCGCGGCAACGGCGGCCCATGCGGCCGGTGCCGCCCCTGCGGACATCGCAGCGTCGCTGAGCACACAGGGTCCCGTCAGCCGCTACCGCATGGAGCGGACGGACCGCCCGGACGGCGTCACCGTCATCAACGACGCCTACAATGCCAACCCCGAGTCCATGCGCGCCGCCCTGCGCACGCTGGCCGAACTGGGGGAGGGTGGCAGCCGGCGCACCTGGGCCGTCTTGGGTGAAATGCTTGAGCTTGGCGAGGATTCCGTCCTGGAACATGACGCCGTGGGCCGGGTGGCGGTGCGGCTGAACATCTCCCGCCTGGTGGTGGTCGGCGCCGCGGCGCGGGCCATGCATGTGGGTGCGGTCATGGAGGGGTCCTGGGGGGAAGAATCCATGTTTGTGGCCGACGCCGACGCCGCCTACGCGGTGCTCGAACGTGAGCTTGCCCCGGGCGACGTGGTCCTGGTCAAGTCATCCAACGGTGCCGGCCTGCGCTTCCTGGGTGACCGCCTGCTGGGGGACCGGCCGTTGGGTGATCGGATAGCATTACCCACTAGCGGCGCCCCGACACACCCCCACCTGCAGACTCCCGGCGAAAGGACCCAGCAGCCATGATCGCATTGCTTATTGGCACCGGCCTGGCCCTGGCCTTCGCCATGGTGGGCACACCGCTGTTTATCCGCCTCCTGGTAAAAAAGGGGTACGGGCAGATCATCCGGGACGACGGGCCCACGACACACCAGATCAAGCGCGGCACCCCCACCATGGGCGGAACGGTGGTGGTCGGCTCGGTGGTCGGCGCCTACTTCCTCACCCACCTGATCATTTGGCTGATCAACCCGGCGGTGGAAGGGCCCACGGCCTCCGGGCTGCTCATGATCTTCCTGATGGTGGGGCAGGGCCTGGTGGGCTTCCTGGATGATTTCCTGAAGATCTCCAACCAGCGCAGCCTGGGCCTGGATGCGAAGGGCAAGCTCGCAGGGCAGGCCGTGATCGGCATTGCCTTTGCCATCATGGCCTTGGGCTTTCCCGACAGCAGCGGACGGACCCCCGCCAGCACGTTCATCTCCTTTGCCCGCGACATCCCTTCCCTGAACCTGGCTTTTGCCGGCGCCGGGCTCGGTGTGGTCCTCTTTGTCATCTGGTCCAACCTGATCATTGCCGGCACCACGAACGGGGTGAACCTCACCGACGGCCTGGACGGGCTGGCCACCGGCGCCGCCATCCTGGTGTTTGGGGCCTACACACTCATTGGCGTGTGGCAGAACAGCCAGGTCTGCGGCTCCCGCAAGATCCCCTCTGAATCGGTCTGCTACGAGGTCCGCGACCCGCTGGACCTGTCCCTCATCGCCGTCATCATGTTTGCCGCCCTGATCGGCTTCCTGTGGTGGAACACGTCCCCGGCAAAAATCTTCATGGGAGACACCGGTTCGCTGGCCATCGGCGGCGCCATCGCCGGGTTTGCCATCCTCTCCCGCACGGAAATCCTGCTGTTCATCATTGGCGGGCTGTTCGTGCTGATTACCCTCTCCGTCATCATCCAGGTCGGTTTTTTCAAGCTCTCCAAGGGCCGGCGCGTGTTCCGGATGGCACCGCTGCAGCACCACTTTGAACTCAAGGGCTGGCCCGAGGTGACGGTGGTGGTGAGGTTCTGGATCCTGGCCGGGCTCATGGTGGCCGTGGGGCTGGGCGCCTTTTACGCTGAATGGGTAGTTCGACTGTGACCAGCACTGCATCAAGGCCCGCCGGCCCCGGCCGGCTGGCGGAGCTGACGAGCTGGGACGCCGACTGGGCCGGCCTGCGGGTGGTGGTCACGGGCATTTCCAAGACAGGCTTCTCCGCGGCGGACACGCTGGCCGAGCTGGGCGCACGCGTGGTGGTGGTCGCCTCCTCGGACGACGACGACGCCCGCCACGCCGCTGAAACCTTGAAGATTGTTGGGGTTGAGGAGGTCATTCTGGGCCAGGACTCCTCCATCCTGCTGCCCCTGGTGGGCGGGGAGGCGCCCGAACTGGTCGTTACCAGCCCAGGCTACAAGCCCTCCCACCCGCTGCTCGCCGCGGCCGCCGCCGCCGGCGTCTCGATCTGGGGCGACGTGGAGCTCGCCTGGCGCGTACGCACCCGCGCGGGCCGCAAGACGGCCGAATGGATCACCATCACCGGCACCAACGGTAAAACGACCACCACCACCATGGTGGAACACATGCTTGTGGCCGCGGGGCTGCGAGCCATTGCCGCCGGCAACATCGGCACCCCCATCCTGGATGCCGTGCGCGACCCCGAAGGCTGGGACGTCCTGGCTGTCGAGCTCTCAACCTTCCAGCTGCACTTCACGCAATCCCTGGAGCCTCTCTCCAGCGTGTGCCTGAACCTGGCCGAGGACCACGTGGACTGGCACGGCAGCTTCGAGGCCTATGCGGCGGACAAGGCCAAGATCTACGCCAACACCAAGGTTGCGTGCGTCTACAACGCCGAACAAATTGAAACTGAACGCATGGTCGAGGAAGCCGAGGTCCGCGAAGGGTGCCGTGCCGTCGGCTTCACCACGGGCATGCCGGCCGTCAGCATGGTTGGGGTGGTCGAGGGGCTGATCGTGGACCGGGCCTTCATCGCAGAACGCAAGGATTCCGCCGTCGAACTGGCCCACGTCAGCGACATTGCGGACCTGGTTCCCAGGCATCTCGTCGCCAACGCCGCGGCGGCAGCGGCGCTGGTGCGCGCCTACGGCCTCACGCCGGAAAACGTGCGTGACGGCCTGTTGGCCTTTGAGTCCGGCGACCACCGCATCCAGCCGGTGGCCAAGGCTGGCGGCGTGCTGTGGGTGAACGACTCCAAGGCCACCAACCCGCACGCAGCCTCCGCATCCCTGTCGGCGTTCAAGCCCGTCATCTGGATTGCCGGGGGGCTGTCCAAGGGGGTCGAGTATGACGGGCTCGTCAGCGCGCATGCGGACCGCCTCAAGGCCGTGGTCCTCATCGGTGAGGACAGCAGCGCCCTGGCCGGGGCATTGGCACGACACGCCCCGGATGTGCCGGTCATTGAGACGGGCAGGGCCCAAACTGGCAAGGAAGGAATGGTGGAAACACCCATCTTTGGCGACGCCGTCATGGCACAGGCCGTTGCGGCCGCAGCCGGGTTGGCTGCGGACGGTGACACCGTGCTCATGGCCCCGGCGTCCGCCTCCATGGACCAGTTTTCTTCCTACGCCCACCGCGGCCAGGCGTTTATCAGCGCGGTCCGTGAGCTGTTGGAACGACGGGCGAGCGCCAACAAGGAGTCATAGTGGCCAGAACACCGGCACAACCCGGAACCTCCGCGCAGCGGACCGCCCCCAGGAAGGGCACAGGCGCGACGCCCCCAGCGGGAACGGCCATGACGGCAAAGGCGGCAGCACCGCAGGCAACAGCCGGGCCCGCTGCCAAGGCGCCGGCCGCGACGAAGACGGCGACCCCCGGCGGCGGCACCGAACCCGGCCGCCTGCAGCGGCTGCGCCACCGCATCAATGAACTGGCCGGACGCCCCAGCGCCGCCTACTACTGGATCATCGGCACCACCGTGGCACTGACCTGCATCGGGCTCATGACGGTGCTCTCGGCGTCGGCCGCTGAATCCATTTCCGAAGGCAAGGACCCCTACTCCCTGTTCATCAAGGAGAGCATCTTTGCCGCCGCCGGCATGGTGCTGATGATGGCACTCTCCATAGTCCCGCCCTCCGGCCTGAAAAAACTCGCCTGGCCCGCCCTGGGGCTGTCGGCCCTGCTGCTCATTGCCGTCTTCACACCGCTGGGAAAGGAAGTGAACGGCAACAGGAACTGGATCAACCTCGGCGAGTCGCTCAGCTTCCAGCCATCGGAAGCCGCGAAGCTGGCGCTGGCGCTCTGGATGGGGCTGATCCTGGCCCGCAAGGGAGAACTGGTCCGCGACTGGAAACACGCGCTGCTCCCGATCGTGCCCGTGGGCGTCGTCATGGTGGGCCTGATCCTTGCCGGCAAGGACCTGGGCACCTCTGTCATCGTCATGGCCGTGGTCGGTGCCGGGATGTACTTTGGCGGCGCCACCTTGAAGGTACTGCTGCCCGCCCTCGCGGCGGGCCTGCTCGGTGCCGTCCTCCTGGCGGCCTTCAGCGGCAACAGGACCTCCCGACTCTCCGGGTGGCTCGGCAACTGCGACCCCACCTTGGGCTTGTGCGACCAGGCGCAGAACGGGCTCTATGCCCTCGCCTCAGGACGCTGGTTCGGGGTTGGCCTGGGCCAAAGCCGGCAAAAGTGGAGCTGGATCCCGGAAGCCCACAACGACTTCATCTTCGCCATCCTTGGCGAGGAGCTGGGCCTGATCGGCACACTGGCTATCATTGCCCTCTACGCCGTCCTGGCCTTCGCCATCTTCCGCGTCATCATGAAGCGCAACGACACCTTCGCAAGGGTGGTGTGCGGTGCCATCCTGGCTTGGATCATCGGCCAGGCGTTTGTGAACATCGCCATGGTCGCGGGGCTCCTGCCGATCATCGGCGTCCCCCTGCCCTTGATTTCCTATGGCGGCAGCGCGCTCGTGCTGGTGCTGGCGGCCCTCGGCGTCGTCCTCTCCTTTGCCCGCAATGAACCAGAA
Organism: Arthrobacter livingstonensis; assembly: GCF_003219815.1. Taxonomy (GTDB): domain Bacteria; phylum Actinomycetota; class Actinomycetes; order Actinomycetales; family Micrococcaceae; genus Specibacter; species Specibacter livingstonensis. The sequence continues at coordinate 90,090 of NZ_QJVD01000011.1, forward strand.
AGTGCCACGATAGAACCATGATGAAACCCAACCGACCGGCGCTCTCCGTGGTCCTGGCCGGCGGGGGCTCCGCCGGGCACGTGAGCCCGCTGCTGGCCATCGCCAATGCCGTGCGCAGCCGCGTTGCCTACGCCGCCATCCTGGCCGTGGGCACGGCCGACGGCTTGGAAGCACGCCTGGTCCCCGCGGCCGGGTTTGAACTGGCCACCATTGACCGGATTCCCCTGCCGCGCCGGCCCTCACCGGATCTGCTGAAGCTGCCAGGGCGCATGCGCCGCGCCATCGCCCGCGGCAAGGACATCCTGCGCGACGCGGAGGCGGATGTCCTGGTGGGCGTTGGCGGCTACGTTTGCACTCCCATGTACCTGGCGGCCAAGTCGCTGGGCGTGCCGATCGTCATTCACGAGGCCAACACCAAGGCCGGCCTCGCCAACAAGGTCGGCGCCCGCTACACCATCCGCGTCGGCACGGCGTTTGCCGCCACGAAAATCCGCCACGGCCACGTGGTGGGCATGCCCATGCGCCCCGCCGTTGCCGGCCTGGACCGTGCCGCCGAGCAGGGCGCCGCCCGCGAACGCCTCGGACTCGCGCCCGACCTTCCCACCCTGGTTGTCACCGGAGGCTCGCTGGGCGCGCTGCGCCTGAACCGGGCCGTGGCCGGCGCCGTTGGTGCGCTGGGTGCCGCCGGCATCCAGGTCCTGCATGTCACCGGCAACGGCAAATCCGTCACCGCGGCCGACGGCGGACTGCTCACTGCACCGCTGTACCGCCAGCTCGAATATGTGGACGCCATGGAGGACGCCTACGCGGCCGCCGACATCCTGTTGTGCCGCTCCGGTGCCGGGACCGTGTCCGAGGTGGCCGCCGTCGGACTGCCAGCGGTGTTTGTGCCGCTGCCGGTGGGCAACGGCGAGCAGGCCCGCAACGCCGCGGGGCTCGTGGCTGCCGATGCCGCCCTGCTGGTGCCCGACGCGCAGCTGGACACCGGCTGGATTGAACAGAACGTCATCCCGCTGTGCCTGGACAGTGGACGGCTGGCCGCCATGGGCGCGCGCGCCTCCGCGCTGGGCATCCGCGATGCCGCCGAACGCATGGCGGACATGGTCCTTGCGGCGGCCCGAAAGTGAGCGGCAAAATGATTAACGACCAGTCCGGGACGGCGGCTCCCAGGCCCTATACGCCTCCCACCCTGGCGCAGCTGGGCCGGGTGCACTTCATCGGCATGGGTGGGGCAGGCATGTCCGCCATTGCCCGGATCATGCTTGGCCAGGGTGTGCCCGTGAGCGGCTCTGACGCCAGGGCTTCCGCTGGGCTGGCCGAGCTGGGGGCCCTGGGCGCGGTGGTGCACCTGGGCCACGAGGGAGCCAATGTGGCCGCGGTGGACACGATTGTGGTCTCCACCGCCATCCGGGCGGACAACCCCGAACTGGTGGCCGCCCGGTCAGCCGGGCTGCGGATACTGCACCGTTCCCAGGCACTGGCCGCCGCCATGGCGGAGGACAGGGTGGTGGCCGTGGCCGGGACGCACGGCAAGACCACCACCACGTCCATGATCACCGTCATGCTCCGCGGCGCCGGCGTTGACGCGTCGTTCGCAGTGGGCGGCACCGTACAGGCGCTGGGCGTCAATGCCGCGCACGGCACGGCGGATGTTTTTGTGGCCGAGGCCGATGAATCCGATGCCTCCTTCCTGAACTACAGTCCCCGCATCGCCGTGGTCACCAACCTGGAGGCCGACCACCTGGACCACTACGGCACGGCTGAGGCCGTTTTCGCAGCCTTTGAATCCTTCACCGCGCTGCTGCCGGCCGACGGCGTCCTGGTGGCCTGCGCCGACGACCCCGGCTCGGCCCGCCTCGCCGTGCTGGCTGCGGCGGCCGGAACGCGCACCGTCACCTACGGTTTTGCCGACGGGGCCGACATCCACATCGTCGCAGGCACGGGCACCGGGCTTGACACCGACACCACACTGGCCATCCCCGGCGTGCTGCTGGGCCCCGGGGCCGCCGACACTGCCGTGCCGCTGCATCTGCAGGTTCCCGGCGCCCACAACATCAGGAATGCGGCCGCAGCCGTGGCCGTGGCCCTGGAGCTGGGTGTAGACGTGCACCGCGCCACCGAAGCGCTTGCCACGTTCAACGGCGCGGCCCGGCGCTTCGAACTGAAGGGGGAGGGACGCGGCGTCCGGGTCTTCGACGACTACGCCCACCATCCCACCGAGGTCACTGCGGCGTTGAAGGCCGCCCGGACCGTGGCGGGGGGACACAAGGTACACGTGCTGTTCCAGCCCCACCTGTTCTCCCGAACCAGGGAATTCGCGGCCGAATTTGCCCGAGCCCTGGACCTGGCCGACACCGTGGCCGTGCTGGACATCTATCCGGCCCGTGAGGACCCCATTCCCGGCGTCAGCAGCACCCTTATCACCGATGCGCTGTCGGTGCCGATCGGCTATGCACCCGAGCCCGCGGCCGCCATGGCGGCACTGGTCGGGGCGGCCCAGTCCGGGGACATCATCCTGACCGTCGGCGCCGGCGATGTGACCGCCCATGGACCAGCCTTGGTGGCCGCCCTCAATGCGGCGCCGGGCAATCAGGCGGCGGCAAATCCGGTGCCGGGCAATCAGGCCCGGAACACCCCGGGGACCGGCGCCAATGGCGGCACCCCCAGTGGCGGCACCCGTGGCTGAGCCGAGGCGACCGCGCATCATCAGTTCCCGGCCCGGAGCCACGCCGACCGGAAATCCCGGTCTCCCGGAACAAGGTCCCGCTGCCTCCGCAAGCGGTTTGCCGAAGTCCGGCGGACCCGGCACCGGTGATATGGCATCGAAGGCCCGTGCCACCAGCGCCAAAGTGTCCGTTGCGCCGGTCCCAGTGGAGCAGCCGGCCGCTGTCACTCCGGCGCGCCCCAGGGCAGCATCCAAGCCGGCCCCCAAGGACAGTTCAGCCCGTGGCACTGCACCGAACGAAACTGCACCGGGCAGCGGGCCACACGGCGGCACTGCAGACCGCAGCCCTGCAGGCCGCCGCACTGCGCACCGCGGGCGCGGGGCGGCAGCAAGGGCCGGGGCAACAAAGGGGACAGCCGGCAAGGTAACAGCAGCGAAGGACTCCGGGGCAAGGGGCGCCGCGCCGCGCCCGGGCAACGGGCCCGGCACACTGCGAAGTTTCCTGCCGGGGACCGGGCGCGGTGCCAAACGCAGCGGCACAACCGGCGCCGGGAAAGACACCCAAAACTCCACCACGCCAGGTGGCAGGAACCACTCCGGGGAAGAGGGGGGCGGTGCCCGCGTGCTGGCCTTCCCCGAACCGCCACACAAGCGGCGGCGGAGACGGGTGTGGCTGGGGGTGGCGGCAGTCGCCGTCGTCCTGGCCGTGGTCATGGTCGTGGCGCTTTTCTCACCCGCGCTGGCCGTGCGGAAGGTCACCTTTGACGGACAGAAGCTGGTGCAGGACACGACGCTGCAGGCTGCCGTTGCGCCGCTGCTGGGACGTCCGCTGCCGCAGGTGACCCAGGGTGACGTGGATGGGCTGCTGGCCAAGGTGCCGCAGATCAAGAGCTCGCGCATTGAATCCCGTCCGCCGTCGACCCTGTTGGTGCACGTTGTGGAACGGATACCCGTGGCACTGCTGAAAAATGGCAAAAACTGGATCCAGGTGGACCAGGAGGGCGTGCAGCTGGGCACCGTGCATGATCCGGCAAAGGTGGCGCTGCCGCTGATCGACGGCGGCACGGCAGCCATCGGCAAGGGCACCTTCAGCGCCATGACGGCCGTGCTGGCAACGCTTCCGCAATCCGTGCTGGGCAAGCTGGCCAGCGCGTCGGCGAAGTCGCCGGACGCGGTGGAGCTGCAGATGGTCGACGGCAAGACGGTGGTGTGGGGCAATGCCTCGGACATGGATCTCAAGGCCCAGGTCCTGGAGGCCCTGATTACGGCACCGGTGCCCACCCAGGAGGCCGGAAAGCCAGCCCCGCCGCCGGTCAAGGTGTACGACGTCAGCGCACCCCGCCATCCTGTGACACGCTAGATGGGGACACAACGGCTGTGGAGGCACTTTTTTGCCTCGGATTCGCACGACACGCGGCGGCGGTAATTGCATGCGGACGCGATGCACCATAACGTCACTGACAAGAGTTAGTTGACATAACTATAACCTTCAAGTAGAGGGTTAAGCTGCGCAGCTTCAAGTACAGCTTGAAGCTGCACGGCTCCAGCAGGACCCAAAGAACTTCAAGCAAGATACGAACAAGGGACACTTAACGTGGCAGCACCCCAGAATTACTTGGCCGTCATCAAGGTCGTCGGCATCGGCGGCGGCGGCGTGAATGCAGTGAACCGCATGATCGACGTGGGCTTGCGCGGCGTTGAGTTCATTGCCATCAACACCGACGCACAGGCGCTGCTGATGAGTGACGCGGACGTCAAGCTTGACGTCGGGCGGGAGCTGACACGTGGGCTCGGCGCCGGTGCCAACCCCGACGTCGGACGGCAGGCCGCCGAGGACCACCAGGAAGAAATCGAAGAGGTGCTCCGCGGCGCGGACATGGTCTTCGTGACCGCCGGCGAGGGCGGCGGCACCGGCACCGGCGGCGCACCCGTTGTGGCCCGCATTGCCCGCACGCTCGGCGCGCTGACCATTGGCGTGGTCACCCGCCCGTTCACCTTTGAGGGCCGCCGTCGCGCCACGAGTGCCGACAACGGCATTGAGGCGCTGCGCGACGAGGTTGACACGCTCATCGTGATCCCCAACGACCGGCTGCTGTCCATCAGCGACCGCAACGTCTCCGTCCTTGACGCGTTCCGCTCCGCAGACCAGGTGCTGCTTTCCGGTGTCCAGGGCATCACCGACCTCATCACCACCCCGGGCCTGATCAACCTTGACTTTGCCGATGTCAAGTCCGTCATGCAGGGCGCCGGTTCGGCACTCATGGGCATCGGCTCGGCCCGCGGCGAGGACCGTGCCGTCAAGGCCGCCGAACTTGCCATCGCCTCGCCTCTGCTGGAAGCCTCCATTGACGGCGCCCACGGCGTGCTGCTCTCCATCCAGGGCGGCTCCGACCTGGGCCTGTTCGAGATCAACGAAGCCGCGCGCCTGGTCCAGGAAGTGGCCCACCCCGAGGCCAACATCATCTTCGGCGCGGTCATTGACGACGCGCTGGGTGACGAGGCCCGCGTCACCGTTATCGCCGCCGGCTTTGACACCCCGGACAACATCTTGTCAACGTCCGAGCCCGCAGCCGCCCCGGCGGCGCCGCCGGTCCCGGTCACGGTGCCCTCCTCCGGCGCCTCGGTGACGAACCTGAACCAGTGGGGCCAGCAGTCCTCGGCACATGTTCCGGCCGACGGCGGCTTCGACGTCGAGCTGCCGGCGATTGTTGAGCCCGACCTCACGGGACACCGCTCCGACGACCTGGATGTGCCGGACTTCCTGAAGTAGGTCCTGCCCACCCGTTGGCAATGCGGCCGTTGATGGCCGCGCGGAAAGGCCAGTTTGCCTGTGTTGTGGTTTTCTGAAGAAGTCCGGCCCGGATTCTGGGTGGGCTTCACGGGTGCCGGAGCGGGCAACCTGGCCTTTCACGTCGGCGACGGACCCGACCGGGTCGCCGGCCGCAGGGCCGTCCTCGACGCCCGCGTGACGGAGCTGGCCGGGTCCCCGGTGTCGCTGCACCTGCAGTACATGAACCAGGTCCATGGCAGCGACGTGGCCCTGGTGGCCGCGGCCGGCCCGTCCCCGTCCAGCATGCCAGTAGGGCCGACGGCGGATGCGATGGTGTCGCGGTCGGCCAGCCTTGCCGTGATGGTTGCCGATTGCGTGCCGGTGGTGTTCGCCGGACTCTGCGCGGACGGTGCTCCCGTGCTCGGCGTTGCCCATGCCGGCCGGCCCGGCATCGAAAAGGGCGTTGTTGCCGCCACCGTCGCCGAACTCCGTGCCTCCGGCGCCGTTTCCCTGCAGGCGTGGATCGGCCCCGCCGTGTGCGGGCGCTGCTACGAGGTCCCCGGGGATATGCGCGCTGCCGTGTCGGCCGTGGAGCCGGCAGCGTATTCCCGCACGTCCTGGGGGACGCCGGCGCTGGACCTCCCGGCAGCCGTTGAGGCCCGACTGGCGGCGCTGGGCGTACCAGCCCGCAATGTGGGCGTTTGCACCCTTGAAGATGATGCGTTGTTCTCCCATCGCAGGACGCTCCGCGATGGCGGCGCCGAGGGCCGCTTCATTGGCTTTGCCGCCCTGGCCCGTGGCGCCGTGTCCTGATCATCTTGCCGTTTTGCCGTTCCGCTGATCCGCCGTCGAAGTGAAGGTATGCCCCGCATGAACACTCTGGAAGCCCGCGGCTTGGCGTTGCGGGAGAACCTGGCCGCCGTCAAGGTGCGGATAGGCCTTGCCGCCGAGGCCGCCGGCCGTCGGGCAGGCGCCCTGCCGGCCCTGGTCGTCGTGACGAAGTTCCACCCTGCCGCCGACGTCGTGCTCCTGCGCGGACTGGGCGTGGGGGACGTCGGCGAGAACCGCGACCAGGAGGCGGCCGCCAAGGCCGCCGAGGTTGCCGATGCCTCCCTGCGCTGGCACTTTATCGGGCAACTGCAAAGCAACAAGGCCAAATCCGTGGTGCGGTATGCCCATTCGGTCCACTCGGTGGACCGCGCCGCGCTGGTGACGGCGCTGGGCAGGGCCATGGCCACGCAGCAGGACCTCGACGACCGCCCGGACCTTGCCTGCTATATCCAGGTGGATCTGTCGCAGGCCGCCCCCCGCTCGGCAGGCGGTGGCACCGCGGTGTTCGGCACAGCCGGGCAGGGTGAAGCAATGGGGGAGCAGGACGCACGCGGCGGGGCGGCGCCGTCGGACGTCCTCAGGTTGGCTGCACTGGTGGCAGGCACACCCGGGCTGTCGCTGGCAGGCGTCATGGCCGTGGCCCCGCTGGGTGCAGATCCCGTTCCCGCCTTTGAGCTGCTTTCACGCATCTCTGCCGCCGTGGTGCGCGAACACCCCGGTGCCACCGGGATCTCCGCCGGCATGAGCCACGACCTGGAGGCGGCCATTGCCGCCGGGGCGACACACCTGCGTGTCGGTTCCGATATACTCGGCCCGCGTCCCGCCGTACGGTAGCGTTTTAGCTGTTGGCAACAACGCGCACGTTTGATCGACCTTCCCGCAAATGCAGACTAATGAGGAGCTAACCATGGCTGGCGCTCTGCGCAAGACAATGATCTATCTTGGGCTCGCCGACGGTGACGAGCACTACGAGGCCGAGCAGGCCCCCTCACTTCACAAGGGTGAGGACTCGGCTGCGGACTTTGACCGGGAAGCAGCCCCTGCCCCCGTTGCCGAGCCCGCTGCGCCCAAGGCGGGCGACGACGAATACCGGGCACCGGTCACCCCCATCAAGCGTGCCGCATCAAATCGGGAAGAGGCTGCAAGCTTGCGTCAAATCACCACTGTTCATCCCCGCTCCTACAACGACGCCAAGATCATCGGTGAGAGCTTCCGTGACGGGATTCCCGTCATCATGAACGTCACTGACATGGGTGAAGCCGACGCCAAGCGGCTGGTTGACTTCTCCGCCGGATTGGTCTTTGGCCTGCGCGGTTCAATCGAACGCGTCACCAACAAGGTTTTCCTGCTCTCCCCGTCCTACATTGAGGTCCTGGGGGACGACAAGAAGCTCTCCGACACCCAGGCCAGCTTCTTCAACCAGAGCTGACCGCCGGAACCAAAACAGCTATAACGCATTGCCCGGGCACCAAGTGCCCGGGCAATGCGTTATATACGGTAACGGTGGAAACCCGATACTGTTAATTTGATTCAGTTCCACTTTCATCCGCTGTCTAGGGAATGTGTTCACACGCGTGCCAAATCCGTTAAGCCTTGTTTTTGGGCTGCTTTACCTGCTGTTGCTGCTCTACTTCCTCACGCTCATGATCCGGTTGGTATTTGACTGGATACAGGTCTTCGCCCGCGAATGGCGCCCGCATGGTGCCGCACTGGTGGGCGCATCCTTCATCTACCGGCTGACCGACCCGCCGCTGCGCAAGCTTCGGCACCTGATCCCCCCGCTGCGGATAGGCAGTGTGTCGCTGGACATCGGCTTCCTGCTGCTGCTCGTCGTGGTGGGTATTGCGATGAGTGTCACAAGGACTTTGGCGGTTTAGTGCCGCGTGGTTAGTTTTCAAGGCTAAAAAGTTATATTGTAAAAAGCGATACAACCCAAGTACGGATCACATGATTTGTACTAGGTACCGTAGTTTGAACGGCTTCGGCCGGATTCGGACTCACTCAGACCAACGAGGTGACTAGATGGCGCTTACGCCAGAAGACGTTGTCAACAAGCGGTTCCAGCCGACCAAGTTCCGTGAAGGCTACGACCAGGACGAAGTCGACGACTTTCTTGACGAAATTGTCGTGGAACTGCGCCGGCTCCATCAGGAAAATGATGAGCTGCGCAAGCAGCTTGCTGATAGCCCGACAAACTCCCAGGCCGGCCCCGCTGCTGTAGTTCCGGTGGCAACAAAGGCTCCCGAAGTTGTGGAAAAGGCTCCGGAGGCACCGGCCAAGCCTGCCGCCCCCGAGCCGGCAGCCAAGGAAGCCCCCGTGGTTGAGGCGGCGCCAGTTGCCGCAGCTGCTGCACCGGCACCCGTCGCCGCCGCGTCCGGTGTGGAATCAGCTGCAGGCGTTCTCGCCATGGCACAGAAGCTGCACGACGAATACGTCAACGCAGGTGTGGAGCAGCGCGACAAGATCATTGCCGAAGCACAGATCGAGGCCAGCTCGCTGGTCAACGATGCCCAGGAAAAGAGCCGGAAGACACTCGGCGCCCTGGAACAGCAGCGTTCCGTGCTTGAGCGCAAGGTTGAGCAGCTCCGCGGCTTCGAGCGTGACTACCGTTCACGCCTGAAGACGTACATTGAAGGCCAGCTGCGCGATCTGGATGCCCGCGGCTCCGTTGCCTCCCCGGACTTCTCCGAAGGCAGCTCCGAGTCCTAAGGGCTCCGAGTCCCAGGGCGCTTGGGCTACTTGTAGTTAGGCAGCAAGCCGGTGGTGCGGAAATTCCCGCAGCACCGGCTTGCTGGCGTTAATGCCGTCGGCCCCCCATCAGGGCGGCACCTATGATTGATGTGTCCCCTGGAGGGACCGCCCGTTCCACCCGTGCTTATCAACAGCAGTGACAACGAAAGAGCCATGAGCGACGACTCACAGCAGGAACCCGTCTCCCACCCCGCCTCCAGCCGTACACCCGGCGGCGTCCCCGGCGGGGCGAACTCCGCCGAGTCCGCGGCTGGCGGCTGGGCCACATCGCGGCGCCGGACCTTCGTGCTGGTGTGGCTGGGGTTTGCCGCGCTGGCCTATGTGTGCGACCAGCTCACCAAGCTGTGGGTCACCTCGACCATGGTCGAAGGCCAGCGGACACCCGTCATCCCCGGCATCCTGCAGTGGTACTATATCCGCAACTCCGGCGCAGCCTTTTCCATCGGTGAGAACTTCACCTGGTTCTTCACGCTGGTCATGGCCGCCGTGGCGGTGTTCATCATTGTCCTGGCCCGGCGCATCGGATCCTTCTGGTGGGCGCTCGGCCTGGGGCTGCTGCTTGGCGGCGCGCTGGGCAACCTGACCGACCGCTTGTTCCGTGAGCCGTCCTTCGCCATGGGCCACGTGGTGGACTTCATTTCCTTCCCACATTTTGCCATCTTCAACATGGCGGACATGGGGGTGGTGGGAGGTGTCATCACCATCTGCCTCCTGACGCTTCTGGGCATACCCCTGGGCGGCCGAAAGGCAGCGGGGCCGGCATCCGCCGCGCCGGACGCCGCCGGTTCTGCCGGGATGGGGGAGCCCGGCAATGACTGAGACGTTCATCGTCCCCGGGGAAGCAGCCGGACGACGGATTGACGCGGCACTGGCCGCACTCCTGGGCATTTCGCGGTCGGCCGCCGCGCTATTGTGTGCCGAGGGCCATGTGCTCCAGGACGGCTCGGCTGTGGGCAAGTCGGAAAAGTTCAGGCCCGGAGCGAGCATCCAGGTCACCATCCCGGAACGCCGGGACCCGCTCGCGGTGGTGGTGGAGCCCGTCGACGGGCTGGACATCCTGCTCGACGATGACGAGTTCGTGGTGATTGACAAGCCCGTGGGCGTCGCCGCACACCCGTCGCCCGGCTGGGTTGGCCCCACCGTGGTGGGCGGGCTGGCCGCGGCCGGCTACCGCATCTCCACCTCCGGCGCGCAGGAACGGGCCGGCATTGTCCACCGCCTTGACGTGGGCACCTCCGGCGCCATGGTGGTCGCCAAGACCGAACACGCCTACACCGTACTTAAGCAGGCGTTCCGGGACCGCACCGTGGAGAAGGTCTACCACGCCGTGGTCCAGGGGCTGCCCGATCCACTGCAGGGCACCATCGACGCGCCGATCGGACGCCACCCCGGCCACGACTGGCGGTTTGCCGTCATTGAGGACGGCCGCCCGTCCATCACCCATTACGAGGTCCTGGAGGCCTTCGGCAAGGCCACACTGGTGGAGGTCCACCTGGAAACCGGGCGGACGCATCAGATCCGCGTCCATTTTTCCGCGTTGCGCCACCCGTGCGCGGGCGACCTCACCTACGGCGCGGACCCGAAGCTCGCCGCTGAGCTGGGCCTGACCCGCCAGTGGCTGCATGCCCACCGGCTCGGTTTCACCCACCCCTCCAGCGGCGAATGGGTCAGCGTCACCAGCCCGTACCCGCAAGACCTCCACTACGCGCTGGAGCACCTGCGCGACGGGCACTGACCCGACGCCGTATCATCTTTGCCCGCTTTTTGGCCGACGCGGTATCACCTTTGGCGCTTTTCGGCGGACCGCTCTCTCACTGCGAGGGCGTTCCGTCAGTTGGCAACTAAAGGTGATACGGGGTTCGGCTGGGCGGCGCCAAAGGTGATACGGGGTTCGGCTGGGCGGCGCCAAAGGTGATACGGGGTTCGGCTGGGCGGGCACCGGTCCGGGTCGAATGAGGGTGGTGAGTGGCACCCGAAATTGAGTGGCAGCCAACCACCGTAGAATGGTGCGGTGGCTAGCTCATCGACTGACAGTTTTGTCCATCTTCACACGCACACCGAATACTCCATGCTTGACGGTGCCGCGCGCCTGACGGAGTTGTTTGATGAGACCAACAGGCTGGGCATGCCGGCGCTGGCAACCACGGACCATGGGTACCTGTTTGGTGCCTTTGACTTCTGGAAAAAGGCCACGGATGCGGGTGTGAAGCCGATCATCGGCATCGAGGCCTATGTCACGCCGGGCACCGCGCGCACGGACAAGACCCGCGTGAAGTGGCGCACCGATGAGAGCCAAAAGAAGGACGACGTCTCCGGCGGCGGTTCCTACACCCACATGACGCTGTTGAGCTACAACAACCAGGGCATGCGGAACCTGTTCCGGGCGTCGTCGCTGGCCTCCCTGGACTCCGTGTTCGGCAAGTACCCGCGCCTGGACCGCGAGCTGCTCAATGAATACCACCCCGGCCTGATCGCCACCACCGGCTGTCCCTCCGGGGAGGTGCAGACCAAGCTGCGGCTGGGACAGTACAACGAGGCCAAGGCCGCCGCCTCCGAGTTTCAGGACATCTTTGGTGCGGAAAACTATTTCTGTGAGCTGATGGACCACGGACTGGACATTGAGCGGCGCGTCACCAAGGACCTGCTGAAGCTGGCCAGGGAACTGCAGATTCCGCTGGTCGCCACCAATGACCTCCACTACACGCACGAACACGACGCCAAGGCGCACGAGGCGCTGCTGGCGCTGCAGTCCGGCTCCACACTGCTGGAACCCACCTACGACATGGGCGGCTCCCGCTTCGCGTTCAACGGAAGCGGCTACTACCTGAAGTCCCCCGCGGAAATGCGCCAGCTGTTTTCAGAACTCCCCGAGGCCTGCGACAACACGCTGCTCATTGCCGAGCGGTGCGAGGTGTCCTTCAACACCAACGCCAACTACATGCCGAAGTTCCCGTGCCCGCCCGGCGACGACGAGACGTCCTGGCTGGTCAAGGAGGTCGACGCCGGGCTCAAGTACCGGTACCCGGCCGGCATTCCCGACGACGTCCGCGCCAGGGCCGACTTTGAACTCGAAGTCATCATCAAGATGGGCTTCCCGGGCTACTTTCTGGTGGTGGCTGACTTCATCAACTGGTCCAAGGACAACGGGATCCGCGTGGGACCCGGGCGTGGCTCCGGTGCCGGCTCGATGGTGGCCTATGCCATGCGCATCACCGACCTGGACCCGCTGCGCCACGGACTGATCTTTGAGCGCTTCCTAAACCCGGAGCGCGTCTCCATGCCCGACTTTGACGTCGACTTCGATGATCGGCGCCGGCACGAGGTCATCAAGTACGTGACCGAAAAGTACGGCGACGAACGCGTGGCCATGATTGTCACCTATGGCAGCATCAAGTCCAAGCAGGCGCTGAAGGACTCCTCGCGCGTGTTGGGCTACCCGTTCAGCATGGGCGAGCAGCTGACCAAGGCGCTGCCGCCGGCTGTCATGGCCAAGGACATCCCGCTGCACGACATTGAGGATCCCAAGTCCAAGCGCTACGGCGAGGCCGGTGACTTCCGCCAGCTGCTGCTCAGTGATCCGGAAGCGGCAAAGGTCTTTGAAACAGCCAAGGGCCTGGAAGGGCTCAAGCGCCAGTGGGGCGTGCATGCTGCGGGCGTCATCATGTCCTCCGATCCCATCATCGACGTGGTGCCGATCATGCGCCGCTTCCAGGACGGGCAGGTCATCACCCAGTTTGACTACCCGACGGCCGAGGGCCTTGGCCTGATCAAAATGGACTTTTTGGGGTTGCGAAACCTCACGATCATCACCGACGCCCTGGAGAACATCAAGTCCAACCAGGATTTTGACCTTGACCTGGAAAACCTGGCGCTGGACGACCGCGAGTCCTATGAGCTGATGGCGCGCGGGGACACGCTGGGCGTATTCCAGCTCGACGGCGGTCCCATGCGCGGGTTGCTCAAGCTCATGCGCCCCGACAATTTTGAAGACATCTCCGCCGTGCTGGCACTGTACCGCCCCGGCCCGATGGGCGCCGACTCACACACCAACTACGCCCTGCGCAAGAACGGTCTGCAGCCCATCACCCCCATCCACCCCGAGTTGGAGGAGCCACTCGCGGACGTCCTGGGCGGCACGTATGGGCTGATCGTCTACCAGGAGCAGGTGATGTCCATTGCGCAGAAGCTGGCCGGCTACTCGCTGGGCCGGGCCGACATCCTGCGCCGCGCCATGGGCAAGAAGAAGAAGTCCGAGCTGGACAAACAGTACGCCGGCTTCCACCAGGGCATGCTGGACAACGGCTACTCCGACGCCGCCGTCACCACCTTGTGGGCCATCCTGCTCCCGTTCTCCGACTACGCCTTCAACAAGGCCCACTCTGCCGCCTACGGCGTCGTCAGCTACTGGACGGCGTACCTGAAGGCCCACTATCCGGCCGAATACATGGCTGCGCTGCTGACGTCCGTGGGCGACGACAAGGACAAGCTGGCGCTCTACCTGAACGAATGCCGCCACATGGGCATCACCGTGCTGGCGCCGGACGTCAACGAATCCGCGCTGAACTTCACGCCCATTGGCAAGGACATCCGATTTGGCATGGGCGCCATCCGCAACGTCGGCTCCAATGTGGTCAACGCACTGGTGGAATCCCGTACGGAGAAGGGCAATTTTGAGAGCTTCTCCGACTTCCTGATGAAGGTCCCGGCGGTCGTGTGCAACAAGCGCACCATAGAGTCGCTCATCAAGGCTGGCGCCTTTGACTCGCTGGGCCACCCGCGCCGGGCCCTGGCGATGATCCACGAGGAAGCGATTGACTCAGTCATCACGCTCAAGCGCAACGAGGCCGTGGGCCAGTTTGACCTCTTTGCCGGCCTGGGCGGGGTCGACGCCGAGCCGGAGTCTGCCTTGATCACCGATATCCCCGACCTGCCGGAATGGGAGAAAAAAGACAAGCTTGCCTTTGAGCGCGACATGCTGGGCCTGTACGTCTCCGACCACCCCCTGCAGGGCCTGGAAGGGATTCTCAGCCAGAACGCCGACATGTCCATCACCTCCGTGTTGGCCGACGACGGCCCGCAGGACGGGCACATCATCACCATTTCCGGCATGATCACCAGCCTCCAGCGCCGCATCGCCAAGACCAGCGGCAATCCTTACGCCCGCTGCGAGGTCGAGGATCTTGGCGGATCCTTGGAGGTCATGTTCTTTGGCCAGGTCTACGGACCCATCGCCACCATCCTGGCCGAGGACCTGGTGGTGGTGATCAAGGGACGCCTGCAAAAGCGCGACGACGGCGCCATCACGTTGAACGCCATGGAACTGACGGTGCCGGACCTCAGCGAAGGCCTGTCCGGCCCGCTGGTCATCCACATGCCCGAGCACAAGGCCACCGAACCAGTTCTGCTGGCGCTCAAGGACGTCCTGGGCACCCACCGCGGCAACACCGAGGTCAAGATGCACCTGAGTGGCACCCGCAGTGTGAAGGTCATGAAACTGCCATTGCACCACCGGGTCAACCCGACGCCGGCTCTGTTCGGGGACCTGAAGGTCCTCCTGGGCCCCACCTGTCTGGAAGGGTGATGGTGTGCCGGTTGCACGTGCCCGCGCTATATGGGGAGTTAGGGTTTATCCATGAGTGAAATGCTGCCCGAGGGCACGGCGGGGACAGCGGGTCCACGCCATGCCGGGCCCGCCGGTGCCCCTGCCACATACCCTCCCCATGCCTATTCGGCCCGGCCGCGTCGTGCAATGGCGACCGCCCAGGCCGCGGGGTGGCAGCGCTGGTTTGCCCTGTCCTCTGGCGCGGGCGTTGTGCTGGGAATTCTGTGGTGGCTGGCGGCCCCCGGCGGCGCCTTTTACGGTGAAGGCAAGGACTATACGATTTGGGTGGCCCGCGACCTTGTGCTCGCGGGACTTGGCGTGCTGGCCGGACTCACCGCCGCCGTCCTGCTGGTCCGCGCCGCCGCCCGACACGGCGGCGGGGCCGGTGCCACGGCGCGGCTGCTGGCTGCCGCCGCGGGCGGACTGCTGGGCTCCGTCCTAGCCTGGCGGTTGGGCGTGTTCGCCGGAGACCTTTTCCAGACTCCGCCGGACAACCTGCCCAACCCGAGCATGGTGTTTTCGCTCCGTTCGGCCTCGGTGCTGCTCCTGTGGCCGCTCGTCACCACCGCGGTGGTGTTCCTGTACACATTCCTCGCGTATTCGTTTGTGCCCGCTCCCCGTGGCAGCCGCTAAACTTGGCGTGTGAGCAACCTTGAAACCCCCGTGTCCACCGATCCGCCAGCCCGCCGGGCAACAGCGCCCGACACGGCCGCCCATTTCACTTTTGCGCGCACCGACCTGCGCGGCCGCAGCCTGACCCTCGCGGAGCTCAAGCACGCCGTTCCCCGCACGCCCGCCACCACCGTCACGACAGCCGAGGCGGCCGTTTCCGGCATCATTGCCGAGGTTCGCTCCCGCGGCTTTGCCGCCCTCGCAGAGCTGGCTGAAAAGTTCGACGGCGTGGCCCAGTCCCACCCGCGTGTCCCGGCCGCGGCTTTGCGCGAAGCCCTGGAAGCCCTGGATCCGTCCGTCCGGGCCGCCCTGGAGGAATCCATCGCCCGCGCCAAGGCGTTTGCCGCCGCGCAGCGCCCTGCAGACATTGACTTGCCCATCGCCGACGGTGCCGTGGTCTCCCAGCATTGGCTGCCCGTGCGGCGTGTTGGCCTGTACGTGCCCGGGGGACTGGCGGCCTATCCGTCGTCGGTCATCATGAACGTTGTGCCCGCGCTGGCCGCCGGGGTGGGCTCGGTGGCGCTGGCGTCGCCGCCGCAAAAGGAATTTGGCGGGCTGCCGGACCTGACCGTTTTGGCGGCGGCGGCCCTATTGGGCATTGACGAGGTGTATGCGATGGGCGGGGCCCAGGCAATTGCCGCCTTTGCCTATGGTGTCCCGGCGGGAACAACCGTGCAGGGCGACGGGGAGGAATTGGAACCAGTTGACGTGGTCACCGGCCCCGGCAACATCTTTGTGGCCACGGCAAAGCGCCTGGTCAAGGGCGTGGTGGGCATTGACTCCGAGGCGGGTGCCACGGAGATTGCCGTGCTGGCGGACCATACCGCCAACCCGGTATTCGTTGCCGCGGACCTGATCAGCCAGGCCGAGCACGATCCGAACGCGGCCTCCGTCCTGGTGACCACGTCGAGCGAACTGGCGGACGCCGTCGAACATGAACTCGCGGTTCAGGTGGCCGGGACTGCGCACCGGGAGCGCGTGGAGACGGCACTCTCCGGGCCGCAGTCAGGCGTGGTGCTGGTGGGCGACCTGGCCCAGGGCGTGGCGGTATGCAATGCCTACGCGGCCGAGCACCTTGAGGTGGTGACCGAGAACGCCGCGGCCGTGGCAGCCCAGATCACCAATGCGGGAGCGGTCTTTGTCGGGGACTACAGCCCCGTCAGCCTGGGTGACTACTGTGCCGGGTCCAACCACGTGTTGCCGACCGGCGGCACGGCCGCGTTCTCGTCGGGGTTGAACGTCACCACGTTTCTGCGCGCCGTCCAGCTCATCAATTATGACAAGGCGGCGCTGTCGGCGGTGGCCGGCCACGTGGTCACGCTCTCACGCGCCGAGGGCCTTCCCGCCCACGGCGACGCCGTGGCCGCACGATTCCCCTAGACGGCCCCCAACCACTACATCTAGTAATTACGTTGTTGTAATTTCCCCATATGTAGTCATAGACTGAGATTAACCGCTCCTGGAGGGATCTGGATGTACTGCCCGTTTTGCCGTAATCCCGACTCACGCGTGGTTGATTCGCGCCTGGCCGACGACGGTTCCTCCATCCGCCGGCGCCGCCAGTGCACCGAGTGCGGCCGCCGTTTCAGCACTGTGGAGACTGCCAGCCTTTCAGTGGCAAAGCGTTCCGGCGTCGCCGAACCCTTCAGCCGCAGCAAAGTCATCAGCGGTGTGCGCAAGGCCTGTCAGGGTCGGCCCGTAACCGAAGACGACCTTGCCATGCTGGCCCAGGAGGTGGAGGAGTCCATTCGGGCCAGCGGCGCCGCCGAGATCGACGCCAACGACGTCGGCCTGGCCATTTTGGCCCCTCTGCAACGGCTTGACCTGGTGGCCTACCTGCGCTTTGCCAGCGTTTACCAGGCCTTTGAATCCCTTGACGACTTTGAAAAGTCCATCAAGGAGCTGCGCCGCGAATATCCTGCGGGGAGCGCCGGCGCACCGGCACGGTCGGTCGCGGAGTAGCGGCACCAACAACTCCGGCGGCGCCCGGGAGGGGAAGCCCGGGCCGCCGCCGGCACTCTGCACTGGTGCCCGGGCCTCCGCTGCCCAAGCTGCCGGTGGAATGAGCTTGGCCTCGTGCCCGCGACGGGGCCGCCGCAGGTTTCGCGGCAGCGGCCGGGGAAAGAGCTGTGCGCACAGCCCGCCTACGTGTACTTTCAAGGCGGGCTCGTGGCACGCACGGTGACGGGCCTGCCACGTGAACAATCGTCCCGGGGCGGCAAGGGGCGAACTGACCAAACCGGACAGCCCAAACAGGATTTATGGCAGGTTCAATCGCGGCAGCTGCCCTTAGCGGCCGCCGGAGACGGGCAGCACGATGCCCGTGACGTAGCCTGCCTCGCCGCTGAGCAGCCACATGACGGCAGCCGCAACTTCATCCGGTTCTGCGCCCCGGCCCAGCGGGACGGTGGGGCTGAGCTTTGCCACGCGGTCCGGCATGCCGGCGGCAGCGTGGAGTCCGGTGTTGGTGCTTCCCGGGGCAACCGCGTTGACGCGGATGCCATGCGGGGCTGCCTCCGTGGCTAATCCGACGGTCAGCACGTCCACGGCGCCCTTCGACGCCGCATAGTGCACCCACGTGCCGGGGGAGCCGGCCTTGGTGGCCGTCGAGGAAATGTTGACTATCGCGCCGCCCGCGCCGCCGTCAAGCGTGGACATTCTGCGCTGTGCCTCCTGGCACATGAACAGCACTCCTGCCACATTGACGTCAAGGACCCTTTTGATGGTCTCCGCCGGAACATCCACCAGGGGTCCGATCAGATCGCCCGTGACACCGGCATTGTTGACCACGGCAGTAACCGGGCCCAGTGCCGCGGCGGCATCGAACAACCGCGTGACCTGGGCAGCATCGCTGACGTCCGCCTGCAGGGCAACAGCTGTGCCGCCGTCGTTCCTGATTTCCCGGACAACGTTCGCGGCGCCGGCAGTGTCGGCACTGTAATTGACGACGACGGCGAAGCCGGCCGCCGCTGCCCGTGCGGCCACGGCTGCGCCGATCCCGCGGCTGGCACCTGTGACAATGGCGACCGGGCTGGAGGGGGTTTCGTTCCCCGCTTGCTCCCGCTGCTCGCAAGTCCCCACCTGCTCCCGCTGCTCACCAGCTCGCAGCGGGGCCCTCTCAGCTGTGGGCCCACCCAGCGGGACACTCGCAGGCGTGGGCCCCGGCTCAATCACCAAGACGAGCGGCCTATTTGGTGATCTTGAAGTGCACGGCGGCCTGCAGCGCGCCGCCAACAATGCCGGCATTGTTGGCGAGCTGCGCGGGGATGATCTTGGCGCGGAGCTTCAGCGCCGGCAGGTAGTCCTCGCTGCGCTTGGAGATCCCGCCGCCAATGATGAACAACTCGGGGGAAAACAGGAACTCGACGTGCGAGAAGTAACGCTGCAGCCGCCCTGCGTACTCCTCCCAGCTGAGGCCGTCGCGTTCCCGGGCGCTGGCGGAGGCCTTGGACTCGGCGTCGAAGCCGTCAATTTCCAGGTGGCCCAGTTCGGCGTTCGGGATGAGCTTGCCGTTGTAAATGAAGGCCGAGCCGATGCCCGTGCCCAGCGTGATGACCAACACCGTGCCCTTGACTCCCTTGCCGGCGCCATAGCGCGCTTCGGCGAGGCCGGCGGCGTCGGCGTCGTTCATGACCTGGACGTCGCGGCCCAGCTCCTCCGAGAAAATCTTGTCCACGTCGGCGTCAATCCAGGACTTGTCCACATTGGCGGCGGAACGGGCAATGCCATGGGAAATGATGGCAGGGAACGTGATGCCAACCGGCGCATCGGCGGCCGGTGCGTGCTTGCGGGTCATGAGCTCGTCCACGATCTCCTTGACCACCTTGGCGACGGCCTGCGGGGTGGAGGGCTGTGGCGTATCAATCCGGAAACGCTCGCCCACCATCTCGCCGGTCTCCAAACGGACGATCCCGCCCTTAATGCCGGTGCCGCCAATGTCGATGCCGATGACAGTTTCCGTGGACGAGTGCTTCGTGGACATGCGGGGCTCCAAACGTGGAAGGGGCAGGGCGTTGCCGCAAGGGGTCTTGCGGCAGATGGTTTTAGGGCAGGGTCAGGACTTCGGCACCCGTGGCGGTGACCACCATGGTGTGCTCGAACTGGGCAGTGCGTTTCCGGTCCCTGGTGACAACCGTCCAGTCGTCAGCCCACATGTCCCACTCAACACCGCCCAGGGTGAGCATAGGTTCGATAGTAAACACCATGCCCTCCTGCAGAACAGTGTTGTAGGCCGGGGCCGCGTCATAATGCGGAATAATCAGTCCCGTGTGGAATGCCTCGCCCACACCATGGCCGGTGAAGTCCCGGACCACGCCGTAGCCAAAACGCTTCGCATAGGCGGAGATCGTGCGGCCAATGACGTTAATTTCCCGCCCGGGCGCCACAGCGCGGATGGCCCGGTTCAAGGACTCCTGGGTGCGCTCGACGAGCAGTCGGGACTCGTCGTCGACGTCGCCAACGGCAAAGGTCCAGTTCGTGTCGCCGTGCACGCCGTTTTTGTACGCGGTGATGTCAATGTTGATGATGTCCCCGTCCTGCACCACGGTGCTGTCCGGGATGCCATGGCAGATGACCTCGTTAAGGGACGAGCACAGGGACTTGGGGAAGCCGCGATATCCAAGCGTGGAGGGATATGCCTGGTGGTCCAGCAGGAATTCATGGCCAATGCGGTCCAGCTGGTCCGTGGTCACTCCCGGGACAATGTGTGCGCCCACTTCCACGATGGCCTGGGCGGCGATCTTGGAGGAGATGCGGATCTTTTCCAGCGTTTCAGCGTTTTTTACCTCGGAGCCCGTGAATGGTGCCGGACCGGCCTTGCCCACGTACTCGGGGCGGGGGATGGAGGCGGGGACGGGCAGCTGCGGGCTGATGGTGCCCGGAACCAATGTGCCAAGGGGTGCTGAGGTTGCTGTGGAAGACATGGATCCATCCTATAAGTTTTGCTGCAGGGGTGTGGTGGACAGGGCCTATGATGGCAGCAAGCACCCCGGCCAGTTGGAGGAAAAGATGCCACAGTATTGGTACAACGTGAACACCCGTCAGGTTGAACAGGACGCCCAGTCCGGGTGGAAGGAGCTGATCGGTCCCTACAACACGCGCGAGGAAGCCGAGCAGGCGCCGGCCAAGGTCCACGAGCGCAACGAAGACTGGGAAGCCAAGGACGACGACTGAGGCAATCATCGGCCGGACCGACAGGGGGATCGGCTGGTTGTGATCCTCCTGGAGGACGCGATTCACCAGGGAGGAACCATGGAAATCGGCAGATCTGCCCCGCCGCGGCCGCGGCCAGTGGGCAACCTCGGAAAAGGCGGCACCGCCCGAGGTCTTGACCCACGTGCGTACGGTGCACGTCTACTGCAGCGGGTGGGTGCGGTTGCCGCCATCGCCGGCGGCGCCGCGGCCGGCGTCGGGATCCTGACGGCACTCGAGGGACTGTGGGCCTATGAACGGCTGGCGCCCCGGGACTCGGTCGGCTCCCACCCCGCCACGGGATTTTTTGGTGGGCAGGATGGCGAAGAACCCTTGAGCCTGGTACTTCTAGGCGACTCCCTTGCTGTGGGATATGGTGCAGCAGTACCGGAGGGGTCTGTGGGCTACATGCTGGCCGATGGACTGGCCGCGACGACGGGAAGACCGGTGACGCTGGACAATGTCGCCTTCATCGGCGCAACATCCGAGGACCTCCGCCTCCAGCTTGCAGCCCTCGACGCCCGCGGCCTGCGACCGCAAGTTGCAGTCATCATAGTCGGAGGCAACGACGTCCTGCACCTGAGCAACATCAGCCGGTCGCTGGCTGCGCTGGCGGCAACGGTCCGGGAACTTCGGCGGCGCGGCAGCCACGTGGTTGTGGCTTCCTGTCCGGACATGGGCACCGTGTCGGTGTTCCTGCAACCGCTGCGCTTCAGCGCGCACTGGTTGAGCCGGATGCTGGCCACCGGCCAGACCATTGTGGTGCTGCGTAACGGGGGGCGAACTGTTTCGCTGGCGGATCTGCTGGGACCGATTTTCAGGCGCGAACGGAAGCTGATGTTCTCCACCGACCATCTGCATCCCTCCGCCCACGGGTATGCCGAGGCGGCCCGGGTAATGCTCCCCAGCGTGGTGGCTGCCGCCGGCTACAGCACGGGCGGCTTGACCGGTGTTCCCCACCGGGTATACCAAAAGGGGCGGCGGCGTCCCTTGGCCTGGTTCGCTTTCAGGGCTTCGCGCCAATCAGGGACGGAGGTCAGCCTGGTCCCCACCCGAACGGGGCACGACGTCGCCGTCCGGCGATTGCTGCCCGGCCACCGCCGGGTCACGCCGGGTCGGCGGCAGGCGCGGTAGCCGGGTCCGGCCGGGTCGGCGACAGGCGCGGTAGCCGGGTCCTGCCGGGTCGGCTGCGGGACCGGGCCAAGGTGGAACGGCCGTGCGTCACGGAAGCTAGAACGTGTGCTCCGGGCCGGGGAACGTCCCCGCGCGGACGTCGTCGCCGTAGGCCTTGGCTGCGTCCGCCAGGACGGTGCGCAACTGGGCGTACTGCTTGACGAACTTTGCCATCTTTCCGGTGCGCAGCCCGGCCATGTCCTGCCACACCAGCACTTGCCCCGTGGTGCTGTTCCCGGCCCCGATACCGACTGTCGGCACGGAAACGGCCGCCTCCACGGCAACGGCCGTGGCGGCCGGGACCATTTCCATCAGCACACAGAACGCGCCCGCATCTGCCAGCGCGACGGCGTCGTCCACCATGGCCTGGGCCGCTTCGCCACGGCCCTGCACCCGGTAGCCGCCGAGCATGTGTTCGCTTTGCGGTGTAAAGCCGATGTGGGCCATGACGGGAATGCCGGCCTGGGTCAGCGCCCTCACGGTGGGGGCGTAGTACGCGCCACCCTCCATTTTCACGGCGTGGACCAGCCCCTCCTTCATGAGGCGGACGGAGGAGGCGATGGCCTGTTCAGGTGACTGTTCGTAGCTGCCAAACGGCAGGTCGGCCACGACCAGGGCGCGCTTGGCGCCAGCGGTCACGGCACGGGAGAAGATGATCATTTCATCCAGCGTGATGGGCAGGGACGTCTCGTTGCCCAAGACGTTGTTGGACGCGGAATCGCCCACCAGCAGCACCTCTATGCCTGCTTCGTCAAAGATCTGTGCCGTGTACTGATCGTAGGCGGTCAGCATGGCGAATTTTTGGCCATTGCGCTTGGCCGCCTGCAGGTGGTGGGTGCGGATCCGGGCAGCCGTGGCGGGAATGCCGGAACCATACGGTGCCGCCATCTCCGCGGCAGGGGGCGCGGGTGCGGCGTTGGCGGAATCGGCGGCGTCGGGTGTGCTTGTTGAAGGCATGCCTAGAGCTTATTACGAGTCGGTGCACTAATTCGTCCATGCCGCCTTCCAGTCCTTAGTAGAGTATGGATTGAGGGCCCAACAAGGTGGAGAGAATCAGCGTTGTCGGTTCTGGCACGGGCTTTTTAGCCAACTACGGTGAGTGAACGGAAATGAGGGCCATAGTGGACCGCCAGCAGGAATTTGTCTTGCGTACCATCGAGGAACGCGATGTCCGGTTTGTCCGGCTGTGGTTCACCGACGTGGTGGGCAGCCTGAAGTCGGTGGCGCTTGCCCCTGCGGAGGTCGAGGGCGCCTTTGAGGAGGGCCTGGGTTTTGACGGATCGAGCATTGAGGGCCTCTCACGCGTGTTTGAATCCGACATGCTGGCCCAGCCCGACCCGTCCACGTTTCAGATCCTGCCCTGGCGCGGGACGACCGAGCAGACCTCACGCATGTTCTGCGATATTCTCACGCCCGACGGCGAACCCTCCACGGCGGATCCGCGCAACGTTCTCAAGCGCACCTTGGAAAAGGCTGCGGACATGGGCTTCACCTGCTACACCCACCCCGAGATTGAGTTTTACCTGCTCAAAAGCGACAAGCCGGGCCCGGACGGCATCCCCATCCCGGTGGACCAGGCGGGCTACTTTGACCACGTACCCGGCGGCGTGGCCCAGGACTTCCGCCGCACGGCCGTCACCATGCTTGAGGATGTCGGCATATCGGTCGAGTTCAGCCATCACGAGGCCGGACCCGGCCAAAACGAGATTGACCTGCGCTATGCCGATGCCCTGCAGACTGCGGACAACATCATGACGTTCCGCACGGTGATCCGCGAGGTCGCCATCCAGCAGGGCACGTATGCCACGTTCATGCCCAAGCCGTTTTCGGATCACCCCGGCTCGGGCATGCACACGCACTTTTCCTTGTTTGAGGGCGACACGAACGCCTTCCACGAGCCCGGGGCGGAATTTCAGCTGTCCAAGACGGCCCGGCAGTTCATGGCAGGCATCCTGCGCCACGCGCCGGAATTCACTGCCGTCACCAACCAGTTCGTGAATTCCTACAAGCGCCTCTGGGGCGGGGGAGAGGCGCCCAGCTACGTCTCCTGGGGCCACAACAATCGTTCGGCGCTGATGCGTGTGCCGCTGTACAAGCCCGGCAAGGGCCAGGCCTCGAGGCTGGAATACCGCGGCATTGACTCCGCGGCCAACCCCTACCTGGCCTATGCGGTTTTGCTGGGGGCCGGGCTGAAGGGCATTGAGGAAGACTATGAACTGCCGCCGGCGGCCGTGGAGGACGTCAGCGCCCTGACCACCGCTGAACGCCGGGCGCTGGGCCACGACCCGCTGCCCTCGAGCCTGCATGACGCGGTCCGGCAGATGGAGGACTCTGAACTCATGCCGGAGATCCTGGGTGAAAAGGTTTATGACCACTTCCTGCGCAACAAGCGGGACGAATGGCAGGACTACCGGCTTCAGGTCACCCCTTATGAGATCAACCGCTACCTGGGGGTGCTCTAACCCAACCGATGAGTTCCCTGACCCGCACCCTGATCACCCTGGGCTTCTCCGACCTCGAAAAAAGTGAGAGGTTCCTGGGCTTCCGGGAGCTGGCCGGGCTCGATCAGGGCGACCTGCTCACGGCGTTGAAGTCCGCCAACGATCCCGACTTGGCCGTGCAGTCCCTGGTCCGGCTGCTCAGTGCCGTGCCGGCCGCGTACGGCAAGCTCACCGCCACCGACGCCGAAACAGGCAGTGAGGTCCCCAACGAGGCCCTCTTCCGGCTGCTCGGTGCCTCGGAGGCCCTGGCCGAGTTCCTGATCCGGCACCCCGAACACATCGACGTCCTGGACACGCCGACGTCCCCGGAACCGGCCGCAGTCCCCGGCGCGGTCCTGCGCGCCTCGATGCTGGCAGCGGTGGGTGCGGACCCGGCGTCGGGCATGCCCGCGGCGGCGGTGTCCGGCACGGAAGCGAGGATCGCGCTGCGCACACAGTACCGGCGCCACCTGGCCGAACTGGCCATCCGGGACCTTTGCGCCGCGTCGCCGCAGGACGTCATGCCGCTGGTCGGCGCCGAGCTTGCCGACCTCGCCGCGGCCGCCCTGGAGGCCGCACTGGCCGTGGCTCGAACTGAGGTGTCGGACCATTTTCCGGCGCGGGACGTGGCCGCCGTGAAGCTCAGTGTCATCGGCATGGGCAAGTGCGGGGCACGGGAGCTGAACTATATTTCCGACGTCGACGTCATGTACGTCATTGAGGCCGCGGACGCCGGCCCGGACGACGCCGGTGGGCTGGATGAGGCGCACGCCGTCACCGTGGGCAGTGCGCTTGCCTCGGCAGTGTCCCAGACCATCTACGCGCCTGAGCGCGAGCCCGGCCTGTGGGAAGTGGACGCCAACCTGCGTCCCGAAGGCAAGGACGGCCCGCTGGTGCGCACACTTGAATCCTTCCTGCAGTACTACCAGCGCTGGGCCCACGACTGGGAGTTCCAGGCCTTGCTGAAGGCGCGCGCCATTGCGGGGGACCTGGAACTGGGCGAACGGTTTGAACATGCCGTGGCGCCCCTGATCTGGACGTCCTCGGAGCGGGACGGCTTTGTGGCATCAGTGCAGGCCATGCGCCGCCGCGTCACCGCCAACATCCGCGACTCCGAATCCGGCCGGCAGATCAAGCTGGGCAAGGGCGGGCTGCGCGACGTTGAATTCACGGTCCAGCTGCTGCAGCTCGTCCACGCGAAAAATGATCCATCCCTGCGGCTGCGGGCCACCACGGACGCCATCCATGCGCTGATGAAGGCAGGTTACATTGGCCGTACCGACGCGGCCAAGCTGGACGGCGCGTACCGCTACCTGAGGGTCCTCGAACACCGAATCCAGCTGGTGCACATGCGCCGAACGCACCTGATGCCGACGGCGCCGGAGCAGCTGCGTGCCCTGGCGCGGGCGGTCACCGGTCCTATGAACCTCAAGCGGCCCAGCGCGGAGACGCTGCTGGAAGACTGGGGCAGGGTCAAGCGGCAGGTCCACGCGCTGCACGAACACATCTTTTACCGGCCCATCCTGGCCACTGCCGCGCACCTGAGCGCCGCGGACGCAGCTTTGACCACGGATGCGGCCAGGGCGCGGCTGGCCGCGCTCGGCTACCGGGACGCCGCCGGCGCCCAGCGCCACATTGAGGCCCTGACGGCCGGGGTGAGCCGCCGGGCGGCCCTGCAGCGCCAGCTGTTGCCCGTGCTGCTGGGGTGGCTGGCCGACGGCGTCAACCCCGACGGCGGGCTGCTCGCCTTCCGCCGTGTGAGCGAGGCGCTGGGAACCTCGCACTGGTATCTGGGAATGCTCCGCGACCACCAGGCCGCAGCCGAGCGCCTGTGTCATGTGTTGTCCAGTTCCCGCCTGGTGACGGACCTTTTGGAAGTTTCACCCGAGGCAACGGCCTGGTTTGGCAACGACAAGGAACTGGTTCCACTGGCGTTTGAGGCCCAGTGGACCGAGATCCAATCCAAAATGTCCCGGCACCCTGAGCCGACGGAAGCCATTCGGCTGATCCGCCTGATCAGGCAGCGCGAGATCCTGCGGATCGCCATTGCGGACTGCTCCGGGTTGTTGTCCCAGGACCAGGTCTCCGCCGCGCTCAGCGACGCGGACCGGGCCGCCGTGCTGGGGGCCCTGCTCGTTGCCGAGTCGGACGTCCAGGCCGGCGGTCAGGCGCTGACCAGGGTGCTGGTGGTGGCCATGGGCCGGCAGGGCGGACGCGAAATAGGCTACGGCTCCGACGCCGACGTGCTTTTTGTCCACCGGCCCGTGGCGGGTGCCGACGAAGCGGAGGCCCAGGCGCAGGCACAGGCGATCGTTGCGAAGCTGATGTCCATGCTGACCCAGCCGGTACGTCCGGCCATCATGGCCGAGCGCGTGCTCAGTATCGACGCGGACCTGCGCCCGGAAGGCAAAAGCGGCCCGCTCGTGCGTTCCCTCGAGGCGTACCGCGAGTACTACGCCCGGTGGTCCTCCGCTTGGGAGGCCCAGGCGCTGTTGCGGGCGCTTCCCCTGGCGGGCAGCGACGAGCTGGCCGTCGACTTCCTCGAGATGGTCAACCCGGTCAGGTACCCGGCCGTCCTGGGCGAGACGGAACTGCGGGAGATCAAGCGCATCAAGGCCAGGATGGAATCCGAGCGGCTGCCGCGTGGTGCCGATCCCGCGCGACACGTGAAGCTGGGCCGTGGCGGCCTGAGCGATGTTGAGTGGCTGGTCCAGCTGTGGCAGCTGCAAAACGCGCACAGCGAGCCGTCGCTGAGGACTACGCAGACGGTGGCGGCACTCCATGGCGCCCATGCGCTGGGACTGGTGGACGGCGAGGACGCCTCCGTGCTGGAAGCCGCCTGGCGGCTGGCCGGAAAGATCCGCAACGCCAACGTGATTTGGACCGGCAAGTCCTCCGACGTGCTGCCGTCAGCGCGCGGAGACCTGGAGGCGGTGGCGCGCTGGTGCGGCTACGAGCCAGGGCAGGCTACTGCTTTCGAGGAGGACTACCTGGGGCTTACCCGGCGGGCCCGGGCGGTGTTTGAGCGGCTTTTTTACGGATAAAGCGGCCGCTGCCCGCCATGTCAACAGGGGCGGGACGGATTCCGGCCGTGCCAGCCGCTGGGCAGCAGCACCCGGGTGTGGGCGAGCATGGTGACTGCCTCCGCCCCGGCGACCAGTGCGCCGTCGCGCACGAAGCCTTCCTCGCGGCCCGTGAGATCCGCGGTCAGCCGCCCCTTCCACAGCGCCAGCAATTCGGCGTGTTCGGGCAACGGCGCCAGGTTGTGCATTTCCCCTGGATCGTTGTCCAGATCGAAGAGTTCCTCGGTACCCCATTCGGAGGCCCACAGGTACTTGACATGGCCGTCAGTGACCCACTGCAGGGACTGGCCAAAGTACACGTGTTCGCCGTGCAGCCATTGGCGCCACGGTTCGGGCGCCGGAGCGTCTTTCGGAGCCTGGCGCAGGAAGCGCGCCAGCGACCTGCCATCGCAGCTCTCCGGCACGGGCAGACCGGCCAGCTCCAACAGGGTCGGCATGATGTCGCGCAGCTCCACCACCTCATCCACCACGCCGCCGCGCTTCGCCGCGGTGTCGTTTGGGGCCGGTGCGACGATGAATGGCACCCGGGCGGAGCCTTCGTAGCCCACCGCCTTGCGGTAGAAGTCATGATCGCCGAGCATTTCACCGTGGTCGGAGGTAAACGCCACGATGGTGTCCCCGGCCAGGCCAAACGCGTTCAGTGCCTCAAAAAGGCGCATGAGCTGCAAGTCGATCTGGGTCATGAGCCCGTAGTAACCGGCACGGGTACGGTGGGTGACGGCCTCGGATAAGGTGCCGAAGGCCAGCTGGTGGTTGCCATCGGTTCGCACGGACTCGAAGTGGTGCTCCCAATCGCCCAACCGGCGCTTGAAGGCGGGCAGGTCCAGGTACATGTCCATGGCCCATGCCGGTGGATCGTAGGGCGGATGCGGGCGGTGGAAGGATAGATAAAGGAAGAACGGCACGGTGGGGTCCCGGCGGTACAGCCATTCCACTGCCTGGGAGCCGGCCCAAGACGTCGGGTGCAGGCGCTCGGACTTGTCCCACGGCCGTGCCACAGTCGAGTTGCATCCTGCGCCGTGATCAAAGTATTCCTCGTCGGCCGTGACTCCGGGCTGGCGCCGTAGCCACGGGACGTAGTCGTCGAAGTACTTGAAGTTCAGCCGGTGTTCCCGCCGGGTATGGTGCAGGAAGCCGTCGTGGAGAATGACGTCGTCAAAGCCCACCCGGCTGCGCTCGGGGTAAACGTGCATCTTGCCGATGGACTGTGTCTGATAGCCGGCGCGGCGGAACTCGCCCTGCAGCGTGACGGGATGAACTGCGTCGAACGGCACGCCCTCCTGGTAGCCCACCCGCCCGTGGCGCTCCTGGGACTGGCCGGTAAACAGTGCCACACGCGCCGGGACACACGTGGGCGTGGCCGAATAGGCGTGCCGGAACCTGGCACCCCTGGAGGCCAGTTCGTCCAAGTGCGGCGTCTGCACGTGGGGGTGCCCCTCGGCGCCAAGACAGTCGCCACGCCATTCGTCGGCACAAATAAGGATCACGTTGGGGTCGGTCATCAGCTGCCTTCTTCCAGTCCCACGGCACTCGGGAGGGCCGCGGAATCACCCCGAGCCTACCCCGGCGCGCCGTGTGGCAGGCCCTTTCTGCCGGGACACGCAAAACCCACTTCCGCACATTGGTGGACAATTTGGCCATCCGTGCATGACACTATAAGGGACAAGTGCATACGATAAAAATTATGCCTGCCAAGCCTACTCCCGCTGGGGGAGGGATTTGGGGCCGTCCGGGCTGTCACACGAATCATCATTCGAGGGGTTTTCCATGCAGAGTAGTCAACCCGTGAAACACACACGGACCGGCCGAATCGCCGTATTCGGTGCCGTTTTTACCGCGATCGCCATGTTCCTCGGACTTGGCGGGGCTGCAGCTGCAACCGCCCCGCAGGGACCCCTGACATCGCCGCACTCGCAGGTGGCTTCGGCTACCGCCGCTCCGGCGGGCCAGTGGATTTGGCCGTATGCCGGGTCTGCTTCGTCTTCGACGACGTTGGCGGGTCATTGGATTTGGCCGTATGCCGGGTCTGCTTCGTCTTCGACGACGTTGGCGGGTCAGTGGATTTGGCCGTATGCCGGGTCTGCTTCGTCTTCGACGACGTTGGC
Source organism: Arthrobacter livingstonensis (assembly GCF_003219815.1). Lineage (GTDB taxonomy): Bacteria > Actinomycetota > Actinomycetes > Actinomycetales > Micrococcaceae > Specibacter > Specibacter livingstonensis. The sequence goes on from NZ_QJVD01000011.1 coordinate 119,412, forward strand.
GGGTCAGTGGATTTGGCCGTATGCCGGGTCTGCTTCGTCTTCGACGACGTTGGCGGGTCAGTGGATTTGGCCGTATGCCGGGTCTGCTTCGTCTTCGACGACGTTGGCGGGTCAGTGGATTTGGCCGTATTCGGCTCCGGTCACCACTTTGGCATAAGGGTGTAACGGCCGGCGACGGCCGTTGGGCAGCAGCTGACAGCGAATTGTCCAAAGTTAATAGAGGGGCTGGCCGGTCATCCGGCTGGCCCCTTTTTTGGTGGTACGGCGGCAGAGGTGGCAACCGCACAGTTTTGCCGTGTGTTTTTTGTCGGTGGTGCTGCCGCTGTGAGGCATTCGTCACACTAGGGTTGAAAGGGCCGGGGGAAACTTTTGCCCGGCCAGTCCCGCCCCGCTTGGCCCGACCAATCGGGAGCAGGCGGGAAGCCCGCACGGAGTCAAAGGAGACACCGCCATGCCGCACCTGCTCGCCAGCGAAGCACCACAGGCATCACTTGGCAACGCGGAAAGTTCATGTCGGCCGCAACCTTCGCCGCGATCCGTTGCTCCAGCCGGCACCGTGCACGGCAGTGTCCTCTGCGAGCGTGAATGCCCCTACTGCTGGGGCCCGGAAACCGACTGACCGCCGCTAGAGGCAGCATTTCGCATAGAATCTATCCCTGATACTGCGCCGGCACCCGCTTGGGTCCAAAAGCGCACCATCTTGTTGCGCCCGCGCCACAGTCACAGCCCGTGGCGTCACGCCACCCCAAAATTGAAGGATGGTTACGAAGATCTTGAACTTATATCGGTTGGCCACAAAACGCGGAAGGGCTGCGCTCGGCGCCGTGCTGACCGTCCTGGCTCTCTTCCTGGGGATCGCAGCGGCCTCAGCCGCTGTGATGCCTGCCCCAGCCCCCGCCAGCGCGCCGCTGGCATCTGCCGTTGCCCCCGCCGTCGCGCATGCCTCCGCGGCAGACGTCAAGGGCAAGACGTTCTCGGTAGCCACGGACACAACGTTCGCGCCGTTCGAGTTCCGCAACGGCAGCGGTGACCTGGTCGGCATCGACATGGACCTGCTGCGGGCCATCGCCGCCAACCAGGGCTTCAAGGTCGACATCAAGTCCTTGGGCTTCGACGCAGCGCTCCAGGCGTTGCAATCCAACCAGGTCCAGGGCGTCATTGCCGGAATGTCCATCACGGACAAGCGCAAGCTGATCTTCGACTTCTCCGATCCGTACTTCGATTCCGGCATACAGATGGCCGTTGCCAAAAGCAACAATGACGTCAAAACTTACTCCGATCTCAAGGGCAAGTCGGTCGCCGTCAAGCGGGGCAGCGAGGGCGAAACCTTCGCCAACTCCATCAAGGCCAAGTACGGTTTCACCGTCAAGGCACTGGCCGATTCCGCCACCATGTACGACGACGTCAAGGCAGGAAACTCGGTGGCCGTCTTTGACGACTACCCCGTACTTGCCTACGGCGTCAGCCAAAACAACGGACTGAAGATCGTCACCCCCAAGGAGCGGGGAAGTTCCTACGGCTTTGCCGTAAACAAGGGACAGAACGCAGATCTGCTCACGGCATTCGACAAAGGCCTGGCGAACCTTAAGGCCAGCGGCGAATACCAGAAGATCCTCGACAAGTACCTGGCCGCACCGGAAACGGCCAAGCAGACCAGCTTCTTCCAGTTGCTCGCGAACAGCTTCCCGGCGCTCATGAAGGGCCTGGGCATGACGTTGCTGGCCACGGCGCTGTCGCTGGTCATCGCGCTGGTGCTTGGCATCGTGTTCGGCTTCTTTAAGGTCGGCGAAAGCCGGATCCTGCGCATCATTGCGAGCATTTACGTGGAGATCTTCCGCGGCACCCCGCTGCTGGTGCAGGCGTTCTTCTTCTACTTCGGCCTGCCCCAGCTCACCGGCCAGCCGCTGAATGTCCTGAGCGCCGGCGTGATCACCTTGAGCCTGAACGCCGGTGCGTACATGACCGAGATTGTCCGCGGCGGCATCCAGTCCGTGGACCCCGGACAGCTGGAGGCCAGCCGCAGCCTGGGTCTGGGCTACGTAACCTCCATGCGCCGCGTGGTGGTACCGCAGGCCATCAAAATCATGACGCCGTCGTTCATCAACCAGTTCGTCATCACCTTGAAGGACACGTCCCTGCTGGCTGTCATTGGCTTCGCGGAACTGACGTACCAGGGCCAGCAGATCTATGCGGCCAACTTCCGCACGGGTGAAACGCTGCTGATCGTGGCGGCCATTTACTTCATCGTGATCTTCATCTTGACCCAGCTTTCCAACGTCCTGGACAGGAAGTTCAACAAATGAGTGACGCCACAGCAAGCGGAACCACAGCCAAGATCCGCGTCCGCGACCTGAAAAAATCGTTTGGCTCCAACGAGGTGCTCAAGGGCCTTGACGTGGACGTTGCCGAGGGCGAGGTGGTTTGCGTCATTGGCCCTTCCGGCTCCGGCAAGTCCACGTTCCTGCGCTGCCTGAACAAGCTCGAGGACATCACGGCCGGCACTGTCACGGTGGACGGTTATGACCTCACAGACCCCAAGGTGGACCTCAACGCCGTCCGCCAGCACATCGGCATGGTGTTCCAGCACTTCAACCTGTTCCCGCACATGACGGCACTGCAAAACATCATGCTGGCTCCCGTGGAGCTGAAGAAGCTGGACAAGGCCGCGGCCCGCGCCAAGGGCATGGAACTGTTGAAGCGTGTGGGGCTTGCCGAAAAGGCCGACGCCCGTCCGGCGTCGCTCTCCGGCGGACAGAAGCAGCGCGTCGCCATTGCCCGCGCCTTGGCCATGAACCCCGGCATCATGCTCTTTGACGAGGCCACCAGCGCCCTTGACCCCGAAATGGTGGGTGAGGTGCTCCAGGTGATCCGCGACCTCGCTGCTGAGGGCATGACCATGGTGGTGGTCACGCACGAGATGGGCTTCGCCCGCGAGGTGGCCGACCGCGTCATCTTCATGGACGCCGGTGTCATTTGTGAAGAAGGCGCTCCGGAAGCCATCTTCTCCCACGCGGAGCAGCCGCGCCTGCAGGACTTCCTGGCCAAGGTCCTTTAGCGTTTTTGTTTGCGGGGCGGCCGGCTGGATTGGCGGGCCGCCCCTTTTATCTTTATGTTCGACGGCGGAACAACAGTTGGGAGTGCACGTGAGCGACATGCAGGGGATCCTGGATGAGATTGTTGGGCATGTGGCGCCGCTGTGCCGCCAGGGTGAGGTGGCCTCCTACATTCCCAGCCTCGGCGAGGTCTCCCCGGACAAGTTTGGCATCTGTGTGGCCATGGCTGACGGCGAGATTTACGGGGCGGGGGACTGGCAGGAACCGTTCTCCATCCAGAGCATCTCGAAAGTGTTTTCGCTGGCCTTGGTCATGTCATACGACTACGACTCCATCTGGAGGCGCGTCTTTCGGGAGCCCTCGGGCACGCCCTTCAACTCCATGATCCAGCTGGAGGCGGACCGCGGTATCCCGCGAAACCCGTTCATCAACGCAGGCGCCCTGGTTGTCACCGACAGGCTGCTGACGCTGACGGGGGATGCCTCCGTCTCCATTCGCGGCCTGCTGCGCCTTGAATCCGGCAACCCCTCCGTAGACATCGATGCGGTAGTGGCCGCATCGGAGGCCGACCACGGTCACCGCAACGCTTCCATGGCGCACCTGCTGGCCAGCTACGGAAACCTGGAAAACTCCGTTGATGACGTGCTGGCGAGTTACTTCAGGCAATGTGCCCTGTCCATGAGCTGCGAAGACCTCGCCAAAGCCTCACTCTTCCTGGCCCGCCATGGCGTTGCGGCTGGCGGCACGCCGTTCCTGAGCCGCAACCAGAGCAAGCGCGTGAATGCCGTGATGCTCACCTGCGGCACGTACGACGCCGCGGGGGAGTTCGCCTACCGTGTGGGCCTGCCCGGAAAGAGCGGCGTGGGCGGAGGGATCGTCGCGATCGTGCCCGGCCGCTGCTCCATCACGGTATGGGGTCCGTCCCTGGGCCCCAACGGCAACTCCATGGCTGGCATCGCCGCCCTGGATGAGTTCACAGCACGCACGGGCTGGTCCATTTTCTAGCCCCTACCGACGCCGCAGCACCTTTCGGGGTGCGCCGCACCGGATGATGTGCGGCCCGGTCCCGCAGCAGTGACTGTCAACTTACATTGACATGCCCACGACTGTCAACTAAAGTTGACTTTTGAGGGTGGTGGCCATGAGAACACTATTGGCAAACATGGATGGAATGGGCCCGGCCGAGGCGCTGTACGCAGTGGCGGAATCCCGCAGGCAGCTGGCCCGCACGGAATCGGAAATCGTGGCGAGAGCCCGCGTCGCAGGTCTTTCCTGGGAGGCCATTGCCCTATGCCTGGGCGTGAGAAAGCAGGCCGTGCACAAGAAATTCGGGAAGCGGTAGCGGGCCTGGGTCGGACAGGACGGGACAAGGGCCAGCCAGGAACCTGCCGGGACGCTCCTACCGGGCTGAGACGCTCAGCTGCCAGGAGACGCCAAAACGGTCGCTAAGCCAGGCGTATTTCTTCGCAAAGGGGTACTCGCCCGGTGGCATCATGACCTGTCCCTGGTCTGAGAGCAGCGCAAACAGTGTGTCCAGGGATGCCTCATCCGGGCAGTCAAAGAAGAATGACACCGAAGGGGTGAACCCAAAGGCATGCACGTCCGGGCTGTCGATGCAGAGCAAGGTCTGGTCGGCAATCCGAAAGCTTGCCGTTTTGACGGAGCCCTCCCTCTCAGGTTCTTCCCCGCCATGGCGTTCCAAGGCGAGGATTTCAGCATCGGGGAAGGAGGAAACATAGAAGTTCATGGCCTCTTCTGCCTGGCCCGTGAACATCAAGAAAGGTTTGAGCGTCATGGTCTTACCTTACCGGTACCGGCAATGGCCCGGCAGCTACGGCACCCGTCTCCACCTGCCAGGACTTGTCGTCCAGCGGACTGCGAAGCCAGACCGGGCATGAATCGGCGGCGACCAACCAGGAGTGGCCGGAACGCAATGTTCCGGCCACTCATTTCTGTCATGAAGTTTTTCTCTCGCGGACTGCTTGCGGACTATTCCCAGTATTCCCGCGTGTTCCAGCTAGCAGCCGTAGTAGAGCTCGAATTCATACGGGTTCGGGCGCAGTGAGAGCGGCTTGATTTCGTATTCGCGCTTGTAGTCGATCCAGGTGTCGATCAAGTCCTGGGTGAACACGCCGCCGGCCTGCAGGAACTCGTTGTCGTTTTCCAAGGCGATGAGGGCCTCTTCGAGTGATTCTGGAGCCTTGGGGATGTCCTTGGCTTCCTCCGGGGGGAGTTCGTACAGGTCCTTGTCGATGGGAGCCGGGGGTTCAATGCGGTTCTTGATGCCGTCAAGGCCGGCCATCAGCTGGGCGGAGAACGCCAGGTACGGGTTGGAGGAGGCATCCGGTGCGCGGAACTCCAGGCGCTTGGCCTTCGGGTTGGAACCGGTGATCGGGATGCGGATGCCGGCGGAGCGGTTGCCCTGCGAATACACCATGTTCACGGGGGCCTCGAAGCCCTTGACCAGGCGGCGGTAGGAGTTCACCGTCGGGTTGGTGAAGGCCAGCACGGCCGAGGAATGTTTGAGCAGTCCGCCAATGTACCAGCGGGCCACGTCGGAGAGGCCGGCGTAGCCCTTCTCGTCGTAGAACAGCGGGGCGCCGTTGCTCCACAGCGACTGGTGGCAGTGCATGCCGGAGCCGTTGTCGCCAAAGACGGGCTTGGGCATGAAGGTGACGGACTTGTCCCAGGCCCAGGCGGTGTTCTTGATGACGTACTTGAACTTCTGCAGGTCGTCGGCGGAGTGCACCAGGGTGTTGAATGTGTAGTTGATCTCGGCCTGGCCGGCGGCGCCCACCTCGTGGTGGGAACGCTCAACCGCGAGTCCGGCGTTGTCCAGCTCGATGCACATGGCGTCGCGCAGGTCTGCCTGGTGGTCAATGGGGGCCACGGGGAAGTAGCCGCCCTTGACGGGGGTCTTGTAGCCGAGGTTGCCACCTTCTTCCGGCCGGCCGGTGTTCCAATTGGCCTCTTCGGAATCGATCTTGTAGAAGGAGCCCTGCGGGGAGGACTCGTACTGGACGTTGTCAAAGACGAAGAACTCCGCCTCTGCGCCAAAGAATGCGGTGTCGGCGATGCCGGTGGACGCAAGGTACGCCTCGGCCTTCTCGGCCACGCCGCGCGGGTCGCGGTGGTAAGGGTCGCCCGTGCGGGGGTTCACGATGGAAAAGTTCAGCGCCAGGGTCTTCTCCAGGCGGAACGTGTCGACGAACGCAGTCTTGGGGTCCGGGATCAGCTGCATGTCGGATTCGGCGATGCCCTGGAAACCGCGGATGGAGGAGCCGTCGAACAGCTGGCCGTGGACAAAGAAGTCGAGGTCGACCGTCTTCGCCGGCACGTTGAAGTGCTGCTGGACCCCGGGCAGGTCCGTGAATCGGATATCGACGAACTTCACATCTTCGTCCTTGATGAACTGGAGGACTTCTTCCGCGTTCTTGAACATCTTGCTCCTTGGCGTTCTGGATTCCAGCCGATTCGGTTCGGCCTGGTGCTTCTGCAACTGATCTAAGACTATGTCGGCGCCGTTACTCGATGGTGTCGGAAATGTTTCCGGCACGTTACAACTGCCCCAGGCCAATGCCCGGTGGGTGAACTTGGCGCCGCCACGGGTAGGCTTGAGGAGTGGTAGAACGTAAAGACATCGGGTCCTGGCTCAGCGGGCCGGACACTTCCAATATATCCAAATATCCGGGCGAGCGGTTGGGTCTGCCCGAATCCGGGCGTGGTTCCATGGCGCGCGCCGGGCGTAGAATACTGGCCATTTTCATCGACTGGGCCTTGTGCTACCTCATTGCCGCCGCTTTTTTTCACTCCAATTCCACCGTCATACTGGGCATATTTGCGCTCGAACAAGTGGTCCTGGTGGGCACCCTTGGTTATAGCGTTGGCCACCGGATCGTGGGGATCCAGGTCCAGAGGCTCGACGGCGGCCCGCCGGGCCTGCTCGCGGGTGTGGCTCGCGCCGTGCTCCTGTGCCTGGTCATCCCGGCCGTGATCACCGATGCCGACCACCGTGGACTCCACGACCGCGCCATGAAGACGGTCCTGGTCCGGCGGTAGTAACCCGTGGCCGGCGTGCCGTGTCTAGCCGGTCGGGGCACCGGCAAGCGGGAGCCTGGCAATCGTGAGTGCCCACACCACCTGCCCGGCGGTGGTCACTTGGACTTGCCCAGTCCCATGGGCGGTGTAGTCACGGTTTTCGTAGGATGTCGGCTGATCTTCAGCGCATGGCAGGGAATACGCGCTTTTGCCGACGATGATGACCGTTACTGAGCCCACTCCTTGGCAGTTCACGGCGACCGTCAGTCCATCGTTCCGGGCGTCGAATGATCCTCCCGCATCGGCGGCGCCAAAGGTTCCAACGACGGTTCCCTGCATTTTAGGCGCTGGAAGTACAGCTGGCAGGGAATGGGCGTCCGGCTGAACTGGGTTGGTGCTTGTCGTTACATAGGTCGAACGGGCGGGATCCGGTGAAGCCGCAGTGCAGGCTGCCAGGTTCGTTGTCGCCATCGACAAGGCCACCATGGATAAGACCACCCGGGCCAACGCGCAGCGGATTGTTTTCATGTATCCACCTCCCCCAAGAAATTACTGGGAGCCTAGCACAGGACAAACTGAAATAGGCCGAGTCGACACTCCACCAACGCCCTGCGTCGGGGCGGGCAGGTGGCCGGCAGTCGCGAGACCGCTTGTGGATCGAGCCCCGGTCTCCGGGCGCACACAGGATGCGCGTCAAGAATCAAGCAGGGCCCGCCGGAAAGTCCCGGCGGGCCCTGCTGTACTGGAACTTGATTAGCGGCCGCGTGTTGCCTTGCGGTCCGGGCGCGCCTTGTAGGGGTCGATGCCCTTGGGGATGGGCAGCTTGTTACCCATGGAGGAGATGCGCTTGTTGACGGCACTGACCTCGACCTTGGTCAGCTCTCCCTTGAGCTTGTTCATCTTCTTGGTCAGTTTGGCAATGGGGACCTGGCCCTCATCCTTGCCGGTGGCAATCACTGTGACGGCGACGTTGGGCAGGATCCGGTTCAGTCGGCGCCGCTCCGCGTCCACGAGGCCCTTGACCCGGGTGGCGGGGCCCTCGGTGATGAGCACGATGCCTGCCTTGCCGATGGCGCGGAACACCACGTCCTGGGTGCGCGGGTTCACTGCGGCGGGCTGCTCTTCAAAGATCCAGCCCTTCTTCAGGGAGCTCAGCGCGGCACCGGCAGCACCGGGCTTGCCTTCGATCTGCGAATATGCGGCGCGCTCGGCCCGGCGCGACATGATCAGCAGCGCACCCAACAGGCCCAGCGGCACGCCCAGCAGCAGGCCGGTGATCCAATTTCCCGGAGACACCAGCAGCGTCACGAGCAGGGAGACCAGGATCAGACCGAAAAACGCGCCAAGCATGAGCCAGGTGACCATGGGGTCGTGGCGGCGGGTCATCTTGAAGATGTCCACCATTTGCTTGAGGCGGCCAGGCTTCTTCGCCTTCTTCTTGGATCCGTCTTTCGGGGCACGGTTGAAGAGTGAGCGCTTCGGCTTGTCAGCGGCGGTGGGGGCGGAGTCAGTGGATTTGGCCATAGTACGTCAATTCTAGCGGTTGTTGGGCGAGGTCGGTGCGCAAAAAACCGCCGGGCTGCCCGTGGGCCGCCCGGCGGTAACAATTGGTGCGGTTACCGGGCCGCGATGAGGGAGGCGGCTTCCTGTCGGGTGTGGCCGGAGTCCTCGATGCCTTCGGCGATGTGGGCCAGGTGCTCGGGGATGTCGCGGCCCTTCTTGCGCATGGCCGTGGCCCACAGGCGCCCGGCCCGGTAGGAGGAACGCACCAGCGGCCCGGACATGACGCCCAGGAAACCGATCTCCTCCGCTTCGGCGGAGAGCTCCAGGAATTCCTGCGGCTTGACCCACCGGTCCACGGGCAGGTGCCGTTCGGAGGGGCGCAGGTACTGGGTGATCGTGATCAGGTCGGTCCCGGCGTCGTGCAAATCCTGCAACGCGACGGAGATTTCCTCGCGGGTCTCGCCCATGCCCAGGATCAGGTTGGACTTGGTGACCATGCCGTGGTCCCGGCCCTGGGTGATCACGTCCAGGGAACGCTCGTAGCGGAAGGCCGGGCGGATGCGCTTGAAGATCCGCGGGACGGTCTCCACATTGTGGGCGAACACCTCCGGGCCGGATTCGCAAATGGCCGTGATGTGTTCGGGCTTGCCGGAGAAGTCCGGGATGAGCAGCTCCACGCCCGTGTTCGGGTTCAGTTCGTGGATCTTGCGGACCGTCTCGGCGTAGAGCCAGACGCCCTCGTCGGCGAGGTCGTCGCGGGCCACCCCGGTCACGGTGGCGTAGCGCAGGTTCATCTGCACCACGGACTTGGCGACCTTGGTGGGCTCAAACATGTCGATCGGGGACGGCTTGCCGGTATCGATCTGGCAGAAGTCACAACGCCGGGTGCACTCGGAACCGCCGATGAGGAAGGTGGCCTCGCGGTCCTCCCAGCACTCGAAGATGTTGGGGCAGCCGGCTTCCTCACACACCGTGTGCAGGCCCTGGCCCTTGACCAGGTTCTTCATCGCGATGTATTCCGGGCCCATCTCGACCTTGGCCTTCATCCACTCGGGCTTGCGCTCCACCGGAACAGCGGCGTTCCGCTGCTCAATCCGCAACATCTTGCGTCCCTCGGGTGCCAAAGTCACAGCAGTGCTCCTTCTTCCAGGCTGCGCTCCGTGGAGCCGCCGGTTGTTTCTGGGTCGGGGTGGGACTCCTGCATGACGGCGTCCACTACAAGGGGTGACAGGAGGCGGCGGGCCGCTGCCTCCAGGACGGGCACCAGGGCGGCGGGGCCGACGTCGGTGCCGGTTTCCGCGGCAATCGTCGTGGTGCCGGCGTCGGTAATGCCGCAGGCGATGATTTGGGCGTACGGTGCCAGGTCGTTGTTGGCATTGATGGCAATGCCGTGCATGGTCACGCCCTCGTGGACACGGATGCCGATGGCCGCAATCTTGCGGTCGGGGCCCTTGCCGTCCGCCAGCAGCCAGATCCCGGCGCGGCCCTCCACCCTGACACCGGCCACGCCGAATGCGGCGAGCGTTTCAATGATGATGTCTTCGAGCGTGTGGACATATTCGCGGATGCCGCGGGCGTCCTTCAGCCTCAGGATTGGGTAGGCGACCAGCTGGCCCGGGCCGTGCCAGGTGAGCTTTCCGCCGCGATCGACGTTGATGACCGGGGTGCCGTCAAAGGGCCGTTCATGAGCTTCCGTGCGTTTTCCGGCCGTATAGACGGCGGAATGTTCGAGCAGCAGCACCGTGTTTCCCGCAGTGCCGGCGACGACGGCGTCGTGCACTTTGCGTTGTTGGTCCCAGGCACCGCTGTAGTCGACAAAATCCGGGGCAAAACCGACCTCAGTGAACTCAACAGTCATGTAGGCCACTTTAGAGGAAGAAGGAACTTCGCCTAAATCCGAAAAACCGGCAGCGGCGCGACGTACCTGTGGATAACTTTCTGCGGCGAAGCCAAAAAGGGACTATCACTGACATATGAATGTAAATGGGGCGCAAACGGGACCGGGCCTTGTCCCTGAATTGGACGGAGCTCCTGTGCTGGTCGGATTCGAAACCGTGCGCAGGCTGGGCGGCGGGGCGCAGGCGTCAGTGTGGCTGGTGCGGCCAATGGACGGCGGCCCAGACCTGGCGGCCAAGTGCTTCATGCCGCAGCGTGCCGCTGGTGTCGGGGCGGGCGGGCGCGGTGCCGACGGACCGGAGCGCGGCCGTCACAATGAAAGCGAGATCACACAGGAATGGCGCATTTTGGCCCAACATGACCACGACCACCTGGTTCGGGTCCATGGCCTCGAGCCGTTGGGCGCCCCTTGGCAGGGCGGGCACGCGCTCCTGATGGACCATGCCGCGGGCGGCTCTGTCCAGGACATGGTGGCGGCCCGCGGGCCGCTGCCAGTGGGGGAGTGCGTCACCATCCTGACGCCGCTGGGCGAGGTGCTGTCCTTTCTGCACGGTCGCGGCGTGGTCCATGGGGACGTCTCACCCGGCAACGTGCTGCTCACGGTGCATGGCAAGCCGGTGCTGGGCGATCTCGGCTTTGGCCGCCTTGCGGGCCAGCCGCACGGACGCGCCGGAGGCACGCCAGGGTTCTTTTGCCCGCAGGACGGAGAGGTGTCCGGCGCCTCCGACGTCTATGCCATGGCCGCCGTGGGCTGGTTTGCGTTAACGGGCCACGCCCCGCCGGCCACCCGCGACAGGATGCCCCTGGGCATGTACGTGCGCGACGTCCCACCCGAGCTGGCCGCCGCGCTGGAGGCGGGGCTTGCCGAAAGTGCCGGGCAGCGCCCGCCGGCGGCCGCGTTCGCCCAGGCGGTCTTCCGCAGCGCCCGCGCCGAACCCGTGGCCCTCGCGCCGTCGGTACATCCGAGTGTGCTGCCTGAACTGCTGACCCGGCGGGAGGCACGTCAGCGCCGCAGCAGGTATTCGCGCCTCCGCATTCACGGGCCCGCGCTCCCGGGCCGCCGGCGGGGAAGGACACGTGACGGCAGGGGCCCCCGTGGAGCAAGGTGGGCGCCCCGGTTTTCCAGGAAAGTCATGGCGGTGGCGGTAGCCGTCGTCCTGGCCGGAACCGGGTTCGCCGGCTGGCGCCTGGCTTCCCAAAGCATTGGGGCGTCCGATGCCCCGAACACGGACGCGGTGGCGAGTTCTCCCTCGGGCGCCGCAGCCACCACCGCATCCGGCAAGGGTGTTCCCGGCAAGGCCGGCGCCGCCACCGCGGCCCCACAGCCGGCCAGCTCCGCAACACTTGGGAATCAGGCTTCCAAGCTGCCAGCGCAGATCCGCGGCGGCCTGCTGTCGCCGATGCCGGACAAGGCCCTTCCGGCGCTTGCCTGGGTGCGCTCCTACGCGTTGTCCACTGCGGATCTGGAGTTGCTGGAGGCGGTGAATGCCGCCGGATCCCCGGCCATGGCGGCTGATGCGAAGGTCGCCCGGGAACTGGCCCAGGCCAGGCATTCCTACTCCGGCCTGGAGTCAAAAGTGTCCGATGCGACTGTTGCCACGCGAAAGCTGGTAACCGGAGGGTCGGATGCACCCTATGCATCGGCCACGGTGTCGGCCACGGTCACCACCGGTCCATTTGCCGAGCACGACAGCCAGGGCGGCGTGGTGTTCTCGCAGCCGCTGGAACAGCGGCAGCAGCTTCGCATCGTCCTGGTCCAGGTTCGCTCGCGGTGGGTGGTCCAGCAGATCCTGCCGGGCCGTTAGGAGCTGGAGACGGGAAAGGCCGCCCGGGACGGCCCATCGTAATCCGGGTCGCGGCCTCCGCCGCGCATCGCGGGGCAGTGGCTAAGATACGTAAATGACTTCCTCCAGCTATTTCCGCTACCCCCACGTGCACCAGGACCTGCTCACCTTCACAGCCCAGGACGATGTTTGGGTTGCCCCGCTGGCCGGCGGACGGGCATGGCGGGTGTCCGCAGAACAGTCCCCGCCGCGCAACCCCCGCTTCGCCCCTGATGGCAAGAGCCTCGTCTGGACGGTCACGAGGGGGAAGGCACCCGAGGTGGTGGCTGTGCCCGTCGACGGCGGACCAGTGTCCCAGCTAACGTACTGGGGACATGCCGGCACGAAGGTGAAGGGCTTCACCCCCGACGGCCGCCTGCTGGTCACCAGCGCCTTTGAACAGGCGGACTCCCGCCTGACCTGGGCCTACGCGCTCGAGCCGGCAACGGGGCGCCGCGAACGCCTCAACTACGGGCCCTTGGACAGCGTGGCCTTCGGCCCGGTGGTGGGCGACGAACGACCCGTGGTGGTCTCCTCCGTGCTCTCCCGCGAGCCCGCCGCCTGGAAGCGCTACCGCGGCGGCACCAGCGGCAAGCTGTGGATCGACGCCGACGGCTCGGGCGAATTTTCCCGGCTGGTCCCGGAACTGGACGGCAACCTCTGCGATCCCATGTGGGTGTCCGGGCGGATCGCCTTCCTCTCCGACCATGAGGGCCACGGCAATCTGTACTCGGTGCTGCCGGACGGTTCCGGGCTGCGACGGCACACCGACTTCGAGGGTTTCTACGTCCGCCACGCCAGCACCGACGGCACCCGGATTGTCTTTGAATCGGCCGGAAACCTGTTCGTCCTGGACAGCCTGGACAGCGAGGCCGTGCAGCTGGACATCACGCTCGGTGCCGCCACGGGCGCCCGCACGCCCCACCTGCTCCAGGCGGGAAAGCACCTCAATGAGGTGGTTCCCGCGGCGGACGGGCGGGCCAGCGTTGTCGAGTCGCACGGCACGGTGCACTGGCTGACGCACCGCGGCGGGCCCGCCCGCGTCATCGCCGGCGAACCCGGTGTCCGGGCCCGGCTGGGCCGCCCGCTGGGATCCGGCCACGTGCTGTACGTCGCGGACAACGGTGGCGAGGAGGCGCTGTACATCCGTGCGCTGGGCGCGGCATCGCCGCAGCCGCGCACCATGGCCCGGACTGCGCCCGCCGAGGCCGCGCCCGCAGGTTCCGAAAACACCCCGGTGGAGGAAAACGGGGACGGCGGCGGCGCCGCGCAGCTGCCCAAGCCCGTCTCGGCCCAGGCTGTCAACGTCGACACCTTCCGCGTCGACGTGCCCGCGGATGACGGAACCGGGGACGCGCAGGGCGGTCCCGGATCCGGCACGAAGGCAGCCGCGCCGGCGGCCGCCGTCGCGACAGGTGCCACGCCCGCCGCTGCCCCACGTGCCGGCGACGGCGAACTGCGGCGCATCGACTACCCCTCCCGGACCCGTGCGGCCCAGACGGCGGCCAGCCCGGACGGCGCCAGGATTGCCATTGGCACGGAGTTTGGCGAGGTCCTGCTGGTCGACGTTTCTGCGGGGACCATGGATCTGGTGTCCCAAACTCCTGCCGGGGCAGTGGGCGAACTGTCCTTCAGCCCTGATTCCGCCTGGCTGCTGTGGAATGAGCCCGCAGACCCTGAAGGGAACCACTCCAGGCTTCGTCTCGCCGCCGTGGCGCCCGCGGCCGGGCAGGAACGGATCGTGGACCTCACGGACGGCCGCTTCCTTGACTTCAGCGCCGGCTTCACCACGGATGGAAAGTACATTGCGTTCCTGTCCCGGCGCAGCTTTGACCCCGTCTATGACAGCCACTCCTTCGACCTGAGCTTTCCGGCCGCGACGAAGCCGTTCCTGCTGGCACTGGCGGCGGACACGCCGTCGCCCTTTGGGCCCACCGTGGACGGCAACCCGCATCCCGAGGACGCGGACACGGGCAGCAAGGACAACGAGAAGGCGCCGGAAGTGCGCGTGGACACCGCCGGGCTTGCCGCACGAATCATCGCCGTGCCGGCCGGGCAGGACCGCTATGAGGCGTTGCACCCCGTCGCGGGCGGTCTGCTGTGGCAGGTGGACCGCACCATTGGAACCACGGGCGACGGCCTGGCCAACACCACCGACAAGCCGGCCGCCGCAGCCCTGGACCGGCTGGACCTTGCCACCGGCAAAGTGACCCGCGTGGTGGAGGAACTGGACACCTTCCGGGTCAGCGGCGACGGCCGGTGGATTGTCACGGTCCACGGAGAGAAAGTGAATGTCCTGCCCGCCACGGCGAAGGCCTCGGATGACGCCGATGACGACACCGAGGTGGAACTGGACAGGATTGTCCTCCGGCTTGACCCCGTCCAGGTGTGGGGCCAGGCCTTTGACGAAGCCTGGCGGCTGCAGCGGGACTTCTACTACACGCCCGACATGGCCGGCACCGACTGGGACGCGGTCCACGCCAGGTACCGGCCCGTGGTGGACCGGCTGGGCAGCCATGACGACCTGGTGGACCTGTTGTGGGAGCTGCACGGTGAACTGGGCACCTCGCATGCCTATGTGACCCCGTCACCCGAGGAGGAGGAAGGCGCCGGGGCGCAGGGACACTTGGGCGCAGTGTTTGAATCCACCCCGGACGGCTGGGCCGTTGCTGCGATCATTGCGGGGGAGTCGTCGGACCCGCAGGCCTTCTCCCCCCTGGAAGCACCAGGGGTGGCGGTCAGGACGGGCGAGATCATTGCAGCAGTCAACGGCATGGCCGTACCGGCTGCGGGCCCCGATGCCCTGCTGGCAGGAACCGCCGGAAAGATCGTGGAGCTTTCCATCCGCAGTGCCCCGGGTGGCCAGCCAGGGGGCGAAGGTGGGACGGCCACGCTGCGCAAGGTCGCCGTCGTGCCTCTGAAAAGTGAGGAGCGCCTGCGCTACCAGCAGTGGGTTGCGGAGAACCGGGCCATGGTGCGCAAGGCCTCCAACGGCAAGTTCGGGTACCTCCATGTGCCGGACATGATGCCGCGCGGCTGGGCGCAGCTGCACCGCGACCTCGACACGGAGACGGCCGCGGACGCCCTGGTGGTCGATGTACGGCGGAACCGCGGCGGGCACACCTCGCCGCTGGTGGCTGAGGCGATCAGCAAGCGCATGGACGCCTGGTGCCTCTCCCGCGGACAGGAGCCGCAGATTTACCCGCCGCAGTCGCCCCGTGGCCCGGTGGTGGTCCTGACCGACGAGTTTGCCGGCTCCGACGGCGACATCATCACCGCCGTTGCCAAGCTGCGCGGCATCGGCCCCGTGGTGGGCATGCGCACTTGGGGCGGCGTGGTGGGGATCGACGGGAAGTTCGCGCTGGCAGACGGCACGGAAGTCACGCAGCCGCGGTACGCCTTCTGGTTCCGCGACGGACAGGGCTTCCATGTCGAGAACTACGGCGTGGACCCGGACATTGAGGTGCCGTTCGCACCCCACGACCACCTGGCCGGCAACGATCCCCAGCTCGAGGCCGCCATTGGCGTGCTGCTGGAGATGCAGCAGGAGATCCCCACGGTGCGCCCGCCCGAGCTGGCCGGCCACCGCAATGTGGCACCGGCAGCGCTCCCTCCGCGCCCGTAACGCCCAGACGGTACAGATATGGTGGCTCCCCCGAGGGGGGAGCCGCCATATCTGTACAGTGGGCCCCAAATCGGATGGGCCCACGCGCCCGAGGGGCCCAAATCGTGGCTCGCTCGCGAGCCACGATTTGGGAGGGCGTGGGGACTAGGCGTCCAGCGTGGCGTCCAGCGTGATTTCGATGCCGGCGAGTGCTGCGGAAACCGGGCAGCCGGCCTTGGCGCCGTCGGCGATGCGGGTGAAGTCGTCCTGGCTGATGCCGGGGATCTTTGCGGCCAGCGTCAGATGGCTGCCGGTGATGCCGGTGCCCGGAACGAAGGTCACGGCCGCGGAGGTGTTCACGTAGTCGGCCGCCTTGCCGGCCTCGCTCAGCGCGGCGCTGAACGCCATGGCGAAGCAGGCCGAGTGGGCAGCGGCGATGAGCTCCTCGGGGCTGGTCTTGCCCTCGGCCTGCTCCGCACGTGCCTTCCAGGTGACGTCAAACGTGCCAAGTCCAGAGCTGTCCAGCGTGACTTTTCCGGCACCTTTGGGAAGGTCGCCGATCCAGCCTGTGTGGGCGTTGCGAGTCGTAGCCATGTTCACTCCTTGGTTAGTGGTGGTGCACGTAGTTGATGTTGCGATGCTTCCTGTGCACGGTCGGGCGCCGCGTCGGCAGCGCCTGCTTCCACCCTATGCCCAAAAACCGAAACGGCGCCTTCCCCGCCTGCCAGGTGGTCACAAACCACGGGGCGGGCCGGAAAAGCGCCATAAATGCAGGGGGCCGCTAGACGGACCAGAGGGTCACGACGGCGATGTTGATCAGTGCCATGCCGCCGACGGCGTGGGCCAGGCCGGTGGATGCCTCCTGGTTGGCCGCAGCCTTGCGGTAGCCGATGACGGCCGGAACCAATACGGCGATGGCAATGACGATTTTCACGCCGATCTTGATGTGGAAGGCCGTGGTCAGATCGTCCTTCGTGGCCTCCCGGATGGTCGTGAGTACAGTCATGCCAGCAGTTTAGCGACAAAGTGTCTATAAAACGGCAGCTGGCCGCCTTCCCGTGGGGAAGGCAGCCAGCTGCGGCGGTGCTAGGACAAATTACACGCCCAGGTCGGCCTCAAATGCGCCCTCTTCCAGGCGGGCCTTCAAGGTCTGCAGGAAGCGGCCGGCGTCCGCGCCGTCCACCAGACGGTGGTCGTACGTCAGGCACAGGTACATCATGTGGCGAATGGCGATGGTGTCGTCACCGTCAGCATCGGCAACAACCACTGCGCGCTTGACGATCGCGCCGGTGCCCAGAATGGCAACGTTGGGCTGGTTGATGATCGGGGTGTCGAACAGTGCGCCGACGCTTCCGATGTTAGTGATGGAGAACGTGCCGCCGGAGAGCTCGTCCGGACCGATCTTGCCGCTGCGGGTGCGTGCGGCAACATCGGCAATCTTGCCGGCCAGGCCGGCCAGGTTCAGGTCGCCCGCGTTGGAGATGACGGGAACCAGCAGGCCCTTGTCGGTGTCCACGGCAATCGCCAGGTGCTCGGCGTTGTGGTACGTGATTTCCTGAGTTTCCTCATTGTATTCACCGTTGACCTTGGGGTGCTGCTTGAGCGCCTCGGTCACCGCCTTGGCAATGAACGGCAGGAACGTCAGTTTCGTGCCATTGGTTGCCTGGAACGGCCCCTTCGCCTGGTTGCGCAGCTTCACGATGCGCGTCATGTCAATCTCGTGCACCTGCGTGAGCTGCGTGGAGGCATCCAGCGATTCGCGCATGCGCCGGGCAATGACCTGGCGGATCCGGGGTGCCTTGACCGTGGTGCCGCGCAGTGATGAAGGCACGACGGCGGCAGCGGCCTTGGGTGCCGGGGAGCCGGTTGCGGCTGGTGCCGGGGCGGCAGCAGCCTTGGCGGCCTCAGCGGCAGCAACGACATCCTGCTTGCGAATGCGTCCACCGACTCCGGAACCGGAGACGGTGGAGATGTCCACGCCCTGCTGGTTGGCAAGCTTGCGCACCAGCGGGGTCACGTAGTTGGACTCGGAAGCGGCGGCATGAGCCGGAGTGGCGGGTGCGGCAGGAGACGGTGCGGCGGGTGCGGCAAGAGACGGTGCGGCAGGTGCTGCAGGAGACGGTGCGGCAGGTGCTGCAGGAGACGGTGCGGTAGGTGCTGCAGGAGCTGATGTGGCAGGAGCCGGTGCCGCAGGAGCTGATGCGGCAGGAGCCGGTGCGGCGGGTGCGGCAGGAGCCGGAGTGGCCGGGGCCTGGGCGGGCTCGGCCGCCGGGGCTGCCGGTGCGCCGGAGCCGATCAGGGCCAGGATTCCGCCAACTTCCGCCGTCTCATCCTCCGGGACGCGGATTTCCAGCAAGGTACCGGCCACGGGGGAGGGGATCTCGGTGTCGACCTTGTCAGTGGAGACTTCCAGCAGCGGCTCGTCGATGTCAACGGAGTCGCCCACGGCCTTCAGCCAGCGCGTGACGGTCCCTTCGGTGACGGACTCGCCCAAGGCGGGGAGCTTGACCTCGAAAGTGTCGCCGGCAGGCGCTGCAGCAGCAGGCTCGGCCGCCGGTTCCGGGGTCTCCGCTGGCTCGGAAGCCGGAGCAGGCGCGTCAGCAGGTTCTACCGCCGCGGGTGCAGCCTCAGCCGCCGGGGCGGCCTCTTCAGCGGGTGCCTCGGCGGCAGCACCTTCGCCGGAGCCGATCAAGGCCAGCGGTGCGCCAACTTCGGCGGTCTCGTCTTCGGCAACCAGGATTTGTTCCAGGATGCCGGCAAACGGTGACGGGATTTCGGTGTCGACCTTGTCGGTGGAGACCTCCAGCAGGGGCTCGTCCACTTCAACTCGTTCGCCGACCTGCTTGAGCCATCGCGTGACGGTTCCTTCGGTGACGCTTTCACCCAAGGCGGGCAAGTTCACGGATTCAGACATTTCGTCCCCGTTCTCCTTTTTGTGCGGTGCCAAGTAGAGCACCAGACATGTAATTCATGAGTAATGATCATTTGTAATTGAGCTTAGTGCACCCGGCGCGGGCGCCGGGTGCACTAAGTAGGGGTACTGCTAGCCGTGGAGCGGGCGTCCGGCCAATGCCATGGCCGCCTCGCCGAGGGCTTCGTTCTGGGTGGGGTGTGCGTGGATCAGGCCCGCAACGTCCTCGGGGTAGGCTTCCCAGTTCACGATGAGCTGCGCCTCGCCTATCTGCTCGCCCACGCGGGTGCCGATCATGTGGACGCCCACCACTGGGCCGTCCTTTTCACGAACGAACTTGATGATGCCTCCGGTACCCAAAATCGCGCTCTTGCCGTTGCCGGCCAGATTGTATTCGGTGGTTTCAACGTTGCCTTCACCGAACTTCTCCTTGGCTTGCGGCTCGTTCAGGCCGACCGAGGCGATCTCGGGATCGCAGTAGGTGACCTTGGGCACGTTGATGTCCTCAACGACCACCGGGTTCATGCCGGCGATTTCCTCGGCCACGAAGATGCCCTGCTGGAAGCCGCGGTGGGCCAGCTGCACGCCAGGGACAATGTCGCCCACGGCGTAGATGTTGCCGACGCCGGTGTGCAGGCGCTCGTTGGTGATGACGAAGCCGCGGTCAATGGTGAGGCCGGCTTCCTCGTAGCCCAGGCCCGCGGTGGAGGGGCCGCGGCCAACGGCCACGAGCATCAGGTCAGCTTCAAAGGTCTTGCCGTCCACGAGGGTGGCCTTGACGCCGTCGGCGGTCTGCTCCACGCCCTGGAAGAACGTGCCGGTGTTGAACTTGATGCCGCGCTTGCGGAAGGTGCGCTCGAGGACCTTGACGATGGCCGGGTCCTCGTTGGGAACCAGGGAGGCCATGCCTTCAATGATGGTGACGTCCACGCCGAAGGACTTCCACACCGAAGCAAATTCGACGCCGATGACGCCGCCGCCGAGGACAATCACGCTCTTGGGCACGTAGTCCATGGTGAGCGCCTGGTCGGAGGTGATGACCTTGCCGCCAATTTCGAGTCCGGGCAGGCTGCGGGAGTAGGAGCCCGTGGCCAGGACGATGTTCTTGCCGGTGTAGTTCACGCCGTTCACCGTGATGGTGTTGGCCGCGGTGAGCTTGCCCTCACCGTCGATGACGGTGATGCCCTTGCCCTTGATCAGGCCCTGCAGGCCCTTGTACTTGCCGGCGACGATGCCGTCCTTGTACGCGTTGACGGCATTCATGTCGATGCCGCTCAGCTGCACGTTAACGCCAACCTTGGCGGCGTCGCGGGCGTGGTCTGCGACCTCCGCAGAGTGCAGCAGGGCCTTGGTGGGGATGCAGCCGTTGTGGAGGCAGGTGCCGCCCAACTTGTTCTTTTCCACCAGCCCGACGCTCATGCCCAATTGGACCGCGCGCAATGCCGCGGCGTACCCGCCACTGCCACCGCCGAGAATCAGGATGTCGAATTCTTGCCCAGCTGCCTGTTCGGCCACTTAGACGCTCCCTCGCGTTCGGATGGCGCACGTGTTCGCGCCATCTCACCATTTTTGTGGCAGGGCTGCCGCCCTGCCATGTTCAAGATAGATACGGTCCATGTCCACAATAAACAAGGTCAAGGACAATTACTTTCAGCATTCACCTTAGCTGTCAGATGATCCATGCTCCACCTCGGCGTTGTCACAGTAAAGCCGTTTGTGGTCATACTCACTGTGCGGTTCGTCACCGCCGGGGCCGTGCCTGTTAAGCCCTGCCTGTTAAGCAGCGCCGGCTAGACGCTGCGTGCCACCACGTCTTCGACGTAGGCCACCAGGGTGCGCACCGCCATGCCGGTGCCCTGCTTGGGCGTGTAGCCGTAGGGTGCGCTCTCGTTGAACGCCGGACCGGCAATGTCCAGGTGTGCCCACGGGATGGGTTCGCCGGACTTGTCCTTGCCGACGAACTCCTGCAGGAACACCGCTGCGGTCATCATGCCGCCCATGCGTTCGCCAATGTTGGCCATGTCGGCGACGGGGGAATCCAGCGACGGGCGCAGCTCCTCCGGCAGCGGCATGGGCCAGACCAGCTCGCCGGCGCGGTCCGCTGCGGCCTTCAAGGCTGCGCTGACGCCGTCGTCGCCCATCACGCCGGCCGTGCGGTGGCCCAGGGCCACCACCTGTGCGCCGGTCAGGGTGGCGACGTCGATGATCACATCGGGGAACTCCTGCGAGGCAGCGACCAGGCCGTCGGCCATGACCAGGCGGCCCTCGGCGTCGGTGTTGAGCACTTCCACGGTCTTGCCGCCAAAGATGGTCAGCACGTCGGAGGGTCGGATGGCGGTGCCGGAGGGCATGTTCTCGGCGATGCACAGCCAGCCGGTGACGTTGACGGGCAGTCCCAGGCCGGCCACGGCCAGCACGGTATTCAGCACAGCGGCGGCACCGGCCATGTCGCACTTCATGGTGATCATGCCGGCGCCGGGCTTGATGGAGATGCCGCCGGAGTCAAAGGTGATCCCCTTGCCCACCAGGGCGAGGTCGGCCACAGCCTTGTCCGACTTGTATTCCAGCTTCACCATGCGCGGCGGGCGCGAGGAGCCCTGGCCCACGCCCATGATGCCGCCGTAGCCGTCCTTGAGCAGGCGCTTTTCATCCATGACGGTCACCTTCACCGGCAGGCCCTTGGCCAGGTCCTTCGCGGCCTCGGCAAACGTGGCGGGGTACAGGCGGCTCGGCGGTTCGTTGACCAGCGTGCGCGTGGCGTTGACGGCCTGGGCGACGACGGCGGCACGGTCCAGGGCCGCCGCCAGGGCCGGGTCCTTTGCCAGGGAGGAGTGGATGGTGACCTTCGCCACCGCGGTCTTCCGGCCATCCCTGGTGGAATGCAGGCTCGCGTATTGGTAGGCGCCCAGGGCGGCACCCTCGGCAATCGCGGACACCTCGCCCACCGCCGTCGTCGGCAGGGCCAGGACCACATGCTTGAGGCCGGCCAGCTGGCGGATGGCTGAACCCGCGGCGCGGCGCAGCGACTCTTCGGTGATCTCGGTGCCTGAGAGCTTGCCAACACCGGCCAGCACGAGCACCTTGGCGCCGGTTTCCGGCAGGCCCGGCAGGCGGACCAGCTGGTCCGCGGCACCGCTGACACCCAGGGCGTCCAGTGAGGCTCCGAGGGAAGTCACCGCTGCGGCGGAAAGGGGGGAATCAAGGATGACAGGACCGTCGGCACCCTTGCCGACGCCAATGACAAGTGCATCGGCCGGTACCTTTTTGAGGTCTGAGCTGATGACATTGAAGCTGATGGTGTGGCTCGCACTCACGTTGTATATGTCCTCACGGTAGTGATTGAAATTAATATGGTGGCACTCCCAATCGATCGTAGTCTCTTTGCCCGGCCGGAGGTCCACTGCCGGCTGCCGTACCGCATGACTCGTGGTCGACAATCCCGAAGAACTCCTGCAGGGCACCTGCATCAATGGCATGTTGACCTCGGGCCACGATGGCCAAGTTTGGCGGCTGGCTGGTGCCCCTGCAGTACGACGGTGGCCAAGTGGTTGCCGAGCCCACCGCAGTGCGCACTTCCGTTGGCCTCTTTGACGTCTCCCATTGGGGCAAAGCGGGCATTCGCGGTGCAGGTGCGGTGGACTTTGCGGCCTCGACCGGATCCAGCCCGGCAGCGCCCAATACACGCTGGCCCTGACGCCTGAAGGCACAGTCGTCGGCGACCTCATCGCCTACGTGCGCGCCGACGCCGACCTTCTCCTGATCCCGAACACCGCCACCACTGCCGCTGTCGTGGCCGCACTTGAGGCGGCCCGCGAGGCCGAGGGGTCCGGCGTCGAAATCAGCAATCCGCACCGCAGCTTTGGCGTGCTTGCCGTCCTCGACATCTCTGCGCACCGAAAGGGGGCATGCCCTTCTTAGCCATGAGCTCTCCACCGGCATCACCGCGCTGGAGGCCGCTGTGGGCCGGGCCGTGGACTGGAAGTCGGACGCCTTCTGGGGAGGAACATGCTGGCTGCGCAAAAGGCTGCCCGCGCGCACAGGAAGTTCGTGGGCTTGCTGGCCACCGAACGCGGCGTCCCGCGGGCCGGCGTCGACGTGCTTGAGGCAGGGGGCCGGGCAGTGGGCCGGACGACGTCCGGGACCTCTTCACATCCTGGGCAACGGCGTCGCCCTTGCCCTCGTGGACCCGGCCGTGCCACTGGGGCGCACCCTGGCGCTGGACATCAGGGGCCGCAACCTGGGCGTCACCGTGGCCGAGCCGCCGTTTGTGCGTGTGCGCGTGAGGGCCTGAGCCGCCAACGGCCGGCGGGGCATGCCTGCGCCAAAGCAAAACCCAAGCAAACTGTGGGTGTCCGGAATGTTTCCGGGCACCCACAGCGTTGTGCCCTTGAGAGACGTAAGCTGGTGAGGAAGACTATGAATAACATTGCGTACACCCCATTTCAAGACCCCGAGTCCCTCTATGCCCTCAACGAGGCGCTGCTGGAAGCCGAGGACCTGCGCGGGCTGAACCTGCTGATGTCATTTACCGGCTTTTCCGATGCCGGGCATGTCATCAACCAGATTGCCGGTGAACTCACCGACCACCTGGCGGCCGAGCCCGTGGCCGTGTTCGATGTGGACCAGCTCATCGACTACCGCTCACGCCGGCCCCGCATGACGTTCACCGAGGACCACCTCAGTGACTACCAGGCCCCGTCGCTGGTGCTGTACCGGATGGTCGACGCCCTCGGCAAGCCATTCCTTTTTCTTTCCGGCAGTGAACCGGACCTGCAGTGGGAGCGGTTCACGCTCGCCGTCCTGGGACTGGTGCGCCGCCTGGACGTGAACCTGACCGCGTGGGTGCACTCCGTGCCCATGCCGGTGCCGCACACCCGCCCCATCGGGGCCACGGTGCACGGCAACCGGCCCGAGCTCATTGAGGGGATTTCGGCGTGGAAGACCACGCTGGACATGCCGTCCGCCATCGGGCACCTGCTTGAGTACCGGCTGGCTGCGGAGGGACGCAATGTGGTGGGCTACGCCATCCACGTCCCGCACTACCTGGCCGACGCCGAGTACCCGCCTGCCGCCGTTGCCGGACTGGAATACCTCGGGGCCGCGGCGTCGCTGATGCTGCCCAGCGAACGGCTGCGCGAGGCCGGGCGCGCCGTGGAACGCCAGATTACCGAACAGGTCGAGGGCTCCGCTGAGGTGCAGGCCGTGGTGAAGAACCTCGAACGCCAGTATGACGAGCACAGTGACGGCACGGCGCGCCGGTCCCTGCTGGCGGGGGACAATGACGAACTCCCCGACGCCGACGAGCTCGGTGCCGCCGTCGAGGCCTACCTGGCGAGCCGTGATGCCGGGCCCTCTGCCGGGAAATCCACCGGCCGGCCCGACGACGGTGATTCCGGCAACATCTAAGCCCTGAGGAGGGGTGCAGGGGACTGACCCGGCACTTCGGGGCATAGGCTTGCCGGGTGGACAGTAAACGCGCATGGACCGTATGGGGTGTCGGCGTTTTCGCCTACCTCGTGGCAGTAACACAACGGACATCCTTCGGCATTGCCGGCCTGGAGGCGACCGACCGTTTCCACGCCACGGCGTCCGCACTGTCGGCGTTTACAGTCATCCAGCTGCTTGTCTACGCCGTCCTGCAAATTCCGGTGGGAGTACTGGTGGACCGGTTCGGCCCCCGCGTGATGATTGCCGCCGGTGCCGCCCTGATGACCATTGGCCAGCTCCAGCTCGCCGCTGCAACCTCGGTCCCCGGAGGAGTGGTCGGCCGCATCTTCGTGGGTGCGGGCGACGCCATGACCTTCATCTCCGTCATTCGGCTGATCCCGGCCTGGTTCCCGGCCCGGCGCGTGCCGATGCTCACCCAGCTCACCGGCCAGCTCGGGCAGTTTGGCCAGTTGATCTCCATCGCACCGTTTGCCATAGTGCTGCACGGGTTGGGCTGGAGCCCTGCTTTTCTCGGCCTGGCCGCCCTGGGCCTGCTGGCCTTTGTGCTTTCCTCGGCACTGCTGCGCAACACGCCCGAGATCTCCGCCCCCGCCGTGCAGCCAGGCATCAAGGAGACTGCCGCCGACCTCGCCAAGGCCTGGACGCAGCCTGGCACGCAGCTGGGCATGTGGAGCCACTTTTCCACCCAGTTCGCGGGAAACGTCTTCGTCATGACCTGGGGCTATCCGTTCCTGGTATCAGGCCAGGGCCTGGACCCGGTGGAGGCCAGCGTCCTGCTGAGCCTGTTCGTGGTGGTCGGCATCATCTGCGGGCCCTTGCTGGGCGGCTGGGTGGGCCGCCACCCCATGCGCCGCTCCACGATGGTGCTGGCCGTGACCTTTTCCATTACCGCGGCCTGGCTGGCCGTGATCCTGTACCCCGGTGCGGCCCCGCTGTGGCTGCTGGTGCTCCTGGTGCTGGTCCTGGCACTCGGTGGCCCCGCGTCGATGATTGGTTTTGACTTTGCGCGCACCTTCAACCCCTCGCACCGCATTGGCACGGCCACGGGCATTGTGAACGTGGGCGGCTTCTTTGCTGCCCTGGTCACCATGTACGTGGTGGGGCTGATCCTGGACCTGCTCAACAACAACGGATTCTCCGGCGGCAACCTGTATTCGCTGGACTCCTTCCGAATAGCGCTGTCCTTCCAGTTCATTGTGCTGGCCGTGGGCGTCGTGGCCGTCGTTCGGGTGCGCGGCAAGGTCCGCCGCCGGATGGCCCTGGCCGGGGAAAGCGTGCCGCCGCTGCGCGAGGCGCTGGCGGACAACCGGCGCCGCCGGGCCCAGTACCGGACCGAGCTGCGCGACGGCCGGTACCTTCGTGACAGCGATGGAGACGGCCGCGGGGAGGGAAAGGACTCCGACGGATAGCTGCCAACAGGCACTGCGTTATCCACAGATGAGCCAAATTCCCGTGATGCCCCTGTTGCCGGCTCCCGGCGCGGGACAGCCTTGAGGCATGAGAAAACAAGACAAAATCAAAGTCAGCGCCGGCGAGGACCTGCTCGCATTCATCCCACACATTATCGGGTACTGGCCGGAAAACAGCGTGGTGTGCATCGGCATGTGCGGCAAGGCCCTCCGGGCCACCATGCGGATGGACCTCCCCATGGGCGGCTCAGCCGATCTGGACGCGTTTGCCAACATCGCAGCCGGGCAGCTCTCCAGCGATGAACAGGCGGACGGGGCCCTGGTGGCCATCTTTGGCGGGCCGGACTGGACGGACCCGCAGGATTTTGCGCAACGTCCCGTCTATGAAGCCCTGCAGACCTCCCTCGCCGGGGCGGGCATGCCAGTGCGCGACGCCTGGTACGTGGGCCGTGGGCATTGGCGCAGCATCGAGTGCACCAATCCGCGCTGCTGCCCGTGGCCCGGACGCAGCAACATCACGATCACCGGCAGTTTCGTCAGCGCCGAACTCGTTTTCTCTAATGGATATTGGCTGGCCCGGGGCTGGCTGGCAGACTGGTGCTACTCCGGCCAGGTGTGACTCGCTCATTTT
>NZ_QJVD01000116.1 GCF_003219815.1 Arthrobacter livingstonensis
ACGCGTGATCAGTAGAAACAAGGGTGTTTTTTATCATTAAATAAGCTGAAACGAGAAAGTTCTTATCTCTTGCTCCACTTCAAGCAATAGTTGTAAGGCTTGCATAAAAGTTATTTGCTCAAAGCTATTCTCCGTAATTTTTAATCTATGTCGTACTTCTTCAATCAACCATCTTATTTCTTCGAACTTCTGGCTTAACTGTTCTCTCCATTTCCCGTTTCTACTTTGTAGGGAGTGGAGATCTCCCATCCTCATCGCTGCTTCTCCAAGCGAATCTCTGTAGAGTTTCAGAGACTCGAACTGTGTTATCATTCCATTCAAATCCTCCGATGAGGATCTCAATTGCATTTTTGACATCCTTGTCAGTATGTCCTGGAAGAGAAGGTAATGGTGAGATTTCGCCTACTATTGCTCCTTCTTCCGTAAAAGCTCTAAGTAGTATCAGGGCTTCAAGCCGATTGAAAATCACACTGAAATTTGCTTTCAATGTGATGTTTTTGTCCACTATTGCTTGGTCCATTCTAATGCATAGGGATCCTGTTATTTTCTGTTTGGGAATGAGCATTAACCAATCTCTTGACATTTCTTCAAGAGTCATGTCAGTTAGATAGCGTGGAGCTGGCACTGAAGCAATACTCATTTTAAATGCTTCATCTGACTCTTCCTCTAAAATCCGCTCCACTATATGCTTTCCTTCACGCGTGGCAGCTCTGATGTCAAGACCAAGAGTGCTGCTTCTTCCTCTCAGGGACTTCTGATCTCGGCGAAGCCGGTCTAGAAATGGGGCATCACCCATTTCTTGGTCTGCAAATCGTTTGCGGACATGCCAAAGAAAGCAGTCTACCTGGAAGCTTGACACAGTATTGGAATCCATTATGTTTTTGTCACCCTGCTTTTGCTGATCACGCGT
>NZ_QJVD01000012.1 GCF_003219815.1 Arthrobacter livingstonensis
CAAGCAGAAGAGCGGCCGTGCCGGCCAGCACGGCACACCCTGGGGCGGAAGACACTGACGCCGCACCAACCCCGGCCGCTACCGAAACGTCAGCCAGGGAATCGACACCAACCCCGGCCGCCACGGCTTTGGAATCAACTGCCTTCGCGGGCTTCGGACCGGTCCGGGAGGGAGCGGGCGTGCCGCGGACGTCCCGAGCCGAGGGGGTGGCGGCAGTAGGAGCCACCGCGGGCTTCGGACCGTTCCGGGCGGGGCCGGGCGTGCGGGCAACGTCCTGAGTTGAGGGGTCAGCGGCAGTGGCCGCACCGTCTCCGGAGCCCTGCTCCAACCACTCCGGTGCCGCCACGCCGCTCACCTGCCCTGCCAGTCTCTGAAGGATTTCAACGAATATATATTCGCTAAGAATTAAAAAATCTTTGGTCCTTTACTACCTCTATTCTACGATCTCGGGCCGACATCCGGGCCGGAATCAAACCCCAAACGGCAAATCTGTGGACAACTTTTTTCGGCTGCATCATGGCCAGCCAAGAGCCGCGACAGGCACGGCCAACGTGGGCGGTTTTGGCAGGCCCGACCACCGGCGCGCCGGCCCGACCACCGGTGCGCCGGCCCATACCCAGCAGCTCAGTCGGCGTCGGCCATTTCCACCGTGAAGGGTTCCGGCGCGATCCGTCGCGCGCGCAGTCCCAGCACCACCATGGGCGCCAGCACGGCCAGGGCCACCATGTTGACCCAGAAGAACCCGCCAGCGGCAAGCACCGGCCCTGCCACGGCAGCCATTGCGGCAGCGCCGAAGTTCATCATCATGTCGTTGGCCCCCTGCAGCGGCACCCGGAATTCCTCGGACACGGACGCGTTGAGCAGCGACGAGCCCCCGATCAGGCACGCCGACCAGCCCAGCCCCAGCGTGGTGAGCGCGATGGACATTAACACCGGGCTGCTGCTGTCCGAGACGGCCGCGCCCAGCCCGATTGCCGCCAAAAGAATGCCGCACCCCAGTCCGACCACGCGCCCGGCGCCAAGCCGGTCCACGAGCCAGCCGAAAACGGGGCTCGCAGCGTACATGCCCAGGATGTGGAGGCTGATGACAATCCCAATAATCTCCAGCGAGTGCCCGTGCGCGTCCATCGCGACGGGCGTCATGACCATCACGCCGACCATGATCATGTGACCGCCCGTCACCGCAGCCAAGGCAAAAAGGGCCCGCGGGTTGTGGGAGGCCAAGCGCAGGGACGCCCACGCGCCGTACCGTCTGGAACTCCCGTGCCGTCTGGAAACCGTGCCCCACCTTGACGCCCTCCCTCGCCTTGAACTCATGCCCCGCCACGGCCGCACGACGGCGGGAGCCGGCTTCCCGGCGGCGTCCGGGTTGGGAGACTGGTCCGGCTTGGCAGTGACTTCCGCGCCGGCCGGGTCCTCCGGCTGTGCCGCGGCCGGGTGCGCCGTACCCAGGTAGAAGGTGGCGATGACCAGCGCGGCCGTGACGAATGCGACCAGGGAAAAGAGGAAGGGGCCGGACAGGGGAACCACGCCAAGGCGGATGCCGAGCTGGCGGCCGGGTTCGGACAGGTTGGGGCCGGCCACCGAACCCACCGTGGTGGCCCAGATGACGATCGCCATGGCCCGGCCGGCCTTTTCGGGCGAGGCTCCGTCGACGGCGGCGTAGCGGGCTTGCAGGCCGGAGGCGCTTGCGGCGCCGAAGAACAGCATGCCCACGGCCATCAGCCAAAACTGGCCTAGCGCGGCGGATACGAGAACCAGCGCGGCTCCGGCAGCTCCCAAGGCAAATCCCGTGCTCAACGCCCAGCGGCGGCCCGCCCGCACGGCAAGGTTGGCCAGCGGCACCGCCACGAGCCCGGCACCCAGGGTGGAGGCCGTCTGCACAAAGCCGGATGCCGCCGTCGTGCCGGCCAGTTGTGCGGCAAGGATCCCGCCGACAGAGATGCCGGAGGCCACGCCCACACCGGACAGGAGTTGGCCGGCGACGAGGACCCGCTGGTTTCGGCGGGCCGTGCTGGAAACGGTCATGGGTGGATTCTAGCGGCGAAGTGCCCTTCGGACCGGGTGGCGGCATATCCGGTGCGGTACGGCTGTGGAAAGATTCGGTGAAAGGCACATCTTCCACAACACCAGGGGCAGCCATGTTGGAAACACCAGCCCAAGCAGCAGTCGCTGCACGGTTTGACGCCATCACGGCGGAGCAGCTGCGGGACGTCGGCAGCCTGAAGTGGACGGGGTTTGCCCAGCTTCTGCCGGCGTGGGTGGCGGAGATGGACTTTGGCCTGGCGCCCCCCATCGCGAAGGCGGTGCAGAACGCCGTGGCGCAGGGGCTCACCGGCTATCTGCCAGCCGGACTGGTGGACGCGATGGGAGCGGCCTGCAGCGACTTCCTGCTGACCCGCCACGGCTGGGACGTGCCCGCGGACTGGATCCGTCCCGCGTCCGACGTCCTGACCGCCCTGGAGAGCACCATCAAGTACTTCAGCGCCCCCGGTGCCAGGATTGTGGTGCCCACCCCCGCGTACATGCCATTTCTGAAGCTGCCCAAAATCCATGGCCGGCAACTGGTGGAGGTGCCGCTGCTGCGCACTGATTCGTCGTGGGAAATGGACTATGCCGCCCTCGACGCGGCGCTCGCCGGCGGCGGTATGTTGGTGCTCTGCAATCCCCACAATCCGCTGGGCAAGGTATACAGCCGGGATGAGCTGCTCCGGATTTCAAAGATCGTGGCTGCCCGCGGCGCGCGCGTGTTCTCGGATGAAATCCATGCTCCGCTGGTGTACGACGGCGGCACCCACGTCCCGTACGCATCGGTCGGTTCTGCTGCGGCCGGGCACACGGTGACGGGCACCTCGGCGTCGAAGGCGTGGAACCTGGCTGGGCTGAAGGCTGCGCAAATGATATTTTCCAATGCCGCGGACCGCGAGAAGTGGGCCGAGGTGGGCGAATTTGCGGAACACGGCGCAAGCACACTGGGCGTGGTGGCAAACATCGCTGCGTACCGGGACGGCGGGCCGTGGCGCAGCGATGTACTGGGCTATCTGGACGGGAACCGGCAGTTGCTGGGCGAACTTTTGGGCGAACATTTGCCGGGTGCGGGCTGGCTGCGGCCCGCCGGGACGTACCTGGCATTCCTCGACTGCTCGCAACTGGGAATCGCAGGATCCTCGGCTGACTTCTTTCGGGAGGACGCAGGGGTGGTGCTGGTGAACGGCGCCGAATGCGGGGTCGCCGGCCGGGGATGGGTGCGGTTGAACTTCGCCGTCCCCCGCCCCATCCTGCGCAGGATTGTGGAACAGATGGGTGCCGCGCTGCACTAAACGCCGGATCCCGGCCGGATCCCGGGCAGCCCCCGCCGGACCCCGGGCAGCCCCCGGTGGGCCCCGGCCGGCTACGAAAGCGCGGCAGCCGCCGTCGTGGTGACGGCTGCGGTCAGCAGGTCCAGCGCCACGGACTGGATCTTCCATCGCTGCCAGTACAGCGGAATGCCGGTGACCCGGCCCGGCACCAGCTCCACGAGGCTCCCGGCCCGCAGTTCGCCGGCACAGTGCACCTCCGGCATGAGCCCCCAGCCGAGTCCCGC
Source organism: Arthrobacter livingstonensis (assembly GCF_003219815.1). GTDB lineage: Bacteria > Actinomycetota > Actinomycetes > Actinomycetales > Micrococcaceae > Specibacter > Specibacter livingstonensis. The sequence continues at coordinate 3,584 of NZ_QJVD01000012.1, forward strand.
CCGGACGGCGGCGGCAAATTGCAGGGTGTCGGGGATGAAGTGTTGCGGGGCGGTGAGCCCGGCTCCGGCCACCGCGGCGAAGAAGTTGGATTGCAGGGTGTCGCTACGGTCGAATTGGATGGCCGGCGCGATCGCAAAGTGCGCGGTGTCGACGCCGTCGGGGAACCACCGGCGCAGGAAGCCAGCCGACGCCACGGCACGGTAGCGCAGCGCGCCGAGCGGCACCACGGAACAGCCCTGGACGGCGTCGGGCGTGGCCGTCACGGCGGCCATGACTGCCCCGGAGCGAAGCAGCCCGGCGGAATGTTGTTCATCTTCGCGCAGCACCTCAAAGGTCAGTCCCGATTCCGACGGAACGGCGGCCAGTGCGTCCACGAACCAGGTGGCCAGTGAATCGGCGTTGACCACCAGCGGGATGGCGGCGGTGGCGCCCGCGAGTCCCAGTTCCGCGGCGGCGTCGGCCTCCAGCTGGCGCAGCTGCCGGGCGAGCTTGTGCACAACGGCGCCCGGAGCCGTGGACTGAATGGGCGTGGTGCGCTGCAGCAGCACCTGTCCGGCGGCCTGTTCCATGGCCTTGATGCGCTGCGACACTGCGGATGCGCTCACGTGAAGTGTCCTGGCCGCCGCGTCAAAGGTGCCGTGTTCCAGCACGGCCAGGAAGGTGCGCAGCTGTTCCGTCTGGAAATTCAACATTAGTGTTCCTTATGTATCCCAAGAATAATTATCTGTACTGTATGTTCCCAGCCTAGTAGCTTCAAGGGTGTGACTCCACTGGACATCCTCTCGTCGGCAGGCACCGGCCTCGGCGCCGGGCTGGCCCTCATCATCGCCATTGGCGCGCAGAATGCCTTTGTGCTGCGCCAGGGCCTCCGCGGCGAACATGTTGGGTTGGTGGTTCTGGTCTGCATGCTCAGCGACGCCGTCCTCATTGCGGCCGGGATCTTCGGCATCGGCGAAGTGCTGCGGGCGGTGCCGGCCGTGGTCGTGGTGATCCGGCTGGCCGGAGCGGCATTCCTGCTTGCCTATGGTGTTCTCGCCGCCAAACGAGCGCTCCGGCCCGGCACCCTGACGGCCGGAGCGGAGCAGGGCGCGCTGGGGCGGAAAGCCGTGCTCGCCACCGCGCTGACGCTGACCTGGCTGAACCCGCATGTCTACCTGGACACGGTACTGCTGCTGGGCACCCTTGCGAACCAGCACGGCGGGCTGCGGTGGTGGTTTGGGGCGGGTGCGGTGCTGGGCAGCGTGCTGTGGTTCAGCGCCCTGGGCTTCGGCGCCAGGCTGCTGCGGCAGATATTTGCCAGGCCTGGCGCCTGGCGGGTGCTCGACGGCGTCATCGCCGTGGTCATGGTGCTGCTGGCCGTGCGGATGGCCTTCGCGTTCTAAGGCACGGCTTCTCAGGTACTTCTAAGGCACGACGGCGGATGGTCCCGTTCGCGCCCAACGTGCCCTCCGGCGTCGGGCGCCTAGATAAAGTCCATCTCCACCTGCAGGAACGCCTCGGCTGAGGTGATGGCGGCGGCGAATGCTTCCTTTTCGGTGGGCGACTGCTGTGGGGTGCGGGTGAACCATTCGTGGTTGTTCATGTGGACCTTGGTGAAGCCGCTGCCGGGCGGGGCATAAAACACGGCGAAGCGCTGCACGGGCCACTCGGGTCCGGTTTCAATGGCCACCAGGAGGGCCGCATTGAGTGCGGGGTTGAACCACTGGGCGATGGGGCGGCGGCGGTCCTGGTCGAAGAGCCCGCCGGCGTACCGTGAGGCGGGTTGGGGCCCCATTTCGGCGCACAGGCGGTCCCACCACAACGGCAGGATCTCGCTGTCGTGGCGAATCCACAGTGCCGGAACCACCGGCTGCTCATCGTGCGGGCCCATGCCTTAATTTTAGCCATTCCGGGCGCAGTTGCCAGTGGCCGGCGAGACTTATGAAAAGTGCTCGCGAAAAGGGGTGCGTGCCTCATTTGAGAAGTGCTCGCGAAATGGGCCCGCGCTATTCGCAGCCAATCCCGTCGCCGTCGCGGTCAAATTTGGCTTGAAAGCCCGGCTGGCCGACGCGGATGGGAGCGGCCCCGGCGGCCCTGACCGCGGTGCAGTTTTGGTAGAAGACCGCTGCAGGGGCCTGGACGAGGGGTGCCACGGGCTTGGCAGGGGGAGCTGCCGGTGGCGCGGCCGGTGCCACCTCGACCGGGGCGGCCTTAACCGGCGCCACCGGAGGTACGGCGGCGGGTTCCTCAGCTGGCGCGGTCTGGTTAGTGGGCACCTTTGTCCCGGAGCAGTCACCCAAAACCCGGGCCATGGCGTCGTGTTCGGCCGCGGTGATCCACAAACTGTAGGTGGCCTTGACGGAAATCTGCCGGGCCACGTAGTCGCAGCGGTACGCCTTGTTCGGCGGCAGCCAGGTGGCGGCGTCGCCGGCGCCCTTTTGCTGGTTGGCGGGCCCGTCCACGGCCAGCAGGTTCAGCGGGTCGTTGGCAAAAGCTGTGCGGCGTTCCACGGTCAGCTGCTGCGCACCCTTTTGCCAGGCATCGTTCAAGGCCACCACATGGTCAATCTGCACCCTGGCGCTGTTCGGCCCGCGCACAAAATCAATGGTGGAAGCGGTGTACGGGTCGGCCAGCACGCCGGTCAGCACCAGGCAGTCGCGCGTGCCCGGCTTGAAGGTCTTGGCCGTCAGGTCCCGGTCAAGGATGTCGTTGCGGGTGTCGCAGCCATTTTTGTCCACGTCCGCCCAGGCCTGGCCAAATTCGGCGCGGCTGTACCCGGTCTTCGGCGCCCGGCCCTTGATGGGCAGTGTGGCCAGGACATCCAGGGCCTTGGCAGCGAAGGCGGGCTGGACGTTGCCTGCCAGGTCGGCGCCGCCGGCATCGGGGACGGTCCCGCCGTCCAGCGGCGCGGGGTCTTCCTCCGTGGGCGAAGGCTCGGCCGTGGCTTCCGGCGTCGACGCTGCGGAGCTGCTGGGGGTGCCCTGCACGGTCGACGGAGGTGCGGCGGCAGGTGCCGGAGCGCCACCGCACGCCGTGGCCACCAACAAGACGGACGCGAACACCGAAGCCATGATGAAATCGGTGGCACGGTAGGTGCCGGCGGTGCCGGTGGTGCGGAACGTGGACGGTCGGGGCTTGGGCAAGGGGCGGCGCTCTTTCCTACGGATAAAGGGGGGACGGATCCAGCTTAGCCCGGGGTCACGACAGGCTCGACCACCGGACAGCCTCAGCTGCCGGCGTCCACCACGGCCAGGATCCGGCGCAGGATTTCCTCGCCCGCGAGCACTCCCCGGACGGAGGTGAGGGACAGGTTCGGGGCCAGGTATCCGGCGTCGTGCAGCTCACCGTGCAGGGGACGGAACGCAATGTCGGCCGCGGCCAGCATGTCAGCGTCCAAGAGGGAATCACCGGCGGCCAGGACCGTGCCGGCGCCCGTGCGGCGGGCCACCTCGGCCAGTGCGTCCGACTTCGTGACCGGCGCGGGCACGCAGTACAGTTTCCTTCCCTGCACGGACACGGTCCAGCCGGCCGCGGCGCACTCCGCCTGCAATTCCACCAAGAAGGCGTCCGGCATGACCTCACGGTCAACGATGGCGTAGACAAAGAGGTCCTCGGCGCGGTGCAGGCGCAGGATCCACCCGGAGAACGTGGGATTGGAAAGGAGCTCCTCCATGGACTCCAGCGGCGCGCAGCCGGCGGCAATCTGTGTGGTCAGGTGCCCCCGCCACTGCGGATCCGGCACGCCGCGGTGCAACAGCTTGCCGCCGTTGCTGGTGATGGCGTACTCGGGCACGGGCCCGGGCAGCCGCACACGCTCGTACTGCGCCTGGGTGCGGGTGGTGACGGGCACGAAGGTGGCCACCGCGGCCACCTTGAGCAGAAGGTCCTCTGCGGCGCGGGTCATATAGGAAAGGGGCGCGCCGTCGTACACCTCAGCCACCACCAGGGGAGGGGCATCCTTGTCCGTGCCCTCAAGCCACAACGCGTTTCTGGAGTAGATCAGCGTCCGGTCCAGGTCGCAGGCCGCCAGATACGGGCCGGTGCCGGAACGGGTCTCAGACATTGTGTGCGGCCCTGCCGTCGGCGCCCACGGCGCTTTTGTCGAACCGGGGATGGATCAGGCCAACGCAGCTGTACGCCAGCCCCGGGACTTCCTCCACGGGGGTGCCGCGCTGTTCGGCCAGCAGCAGCACATGCGCCACGTCCGCCCGGGCCAGGGGGTTCACCAGCACCCGCCACGGCACGCGGCGCAGCAGCACCCGCGTGGTTTCGCCGACGCCGGGCTTGACCAGGTTGACGTTGTTGATGCCGTACTCGGTGCTGATCCGTTCGACGGCGGCCCAGCCCGCCCAGCTGGGTGTGCGGTCCGCAGTTTGCAGGGCGGCCACATCGGCGGCCACGGCGCTGCGGACGGCGTCGAAGCGGGCGGAGATGGCGTCCAGGAACCCGCCGGAGACGTCGCTGGCGGCCAGCCCGGCGTAAAACTTGGCACCGTGGAAATCGTCCGGGCCAATGTGATCGGTGTTGAACACCGTGCGCGAGACCAGCCCGGACACCGTGGAGTTCAGGCAGGCCGACGGGATCAGGTAGTCTTCCCGCGTGCCGTACATCTCCACGCAGTGTCCGGGGTCCGCCAGCACGGCCAGGTCGGCGGGGAAGCGCACCCCGTCAGTCTCGGCAAAGAGGTCCACTGCGGCGGCCAGCTCACGGGAAATGGCGCCCTTGCCCGTCCAGCCGTCGACAAACAGGATCCGTGACGTCTCAAAGTTCGCCGCCAGGTAGCGCAGCGCGGTTTGGTCCAGGCCGATTCCGCGGACAATGCTCATGGTGAAGTGCGGGACGCTGATCCCGTGGACCTGCTGCGCCCAACGCCGCATCAGGATCCCGATGGGCGTTCCCGCCCGGGCCAGCGACACGAGCACCGGCCTGCCGCCGCGGGCCGCAAGCGCCTGCTCGGTGACCACGCCCACGGCACGGGCCACGCGCTCCCCGGAGCGTTCCACCGCTTCTTCGTAGAGAGCCTGGTATTCGGGGCTCGGCGTGTATTCCACCGGCAGCGACTCGGCGTAATTTGCCGCACCGGACTGGATGGCGCGCTCCCGGTCCGCCGTGGGCGCCTCCAACGCCACATGGCTGAGGTCCTTTAGCAGCCACCGGACTTCGTCGGCCGCATAGGAGCCAAAGGCCGGCCCGGCCAGCGGTGCGGGCAATGCGGTGCTGCTCATGGTGTGGCGTCCTCTGGTGCAGTGGCGGCGGTTTCGGTGGGGAGGGCGGGGCCGTCGCCGGGGATGTCGGCGGGCAAAAGGACAATGACGACGTCGTTGGCCGCGGCCCGCAGCACCTCGGCCAGCCCGGGGAGGCCAATGACCGGATTGCCTTCCAACAGGGCTGTGCTGTCGCTGCCGGGTTCCGGGATCACCACGATTGTGCCCGGGCGCCGGCCGGATCCACCCAGGTTGTAGGCAAAGCGGATGCCGGGACCGTCGGCGGCGTCGTCGTGGCTGGCGAAGGAAAGCGCCCCGGCAATCGCATAGTCCCCGCGGTCCAGCGGGACAATCGGCGAGCGGGTGGTGGTGGAAAACCGTACGCCGGAATCGGGAAGAAGCCGCTCCAGCTCGGCGGCGACAGCCAGCGGCAGCCCCATGTTTTCCTCGCACCCCACCACAGACACCGGCCCCTGACAGGACTGAAGTGCCAGCAGCCCCGCCACCTTGCGTGCCACGGTGGCAATGTCGTCGGGTTCCGGCGGACCGGCGTTGCCAAAGCGGTCGCTGCGCACCGGCGCAATATCCTCCGCCGTCAGTTCCAGCATGGTGAGCCGGCCGTGGGGCACTCGATCCGTCGCTGGCGCCCCGGCCGTTGGCGGTTCCCGCAGGGCAGGTTCCGGCAGCCTGCCGATCAGCTCCTGTGCGCGGTCCAGGATGTCCGGCCCCAGGTCAATGCGTCCGGTCCCGAGGGCTGCAACGGAAATCCGGCACCCCAGCCCGGCGGCCAGCTCGTGGAACCGCTGGCGGTCTTCGGGGGAGCGCAGGTCGATCAGCGCGGCCACCACATAGCTTTCACGGGGCACCAGGGCGTGCAGTTCGCGAATGGTGTTGATGACGGTGGAGCCGGTGCTGAGCTCGTCGTCCACCAGTACCACCGGCCCCGGACGCTCCAGCCAGCGCGGATCCGCAGGCACAATGCGGTGGGAGGTGGCGTGCGAATGGCCCTCCTGAAACCCTGCGGCAAGCGGTACCCCAGGCGTGGCGTGGCGGGTGGAGTGGATGTAGCAGGCACCCAGGGCGTTGGCCACCAGCCGCCCCAGCCCCGTGGCAGTCTCGGCAAAGCCCAGGACGACGGCGTCCCGCACCGGAGTGCGCAGCGCAGCGACCTGCGTGGAGAGGGCGGCAATGGCTCCGGCCCGTTCCGGGCCGGAGGAGCGCAGCACAACCGTGAGCTGTGTGGCCGCGCGTTGCAGGGGATCGTCGGTCGGCGGTACAGGTGTTGGTCCTGCGTGGTGCGGCGACCCGCGTTCGGCCAACGACGCAGGGTGCGTGCCGTCTTCACCGGCCAACCGGCTGTCCGCAAGTTGCCGGGCCACGAACGCGCCGAGCAGCCCACCGGAGGCAATCACCAAGGCGGGCTCGGTGGGCACGTGCTTAGCCAGGAGCTGCGAGACCAGCAGGTGCGCGCGTTTGGGGTTGCGGCGCAGGGCCAGCCCCACCAGGTCCTCCACGGCCACCGGACTGGCGGGGTCGCTGTGGATGTGCACGTCCAGTTCACTGGCCACGAAGCCGCCGGTCCACGTGCCGGGGGACACGGGAGCCACAGCGCCCGCAGACACGGCGCCCGGAGGTGGCGAGCCGGGGGACACGGTGCCAGGGGACGGCGTGCCGGGAGAAGGAGTGCCCGGGGACACGGTGCCGGGGGATGGGGTGCCGGGAGATGGTTTGCCCGGGGAAGAAGGGGAACTCACGCCATGCTCGCTTCCAGCAGGTCCACAAAGGTGACGCCCGCGGCCGCCACCCCAAACGCCCGGGCGCGCAGCAGCGTCCGCTGCGCCCAGGCCTGGTGGGGCTTCATCTCATTCATCTTGTTCCCGTACGGGGACGCCGCCGCGCCCCCTCCGACGTTGCCGGCAATGGCCCGCGCGTCCAGGAATTCCTCGTGGCTGACCACGTTCATGGCGTGGACCAGGGCGACGTGGCTGGGGTGGATCAGGGTCTTGCCCAGCAGGCCGTTGGCCAGGTCCAGTTCAATTTCACGGATCAGGGTGTCCAGGTTGGCTGTCATGATCCGGCGGCGCAGTTCCTTTTCGCTGGTCCTGGCGAAGGGGGTCAGCCGCAGCTGGGGGCGCAGTACCCGCTCGGTATTGGAAAAGTGCTCCCACACGGGGCCGCTGATGATGAAGCCGCCGTCGGGACGGCCCAGCACGTTGACGATGTCGCCGATGACATTGGCCACCACATTGACGTCGTAGATGGTCAGGTCGCGGGAGCGGCGCAGGCCGAAGGTGCTGGACATGTCCGTGGCGCCAATGCGCACCGCCAGCACGTCTTCGCGGTTGGCCCGCAGCAGCGCGTCAATGCCGGTCAGGGCCGCGGCGCGCGTCTCCATGTGGATGACCGTGCGGGACTCCAGGATCGGCATGATCCGCAGCCGCCGGGCGGCCCGTCCGCCGCGGGCGATCCCGTCCAGCCCCAGCTCGTCCTGGATCAGGTGCAGGGCATCGAGGAATGCGGCCGCCCGGCCGGACACGTTGTCGAACTTGGGGAGCACGAACCCGGTGAGCACGGCGAGGTCCGCTCCGGCGCGGCGGGCCAGGGAGCGCATCTGCTCTGCCGTGCGCACGCGGACAAACAGCATCGGCAGGTCTTCGCCGCTTTCCCCCAGCAGTGCCAGTGTCTTGACGACATTGTCCTCGGCGGCCGGCACGTCCGAGTCCGGGATGGAATCTTCCAGGCACAACACCATGCTGGTACAACCGGCGTCGCGCTGCCGCAGCACATCCTTGACCAGGTCCTGGCGGTTGGCCGGGGTGTAAAGGGTGCCGCCCAGGGCAACGGCCAGGAGCCCGGGATCACTGTCGGAGGTGAGCTCCTCCGGCTGCCGGTAAAAGAGCCGGACCAGCTGGGAGTGCGTCAGGTGGCGGAAGTGTCGCATGGGCCCTTTCAAACTCGTTTTTCAAGCACGGTTTCGCTTCAAGCATTGCGTCGAAGTCGCTAGCGGCGATAGGCGGCAACGGGTGCCTGGTGGGTCATGGTGAAGTCGAATTCCTGCCAAATCTGCTGATCTTCCCAGGACTCCGGCACGGGCTCTGACCGCAACTCCAGCACGTTGCCGATCCGGTGCACCAGCAGCACCATTTGGGTGCCGTCGGCCGACGGCGGCAGCGCCACCGACGCGCCGCTGAAGATCCGCACGCCCATGGGCTGGCTGCTGCGGTTGATGAAAATGGCGCGGCGCAATTCGCGCACATGCCGAAGGGTAATCAGCGCGTTCTGACCGTCGTAGCCCACGAGGGGCCGGTTGCCGCTGGTCTTCACCGGCGAGCCGGCCGTGTGGCCGGCATTGTCCGCACCGCCCACCACGCGCCGGACGCTTTCCCAGGCCATGGCCGTGCTGCCGACGACCACCAGTGTCCCCACGGCCGATTCCAGCGGCGTGAGCCGCAGCAGCCGCTCCTGCAGGTTCAGTTCATACACGTCGTGGATTCCCGGCGCCGCAAACAGCAGCCCCACCTCGTGGTCCGCCACCCTCGCGGCCTCGCGCTGGGCGGCCAGCTTCTGTGCGCGCGGGTTCATGGGTGACGCCGGGGTGTTGCCTCCGAGCACCAGCCCGCCTGGGCGTGCGGAGGGCCGGGCCGACGGCGCCGGAGCTGCCGGTGCAGGGGAGGAGGTCCGGGCGCGGCTGCCGCCCAGTACCAGTCCCCCTGAATGGTGGTCCGCCGTCTCTGCAGGTGCCGTTGACGACGCCGGTGAGGGGGTGGCCGAGGGCCGGCTGAGACTCAGTCCGGCTGAAGCCGATGGGGCCGGGTGCGCAGGGTTCGACTGGACAGGGGCTGCAGGCTGCACCGGCGGCCGGGCCGACGGCATATCCGTTGCCCCGGAGGCGGTGCCGGCAGCCGCCGGGTCCACGGGCTTGATCCGGCGCCGCAGGTACGGCAGGTCGGTGCGCGGGGCGGAGGAACGGTTGACCATGGCTACAGGGCGATCCCGTAGTCCTTGGCCACGCCGGCCAGACCCGTGCTGTACCCCTGGCCCAGGGCGCGGAACTTCCAGTCGCCGCGGTGCCGGTACAGTTCGCCGAAGATCACGGCCGTCGCCGAATCGAGGGTGGTGGCCGGAATGTCGAAGCGCACCAGCTCGCGGTTCTCCGCCGTGGCAACACGGATGTGTGAATCGCGCACTGAGGCAAAGCTGCCCCTGCCGCGCACGTCCGGGTCGACATAAACAAAGAAGACGATCTTGGCGACGTCTTCAGGGACCCGGCCCAGTTCAACGTCAATCTGCTCCTGGTCGGCGTCCCCGGCAAACGTGACGGCGGCATCGGCGCTGACCAGCTGGTTGAAAAATACCAGGTGGTCGTTGGAAAGGGCCTGGCCCCCGGCATCGCACATCACGGCGAAGGGGACCAACTCGGCGGCCGGGCCGTGGCTGGGAATGGCGTCCCAGCCCAGGCCGACCACCACGTGGTCCAGGCCGGGGTTCTCCATGGTCAGGGCGGCATTGGCCCCGGCAATCAGTGATGCCACGGTTGGCCCTCCAAGCGCAACGGGTCCCTTTCGGTCGGTGGCTCCTCTGTGGATTGGTGCACCGCTGGCTGGTGTTCGAGCTGCAGGGCCGCGTCCTGTCCGGCAAACTTATCCGCGAGGAAGCGCCCGTGCGTGGACAGTTCCTCCACGGCACCAATGCGGATCTGGTTGAGCAGGTCTGCCAGGGTTTCCTCCAGCGTCGCGAGCTGCTCGGCGAACATGAAAGTTGCCTTGGATTCCTCGTTGTGGTGTGCCGGCGGGAGGGACAGGTAGGACTGCAGCGGTGAGGGGATGTAGTCGCAGATCATGGCGTTGAGCAGCACGCGCTGTTCGGTGGAGCAGCCGCGGATGCCGATGTCGGTGACGGCCTCGCGCAGCAGGTCCCCCAACTGGCGCAGTTGGGAGGAAAGCAGGGGCGGCAGGTGGCTGCCGGAGCGGCGCACGGCGGCCCTGAGCTTGTCCACGGCGGCACCCATCTGGGCGATCTCCCGGGCCACCGTGTCCTCATGGGAAACCACGGGAACGGCAGGAGCCGGACCGCCCCCAAAGAGACCACCTACAAAACGGCCAATCATCGCACTTTCCTCAAGTTTCGTCGTCGTACGTCAAGGCTACTCCGGGCCGCTGACATGGCAGCCCGGAGTGCCGACGGGGTCAGTCGCGGTCCGACTGGCGGGAGCGTTCGAGGTACGGCTTGGCTTTGGCCAGCCCGGACTCGAGGGCCTGCACGGTGCCTTCCATGTTCTTGGCCGCGGAGGCGCGGAAGGTGTCGATGGCGTCCATGGTTTCAAAGACGTTGTCGAAGGCCTTCTGCAGCGTGTCCACACTGACGCCGGAACTGGCCGCCTGCTGGTGGATGCGCACCGTCTGGTCCTTGAGCATTTCCGAGGTCTTCAGGATCATGTTGTTCGTGGTGGTGTTGATGGCGTCGATCTGGTCGAGCACCATTTTCTGGTTCGCCAGCGCCTGCGCCACGATGACAGCCGTGCGCAGGGCGGAGATGGTGGTGGTGCGGGCCCGGTCAACACCCTTGATCAGCTCAAGGTTGTTTTTGCGGACCAGGTCCATGGCCAGGTAGCCCTGCACCGACACGGCGAGCTGGGTCAGGATGTCCTGGTGGCGCTGGCGAATGGGGAAGAGGACGTCGGCCTCAAGCTTCTGGGCCTGCTCCACCTGGCCGGAGGCGCGGGTGGCGTCAATCTTTTCCACGCAGGCCCCGTCCAGCGCCTTGGCGAAGACGGCGTACTCGCTCAGGCTCTGCATGGTCTCCCACAGCTTGACCTTTTCCCCCGCCAGGCTGGCGTTGTCCTTGAGGAGCTCATCCTGGCCGGCCATGAGCGACTTGATGATGGCGTCCAGCTGGGTCTGGGCGGACTCGTATTTTTGGAAGTACTTCGCCAGCTTGTTCCCGCCCGGGATGAAACCGAGAATCTTGCGGCCCGTGCCAAGGTCGGCGTTGTTGGGGGTCAGTTCCTCGACGGTGGTGCGCAGCTGGTTCAGCGTGCCGGCCACCTGGGCCTGGGCGCCGTTGCCGCTCTTCTTTGCCCCGGCCACGGAGGTGGTGGAACGTTCCAGCATGCGGCTGGAGGCGTCCGACGACGACGTCATCTCCGAGCCGGCCAGCTTCGTGATGCCGTCCACCTTGGTGCTGAATTCGGGGCTGCGCGCATCAAAGGTGGCGATTTCGGCAATGTATTCCTTGGCCTGGCGGCTGATTTCGGTTTGGCGCTCCGCCGGGACGGGGACCATGCCGGGGGCCTGCTCGGGCGCGACGATCTCGGGTGCGTCGGGGGCCTTGAGCACCAGTGAAACTTCGGCGTCAGTGGGTGGGGTGAGCGGAGATGTCATGGTTTTTATCCAGTTTCGGTTGCGGAGGACACTGTGCGGTGGTGGGGCCAGAAAGCGGGGCTTAACCCAGGGGTACGCCGAAATCGGTGGCGATGCCGGACAGGCCGGTTGCGTAGCCCTGGCCGACGGCCTTGAACTTCCATTCGGCGCCATTGCGGTAGATCTCGGCGAAGAGCATGGAAGTTTCCGGCGCCGCGTCCTCGCTCAGGTCAAAGCGCACGATTTCCTGCTCACTGCCCTGGTTGACGACACGGCAGTACGCCCCGCGCACCTGGCCGAAATTCTGCCTGCGCTCATCGGCCTTGTCAATGGAGACCACAATGACCACGCGGTCCACGTCGGCGGCAATCTTGGCCAGGTCGATGAGGATGGTTTCATCGTCGCCCTCGCCCACGCCGGAGCGGTTGTCGCCCTGGTGCATCACTGAACCGTCCTTGGCGGACGGCTGGTTATAGAAGATGAAATCGTCGGCGGAACGGACCTTGCCATTGGCGCCCAGCAGCAGCGCCGAGGCATCCAGGTCAAAGGCCTCACCCGTGGTGGTCCGGGGATCCCAGCCCAATCCCACAAGTGCCTGCTGCAGGCCGGGATCGGCCTTGGTCAGGGAGAGGTTGTTACCTTTTTCAAGTGTCAGTCCAGCCATGAATTCATGCCTTCTTCCGTGGTTGATTCAAGTTTCCGGTGCCCTGCGGGTGCACCGGGACTACCGGTGGTGCCTAGTCCAGAACAATGCCAAAATCGGTGGCGATGCCGTGCAGGCCACTGGCGTAGCCCTGGCCCACGGCACGGAACTTCCATTCGGCACCGTTGCGGTAGATCTCGGCAAAGACCATTGACGTTTCGGAGGCGGCGTCCTCGGACAGGTCGTAGCGGACGATCTCCTGGTCGGTGTGCTGGTTGACCACGCGGCAGAAGGCCTCGCGGACCTGGCCGAAGTTCTGGTGGCGGGCATCGGCCTGGTCGATGGAGACCACAATGACGACGCGTTCGACCTCGGCCGAGACCGTATCGAGCTTGATCAGGATCTGCTCGTCGTCGCCCTCGCCCTCGCCGGTGCGGTTGTCGCCCTGGTGGACAACGGAGCCGTCCTTGGCTTCGAGCTGGTTGTAGAAGATGAAGTCGTCGTTGTTGCGGACCTTGCCGTTGGCGCCGATCAGGATGGCCGAGGCGTCCAGGTCAAATGCCTCCCCGCTGGTGGTGCGGGGGTCCCATCCCAGACCGACCATGGCCTGCTGCAGGCCCGGATCGGCCTTGGTCAGGGAGAGGTTGCTGCCCTTGGAAAGTGTCAAAGATGCCATGCGGTGGACTCCTTGTTTGAGAGGTATGGGTGGTTACAGGGATGCTGCGGCGGGCTGGATCAGGTCCATGACGGTACGGCCGTTCGCGCGCTCGCCGATGGCCTTGAAGGACCAGCCGGAGCCTTCACGGGAAACCTTCGCCATGATCATGGCGGTGTGCGTTCCCGAGTCGGTCAGCTGGAAGCGGGCCACCTCGGGGGAGCCGGCAGTGGAGTCGTCCACCAGGCGGCAGAACGCGTTCTCGACCTCGTTGAAGGTCTGGCGGCTGTAGCTGCTGATGACGAACACGATCTGGGTGACGGCGGCCGAAACACCGGCCAGGTCCACCAGGATGGTCTCGTCGTCGCCCTCGCCCTCGCCGGTCAGGTTGTCGCCGGTGTGCTTGGTGGAGCCGTCCTTGCTTTGGAGCTGGTTGAAGAAGACGGTGTCCACGGCCTTGCCGGCGGCGTCGAAAAAGATGGCCGAGGCGTCCAGGTCGATCTCGGCGGCCTTCTTGGTGCCGAAGAATCCGCGCTTCACCGGTGCGGCCGAATCCCAGCCGAGGCCCATGCGCACCTTGGTGAGGGAAGCGCCGTCGTTCTTCTTCAGTGAAAGTGACTGGCCTTTTTGCAAGCTAAGTCCCATGGTGGGGCCTCCTGGATTAGTTGGAAAGTTGCTCTACTTTAGGTGAATCGTTGGTATTTAATCGCTTGTTGCGGATGATCGAGGAAATGAAGGCGGCGCCGATGAAGACCACGCCGATGACGCCGGTGACGACCTCGTTGATTTCAATGCTGATGGTCAGCAGCAGGATAACGGACAGGGCGCCAATGGCCCAGTGTGCGCCGTGGTCCAGGTACTCAAATTCGTCCAGGGTGCCTTCACGGACCAGGAACACCGTCAGTGAACGGACAAAGATGGCGCCGATCAGGCCCAGGCCCAGGGCGATGATGATGGGGTCGGAGGTGATGGCGAACGCGCCGATCACGCCGTCGAAGGAGAAGGACGCGTCGATGATTTCCAGGTACAGGAACAGCATGAAGGCCGCCTTGCCCACCGCCTTGCCCACGCCCTTGTTGGACTTCCTGGCAATTTTTGCCGACTCGGCGTCGGTGTCCTCGGCGTCGGTGTCGCCGTCCCCGTCGACGTCGAACATGTCGCCGAGGCCGTTGACGAGCATGTAGGTGACCATGCCCAGGATGCCGGCAATGAGCACATCAACTTCCTTGCCCGGACGGACCATGGCGGCTGAGGCGACGAGGACGACCAGGGCGATGGCCATGGAGGCACCGTGCAGGCGGCCAATGAAGGCCAGCGGCTTCTCCAGGAAGCCGATCCAGCGGATTTCACGCTCCTCAAACATGAAGTCCAGGAACAGCATGAGCAGGAAGACACCGCCAAAGGCGGCGATTTGCGGGTGGGCGTCGTGGAGCAGGTACGCGTACGTGCCCGGGGTGTGGATGTCGCCCTTTTCCAGGGCGAGCGAGACGGCCTGGACCGGGTTGAGGTTGGCCGTCACGCCAACAATCAGCAGCGGGAAGGCAATGCGCATGCCCAGAACGGCGATCAGGATGCCGACGGTCAGGAACATCTTCTGCCAGAACGCGCTCATTTTTTCCAGGATGCGGGCGTTGACCACGGCGTTGTCAAAGCTGAGGCTGACTTCCAGGACACCGAGGATGGCACAGAGAATAAGTGCCTCAAGGCCGCCGTAAATGAAGGCCACAACAAGGGCCACGGCGGTGATCCCAAAGGACCACCCAAAAGTTTTCATGAACACGCGCTGACAGACTCCTCGAGAGTTCCCGGCCCACAAGACACGGGCGGTGACGGTTGGCTTCCAGCAACGCCCAATGGCCAAACGGTTTTAAGGCTGTGCGGCCATGAAGACTGTGAAGCTTTCATCAATTATCTCCAATTGCGCGACTTATTCCTAATGGAAAGCTAACATTCAAGCTGGGAGAATGCTGATAGTTCTCGGGGCTTCCGGCGGACGCGCGCCCGGGCGGGATGCCCGGGGGACACCGTCATCCCGCCTGCATAACGACGCGGTTCACCGGGCGCTGATGCCAGGGGACCGCCTTGAGGAATTGATTGAGGGGAATCGCAAAATGGAACAAACCGAACTTGACGCCAAAACACTTGCTCGGCTCCGGGCACTGACCGCGTGGGCCGCGTCCGCTGCAGGAGCCGGCCTGAGCGTTCCCGCAGCACCACAGCTTGAATTGATTGCCGTGGCAAGGAGTGCCGAGAGTGCCGGAGTTGGGGAGACATTCGTCCTACGTTGGGCGGCAACCATGAATTGGCTGATGGGCCAGGCCGCGTTTGGTGTCGTTGACCCACACCTGCAGCTGCCAGAGGAACTGAAAATGCCCGCCGAACTGCGATTGGCCGTGGCGGGGCCGGGTGATGCCATGGCCTCCGGCCTCGTGGCCGCCGTCCCGGAGGCCACGAGGCCGGAGGCAACCATTCCGGCCGTTCCGGCCAAGTCAGCGCCGCGGGTTGCGGGGAAGGCGACTGTGCCGGCAAGCAAACTCCCCAAGTGGGAGCTCGCCGCCATGGAGCAGGTCCGCGACGCCATCACCCATTATGCGAAGCCTTTGCAGGACCTTCGGGCCAGGGATGCCAACGAAGGCGACACCCGGTTGGTGGTCACGGACATGCTGTGTGAAGGGTTGGACTATGACAAGTTCCGCGACCTGACCACTGAATACATGGTGAAGCAGGACTTTGCCGACTACGGAGTCCGTATTGACAAGCAAATGGTGGCCTTCATTGAGGTGAAGCGGATCAGCCAGAAACTCAACGAGCGCCACCTTCGCCAGGTGCAGATGTACGCCGTCAACGAAGGCGTGGAATGGATGGTCCTGACCAACGGTGCGCTATGGCAGGCCTACCACCTCACTGGCGGCCTGCCGGTGATCGTCAACATGGCCTTTGAGATCGACCTCCTGGGTCCGGCATCGCTGGAAGAAAAGTCCCAAGCGATGTTCCTGCTGCATCGGGAGGCGCTGAAGCGACGGCGGATTGACGAAGTCTGGAAACACCGGGCCGTCACCGAACCGGGCCCGTTGCTCGGTCTGATCCTGTCCGAAACAATTCTCGACCAAATCCGCAAGGAAGTTAAGCGCCAGACCGGCATAACGACCACTGTGGAGGATCTCAGTGAAGCCATCAAGACGGGGATTGTCGATCCCAAGCTCATCGCCAAGCTGTACAGGTCCTAGCCATCCGCCGTCGTAGACTGGCGGCCATGACGACTGAATTTCTCCTGCCGACGGCCGAACTCCACCTGCACATCGAGGGCACGCTGGAACCGGAGCTGATCCTGGAACTGGCGGCCCGCAACGGCATTGCGCTGCCGCACCCCACCCTGGCGGATCTGCGGGCCCAATATGAGTTCACGGACTTGCAGCACTTCCTGGACCTGTATTACGCGAACATGGCCGTGCTGGTCACCGAGGCCGACTTCGCGGACATGACCCGCGCCTACCTTCTCCGCGCCCAGGCATCCGGGGTGCGGCATGCGGAGATCATGTTTGACCCGCAGGCGCACCTTGGGCGCGGCATTCCACTTTCGACGGCGGTGCGCGGCATTTCCTCCGCGCTCGCTTCCAGCCAGGACGAGTTTGGCATCAGCACGGCATTGATTGCCGCGTTCCTCCGCGACCAATCCGAAGAATCGGCCCTGGCGGTGCTGGAGGAACTGCTGGCGATGGGGGCGCCCATCATCGGGATCGGACTGGACTCGGCGGAGGTGGGCAATCCGCCGTCGAAGTTCATCAGGCTCTTCGAACGGGCGCGGGCCGCGGGACTGCGGCGGGTGGCGCATGCCGGCGAGGAGGGTCCGCCCAGCCATGTGTGGGACACCCTGGACCTCCTGGGCGTGGAACGCATTGACCACGGGATCCGGTCGGTGGAGGATTCGATGCTGGTCAGGCGGCTGGCCGCCGACCAGGTTCCGCTGACGGTCTGCCCGCTGTCAAATGTGCGGTTGCGCGCCGTGGACACCCTGGCCGCGCACCCCTTGCCGCAAATGTTGGCGTCCGGGCTCAACGTCTGCATCAATTCCGACGACCCGGCCTACTTTGGTGGCTACATGGGAGAGAACTTTCAGTCCCTGGTGGCGGAATTTGGCCTTGATGTGGATGCGCTGGAGTTGCTGGCCGGGAACTCCATCCGGTCCTCGTTTGCACCGGAGGCCCGCAAGGCGCAGCTGCTGGCCGAACTTGCCGCCTGGCGGGCAGCGCGGGTCTGACGTTCGGCGAGGGCGGGGCCAACCCGCGGTGCGAAGTGGTCTTTTTGCTGACAACGGGGCCAACCGGCGAACGCACCGACAAGATACCCCGTTTTCGCGAGTTGGCCCCTGTTTCGCGAGGACGGTGCGAAGATACGCCTGTCCCGCGGGGCGGGCCGCGGCGGCAACTCCGCTGCGCCGGCTTAGCCGCGGGCCAGCAGGTGCCCGGCGGCCTCGGTGACGGGCACCGCCTGTTCCACCAGCAGGACCGCGCCGAGTCCGCACATGATGATGCCGCTGGCCAGGGTGATGCCACGGGCCGCGCCGGGGCGGGAGCGCAGAAGTTTGCGCGATCCGGCCGCGACCACGCTGTAGATGACCGCTGCCGAGGCGACGAACGCCAGCCCCAGAATGAGTGACTGCACCGGGACCGGGAAAGCGGCGTGCGGGGTGATGAACTGGGGCGTCAGGGCCAGGAACAGCAGCATGCCCTTGGGGTTGATGCTGCTGACTCCAAAACCGTTCAGGAACGCACCCAGGTGGGTCCCGGCGTCGGCCCTGGTTCCCGCGGCGTGCGTGGAGAAGCCGGCGCCACGCCAGGATTTTACCGTTGAGGCGCCCAGCCACAACAAGTACAGGGCGCCGGCGACTGTCAGCCACAGCAGCAGGGCCGGCACGGCCGTCATGAGCGCGGCGATTCCGGCAGCCAGCAGGATGGTGTGAAGGACGTAACCGCTGCACAGGCCCGCGATGGCCGGGGCGAAGCTGCGTTCACGCAGTCCGGCCGCAATGGAGTAGGCCCAGTCCGGGCCGGGCGTACAGGTCAAGGTGACTGAGACGATGAGGAATCCGATGAGCGCCTGCGGATCCATGATGCTCCTGACAGGGAAGTAGTGATGCAAGCAAGCTTAGGGAAATAAATGCCAGAAGTGCTTGGCAATTTGCCCTTGAAAATGGGCATTTGGGATAGGATCTGATGGTGATTGACGCCATTGACAGAGAAATCTTGCGCAAGCTTCAGGATGACGGCCGCATGACAGCCACGGCGCTCGCCGCCGAGGTGGGCTTGACCGTGGCCCCGTGCCACCGCCGCCTGAAGGATCTCGAAGCCGACGGCGTGATCAGCGGCTACCGCGCCGTGATCGATCCGGCGTCGGTTGGCTTGGGGTTTGAGGCAATTGTGTTCGTCACGCTCGCCCAGGTGGACCGTGCCACCCTGGACAAATTTGAGGCCCTCGTGAGCGCCAATGTGCACATCACTTCCGCGCAGCGTCTCTTCGGGGACCCCGACTACATTTTGAAGGTCATGGCCGAGGACCTCTCCGCGTACCAGCAGTTCTTCGACAATGCGCTGACAGTGCTTCCCGGCGTGCAGCGCGTCAGCTCCACCCTGGTCATGAAGAACCTCAAACCCGGGTCGGGGCTCCCGCTGTAGGCAAGAGGAGCTCCTTCGAAAGTGTTGCCGCAAAGCTGCCGCAGGCAGGGGGCGCCAGGGAAGGTCAGTGGCCAGTCTCGGCGAAGAACCACTCGATGTGCTCGCGCAGCAGCTGCGCGGCCAGCGTTCCGTCGCGGGCGGAGAGGGCGTCGAGAATGCCGTGGTGTTGGGCCCGCAGCGTCTGCACGACGGGACTCCACTGTTCGTCGGTGGTGACGGAGTCGCGCACGTAGCCCATGATCGAGAGCCGCAGTGACTCCATCATGGCGGACACGACGGCGTTGCCGGCCAGGGTGCTGAGCAGTACGTGGAACTGCGCGTCGAGGTCGTGGAAGGCCTCGCGGTCCAGGCCGGGATCGTCCATCAGGGACAGCAGCTCCCTGGCCCGGGCCAGGGACGGCTCGTCGATCGCCCTCTCCGTTGCCGCCGTGGCCGCCCATGTTTCCAGGAGGATGCGGGCCTGAACGATGTCGTCGACCGGCAGGTGCCGGCTCGCCACGTGCAGGCGCAGGGTCGAGGAGAGCCCTGCGGCCGGGTTGGAGATCAGCACGGCCCCGGAGTTCGGCCCCGATCCGACCGCCGTGCGGACCAGGCCCATGACGTCGAGGATGCGGATCGCGTCGCGCACGGATGCCCGTGAGATGCCGTGCGTCTCTGAGAGGGTGCGCTCGCCCGGGAGGCGGTCGCCGATGCGCAGCGTGCCAGCGCGCAGCTCGGCCTCGATACTGGCCAAGACTGCCTCATAGGCGCGCGGACCCGCGGCCTGACCCGTTTTATCTGTCACGGATCCATCCTGCCACGGGCCCACGCCCTACACGTACATCTCTCTCAGGGAAGCATCCAGCCCAGTATGGGCGTGGACTGCAGGTACACCAGGATGCACAACACGGCCAGCATGCCCACGCTCCAGCCGATCACCTTGCGCAGGAGGACCGATTCCTGGCCGTCCATGCCGACGGCCGTGGCGGCGATGGCCAGGTTTTGCGGGCTGATCAGCTTGCCGACGACGCCTCCGGAGGAATTGGCCGCCACGAGCAGGTGCGGGTCGATGCCGGCCTTCATGCCGGCGGCCTGCTGCAGTTTCGCGAACAGGGCGTTGGAGGAGGTGTCCGAGCCGGTGACGGCCGTGCCGAGCCAGCCCAGCACCGGCGAGAGGAAGGCGAAGAAGCCGCCCGTGCTGGCCAGCCAGGTGCCGATCGCCACGGTCTGCCCGGAGAGGTTCATGACGTAGGCCAGCGCCAGCACCAGCAGGATGGTCGCCCCTGCCCAGCGCATGTTGTAGACGGTGTGGCCGATGGCGGCCACGGCCTGGCGCATGGTGATGGGGAACCGGCCCCCGTCGTTGAACACGGCGTACACCGCAGCGACGATCAGGCCGGTGATCAGCAACAGCGTTCCGGGGCTGGAGAGCCACTGGAAGTTGTACACGGTCGACGAGATGGGCTTGCCGGCGGTGTCCACGATTGCGTCGTGCAGCACCGGCCATGGCACGTGGATGTTCGTTGTGGCCAGCCACGCCGGGATGTTGACGCCGAGCTTCCACAGGTTCGCGATGCCAAAGACGACGATGACCAGCAGGTACGGAAACAACGCCAGCCACACCCGCGGGCCGGTGAGCTTCGCAGTGTCCCCGGCCAACGCCGTCGTGCCGTCTGAAACCGGGCTGCCGTCCGAAACCGAGCCGCCGGCGGAACCGGAGCCGCCGGCCATGGCGCCGACCGTGAGGCGATCGCGGGCCGCGTCGTGGCCCTTTGACTTCCATACGCGCAGGAACAGGTATGCGCCGGCGAGGCCCACGAGGGATGCGACGATGTCGGTCAGTTCATAGGAGAAATAGTTGGAGCACAGGAACTGGGCGATGCCGAAGCACAGGCCCGTGACGAGGGCGACGGGCCAGCACTCGCGCAGGCCGCGCTTGCCGTCGAGGATGACCAGCAGGATCAGCGGCACTATCACGGCGAGGATCGGTGCCTGGCGTCCGACGATGGCACCGATGTGGCCCGCGTCCAAGCCGGTCAGCCCGGCGGCGGTCGTGATCGGGATGGCGATGGCGCCGAAGGCGACCGGGGCAGTATTGGCCACGAGCACGGTGGCGGCTGCGCGCAGTGGGGACAGCCCGAGTGCGATGAGCATCGTGGCCGTGATCGCCACCGGCGCACCGAAGCCGGCCAGCGCCTCGAGCAGCCCGCCGAAGCAGAAGGCGACGAGGATGGCCTGGATGCGCACGTCGCGGCCGCCGATCACATCGAAGATGCCGCGCAGGTCCTCGAAGCGTCCGCTGATGACGGTGACGCGGTAGAGCCACACGGCCGTAATGACGATCCACAGCACCGGGAACGCGCCGAACACGGCGCCCTGGGACGCTGACAGTGCGGCCAGGCCGATCGGCATGTGGAAGCCGAGCACGGCGACCGCCACGGCCACCAGCAGCGACCAGGCACCGGCCACGTGGGCCTTGGTTTTGACGACCGCCAACAAGACGATGAATGCCAAAAGCGGCAGGAGCGCGATCAGCGCCGAGATGGCCACGCTACCGGCAACCGGGTCGGTGGTGGAGGTGAAATGGTCCACGGGGAATCCCTTACTTGATGACTGAGTCATGCGGTCATGGTCTGACCACTATGGTCCGACCACAAAAAGTGTAACCCATGTTTTGGATTCGTGTGGTGCACCTCACTGTGATTGTGTGTTCCACTAGACTTTGAATCAGTCGCCTAGTATGGTCAGACCACACTGTCGAGTTGTTTCGCCGAAGGATGAACCTGTGAAAATTGCGCTCTTCGCCACGTGCATCGTGGACGCCATGTATCCGCGCACGGCCCGTGCCACCGTGGCCATCCTGGAACGGCTGGGACACGAGGTGGTCTTTCCCGCAGGACAGGCCTGTTGCGGCCAGATGCACGTGAACTCGGGCTATTTCAAGGAAGCCCACCCCGTGGTCGCCAACCATGTGAAGGCCTTTGACACGGAAGACTACGACGTCGCCGTGGCACCCTCGGCTTCCTGCGTGGCCTCCGTCTCGCACCAGCACGAACTCGTGGCACGGCGCTGCGGTGACGCGGCGCTGGAAGCCCGGGCCTCCGTCGTCGGCGCAAAAACGTATGAGCTTTCCCAACTCCTGACGGACGTCTTGGGCGTGAGCAACGCCGCGGTTCAGCTGGGCTCGCATTTCCCGCACAAGGTCACCTACCACCCCAGCTGCCACGGCATGCGGCTGCTGCGCCTGGGGGACCGGCAGCTGAACCTCCTGCACTCAGTGGGCGGCATCGAACTGGTGGAGCTGCCCGAGGCCGACCAGTGCTGCGGCTTTGGTGGGACCTTCTCGATGAAGAACGCCGACGTCTCCAGCGCCATGATGGATGACAAGGCCGCCAACATTTGCGGCACGGGCGCCGAACTGTGCTCCGGCGGCGACGCCAGCTGCCTCATGCACATTGGCGGCGGCCTCTCCAGACAGGGGAGCACGGTGGGAACGTTGCACTTTGCCGAGATCCTGGCCAGCACGCTGTCGAATCCGGTGAGCGTCACCGGCGACGTCCAACTGGCAGGGGGCACCCGATGAGCAATACCTTTCTGGGCATGCCCACCCTGCCGGTCTTCGGCAGCGGCAACCTCAACGCCACCGAACCGTTCCCCAAGGCCGCGCACCGCGAACTCGGCAACGCCCAGCTGCGTGCGAACCTGGGCCATGCCACACACACCATCCGGGACAAGCGCCTGAAGGTGGTGGCCGAGCTGCCGGACTGGGAGGAGATGCGGGACGCCGGCAGTGCCATCAAGAACGCCACGATGGCCAAGCTGCCCGCGCTGCTGGAGCAGTTCGAAGCCAATTTCACGGCCCGCGGCGGCATCATCCACTGGGCCCGCGACGCCCAGGAGGCCAACGAGATTGTCACCGGGCTGATCCGGGCAACCGGGGAAACCGAGGTGGTCAAGGTCAAGTCCATGGCCACCCAGGAAATCGGCCTGAACGAATACCTGCAAGAGCAGGGCATCGCCGCCTTTGAAACGGACCTGGCCGAGCTCATCGTCCAGCTGGACCATGACAAGCCCAGCCACATCCTGGTCCCCGCCATCCACAAGAACCGCGACCAGATCCGCGAGATCTTCCTGCGCGAAATGGAGGACGTGGACCCGGGCCTGTCCAATGAACCCGCCCGCCTGGCCGAGGCGGCCCGCCGCCACCTGCGCAGGAAGTTCCTCACCGCCAAGGTGGCCATCTCCGGGGCGAACTTTGGCCTGGCCGACACCGGCACGCTCACCGTCGTGGAATCCGAGGGCAACGGCCGCATGTGCCTGACCCTGCCGGAAACGCTCATCACCGTCATGGGCATTGAAAAGCTGCTGCCCTTGTGGACGGACCTTGAGGTGTTCATGCAGCTGCTGCCGCGCTCCTCCACGGGCGAACGCATGAACCCGTACACGTCCCTGTGGACCGGCGTCACCCCCGGCGACGGGCCACAAAGCGTGCACCTCGTCATGCTGGACAACGGCCGCACCGCCGCGCTCGCGGACGAAATGGGCCGCACGGCCCTGAACTGCATCCGCTGCTCCGCGTGCATGAACGTCTGCCCCGTCTACGAACGCACCGGCGGGCACGCCTATGGCTCCACGTACCCGGGGCCCATCGGCGCCATCCTGTCCCCGCTGATGACGGGGATCAAGAGCGAGGAAAACAACTCGCTGCCCTACGCCTCATCGCTGTGCGGCGCCTGCTTTGACGCCTGCCCCGTGAAAATCAACATCCCGGAAATACTGGTGCACCTGCGCGGCGAGGACGTCGATTCCCAGCGCGCCAGGGTCAAGGTCCCCACGCAGATGGACCTGATGATGAAGGGCGCCGAATGGGCATTCTCCGACGGCGGTCATCTAAACCTGCTGGAAAAGGGCCTGCCGCTGGGCAAGCTCGTGGCCGGCCGGGACAAGGTCATCAAGAAGCTGCCCGGCCTGGCCGGAAAGTGGACGCAGTCCCGCGACATCCCGGCGCCGCCCGGCCAGTCCTTCCGCCAGTGGTGGGCGAAGGAACATCGGGCCCCGTCCGGCGTCGAAGCCGGGGAATCGGCAGAAGGAGACCAGGCATGAGCGCCCGCGAGGACATTTTGAACCGGATCGCCTCTGCCCTGCGCGATTCCCCGGCCACCCCGGAGATCCCGCGCAACTACCGCCGGGCCACGACCATGACGGCGGAGCAGCGGCTTGAGCAGCTGGTGGACCGGCTGCGCGACTACAAGGCGAACGTCTTCGTGGTGCCGGCAGCGGGGGCTCCGGCCAAGCTGGCCGAACTGCTGGCCGGCACCGCCTCCATTGTGGTGCCGCACCGGCTTCCGGAGGACTGGCTTTCCACCCTGCTGTCCGTGGGAAAGGACGACGCCGGGTCCCCGGCCGTGGAGGTCGACTCGCCGGAGCGCCGCCTCACCGTGGCGGAGCTGGACGCCGTGGACGCCGTGGTGACAGCGGCCGCCGTGGCCGTCTCCGAGACGGGCACCATCATGCTTGACGGCAGCCCGTCGCAGGGGCGGCGCATCATCTCCCTGGTCCCGGACCGGCATATCTGCCTGCTGCGTACGGCCGATATTGTGGAGGTGCTGCCGGAGGCCATCGCGCGCCTGGACGCGACGTCGCCGCAGACCTGGATCAGCGGCCCCAGCGCCACGAGCGACATCGAACTGGAGAGAGTGGAAGGCGTCCACGGGCCGCGGACCCTGGACGTCGTCATCCTGACTTAAGCGCGGTCTGCCCTCGACAGGTCCGGCCGCCGGTGGAAGCATGGCACCCATGAAAACTTCTGAGTTGTTGTTAGACGCCTTTGGCCGGATCGATGACATTGTGTCGCGTGTGCTGAAGGGAGTGGACGCGGACAGGCTGAACTGGCGCCCGGGCGGAACCGGCAATTCCATCTCCTGGCTGGTCTGGCACCTGTGCCGGGCCCAGGACGAGCAGATTGCCGACGTCGCCGGGATTGAGTCCGTCTGGGCTGCCGGCGGCTATGCCGCCCGCTTCGGCTTTGACTTGGACCCGTCGGACACCGGCTATGGGCACTCCGCGGTGCAGGTTGGCGTAGTCCGGGTTGATTCGACAGCGTTGCTCCGGGAATACCACGAGGCCGTGCTGCGGCAGAGCCTGGACTACGTCGGCGGTCTTTCCGACTCCGATCTTGACCGCGTGGTGGACAAACGGTGGGACCCGCCTGTCACGCTCGGCGTGCGGCTCATCAGCATCGTGGACGACTGCGTCCAGCACGGCGGTCAGGCTGCTTATGTCAAGGGCCTGCCAGCCGACAGCGCGGGTCAATAGCGCTAGGCGACCGGTGCCGCCTGCCTGGCGGCCGGCGTCGTGCTGGGCGTCTGGGCACTGTGCTCCCCGGCGGCCCGTCCCACCGGGATGAAGGCTGCCAGCAGGGCAGAGGCGGCAGCCGCGCCAATGGCGATGATGAAGGTGATCCGGAAGGCAGCCATCGTGGGCAGGGCCACGGGGCCCAGCTGCATGGTCATCGAGGCCAGCACCACGCTGATGACGGCGGCCGAGCTGGAGGTGCCGATGGCGCGCATCAGGGAGTTCAGTCCATTTGCCGCGGCTGTTTCGGTGATGGGCACGGCGCCCATGATCAGGGCCGGCATGGCGGCGAAGGCCAGGCCCAATCCGGCGCTGATGACCATGGAGGCAAGGATGATTTCCCAGACGGCGCCATTGAGCACCAGGGCCACCACGTAGCCGGCGGCAATGACAAGCGCCCCGGTGATCAGTGTGACCTTCGGACCCCTGCGTGCCGAGAGCCTTGCCGAAACGGGGGACAGGGCCATCATGACCAGGCCGCCGGGGGCTAGGGCCAGGCCGGCCTGGACCATCGACTGTCCCAGACCGTAGCCGGTTGCCGCCGGTGCCATGAGCAGCTGGATGAAGATCAGCGACATCCCGTACATGGCGAAGCCGATCATGATGGAGGACAGGTTCGTCAGCAGAACGCGGGGCCGTGCCGAGACCCGCAGGTCGACCAAGGCGTTGCGCGTGCGCAGCTGGTAGACGCCCCAGAGCAGGAGCACCACCACTGAGGTCGCGAACAACCCGATGGTCAGCGCACTGCCCCAGCCCCATTCGGAGCCCTTGGTGACAGGGACCAGCAAGGCGACAAGGCCCACCGCCAATCCTGCCGCGCCCACGCCGTCGAACCTCCCCGGCGTGGACACGGGGGATTCGGGCAGCACCAGTCCCACGAGGATTGCACACACCAGGCCCAGGGCCGCTGCCACCCAAAACAGCATGTGCCAGTTCGCGTTTTGTGCGATGAAGGCGGACAGCGGAATGCCAATGGCCCCGCCAACGCCCATGGTGGCGCTCATGGTGGCGATGGCCGGCCCCACCTGCCGGGGCGGGAGTTCGTCACGCATGATGCTGATGCCCAGCGGGATGGCGCCCATCGCCAGCCCCTGCAGGGCGCGGCCGATGACGATCAGGGTGAGGGAATCGCTTAGTCCGCACACCACCGACCCTGCCACCATGGCCAGCAGGCTCAGGATGAGAATGCGCCGTTTGCCGAACATATCCCCGAGCCGGCCGCTGATGGGCGTCACCACGGCGCCTGCCACGAGCGTTGCCGTCACGGCCCAGGAGGCGTCCGTGGCGGAGGCGTGCAGGAACTTGGGGAGTTCCGGGATCAGGGGAATGATCAATGTCTGCATGAGCGAGACGACGATCCCGCAAAAAGCCAGGGCGGTGATGACCAACCGCGGCGAGGGTGTGCGTGATGATTCTTTGTTACTGGACACCGGGCTCCTGATGACTGACTGATAGATGTTATGTATGATGCAATGAATATGTATCTTACATAAGAATGGCGGAGCCCGAACTGTGCTACCTGAAAAGAAGGTCCTCGGAGAGCTTGAATATGAGCTGATGCTCCTTGCCCGCCACGCGCTGCGCCCGCATCGCGGCGACGCGGTGCTGGACCGGTCCGCCATGGTCCTGCTGAGCCGGCTGGAAAGCGTGCCGCCCATGACCCTGAAGGAGCTCGCCTGCGCGCTGCGGCTCGATGGCTCCACCGTGCACCGCCAGACCGCCGCGCTGCTGCGTGCCGGGCTGCTGGCCTATGCCCCGCGCGACGGCGGTGAGGTGGCCCGCCGCGTGGCGCCCACCGAAGCGGGCCGCGCTGCCCTGGCGGGCAGCCGGGAGATTTACGAACAGGGCCTGGAGGGTGTGGTCCGTCACTGGCCCGAGGAACGGCGCAGGCAGCTGGTGGACATCCTCCAGGCCTTCAACCAGGAGGTTGAGGGGCTCGAAGGCGGCCCCTGGCCGCGCAGCCAAACAGGCCGCCGGGCGGGCGTCCGGGTGGACGGGGCCGGCCCCTTACATTAATGGTTTCTCCGGGCTAGGCTGAGAATTACCTCGGATTTTTCCAGTGAAATTCGCGCACCCTGAGACTGGTGACGAAGCTGCCACGGATCTACTTGGCGCGCGCCGGGGCGTTCTTGTTGTATCGGGTTGTCCACACGCGGCTCCCCGAAGTGCGAGGAAGGAAGCTTTCCATGTCAGGAAACAAGGCCGTTGCCTACAAGTCACCGGGCAAAGTCGAGGTCATCGACATCGACTACCCGACGTTTGAACTGAAGGACGGGCCGGGCGTCAACCCGGCGAACGTGGGCCGCAAGGTCCCCCACGGCGTCATCCTCAAGACCGTCGCCACCAACATTTGCGGCTCGGACCAGCACATGGTCCGCGGCCGCACCACGGCGCCGTCGGACCTGGTGCTGGGGCACGAGATCACCGGCGAAGTGGTGGAGGTGGGACCGGACGTTGAATTCATCAAGGTCGGGGATATCTGCTCCGTGCCGTTCAACATCTCCTGCGGCCGCTGCCGCAACTGCAAGGAGCGCAAGACCGGGATCTGCCTCAACGTGAACCCGGACCGCCCCGGAAGCGCCTACGGCTACGTCGACATGGGCGGCTGGGTGGGCGGCCAGGCCGAATACGTCCTGGTGCCCTACGCCGACTGGAACCTGCTGAAGTTCCCGGACCGGGACCAGGCGCTGGAGAAGATCATGGACCTGACCATGCTCTCCGACATCTTCCCCACGGGCTACCACGGCGCCGTGTCGGCCGGGGTCGGAGTCGGTTCCACCGTCTACATCGCGGGGGCCGGGCCCGTGGGCCTCGCCGCGGCGACCAGCGCGCACCTGCTGGGTGCTGCCGTCGTCATTGTCGGTGACATGAACGCGGACCGGCTCACACAGGCCCGCACCTTTGGCTGCGAAACCATCGACCTGTCCAAGGGTGATCCCGGGGCGCAGATCGAACAGCTGCTGGGCGTTCCGGAGGTTGACTGTGCCGTGGACGCCGTCGGCTTTGAGGCGAAGGGCCACGGTTCCGATTCAGGGCACGAGGCGCCGGCCACGGTGCTGAACTCGCTCATGGACATCACCGCCGCCGGTGGTTCCCTGGGCATCCCCGGACTGTACGTGACAGGGGATCCGGGTGGCATCGACGCCGCCGCACAAAAGGGTTCACTGTCGCTGAGCCTGGGCACCGGTTGGGCGAAGTCGCTGGCATTCACCACGGGGCAGTGCCCGGTGATGAAGTACAACCGGGGCCTGATGATGGCGATCCTGCACGACAAGGTGCACATTGCCAAGAATGTCAACGCCAAGGCGATCTCCCTGACGGACGCCCCGCGCGGCTATGCGGAGTTCGACGCCGGTGCGGCCACCAAGTACGTGCTTAACCCGAACGGCTACCTGAACTGAGCAATCTGTGGCGCAGTTGTTGCTAAAAATGGCCCGGAATTCAGCAACTACTGCGTCACAGTTGTGTCAGGCGGCGGCGAGGGGTGCGCGCAGCGGCCACGCGGTGCCCTCGAGAATGACCTGTACGCATGCCCCGCTTTCGGCGTTGAGCAGGATGGGGGCGGCGAGGTTGACAGTGCTCTGCGTGCCGGGGTTCACCACCACCAGCACTGTGGGGGCGTCCGTTCCGATGCGTTCGACGTCGGACGGCGCGGGCCGCGGTGTGTAGTCGGGCAGGTGTGTGGCCGCGTCCAGGACAAACAGCCGTGCTGTGGCGTCGGCAGCGGTGAGGGAGAAGAGGCCGGCTGCGCCCTCAATGGCTGCAAGCGTGAACTCCACTCTCGGCTCAAGTCCCGGCGGCGGCGCCGTGAAGTGGAGCGCGGACGGGAGCGCTAGCGTCGAGGCGCTCATCGCAGGAAGTCCATGAGGGTTGGCTGGAGCACCTTGGCCGTGACGCTCAGGGCTGCCTGGTAGGCGAGCTCCTGGGCCTTGACGTCCAGGAAGGCCTTGGACAGGTCCAGGTCCTCAATGCCGGAGCGCTGGTTTTCCAGGTCGACGACGGCGTTTGCGTTGGCGTCCTGCGCGCGCAGCAATTGCGCGTGCCGGGCACCAACCTCGGAACGGCCGTTGATGACAGTGCTCAGGGCCTTGTCCATGTCGCCGATGTCGGCAGAGCTGACGCCATCGCCGTTCTTCAGCGCGCCCGCAATTCTTGTCAGGAGTCCAAACACCGAATCTCCTTTGTCGTCGGAACCGAAGATGGCGGGGCCGTTCGCGTCCACCCGGATGGTGGTGGTGGTGCTGATCCGGCGCTCCACCGTGCTGGTGTCCCCGTTGTAGACCGGTGGATTGCCGTCCGTGTAGGCCGCACCCGCACTGGAATTTCCGGCGAAGATGTTCCGCCCCTGGTACTGGGTGTTGGCCTTGGTCAGGAGCTCGGTTCGGATGGAGTCGAGCTGTGCGGCGATGGCCTTGCGCCCGTCCTCGTTGATGGCGCCGTTGGCCCCCTGCAGGGTCAGGTCCTTGGCGTTCTGCAGCAGCGTGGTGGCGCTGGCCAGTGCGTTGTCCGCCGTGGCCAGCCAGGCGGACCCGTCCGAAATGTTGCGTCCGTATTGGGCGGCGGCCGCCTGCTGGGCCCGGACCGCCATCGCGTCCGCCGCGGCGGACGGATTGTCGGAGACGTTGGAGAACGTCTTGAGGTCCGTGGCGGACTGCTGCAGCTGTGCCAGTTTGGCGGAGCTGGACTGCAGGTTCCGCTGTGCAGCGGCGGCCATGGTTTGCATCGTGACCCGTGTCATCATGGTCAGCGTCCCACCCTTCCGGTCTGGTTGATGAGGACATCAAGTGCCTCGTCCATGGCCGTCATGACCCGCGCCGCAGCCTGGTAGGCGTGCTGGTAGGCCAGCAGGTTCACGTTTTCCTCATCGATGTCCACGGAGGCGTTGGACTGCTGCGCCCCCACCGCGTTGCTCAGCGCGGAGCCGGCAGCGACATCCTGCTGCAACGCTGTCCGGGCCGCGGTTCCCGTGGCGATGACGGTCTTGGTCCACTGCGCATCGGGCGAATCGGGACGAACGCCGATTTGGGAAATCTTGTCAGCGATGGAACCGTACCCCTCCAGGTCGACGGCGGCACCGGCGGCCGTGGCGACGCCGGCGGCATCCTTCGGCACGACAGTAAGACCCAGCGCCGCCGGCCCCACGGTGAATGTGAAGAAGTCATGTCCGGTGGTGCCATCTGCAATTGAGCCAGCGCGATGGATGTCATTGACCTGCTTGGCCAGTGTTTCCGCCAAGTTGTTATATTCGGCGGCGGTCTCCGCGATCACGCCGCCCGTGCCTTTCCCATCCACGGGGGCCAGCACCGAGAGGGTGCTGGCCAGCTGCCCGCCGTCCAGGTCCACGGCCATGCCGTCGCGCCGGGTCCATTCCAATTGGACGGGGCCGGCGGTGGCGTCGGTCATGCTGGTCTGACCGCCAATCTTGACCGTGTTGACCTGGCTGCCGGAGACCAGGACGTTGCCGCCGAGCAGGATCTCGTTGCCGCCGTTGGGCAGGTCCCGCACGGTGCCGCCAACCAGTTGGGAGAGCCTGGCAGTGAGGGTGTTGCGCTGGTCGATCAGTTCGCTGCTGGGGACCCCCGACGCCGCCGACGTGCGGATCTTGTCGTTGAGGTCGGCAACCTGGGAGGCCGTCGAGTTAACGTCCGCGGCAAGCAAGTCCGCCTTGGACCGGGTCTGGGACCATTGCGTGTCAAGGCCCTTGTAACCGTCGGAAATGCTTTGGGCCAGTCCCGCGGCGCCCTGGAGCAGGGCGGTCGTGGCAGCGGGGTCGCCGGGGTTGTTGTGCACGCCCTGCCACGAGCCCCAAAAGGTTGTCAGCTGGCCGGAGACCGCGCCAGTTCCCGGCTCCTTCATGCGGGCCTGGATGTCGCTGAGGGCATCCGCACGGACATTGGTGTAGCCGGCGCTGGAAAAGGCCGTCCGCACCCGTGCGTCCAGGAACGCATCGCCCAACCGGGCAATGCCGGTGACGTTGACGCCCTGGCCAGGCTTGACGCCGGCACTGTAGAGGGAACCGTTGACCGGCGCCCCAACGGCGGCTTGCTCCACGCGTTGGCGAGTGTAGCCGGAAGTGTTGACGTTGGTCAGGTTTGCACCAACGACGTTGAGCCCCGTCCGGGCGGCGTTCAGCCCGGACAGTGCCGTGGTCAGGCCGCTAAATGTACTCAACTTGTGTCCTCAACATTTCAAACGCTCTTGTCCAGGAACCGCGAGCCCGCATCCTGGCGGGTGTGTCCCAAATGGTTGTAGGTGCCCGCGTCCGGAGCCATCCCGGCCACGGTTTCCTGGGCGGAGCGCAGCCCGGCGCGCAGAAACTGCAGATTGGTGTCGCGCAGGCTGCGGATCTGGTCCACCTGCGTGGTCAACGCCGCAAAATGCGCGGACAGGATCTCACCCCAGGGGCCGCCCGCCGCTCCTTCCGCCAGGTCCTGCAAGGTCGCATTGTCCGCCAGGCCCCATGCCAGGGCCACGGAGGATGCCACCGCCGTCCGTTCCAGCGATGCCGCGCGGAGGCGGTCCATGACGTGTTCCACTTCCCGGGTGGCATGATCGAGCCAACGGGTCTTGCCGGACTGGAGGATCAGATGCTCCTCGTCCAGCTTGAAGACCAGCAGGTCCAGCAATTCACGTTCACGCCACAGCAAGGTGGTTAATTCCTCAGGCCCCATGTAAAGGTCCTTTCAACGGGCCGAAGGGTGTCTACACCTACCTATCGGCGCACCCGGTCTCATCCGTAAGGGCTATTTGTACACGTTTTGGCTGGGAGTCCCCTGAACCCCGCCAAAAAATGTAGCCAAATCGATATATAAATACTATTGCCTGGTACTGCAACCCCTTGCCAAAAGGCTTACAGTGAAGTGTCACTTGTGATATCCGCACGTGGCACACCTGGGGGGGTGTCGGTTGCGACGTTCTGTCATAAGTTGCCGAGGGGGAATTACCGTTGAATCGCGAAGAACGCGACCATCTTGTTGTGCAAAATTTGCCACTGGTGGGGTATTTGGTTTCTGAAATTTGCATGCGCGCCAGTCACTTGTCCAGACCGGACTTGACGCAGGTGGGCGCCATTGCGCTCATCCAGTGCGCGGAGTCGTTCGACGCGAGCCTTGGCGTGCCCTTTGGGGCCTATGCCAGGCGCCGCATCAAGGGCGCCTTCGCCGATGAGCTGCGGCGCGAGGACTGGGCCACCCGGGGCGCGCGGTCCCGCATGAGCGAGCTTGCGCTCATGCAGGAGACGTTGTCCGGAGCCCTGCGCCGCCAGCCTTCCGCCGACGAACTCGCCGCAGCCCTGGGCGTGGACCGTGCCACCGTGGAGGCGTCACAGCTCGACGCCGCCCGCAGCGTCACGCCGTTGACGGACGTGATCGCGGACATGGTCGCGGCGACGTCGCAGACACCCGAGGAGGCCGTGCTGCAGGCTGAGCACGAGGGGTTCCTCGGCGCGGCCGTTGCGGCACTGCCCGAGAAGATGCGCTACATCGTGGAGCAGATCTACTACGGCGACCGCAACGTGAAGGATCTGGCCGAAGAACTTGGCTCGAGCCATTCCGCCGTGTCCCAGCAGCGCACCGAGGCGATGCGGCTGCTGCGCGACGGCATTGAACGCCACTACCTGGCGACGGCGGATGCCGCCTCCGTGCCGCACACCCGCATTGCGGCCTCCCGCCGGGAGGAATACCTGTCCGACCTCGGCGCACGCACCTTGGGCGGCGCCACGCGGGTGCGCAGCCACCATGTGTTCCGGGACGGACTGGCGAAGTCCCTGCCCGCGCTGGGATAAGGACCTCGCGGTGGAGACCGTGAAGTTGGGGAACCTTAACTCCTAACGGCGCGGAACGAGTTGCCGAGAGTTGCTGGCAGTTGCCCACGGATGGGCGGCACGTACAGTACCCACACTCACGGAGGATTTACTCATGGGCATGCAAGTCAACACCAACATTTCCGCCAACAACGCCTACCGCAACCTGAACAACACGCAGAACGCGCTGTCCAAGTCGATGGAGAAGCTCTCCAGCGGCCTGCGCATCAACCGTGCTGCCGACGACGCAGCCGGTCTTTCCATCTCGGAAGGCCTGAAGTCCCAGGTCAGCGGCTCCACCGTTGCGGCCCGCAACGCCCAGGACGGCATCTCGGTCATCCAGACCGCTGAAGGCGCCCTGACCGAAGTCCATACCATCCTGCAGCGCATGCGCGACCTTGCCGTGCAGGGCTCCAACGACTCGAACAATGACGATTCGCGCCTGTCCATCAAGAAGGAAGGCGACCAGCTCGGCCAGGAATTGGACCGCATCACGGAGAACACCAACTTCAATGGCATCAAGCTGCTGGGCACACCGGTGGCGCCGGCCACTGGCACTCTGAACTTCCAAGTCGGCACCGGCGGCACGGCAACCGACAACATTGCGGTTAAGCTGGCCGACGTTAAGACTGCAGTGGGCACCCTGTCGGATGCGGCTGCGGCGGCAGGGTTTGATGTGTCAACCCATGACCTGGCGCAGGCGAGCATTGCCACGATTGATACCGCGATCAAGAACATCTCCACGTCCCGTTCAGACCTGGGTGCCTCGCAGAACCGCCTCGAGTCGGCCAGCCGCTCCTTGGCAGTGTCCAAGGAAAACCTCTCCGCTGCCGCATCGCGCATCACGGATGTTGACATGGCCGAGGAAATGGTGAGCTTCACCCGTTCCAACATCCTGTCCCAGGCCGGCACGGCCATGCTGGCGCAGGCCAACCAGAGCAACCAGGGCGTCCTGAAGCTCCTGGGCTAAACCAGCAACACCGCCGGACCCTGAGGGTTCCGGCACCCTGTGGCGGCCGGCATTGCGCCGGCCGCCACCACAAATTCCTGACGCGCTGTGAAGAGGAGACCGCCCATGGGCATGGGAATCGACGGACTGGCTTCCGGGCTGAACACCACTGACATCATCAACGCCTTGATGAACGCCGCGGCCATCCCGCAGACACAGATGAAGACCAAGGTCTCCACCGACACCTACCTGCTCAACGCCCTGCAGGCCCTCAACACCAAATTCGCCGCCCTGACCACCCAGGCGGCAGCCCTTGCCAAGCCCGACGGCCTGGCCAAGTACCAGGTGGCATCCTCGTCGGCCGCCATCACCGCGACACTTTCGGCCAACGCAAAACCGATCAGCCTTGACCTTTCCGTCACGCAGTTGGCGCAGGCCCACTCCGTCGTGACGGCGCCACTGCAGCAATGGCCGAGCAGTCCGCCCGTACTTACTTTCGTCAAAAACGGCGTTCAAACAGAAATCACGCCGGAGTCGGACTCCCTTGATGACGTGGCTTATGCCATCAACAAATCAGCCGCCGGTGTTTCCGCCGTGAAGATTGCCGCTGGAACCGACGGATCCGGCAACGCCCAATACCGCCTGCAGATCACTTCCTCGGACACGGGATCCGCCGGCACGTTCTCCATCTACCAGGGCAGCGCGGCCGACGTCACGGCCGGCACGGCCCCGGCCCTTGCGGGCACCACCGTCCTGCGGGCCGGGCAGGATGCCCAGGTCAAGATGTGGGCCGATACGGCCGCGGAACAAATCATCACCTCCGGCACGAACACCTTCACCGCACTTGCCCCCGGTCTGGACATCACCGTCCATCAGCTTTCGGCCACCCCCGTCAGCCTGAATGTGACCCGCGATGCCAGCCAGGTCACTACTGCCGCCAAGGACCTGGTCTCCAATGTCAACATCATCCTTGGTTCCATTTTCACGCAGTCCGCCGTGTCCAGCGCCCCGGGAGCCACCGGCAGTGCCGCTGTCACAGCTGGGCTGTTCACGTCCAACAGCACCACCTCTTCGGCCAAGGACCGCCTGTTTACCGCCGTGGTATCTCCTGTCAACGGCCTCTCGCCAGCAACCATCGGCATCAACAGCACGAAAAACGGCGACTTCACCTTTGACGCGGACGCATTTGCCGCGGCGTACGCCAAGGATCCGGCCCTGGTGGAAAGCACCCTGCAAACCATCGCGGGGCGGGTGGCCGATGCCGCCAAGGCAGTGTCCGATCCCTACGATGGCACGCTATCCCAAAGCATCAAGGGCCAACAGACGGTCATCAACGACTTCAATGACCAGATTCTCAAATGGGATGACAGGCTGGCCCAGCGGCGCAGTGCCCTGACCACTGTCTATGCCAACCTGGAGGTCCAGCTGGGCAGGATGCAGTCCCAGCAAAACTGGCTCACCTCACAAATCAGTTCCTTCGACTCCGCAAGCAGCTCAAAGAAGTGACCGTGGCAACCAATAACCGGGCCCTGAACGCCTTCCAGCGCGAGGCCATCCTTTCCGCCTCCCCGGCACGCCTGCTGGTGATGCTCTACGACCGCCTCATGCTGGACCTGGCCCGCGCCGAGTCGGCCCAGGTGGCCGGGGAGTGGGAAGCAGCGGGGAAGCAATTGCTGCACGCCCAGGACATCATTGCCGAGCTGGCCGGTTCCCTGGAAGTCGGTGCGTGGGATGGGGGCGAGAATCTGCTGGGCATCTACAATTACGCCGGCACGGCCATGATGAACGCCAACATCTACCGCAACGTTGAACTGACCCGCGAATGCAGCGCACTGCTGGAGCCGCTGCGCCAGAGCTGGCACGCCGCCGCCGCCGCCCCTGCGCCGCTGGCAGCTGGCCCCGCCGGTGGCATCGGATGAGCATCTGGCCCACGCCCATGATGTCCGCTGACAAGACACTTAACGAGCTGCCCGTCGACGAAAGATCACTGCAACGGTGGCAGGAGTCGCTGGCCGCGCTGGAGCGTGACGCCGACGCGGCGCTCGGCCTCCCCGCAGCAATGGCAACATTGCACGAAAACACGCTGCACGAAAAAACGCGCGTCGACACCTGGGAGCCACCCGTCGAGCTGGGGCCGCTGCCGCAGATCTTCGTGGAGCGCGCAAGGGCGCTGGCCTCCCTGCAA
This sequence comes from Arthrobacter livingstonensis, assembly GCF_003219815.1. Taxonomy (GTDB): domain Bacteria; phylum Actinomycetota; class Actinomycetes; order Actinomycetales; family Micrococcaceae; genus Specibacter; species Specibacter livingstonensis. The sequence continues at coordinate 39,365 of NZ_QJVD01000012.1, forward strand.
CAGCGCGCGGCAGCCAGGCTCGCGGCGGCCAGGGCCGACGTCGAACATGAACTGGCGGAACTCACCCGGCCGCGCAGGCAGGTACAGCCGGTGTACGTGGACGTCACCGGATAGCCTGCCCGCAGCGTTGCCAATAGGCACGCTAAAACGTGTTGCGCACAACGCCTTACGCACGCTTCTGCAGTGCCGATAAGTACGAGTGAGCACGGATTGCTCGCCCCAGGCCACGGACCGGCCCCATCCCTTGTCAAGGAAGAGCGCAGTGCTGGAATCTGTGGTCACCGCGGCGCTTACGAGCGCCCTCAATTCCCTGTCCGATCGCCAAAACGCGATCGCCGACAACATTGCCAACGTCAACACGCCCGGATACAGGGCCAAGCGCGTCATGTTTGAGGACGCCCTGGCCGCATCCGTGAAGGCCGGTGACGGCCATGTCGCGGCCACCACGGCGCTTTCCCTGGAACCAACGCAAACCAATGGGAACAACGTCAACCTTGACACCGAGACGCTCTCCAACGTCGAGACGACGCTCCGCTACCAATTCGCGGCACAGGCCGTCAACGGCGAGTTCACCTCCATGCGCACAGCCTTGAAGACCCAGTAATGGCCGACGCAATTGGGATCGCCTCAACAGGGCTGACATTGCACCGCAAATGGCTTGACGCGGTTTCCGACAACCTGGCCAACGCCAACACCGTCACGGCCACCAGCGGTGACGCGTTCCGGGCCCGCTACGTGCTGGCCGAGGCCGGCCAGGGGAACTCCGGGGTCTACGTTTCCGGCGCCGCGTTTGGCGACGCCCAGGGCCGGATGGTCTATGAGCCCGACCATCCCCTGGCTGACGCCAAGGGTTATGTGCGCTACCCGGATATTGACCTGGCCTCGCAGATGGGCCAGCTCATCATGGCCCAGCGCGGCTACCAGGCCAATGCGGCCGTCGTTGACCGCGCCAAGGTCATGTATGAAGCCGGACTGCAGATTGGAAAATAACCTTGTGAGCCCCACCCCCATCATCGGCGTGCAGGCAACGGCAGCCACCGGCTATGTGCAGGACGCCGGCCAGGTCCCGGCTTCCACCGACGGATCCGGCTTCGGCGCAGCCCTCACCGGCGCGCTCGACAACGCCCAGGCACTCTCCAGCGATTCAAAGGCGCTGGCCGTCCAGGCTGTCACCGGCAACCTGGACGATATCCACAACGCCACCATCGCATCCGCCCGCGCCCAGGTGACGCTGGAACTTGTGGCCGCCGTGCGCAACAAGGGTGTCGACGCGTTTAACGAGATCATGAGGATGCAGGCCTGATGCCCCCGCTCGTTTCGCAATTCATGGGGCGCGCCTCGGGGACGCTGAAAGGCTTCAGCGTTGCCCAGCGCACGCTGGCGGTCATCGGCATAGCGGTGCTGGTGCTGGGCGCCGTGGCCCTCGGGACCTGGCTGACCAAGCCCACGTATTCGCCATTGTTCTCCGGCGTTGCAGCCGCGGATGCCAGCGCCATCGTCGCCCAGCTCAAGACGGACAACGTCCCGTACCAGCTGACGAACGGCGGCTCCACGATTCTGGTGCCGGACGACAAGGTCTATGAGGAACGGCTCAAATCGGCCTCGGCCGGCCTCCCGGCCGCCACCACGGCAGGCTACTCGCTGCTGGACACGATGGGCGTGACGTCCTCGGAATTCCAGCAGAACGTGACGTACAAGCGGGCCATGGAGGGCGAGCTGGCCAAGACTGTCATGGCCATGAACGGCGTGCAAAACGCCTCCGTCAAGCTGGCCATCCCGGAAAGCACCGTCTTCACCTCCACCAAGGCCGACCCCACGGCGTCCGTGTTCGTGGAAACCGCCGGTTCCGCCCAGCTCTCCTCGGACCAGGTCGACGCCGTGGTGCACCTGGTGTCCTCATCGGTGGAAGGCCTGACACCGGCCAACGTCTCCGTGGTCGACGCCAAGGGCAACGTCCTTTCCGCCGCCGGAACGGCGCTGGGCGGCGGGGCCGACAAGCAGGCCACCGACTATGAAAAACGCACCTCCTCGGCCGTTCAGACCATGTTGGACCGCGTCCTGGGACCGGGCAATTCGACCGTCTCCCTGACCGCGGCCATGGACAAATCCTCCTCCGAAGTGGTCAAGGAGTCGTTCGTCTCCCCGAGCGGGGCTCCCGCGCTGAACGAATCCTCCAGCACCAACAAGTCCACCAACGGCGGCAACTCCGGCGCCGGCGTGCTGGGCCCGGACAACATCGCCGTGCCCACCGGCTCGGCGGCGGCCGGCGGCAACACCGAAGCAACCACCACCACGAAAAACAACGCCGTGGACAAGACCACGGCGAACACCAGCATCCCGGCGGGCACGCTGCAAAAGCAGTCCCTGGCCGTGGCCGTGGACACCAACGCAGCCAAGAAGGTCGACGCAGCCACGCTGACCGACATGGTGGTGGCCGCCGCGGGGATCGACCGCGCCCGCGGGGACGTGGTCACGCTGAAGGTCATGCCGTTCTCCACCGCGCAGGCCGATGCCGCCAAGTCCGCCCTTGACGCCGCCAAGGCCGAGGAAAACACTGCCGCCACGGCGAAAACCCTGCGCACCCTCCTGTTCGTCGCCGCCGCGGTCCTGCTCGCCCTGTTGGCCCTGGTGCTGTACGCCCGGAAGAACCGCCGCCAGGTCCGCCAGCTGGTGGACCTGGGCGAGCGCAAGGACGCGCTGGGGCAACTTGGCCCGCTCACGGTAACCGCCTCGCCCGAAACCAGCGCCCTGCCGGCCATCCCCGAACCCGTGGTGCTGCCCGTGACGGAAAAGAGCGAATCCTCCACCAAACGGGCTTCCCTTGACGCGCTGGCGGCCAAGGACCCGGAGGGCACCGCGGTGCTGCTGCGCTCGTTCATGGACGAGAAGGCCAGCGTATGAGCGCGGAAACCGAGCTGAACGGCGTGCAAAAGGCCGCCGCGCTGCTCATGCAACTGTCCCAGGCGTCCGCCGCCGCCGTCATGGGCCACCTCAGCGAGCCCGAGGCCGAAGCCGTCGCCGCCGAAATCGTCAAGATGCGGCGCGTCCAGGCGGACGTCGCCGACTCCGTCGTCGACGAATTCCACGAGCTCGTTGTCAGCGGCCGGCACGCCGCCCTGGGCGGCCGCGACTACGCCGCGGGGTTGTTGGAGGCGTCCTTCGGCGCCGAACGCGCTGCCGGCGTCATGAACAGGCTCTCGACCAAAATAGCCGGCAAGCCCTTCGAATTCCTCGACGACGCGGACCCGGGGCAGCTGGCCGCCCTGCTGGAAGGCGAGATGCCGGCCACGATCGCCCTGGTGCTGGCCCATATGCGCCCCGACCGCGCATCGGCCGCACTGGCCGGTCTGCCCGGAGACGTCCGCACTGACGTGGCACAGGCCATCGCAACCATGGGACCGGCGACCCCCGAGTTCGTCGGAATCCTGGCCCAGGCGCTCAAGCAGCGCGCACTGACCGTGGTGGGCCCGCGCGACAAGATGGCCGTGATCGGCGGCATCCAGCCGCTGGTGGACATCCTGAACCGGTCCGACGCCGTCACCGAGCGGGCGCTGCTGGATGAGCTCACGCAGCGCGACCCCGTCCTGGCCGAGGAAGTGCGCTCGCGCATGCTGACCTTCATGGACCTGGTCAAGCTCGACAGCCAGGACATCCAGAAGGCCCTGCGCGGCAAGGAGGCCGGCACGCTGGCCCTGGCCATGAAGGGTGCCCCGGCCCCCGTCCAGGACGCGATCCGCAGCAACATCTCCGAGCGCAACCGCGTGCTTCTTGACGCCGAAATTGAGGCGCTGGGCCCGGTCCGGGCCTCTGACGTGGAGCAGGCGCGGGCAGACATCGGCCGGATCATCCGGGAACTCGAGGAGGCCGGCGAAATTGCCGTCCACCGTGGGGATGCCGACGAAGACGACTATGTCTACTAGCCGCGCAGTGCCGACCAACCGAGCGGTGCCGACTAACAGCGCAGCCGGGCTTCGGGGTGCCCTGGAGCCGATCGTCTTTCCGGCCGTGCCGACCGCGGAGCAGGCGCGGTCCCATGCCGACGCCATGGAGCGCGGCCACCAGCGCGGGCACACCCTTGGCTATGCGGCAGGCCTGCAACGCGCCAGGGTGGAAGCGGATGTCCGGCGCGCCGCACTGGAAGCGGAGCATGGGGCGCTGTTGGCCGACCTCAGGGAGCGTGCCGCTGCGCAGGCCGCTGTATTGGCCGCGACAGGTGCAGCGCTGGCGGCCCGCACGGCGCCGGTGCTGGCGGACGCGGAACAGACCCTGATCGACTGTGCGCTCACCCTGGCCGAAGCCGTGCTGGTCAGGGAGCTTGACGACGGCGACACCCGGGCCAAGGCCGTCCTGGCACGGGTCCTGGCATCCCAGGACCCCGCCGGCGCGCCCCGGGTGCGGCTGCATCCGCAGGATCTGGCTGCCCTCAGCGCGGAGGCCCTGGCGGCCGCCGGCCTGGACGCCGTTGCCGATCCGGCCATCGCACCCGGGGACGCCGTCGCGGAGTACCCCGACGGTTTCCTGGACGCGCGCATTTCAACCGCGCTGGACCGTGCCCGGCGGGCGCTGCAGGAGACTCCCGCATGAGCACCGCCTGGCCCGGTGCGCTCACCGGGCGCGGTGCCGCCCGGCTGGGTGCTGCCCTGCGCGCAGCCGCACCCGAACGCGTTGGCGTCGTGTCCGCCGTCGTCGGCCTGACCGCGCAGGTCCGCGGACTGCGCTGCCCCGTGGGCGAGCTGGTCACCATCGCCGGCGCCCAGGACGGCGGGCGGAACACCGACGCCGAGGTGGTCGCCGTCGGCCGGGACACCCTGACGATCATGCCGCTGGGCCCGATGGCCGGGCTGGCACAGGGCGATCTGGTCCGGGCCAGGACTGAACCCCTGCTGGTCCCCACCGGCCGGGGCCTGCTGGGACGGGTGCTGGACGGGCTGGGACGGCCCATCGACGGCAAGGGCCCGCTGGCCGGGGGCCCGGGCGTGCCGGTGGCCAACGACTCGCCCAATTCCATGGACCGGGCGCGCATCCGCGTCCCCCTGAGCACCGGGGTCCGGGTGGTGGACACGCTGACCACCATTGGCCGGGGGCAGCGGATGGGCCTGTTCGCCGGCTCCGGCGTCGGGAAGTCGTCGCTGTTGTCCATGATCGCCCGGGGGACCGAGGCCGAGGTCTCCGTGATCGCCCTGGTGGGGGAGCGCGGGCGCGAGGTCCGCGAATTTCTCGAGGACGACCTGGGGCCGGTTGGCCTGGCCCGCTCCATCGTGGTGGTGGCCACCGGCGACGAGCCAGCGCTGGTCAGGCTCCGGGCGGCCTTCATGGCCACCCGGATCGCCGAATCGTTTCGCGACACCGGCGCCGACGTGATGTTGATGATGGACTCGCTCACCCGGGTGGCCATGGCGCAGCGTGAAATCGGGCTGTCCGTGGGCGAGCCGCCCGCGACCCGCGGATACCCGCCATCGACCTTTTCCGTGCTGGCCAGGCTGCTGGAGCGGGCCGGAACCGACACGACCGGCTCCGTGACCGGCATGTACACGGTCCTGGTGGACGGCGACGACCACAACGAACCCATCGCGGACGCCGTGCGCTCCATCCTGGACGGCCACATCGTCCTGGACCGGAAACTGGCCGTGGCCGGGCACTTTCCCTCCATTGACGCCCTCGGCTCAATTTCCCGCGTGGCCTCGAAGGTCTGCACGCCGGAGCAAAAGGCCGACGCCGCCATCTTGCGACGCGTCATGGCCGCCCGCCGCGCCGCGCAGGACCTGATTGACGTGGGCGCCTACCAGCCCGGTTCCAATCCGCTGGTTGACGCGGCGCTGCTGCACGCCGCGCCGATCAACCGCTTCCTGCAGCAGGAGCTTGAGCACCAGGTCCCCGCAGAGGAATCCTGGACCGAGCTGCGTTCCCTTGTCACCGTGTTTGGAGGGCTTCAATGACCAAGACATTTCGACTCGCTGGACTTCTACGCCTGCGCAAATTGCAGGAAGACCAAGCTTCCGCCAGCCTGGCGCGCGCCAATGACAACCGCAAGTCCCATGCCCGCCGCCTGGCCTCTGCCCGGGGCGAGCTGGCCGACTCCGCCTCCGACGCCGGCTCCGCAGCGGCGCTCTCCGCTGCGGCTGCGGCGCGGGCGGCCTCCCGCAGCCTCCTGCTGGAACTGCGAAGCCTGGCCACGACCCTGGAAGCGGAGGCCGACTCGGCGCAGGCGGTCCTGCTCGAGGCCAAAACCGCTGCCAGTTCGCTGGAAAAGCTGGAAGAACGGCACCAGCTCGACAGTGTCTCGGCGGAGCTTCTGGCCGAACAAGGCTTTCTCGACGAACTTGCCTTGTCACGACGAAAGGGTGCGGAGTGAGCGCCGTGGGAGGAGCAGGCCCGCTCCCGGCCGCCCCGAACCGGGCCCCGGGCAGCGGGGCGGGCGACGCGGCACAGAAGCAGCTACCGCGCGCCAGCTTTGGTGAACACCTCAAGGATGCAATGGGAGCGGCCGCCGGCAAGAGGCGGGACGCAGCCGGGCAGGATTCCGCCACGTCCACCGGTTCGGGCCGCGGCCGCGGGGCCTCCGGAACCGACTCATCCGGCACTCCCGGCGGGGCCTGTGACCCCGGCCTGCCGGCTGGGACCGGCCCGGCCCTTGCGGTGGCAACGGCGATGCCGGGCATTGCAGCGACGGGATTGACGGGTGTACCGGCGGTTGCGGCGCCGTCGTCCGCCTCCCCGGGGGCGACGACTCCGGTTCGTTCCAACGGGGCATCCACGGCGGGTGCCGCCGGGTCCGCGGCTGATTTGGCGGTGCCTGCTTTGACGGTGCCCGGGTCAGCGACCGCCACAGGCGGAGCCGCGGCGCAGGCCGTTGTTTCGGCCGTTACCGCGCCCGGCCCCGCTCCCATGCCGCCCTCCGCTGCCGCCGCCACCCAAGCTGCCGTGCCTCCCGGAACGGACCCCGCCGCAGCCGTGGCGGGATCCGCATCGACTGATCTGGCCTCCGGGGGGACGGCCCCGGCAGCCGCCGCGAATACAGCCGCATCCAGTGATTCGGCCGCTCAAGGGACGGCGCAAGCTGCGGGGCCTGGCGTCCCGGTCTCGGGCGCCCACGCCCCCGGTGATTCGGCCGCCGGCGGCTCCGGGCAGCCCTCCGCAGACACCCAGTTGGCGCCCGTCATCACGGCCACGGCGGCCGGTTCCGGCAGCTCCCAGTCATCGGCAGTCCCGTCCGTCTCCGTCGGAAGGGGGGCGGCCGCCGTTGTCGCGGAACAGGCCGTACAGGCACCCTCCGCAGCCGGGACCGCAGCGGCGGCAGGCCCGACGTCCGGCGCCGCGTCCAGCGTCGCACTACAGGGCGGCACCGCAGGAAAGGACAAGTCGGCGGATGGCAACCAACAGGGCACCCTGCCGGTCATCTCCGTTGGCGGCCCGCCAGCGGCTTTGCCGGTGACGCCGCTGGCACCGGCCCCCGCTTCGAATGCCCCCGCCCCGAATGCAGCCGCCGCGAATACCGCCGCATCCAGTGATTCGGCCGCCCAAGGGACGGCGCAAGCTGCGGGGCCCGTCGTCCCGGTCTCGGGCGCCCACGCCTCCGGTAATTCGGCCGCCGGCGGCTCCGGGCAGCCCTCCTCAGGCGCCCAATTGGCGCCCGGCATCACGGCCACGGCGGCCGGTTCCGGCGGCTCCCAGTCATCGGCAGTCCCGGCCGCCACAGCTGGACGTGGAGCGGCCTCCGCTGCCGCGGACCAGGCCGTACCGGCACCCACCGCGGCCGGGACCGCAGCGGCGGCGGGCCCGACGTCCGGCGCCGCGTCCGGCGCCGCACCACAGGGCGGCGCCGCAGGAAAGGACAATCCGACGGATGGCAACCAGCAGGGCAACCAGCAGGGCGGGCTGCCGGCCGTGCCCGGCGGCGGCCTGCCAACGGCCTTGACGCAGACACCGGTGACGCCGCTGGCGCCGGCCACGCCGGCTGCCCCGGCAGCACACCAGCTCGCGCCTCCAGCGTTGGCGGAACAACTTTCCCGTCCCATTTTCCAGCTTGCCACGGGGCAGGCCGGAACACAGGTCATGACGGTGCAGGTGGTGCCCGACTCCCTGGGGCCGGTCACCGTCAGCGCCCGGATTGGCCCCGACGGTGTCCGGATCGAGCTTCTTGCCGCCACCGACGCCGGACGGGACGGGCTGCGGCTCATCCTGACCGAATTGCGTCGGGACCTGGCGGCGCAAGGCGTGCAATCGTCCCTGAGCCTTTCCTCGTCGTTGAACGGCGGTGCCGGGGCGGAAGGGCAGGCGCAATCCTTCGGGCAGGGCGGTTCGCCGCGGGGGGCCGACCCCGGCGCTGCGGTTGCCGATGCGGCACGGACGCGCGAGCATCCGGCAGCTGCACTGCACGACGCACTCAAGGCACCATTGACCACAACATCACTCGACATCACGGTTTAGACAGGAGCGCCACCATCACTACTGAAGCCATCACCCCGCCCACCGGTGTCACCAGCAGCACACGGCCCGCTGCCGCCAACGGTGTCTACAGCAGCACTCCAACGCGCGCCCCAAAACAGGACATGGACTCCGAGGTCTTCATGAACCTGCTGGTGACCCAGCTGCGCAACCAGGACCCGTCGTCGCCCATGGACACCAACCAGATGATTTCCCAGACCACCCAGCTGGCCACCATGGAGAAACTCACCAGCATGGACAAGACGGCAACGGAGAATTTTTCACTGCAGATGCGCACCGCGGCCGCGGCCATGATCGGCCAGAGCATCTCATGGGAAGACAAGGACGGAACGGCCCACACCGGCGTGGCCGACTCCGTGTCCTTCGCCTCCGGAGTTCCGGCGGTCAAGGTCGGCGAGCTCAGCGTCCCACTGGACGTCATTTCCGGCATTATCAATTCAGGCACCACGGCACCATAACCCGCAGCATCCACCCGGCACAGACCATCCGGCCCGGGCCACAGCACAGAAAGGCTCCACCCATGCTTCGCTCACTGTATTCAGGCATTTCCGGCCTCCGCGCACACCAGACCATGCTCGACGTCACCGGCAACAACATCGCCAACGTCAATACGGCCGGTTACAAGGGCTCCAGCGTGCAATTCCAGGACACACTGTCCCAGGTGGCACGCTCGGGCTCCGCGGCACAGGCCGCAACCGGCGGCACCAACGCGGCCCAGGTGGGCCTCGGCGTCCAGGTCGCCGCCATTTCAACGAACTTCTCCCAGGGTTCTGCGCAGGCAACGGGCCGCTCCACGGACATGATGATCTCCGGCGACGGCTTCTTCATCACCAGCAAGGGAGGCCAGCAGTCCTACGCCCGGGCCGGGGCCTTCGACTTTGACTCCCGCGGCCGGTTGGTCTCCCCGGATGGCGCGCTCCTGCAAGGGTGGTCGGCCACCGGCGGCAAGGTCAACGCCGGCGGCGCACTGGGCGACATTCGCATCGCCAAGGACATGGTGGCACCCCCTGCCGCAACGACGTCGGCGGTGCTGGGCGGAAACCTGCCCAACGATGCCGCACTGGGCGCCACGGTGGTCCGGGACGTCCAGTCGTTTGACGCCCGGGGCGCCAAAGGCAACCTTGAGTTGACGTTCACCATGACGGCAACCGGGTGGGAGGCCAGTGCGAACGGCGCCGCCGCCAAGCCCCTGACGTTCACTGCTGGCGGGCTTCCGGCCGGCACCACCTTGACCAGCGGCGGCGTCACCGTGGACCTAAGCGCATTGACGGGCAACGCCGGGTCCACCACCGTCGCTGTGACGAGCCACGACGGCAATGCCGCGGGCACGCTGGATTCCTTCAGCATGGGAACCGACGGCACCCTGACGGGGACGTTCACCAATGGGGAGAACATGGTGATTGGCCAGGTTGCACTGGCGAACTTCACCAACCCCGGCGGCCTGGAAAAGATCGGTTCCTCCAGCTACCGGTCCACCGCCTCATCCGGTGCCGCAACCATCGGCGCGGCCGGGCAGGGCGGGCTCGGCGAACTCACCAGCGGCTACATCGAAATGTCCAATGTGGACCTGTCCCAGGAATTCACGAACCTGATCGTGGCCCAGCGCGGTTTCCAGGCGAACGCACGCATCATCACCACCTCGGACGAGGTCCTGCAGGAGCTGACGCAGCTCAAGCGGTAGCCCTCCCGCGGCCGTCCCGCTCCTAACGCATGGGGCTGGACGGCCGACAGTGGCCGGTGTACGTGGTTGACACCATGAAAGCCGTGGAAAGGAAGCGCCCATGATAATTGTGACCCGCCTTGATGGCCGGCACTTTGCGGTGAATCCGGACCTCATTGCCCGCATCTTTGAATCCCCCGACACCATCCTTGTCATGGCGGACGGGGCAAGGTTCATTGTGACCGAGCCCATGGCGGAAGTCATTGAGAAGATCGCCAGTTTTCGCGCGCAGGTCATTTCCGTCGCCTACAACGACGCCCCCGGTCCGGCCAAGCGGTCGTCGCACCTGAGCATCATTCACCCGGCGGACCCGTCCGGGCCGATCACGGGCGGGCAGTAAGCCATGGATCCGGCAACAATAATCGGCATACTGGTCGCCTTCGGTGCCCTCGTGGCAATGCTCACGATGGAAGGCTCAACGGTCGGCAGCATCATTTTGATGCCGCCCATGCTGCTGGTCTTCGTCGGGACCATCTCCGTGGGCCTGGCCGGTTCCACGCTCACGGACTTCGTGCACGCCTTCAAGTCGCTGCCCAAGGCCTTCACCGCCAAGCCGGCTCCCGCGATTGAAAGCATCGACACGGTGGTCAAGCTGGCCGAGAAGGCCCGTCGCCAGGGGTTGCTTTCCCTTGAGGAAGATGCGGCCAAGACGGAGGACGCGTTTCTTCGCGACGCGTTGCAAAACATCGCCGACGGCACCGACGGGGACGAGCTGCGGGAAATGCTCGACGACGCCATCGACACCAAGGTGAAAACCAACAACATCGCATCCCGGTTCTTCCAGCAGTTGGGCGGCTACGCCCCAACCGTCGGAATCGTCGGCACGGTGGTCTCACTTACCCACGTGCTCGAAAACCTCTCCACCCCCAGCACCCTGGGTCCCATGATCGCCAGCGCCTTCGTCGCCACGCTGTGGGGCCTGCTCTCGGCAAACTTCATGTGGCTGCCCATCGCCGGCCGCCTGGCGCGGCTTTCAGAGCTTGAGGTCGACAGGATGACCCTGCTGATGGAGGGCGTTCTCGCCATCCAGGCGGGATCCCAGCCAATTCTCCTGCGCGAGCGGCTCACCGCCCTTGTCCCGGAACATCGCCGGGGAGGGGCCAAACCGGACACCAAGCCCGGCAGCGACGACCAACTGAAGTCGGCGGCATGAGCCCGGGGCGGGGACGGAATGGCAAACGCCGGGGCGGCGCGCCCGAGCACCACCCCGACGAACGGTGGATGGCGTCTTACATGGACATGGTGACGGTGCTCATGTGCCTGTTCATCGTCCTGTATGCCATGTCCTCGGTGGACAGCCAGAAGTTCAGCCAATTGAAGGACTCCCTGGCCACCGGATTCGGTCAGGTCAACGTCGGCAAGGTTGACACGGCCACCGGTGTGATCGTCACGCCCAAGGATGTCGGCAAGGAAGGCTCCTTCACGAACGACAAGCTTGCGCAGGCGCTTGCCGAGGTGGACAAGCTCACCGCCCTCCGCGATGAAATGCACTCCCGCCTGGCCAAGGCGGGACTGGCGTCCAACGTCGAGTTTGCCGTTGACCAGCGCGGACTGACTGTCAAGCTGGTCGGCTCACAAACGTTCTTCCTCCCGGACAGCCCTGCCCTGTCCGTGCGGGCCGAGCGGGTTTTGACGGCGATATCGCCGGTGCTGGAAAAGGCCAAACTGGAAATTTCCATCGAGGGGCACGCTGCCAATGCCATCACCGGGTACCCCTCGGTCTGGGAGCTGTCCTCGGAGCGCGCCGTCGGGGTGTTGAGATACCTGGTGGAGAACAGCAGCATCCCGGGATCAACCATCGGGGCCGTCGGCTATGGTGCCTCGCGCCAGGTCAACAACGATTCCACCGAAGCACTGCGTGAGCTGAACCGGAGGGTGGACATCGTGGTGCTTTCCAGCCAAAAGGAGGACGTGCGGGCCCTCATTCCCGACGCCCTGAAAGTTAAGGCGAACCGGCCCTAACGGGAACGCGACCACCGCCGATAGTGGCTGACGTGCCCACACTTCCACTAAGCCCAGCGCTGCCCGGAGCCGAGCTGGAGCATGCCGTGGAAGTATACGACTTCGGGCGCCCCACGACCTTGGCCAGGGAGCACAGCCGGGTCCTGGAACTTGCCTTTGAAACGTTCGCCAGGCAGTGGGGAACGTTGTTGACCTCGACGATCCGCAGCGCAACGACGGTGGTGGCCGAACATGTCACCATGGTGACGTATGACGAATACGCCGCCTCCCTGCCGGCCGCAACAGCGATGGTGCTGTGTGCAATGGAGGGGCAGGACGCGAAAGGCGTCATTCAGTTTCCCACCGACGCAGCGTTTCACTGGATCACCCGCATGCTCGGTGGCACGTCCGCGCGCAGCGTGCCGAACCGCAAGTTCACCCAGATTGAACAGTCACTGGTGAATCAGTTCATGGGCGATGCGCTGGAGGACTTGACGTATTCGTTCGGATCGCTGCTGTCCGTCCCGCCCACCGTGCACGGAATCCACTTCAACTCACAATTCGCCCAGGCCGCGGCAACCAACACACTGATGATCGTCGCCAAACTCAGTGTCACCGTCGGGGAGATCGCCTGGGAAACGACCGTCGCACTGCCGGCCGATCCGCTGTTGGACCAACTGGGGACCAGCAATCCCATGAGCGACCCCGCCGACGCCCCGGGACAATTGCGCTGCCACGTGGCCGGGGCCCCCGTCGACGTGGAAATGGCCCTGGCACCGGTCCCCATCAGGCCCCGCGCCGTCCTCAACCTGTCCGTGGGCGATGTCTTGCCACTGCGGCATCCCACCGGCAGGCCCTTTGACCTGACAGTGGCCGGCAAGCCCGTGGCCCGCGCCGTTGGCGTAACACATGGCACCCGGCAAGCCGGGCAAATAGTTTCAATCGAGGAGAGTGCCCCGTGACACCCGCACCAACACTTCACACCGGTGCCGTGGACGCACTGGCCAGGCTCCTACCCGCGTCCGCCCCACTGGAATCCGCGCTCTGGCCGGTAACCAACGGTGAAATTCCGGCGGCCGGCATGACCACGCTCACGGTCGACTACCTGGGGGCGGTTTCCGCGGAACTGTCCCTTGCGCTGCCGCCGGCCACGGAGGAAGCCATCCGGCAGGCAGGGGGTTCGTCCTCCATCTCCATCGGCGATGTCCTGCGGCCTGCGCTGGAAGCCGCGGCCGAAACCCTGGGGGCCGGGGTTCTCGGCGACGTCGCCGCGGAGACCTCCGCGGCACTGTTCGCCGATCCCGAGTCGTCCGTATTCCGGATATCCGAACCGGGCCGCGCCGAACCGTTTGCCTGGTTTGCGATCCGGATCCGCCACAGCGATATTCGTTCGTCCAACGGCGGGGCGGACATTAGCGCCCACAAGATGGGCCGCATCCATGACGTGGAGATGGCCCTGTCGGTGGTCATTGGCCGCACACGCATGACCGTGGCCAACGTCCTGGGGCTGGAGCCGGGCGACGTCGTGGACCTGGACCGCTCGGCCGGTGCCCCGGCGGACATCCTGCTCAACGGGCGGCTCATTGCGCACGGCGAAGTCGTTGTGGTGGACCAGGAATACGGCGTGCGGGTCACCAAGATCCTGGATGCGGCGGAGACGATCGACTAAGTGGACACTCTCCTGCTGGTTTTGCGGGTGGGACTGTCCCTGGCCGTGGTGATCGTCCTGCTGTGGATGGCCCAAAAGCGCTGGTCCAAGGGAAGCCGCCCTGCCGCTGAGACGGACCTGCAGGTGGTCAGCCGGCGCAGCGTGGGGCAAAAGGCCTCCGTGGTGGTGGTGGATGCCGACGGCCGGCGTTTTTTGCTGGGCGTGACCGAACACGCCATCAACGTCCTGCACGACGGCCCGGCACCCGTGGCCGCCCCCGTTGCCGAACCGGCCTTTGCCCACTCCATGCAGGAGGCAGGCGTGCGCCAGGATGGGATGGCCGACGCCGGACCCCTCCCACTGCGGGCCCGTCACCACCGTCCAAAACAGGATGCGCTCTCCGGTTCGATTCTCTCGTCCAGGACCTGGCAGCAGGCCGGGGCGGCCGTGCGCAAGGGTCTGAATCTGTGAACGCAGATACCGCCTCCGTAACCCTGCGCCGGTGGGGCAGGGCGGCGGTGATGCTGGGACTGCTTCTGGCGGTCCTGCTCGCGTTCCAACTAGTTTTTTCGGCGTCCGCCCACGCGCTTTCCGGCATGGCGCCGGGAGACCCCGTGGCCCCGACGCCGCCCACCGATCCGACGGATCCGGCGAGCCCAGGCGGCGTCAATGTCACCGTCAACGGGCTCAACGGGCAGCCCAGCTCGGCGATCGTGACGCTGCTGGGCATCACGCTGCTGTCCGTGGCCCCGGCCCTGCTGTTGATGATGACCTCGTTCACCAAGATCTTTGTGGTCCTGGCGATGACCCGCAACGCCCTGGGACTGCAGTCGATCCCGCCGAACCAGGTGATCGCCGGCCTGGCCCTGTTCCTCTCGCTGTTCATCATGTCGCCCACGCTGGTGGACATCAACACCGCGGCCGTTCAGCCCTACCTCAACGGCCACCTGGACATCGGCGGCGCCTTCGACGCCGCGTCGGCCCCGCTGCGGCACTTCATGCTGCCGCAAACCCGCGAGGCCGACATTGCGCTGATGACCCGCTCCGCCGGCCAGGAAAACCCGGCCACACCGGATGCGGTGCCCATGCTCACCCTGATCCCGGCGTTCATGATCTCCGAGCTGCGCAGCGCGTTCATCATCGGCTTTGTCATCTTCATCCCGTTCCTGATCATCGACATTGTCGTGGCCTCCTCGCTGATGTCGATGGGCATGATGATGCTCCCGCCCGTTATGATCTCCCTGCCGTTCAAGATCCTGCTGTTCATCCTGGTGGATGGCTGGGGCTTGATCATCACCGCACTTGTCAAAAGCTACGGGGGCGGACCATGAACACTTCCGAGGTCCTCAACATTGCCGTCCAGGCGCTCTGGGTGGCAGCGAAGCTGTGTGCGCCGGTCCTGCTGACCGCCCTGGTGGTGGGCCTTGCCGTCTCCTTGCTCCAGTCGATCACCCAGGTCCAGGAGGCGACGCTTTCCTTCGTGCCCAAGGCGGTCGGGGTGGCCTTGGCGCTGCTTATTGCCGGGCACTGGATGATCACCGAGATTGTCACGTTCACGCACGATCTCTTTGACAAGATCCCCGCCTTGCTGAGGGGCTGAACCGTGACCATCCCCGTCGACTCCGCCTGGCTGGAAACCTGCCTGCTCGCCGCAGTGCGCATCACGGCGTTCATTGTCATCGCCCCGCCGTTCTCCTACAACGCGATCCCGCTGCGCATCAAGGGAATGCTGGCCCTGGGCCTGGCGTTGGCAATGACCGCACGGCTTCCGGTCCCCGCTGCCGTCAGTGACACCGGCCCGTTTTTCATCTCGCTGCTGCTGGAGGTGGTCACAGGAGCGGCGTTGGGGTTCCTGGTCTACCTGGTGTTCGCCGCGGTCCAAACGGCCGGCGCCCTGGTGGACACCTTCGGCGGCTTCGCCATGGCCCAGGCCTTTGACCCGCAGTCCATGGTCAACGGCGCCCAGTTCACCCGGCTGTTCCAGATGACGGCCCTGGCGCTGCTGTTCGCCTCGGACGGATACCAGTTGATCATCGGCGGCCTGGCGCGGTCCTTTGACGCCATTCCCGTCGGCGCGGGGTTCGATCTGGCCCATCCCGCGCAGGTGATCGCCACCGCCACCACCGGCATGTTCCTGGCCGCCGTGCAAATAGCCGGCCCGCTGCTGGTGGTCTTGTTCCTGGCCGACGCCGGGCTGGGCCTGCTGACCCGGGTGGCACCGGCGCTGAACGCCTTTGCCATGGGCTTCCCGCTGAAGATCATGCTCACCCTGTCCCTGGGCGGCCTGCTTGTCATGGGGCTCGGACACGTGGTGCCGGCCATGGTCACCACGGTCCTGGGCTACCTTTCGAAGGCGGCAGCCCGTGGCTGAGACCGGCGAGCGGACCGAGCAGGCCACCGACAAACGGATGAAGGAGGTCCGGGAAAAGGGCCAGCTGTCCCGATCCCAGGACCTGACGGCCTGGGTGGGGGTCGGTGCCGCCGTCATCATGGTTCCGGGCGTCATCAGCCGCGCGTCAAATGCCCTGGCGGACCAGATGTTCACGGCCGCCTCGATGGCCGCGCACCCCGATCCGCTGGTGGCCCTGCGCGCCCTGGAGACGGCGCTGGGCACCCTCGCCGGCATTCTGGGTCCCATGCTGTTCACCGTCGTCGCCGCCGTGACGGCGGCAGCGGCCATCCAGGGCGGCATCCACTTCAAGAAGTTCAAGCCAAAGTTCGAGCAGTTCGATCTGCTCAAGGGGCTCAAGAACGTGGTGGGCACCCAGGCGCTGTGGAACGGCGCGAAGGCGCTGCTAAAAACGGCTGTCGTGGGGCTGGTGCTCTACACCGTGGTCCAGGGCCTGATCCCGACCCTCCTTCAGGCGGGCGGCCTGCAGATTTCCGAGCTGCTCGGCGCGGCGGGCGGCGGCGTTGTCCAGCTGGTGCAGTACGCGGTGGCCGCCGGCATGCTGCTGGCCGTGGCTGACGTTTTTGTCATCTCGCGGCGCAACCGCAAGAAGACCCGCATGAGCAAGAAGGAAGTCAAGGATGAGAACAAGTCCACCGACGGGGACCCCTTGATCAAGTCGGCCCGGCGGCAGCGCCAGCTGGCCATGGCCCGCAACCGCATGATGAGCGCGGTGGGGACGGCCGACGTCGTCCTCGTCAACCCCGAGCACGTGGCGGTCGCGCTGCGGTACGAGCCCGGAAAGTCCGCCCCGCGCGTGGTCGCCAAGGGCGCGGACCGGGTGGCCGCCCGGATCCGGGCCGAGGCCGAGGCGAAGAAGGTGCCCATGGTCAGGGACATCCCGCTGGCCCGGGCCCTGCACGGTTCCTGCGAACTTGGCGCGGAGATCCCGGTGGAACTCTACAACCAGGTGGCGGCCGTGCTGGCGTTTGTCATGGCCCTGAAGAAACGCGGGGCCGCAGCCGGCACACACCGGATCCTGCCGGCCGGTTCAGCCATCCCGCCCCGCCCCGAGAAAAACAGCCCAGCCACCGCCGGCACCACCCTGAACAAAGGAATCCCCGCGTGAACCGCAACTTCTCGAAGCTGGCCGTCCCCATGGGGGTGGTGGGAATTGTGCTGCTCCTGGTGGTGCCGATTCCTGCCGTGCTGCTGGACGTCCTCCTGATCATCAGCATCGTCTTCGCCCTGCTCGTGCTGATGAACAGCATGTTCGTGAAGAAGCCGCTGGACTTTTCCGTGTTCCCTTCGCTCCTGCTGGTGGCCACGCTGTTCCGGCTGGGGCTCAACGTGGCCTCCACCCGCCTGGTGCTGGGCCAGGCGCACGCCGGAGCGGTGATCCAGGCGTTTGGCGAGGTCACGGTGGGTGGCAACCTGATCATCGGCGGCGTGATCTTCCTGATCCTGGTCGTCATCCAGTTCGTCGTGGTGACCAAGGGTGCCGAACGTGTGGCCGAGGTGGGCGCCCGCTTCACCCTCGACGCCATGCCCGGGAAGCAGATGGCCATCGACGCCGACCTCAACGCGGGCCTGATCACCGACATTGAGGCCAAGGAGCGCCGCGTGGAGGTCTCCGCCGAGGCCGACTTCTACGGCGCCATGGACGGTGCCTCCAAGTTCGTCAAGGGCGACGCCATTGTCGGCATCATCATTATCATCATCAACCTGGTGGGCGGCATCGCCATCGGCATGCTCCAGCGCGGCATGGACATCACAGATGCCGTGAACACCTACTCGCTGCTGTCCATCGGCGATGGCCTGGTGACGCAGATCCCCGCACTGTTGATGGCCGTTGCCACCGGTATGATCGTCACCCGCTCCAACGCCTCCTCGGACATGGGCACGACGGCGGCCCAGCAGCTTACGCAGTCACGCTCGGCGCTGCTGGTGGCCGGGACCGCGGCCATCATCATGTCCGTCATTCCCGGCATGCCGATCTTCCTGTTCCTGGCTGTCGGGGCAGTCCTGTTGTTCATCGGCCAGCGGGTCGGGGCGGCCGACACGGCTGCGGCTGCGGCGGCGGTGGTGGCGGCCGTGCCGGCGCCGCAGGCCGAAACCACGGAGGACATCATTGAGAGGATGCGGGTTCAGGCGCTGGAGATCCAGTTGTCCACCGACCTGGTGGACCTGGTTTCCGGCTCCGCCGACGATCTCCTGGCCCGCATCAAGGCGCTGCGGCACAAGGTGGCCATGGAGATGGGCATGGTGGTGCCGCCGGTGCGCACCCGCGACCATGTGGAACTGCCGCCGTCCACCTACGTGATCCGCATTGCCGGCGTCGAGGCCGGGCGGGGGACCGCCCCCGCCGGCCGGGTGCTGGCGCTGGGCGAGCAGCTGGGGTCCCTGCCGGGCACCCCCACTGTGGAGCCGGTGTTTGGGCTGGCCGGCAAGTGGATCCCGGCGGAAATGCGGCACAGCGCCGAGATGGCCGGTGCCACCGTGATCGACCGCGTGTCCGTGCTCATCACCCATCTTTCCGCCGTGGTCAGCGCCAACGCCGCCCGGCTGCTCAGCCGGGAGGACGTGCGCGTGCTCACCGAAGGGGTGAAGGAAGTCTCGCCGTCGATCGTGGAGGAACTGGTGCCCGGGATGCTGTCCCTGGGTGAGGTCCAGCGCGTCCTGCAGGGCCTGCTGGGGGAGCAGGTGCCCATCAACGACCTTCCCCGGATTTACGAGGCGCTGTCGCTGCAGGCGAAAAAGGGCACCGAACCGGAGCCGCTCGTCGAGTCGGCCCGGACCGCGCTGGGCCCCGTCATCGTGGACAGGTACCTCGATGGCGGTTCGCTGGCCGTGCTGATGATCGACCCCTCCCTGGAACAGTCCCTGCTGGAGGGCCTGCGCCCGTCCGAGCTCGGCACCCAGATTGTGGTGGACCCGTCCCGGATGGAGGCGTTCCTGGTGTCCGTGACGGAGTCCTTCGCCGCCGCGGAGACCGCCGGCCACAGCCCCGTCCTGGTCTGCGCCCCGGCACTTCGTCCGGCCGTGTGGCGGCTCGTATCCGGGCGCGTCAAGGGACTTCCCGTGCTTTCCTACACGGAGGCGACCGCCGGAAATCCCACCATCGATACCGTAGGGGTGGTGCGCAGTGTCCAGTCGATTTCAGCTTAGGGGACACACCATGGAGGGCCTGCGCTGGCAGCTCTTTGACACGTACGGCTCACGGGCCCGGATCATCCGGGCCGAGCGCGTCCAGACGGGCGGGGTGTTCGGCATCGGGGCCACCACCTCCTTTGAAGTGACGGTTGAGGTGGACGGGGGGCCGGCGTCGAACCCGGCGGCCACGTACCGGGGCAGGTCCGCGGCGGAGCGGGCCTTCCGCCGGCCCGCCTCCACGCGGCGCGGCCTGGCCGATTTGCTGGCGGATGCCGATGACGGGGACGACGCCGGCTCCTCCCCCCGCGCCATGGTGGTGTCCACGCAGAAACCCGACTTTGACGCCATCCTGGGCCGGATGGCCGAACGGATTGGCGACGGGCCCGGCAGGCACGCACTGGCTGCGGCGGTGCCGGACGCCGGCGTTCCGGGCGCCGGAGTGTTGGACTCCGACGTGGTGGATGCCGGGTTGCCGGATGCCGGGACGGGAGTACCGCAACTGTCCACGGTGCCCGGGGACCTGGTGGTGTTGGTGGGGCTGCGCGACCAGCCGCTGCGCACGGCCTGGACCATGGCCGGCGCGCTTGAGGGCGGGGTCGAGCTGCGGACCTCTGGCGACTACCGGTCGAACGGGGTCGGCCACGTCCTCATCGACAGCCCCGAGGTGGAAAAGGTGCAGGCCCTGGCGGCCGTTGACGGCAAGCCGCTGTTGATAGCATTCAGTGTGGGCGCAAGGGGGTCCTCAAGCCCGTCGGCACTCGCCTCGTTGCGTCCCGACCAGCTGTGGCTCGTGGTGGACGCCGCCCACAAGCCGGATGACACCCAGACCTGGGTCCGGCAGGTGTCCTGGCATGCGGTGCCCGATGCCCTGGCGGTGCTTGGATCGGCCGACACAGCCACCCCGGAGACCGTCAATGAGCTGGGCTATCCGCTCGGCTGGGTGGATGGCTACCAGGCAACGTCGCCCATTTTTTAGGATTCACCCCATCAGCACATCCATGGAAGGAACGCCATGCTGGTATTGACACGCAAGATCGGCGAGACGATCATCATCGGCGGGAACATCACGGTGACCATCCTCGACGGCGGCCGCGGCGAGGGGGTGCGCATCGGCATCGACGCGCCCCGGGACGTCAGCATCCACCGCAGCGAGGTGGTGGAGGCAGTGTCCGCCAGCAACCGGGAAGCCGTTGCCGGTTCCGCCGGAACTGCCGCTTCCACCGCTGAAAGCCCCGAACAGCTGATCCTGGCGGCCCTGGGACTTGGTCCGGCGGATCCCGCCCCCGTGGACCCAGCACAGACGGGACCGGCGCCGGTGGACCCGGCCGCCACGGATTAGCGCCCGCGCGCAGCCGAGGGTGGATGCGCCTGGCGTTAGGGCCTATTTTTCCCAGGGCGCCTTGATGGGGAAGTACTTTTCCAGGAAGTCCGTGAGACGTTCGCGGCGTTCGGTGGCATCCACCTGGGGATTGCTGCCGTCGTTCAGGCACAGGAAATCGGCGTTTCTGCCCGCCAGGATCCGCTCCAGCGAATCCAGCCCCTTGGGTGTGGTGGTGTCTACGTAGACGCCCTTGCCGTCGGCGTGCATGACGGCGCGGCCGGTGAACAGGGCGTAGTAGTGGTACAGCGAATTTGTCACCGAAATGTTCTCCGCCGCCCGGAACCGGCTGGCCGCGGTGGCGGCAAATTCCTGGGGGAACGCGGCCTCCAGCTCCGCCATCACCGACTTGCGGAACGGTGCCGCCGAGTGTTCCAGGTGCCGGGTGGCCACGCGGCCAAACCTGTCCTGCAGGAGCCGCCGGTTGACCCTGGCGGAATTTTCAAAGCCGCTGCGCTCCACGGAACGCTCGCCAAGGCCGATCCTGTTCGGGGAGACCATGAAGCGGGTGATCCCGCCCGGGGTGAAAAACATGTCCGGGCCAACGGGCCGGCCAAAAAACATGTCGTCGTTGGAATACAGGAAGTGCTCGGCCAGGCCCTCGATGCGGTGCAGCTGGGATTCCACGGCCATGGAATTGTGGGTGGGGAGGACGGACGGGTCCGCAAAGTGCTCGCTGCTGCGCACAATGCGAACCCGGTGATGCTCCGCCAGCCAGGCCGGGGCGGGGGAGTCCGTCGCGATGTAAATGGTGCTGATCCACGGCGCAAACATATAAATGGAGCGCAGGGCATATTTCAGTTCATCGATCTGGCGGTAGCGGGACTCATGTGCGTCACCTTCGCCAAGCACGGCGCCGGCTTCCTGCTCCTGGCGGGCTGCCCGGTACTCCGGGGAGCTGCCGTCCACCCAGCTAAAGACGATGTCCACCGTGAACGGGACGTCAAAGGCGTGGCTGGAAAACATGTCCTCGATGGTGGGCCAGGACTTGCCGTGGAGTTCGACGGTGCCGCGCCGGACATCCTGAACCCATACGCTCCGGCGGGTCAGGGAGTTCTCCACGGGAAGCTTGATCCGCCCCTTCCCGGGGTTCCACAGTTCCAGCTGGACGCCGGCGGCGGCCCCGAAATACAGCCCGCCGGCCGGTTCCACGCGCGGCCGGAACAGGCGCAGGATTCGCGTTTTCGACTCCTGTGCCAGCTTGCCGTCGGCCACCAGCAGCGTGACCTTCTTCGTGTCGATGCTGCGGGCGTAAAACGGCTCGTCGGCGAAGGCCCGGACCAGGGCATTTTTCAGGGCGTGACGGTGGGACCTGTCCACCGCCAGCACGGGGTGTGCCCGGTTGCCCCGGACCAATAAATAGGGGATGGCGTACGCATCGAGTGCGGCGCGGACGGCCAGCAGGTCCGCCACGGTGGCCTGCTCCTGCGTCAGCGTGTCATTGAGGAGTGTCAGGCGGCCCTTGTGGAGGACGACGCCGGCCCGCGCCAGTTGTCGTGCCGCGGCTGGCGTGGGCTGGGTGGGCAAAGCGGCGCTCCTGAAAAGGGTGGTGGCGGCTGATGCGCCGGGCGGGCGCTCCCAGTTTACCGTGCGGGCACCTGGCCCAGCCTGAACAGCGAATCGGGGTCATAGTGGGCGGCGAGCCCGGACAGCCTGGCAAGCACGTCCGGTGTGTAGCTGGCGGCGAAACCGGCGGCGCCGCCGCCCGCTGAGAAGTTCGGCAGGCTTGCCCCGAATTGCCACGCGTTCATGGCCGACTGGACGCCCGCGGCGTGGTCGGCCACGGCGGGCAGTTCCGGTGGTGCCGCCACGCCCACGCTGTACAGGCCAAAGGCGGCGTCACGGTGGCAGAGGGCGCTGGCGATCTCAGGTTCGGCGGACAGGGCACCGCCGAACTGGCGCACTTCCACGAGCAATTGAGGTGAGCCGGTTTCCGGGCCTACGGCACCCACCAAGGTTTCGGCGGCGTCGGCGGAGAAGTCCGTCAACAGGCAGGAGGCCTCGGAGGCGGGCATCGCGTCCTCGGGATCGGAGTGCACCAAACCGATCATTGAATAGGGCATCGTTTGCACCGCATCGATGAGGGGCGCCCCGGCCGCGCGCATCGGCGCAAGCCAGCGCGCGCCGTCGTCCGCGTTGCCGGTGTACACATACCGAACCGCGACGGTGAACTTTCCGGCCAGCGGTTCGGGAACCCCGGGCATGGGCGGGAGCTGCATGAGGCCCAGCGATGTGGTGGCCTCCGGAGGAAGTGTGGGGCACCACTGGGACCAGGCGGCAGTGACGTCCGCGACCGAGTCCGTGCCGAAGAACAGGGCGCCGGCGTAAATATAAGGCAGGGGGAGCAGGCTGAATTCAGTGGTCGTGATGATGCCCAGGGACGATTTTCCCCCGCGCAGCCCCCAGAAGAGGTCCGGCTCGGATTTCGCGGTGACGTGGCGGAGGCGGCCGTCGCCGGTGACGACGTCGAAGGAGCGCACCCGGTCGGAAGCCGCTCCGAAGGTCCGCGCCACGGGGCCGATCCCGCCGCCGCTGGTGTATCCGGCCACGCTGACGCCGGGGGACGAACCGCACAACCCGGCGAGCCCGTGGTCCGCGCAGGCCGCAAGCACGGTTTTCCAGGTGACGCCCGCGCCGGTGCGCGCCCAGCCGCCAGGGTCGACGGTGCACCCGGCCAATTGCCGCGTATGGACCAGCAGGGCGCCGTCCAGGTCGCTGGCGATCCCGTGCCCCGTGGCCTGCACGGCGACAGCCAGCCCGTTGGCGGCTGCGAACCGGACGGCCTGGACGACGTCGTCGGCGGTGGCTGCCTCGAGAACTGCGGCCGGGCTGGTGCGCACCGCAACGTTCCACGGGGTGGCCAGCTCGGCATAGCCGGGGTCGCCGGCTTCGTAAAGGGTGCCGGCCACGTTGCTGCGCAGTGAATCAAACGCGGCCAACCGACCCGTCTGGTGTCCAATGGGTTCCATGTCTTCTCCTCCAAGGTGCGGCCGCGCTACACGATGGATGAGACCTATGGCGGCCTATGCCTAGGATGCCATTGAAGTGGTGGTGTGGCCAGTGCCCCCTTTACTTGCGCTTGCGGTGGAAGATCAACGCAATGGCAATCCCGACCATCCAAATGTCCTTGGCCATGGCCGTGCCGGCGGCTGTGGGGCGGACGCCGTCCGCCTCGGTCATGCCGGGGGACTTCAGGTACGTGGCGAAGAGGCCGCCGGAAAACGCGGCGAGGGCCAGGCCCGCCAGCCGGGAGGGGATGAAGGGGGTGAGAATGAAGGTGCCCAGGCCGATCTCCGCGGCGCTGAGGTACTTCCCGAACTGGGCCGGCTCCAGGGCCGCGGCCTGCGGGATGACGCGGGCCGCTGCGCCCTGCAGCCCGGCCGCGTGCTCAGGGTCCAGATGGAGCTTGCCGATGCCGGAATTGAGGATGAAGGCTCCCGTTGCCAGCCGGAGTGCGGCGTTGCCGATGCTGAAACCCATGGTGTTCTCCCTTGAGGCGTTGCTCGAAATGGTGTCGAAGTTCAGCCTAGGGATTCGCCGGCGCCATGGCTAGTCATTCTCCCGGTGTGGACGGCGCGTCAGCACGCGCGGGGGCGTGCCAAGCTGTCCACGGCGTAGTAAATTTCCCACGCCGCCGCTGGCTTGGCACGCCGTCGGCGTATGTCAGCGCGTGGCGGACGCCAGCGTCGCCGCCAGCCCGGCCACCATGGCGTCCAGGCCCAGCGCGAAGGCGGCGTCGGCGTCGTTGTGCCCTGCCGGATTCCCGCGCCGGGCGACGGCGGCCGTGAAGTGGGGCGCCGCGTCCTCCAGCTCACCGGTGGCAAAGATATCCCCGGGGGCATTCACGTCGTACGCGGAGCCGAAGACAAACGACTCAAGCGCCACGATCGCGTTGATGATTCGCTCCTGCGGCCAGCCTGCCCGCAGGAAGCCGTCCGTCACGGCCTCGTACATCGTGATGGTCTGCGGCGCATTGGTCACGGGCAGCAGCGCAATGACGGGGATCAGCGGCAGATGAGCTGAGAAGACGTCCCGGTACGAATGCGCCCACAGCCGGACCGCCTCCTCCCACGGCCTCTCGGTGAATGCCGAAACGTCCACCCTGCCCATGAGGGCGTCCTCGACCAGCAGCAGCACGTCCTGCTTGGAACTGACGTGGTTGTACAGGGCCGACGGCGCCACATTCAGCGACTTGGCGAGCCCGGACATGGTGAGGGCCTTGTAGCCGTCGCGCGTCACCAGCCGCAGTGCCGCCCGGGTGATCTGCGCATGGCCCAGCAGGGCGCGCGGGGGCCGGCCGGCCCGGCGTGGTGCGGTTTTGGTGCCGACACCCTTTACCGGCACCGGCGGCATTGGCGCTGGCTTCCCGGACACTGCACTTTCGGACACTGCACGCTCCCCTTCGTTGCCGGTGAGCCGACCGGCGCAAATTATTTTCCCGCACCCGTTTACCTTTCGGGGTGACGTCGATTACAGTATATTGTAAATGAACGTCATTCATTTAGTGAAACGGCTCACCAGCCGGTCACGGGAGAGGGAAACATGGGCACCACAGAAATTTTGCAGCGCGACGTCGTCATCATCGGGGCCGGTCCGTCCGGGCTGACGGCGGCGCATGAACTGACCAAGGCCGGCCTCTCAGTGGCCGTCATCGAGGCGCGGGACCGCGTGGGCGGGCGCACCTGGTCCAACACGATCGACGGCGCCTGGCTGGAAATCGGCGGCCAGTGGGTCTCCCCGGACCAGACCGCCCTGATCGGCCTGCTCGAGGAGCTGGGTCTGGACACCTATTCCCGCTACCGCGACGGCGACAGCGTCTACGTTGCCCCGGATGGCACCCGCACCCGCTACACCGGCGAGATGTTCCCGGTCGCACCGGACACGCAAGCCGAGATGAACAAGCTCATCGACACGATGGACGACCTCGCAGCGCTCATGGACCCGGAAAAGCCCTGGGACCATCCGGCGGCCCGCGAACTGGACACCATCTCCTTCCACCACTGGCTGCGCACGCAGTCCACCGACGAGGAGGCCTGCAACAACATCGGCCTGTTCATCGCCGGCGGCATGCTCACCAAGCCCGCCCACGCATTCTCGGCACTGCAGGCCGTCTTCATGGCATCCTCCGCCGGCTCCTTCACCAACCTCGTGGACGACAACTTCATCCTCGACAAGCGCGTGGTGGGGGGCATGCAGGGCGTATCCCTGGCCATCGCGGAGAAGCTCGGCGCCGACGTGATCCTCAATTCACCGGCCCGCACCGTCCGCTGGGAAGAGGCCGACGGCGGCTGGCTCGCCACCGTGGTCAGCGACAACGCCACCGTCACCGCCAAGCGCGTGGTCATGGCCGTGCCGCCGAACCTGTACAGCCGCGTCTCGTTCGACCCGCCGCTGCCGCGCCGCCAGCACCAGATGCACCAGCACCAGTCCCTGGGCTTCGTCATTAAGGTCCACGCCGTCTACGAAACCCCGTTCTGGCGCGAAGACGGGCTCTCCGGCACCGGCTTCAGTGCATCCTCGCTGGTTCAGGAGGTCTACGACAACACGAACTTCCAGGATCCCCGCGGCACCCTGGTCGGCTTCATCTCCGACGAAAAGGCCGACTACGCGTTCACCCTGTCGCCCGAGCAGCGCAAGAAGGAAATCACGGCCTCGCTCGCCGAGTTCCTGGGCGACGCCGCCCTGGAGCCCGTGGTCTACTACGAATCCGACTGGGGCACCGAGGAATGGACCCGCGGCGCCTACGCCGCCAGCTACGACCTCGGCGGCCTGCACCGCTACGGCCCCGACCAGCTCACGCCCGTTGGCCCCATCCACTGGTCCTGTTCCGACCTGGCGGCCGAGGGCTACCAGCACGTGGACGGCGCCGTCCGCATGGGCCAGTTCACCGCCGCGAAGCTGATCGCGGACCTGGCGTAGGACTCGTGGTGGTGGACCGGCATTCCCTCGGTCGCTATCCGACGCGTCGGCCGCGGGCGGCCTTTGGCGTCTCCTTTACGCGACCTACGGAAACACCGGTCCACCACCTCGCCATTGGAACGCCGCAGTCGCGATCCGGTTGCGGCGGATTCACCCGGC
The DNA here is from genome assembly GCF_003219815.1 of Arthrobacter livingstonensis. GTDB lineage: Bacteria > Actinomycetota > Actinomycetes > Actinomycetales > Micrococcaceae > Specibacter > Specibacter livingstonensis. The sequence goes on from NZ_QJVD01000012.1 coordinate 66,117, forward strand.
ATGATCATGACAAAGACGTCCAAGGAGGACACTTATGCGTTTCGTAGTCGGATACACGGCCAACGCCCGGGGCGGCGACGCGGTCAACCTGGCGGTGGCACTGGCACGCAGCCAGGGTGCCTCCCTTGACCTGGTCATGGTGCTGCCGGAGGACTCGCCGTACAACGGCGCCTACCCGCCCGAGTCGGGCTTTGAGTCCATCCTGGCCGGGCAGTTGGCGGCCTGGCTGGACGAGGGCCTGGCCCTGGTCCCGGCGGACGTGCCCGCCAAGGCGCACATCCGCCGCGGCGAATCGGAGGCGGAGGCCCTCATCAGCGCCGCCGTCGAACTGGACGCGGCCATGCTGGTCATCGGGGCCAGCAGCACGGGGCCGTTCAAGCGGTTCTCCATCGGCTCGGTGGCCGGCGCCCTGCTGCACGCGTCCACGGTGCCGGTGGTCCTGGCCCCGACCGGGTACAGCCGCACCAAGCCCATCACCCGCCTGACATGTGCGCTGGGGACCCGGGCCGGCGCCGAGGACGTGCTGCGCACCGGCATCGCCATGGCCAGGCGCCGGCCCCTGCCGCTGCGCCTGGTCTCGCTCGTGGCGCTTGGCGCGGACGACGCCGGTGCCACCGTTGATGACGCCAGGAACCACCTGAGCGCCGTCGCCCAGGCCAGCCGGGGCGTGGACCCGGCGTCTCTGGACAAACTCGACATCGACGTCGTGGTTGGACGCGGCCGCACCATCGAAGACGCAGTGGACCGCCTGAACTGGAAGGCCGGGGAGCTGCTGCTGATCGGCTCCAGCAGGCTGGCCCACAACAAGTCGATCTTCCTCGGCGCCACCGCCAACCGCATCCTGCGCGCGCTCCCGGTCCCCATGATTGTGGTGCCCCGCAACCATGAGTTCCAATCCGACGAGCTTTTCCACACAACCCAGGTCCCCGTCGTTGACGCCGCCGGACCCACAGAGGTGAGCAAATGACTACCCCCAAGATTGTCAAGAACGCCACGGGCGACCACGGCCTGAGCGAGAAGGGCCTGAAGGCCGGATCCGTCGGCCTGATCGGCGCCGTCGTGATCGGCATTTCCTGCATCGCGCCCGCCTATACGCTGACCGCTGCCCTGGGCCCCACGGTGTCCGAGGTGGGCGTGCACCTGCCGGCGATCTTCCTGGTTGGCTTCATCCCCATGCTGCTGGTGGCGCTGGGCTACCGGGAACTGAACAATGCCATGCCCGACGCCGGCACCTCCTTTACCTGGGTGACGCGTGCCTTTGGCCCCTGGCTGGGCTGGATGGGCGGGTGGGGCCTGATTGCGGCCACCATCATTGTGCTGTCCAACCTGGCGGCCGTGGCGGTGGACTTTTTCTACCTGATGCTGGCGCAGATCTTCTCCAACCCGTCGCTGGCGGACCTCACCCGCGTGCTGCCGCTGAACATCGCCACCACGCTGGTGTTCATCGCCGGGGCATGCTGGATCTCCTACCGCGGGATGGAAACCACCAAGGCGTTCCAGTACATTCTGGTGGCGTTCCAGCTGCTGGTGCTGGGCTGGTTCGCCATTGCGGCGTTTGCCCACGTGGCCAACGGCACGGCCTTTGACGCCACCGTCATCTCGGCGGACTGGTTCAACCCCTTCGCCGTGGGGTCCTTCTCGCAGTTCGCTGCGGGCGTCTCGCTGTCCATCTTCATCTTCTGGGGCTGGGACGTCACGCTGACCATGAATGAGGAAACAAAGAACCCGGAGAAGACGCCCGGCCGCGCGGCCACCGTCACGGTGGTGGTGATTGTGATCATCTACATGGTTGTTTCGCTGGCAACGCTGTCCTTTGCGGGCATTGGCACCACGGGGCTGGGCGCCGGAAACCCGGAGAACCAGGGCAGTATTTTCGCCGTGCTGGCCGGCCCCGTCATGGGTCCGTTCGCCATCCTGATGTCGCTGGCCATCCTCAGCTCCTCGGCCGCGTCCCTGCAGTCGACGTTTGTCTCCCCGGCAAGGACGCTGCTGTCCATGGGCCACTACAAGGCACTGCCCGGCAGCTTCAGCAAGATCAGCCCCACCCACAAGTCACCCAGTTACGCCACCATCGCAGCAGCCATTGCCGCCGCCGGGTTTTACATCATCACCCGGACCCTGTCGGAGAACGCCCTGTGGGACACCATCACCGCCCTGGGCATGATGATCTGCTTCTACTACGGCGTCACGGCGCTGGCCTGTGTCTGGTACTTCCGCGCCGAGGCCTTCCACGGCGTGCGGAACTTCCTGTTCAAGTGGCTGGCCCCGCTCATTGGCGGGGTGATCCTGCTGGTCATGTTCTTCAAGACCGCCTACGACTCCATGGATCCGTCCTACGGTTCCGGCTCCAACATTGGCGGGCTGGGCCTGGTGTTCATCCTGGGTATCGGCGTGATCCTGCTCGGAGCCGTGTTGATGCTGATCATGAACTGGCGCCACCCGGAGTTCTTCAGGGGCCAGGTCCTCAGCCGCACCAGCCAGGTCTACAACCCGTAACCCGGGCTTTGCTTCGGATGGCAGGTACCGTGAACCCGGTGTCAGCTCTTCGGGCGGCGGGCCGCCTCGCGCTCCTTGGCCAGCTTCGCTTCGGCACGGGCCTTGGCGTGCACGGCGCGTTCCTCCACCAGCCACGCCGGGGGAGCCTGGAGCAGCGCGGTGATCTCCGCCGTCGTGAGCGGCTCAGTAATGTCCGAGCGGTTCAGGCCGCCAATGGAAATGTTCAGCTTCTGGGCCACCACCTGGCGCGGGTGCGGGCCGTTGCGGCGCAGCTCCTCCAACCAGGCCGGCGGATTCTCCTGCAAAACCTTGAAATCCTCCCGGATGATCGCGCTTTCTTGAAATTCCGCGGGGGCGGCGGGCAGGTGGATGCCCAGCTTCTTGGCCGCGGTGGCGGACTTCATGGCTTGGGGCGACGGTTCAATGGTCATGGTTCAAGGGTACCGGTACCGGTGCCGGCACAGTGCCCCAGGGGATGCAGTGCGTTAGGGTAAACAAGTGCCTGAAACCCGCGAACTTACAGTGACCTTTGTCCCGGGAGTGACCCCCGGGAAGTGGATCCACCGCTGGGAGGAACGCATGCCGGATGTGGCCCTCCAGTCACACCCCGTGGCGGAATCCCGCCAGCTCGACGCCGTGCGCGCTGGCGAGGCGGACATGGCCTTTGTCCGGCTGCCCGTGGACAAGGCCGGCCTGAACGTCATTCCGCTCTATACTGAGCTGTCAGTGGTGGTGGCGCCCAAGGACCATCCGATCGCCGCGTTTGAGGAAATCGCCGTCGAGGAACTGGCCGACGAGTACCTGCTGGCGGACCCCGACGACTTCCCCGCCTGGCGGGACACCTCCACCGAAATCCGTGAAGGCACGCGCAAACCGCTGCCGGAAATGGCTTCCGCGGAGGAGGCCCTGGACCTGGTGGAGGCCGGCCTGGGCATCTTGATTTTGCCCATGTCCGTGGCCCGCCACTTCAACCGCAAGGCGCTGCGGGCGCGCGTGGTGACGGGCATCCCGGAATCCGGGATCGGCCTGGCCTGGCTCCAGTCCGACGTGCCCCTCCCGGACGGCTTTGACGCCGTCATCGAGGAATTCATCGGCGTGGTGCGCGGGCGCGGGAGGAACAGCTCGCGCCAGCCGTCTGTGCAGGCCAAGCAGGATGCGGCCCCCAAGAAGGGTGCCAAGGGTGCTGCAAAAAGTACGACGCCGGGCGCCGGCGGTGCCAAGGGCAAGAGCGCAGCCGGAAAGGGCGGTCCCACGTTGCGCGGGGGCGGGCGCCCCGGCGGCAAAGCCCGGGCACAAAAGCGCGGCCGGCGCTAGCGTCACACTGGCATCGCGGTGCATCGAGTGGGCAGTAGTGGCCAGTGTTTTTCGAAACCATCCGCCACTACTGCCCACTCAATTTAGGGAAGTGGTCAGCGGTCACCCGTGGCGGCCACTGTTTCCGGCTGCTTGGGCGACACGGCGGCCCGTCCCGGCAAGGCAAGCGACACCGCGACCGCGACGACGGTGAAGCCCACGGCCCACCAGAAGGCCTGGTCAAAGGCGGCCGCCAAGGCCGCGGCGCCGGTGCCGTTGGCCGTGATGAAGGCCTGCAGGATCACGGCCAGCACGGCAACTCCGAACGAGCCGCCGATTTGCTGGGCGATGCGGGTCAGGATGCTCGCATGCGGAACGTCAGTGCGTTCCAGGCCAATGAACGCCACGGTCATGAGCGGGATCGTCACGGCGCCCAGGCCGAAGCCGCGCACCAGGAGTGCGGCCATGAGCAGCCAGTCGCTGGAGCTGGGCGTGGCCAGGGCAAAGGGGATCGTGGCCAGGCCCACGGTGGCGAATCCGACGCACGTGACCACCTTGGCACCGATGCTGTCCGTCAGGCGTCCGGCCAGGGTCCGGCTAAAGAGGGTCCCGATGCCCTGCGGCACCAACATAAGGCCGGCCGTCAGGGCGTCGGCCCCGCGGACCTCCTGCCAGTACAAGGGCAGCAGGAGCATGGCACCGTACAGGGCGGCACCCGAAAGGAACAGCAGGGCCGAAGCGGAGGCCACCGGCCGGCGGCGGAGCAGGCGCACATCGACGAGGGCGCTGCCGGAGCGCCGGGCCGAGTGGACGACAAACAAGGCGACCAGGATCGCGCCGACAAGTGCCGGAACGATCGCGTCGAAGCGGCCGAAGCCGCTGGCTCCGCTGGCGTTGGAAAGTCCGTACAGCAGGCCTGCCAGGCCGGGGCAGCAGCAACGCCCAGCCCAGGATGTCCAGCTTCGGATGCTCGTCCGGGCTGTCATGCGGCAGCAACCGCCACGCCAGGGCAATGCCCACCACGCAGAAGGGCACGTTGACCCAAAACATCCAGCGCCAGTCGAGCCAGTTGAGGATTGCCCCGCCCAGCACGGGACCGAGCACCGGGCCGAGGACCGCCGGCAGGCCGACCAGGCTCATCGTGCGCCCCAGCGCCTTTCCTGCGGCGGCCTGCATGACAAGCGTGGACATGAGGGGCAGCATCAGGCCCCCGCCGAGCCCCTGGACAACCCGAAAGGCGATCAGGCTGGGGGCGCTCCATGCCAGGCTTGAGGCAACCGAGCCGATCAGGAAAACGGCCAGCGCGAACATCCACACGCGCCGGCCGCCAAAGCGGTGCTGCGCCCAGCCGGCCAGGGGGACCGTGACGCCGAGCGCCAGCAGGTAGCCGGTGCTCACCCACTGGATCTCGGCGACGGTGGCGTGCAGTGCGGCGGCGAGGGTGTGCAGGGCCACGCTCACAATCGTCGTGTCGAAGATGACCGCCATGGCGCCGACAATGAGCACCATCGCGATTTTGCGCACCTTCGGGTCAAGGTGTTCCCTGGGTTGTTTTGTGGCCATCACGCCCTCCATATTAGATACATTGTTGTATCTTAAAAACAAGGCTAGGCGCCTGCGATAAGATACGCAAGTGGATCCAAGAGAATTGCCAGAGCCCCGGCGCCGTCGCGGAAAGGTGCTGGAGGATGCCCTCCTCGGTGCGGCGTGGGACCAGCTTGTCGAGGGCGGCTACGCCTCATTCACCATCGACGCGGTGGCTGAACGTGCCGGCACGAGCCGCCCCGTCCTGTACCGGCGCTGGCCCAGCCGTGAAGAGCTGGTTGTCGCCGCCATTCGCCACCGCGATGCGCAGGAAGTCCGTGTGGCGCCGGATACCGGGTGCCTGCGCGGGGATGTCCTTGAACTCATGAATGCGGCCAACGAGACCCGGATGGCCTTCATGGCATTGTTCAGCGTGCAGATGGGGGGCTATTACAGCGAGACGGGAACGACCCCGGCCGACTTGCGCCGCCAGCTGTTGGGCAGCCGGCCCTTGGCCATCGACGCCGTGTATCGCCGCGCGGTGGACCGCGGTGAGGTGGACCCCGCCCGGCTGACACCGCGCATCGCTGCCTTGCCGTTCGACCTCCTGCGGCAAGAGGTCCTGATGACCCTGCGGGCCGTCCCGGAGGAGGCCATCCTCAGCATCGTCGACGAGGTCTTTTTGCCGCTTGTACTCATGCGCTGAAGGTGGCCCGGCGGCGCACAGTGGTGCGGCCCGGCCGCGCGCTGGGTAAACATCCTCGGCAGCAGAGGGCGCAAACTCGGCCGCCCGGGACACAAGGCAGGCCCGGTGCGATTGCTTCGCGCCGGGCCTGCCTTCGTGTTCCGCGTCTTAGTGTGCGGAGGTGGAGATCTGTTCCTGCTTTTGCTTGTTCACGTTGTGCTGGACCTGCGCCAGGCTCTGGGCGACCTTGTTCAGCTGGGTCTTGTACGTGGGCCAGTCGGTGTGCTTGAAGCGGTCCGCGTCCGGGCCCTGCCACTGCACGGAGGTGGCCTTGCCGTCCAGGGTGGAGGTCAGCTGCTGGATCTGGTCCACGGCGTGGCCGATCTTGTTGGCCAAATCTGCCATGTCCTCGGGGTTGTTTCCAATCAAACCAGCCATGATGCACATCCTTATGTTCTAGGTAATCTTGCGATATCCGCGGCCCCGGAGATTTCCGGTTGCTCCACTGATACGAACCTATCCCGGTACGGCAACCGGGTCGATGGGGCGTCCTCCCCATGCACAAGTACCCATCCCCCGGGCCGGCCAGTCCCGGCAATCCCCACCCCCAGCTGCATCCGCGGCGGCCACATCCGCTAGGGGATGAGCACCAGCTTGCCGCGGTTCGTGCCGGCTTCAAGCGCTGCATGGGCGGCCGCGGCGTCACGCAGCGGCAGCCTGGTGATGTGCCGGGCTTGCAGGGCACCTGCCGAGAGGAGCACGTTGACGGCCCGTGCCGCGTCGGTGAGGTCAGAAACGGAGGCGTTGCTGATGGCAAATCCGCGGATGCTGCCGTCCCGCGTGTAAAGCCTGCCCAACGGAACCATGTTGGTGGCCGCCATCCCGGACAGGGCGATGATGCGGCCGCGCAGCGCCAGCAGCTCGACGGCGGCCTCCAGATGGTGTCTGCCGGACGTTTCGATGTGGACATCGAGCCCGCGGCCACCGGACAGCGTGCCGACGGCATCCGCCAGTTCCCCTGCCAACCCTGCGGAGCGGTAGTCCAGGGCGACCTCGGCCCCCATGCTGCGGCAGTAGCCGGTGTCGGCCGCGCTTGAGGAGGTGATCACCCGGGCCCCGGCCCGGACAGCCTGGACCACGAGGGCGGAGCCGAGCTGGCCGGCGCCGCCGCCCACGAACACGGTTTCACCGGCCTGGACCCGGGCATGCCGGTGCAGTGCCAGCCAGGCCGTGGCACCGGAATGGAGCGCGGCCGCCGCCTCCACGGGGTCGACGCCCACCGGCAGGCTGTAGAGCCTTTCGGCCGGCACGACGGCGAATTCCGCCCCCGCCCCCGGCCTGCCGTCGAAGCCCATGGAGTTTGACCATACGAGGTCCCCCATCAGGAACCCCGCCGTTCCGCCGGGCCCGACCTGCTCGACCGTGCCCGCCAGGTCCCGGCCAATTATCTGGGGGAAGGAGAGCTCCGTGGCGAACGCGCCGCTGCGCACATGGGTGTCCACGTGGTTTACCGCCGTCGCCGCCACGCGCACCAGCACCCTGCCGGTCTCCGGCAGCCCAGGAACGGGCAGCTTGCCGAATTTGATCGCACCGGCGCCGCCAGTGTGCCTGAAATACGCTGCGTCCATCAATCCAGGGGCCATGGCTAGGAGTTTAGGCCTTAAACGCGGAAAGGCCCGGTGCGGGGGGGTGGGCACACCGGGCCGACAGGCCCGGTCCGCGAATCTGGGGGCGCGGACATGGTGGCCTGTTCCTGCTTATTTATGGGCGATTCTCGGGATGCCTGGCATCCGTCGAAGCCCTTGTAATGAAACTATCCGGCAACCGCGATGGGGTCGATGGGGAGAACTACCCATGCGGCATCGCAGCCCGGAAGATGCCCGTCTAAAGTTGCCGGTGAAATCAAATTCCGGGCCGCGGTTTATGCACTGACCGGCACGCAGTTGCCCTGGCTCCGGGGAATGTATCGCTCGGGTCTCGATTGCGCCGGGGAGCCCCAAAGCTGTTGACAGCCAAAGCGTGACATGTCATATTTTACTCACATGCGCAGTGTGATTTACCTTACAAGTGCCGTGCGTGGGTCAATGGAACACGGACCCATCCGGCATATTGTCACGTCAAAGGAGATGCAGGCAATGAAACTTCGAATTCCCAAGGCACTTGCCGTCGGCGCAGTGGCGGCAGCCATGCTGGCCACCACCGGTTGCGGCGGAATCCTCGGAGGCGGAGGCGACAAAACCGCCGATTCCGGCCCCATCAAGATCGCAGCAGTCATTCCGATGTCCGGCTCCAGTGCACCCACTGGTGTGTACATGAAGAACGGCATGCAAATGGCCGTCGACGAGATCAATGCCAAGGGCGGGGTGTTGGGCCGCCAACTCTCCCTGGACCTGGAAGACGGAGCCTGTGATCCGACCCAGGCTGCGGCCGCGGCGAACAAGGCGGTGTCCAATGGCGCCGTTATCTCCGTCGGCGGCTATTGCTCCGGCGCCACGCTCCCCACCCTTCCCATCTTTGCCAAGGCCAACATCCCGATGATCATTCCTGCCGCCAACTCGCAGGAGCTGGTGAACCAGAAACTGCCCAATGTGTTCATGATCAACGGCACCGGCTCGCAGCAGGCGGCCGCCGCCGTGAAGTTCATGGCCAAGGACGGCGTGAAGAGCGTGGCCCTGGTGGATGACAACACCAGCTATTCCAAGGACATTGCCACCGAAACCAAGAAGGACCTGCAGGCCGACGGCACCGTGAAGGTCGCGCTGGCCACCTCGGTCACCGCCGGTGAGAGCGACTACTCCTCCGCCGTGCACGACATTATGGGCGCCAACCCGGACATGCTGTATTGGACAGGCTACTACCAGGAAGGCGGGCTGATCATCAACCAGCTCAAGGCCGCCGGCTACAAGGGCAAGATCATGGTGGCGGACGGCAGCGTGGACCCGTCGCTGGTGAAGATTGCCGGTGCGGCCAACGCCGAGGGCGTCTTCGCCACGATGACGCAGACCCCTGACACCATCAAGGGTGCCGAGACCTGGATTGCCAACTACACCAAGGCGTTTGGCAGTGCGCCGGGACCGTACTCCACCCAGTCCTATGATGCAGTCCGCGTGGCGGCCGAGGCCATGACGCAGGCCAAGGGCACCGGCGGAGACGCGGTCATCAAGGCGCTGGCGGGCATCGACGGATTCCAGATCTTCTCCGGGCCGTTGAAGTTCACTCCGGAGCACACGCTGAGCAGCGGTGGCTTCCAAATCCTGGTGGTCCAGGGAGGCAAGTTCATCTTGAAGGACGCGCTGGCCTAGCCCGGTCGCGTCCCCACGCCCCGCTTCGCCCGGCGCGGGACCCTGGCGCGTCAGGCGGCAACCGGCGGGGCCCGCCCACGGGCGCCCGCCGGTTGCACCATCCCACCACGAAAACCACTTGCACGGCTTTAGGCAGGTCAAGCATGACGCAGCTCATCTGGAACGGCCTTTTCGTAGGCTCCTTTTACGCACTCATTGCCCTGGGCTATTCCATGGTCTACGGCATCATCAAGCTTTTGAACTTCGCCCACGGCGACATTTACATGCTCGGCGCGTTCGTCGGCTTCGCCATGCTGACCTCCGTCGGAGTGATCCCGGCCTCCATGTCCATCACGGCACTGCTGATTGTGCTCCTGCTGTGCATGATCGTCACCGGCGGGATCGGCGTCGGCATTGAATACCTGGCGTACCGTCCGCTGCGCAACTCGCCGCGGCTCGCGGTGCTGATCACCGCCGTCGGCGCGTCCTTCACCCTGGAGTACGGGGTCAGCGCCGTTGCCGGCCCCAACCCCAAGGTGTTTCCGGTGCGGCTCGAGGGCGACAGCTTCACCGTGCTTGGAGCCCGCATATCGGTCCCGCAACTTGTCCTCATGGTGATCGCCGTGGTGCTCATGTGGGGACTGAACTCCTACATCCAGCGCACCTCGATGGGCCGGGCCATGCGCGCCATCGCCCTGGACACCAAGGGGGCGCTGCTGATGGGCATCAACGTCAACAAGGTCATTACGTGGACGTTCTTCATCGGTTCGGCGCTGGCTGGCGCCGCCGGGGTCATGGCCGGGGCGTACTACGGCAAGATTGACTTCCTCATGGGCTTCATCATCGGCCTGAAGGCGTTCACCGCAGCCGTCATTGGCGGCATCGGCAACATCAAGGGCGCCATGCTCGGGGGCCTGCTGCTTGGCCTGCTGGAAGCGTTCGGTTCCCAGTGGCTCGGCGGCCAGTGGCGCGACGTCTTCACCTTTGGCGTCCTCATCGCGTTCCTGACCCTGAAACCCACCGGCCTGCTGGGCGAACGCGTGACGGAGCGTGTCTAGATGAGCGACAATGTAGACGCCACCCGCGCCCCCCGCCGGATCGGCAAGCCCGCCAGCCGCATCTCCCGCCTGTTTGAAAGCAGGCAGCTGGGCTGGGCGGCGTTTGTGATAGCCGTCCTGTTCCCCTTTGTCCTGGCCAGCAACTACGCCATGAGCATCGGCACCACCGCCGTCATCTTCATCCTCCTCGCCTCCGGCCTGAACATCGTGGTGGGCTACTGCGGCCTGCTGGACCTGGGCTACATCGCGTTCATGGCGGTGGGCGCGTACACCTCCGGGATCGTGTCCAAGGCCTGGGACCTGCCCATCCTGTTCACCATCCCGGCCGTGCTCGTCATGTGCATCATGGCCGGGTTGATCATCGGCGGCCCCACGCTGCGCCTGCGCAGCGACTACCTGGCCATTGTCACGCTCGGCTTTGGCGAGATCATCCGCCTGACAGCCAACAACCTCGCGATCACCGGCGGTCCGTCCGGCATCTACGGCATCCCCGGCGTTTCGCTGTTTAGCCTTGACCTCTCCGGACCGGTCCCGTTCTACTACTTCTGCGTGGTGGTCGTGGCACTGATGGTGCTCGGTTCCGCACGGCTGGGCAGGTCGCGGCTGGGCCGCGCCTGGCGGTTTGTCCGCGAGGACGAGGACGCCGCCGAAGCCATGGGCATCCACACCTACAAGGTAAAGCTGGCGGCGTACATCTTCGGCGCCATCTGGGGCGGCCTCGGGGGCGTGCTGTTTGCCGCGCACCTCTCCGCGATCTCCCCGCAAAGCTTCGTGTTCCTACAGTCGGCCCTGGTCCTGATGGCCGTGGTGCTCGGCGGCATGGGCAACACCCGCGGGGTGGTGGTCGGCGCCGTCGTCATCTCCCTGCTGCCGGAATTCCTGCGCGACATGGGCAACCTGCGCTACGTGATCTTCGGCGTCGTGCTGGTGGCCGTCATGGTGCTCCGGCCCCAGGGTTTCTGGCCCTCGCGCGCCTATGAACCCGAGAAGCCCGTTGGGGACGCGGACGACGCCGGACCCGCCCCGGGTGCCCCAGTCACCACAGCGAAGGGAATGACCCCGTGAGCCCGCTGCTGGAAGTGAGCGATCTGCAGATTGCCTTTGGCGGCGTGAAGGCCGTCAACGGGCTGTCCTTCTCGGCCGACGCCGGGGAGATCGTCTCGGTGATTGGTCCCAACGGTGCCGGGAAAACCAGTGCGTTCAACTGCATCACCGGCTTCTACAAGCCGGTGAGCGGAAGGGTGACGCTGGACGGTGCGGACATCACCGGCAAGCGCCCGGCCGTCATTGCCGCCACCGGCGTCACCCGCACCTTCCAAAACCTGCGGCTCTTCCCGGACCTGACGGTGCTGGACAACGTCCGCGGAGGCATGCACCTGTACGGTGGGCAGAACTTTGTGGACGCGCTGCTCCACACGCCCCGGTACCGCAGGAGCGAACGGGAGTACACCGCCGAGGCCCACCGCTGGCTCGACTTTGTCGGTTACAAGGGCGGGCGCGGCATCCCCGTGCGCAACCTCGCCTACGGCCAGCAGCGGCAGGTGGAAATGGCCCGTGCCATGGCCCGCAAGGCCAAGCTCGTGCTCCTGGACGAGCCCGGCGCCGGGCTGAACCACTCGGAAAAACGGGACCTGCTGGAACTGTGCCGCAAGATCCGTGACCTGGGAGCCGCCGTCGTCCTTATTGAACACGACATGAGCGTGGTCATGGAGGTGAGCGAGCGCGTGGTGGTGATGAACTTTGGCAAGGAGATCGCGGACGGGACCCCGGATGAAGTGAAGAAGAACCCGGCCGTCATCGAGGCATATCTGGGCAAGGCCGACGACGAACCCGCGCCGCCGCCCACCGCCGCGAACGTCCGCGACGCCGAAAAGGCCGCCGACGACGCGGCGGATTCGGCCGCGGGCGACGCTGCCGCGGGCGACGGAAACGAAGGGGGCGGGTCCTGATGTCCATGCTCGAGTTTGTTGACGTGGAAGTGTTCTACGGCAAGATCCAGGCGCTGCGCGGCATCAACGTCCGGGTCGAGGAGGGCGAGATCGTTGCGCTGCTGGGCAACAACGGCGCCGGGAAGACCACCACGCTGTCCGCGGCGTCGGCCATTGTGAAGGCGCACGCCGGGAAGATCAGCTTTGCCGGCCGGGACATCACCCGGGCCAAGCCGTGGGAGGTGGTGGGCGCCGGGCTGATCCACGTTCCGGAAGGACGCCGGATCTTCTCCACCCTGTCCGTGCTGGAAAACCTGCAGCTGGGCGGGTACCTCGTCAAGGACCGCGCGGCCGTGCAGAAGCGGCTGGCCGACGTCTTTGAGCTGTTGCCGCTGCTGGCCGAACGGCGCTCGCAGCAGGGCGGCACGCTCTCCGGCGGCGAGCAGCAGATGCTCGCCATTGGCCGGGCGCTCATTGCCGGGCCGCGGATGCTTATGCTTGACGAGCCGTCCATGGGGCTGGCGCCGTTGATCGTGGCCCAGATCATGGAGGTCATCAAGGAAGTGAACGCCAACGGCACCACCGTGCTGCTGGTGGAACAAAATGCGCGGGCCGCGCTGAAAATCACCAGCCGCGGCTACGTTATTGAACAGGGGGCCACCACCATGACCGGAACCGGTGCGGAACTGATGGCCGATTCACGCATTGTTGAGGCCTACCTGGGGTCGTAGTCGTTTTGCTGGGGAAGGTTGGGAGAGGGCGGCATGAAGGTTGAATCGTGGGAAATTGAAACGGTGGATTACCACACGGCGGGCGAGCCGTTTCGGATTGTGCCGGCGCCGCCGTTCATGGTTCCCGGCGCCACCGTGCTCGAACGGCGAGAAAACGCGATGACGGGCGATGCCGACAAGCTGCGGCAGCTGCTGGTCAACGAACCCCGCGGACACGCGGACATGTACGGCGGCTTCATTGTCCCGCCCAACGATCCCGGCGCCCACTTCGGCGTGCTGTTCTGGCACAAGGACGGCTTTTCGACGGCCTGCGGGCACGGGACCATCGCCCTCGGCGCCTGGGCGGTGCGCAGCGGCCTAATCCGTACGGCGAACGACGGCGTCACGGACGTTGTCATTGACGTGCCGTCCGGGCGGGTCACGGCCCGGGTGGTGAAAATTGGCGGGCTTATCGAGAAGGTCACCTTCCGCAACGTCCCTTCCTATGTGGTGGCCCGCGGCATCGAGGTGAAAACCGCGGACTTTGGAAGGCTGCGCGTCGACGTGCTCTGGGGCGGGGCGCTGTACGCCGCACTGCCGGCACGGGAAGCGGGACTGGACGTCACGCCGTCGAACCTCCACCGGCTCATCAACGCCGGCCGCCAGGTGAAGGCCGCGCTCGCCGACCACCCGGCCGCCCACCACCCCAGCGACACCCGGCTGGACGGGATTTACGGCACCATCTTCCATGAGCCGGTGGGCCCGGACAGCGGACTGGCCCTGACGGGGGCGCTGGCGCAGCGCAACGTGACGATTTTCGCCGACGGGCAGGTGGACCGCTCGCCGTGCGGTTCCGGGACGGCGGCGCGCATGGCTGCGCTGACAGACTCCGGCGAGCTCGCGTACGGGGACGTGCTGGACCACTTTTCCATTATCGACTCGCACTTCACGGCCGAGGTGGTGGACCATTCCGAGGACGGGGTGGTGGTGGAAGTGTCGGGGCGCGCTTTCCCCGTGGGCGAGGGCAAGTTCACCCTGGAGGCCGACGACGAACTGGGCCTGGGGTTCGTGTTGCGGTAAAGCCGCAGCCAGGCTTGCGGCAGGCAGATGCCTGATGGAGTCAAGTGCGATTCCCAGCTCGGAGGCTTTCGTCATGTTCGCGGCCCGCGACATTGAAGCTCACAACAGTCCCGTTTGTGTCATACCGAATTTACAAAAATTGACATGCGTGACCGAAGTGTGTCATATTTTTCAAACGAATGGAGATACTATTCGCGACTCACACTGAATTGGGGTTCATTATGGAAACAAGCACGTACGCATCAAAGCGTTCCATTGCTGTTGCGGGGTTGATCAGTTTCGTCGGCATCGCCTTCGCGACGGTCAGTGTCATGTACGTTGCCGGCATGTTCGGCATCTCGGCGTCGCTCGCCGGCCAGATCGTCAGTGCAGTTGAAGTTGGAGGCATCGCTCTTGCGATTGTCATGGGGCTGTTGAGCGGTGGCGTTGGTGCTGCGGCTGTTGCGACGGCCCGATGGGCGATTGCTCGATGGGGCAGAAACATCGCCATTGCCTGACCTTCCTTCCCAAAGCTGACCGGCCATGGGTGCCAAGGAGAGCAGCATGTATACACGTTTAGGTGCCACTGCGCTTTCCTTGGTACTCATGGTCGGCGGGATCGCCATTGGCTTCCAGACTGATCTCGCCAGCGCAATAGTGCTGGACCGCAATGGCATAGCACAAGAATCCTGGGGTGCGGTCTTTCTCGGGGTCATCATTTCTAACGGTCCAGCGCTATGCCTAGTCTATGGAGGCGTTCTGAGCGGTGGACTCCTGACACTCATCGCCTGGCCCATAATTTCGATCTACATTGGCTCGACAATGCGAACAGGGATCAACATTATGGGTGTAGAAGGTGTAGCCGGAGCGATTTGGGCATACGCGCCCGTTGAATTCGTGGCGCTGGCCCTAGCTGCCGCAGCCGGAATGATGCCAGTTGCCGCAGCCGTTTGGGCCTCCCTATCGACCGGGGGCTCAAACCGTCCCTTACGGGCCTATCTCAATGAGTTTCCACACACGCTAAGGTTCTTCGGTATCGCTGTAGTTACACTCCTTGCGGCCGCAGCAATTGAAGCGTTCGTCATCACAAACTGATAGCAGAGAGGCGCACTCCTTGGGGAATTCAAAGAACAACACCACGACTCCAATCCTTTCTCCCGTTCCTGCTGACGCCGTGAAGGGCCGTTTCCAGAGAAATACGAGCCCCACTTGGTGGGTGCTTGCGTTTCTGGCGGTTCTCTTCATCCTCGTTTTCCGTTTGCAACTGCTTCAGCCCGAAGTGGCGGCCCGAGTTGCGGCTTCAGCCGCTGCAGTGAATATCGAGGATGATTCGGTGGTAGGTCTGGCGACGGGCATAGGCTCGTATCTGGGCATCATTCTGTCGGCAGCTTTTACATCCGTCTACTTCTCAGTGGCCTCGACAATCGAATCTCGAGTCCTGCCTGGCCTCAAACGTGGGCGGGGTCGACTTCAGGTTGGTCTGCTGGGGGCCGTCTCCATCGTTTCACTTGTAGGAATTCAGCTGTTTAGTCTGCTGGCCGGACTTCAATCGCCCAAAGCGCATTGGGGGAGCTACCTGTTTGTGTTGGCCATTGCCGCTGCTGTTCCGCTGTGGTTCCACTCGATATGGTCGGGGCTCAGTCGTGCCGTAATTGTGTGGATGTTTGGCATTTCCGTCGTAATTGCCGCCACATCGCTTCTCTTTTAGACAGGATTATTCATGGTCTACTTTTCAAAATTCCGCAGCTGGGGCATCCGGCTCGTTGCCTCATTCGTCGGCGTGAGTCTCTTGCTCACTTTTGGTTTTGGTAATCGCGGAAATGCCGTTGTTTGGGGAGCTGCCATAGTGGCGATCATAGCCATCTTGGTATTGGTACTTCTTCGGCACCGCGGCACTAGGATCAGCGCCACGCTCTTTTTGCTTGCCGGTATCAGTGGCGCAGTGTTTGCCTCCGGCGCCGGTCTGGGTTGGCCGGCGGCCCTTCCCCTCTGGCTCTGGATTGCCACAGCGCTCGGGCTGGCCACCGTGGGAATTGTTGAGGATGCGGACACGACTCAAACACGATCAACCAGCAGGCTGTGAAGAGTGTCCGGGGGACGTTCCGCGGCGACTGCTTTCGCCGGAGTTCGAATACTCTCCGCCCTGGGGTGGCGCGTATCAGTGAAACTTCTCATCTGGGTCGGAGCCACGCTTGCAGTTTGCGCGGCCATCGTTGTCTTCGCGCTGTCCTTGATCTTGTGCCGTGCCATCCTTGTTGCCAAAGACGTTGGTCACATATCCAGGATTCTGGACGACGGAGCTCTGGTTTCAGCTCTCGCTGTGGCCGCGTGCGCCTATATTGGCATCGGGACTTGTGCCCGAGAATTGCTGAGCGCACGGCGCTTTTCCGTCCGGTTCAGTCCCAACAGGGGCCTGTTCCGTGCACTCGATATTTCGATGCGAGACGTTTTCCTAGTCGAATATGGCCCCCGCGCGATTCTCATTTTGTTGATGACCTTGGCCATCTGTGCTGGAAGTGCTCTCGCACTCTCAACTAATGGCGGGGCGGCTGAATCTGGGGGACGACTTTTGTGGGTTGTTCCGGCCGTAGTCGTGTCAGCTTGGCTGGTGCTTTGCACGTATTTGGCGTCACATGATCCTCGTCCGAAATCGGCCCGGACGTCGTGGCTATTGCGACTGACCGGAGGCCTGCTGGCTTGGGGCCCGGCCTTTGGACTCGCTCTGGTGCTCTCTTCTGGCCTAAATACATCGATTGCAGGACCTGTGCCCCGATTACCTTCTTCTGCGGTAGCTGGGTCTGTTGTTGTCGCGACGGCATTCGTCCTGCTGTGCGTGGGTGCGGTCGTGCGGAACCTCAGATGCATGGCCCGCGACTCGTTTGCCCTCGGAACTGTCGGCCCCATGCCCCATCGTTCACCGCTTCGGAACTGGAATCCGAAGACGTTGAGCATGTTCTTCCTCATACGCAACATAACGGGGACCAGGAATTTTGGGATCTTAAAAGGAATTGCCACCGGTCTCGGCCTCCTCGGCGCGGCGGCCCTAGGCTTCAGGATGGGTGGTATCCACTTGGAAGCCGTGGGGATGACTCCGCAAATTCTGAATATCCTCAATTTCTTGCTATTCACGCTCGCCGTGATTGCCATTGAAGTCATTGCCAAGGACAACAGCCCAATTTCCCTCCTTCCACGTCTGCGATTTCTTTGGGAGTCCGGCCTCTCGTCCCGGTTTCTAGCCGCATCGGTTCTTCTTGTCCTTGGCCTGTTGGTATCCCTGCTGCTCATTCCACCGTTTGCTCTCCTGGCCTGGGCCACTTTGGGTGTCCTTCCGTGGGCGGGGCTCCTGATCCCGTGGGGCGCCATGATGGCGAGTCTGGCTGGAGGCACTATCAGTAAGGCCAGTGTCCTTCAGCCCGACGGGTCCTCAGAACCGTCTTTGGCGGCAGCCCTCATTTCAGTTGCACTTGCCCTCCCCTGCCTGGGGCTGGCCACCCTGTCGGCGCCCGGACCGGCTGCAGGTTTTTTATACGTCGTCCTATTGTCAGGAGCGAGCGCACTATGCCTACGCCACAGAATTCAGCAACAGCCATCGCATTCGTAGGGGTCACTGTGGGCTACGAGAAAGGGAAACCTGTTCTAACGAACGCCGATCTTTCGCTTGCCGGTCCAGGACTCTTTCATCTTCAGGGGCCTAACGGTTCCGGAAAGTCAACGTTTGTGGAATTGGCAAGCGGATATTTGCGCCCATCGAAGGGAGTCGTCGAGGTCTTCGGTTCGCAGGCGAACAGTCCGGTGGCGCGAGACCACAGGAGGGTGTGCCGTGCGGAACCGGCATTGTTTCCTTCCATGACCGTCCACGACCACATTGTCCTTGCCTGCATTGCCAGAGATGCCGACAAGTCGGTCGCTCTGGCGCGAGCGGAACGGCTGGGTGTGGGGCCTTGGCTCAACGAAAATGCCGGCAACTTGTCCACGGGAAACCGGCGGAAACTTTGGTACGTGATGAGCACTGTCGGCGCTTTCGATCTGGCGATTCTCGACGAACCATTCAATGGACTAGACGAGGACGGGCTAAGGGAAGTTTCCGACGAGATACTGTCCTGGTCGGACAAGGCAGCCGTTGTCCTCATTGCGCACTCCCTACCCGGCGTGCTCGCCCGTGCCGCACCGGTGTTCATGACGGATCTGAACACTTCAGTTTCGGTGCAACGCTCGGGAAGTCACTCTGGCACGGATCGCGCTTGATTCTCGCGCCAACCTTTGGGAATTGGAGGTCGAGGGGGGTGCACCACCAGACTCTGGGATGATGGTGGACCGGGTTGTGGCGGTCGTACACCTCACTGATTTGCCGCTACATGCGGTGGGCTTAGCCGCTGACGGGCGCCAATGCAGGCACTAGTATTATGTGACATTGTACTGTTATGCTGAGAGCAGTCGCTTACCTGTTAATTAGTGGCAAAGGAGCCTCTCATGACAACCCGCACCCAGCCCTGGCAGGGCATCCACGTGGCGACTGCCCTGGCGTTCAATGATGACGGCAGCGTGGACCACGCATCCTTTGGCGATCATGTGGCCTGGCTGGCCGAGAACGGCTGCGACGGCGTGTGCCCGAACGGCTCCCTGGGCGAGTACCAGACATTGACGGCCGAGGAGCGGGCCAAGGTGGTCGAAACCGCCGTCGCCGCCTCCCCGGAAGGCTTCACCGTGATGCCGGGCGTTGCAGCGTACGGCGCCGACGAATCCCGCCGCTGGGCCGAGCAGGCCCGCGACGCCGGTGCCGCCTCGGTGCTGGCCCTGCCGCCCAACACCTTCAAGGCCGATGATGACACCGTGGTGGCGCACTACCGGGAGGTCGCGAAGGCGGGGCTGCCCGTGGTGGCCTACAACAACCCGTACGACACGAAGGTGGACCTGGTGCCGTCACTGCTGGCGCGCCTGCATGAAGAAGGCTTGATCGTGGCCGTGAAGGAATTCACCGGGGATGTACGCCGCGCCTATGAGATCGCGGAACTGGCACCGGAGCTGGATTTGCTGGTTGGTTCCGACGACGTCCTCCTGGAGCTGGGCCTGGCCGGGGCCGTCGGCTGGATTGCAGGCTACCCCAACGCAATTCCGCAAAGCACCGTGGAGCTGTACAAGCTGGCGACCAGCGGCGTGGCGGAGGACATCATGGCGGCGCTGCCCATCTACCGCGACCTCCACCCGCTGCTTCGCTGGGACTCCAAGCCCGAATTTGTCCAGTCGATCAAGCTGTCCATGGACCTTGCCGGGCGAAAGGGCGGCGCCTGCCGCCAACCGCGCCTGCCGCTGCCGGCCGAACTGGCTGCCCGGATCACCGCCGACACCCGGGCCGTGCTGGCCAAGGGCTACAAGTAAAGGAATAGTCCATGCGCTCCAAGCGGGTCTTCCACTCCGTGGAATCCCACACCGAGGGAATGCCCACCCGCGTCATCACCGGCGGTGTGGGCACCATCCCCGGAGCCACGATGGCCGAGCGCCGCCAGTGGTTCATGGACAACAGCGACGACGTCCGAACCCTGCTGATGTACGAGCCCCGCGGCCACGCATCCATGAGCGGCGCCATCCTGCAGCCGCCCACCCGGCCCGACGCCGACTACGGCGTCCTGTTCATTGAGGTCTCCGGACTGCTGCCCATGTGCGGGCACGGGACCATCGGCGTGGCCACCGTGCTGGTGGAAACCGGCATGGTCCCGGTGGTGGAGCCGGTGACCACCATCCGGCTGGACACCCCGGCCGGCCTCGTCATCGCCGAGGTCGCGGTGGAGGGCGGTGCGGCAAAGTCCGTCACCATCCGCAACGTCCCATCGTTTTCGCTGGCCCTGGACCAAAGGGTGGGCGTGGAAGGCATTGGCGAGGTCCGTTACGACATGGCCTTTGGCGGCAACTTTTACGCCATCGTGGAGCTGGCCGAACTGGAACTGCCCTTCGACCGTGCGGAGAAGGACCGGCTGCTGGATGCCGGCCTGAAGATCATGGCCGCCATCAACACCCAAAATCCGCCGGTGCACCCGGAGCGGGCCGACATCAGCGGCTGCCACCACGTGTGTTTATTGGCCCCCGGCTCCACGGCCAAACATTCGCGCCACGCCATGACCATCTACCCGGGCTGGTTTGACCGCTCACCGTGCGGCACGGGCACCAGCGCGCGCATGGCCCAGCTGCACGCCCGCGGCGCACTGGCCCTCAACACCGACTTCGTGAATGAATCCTTCATCGGCACGCAGTTCACCGGCCGGCTGGTGGAAGAAACCACGGTGGGCGGGCTGCCCGCCGTCGTCCCCACCATCACTGGGCGGGCCTGGGTGACGGGCACCGCCCAGTATCACCTGGACCCCGACGACCCCTTCCAGGCCGGGTTCCTGTTATGACTGCCCCGGCGCTGCGCCTCACCGGGGAGGAAACCGCCATGCTCGACGGCGGCCGCGGCGCCGGGACCGCCATGGCCATGCGGATGGTGGTGGCCCTGGCCGGCGTACTGGGCGCCGAACGGCTGATTCCCATCACCGGCGCGCATATTGACAGCTGCCTCTACCACGGGCAGGCCGGGCTCGACTTCGCGCAGAAGCTGGCCGGGCTGGGCGCCGCGGTGACAGTGCCCACCACCCTCAACGTGAGTTCGCTGGATTTGATGCACCCGGGCCTGGTGCGGCTGCCGCCCGCGGACGCCGTTCCCGCCCGGGCGCTCATGGAGGCCTACCGCGCCCTGGGTGCACGGGCCACCTGGACGTGCGCGCCGTACCAGTCCACGGAGCGTCCCGCCTTTGGCGAGGACATTGCATGGGCCGAGTCCAACGCGATCGTGTTTGCCAACTCCGTACTGGGCGCCCACACCGAACGCTACGGCGACTTCATCGACATTTGCGCGGCCATCACCGGCCGCGTCCCGCACGCCGGGCTGCACCTGCCCGAACACCGGTTGCCGACCCTGGAACTGGACTGTTCGGCGCTGTCCACGGCCAGGCTGGGGGAGGAGGCGGTCTGGGCCGCGCTCGGCGACGTGGTGGGGCGCCAGTCCGGCTCCGGCGTTCCGCTGCTTGCCGGCATCGACCCGGCCGTGGTGGATGAGGACAGGCTCAAGGCGCTCGGGTCCACGGCCGCCTCCTCCGGCGGCTTGGCCCTGTTCCACGTGGCCGGGGTGACGCCGGAGGCCCTGGCGGCAGCGGGCGATCCGGCGTGGTCCGGGCTGCCGTCGCTGGCTGTCACCGCCGCGATGCTGCGGACCGCCCGCGACGAACTGTCCCATGGCGCGGACCCGTCGGCCCCGCTCGACGCCGTTGCCCTGGGCACACCGCACTTTTCCGTGCGCGAGTTTGGGAAACTGGCTGCAGCCCTGGAAGGCCGCCCCGCCTTCCACCCCGGCTGCACGGTGTGGATCAACACCTCCCGGGAGGTTTTGGCACAGGTGCGCCAAAGTGGCCTGGTACAAGCTGCCGAGGAGCGGGGCGCAAGGATCGTGGTCGACACCTGCACCTACATCACCCCCATCCTGGGGCCGGAGGAGCGCACTGTCATGACGCCGTCGGGCAAATGGGCCTGGTACGCGCCCATGAACATCGGTGTCGACGTGGTGCTTGGCACGCTCTCCGAATGCCTGGACTCGGCCTGCGCCGGAAGGGTGTTGCGCGATGAACGCCAGTGGGACTGAGCCTGCTTTGGCCGCGGTGGTGCTGGCGGCGCGGACGCTGTGCCCCGGCGCGGGCAGCGGCATGCTGCTGGTGCTCTCCGAACCGCTGTCTTTTTGGGGCGGCACGGACAGGAGGACCGGCAGGGTCATTGACGCCCACCACCCGCAGCACGGCATCTCCATGGCCGGGCGTGTGCTGGTGATGGACGCCTCCCGTGGATCGAGTTCATCATCGTCCGTCCTGGCCGAGCAAATACGCGCCGGCGTGGGCCCGGCCGCCATCCTGCTCACGGCCCGGGACGCGATTGTCGCGCTGGGGGCCTTGGCCGCCGCCGAGCTTTATGGCACATATGTGCCAGTTGTGTTGCTGGACGCGGGAGGCGCCGCCAGGCTGCGGGCGGCCGCCGGCACTGCCAACGGAACCACAGCGGTGGTGACCGCCGGCGAGGACGGAACTGCCGGCGTCGTGCTGTCCAAGCCGGGCGGCTGAACGCCGCCACTGCAACCCAAACAAAGGAAGAACATGTCTCTGCCCTACATTGACGCAGCCGCGTTGGCGGCGCTGGTACCCGCGGTTGCCGCCGTGGCCGCACTGGAGGAAGCCCTGCGCGGGGGCCAGGACCCGGAGCTGGATTCGCCGCGGCTTTTTGCCCCGCTGGACGCCGGGGAGTTCCTGCTGATGCCGGCGCAGTCCGCCAAGTACGCCGGGGTGAAGGTGGCCACGGTGGCACCGGGAAACCCCGCGAAGGGACACCCCAAGATCCAGGGCACCTACCTTTTGCTTGACGGCGAATTCCTGACACCGCTGTGCGCCCTGGACGGCGCCGAACTGACATTGCTCCGCACGCCCGCCGTCACCGTGATGGCGCTCAAACACCTGCTGGCGCTGCGCGGTGCCAGGTCCGCCGGCGCGGTGGTCGTGTTTGGGACGTCGTTGCAGGCCGACCGGCACATCGAGGCGCTGCTTGCCGTGTGCGGGATCGAATCGCTGGTGGTGGTTGGCCGCCGGTCGGGGGCGGCGCAGGAACTGGCGGCGAAGTGGGCGGCTCGGGGCCTGGACGCCCGGGCCGGTGGCGCGCGTGACGTGGCGGTGGCCGACGTCGTGGTCTGTGCAACCTCGTCCGCCGAGCCCGTGTTTGACGGTTCCCTGGTGCGGGATTCCGCCGTGGTGGCCGCGATTGGATCGCACGGGCTGGACGCGCGGGAGGTCGATCCGGTACTGGCGCGGCGTGCGGACGTGGTGGTGGAGGGACTTGGCTCCGCGCTGCGCGAGGCCGGGGATCTGATCCCGGCGCGCCCGGCGGAGGAATGGGCCGAACGTGGGCTGGCGACGCTTTCCGGGTTGGTGAACGGCCGGTTTGTCCCGGGACCGGGCCGGCCACTGCTTTACACGGGCGTGGGGATGTCGTGGGAGGACATCGTGGTGGCGGGCCGGGCGTATGAACTTTTCGCCGCGTCCGGGGCTCCTGTCAACTAAAATGTCATATTGTAGTGGGCCGATCGATCCACTGTCGCTGCTTTAGCTGGGGATTGGAGGGGCCATGAGCTCCCTGGAACGCTCTCACCTGACCACGGTCATCAAGAATGTCAGCCTGCGTGAAACCGTGACCCAGGCACTGCGCGCGGCCGTCATCTCCGGCGAGATGAAGCCCGGCGAGGTGTACTCCGCACCCACCCTGGGCAAGCGCTTTGGTGTCTCGCCCACGCCCGTGCGGGAGGCCATGCTGGACCTGGTCAAAGAGGGCCTGGTGGTCTCCCTGCCCAACAAGGGCTTCCGTGTCACTGAGGTTTCCGACGCCGACCTCGACGAGATCACCGCGCTGCGCCTCTTGATTGAACCGCCGACGGTCGCAGCCGTGACGGCGTTGATTGATGAGGACGGACTGGAGCGGCTGCGCTCAATGGCCGCCGACATCGTGGACTTCGCTGGGGAAGGGGACCTGATCGCCTACACGGAGGCCGACCGCGCTTTTCACATCGCCATCCTTGAATACAGCGGCAACAGGCGCCTCGTGTCGCTGATCTCCAAACTTCGCGCGCACACACGGCTGCTGGGACTGGCGCCGCTGGCCGCCAGTGGAAAGCTGCGGGAGATGGCCCTGGAGCATACGGAGCTGGTGGAGCTGATGGCCGCCGGCAAGGCCGCCGAGGCGCAGGAGCTGATGACCCGCCACATTGGCCATGTCCGCGGCGAATGGGCCAGGCACTGACGCGACCGCCGGTCGAGGCGGTCGGGACCCGGCGTCGGCCAGGCATTTTTCCGTCCTGCGTACATTTCCCATTCCAGTCCTACGCATAAGCCCGCCGCTATTCCGGCATGCGCACAACTCCGGCTGAGTTGTGCGCATGGTCGACTCTGCGCACAACCGGCGCTGAGTTCCGCGCATAGCCGAAGTGGGTTTCTTCATGCGCAGCGCACCAGCGGGGAATTGCGCATGGCGGAAGTGCTGATTTTTTATGCGCAGCGCGGGTCTCTGAACCCTGCGCAGCTTGGACACCTGCGCAATGCCAGGGACCAGGGCAGCGCATAACGGAAGTGTGCGAGTACGCAGATCCGGCGGCTCAGGTATCGACGGGCTCTTGACCACCGAACTGCGGAGCTGTTCCGCAGTTGTGACATGTGACATACTACAGCCATGGAGCTTCCCCGAACCGTTGACGTTGTGGTCATCGGCGCCGGTGCCGTGGGTGCCGCGTGCGCGTACTTTGCCGCCCGTGCCGGGTTCAGGGTGGCCGTCGTGGACCGCGGATCCATTGCCGGAGGCACGTCCAGCGCCTGCGAGGGCAACATTCTGGTCTCGGACAAGGAGGCCGGTCCCGAACTCGGGCTGGCCCAGTACTCACAGTCGCTCTGGCGCGGTGAGCTGGCCGAATTCGGGCATCTGTGGGAGTTCGAGTCCAAGGGCGGCCTGGTGGTTTCCGCCAAGCCCGCCACCCAGGCCAAGCTCGCACGCCTGGCGGGACGGCAGCGGGAGGCGGGGATTGACGTCGAACTGGTGGACGGACCGGAACTGGTCGGGCTGGAACCCCATTTGAACCCGAACATGGCGGGCGGAGCGTACTATCCGCAGGACGCGCAGGTGCAGCCCATGCTGGCCGCCGCGCACCTGCTCCGGCTGGCCCGCGGCATGCGCGCCACCGTCCACCCGGACACGCAGGTCACCGGCTTCACCCGCACGGGCGGCAAGGTCACCGGCGTCGTGACCGGCCGGGGCACCATCAGCACGGATGCGGTAGTCAACGCCGCCGGCACCTGGGGTGGGGCCGTTGCAGAGCTGGCCGGGGCCAAGGTGCCCGTACTTCCGCGGAAGGGCTACGTCATGGTGACCGAGCCCCTCCCGGCCATGGTCCGGCACAAGGTGTACGCAGCCGAATACGTGGACAATGTGGCCAGTTCCGACGCCGGGCTGCAGACCTCGCCCGTGGTGGAGGGTACAAATGGCGGCACCATCCTGATCGGCTCCAGCCGCGAACGTGTGGGGTTCGACAAGTCCTTCAACCCCCGCGTCCTGGCGGAAATGGCCGTCAAGGCCATCGCGCTGTTCCCGTTCCTGGCCGACGTCAAGGCTCTGCGCAGCTACTCCGGATTCCGCCCCTACTGCCCGGACCACCTGCCCGTCATCGGCCCCGACCGGCGGACGCCCGGGCTCTGGCACGCCTGCGGGCACGAAGGCGCCGGGATCGGCCTCTCCGTCGGCACCGGTGCGCTCATCGCCGCATCCCTGGGCGGCGGCGAACCCGCGCTGGACCTGGCGCCCTTTGCACCGGAACGCTTCAACGGCCAGGCCCCGGGCCATACGACGGAGGCCGCACATGCCTGAGCTTCAGCTTTTCCTGGATGGCGAACCCCTGGCCGCCCGCCCCGGCCAAACGGTGGGGGCCGCCCTCACCGAGGCCGGTGTCACCTCGTGGCGCACCACCCTGCGCGGCGGGCGCCCGCGCGGCCTGTTCTGCGGCATCGGCGTCTGCTTTGACTGCCTGTTAATGGTCGACGGCGTGCCCAACCAGCGCGCCTGCCTCACCCCCGCGCGCGACGGCATGGAGCTGGAAACCGGTACCTCGACGCAGACGCGTCCTGACAAGGCAGATACGGATGACACTGCCCCGGGCGGAGTCGTTTCGGGCAGCGTTGCGGCCATGGACGGCGGGGCCGAGGTATGAGCCGCGGGGCTGCACTTTTTGACGTGGCCGTGGTGGGTGCAGGGCCGGCCGGGCTCGCAGCAGCCGTCCACGCCGCCGACACCGGCCTGTCAGTGGTGCTGGTGGACGCCGGTGCGCAGCCGGGAGGGCAGTTCTGGCGGCACCCGGATGAGAAGGCGGGACTCGATGAAGGGACGGACAACCACCCTGTTGAGGCCGCCGGGCACCACGACTGGAAGCGCTTCGCGGACCTCCGTTCCCGGCTGTACGCTCACGAAGCCGCCGGCCAGGTGGCGTATTGGCGCAATACCCAGGTGTGGCTCATCGAGCCGGACGCGGTCACGGCGCTGGGCCTGACACCCACCCTGGACGTTCCGGCCAGCGCGCCGGACGGCCTGCCCGCCACGGTCCGCGCCCGACACGCCATCCTGTGTCCCGGCGGCTATGACCGCCAGTTGCCCGTCCCCGGCTGGGACCTGCCCGGCGTCATGGCCGCCGGCGGTGCCCAAGCGCTCCTGAAGGGCAACAGGACGGCGGGCGGAAGTATCGCCGTCGTCGGCGGGACGGGACCGTTCCTGCTTCCGGTGGCCACGGGCCTGGCCGCTGCGGGCGTGAAAGTGGCAGCAATTTGCGAGGCCAACAGCCCCTCCGGCTGGCTGCGAAACCTCCGGGGGGCGGTGCGGGCGCCGGAAAAGGCGTTGGAGGGCGCCGAATATGCCGCCGCGCTGGCCAGGCATCGGATCCCGTACCGGATCCGCACCGCCGTCACCGAAATCCACGGCTCCGCCCGTGTGGAGGCAGTGACCATTTCCAAACTGTCAGCGGACGGCTCCGTGCTGCCCGGGTCCGGCAGGCGCGTTGCCTGCGACGTCGTGGCGCTGGGCTGGGGCTTCACGGCGCAGCTCGAGCTGGTGCTTGCAGCGGGCGCCGAGACCTGCGTGGATGTGGACGGCTCGCTGGTGGCCGTCGTGGACGGACGGCTGAAAACGTCGGTGCCCGGCGTCAGCGTGGCCGGCGAGGCCACAGGCGTCGGTGGCGCCTCGATGGCTGTAGTGGAGGGTGAGCTGGCAGCCCTGTGCGTCGCGGCGGAATCGGGCGCGGCGTCGGCGGGTGCCGCCGGCATGGGCGTCCGCATTGCCCGGCTGCAGCGTGAACGGGCCAGGCTGCGCTCCTTTGCCGTGGCCATGCACCGCGCCAACCCGGTCCCGGGACGGTGGCACGGCTGGCTGACGCCGGAAACGGTGGTGTGCCGCTGCGAGGAAGTCAGCTACGGGGAGCTGTGCAGTGCCCACGCCGAGCTCGGCGCCGGGGATGCCCGCAGCCTGAAGTCGTTCGCCCGGCCGGGCATGGGCTGGTGCCAGGGCCGCGTGTGCGGCTATGCCACGGCCTCCATCGCGGCGGAACTTGCCGGCCGCCCCTTTGAAGGCCCGGCTGCGGCCGCGGACCTGCGCTCCATGGCGAAACGTACGCTGGCGGCCCCAGTGTCATTGGGCCAGCTGGCTGCCCTGGTTTTTGACGGGCCGGACCTTGAAACTCCAGACTTTGCACCTCCTGCTACTGACAAAGGACACGAACCATGAGCGCCGCCGACACCACACCAGATGAACTTAAAGCCATTCTCGCTGCAGCCGCAACCGCCGCCACCGAGTGGGCGCTGCGGTCCGCTGCCGAGCGCGCGGCTGCCCTCACCGCAGTGGCCGACGCCCTCGACGCAGCCGCCACGAAACTGGTCCCGATCGCGCAGGAGGAAACGTTTCTGGCGGCCGGCAGGCTGACCGGGGAACTGAAGCGGACCACCTTCCAGCTGCGCCTTTTTGCCGAACTGCTTACCGACGGCGGCTACCTCGACGCGCGCATCGACCACGCCGACGACGCCTGGCCCATGGGCGCCCGGCCCGATATTCGACGGGTGCTGGAACCGCTGGGCCCGGTGCTGGTCTTTGCCGCCAGCAACTTCCCCTTTGCATTCAGCGTCATGGGCGGTGACAGCTGTTCCGCGCTCGCCGCCGGCTGTTCAGTGGTGCTCAAGGCGCACCCGGGGCACCCAAGGCTGTCGGCCGCCGTCGGACGCATTGCGGCGGACGCACTCCGCGCCGCCGGCGCGCCGGAAGGTCTTCTGCAGCTCATCTACGGGACCGAGACCGGGCGTGACGCCCTGCTGGACCCGCGCATCAAGGCCGGGGCGTTCACGGGGTCCATCGCGGGCGGGCGGGCGTTGTTTGACCTGGCCACTTCCCGGCCCGAGCCCATCCCGTTCTACGGCGAACTGGGCAGCGTGAACCCCGTGTTTGTCACCGAGGCTGCCGCCGCCGGCCGGGGCGCGGAGATTGTGGCGGAATTTGTGGCGTCGTACACCCTGGGCGCCGGCCAGTTCTGCACGAAACCGGGCATCCTGCTGGTGCCGGCCGACTCCGGGATGGTGGAGGAATTGTCCTCCGCGGCCCGCCCGGAAGCGGCCCGGCTGCTCAACGACCGGATCCATTCCGGCTACCTGGCGTCGCTGTCCGGGCTGTTGGAGCACGACGCCGTCGACTCGCTCGGTGCAACGGAGGGCGCCTTTGACGCCCCGCCGGCCCCGGCGCTGACGACGACCACCGCGTCCGCCCTGCTGGCCGATCCGGAAGGGCTGATCACCGAGTGCTTTGGGCCGTCCGCCCTGGTGGCCACGTACCGGACCGACGATGAGCTGCTGGCCGTGGCCCGGGTCCTCAACGGCCAGCTCACCGCCACCATCCAGGGCGAGGAGTCCGACGCCGTGGCCCCCGAGCTGGTGCGGCTGCTGGCGAAGAAGGCCGGCCGGGTGCTGTGGAACCAGTGGCCCACCGGCGTTTCGGTGACGTACGCGCAGCAGCACGGCGGCCCGTATCCGGCGACCACCGCGCCGACGTCAACGTCCGTTGGCACGGCCGGCATCACCCGGTTCCTGCGGCCGGTGGCCTATCAGGGCCTGCCCGCGCACCTGCTGCCCGCTGCCGTCCGCGACGACAATCCGCTTGGCGTACCGCAAAGGGTCAATGGGAAGCTCGCCGGGCAGTGACTGCGCCCGCCATCCACGGCGTGCACCCATGCGCCCATGCACAGGATGATTAAATGGACTTTTGAGGCCGATATATCAGGATCAATTGTCCCAATCGTCATCTTGGACCTGGAACTACCCCAGGAGCACGGCGTTGACGGCGATGACCGGCAGCGACAGGAGCGAGGACAGGAAAATGACGTCCCGCACCGCGCCGGAGGGCGTGTGGAACCGGCTGGAAAACAGGTACACGTTCCGCGCCGTGGGCGGCGCGGCCATGACCACGGTTCCGAAAAGATCAGTCCCGCCCACGCCGAACACATGAGTGTACTCGTTGGATACGTCCTAGCTCCCGTCGGCGAGGCTGCCCTGGCCGCCGGTTTTGCCGGGGCCCAGCTCCGCGGCGAGGAACTGGTGGTGGTCAATTCCGTTCGGGAAGGGGCCTTGGTCGACAAGGGCACGGCCTCGCCGGAAGACCTGGCACGCATCACCTCCCAGGCAAGGGAGTCCGGGGTACGGCAGACACTGTTGGACTCCACGTACCGGGACGACCTTGCCGGGGAGGTCGTGGACCCCGCCGAGCAGCACGATGTCAGCGTGATTGTTCTGGGCCTGCGCCAGCGCAGCCAGGTGGGCAAGTTCATCATGGGCTCCCACGCCCAACGCATCCTGCTCCAGGCGGACCGGCCCGTCCTGGCCGCGGGGAGCCGCTAACAAATGCCGCTTCGTCGGCCAAAACGCCTCCGGCAGCGGGCTACTGGCCCGACTCGACGTCCAGGCGCCGGCGGGAGTTGACTAGGTGCGTGCGCATTGCGGCGGCTGCGGCGACAGGGTCTCCGGCCTCGATGGCGGCCAGGACGGCCTCGTGCTCCGCGGCGACGGCACCCAGGCCGTGGGCGCCGCCGGCGTCCAGCCGGTGCCGGGGCATGGAAATCATCGCGGGGCCAAGGCCCGCCAGCGTGTCGGTGAAAAAGGGGTTGCCGCTGGCGCCTGCCACGGCCTGATGAAAGTCAAAGTCGCGGGCCATGGCATCGGCGGGACTGGCGTCCGCCTCGGCAAAGGAGGCCAGTGCTTCGCGGAGGGCGGCAAGGTGGTGGGGGTGGTGCGCGGTGGCCGCGAGGGCGGCCGCCTCGGATTCCAGGCCGGCCCGGAACGCCAGCAAATGGCGCCGGTCTTCGAGTGTGCGCACGGGACGGGACTGGATCGGGGCATCCATTCCGCTGGGTGGAGTCAGCGCAAAACTGCCGCTGCCCTTGCGTGTGTGCACCAGCCCTTCAGCTTGCAGCCGCATGATTGCTTCCCGCACCACGGTGCGGCTCACCGAGTGCTCGGCGATCAGGGCGTTCTCGCTGGGCAGCTTCTGGCCCGCAGCGATCCGCCCTTCCACAATGTCGCTGCGCAGCTGGTCGACGAGGCTGCTGGTCAGGTTCCGGCTCATGGCTCCATGATTTCATGCGCGGGGCCGGCTCGAAGCGCCGTTGGCGTCCGGGCGGCTCCGCAACGGTCGTTACCGGCGGCCGAACTCGACGGTGCCCGTGGTCCAGGCGCGGGCCTGGTCGCTGAGCGTGATTCCCAAGCCGAGCCGCTCCGGGACCAGCATGCGGCCGTCGCTGGTCTCCAGCTGCTCGTTGAACAGCGGGTCCAGCCAGTCGAAGTGCTCCACCCACGGTTCGCGCGGATAGGCGGCAGCCAGGTGCAAGTGGATTTCCATGGCGAAGTGGGGCGCCAGGTCCAGGCCGGCCTGGTCCGCCAGGGTTGCCAGCCGCAGGAATGAGGTGATGCCGCCAATGCGCGGGGCATCGGGTTGGATGATGTCGCACGCACGGGTGGCGATCAGGCGTTCGTGTTCGCCCACGGAGGCAAGCATCTCGCCCGTGGCGATTGGCGTATCCAGGGCGGCGGCCAACGCGGCGTGGCCTTCGGCGTCGTAGGCGTCCAGGGGTTCCTCGATCCAGGTCAGGTCGAACTCCTCCAGCTTCCGGCCCATGCGCAGCGCGGTGGGCCGGTCCCACTGCTGGTTGGCGTCCACCATGAGTGGCACGTCGGGGCCGATGTGCTCCCGCACGGCGGCGACGCGGCGCAGGTCCTGCGCAGAGTCCGGCAGCCCCACCTTGATCTTGATGCCGCCAATGCCCTCGGCGATGGACCGGGCTGCCCGTTCCTTGACCTCCTCAATGGAGGCATTCAGGAAGCCGCCGGAGGTGTTGTAGGTGCGCACGGAATCGCGGTGGGACCCCAGGAACTTGGCCAGTGGGAGGCCGGCACGCTTGGCCTTGAGGTCGTAAAGTGCAATGTCCAGGACGGCGAGGGCCTGCGTGGCGACGCCGGAGCGTCCCACAGATGCGCCGGCCCACAGCAGCTTGTTGTACAGCTTGGCGATGTCGTTGGGGTCTTCGCCGATCATGATTTCGGCAACTTCGCTGGCATGCGCATACTGGGCCGGCCCCCCGGCGCGCTTGGAATAGCTGAAACCGATGCCTTCGTGACCTTCTTCCGTGGTGATCTCGGCGAAGAGGAAGACCACCTCGGTCATTGGCTTCTGCCGACCGGTAAAGACCTTTGCATCCGAGATGGGAGTGGCCAACGGCAGGGTGATGGTGGAGACCTTGACATGGCGGATGGCGTCGGGGGAGTAGGTCACGGGAGCGTCCTTGGGGATCGGAGGAATGCTCCCATAATATAAGTTCTCAACTTATATAACAAGTACGTTTTTCGCGACAATGATGACAACTCGCGAGGACGACGCCCAGAAGATGCGCCGCCACCGCGGGTTGCCCCCGACCTCGGCGAAGGCGCTTCTGCGGCATTGCTCCGTGTACTACTTGGCGGCCAGCGGCTTGCGGGCCAGCCAGGCGGCCACCACGGCGCCGGAGATGTTGTGCCACACCGAGAATACCGCGGACGGCAGGGCGGCCAGCGGCGAGAAGTGGGCCGTGGCCAGGGTGGCGGCCAGGCCCGAGTTCTGCATGCCGACCTCGAAGGCCAGGGCGCGGCGTGCCCGGGCGTCCAGGCGGCCGGCCTTTCCGGCCAGGTAGCCCAGGCCAAGCCCGAAGCCGTTGTGCAGGACCACTGCCAGGAACACGATGCCGCCGGCGGCGACGATCTTGGACGCGGAACCGGCCACCACGATCGCCACGATCAGGGAGATGACCACGGCCGAAATCCAGGGCAGTGCCGGCAGCACACGGTCCACGAGGCGGTTGAGGAACAGCCGGGCCAGGAGGCCCACGATGACAGGCACCAGCACGGTCTTGAGGATGTCGAGCATCATGGCTCCGGCGTCGACGTTCAGGAAGGAGCCGGCGAGGAAAAGGGTGAGGGCCGGCATCACGATGGGTGCGACCAGCGTGGAGACGGTGGCTACGGCAACGGAAAGGGCGACGTCGCCCTTGGCCAGGTACGCCATGACGTTCGACGACGTCCCGCTGGGTGCGCAGCCGACCAGGATGACGCCGGCCGCCAGTTCCGGGCTCAGGTGCAGGCCCATCGCAATGAGCCAGCCGGCGCCGGGCATGATGACGTAATGCGCGGCCAGTCCCAGGGCGACGGCCCACGGCCGCCTGGCGACGGCGGCAAAGTCGGGCAGGGTCAGCGTCAGGCCCATGCAGAACATGATGATGCCGAGCAGGTATGGCACGGACGGGGCCAGCGGCTTGAATGAACCGGGGAGCAGGAAGCCGAGGACGCCGGCGACAATCACCAACAGCGGGAAGACGGTGACGGCAATCCGCGCCGCGCGGTCCGCCGTGGCGGGCGTGGCGGAATCCGGGGCAATTTTAGTTGACTGGGGCACCTGT
This sequence comes from Arthrobacter livingstonensis, assembly GCF_003219815.1. GTDB lineage: Bacteria > Actinomycetota > Actinomycetes > Actinomycetales > Micrococcaceae > Specibacter > Specibacter livingstonensis. The sequence continues at coordinate 98,749 of NZ_QJVD01000012.1, forward strand.
TTATTTTGTACCCGGGCTCTCACCTTGAACAAATAATCTCATTATTTGGACAAATTATTTGGACGGGCCTAGAACCCCAAGGCCTTGCGGTACCTCTGCATCTGCTGGTGGCGGCGCTGCAGGCTGTCGCGGCGCGGGGTCTGCCCGGCGGCGGCATCCTCGGCGGTCAGGTCGATGTGCCGCTGCCCAAACTGCCACAGCAGCAGGTCGTCCAGCAGACGGTCCGGTCCGGGGGAGTAACGGTGGTCCAGCGCCTTGCGGACGTTGGAAATGATTTCCGGCTGCAGGAGTGCGGCCAGGTCAATGGTTTGGGCCAACCCGTGCGCGGCGACCAGCTCGGCAGCCCAGCCCCAGTCGTCGTCGGCCTTGCGGTCAACGTGCGGCAGCAGCGTCTGCCAGACGGTCTTGATCCGGTTCGGCGTCAGCGAAACCTTGCCCTCGCCGTCGGCATCCCAAAAGCTGGTGACGGTCTCATAGCGTTCGTGCAGCTCGGAAAAGGCGGATTCCACGGTTTCGAGCATGGCCGCCGTCGCGGTGAACTGGCGGTCAAAGTAGGGGCTCCAGGCGCGCGGGTCCTGGGCCTTGAAGCGGATATCGTGCTCAATCTCGCTCCAGGCGTGGGCAAAAACAGTGCGGATCTGACACTCGAAAAAGTAGCTTCCATTGGGCTTGCCATCCGGATCCAGCACCTCCTGGTAGGCGCGCACCACGTCATTTTGGATGCTGCGCAGGATCAGGTGCCGGCTGGAATAGCCGTAGGTGCCGGACTCAATGGAGCCGATGTCCTTTTCCCGGTCCCCCCGGCAGTCGAAGATGCTCCGGCGCCGCTTGATCAGGTTCGCCACGTTCGCGTTTTCGCCCGGCAGCGTGGTGATGACGCGCACCCCCACCATGTCCGTGAGGTTGCGCAGGGGCTCTGGGAACAGCAGCGCCGGTGCGGCGTCTGGTTCCGGCACCACCATCCGCGAGGCCTTTTCCCGGAACGACTCCACCGTCTTGGTGCGGCTGGTGACGAACAACGGCAGGTCGTCCGCGTCCTCCATGACCTCGCGCACCAGTGCCTCCATCTCGGCCGTCACCAGCAACAGCACCGGCCGGGCACGCTCAAAGGCGGCAATGGAAGCATTTACGGAAGGGCGGAGAGATTCGTCGAGGCGGTCCCAGTTGCTGCTCATGTCATTGAGCCTATGCGCCGCGGCCCGGGAAGGTCGAGCGCGCCGCCCAACAATTGGCCAGTGTTTTCCCGCCAGCCCGTAGGCTGGGTGGCATGCTGACGGTAATTGGTGAAGCCCTGATCGACGAAGTGGTGCGCGCCGGGCAGGCGCCCGTGCCGCACGTGGGCGGCAGCCCCCTGAACGTGGCTGTCGGCCTCGCCCGCCTGGGCCACCCCGTGCAGTTCCTGGGCCGCTTTGGCAGGGACGCGTACGGCGACATGGTGGCTGCGCACCTGGCGGGCAACGCCGTCCTGGTGCCGGTGGCCCCGGACGGGCTCCCCACCTCCATTGCCCGCGCCGTGCTTAGCCCTGGCGGTGCCGCCGCGTATGAATTCGCGCTGGACTGGGAGCTTCCCGCCGTTGCCCGCCAGCCCGACGGCGCCCCGAACTTTATGCTGGCCGCCACCACGCTCCTGCACACCGGTTCCATCGCCACGATGCTGGCCCCGGGTGCCGGCCAGGTGTTCAGTGCCGTGGTTGCCGCACACCCCTCCGCCACCATTTCCTACGACCCGAATTGCCGCCCCAGCATCATCAAGGACGTCAACCACGCTAGGGAGCAGGCCGAAAAGTTTGTCCGGCTCTCCGACGTGGTGAAGGCCTCCGACGAGGACCTGGCGTGGCTTTACCCCGGCACTGACCCGAAGGAATCAGCCCGCCGGTGGCTGGCCATGGGCGGCACGGAAGGTCCCGCCGTCGTGATCGTCACCCAAGGCGGGGATGGTCCCTGGGCTGTATGCGCCGCCGGCGAGGCCGCCTGTGAGGTGCCGCCCACCGAGGTGGTGGACACCGTGGGCGCCGGGGATTCCTTCATGGCCGCCCTGCTGGCCGCGCTGGTGGACCGCGAACTGGACGGCGCCCAACGGCGCGACACCCTGCGCGCCATCACCCGCGAGCAGCTGGAGGAGCTGATCCGCTATGCCGCCCGCGCCGCCGCCATCACGGTGTCCCGCGCCGGCGCCAACCCGCCCACCCGTGCCGAACTGCAGAAAGGCCAGCACCATGTATGACTACGACCCCTATTCATTCCTTGCCCCGGTCCCCGATTTCGCGCTGACGAGCACCTCGCTTGACGACGGCGGCACCCTGTCCGCAAATCAGGTCAATCCCGGCGGCCACCCGGACGGGAAGGACCTCTCCCCGCAGCTCTCCTGGTCCGGCTTCCCCGAGGGCACGCGGGGCTTCGCCGTCACCATGTTCGACCCGGATGCCCCCACCGCCAGCGGCTTCTGGCACTGGGCCGTGGCCAACATCCCCGCGTCCGTGACCTCCCTGGAGGAGGGTGGGTCCCGCGGCCTGCCCGCCGGGGCGCTGAGCCTGAAGAACGACGGCGGCCACCCCGGCTACATGGGCGCCGCACCTCCCGCCGGGCACGGGACGCACCGCTACATGGTGGTGGTCCACGCCGTCGACGTGCCCACCCTGGACGTAGACGCGAATGCCACCCCGGCAGTGCTGGGCTTCAATCTGGCCTTCCACACCCTGGCGCGGGCCCGGATCACGGGAATTTTCGAAGTGGCGTGACCCGTTGTGCGCGCCGTTCGCCCCGTCGGTCGCGCATGACAGTGTTCTGCGCGGCATTCGCTCCGACCGAGGCGCATAACACTGCAGCGGTGAAGTTGGATAGCCTTGGGTATGCGTTTAATTGCCAGTGACATTGACGGGACCATCCTCGGCCACGACGGAAGCATCAGTGTCCGCACCATTGCCGCGTTCCGGGATGCCGCCGACGCCGGAATCGACATCGTGTTTGTGACCGGCCGCCCGCCGCGCTGGCTGGACCCCATCCGGGAACAGATCGGGCACACGGGAACCGTGATCTGCTCCAACGGCGCCGTCACGTACAGCCTGGAAAGCGAGTCGGTCACGGCGTCGCACCTGCTGCCCTGGGAAACTGTCGAGCAGGTCCGGCACATCATCGCCGGGCTCACCCCGGAACCGTACTTTGCGCTGGAAAGCCTGGACGGACTCCATGTGGAGCCCGGCTTCTTCGCGCAAAGCCGCCCGGCCAGCCTATTGGACGTTGTCCCCGCCGCGCTGTCGCCGGGCATGGCCGACGGCGGCATCATCAAGATGCTCTCCGTGCTGCACACCGGAAGCGCCGACGAATTCCTGGGCCTGGTCCGTCCCAGCCTGGGCAGGCTGATCTCCGTGACCCACTCGGCGCCCGAACTTGCACTGCTGGAAATGGGCCCGCTGGGTGTCAACAAGGCTGTCACGCTCGCCGAATATGCCGCAGCCAAGGGCATCGACGCTGCGGACGTGGTGGCGTTTGGCGACATGCCCAATGACATTGAGATGCTCGGCTGGGCCGGCGCAGGCTACGCGATGGCCAGCGGCCACCCGGACGCGCTCGCCGCCGCAGCGCTGCTGGCCCCGCGTTTTGAGGACGACGGCGTGGCCCGGGTTATCGAGGAACGCCTGGCCGCCCTTCACCGGGCGTAGGCGCCGGACGTGAATCCGCTAAAGGCCGTCAAGCCCTACCTTGACTCACCCGTCCCGCTGGCCATCGCCCACCGCGGATTCTCCCTGGACGGGCTGGAGAACACGCTCCCGGCGTTCCGGGCGGCCGTTGAGCTGGGCTGTCAATATCTTGAAACCGACATCAACACCACCGCCGACGGCGTCACGCTGGTCTTTCACGACGCAACCCTGGACAGGATCACCGACCGGGACGGGACGATCGCCGAGCTGCCGTATGCCGTCGTCGGGAAGGCCCTCATCGGCGGACGGGAGCACATCGCCACCTTGCGTGAATTCTTTATGGCGCTACCCGCGGCGCGGTTCAACATTGACGTCAAGGATGCCGGATCGGTGGCGCCCCTGGCCCAACTTATTGAGGAAATGGGCCTCCATGAGCGGGTCTGCGTGGCCTCGTTTTCGGACCGGCGGCGGCGCGAGGTGGTGTCACGGTTGAGCAGGCCCGTCGCCAGTTCGGCCGGCCAAAAGCTGCTCGTGGCCTATTTCGTGCTGGAACGGTGGATGCCGGCACCCGTGCTGCGCGCCTTGATGCGCAACGTTGACGTGCTGCAAATTCCAGTCCGGCACAACAAGGTGGAGCTGGTGACACGCCGGTCCGTGGCCAGGGCGCACCGCCTGGGCCTGAAGATGCACGTCTGGACCATCAACGACCCGGGGGAGATGAACCGTCTTCTGGACCTGGGCGTGGACGGCATCATGACGGACCGGGCCGACCTGCTGGCCGGCATCATGCGGGAACGCGGCTGCTGGCCCGGCGGCCCGGGGACCGCAGCTTAAGTGCGGGCACCGTAACATGCGCCCCGGACTGGCAGGATGGGAGCATGCGAATTTTGATTGCACCTGACAAGTTCAAGGGCACCCTGACCGGCGTCGAAGCGGCCGCCGCCATGAGCGAAGGCGCTCTCCGTGTCTACCCCGACGCCGTGGTGACAACGCTGCCCGTGGCCGACGGCGGCGAGGGCACCCTGGAGGCCGCCGTCGCGGCCGGCTTCGAGGAGCACATGAACGCCGTGGTGGGGCCCATCATCAAGCCCGTGGGCGCGGCTTGGGCCATCCACCAGGACACGCATGTGGCCGTCATTGAAACCGCCCAGGCCAGCGGCTACCTGCTCTCCGAACCGACGGTGGAGAATGCCCTGCGCGCGCATTCCTACGGTTCCGGGCAGCTGATCGCCGCCGCCCTAGAGGCCGGCGCCACCGAAATCATCATCGGGCTCGGCGGCTCCGCCATGACCGACGCCGGCTCGGGCGCCCTGCGCGCACTGGGCCTGAAGCTGCTCGACGCCCACGGCAACCTGGTGCCCCTTGGCGGTGGGTCCCTCCTGGACGTGGCCACCATCAACGCCTCCGGGCTGGACCCGCGCCTGGCCGGCACCAAAATCCGCATGGCCGTCGACGTGGACAACCCCTTGTACGGCTACAACGGCGCCGCCCACGTCTTCGGCCCGCAAAAGGGCGCGGACGCGGACGCCGTGGAGAAGCTCGACGCCGGGCTGCGCCACCTGGCTTCGCTGGTCCGGGCCGCGACCGGCGTCGACATCGACGTCCCCGGCGCGGGCGCCGCCGGGGGCTTCCCATCCCTGTTCACGGCCTACGCCAACGCGACGATTGAGCGCGGATTTGACCTGGTTGCGGAGATGGTCGGCCTCGATGCGGCCCTGAACGGCGCGGACCTGGTCATCACCGGGGAGGGCTCCATGGATGAACAGTCACTGTCCGGAAAGGCGCCCATCGGCGTGGCCGACGCCGCCCACGCCAGGGGACTGCCCGTCGTCGTGGTTGCCGGACGGATCACCGTCACGGCGCAGGAACTTGCCGCACACGGCGTGGTCGCTGCCGTCAGCGCCACGGACGTCGCGGGATCACCCGAAGCCGCCCTGGCCGAGGCGGCAATGCACACCGCCAGGGCCACCTCGGAGGCGCTCAACGGCATCTAGGTCCTCCGTTGACGCGGCCTAATGCGCGGCGGCTTCCTTTTCGGGTTCCAGGGGGTCGCCGGCCGTGCCGCGCCACTTCGCCAGCGCGTGCATGCCGTGGTAGACCACCAGGGCGGCGGCCGTACCGAGCGCGATGCCCGCAAACTGCAGGTTCCCCGCCACCCAGGTGTAGTCGGCCACGCCCACAATGAGTGCGACGGCGGCGGTGGTCAGGTTGATGGTGTTGGAGAAGTCCACCTTGTTTTGCACCCAGATGCGCACGCCCAGCACACCGATCATGCCGTACAGCAGCGTGGCCGCCCCGCCCAGCACGCCCACCGGCACCGTGGCGATCAAGGCGCCGAACTTGGGGAAGAAGCTCAGCAGCAGCGCGGTGGTCGCGGCAACGTAGTAGGCTGCCGTGGAATACACCTTGGTGGCCGCCATGACGCCAATGTTCTCCGCATACGTGGTGGTGCCGGAGCCCCCGCCGAGGCCGGCCAGGGTGGTGGCGACGCCATCGGCGATGATGGCGCGGCCGGCGTACGGGTCCAGGTCCTCCCCGGTCATCAGTGCCACCGACTTCACATGGCCAATGTTCTCCGCCACCAGCACCAGCACCACGGGCACAAACAGGCCAATCACCGCCACGTGGAAGGTGGGCGCCTGGAACGGCGGCAGGCCGATCCAGCCGGCGTCGTGGATCTTGGAGAAGTCCACCTCGCTGCGCATGATGGCCACCAGGTAGCCCACCACCACGCCCACCAGGATGGATAGCCGGCCCAGGATGCCGCGGAACAGCACGCTGACCAGGATGATCACGAGCAGGGTGACGAAGGCCGTGACGGGTGCCTTGAGGAAGTTGTCCTTGGCGGACGGGGCGAGGTTCAGCCCGATCAACGCCACGATGGTGCCGGTGACGGGTGCAGGCATGAGTCGGTTGATCCAGGTGGCGCCGAACTTTTGCACCAATAGTCCGATCAGGGCCAGCACGACGCCGGCCATCACCACCCCGCCCAGCGCGCCTCCCACACCGAACTCCTTTTGTGACGCCATGATGGGGGCGATGAACGCGAAGCTGGAGCCCAGGTAGCTGGGCACCTTGCCGCGCGTGAGGAGCAGGAAGAAGAAGGTGCCAACGCCGGAGAAGAACAGCGTGGTGGCCGGCGGCATGCCCGTGAGGATGGGCACCAGGAACGTGGCACCGAACATCGCCACCACGTGCTGAAGGCCGATGCCGATGGTGAGCGGCCAGATCAGCCGCTCACTGGGGGCCACCACCTGGCCGGGCTTGACGGTCTTGCCGTCTCCATGGATGCTCCATTTGGTGCCCAACAAACTCATTGCGTGCCTCTCCATGCGCTGTCCCAACTGTGTGCGGCTACGGACAAGAATATCGGGTGGCCGGTCATTCCGTGCGCCAGCGCCACTTTGCGAAGGCCAAGGGCCGGCGGCACGGATAGGATCACAGCATGCCGTTGGCCGGCATTTTCCCCGCGCGTCATCGACTTCTCCTGAGCGTGAAAGGTTCACCCTATGTGTCGACTCTTTGGACTGCATGCCGGCGCGGAGCCGGTCCAGGCCACGTTTTGGCTGCTCAAGGCCCCGGACAGCCTTTCCGAGCAGAGCCGGCGGGAACCTGACGGCACGGGCATCGGTGTTTTCAGTGCCGGAGGAGTGCCGGAAATTTCCAAGCAGGCGATCGCGGCCTTTGTGGACGAGGAATTCGCCACGGCGGCCCGGGAGCTCAAAAGCACGACATTCGTGGCCCACGTCCGGTACGCCACCACGGGCGCCCATACGACGGCCAACACCCACCCCTTTGAGCAGGATGGAAGGATTTGCGCCCACAACGGTGCTTTTGGGGAGTTGGACAGGCTCGACGCGCGCCTCGCTGATCTCGGCGGCACTGAACTGGTGCTGGGCCAGACGGACAGCGAACGGATGTTTGCCCTGATCACGCTGGAGACCCGGCGCCACGGCGGCGATCTGTCGGCGGGCATCTCCACGGCCCTGACGTGGATTGCGGAGAACCTGCCGGTCTACAGCCTCAACCTGGTCATCACGACGGCCACCGGGCTGTGGGCGCTGCGGTACCCGGAGACGCACGAACTCCACGTCCTCGAGCGGGCACCCGGCGGGCATCGGAACGGCCAGCCGCTGAAGGTTGACAGCAGTCGAATCCACGGGCGCAGCCAAGTCTTGGCGGGGAAGCGCGCGGTCGTCGTCGCCACCGAACCGATGGACAGCGACCCGGGATGGCGGATGCTGGAACCGGGCGAGTTGCTCCATGTGGACGCCGGCCTCACCCTCCACAGCAGCCGGCCGCTGCCGCCAAGTCCTGCCCGCCGGCTGTTGTTGACGGAACCGGTGCCGCCCGCCGCCCCAACCTTCGGTGCGGCAGGCTAGCTCGATAGGTTCCCAGGGCGGCTACGCGGCGTCGTGCCCGGGGGCCACCATGAGTGCCAGGCCCAGCAAATCGTTCAGGGCGTGTGACAGCGCGGGGTGCGACAGCTCGTATTTTGTCCGCCGGCCCTCGGTGATGGTGACCACCAGGCCACAGTCGCGCAGGCAGGAGAGGTGGTTGGACATGCTCTGGCGCGATACTTCCAGCTTGTCAGCCAATGCCGCCGGGTAGTTTGGCGCATGGGCCAGCTCCATGAGGATTTGCGCCCGGGTGGGGTCCGAGATGGCGTAGCCGAACCTTGCCAGGACGGCGGCGTTGCTAATGGACTTCATTCTCAATATGGTACACCTTTTGATGAATTCATCATTCGATGTACTGTTGAGGCATGTCAGGACACAGCCACTCCCACGCCGGCGCGCCCGGGGAAAGCCATCAGGGCCGCATTGCCGCTGCCCTGTGTGTGACGCTGGCCGTGTTTGTCTTCCAGGTCATAGGCTCCCTTCTGACAGGATCGCTGGCCCTGCTCTTTGACTCCGCCCATGTGTTGACCGATGCCGGCGGGCTGGCCATGGCATTGCTGGCCGCGCGCCTGATGGCCCGGCCGTCCACCAACCGGCGCACGTGGGGGTTTGCCCGTGCCGAGGTGTTGGCGGCGACGGCGCAGGCCGCCATCCTCCTTGCGGTCGGCCTGGTGGTGCTGGTGGAAGGCGTGCAACGGCTGTTCCACCCGGCCGACATCGCATCGCAGGAAATGATCGTGTTTGGCGCGATCGGCCTGGCGGGCAACGTGATCTCGCTCTTCGTGCTGATGGGCGGGCGCAGCAGGAACTTCAACATGCGCGCGGCCTTCCTGGAGGTGCTCAACGACGCCCTGGGGTCGGTGGCCGTCATCGTCGCCGCCATCGTCATTTCCACCACCGGCTGGATGCAGGCCGACGCCGTGGTGGCCATGCTCATTGGTGTGCTGATCCTGCCGCGCACCGTGAAGCTGCTCCTGGAAACCATTGGCGTCCTGCTCGAATCGACCCCCGCCGGTCTGGACCTGGCCAAGGTGCGCGAGCACATCCTGGGCCTGGACCACGTTCGCGAGGTCCACGATCTCCACGCCAGCCAGATTGCTACCGGCCTGCCCGTTCTGTCCGCGCACGTGGTGGTGGATGAGGAGTGCTTCCACGACGGCCACGCGGCCACCATGCTCGACGCGCTTCAGCACTGCGTTGCCGGCCATTTTGACGTCAGCATCGAGCACTCCACGTTCCAGCTGGAGCCCGTGGGCCACGCCCAGCATGAGCCCGGCGCCCATCACTAGCGCCGCAGCCTGGAGCTTCCGTCGGGGGCCCTGGCGCTCTCGCGAGGTGGGGGCTGGTGCCCGCGCGCGCCGCACACGACTTCGTTGGAGCGGACGCTGCGGCGCCCACCACGCCGCCAGCCCCCACCATCGCTGCGCGCCGGCAGGGTCCCCAGCGCCAATGCTAGGAGATGACGCCGTCCACGAGCGCCTTCGCCTCGGCCTGGACCTTCGCCAGGTGCTCCGGGCCCTTGAAGGACTCCGCGTAGATCTTGTACACGTCCTCGGTGCCGGAGGGGCGCGCGGCGAACCAGGCATTCTCCGTGACCACCTTCAGCCCGCCGATGGCCGCGCCGTTCCCCGGGGCCGCCGTCAGCTTGGCCGTGATGTCCTCACCGGCCAGCGTGGTGGCGGTGACGTCGGCGGCGGACAGCTTGCCCAGCGCCGCCTTTTGCTCCCGGGTGGCCGGCGCGTCAATGCGTGCGTACGACGGCGCGCCGAAGCGGGCGGTCAGCTCACCATAGTGCTCGGAGGGCGACTTGCCGGTGACGGCGGTGATCTCCGAGGCGAGCAGCGCCAACAGGAGGCCGTCCTTGTCCGTGGTCCACACGGAACCGTCCTTCTTCACGAAGGAGGCCCCGGCAGATTCCTCGCCGCCAAACACACCCTCGCCGGAAAGCAGGCCGGGCACAAACCACTTGAAGCCAACGGGCACCTCCACGAGCTGGCGGCCAAGGTCGGCGGCCACGCGGTCAATGATGGAGGAGGAGACAAGCGTCTTGCCAACGCCGGCCGTGGCGGGCCAGAGCGGGCGGTGCGTGTAAAGGTACTGGATGGCCACGGCAAGGTAGTGGTTCGGGTTCATGAGCCCGGCGTCCGGGGTGACGATGCCGTGGCGGTCCGCGTCGGCGTCGTTCCCGGTGGCAATGTCGTAGGGCGCGCCCGCCTCGAGCTTGGTGATCAGGGAGGCCATGGCGAACGGTGACGAGCAGTCCATTCGGATCTTTTCATCCCAGTCGAGCGTCATGAAGGCCCACTGCGGGTCCACGGTGGGGTTCACCACTGTCAGGTCCAGGTGGTGGCGCTCGCCGATCTCGCCCCAGTAGTCCACCGAAGCCCCACCCATGGGGTCGGCGCCGATCCGCACGCCGGCGCTGCGGATCGCGTCCAGGTCCAGGACGGAGGGGAGGTCATCCACGTAGCCGGAGAGGAAATCGAACTTGCCGGTGGATTCGGCCACCAGCGCGTCGGCCAGCGGCACGCGCCGTACGCCGCGGAGGCCCTCCTCGAGCAGCTCGTTGGCGCGGTTGGCGATCCAGCCTGTCGCATCGGAGTCGGCCGGGCCGCCGTGCGGGGGGTTGTACTTGAAGCCGCCGTCGCCGGGCGGATTGTGGGACGGGGTGACCACGATGCCGTCCGCCACGGCCTCAGCGCGTCCCTTGTTGTAGCTGAGAATGGCGTGGGAAACCGCGGGTGTGGGCGTGAAACCGTGGCGGGCGTCGATGAGCACCTGCACCCCGTTGCCGGCGAGCACCTCCAGTGCCGTGTTCTGGGCCGGCTCACTGAGCGCATGGGTGTCCTTGCCCATGAACAAGGGGCCGGTGATGCCCTGACCCGCCCGGTATTCCACAATGGCCTGGGTGATCGCGGCGATGTGGCCCTCGTTGAAGGAGGCCTTCAGCGACGAGCCCCGGTGCCCGGACGTGCCAAAGGCCACCCGCTGTCCCGGGTCGCCCAGATCGGGGGCAATGTCATAGTAGGCGTCCAACAACGCCGTGAGGTCTACAAGGTCCTGGGGTAGGGCAACTGTGCCCGCGCGGCTAGCCATGTCCCCAGCATGCCAGAGCGGGCCGGGTTTGCGCATCAGTTTGCCACACTGTGGACGCAGCCGGGCGATTGTGGCGACTGCCGAGGCAACTGCCGAAACCGCCAAATACGGGCGCAAACACGGGCGTGGGCCAATGCTGGTCTACGATGGAAGCCAAGTTTCCATCAGTTAATTCGCCTCCCTTTGTGGAGGCCCGCAGCCAGCAGGAGCCAGCCGTGTCGAACCAGCCGGACCAGCCGCAGCCAAATTCCGACCCGCCGCCGGGCTACACTCCGCCGGGCTACATGGCCCAGCCCGTCCCGCCTCCGCCCTACGGCCAAGCCCCCTACGCTGCGTCCGAGCAGCAGCACCAGCCCTATGGCCAGAACCCCTACGGGGCGCCGGCCGGCGGCCAGTTTGCCCAGCCGCAGTACGGCGCACCCACGTACTACCAGGGCGGTCCGGGCTACGTTGATTCCACCAGCGGACCCCGCGGCCTGAGCCTGGCCAGCATGATCATTGGCCTGGCGTCCCTGCTCGTCGCCGGCTGGTTTATCATTCCGCAAATTGTCGGCATAGTCCTGGGCCACGTCGGCCTGTCCAAGGAAAGCCCGCAGGGACGGCCGTTTTCCATCACCGGCCTGATCACCAACTACCTGGCTCTGCTGATTTACCTGGGCATCTACGCGTTCTTCATTTACCTTGCAGCCTCGTTGGGCGACTATTCCAGCAGCACCGGCGACACGTGGTCGTCGCTGGAGTCTGCCCTCTAAGCCGGCCCGCGAGGCGCCCGCACCAGGGGCAGGTTTCTCAGCGCCAAGCGGCACCCGCCCCAGCGCCGCAGCGCAGGCTCAGGTGCCGCCGTCGTACGTTAAGAACCGCCTAAATGACCCCGGCCATCAGCTTCTGGATGGGCTTGCGCGCCAGCAAAAGCAGCACGCCAAAGCCGATCGAGACCAGGCCGATCACCAGGAAGTACGGGGACTCGTTGGCGGGGTCGTACCACTGGGCCAGCACGCCCGACATGGCCGTGCCGAGTGAGACGGACAGGAAGAACAGCGCCACCATCTGCGTCTGGAACGCCGCCGGCGCCAGCTTCGTGGCCAGCGACAGGCCCACGGGGGAGAGCATGAGCTCGGCCACCGTGAACAGCAGCAGGATGAACACGATGGCCAGCATTGGCACGGCCGCCATGCCCGCGAATGGGATGAACGCCAGGTAGGCTGAGCCCATGACGACCAACGCCACGGAGAACTTCACCGGCGTGCCCGGCTGGCGGGCGCCCCACTTGGTCCAGAGCGCGGCAAACACGCCGGCCAGGACAATGATGAACACCGGGTTGATGGACGTCACCCAGCTCGGCGGCATTTCCCAGCCAAACACCGTGCGGTCCAGGCGCTTGTCCGCGTACAGCGCCACCACGGTGAACTGCTGCTGGAACAGCGACCAGAACACCGCGCTCGCCACGAACAGCGGCATGAACGAATACACGCGGCTGCGCTCGGTGCCGGTCAGCGTCCTGTTCGCCAAAATCACGGCAAAGTAGGCGATGGAAGCCAGGACGACCACCGTCACGATCACCCACTTGAGGTTCTCGGCGGTGATCAGCTTCAGCGCCACGGCGGCAATGATGAGCACGACGGCGGCCCCGGCCAGTGCGCCGACCTTGCCACGGTTTTTGGCCGGGAGCGGGTTGGGGACCAGGTGCGCCGATTCCGGCAGGTTCTTGCGGGTCAGCCCGTACTGGACCAGGCCCAGGGCCATGCCGACGGCCGCGGCGGCGAAACCGATGTGGAAGCCCCACGTGACCTGCAGCCAGCCGGTGACGAGCGGGCCGATGAGCCCGCCGATGTTGATGCCCATGTAGAAGATGGAGAATCCGGCGTCACGGCGTTTGTCGTCCCGGGCGTAGAGGGTTCCCACGAGCGAGGTGGCATTGGCCTTCAGCCCGCCGGAGCCAACGCCGATCAGGATCAGTCCCGTAGCCAGGCCGGCCGCGCCCGGGAGCAGTGCCAGGGACAGGTGGCCCGCCATGATCATGACCGCGCTGTAAAACAGCACGCGCTCCGAGCCCATCAGGCGGTCGGCCACCCAGGCGCCGAGGATGGTGGACAGGTACACGCCGCCACCGTAGGCGCCAACGATTCCCAGGGCCGTACCCTCGTCAATGCCGAGCCCGCCCTTCGTGACGGAATAGTACATGTAGTAGGCGAGGATGCCCTGCATGCCGTAGAAGGAAAACCGTTCCCACAGCTCGACGCTGAAGAGGTTGAGCAGCATGCGGGGCTGGCCAAAGAACGATGTATCGCGGTGGTCGAGGGTTGCCTGCGCGTCATGCGACGGGCTTTTGTATGAGCTCACCGGACCAATTTTTGCATTTATGACATGTCACGTCACATTGGGCCGGTTCCGCCGGGCGCTACCGCGCAGCGCCCTCCCGCCACCCGCTACGCTCGCATCCGGTTCCGCCGGGCGCTACCCCGCAGCGCCCTCCCGCCACCCGCTACGCTCGCATCGGGTCCCTCGGGCGCTACGCTTATTGAAATTGACCAAGCCATTTTCAGGAGTAAAGCCCATGTCAGACACCATGAACGTCACGGTTGCGGAACTGTCCGGTGACGCCGTGATTTTGGATGTCCGTGAAGACTACGAATGGGAAGCCGGCCACATTGACGGCGCCCGCCACATCCCCCTTGAACAGCTTCCGGCGAGCCTGGACGGCCTTGACCCGGACGTGGACCTCAACGTCATCTGCCGCACCGGCGGACGGTCCTTCCGTGCCGCCACCTGGCTGACCGAAAACGGTTACAGCGCGTTCAATGTGGTGGGCGGCATGGGAGCCTGGTTCGAGGCCGGCAGGCCCATGACCAGCGAAAACGGCGAAACCCCCCGCGTCCTCTAACTTCCACCCCCTACCGGACAGGCCCTCCATGAACACCGCGACAGGCACCTCCACGCTGCCCTACACCTTTCTGGGGCCGGAGGGGACGTTCACCGAGACGGCACTGCTCCTGGTTCCCGGTGCCGCCGCGGCGGAGAGGATTCCGTCCACGAACGCGGCGGACGCCCTGGCCAAGGTGCGCTCCGGCGCGGCGCGTGCTGCCATGCTGCCCATTGAAAACTCCATTGAGGGCGGCGTGCCGGCCACGCTCGACGCCATCTCCAACGGCGTGGAGCTGCGGATCCTGCACGAGGTGGTGGTGCCCGTCAGTTTTGTCCTGGTGGCCCCCGCGGGCGTGTCCCTGGCGGACATCACGCACGTGGGAACGCATCCCCACGCCTGGGCGCAGACACGGAACTGGTTCCAGGCACACCTGCCCAACGCGGCCCATGTGCCGGCGAACTCCACGGCGGCCGCGGCCCATGAACTCCTCGGTGCCGGCCACGCCTTCCAAGCGGCCGTGTGCGCGCCGCTCGTGGCCGAGCAGACGGGCCTGTCCATCCTGGCCGCCGGCATTGAGGACAACATTGGCGCGGTGACCCGCTTTGTCCTGATCGGGCAGCCGGGGGAGCTGCCCGAGCCCACGGGTGCCGACAAGACCACCCTGGCGATTCCGCTCCCCGAGGACCGGCCCGGCGCGCTGATGGACATCCTGGAGCAGTTTGCCGGCCGCGGCGTGAACCTGAACCGCATTGAGTCCCGGCCCACCGGGCAGTTCCTGGGCCACTACATCTTCAGCGTGGACGTGGACGGCCACATCCGCGACGCCCGGGTTGCCGACGCCCTGCGCGGCCTGCACCGGGTCAGCCCCCAGATGCGCTTTTTGGGTTCCTACCCGCGGGCGGACCATCAGCCGCCGCTCATCCGGGCACACAATGCGGACGGCGCCTTTGACGACGCCGCCGCATGGGTGGAATCGCTGCTGGGCTGAAACGGTGTGGCATCTTCCCGCCCGGGCCCGGCAAGCCTATGCTTTGGGTACCCGGGAAGCCTTCGGGACGAGCACGGAAACAGGAAGGTGCCAACAGCCATGGATACGCACGGAACCAAGGACAGCAGCCAGGACGGCACCATCGTCAACCCCGGCAAGGATGAAGGCCGCGACACCTCGGTCGGGGACGAGGGCGACAACGCCAACGAGCTGCGCTTTGACGAGGAAGACCGCCTGATCAAGGAGCAATCGCTGCGCCCGGAAGAAGAGGACCGCCTGATCAAGGAGCAGTCGCTGCGCCAGGAAGAGGAAGACCGCCTGACCGGGGAACAGCCGCTGCGCCCGGAAGCCGACTAGCGCACGCCAGGCACGCGTGCCCGCGCCGGGTACGCGTGCCTTAGGCCGGGTTGTTTGGCGCAGCCACGCGCACCAGCACGGCCTGGTGTTCAACGCTGACCCTGACCACCGTGGCCGAACCCGACGGATCCCCGTCAACCTGCGTCTCCACGGGCATCACGGTGCGGATCACCAGTTTTTTAGAGCGGTAAAAGTCGATCACGGGGAAGCCGCCCTTGTGCTGGAACGCGATCTTGCCGGCCATGGCAATCCAACCAATGGCACTGCGCGGGCTGACCACCACCACGTCCAGGACGCCGTCGTCAATGAGTGCGCCCGGGACAAAGTCGATGCCGCCCGGCAGCAGCCCGCAATTGGCAAACATCACCGACCGCACCTTGCGTTGCTGCGGGGGCTGGTCGTCCAGGGCGATGCTGACCTTCTTCCGCCGCCCTGCCATGTGCCGGAGTCCGGCCTCGCTGTAGGCCAGCCAGCCGAGTGACTCCTTGAGCTTTGAGTTGGTGTCGTTCATGACCTCGGCGTCCATGCCCAGCCCGGCAATGACCATGAAGGACTGTTGCGATACGGCGCCGGTGACCTCGTCCTCGGTCTCCATCAGGCCGGCGTCGATGTGCCGCTGGTGGCCAAACAAGGCAACCTGGACGTTCGCGGCAACGTCATTGATGTCCAGGTTCAGGTTGCGGGCCAGCAGGTTCCCGGTGCCCAGGGGGATGATCGCCAGGGGCACCTCGGTGCGCCGCAATTCCTGGCCCACGGCGCGCACGGTACCGTCCCCGCCGCCCACAATAACGACGTCGGACTTGGCCGCCAGGGCCTGCCGCGCCATGGCGTGGCCGGGGTCCGCGGCAGTGGTCTCCAGGAACAGCGGCTCCGGCCAGCCGGCCAGGGTGGTGGAGCGCAGCAGCAGGGTCTTGGCGGCGGCGGCCCCGCTTTTGGTCGGGTTATAGATGAAGGCCACCTTTTGCGCGGCGGCATGGATCTTATGGGGGGATTCGGCGGCGGCGCTGCGGGTGTGCTTGTGGGCCAGCTTGCGGACCCCCAGCCAGCTGAACCCGGCGGCAAGCAGGACGGCGGCCACGATGACGGTGATGAGGACTTCAGTTGGCATGATTCTCTAACCATAGCGGTTCGAGTTGTTTTGATTGGATAGGCTTAGGCCGTGATCGATGTAAGAGACCTCTGCGAAAATCCCGCCCAATACCGCGCCAGCCAAAGTGCCCGCGGAGCCGAACCGTCCGTGGTGGATTCCATCATTGCCGCCGACGCCGCCAGGAAGTCCGCCATCAGCACCTTTGAGGCCCTGCGTGCGGAGCAAAACCTGTACGGCAAGAAGGTGGCACAGGCCAAGGGCGAGGAAAAGCAGGCCCTGCTCGCCGAGGTCAAGGACCTCTCGGCACGGGTGAAGGCAGCCTCCGCTGCCGCCGATGAAGCCGCTGCCGTGGCGGACAAACTGGTGCGCAGCATGCCCAACCTCATCTCCGACGGCGTCATGGAAGGCGGCGAGGATGACTATATCGTGGTCAAAACCGTCGGCACGCCGCGTGAATTTGAGGATTTCAAGCCGAGGGA
Source organism: Arthrobacter livingstonensis (assembly GCF_003219815.1). Classification (GTDB taxonomy): domain Bacteria; phylum Actinomycetota; class Actinomycetes; order Actinomycetales; family Micrococcaceae; genus Specibacter; species Specibacter livingstonensis. The sequence goes on from NZ_QJVD01000012.1 coordinate 115,660, forward strand.
CCACCTGGAAATCGGTGAGCTGATTGGCGCCATTGACATGGAACGCGGCGCCAAGGTCTCGGGTTCCCGCTTTTACTTCCTGAAGGGCGTGGGCGCGCGCCTGGAGCTGGCGCTGCTGCAGATGGCCATGGACCAGGCCATCGCGGCCGGCTTCACGCCCATGATCACGCCCACCCTGGTGCTGCCCGAGACCATGGCCGGCACCGGCTTTGACGTGGAGCACGACGCCGAAATCTACCGCCTGGCCGAGGACGACCTCTACCTGGTGGGCACCTCCGAGGTGGCCCTGGCCGGCTACCACGGCCAGGAAATCATCAACGTGGACGAACCCGTGCGCTACGCCGGCTGGTCCTCGTGCTACCGCCGCGAAGCCGGTTCGCACGGCAAGGACACCCGGGGGATCATCCGCGTCCACCAGTTCAACAAGGTGGAAATGTTTGTCTACACCACGGTGGAGAAGGCAGCCGCGGAACACCAGCGCCTGCTCGCCTGGGAAGAAGAGATGCTGGCCAAGGTGGAGCTTCCCTACCGCGTCATTGACACGGCGGCCGGCGACCTTGGCGGCTCCGCTGCCCGCAAGTTCGACTGCGAGGCCTGGGTGCCCACGCAGGACAACTACCGCGAGCTGACGTCCACCTCCAACTGCACCACCTACCAGGCCCGCCGGCTGAACATCCGCGAGCGTGTGGTGAACGACGACGGCACCAAGGGTGGGACCCGCGCGGTGGCCACGCTGAACGGCACCTTGGCGACGACACGCTGGATTGTGGCCATCCTGGAGCACCATCAGAACGCCGACGGATCCGTCAACGTCCCCGTGGCACTGCGGCCGTACCTCGGTGGCATGGAAGTGTTCCCGGTCCTTTAGGCGCCTTCCGGAGGTCCTGCATGAACGCCGGGTAAATATTCACACTGTGCACACGGCTGTGGGTATTCACCCGGCGTTCATGTGTTTAAGAAGGGGCCGCCTAGCTGTTGCAGGGCCGGATCTGGTTCACTGGATATATGACTATGACAGCAAATGCAGCCGTCCCTGGCATCGATGACCAGGAAATCGCAGCACCGGCACCTGCAGCAAAAACCGACCGCTACCTCGTGGCCCTTGACGTCGACGGAACCCTGGTGGACCACGACGGCAACATGGCCGGCGCCGTCCGCGACGCCGCCCAGGCGGTGGTGGGCGCCGGCCACGAAATCATCATTGCCACCGGCCGCTCCCTCGGCGCCATGCTTCCGGTGGTCGAGCAGATCGGAATGGTCCGCGGCTACGGGGTGTGCTCCAACGGGGGCGTGACCGTGCGCCTGGACCCCGCACTTGAGCGCGGCTACGAGATCATTGAGCGGGTCACGTTCAGACCCAGGGCCGCCCTGACCACGCTTCGCGAGAAGATTCCGGGAGCCCGGTTCGCCCTGGAGGACGCCGAGGGCAACTTCCTGTCCACCTCCCGCTTCCAGGACGCCAGCTTTGGCATCGAGGCCCGCGGCGTGGATTTCCACCACCTGCTGGATGCCCAGGCCGTCCGGGTGGTGGTCAACAGCGCCGACGCCAGCACGGCGGAGTTTTCCGCGGCGATTGCCGCCGCCGGACTGCAGGGGGTCGCCTATGCGGTGGGCTGGAGTGCCTGGCTGGACATTGCGGCGGCCGGTGTGACCAAGGCCTCGGCCCTGGAGAAGCTGCGTGCCGGGATGGGCATTGACGCGGCCCGGACGGTGGCCGTGGGAGACGGCTCCAACGACATTGAGATGCTCCGCTGGGCCGGCCGCGGCGTGGCCATGGGGCAGGCGGAGGCCGACGTCCTGGCCGCCGCCAACGAGGTCACGGCCTCGGTGTACGACGACGGCGCTGCCGCCGTCCTGCGCAGCCTGCTCGCCTAGCCTGTCCGCGGCAGATTGCGTGCCGGGTCGTCGGGCCGGGCGCCGGGAAAACCGGTCCAACGTCCCGTTCCGTCGCCGGGAACGGGGCATTCCTGCACTCGGTTTCGCGAGAGCGGGGTCAGGCCGCGAGGACGGCGCGAAGAAGATGCACCGCCCTCGCGGCTTGACCCCGTCTTCGGCGAATCCGGGCAGGCCCGGTCAGCGGAGCAGGGGCAAAACAAAGGCGGCGCCCCGCTCCCCAGCCGCTCCCACTGCTCGCCAGCTCGCAGCGGGTCCCTCGCGTCCGTGGGCCCAGGGGGCGCCGCCGTCGTACTTGGTTTTAGTGGCCCTCGGCCTCGAAGCGCTTGATGGAGGCTTCCAGCTCGGCTTCGGCGGCGGCGCGGTCGGCCCAGCCATCGGCCTTGACCCACTTGCCGGGCTCCAGGTCCTTGTAGCGGGTGAAGAAGTGCTCGATCTCCTTGACCAGGTACTCGTCAATGTCAGAGAGTTCCTGGATGTGGTCATAGCGCTTGTCGTCAACAACACACAGGACCTTGGCGTCTCCGCCGGACTCATCGGTCATGTTGAACACTGCAATGGGGCGGGCATCGACAACAACGCCGGGGTGCAGGTCAAAGTCCTGCAGCATGACCAGGGCGTCCAGGGGATCGCCGTCTTCGCCGAGGGTGTTGTCGAAGAAGCCGTAGTGGGTGGGGTACTGCATCGAGGTGAACAGCACGCGGTCCAGGCGGACGCGGCCGGTCTCATGGTCAACCTCGTATTTGACGCGTGATCCGCGCGGGATCTCGATGGTGACGTCGTGCTTCATCGTTGTGCTCCTCATGATGGGGGGGGTGTGCGCGGCCGGGCGCGGCCGATCCTACAAAAATTACGTCTAGTATGAGGATATAGGCGCTTTTTGCTCTGCCGAAATGCCGCCCTTGCCCACCCGCGTCATCCGTGCGCGATGAGACCTGCCCCCAAACGAATTTTTGCGTACCGGGCCCGCCGCTGAAAAGGAAATGCCTGCACCATGGGACGCACGTCAAAAGCTGTGACGAGCGCAGTGCTCATCCTGGCGCTCGCCGCGGTCACCGTTCCCGCCGGCATGAACCTGGTCCCCGCCCTGCTGCCCACGTTCGTGGTGGCGGCGCCGCTCCCGGCCGCACAGCTGGCACCCACCTCGCTTTCCACGGTGACGGGGATTGCCCCGCTGTCCACGAAAGCGCCGCTTCCGGACGCCGCAAAGCTGGGGGCGGCGCTGGATGAGGCGCTCAAACTCGACGCCGTTGGCCAGTTCAGTGCCTATGTCACCGACGCGTCCACCGGTAAGGTGCTTTATTCGCACGACGGCGGCAGTGCCCGCACGCCCGCGTCAAACCTGAAGCTGCTCACGGCTACGGCGGCGTTGACGTCGCTGGGTGCCGGTACACGCCTTGAGACCTCGGTGGTGGCAGGGGACACCCCGAATGCGCTGGTGCTCAAGGCTGGCGGCGACGCCATGCTGTCCGACGGCGCCAGCGACCCCTCCGCCGTCATGGGCCATGCCGGGCTCGCCACCCTGGCCAAGAAGACTGCCGCGGCCCTGGCCGCCGGCGGTGTCAAGGGCCCCGTCACACTCAGCATTGACGACCACCTGTTCACCGGCCCCGCACTGAACCCGGAATGGGACACAGGGGATGTGAACGCCGGGGAGATCGCGCCAATCTACCCCATGGCCCTGTATGCCGGGCGCACCGCCGCAAGCACCACAGCCGGCGGCGCGGGTCCGCGCCCGCAGGACGCGGCCCTGGCCGTGGCCGTGGAATTTGATGCCGCGCTGAAGGATGCGGGCGTTGAAACCAAGGGGTCCATCACCCACACCGCCGCGCCGTCACCTGCTGGCGCAGCCGCAAAGTCTCCGACGGGCAAGGCTTCGCCCGGCGCAACCTCGTCGGACACGGCCTTTTCCGGGGCCGTCCTTGCCTCGGTCAGTTCCGCCACTGTGGCCCAGCAGGTGCAGTACCTGCTCGTCGAATCGGACAACTACCTTGCCGAGGTCATGGGCCGGCTCGTGGCCGTGAAGCAGGGCATGGACGCCACCAATGAAGGCTCCGTGGCTGCCGTGCGCGACGTCCTTTCCGGTCTGGGCCTGCCGTTGGAAGGCGCCGTCACCGTGGACAACTGCGGCCTGGCCGGCAATGACCTGATCAGCGCCCGCCAGCTCGTTGAAGTGGTCTCCTACCTCCTGGCCCACACCGGCACCGATGCGGGCCTTGCCCTGGAAGGCCTGCCCATTGCCGGGCTGACCGGCACCCTGGGCGACCGCTTTGTGGATCCGGGCACGGTGGCCGCCGCAGGCCTGGTCCGTGCCAAGACGGGGACCCTGAACCGGGTGTCGACCCTGTCCGGTTACGTGATCAACGCCCAAGGGCGGCTGCTGGCCTTCTCCGTGATGGGCAACAAGCTGGCCGGCGGCCCGGCCTCCGCCATTCCCGTCATCGACGCCGCTGCGGCAGCCCTCGCCAAAAGCTGACCGTCCCGCACCCCGGGAGGTTCGAGATGATCCCCACGCCCTCCCACCACTCGCAGGCTCGCGGCGGGTCCCTCGGGCGCGTGGGCCCACCACAGGGTGTCATTATCTTGAACTTCAATACAGGGAAATGTGATCTGATGGGAAACATGAGCCCGCAAAGCAGCGCACCGACAACCCCTCCCGCCACCGCCAGCATGGTCAACTGGGACCTGGCCGCCAAAACGGCAGCCAACCTGGCCCCGGCCGGCCCTTCGCTCAACGGCTCGGAAATTGGCCGCGCCGTGGAAAACCTGCGCCTCATGGCGGAGAAGTCGGTGCCGCACGTGCACGAGATCAGCAGGCTTGAAGCAGCCCGGGACCTGCGCGATTCCGAGGTGCTGGTGGTGGACCGGGCCTCGTGGGCGAAGGCCAACACGCAGAGCTTTGCCGTCATGATGGACCCGATCATGGCCGCGCTCGCCGCCAAGCAGTCGTCTGCCGGCAAGAATGCGGCGGCCGCCAGTGCCACCGTGACCGGTGCCCAGCTGGGCGCCGCGCTGGCCTTTCTTTCCAGCAAGGTCCTGGGACAGTACGACCCCTTCGCGGCGCTGGCCGGCCAGCGGGAGTCCAAGGAGAACGCCGGCGCGGAGCTGCCGGCCAGCGGCGGCCGCCTGCTCCTGGTAGCCCCGAACATCATCACCGTGGAGCGGGACCTCAAAGTGGACCCGTCCGATTTCCGGCTCTGGGTGTGCCTTCATGAGCAAACCCACCGCGTCCAGTTTGCCGCGGCCCCCTGGCTGCGCCACCACATGCTCTCCGAAATTGAAAAGCTGGGCGGACTCCTGGTCGGTGACAGCGAGAACCTGGGCGAGCGCCTGCTGCAGGCCACCAAGGCGCTGGCCAGCAAAAAACCCGCCACGCCGGACGTACCCAGCCGCGGCGGCGTCCTGGACCTGCTCCAGAACCCGGAGCAGAAGGCGGCGCTCTCCCACGTCACGGCCGTCATGAGCCTTTTGGAAGGCCACGCCAACGTGGTCATGGACGGCGTGGACCAAACCATTGTGCCCACGGTGCGCACCATCCGCCAGCGTTTCAACAGCCGCGGCAAGGACCGCGGGTTCATTGAAAAGTTCGTTAGAAACCTGATGGGGCTTGACGCAAAAATGCGACAATACAGCGACGGCGCCAAATTTGTGCGCGAGGTGGTGGCCATCGCAGGCATGGACGGCTTCAACAACGTCTGGACGCAAGCGGAAAATCTGCCCACGGAACCGGAAATCCACGATGCCCGCCTCTGGGTCGACCGGATGGGCCTGTAGGTGGGCCTGCCGGACACTCCCCCTGGAAGGACCAGCCAGGTGATCGCCGGACAGACCCGCCCGCGACGGCGCCTGGACCCCACGGTGGGCAAGGCCCGCAAGATGGTCGCCGAACTGCTGGGCCTGTCCACCACCGGAAAGCACCACCCGCTCGAGCACCCTCCGCTGCTGCTGGTGGGCTGCAGCGGGGGCCCGGACTCGCTGGCCCTGGCCGCCGTCACCGCCTTCTTTGCCACCCGGGGCGAGGTGCGGGTGGGCGCCGTGGTGGTGGACCACCAGATGCAGCCGGACAGCGCGGGCGTTGCCGCGCGGACGGCGGAACAGCTGCGCGGCCTGGGCCTTGACCCGGTCCAGGTGCGCACCGTGGACTTGGAGCACGACGGGGGCGGCCCCGAGGCGGCTGCCCGCTCCGCCCGCTTTGGCGCACTGGACGCCGCTGCCCGGGAGCTGGGCGCAGCAACGGTCCTGCTGGGCCACACAATGGACGACCAGGCCGAATCGGTGCTGTTGGGCCTGGCCCGCGGCTCCGGCACCCGATCGCTGGCGGGCATGCGCGCCCGCCGGGGACTGTACGCGCGCCCGTTCCTGAAGCTGCGCAGGGATGAGACGTTGGCCATATGCCGGGCGCTGGAGCTGGAGCCGTGGCATGATCCCGCCAACTCCGACGGGTCCTATCTGCGAGTGCGGGTCCGGCACAATGTGCTGCCGTTCCTGGCCGCGGAGCTGGGACCGGCTGTCACCGAATCCCTGGCCCGGTCGGCCGCCATCCTGGGCCACGACGCCGACCTTCTCGACGAACTTGCCGACGCGGAATTTGGCCGGATCGCGCAGGTGCTGCCCGCGGATGGGGCCGATCCCATGGAGGTCAGCCTCCCGGAAGAGACGCTTAGGGGGCTGGCCCCGGCCCTGAGGATGAGAGTGTTGGCGAAGTCCGTCGTCGTGCTTGGCGGCCTTCAACCCAGCCAGGAGCGGCTGGGCGCCGCGGAGGCCCTACTGGAAAGGAAGGGCTCCGCCGGGCCGGTGCAAATGGCCGGAAAAGTCAGCGCCTACCGAATATCACGCCGCCAAGCCGTTCCCCAAGAGGGCACCGGCTATGGGAAGCTTGTCCTGAGGCGCAGTGTGTGAGCATTGCCGCATTGCCGCATTACCAGCCAGTAACAAAGTCCTTTACTTTCAGGAGCCATTGGTGGATTCACAAGACGTCCAGGCCGATCTCAAGCACGTTCTTTACACGAAAGAACAAATTCAAACTCGCGTAGCCGAACTGGCCGCACAGATCGATGCGGACTACGAGGGCCGCGACGTCCTGCTGGTCGGCGTGCTCAAGGGCGCCGTCATGATCATGGCGGACCTTTCCCGCGCACTGCACAGCCACGTCACCATGGACTGGATGGCGGTGTCCTCCTACGGCTCCGGTACGCAATCCTCCGGCGTGGTGCGCATCCTCAAGGACCTCGAGACGGACCTCATGGGCAAGCACGTGCTGATCGTCGAGGACATCATCGACTCAGGCCTGACGCTGTCATGGCTGAAGGCCAACTTGATTTCCCGTGGCCCCGCTTCGGTGGAAATCTGCACATTGTTGCGCAAGCCGGATGCTGCCAAGGTTGAAATTGATGTCAGGTACGTCGGCTATGAGATCCCCAGCGAGTTTGTGGTGGGCTACGGGCTGGATTTTGCCGAGAAGTACCGCAACCTGGATTTCATCGGCACGCTGGCGCCGCACATTTACGAGTAGTTTTTGCTTGGGCCGCGCCCGTTTCCGCTTTTCGCGCCCGTACGACGGGGCGCCGAAAGCGGAAACGGGCGCAGTTTCGCTCCCCGGCTTTGTCCACGGCGCAAATTCACGCCGGCGCAGGAAATCGTTATGCCCAGAGGGAACTATTACGAGTTCCCGTGCGTGTTGACATACGTACGGTGTAAAGCTTGTAGCGCGGGAGTGCGGCCGCGCATGAATGTCTTTTACATATTGGTTGAGCGGGAGGGACGGGGCGTGGCCCCGAACACATGAAAGTCAAGAAACTCTTCAAGGGTCCATTTATCTGGATCATTGTGGTGGTTGTGCTCATTGGCGCGGCCCTGGCCACGCTGACCGGTGGCGGCCAGAGCAAGATCGACACCTCTGAAGCGCTGACCCTGCTCAAGAACGACCAGGTGGTTTCCGCCAAGGTCTTTGGCTCCGAGGGCCGTGTGGACATGGTCCTCAAGGACGACTACACGACCACGGACGGCACCAAGGCCGGCAAGGACGTGCAGTTCTACTTTGGCGCCTACCGCGCCACCACGCTGGTGGACGCGATCGACAACGCGAACCTGAAAACGTTTGACGACCAGCCGGCGTCGAACAACTTCTGGTCCAGCATGCTCTCGCTGCTGATCCCCTTTGCCATCATCGGACTGATCTTCTGGTTCCTGTTCTCCCGCATGCAGGGCGGCGGCTCCAAGGTCATGCAGTTTGGCAAGTCCAAGGCCAAGCTCATCACCAAGGACCACCCGCAGGTCACCTTCGCGGACGTTGCCGGTGCCGACGAGGCCGTGGAGGAACTCCACGAAATCAAGGAGTTCCTGCAGGATCCGGGCAAGTTTGCCGCCGTGGGTGCCAAGATTCCCAAGGGCGTGCTGCTGTACGGCCCTCCGGGAACCGGCAAGACCCTGCTGGCCCGCGCCGTGGCCGGCGAGTCCGGCGTGCCGTTCTACTCCATCTCCGGATCGGACTTCGTGGAAATGTTCGTCGGCGTGGGCGCCTCCCGTGTCCGCGACCTGTTCGAGCAGGCCAAGACAAACGCCCCGGCCATCATCTTTGTTGACGAGATCGACGCCGTCGGCCGCCACCGTGGCGCCGGCATCGGTGGCGGCAACGACGAACGCGAGCAGACACTTAACCAGTTGCTCGTGGAGATGGACGGCTTTGACGTCAAGACCAACGTCATCCTGATCGCCGCCACGAACCGCCCCGACGTGCTGGACCCGGCGCTGCTGCGCCCGGGCCGCTTCGACCGCCAGATCTCCGTCGACGCACCCGACCGCCTGGGCCGCGAACAAATTCTCAAGGTCCACGCCAAGGGCAAGCCGATGGCACCCGGGGTGGACCTGAACGCCGTGGCAAAAAAGACGCCAGGTTACACCGGCGCCGACCTGGCCAATGTGCTCAACGAGGCCGCGCTGCTGACGGCCCGCTCCAACGCCCAGCTCATTGACGACCGCGCCCTCGACGAGTCGATTGACCGCGTCATGGCCGGCCCCCAGAAACGCACCCGCGTCATGAAGGAACTCGAGCGCAAGATCACCGCGTACCACGAGGGCGGCCACGCCCTGGTCGCCGCGGCCATGCACAACACGGCGCCCGTCACCAAGATCACCATCCTGCCCCGCGGCCGCGCCCTGGGCTACACCATGGTGGTCCCGGAGGATGACAAATACTCGATCACCCGCAATGAACTGCTGGACAACATGGCCTACGCCATGGGCGGGCGCGTGGCGGAGGAAATCGTGTTCCACGACCCCTCCACCGGCGCGTCCAACGACATCGAAAAGGCCACCGGCACCGCCCGTGCCATGGTCACCCAATACGGGATGAGCGAGCGCGTTGGCGCGGTAAAGCTCGGCTCCGGCGCGGGAGAGCCGTTCATGGGCCGCGACGCCGGCCACGACCGCGACTACTCCGAATCCGTCGCGTCGATTGTTGATGAGGAGGTCCGCAAGCTCATTGACCAGGCCCACGATGATGCGTACGAGGTCTTGATTGAGAACCGCGACGTCCTGGACCGGCTGGCCTTGGAACTGCTGGAGCGCGAGACGCTGAACCAGGCGGAGATCGCGCATATCTTCACCGACCTGCGCCGCCCGGCCCAGCGCCAGGTGTGGCTGTCCAAGGCGTCCCGCCCGGTCTCCAATGTGCCCCCCGTGATCACCAACAAGGAACGCCGCGACGCCCTTGCCGCCGGTGAGCCCTCCCCGGACTCCGTGTCCCCCCAGGACCAGCTGGCCGGCGCCCACCTGCAGGGTGAGGTGGACGCGCCCAACCGCACCCCGGGCATCGAGCTGGGCAAGAACGACGGCGAACAACTCCCGGGCCGCTCCTGATTGCGGATATGATCACACCCGTGACCAATTACGACGACGAATCCGACTCTGCAGCGCCCGGCACCCTGGGTGCCGCACCGGGGCCGCCCTCTGACGGCCATGGCGGGCACATGGACCTTCCGCGCATTGAGGCGGCCGTGCGGGAAATCCTGCTGGCCGTGGGGGAGGACCCGGACCGCAGCGGCCTGGAGGAGACACCCAAGCGTGTTGCCAAGGCCTACGCCGAAGTGTTCGCCGGACTGCACCAGGACCCCGCGGACGTCCTTGGCACCACCTTCGACATCTCGCATGAGGAGATGGTGCTGGTGAAGGACATCCCGTTTTACTCCACCTGCGAGCACCACCTGGTGCCATTCCACGGCAGCGCCCACGTCGGCTACATCCCGTCGTCGGACGGCCGGGTGACGGGGCTGAGCAAGCTGGCCCGGCTGGTGGACATTTACGCCAGGCGCCCGCAGGTGCAGGAGCGCCTGACCAGCCAGATCGCCGATTCGCTGGTGGAACACCTCAAACCCCGTGGCGCCATCGTCGTCATTGAATGTGAACACATGTGCATGTCCATGCGGGGCGTGCGCAAGCCAGGGGCCAAGACCGTCACCAGCGCGGTCCGCGGCCTGCTTCATGAGCCCGCAACCCGGGCCGAGGCCATGAGCCTGATTCTCGGAAGGTAACAACACACTATGGATTCCCTCGCAGCCGCCCCGGGCACGGGCCCGGCCACCTCTCCGCTGCCCGTGCTCCGCGCGCGCACCTCCGTGGCGAGCTTTGACCGCCTGCCCGCCGACCGCACCGTGGTGATGGGCATTCTGAACTGCACCCCCGACTCCTTCAGCGACGGCGGCGAGTACAGCTCCATGGACACCGCCATTTCCCACGGCCTGCGCATGTTTTATGGCGGCGCGGACATCATCGACGTTGGCGGTGAATCAACCCGTCCCGGCGCCAAAGACGTGGACGAGGCCGAGGAACAGCGGCGCATCATGCCGGTGATCGAGGCCCTGGCCAAGGCCGGCGCCCTCGTGAGCGTGGACACCCGCCACGCTTCGACGGCGGCCCTGGCGCTCGACGCCGGTGCGGGGCTGATCAACGACGTCTCCGGCACAAATGTGCACCCCGAGATGATTGCGCTGATCGCCGCCCGCCAGGTCCCTTATGTCCTTATGCACAGCCGCGGCAACTCCCGTTCCATGGACTCGCTGACCCGGTACAACGACGTCGTTGAAGACGTGGTGAGGGAACTTGCCGAGGTCCGCGAACGTTTCTACGCCGCCGGCGTGAAGCCGGAAATGCTCATTGTGGACCCGGGGATTGGCTTCTCCAAGAATGCCGGGCAGAATTGGGAGCTGCTGGCGAACCTGGACCGCGTGGCGGAGCTGGGCAACAGGGTCCTGGTGGGCACGTCCCGCAAGCGTTTCCTCGGCTCGCTGCTCACCACTGCCGGCAAGGCCGCGGCGCCGAAAGAGCGCGATGACGCCACCTCCGCCACGACGGCACTCGCCGCCGCGCAGGGCATTTGGGGCGTGCGTGTGCACGACGTCGGCGCCAGCCTGGACGCTGCCAAGGTGGCCGCCCGGCTGCTGGTGGGCCGGAGCAACCGCGAAGCCCGCCTGGCGGAAGCGGCACAGTCTGAAGCGGCACAGCCGGAGCATGCCCGGGCCGCCCTGTGAACCGGCAGGACACCATCACCCTGACGGGCATCACGGCCATTGGCTACCACGGCGTGTTTGGGCATGAAAAACGCGACGGGCAGCCTTTTGTGGTGGACGCAGTGCTGCACGCGGACCTTGCAGCCGCCGCAGCCGCCGACGACCTGACGAAGACGGCCCACTACGGCGAAGTGGCCGAGACCATCGCCGGCCTGATCCGCGGCGAGTCCTTTGACTTGATCGAGACGCTGGCGGTGCGCACCGCCGAGGCCATCCTGGGCGGGTTCCCCAATGTTGAGGGTGTGGAAGTGACCGTCCACAAGCCCAAGGCTCCTATCCAGGTGCCCTTTGGCGATGTGAGCATCCGCGTCTTCCGCGACCGTGCCCCGCGGAGCGTGGCATGACGGCTGCCCGGCCCCTGACCCGTGCCATCCTGGCCCTCGGGAGCAACCTTGGTGAGCGCCGCGGCACACTTTCGGCCGCCGTCGGCGATCTGGTGGACCGCCCGGAGGTGCGCCTGGTTGACGTCTCCCCGGTGGTGTCCACCAAGCCCGTGGGCGGACCCGCCGGGCAGCCGGACTTTTTGAACATGGTCATTGCCGTGGACACCACACTGGACCCACATGGCCTGCTGGCGCACTGCCAGGCCGTGGAGCTGGCGCACCACCGGGAACGGGAGGTCCGCTGGGGCGCTCGCACCCTGGACGTGGACATCATCAGCTACGGGGACGTGCACAGCACGGACCCGGACCTGACGCTGCCCCACCCGCGCGCCGGCGAGCGGGCCTTTGTGCTTTACCCATGGGCTCTCATGGACCCCAATGCAACCCTGGACGGCCGCCCCGTGCCGGAGCTTGCCGCCGCCGCGGCGGACATGCCCGGAATTGGGCTTGCCGAACTGGAGGTCCCGGGCGGCAACGTCTCGCCTGCCTAAATTTGGCGGGTCCATGCCCTGCGCCGCCGTGGCGAATAAACTGTACGGTTGAGATAGCACACGCAACGCAAGAACGGGTGAGGGAACATGAGGAGCACAATGCGGACCATCCGGCCTGCATGGCTGGTGGTGGCAACAATCGTCCTGGCCGTGGCGGGCTGGACCACAACGGAGCTCACCTCCCGCGCCAGCTTGGCCCTGCCCGTGCTGCCCCTGAGTTCACTGGCCACCATGGGCCTGATTGCGGTGGTCTGCCTGGTCCTGGGACTGAAGGTCCGCCGCTGGCGCGACGGGCACCGGGACCGGGTGCTTGACCCCCTGGTGGCCGCGCGCACCCTGGTCCTGGCCCAGGCCTGCGCCTACGCCGGGGCCGTGCTCCTGGGCTGGCACCTGGGCATCCTGGTGGACCAGCTTCCCACCATTCCCCTGCGGGGGGACCTCGGCCCGATCTGGGACATCGTGGCCATGGCCGGAGGCGGCATCGTCATGATGGTGGTGGGCTTGGTGGTGGAGCGCTTCTGCAAGCTTCCCCCCGACGACAGCGATTCAACGAGCGTGCCGCGGGAAAAGCCGGAAGGCCACGGGGAGGAAGAATTTGCCTAGCCAATCGAAACCGGCCCCGCCGGTCCGTCCCTTTGCCATCGACCCCGACGGACTGACGTTCCGGCGCGTCTCCGAGAAGCTCATGACCCTCCGCTTCATCGAGCGGGGCCTGACCGGGCTGCTGCTGGTGGCCATCGTCGCGGTCCCGCTGGTTTTGCGCCTGATCGGGGTGTGGAGCGGGTACCCGTCGTGGCTGGCCTGGGCCCTGCCAGCCGCCGTCCTGGCCATAGTCCTGTGGGTTCTGGCACTGGTGCCCCGCCAGGTGCGCGCCATCGGCTACGCCGAGCGCAATGACGATCTGCTCATCCGCCACGGCATCATGTTCCACCGGGTCATGGTGGTCCCCTATGGCCGCATGCAGTATGTCGACGTCACCATGGGGCCGCTGGAACGGATGCTGGGCCTGAGCAGCCTGCACCTGCACACCGCATCGCCCGGAACCAACGCCATACTCTTTGGCCTGCCCGCGGCCGAGGCTTCCCGGCTTCGCGAGCAGCTGTCCGCCCGCGGTGAGGCGAAACTGGCCGGGCTGTGAGCGGACAATTCCCCGGCGGCACCTTCCAAACCGACAGCCCGGATTCGTGGCACCGTGTCCACCCCGTCTCGCCGCTGGTGCGCGGCTGGGTGGCCGTGGCCGCCGTGCTTTTCATCTTTGGCCGCAACGCCCTTGACTCGCTGTTCACCGGAGGGCCGAATGGACCGGGCATTTCCGGAGGCGCGCCCCCCGTGGTCATCGTCGCCGTGGTGGGCGCCGCCGTCGTCGTATTCGGCATTGGCTTCTTCCTGTCCTGGCGCTTCACCCGCTATCAGGTGACCGACGCCCATGTCCACATTAACTCCGGCATCATTTTCCGCCAGCAGCGCCGCGCCAGCATTGACCGGGTCCAGTCGATTGACGTGGTGCAGCCGCTGGTGGCGCGCGCCTTTGGCCTGGCGGAGCTGAAATTCGACGTCGCCGACGGGGGGAAGTCGGCCTTCAAGCTCTCCTTCCTCAAGCTTGACGAGGCCAAGCGGTTGCGTGCCGCCATCCTGGCCCGGGCAGCGGGCGTCGCCGTGGACCCCGAGGCGCCGGGGCAGGTCACCGAGGCCCCCGAACAGCACGTGCTGGCGCTGGGCCCCGGGCGGATCATCGGCTCCGCTGTGTTCAGCAGTCTTTCCGTTGTTGCCGTGGTGGTCCTGGCCGGCGCCGTGGCGCTGGCGGCCTGGAGCGGGGAGGTTGGCGTGTTCGTCGGCTTTATCCCCATCTTCATTGGCTTGGGCGCGTCCTATTGGAAGGCCATCACCGGCGACTTCAACTTCCGTGTGGCGCTCTCGCCCGACGGCGTCCGCCTCCACTACGGCATGCTCGAGACCCGCGCGCAAACCATCCCGCCCGGCCGCGTGCAGGCGGTGGGCATCAGCCAGGGTCCCATCTGGCGTCCGTTTGGCTGGTACCGGGTCCACGTCAACGTGGCCGGCTACGGGGACGACCGCTCCGACCACGGAAACCGGACGGTGCTGCTGCCTGCCGGCACGCTGAACGAGGTCATGGCGGTGCTGGCCCTGGTGTTCCCGGACCCCGGCGTGGACAGCCCGTTCGAAGTTTTCACCGCAGGGCTGCGTGGTCCCGGCAACCGGCAGGGCTTTGTCCACTCGCCGCGTGCGGCCAGGTGGATCGACCCCCTCGCCTGGCGCTACAACGCCTACCGGGCCACGTCCACGGCGCTGCTGTGCCGCCATGGCGTCATCTTCCGGCGACTGGAAGTGGTGCCGCACGAACGCACCCAGTCGCTGAGCCTGCGGCAGGGGCCGATCATGGCCGCCCTGGGCCTGGTGGATTTTGAGCTCCACTCCACTTCAGGCCCCATCAAGCCCGTGGTGCACCACATGGCGCTCGACGCCGGCCGCCGGCTTTTCGATGAACAGGCCGACCGCGCCGCCACCGCCCGGCGCATCCACTCCTCGGAGCACTGGCTGGCCCCGGCGGCGCCCGACACCCACCGCGACCCGCAGGAGAACAACCATGCCGATTAAGCCCGGCCGCCTTGGCATTGGAATCATCGGCGCAGGCAAGGTGGGGGCCGTGCTGGGGGCGGCCCTGCGGGCGACGGGGCACGCCGTCGTCGGGGTTTCCGCCGTGTCGGAAGCTTCACTGGAGCGGGCCGAGCTGCTGCTGCCGGGGGTTCCGGTGCTGGACATTGCGGACATTGTGGAGCGCTCCGAACTGGTTCTGCTCGCCGTGCCGGACGACGCACTGCCCGGGCTGGTCTCCGGCCTGGCCAAGACCGGCGCCTGGCAGGCCGGGCAGCTGGTGGCCCACACCTCCGGGAGGTTTGGCACCGGCGTGCTGGCCCCTGCGAAGGCTGCCGGCGCCATCACCCTGGCCCTGCACCCGGCCATGACCTTCACCGGCATGAGCCTGGACTTGGCACGCCTGGCCGATTGTTCATTCGGCATTACCGCCGAGCCCGCCATGCTGCCGATCGCCCAGGCCCTCGTCGTGGAGATGGGTGCGGAACCGGTGGTCATCGCCGAGGCGGACCGCACGCTTTACCACGCGGCCCTGGCCCACTCCGCCAACCATCTGGTCACCATCGTGTCCCAGGCGGCGCAGATATTGGGCGACATTGGAGTGGAAGCACCCAATCAGGTGCTTGGCCCCCTGCTGCGCGCAGCGCTGGAGAACGCACTGGCGTCCGGGGAATCGGCGCTGACGGGACCGGTGGCCCGCGGGGACGCCGGCACGGTGGCTTCGCACACGCAGGCGCTGCGCGAACACGCCCTTGACACCGGTTCCAAGGACATCGTCGACGCCTATGTGGCGTTGTCGTCCGCCACAGCCGCGCGGGCCGCGCGGCGCGGACTGCTCTCCGCCGAAGCTTTCCTTGGCATCCAGGCCGCGCTCACCGCGGACGACGCCGGACCCTCCACCGGCCCCGGAGGCTGGCCGGACTAGATGTCCCCGCGATTCGATTCACATGACTTGATTTCCAAGGCTGACGAAAGCGATTGACATGGGCATCACCGTGGTTTCCACCATTGCCGAACTGAAGGACCTTAGCGCGAAGCTGCTGGCTGCGGCCACGGGCCCGGCCCCGGCCAACTTCCGCGGCGGGACCCTGGGGCTGGTCCCCACCATGGGGGCCCTCCACCCGGGCCACGCCGAACTGGCCAAGGCCGCAGTGGCGCAGAACGACGTCGTGGTGGCCAGCGTGTTCGTCAACCCGCTGCAGTTTGGCGACCCGGTGGATCTGGAGCGCTACCCGCGCACCACGGAGGCGGACCTGGCCGTGCTGGAGGCCGCCGGCGTGGACATCATGTTTGCACCGTCGGACGAGGAGATGTATCCCGGCGGCGAGCCTGCCGTGCGGATTACCGCCGGCAAGCTGGGGGAGCTGTACGAGGGCGCCTCACGGCCCGGGCATTTTGATGGAGCCCTGACGGTGGTGGCGAAACTGCTCCACGCGGGGCGCCCCGACACCGGGCTGGAACCAGCCGATGCCGCAGGCCGGCAGCCGTACCGGGCCTACTTCGGCCAAAAGGATGCCCAGCAGCTTGCCCTCGTGCGGCGGATGGTGGCGGACCTGAACTTCCCCGTGGACATCGTGGCTGTGCCTACCGTGCGCGATGGGGACGGGCTTGCACTCTCCAGCCGGAACCGTTTCCTGTCCGCCGGGGAGCGCGACGCCGCACTGGTGCTCTCCCGCGCCCTTCGCCTGCTGCGCCGGCGGGCGGACGCCCACGAGCCGCTGGACATCCCCTCGGCCGAGGAACTGGTGCACATGACCCCTGGCGTGGAACTGGACTACCTGGAAGTCGTGGACCCGGCCACGCTCGCCGTCCGGGCCGAAAACTGCCAGGACACACCCTTCACGGGCCAGGCGCTGGCACTTATTGCCGCGCGCGTGGGCCCGGTCCGGCTGATCGACAACGTCACCCTCGGATAACTAACGCGGCGGGGATACCCCATTTCCGGCGGTCGAGTTCCGGCGGTCGAGCCTGTCAGGCGGGACCCCGGATGACGAAATGGATCTCGGATCCCGATATATCGACCTCAAATATCCGTTCCGAGATCCTGGGCCCCGGAATGGGGGACAGGAGCCCCGCGGCCATGCCGTCCGCCCGGCGCGTGGGCCGATCAGTACCGCCACGCCAGCACCCATCGCCGTTTCGCCCGGTGGCGGTGCCCGTAGTTTGGATATGCGCCAGACCCGACCCCAGTCATGCGCATGGTCTGCTCTGCGCCAAACCCGCCTCGAATCCGGCGCCTGCCTAAATTGCCGTGCGCCCATGCGCCGAATTCGAAGTCAAATTCTGCGCATGGTGTGAGGTCCCGGCGTGGGCCCACGCACGGCATAAAAAACGGACGTCCCCCCAAATTCAGGGGCGGGCGTCCGTTTCTGGATCCTGGAGTGCGGCGGGGCAGTTCCAGAAATGCCGCCGCTCCAGCATTTTGCCGCCGCAATAACTGCGGCAATTTGCGGGAGCTGCGGCATTTTTCGATTCAGGCGGTGAGCCTGGCGGCCACTTCCCCGGCGCCCGGGTAGGCGGCCTGGGTGCCCTTTTTGGTGGCGGCCAGGGCGGCAGCCACCGAGGCGTAGCGGGCGGCGGCCGCCAGCGGATCGCCAGCTGCCAGGCGTGCCGCCACTGCGCCGGTGAACGCGTCGCCCGCACCGGTGGTGTCGACGGCGTCAACCTTCGTCGGCGCAATCCGCACCACGGGCTCGGCGGCATGGGTGGAGTCAAGGACCACCGATCCGGCGGAGCCCAGCGTCACCAGCACCTTGGCCAGGCCGCGGGCGGCAAATTGTTCGGCCACGGCAAGCCAAGCGTCAACGGGGGCGTCCTCCGCGGGCATGTCAAAGCCGTCCAGGAACGCGGACGCTTCGTGGGCATTGACCAGCAATACGTCGGTCAGCCGGGCCAGCCCGTCGGCAACCGGGGCGTAGGGCGAGAGGTTCAGTAGGACTGTTGCCCCGGCGTCGTGCCCGGCCCGGGCAGCGGCCGTGACGGTTTCCAGCGGAACTTCCAGGCACAGGCACACCACGCCGGCGCCGGAGAAAAGGGCCGGGTCCATGGCGTCGGGGGTCAGGGTGCCGTTGGCGCCGGCGGAGATGATAATGCTGTTTTCACCGCTGTCCTCCACCGAGATGACCGCGACGCCGGTGGGTCCGGCCACGCGCCGGACGTGGCTGACGTCGACCCCGGCACCCGCGGTGGAGGCCACCAGCATGTCGCCGTGGGGGTCGCTGCCCACGGCCCCGATCAAGGTGACGGCGCCGCCCAGGCGGGCCGCGGCCACGGCCTGGTTGGCGCTCTTGCCGCCCGGGTTCACGGAAAATCCGCTGCCATGCAGGGTCTCCCCGGGTTGGGGGAGGCGTTCGCAGTAGATCGTGAGGTCGGCGTTGAGCGAGCCGGCCACCACAATCCGGCGTGTCAAGGCAGGGGCGCTCATGCGGCAACCTCCGCGTCAACGGGCTTGGGGACCAGCAGTGACGCGGCGAAGGCGAGGACGGTGATGGCCAGGGCAACCACGACAACGGTCAGGTAGGAACCGTGTCCCCCCATCGGCGCCGTGGCCACCAGGACGGCCGGCAGCACCAGAAAGCTGAGCCCGGCCCCGAGGTTGAAGGCGCCGGCATTCATGCCGGGCAGGAATCCCGGGTTGCCTTCGGGGGAGAGCACCACGCCAAGTCCATTGAGCATGATGTTCACCGTACCGGCGTACATGATTCCCAACAAGACCGTGCCGGTGATCATCAGCGGCAGGCTGTGCAGGCCCAGGAAGCCGATGATTGCCAGGGCCGCAACACTGCCGACCAGACCGATGCGCAGTATCTTCGTGTAGCCCAGCACGGGGGCAAGGCGGCCGGTGATGGGGCCAAAGATCCAGCCAAGCAGGGCGTACGGGGTCAGTATCAGCAGGCTCATCTCGGTGGCTCCGAGGTTGAAGCCGGGATCGGCCGCCTGGACATAGGCCGGCACGATGCCGTTGATGACAGCGAAAATTCCTGTCATGGTCAGCGTGGTGGTCAGCAGTGGCGCCCAGGTGGAGCGCCGACGCAGATGGACAATTTCCACCATGGGGTGCCGGGACCGCTTTTCCACGGCCCAAAATGCCATGAAGGCGGCCACTGCCACCACGGCCAGGGCAAGGGACGTCACGAGGGGGCCGGTGGTGATGCCGCCCACCAGCTTCGTGCCCTCGTTCAAGGCCGTCAGCAGCGCCCCGACCGCGACCACGATGAAGAGCACGCCGAACCAGTCCATCCGTGTGCCCTCGCCAGGCTTGCTTTCCGTGGCCAGGAACCAGATGAGCGCGACAGCGACGGCGGCGATGACAACCATCAGAGCGAAGATGCTGCGGAAGCCGAAATGCTCGGCAAAGTAGCCGCCCACAAACGAGTCGATGCCTGCAATGCCGCCGTTGACCGCCGTGATCAGGCCCATCAGCACGCCGTACTTCCTGGGCTCCTTCACGGCAGAGCGCAGCATGATCAGACACAGGGGCACTGTGGGGCCGCTGACGCCCTGGATGATTCGGCCCACGAACAGCCAGGTGATGTCCGGCGCCATGGCGGAGACCACCGAGCCGACGCCCATCATGACCATCATGCCCACCAGTACCTTCTTGCGGCCGATGATGTCGCTCAGGCGCGGCAGGAACAGGGAGAACACGGCCGCGGCAGTAAAGAACCAGGTCTGGGACAGGCCAATGGCGGCCTGGTCCGTGTGAAGTTCCTCGCCCATGGTGACGAGGGCGGGGCTGAGCATGGAAGCGTTGAGCTGGAACGCCAGGCACGCAGTCAGCAGTGCCACCATGAGGGCGGTGACGTTGCCTGGCCTGCTGCGCATTCCGGTGTTGAGCGTGGAGGTGCTCATGCGTCGACCTCGCCAATGCGCACCAGGGCGTCGGTGACCAGGTTCCAGAACTTCCCGTGGTCAAGGGTCACGGCGACGGAGGTGTGGCAGTCGGCGGGGGCGGGGGCGCGGAAATCGGCCACCGTCATGCCCAGTGTCAGCGTGCCGGTGAGCTCAATGTTGACCGGCACCTTCCGCGTCGTCATGACGGTCGGGTCAATCACGTAGGCAACGGCGCAGGGGTCGTGGACGGGCGGGTAGTCGAAGCCCTGGGCGTCCTTGTACGTCTTCGTGAAGAATTCCATCAGTTCCATGACGAACTTGGCCGGCTTCGTGCCGACGGCCTCGATCTTCGCCACGACCTCCGGGGTCGCCAACGCCTGGTGGGTGAGGTCCAGGCCCACCATGACCACGGGCCACTTCTCGTTGAAAACGATGTGGGCGGCCTCGGGGTCGATGATGATGTTGAATTCGGACACGGCGCTCCAGTTGCCCACGTGGTAGCCGCCGCCCATGAGGACAACTTCCTTCACGCGCTCCACAATCCGCGGCTCCTTGCGGGCGGCCATGGCGATGTTGGTCAGCCCCGCGGTGGGGACCAGTGTCACGGTGCCGGGCTCGTGGGCCATGATGGTCTCAACGATCAGGTCGACGGCGTGGCGCGTGTCCAGCTCGATCGTGGACTCGGGCAGGGTGGGGCCGTCCATGCCGCTGTCGCCGTGGATATCCGGGGCCGTCTCAATGGTGCGCACCAGGGGACGGCCGCAGCCGGCCGCAAACGGGACGCCGGTGATGCCCGCAATGGTGCCCACTGCCAAGGCATTGCGTGTGACCTTCTCAAGTGTCTGGTTGCCCACCACCGTGGTGACGGCGAGCAGCTCGATGTTGGGGTTGCCGTGGGCCAGCAGCAGGGCCACGGCGTCGTCATGGCCGGGATCGCAGTCCAGGATGATCTTCCGCGGTGCGGTGGCTGCGGGCGGTTGGGGCAGGTCCGTGTTCAAGTTTTCTCCACGTCGTTGGGGCGCTCCGCGGGGGATTCCCGAGGTGTCTTGAAAACCAGTGTGGCACCGAAACAGGAAGTGCGTCAAACGCTTAACGTGATTTTCGTCAAGCGCTTGACGCGCGGTGCCCGCTAGAAACTTCACCGGACCCCGCTACCATCGATTCATGCACCCCGCCACAATCCCCCGGCCCGACAACGTCCCAAGCTCCGGCGCGCGCCCGGCCCGCGTCACGGCCGCCATGGTTGCCGCGCGGGCCGGGGTCTCCGCCGCAACGGTCTCCCTGGTGACCAGCGGCAAGACCGCCGGGCGCGTGTCCGCGGAAAATATTGCCAAGGTGAACCACGCCATCAATGAGCTGGGCTATGTGGTGGACGGACTGGGGAGCTCGCTTGCCAGGGGGCGCAGCAACATTGTGATCCTGGTGGCACCTGACGTCTCCAACCCCTTCTTTGCCAAGGTGATCGACGGCGTCCGGACAGAGATTGGCGACGCATTCCAACTGTTGCTCTCGGTCACCGAGGCCGGGCAGATGCCCACGCCGGCAGTCGTGCGAAACCTGCTGTCCCTGCGGCCTGCAGGGCTGCTGGTGGATGCGCCAAGTGCCGGGTTCCTGGCCGGGCTGCCCGCAACCGGTCCCATGGTGCTGCTTGACACGGCAGGTGTGGAGAGCGAGGCGCCCTCGGTGAACTTTGATTTGGACGGCGCGGCCCTCATGCTCGCGGACCACTTGGCGGATTTGGGCCACAGCACTGTCGCCTACCTTGACGGCACCACCGGCACGGAGACGTTTCGCGTGCGCCGGGAGGCCTTTTGCCGGCACGCCCGCACGCGCGGGATTAACGTGGTGGCGCAGACTGCCACCACCATTGACGTCGGGGCCGCCGCGGATGCCTTCGCCAGGGCCTGGCCGCAGTGGCAGCGCCAGGGCGTCACGGCTGTGGTGTGCAGCACCGACACCCACGCCTACGGGGTGCTGCAGGAAGCGCGTGTGGCTCGTCTGGCCGTTCCCGCGCAACTGGCCGTGACAGGCTTTGACGACCTGCCCTACTCGGAGACGTCCAGCCCGGGCCTGACCACTGTCCGCCTTCCAGCCGCAGAACTGGGACGCGCGGCCGGACGGCAGCTGCTCCGGCTCCTCGCGGGGGAAGAACTGGCCGCGAAGGAATTGGTAGGGGAAGAACTGGAGGGGGACGATAGGAACGGGCACCGCGTGACCCTGGAAAGCACGCTGGTTGTTCGCGGCTCCACCGTGGATGGCGGCGTGGCGCAGGGCGGCCAGGTGTAGGCGGACGCGGACTCCAGCCCTTGCAGCCTCCTTGCGCCCGGCACGGAGGGTACTTTCAGATTCACCAACTAAACTATTGTCCTGTGAGTGCAGAAAATACCGTGACCCTCGAGCCCAGTGACGTTTCCGAGCAAATGCATGTCCGTTTGGAGAAGCGTGCCAAGCTGCTGGAGCGGGGTGGGCAGGCCTATCCGGTGGGCGTCGGGCGCACCCATACGCTGGAGGAAATCCGGGAGAAGTTCCCCGAACTTGTTGCGGATGCCAGCACCGGCGAGATCGTCGGGGTGGCCGGCCGTGTGGTTTTTGTCCGCAATACCGGCAAGCTGTGCTTTGCCACCTTGCAGTCGGGCGCCGGGACGCGCCTGCAGGCCATGCTGTCGCTGGCTAATGTGGGCGAAGAGTCGCTGGCCGACTGGAAATCCCTGGTGGACCTGGGCGACCACGTCTTGGTGCATGGAGAGGTTATCAGTTCCCGGCGGGGCGAGCTTTCCGTCATGGCCGACTCCTGGCAAATGGCTTCCAAGGCGCTTCGCCCGCTGCCGGTGCTGCACGCGGAGCTGTCCGAGGAAATGCGCGTGCGCCAGCGTTACGTTGACCTGATTGTCCGTGACACCGCACGCGACCAGGTGCGAACGCGTTCAGCCATTGTCAAGGCCATTCGCGACACGCTTCACGGCGAGGATTACATCGAGTTGGAGACCCCCATTCTCCAACTCATTCACGGCGGCGCCTCGGCCCGCCCGTTCCACACCCATTTGAATGCCTTTGACCAGCCAATGACGCTGCGCATTGCCATTGAACTTTACCTAAAGCGGGCCGTCGTGGGCGGCATGGATAAAGTGTTTGAAGTCGGACGCATTTTCCGCAATGAAGGCGTGGATTCAACCCACAGCCCCGAATTCACCATGCTGGAAGCCTATGAAGCGTACGGCGACCAATTCACCATGGCTGAAATCATGCAGCGAGTCATTCTGGCGGCCGCCGATGCGGTGGGGTCCCGCACCATTGAGACCGACCGGGGACAAATTAACCTCGACGGCGAATGGCCGTGGCTGCCGGTCCATAAGGGCCTGAGCGAGCAGGTGGGGCAGGAAATCACCCCGGCGACCACGGCCAGTGAATTGCGAGCCATTGCCGCCGCCCGCGGGGTGAATGTCGACCCTGCCTGGGATGCCGAAAAGCTTGTTGTTGAATTGTTTGGCGAAATTGTGGAGCCGACACTGATCCAGCCGACTTTTGTCTGCGACTATCCCCCGTCCGCCCAGCCGCTGGCCCGCCCACACCGTGACAAACCCAACCTCATTGAGGCGTGGGACCTGATCATTGACGGCAAGGAGACGGGGACGGCGTTTTCCGAGCTCATTGACCCGGTGATCCAGCGGGAACGGCTGACCCAGCAATCGCTGGCGGCCGCCGCGGGCGATCCCGAGGCAATGCAATTGGATGAAGATTTCCTGCGCGCCCTGGAATATGGTGCCCCGCCCATGGGCGGCCTTGGATTGGGTGTTGACCGCCTGGTCATGCTCTTTACCGGCGTGGGAATCCGTGAGGCCATCCTCTTTCCCTTGATGAAACCTGAGTAGGAGCGGCAAGGTTATGGAATATATTGCAGTTATCCTGCCTTCATTGGGCGTCGGAGTCCTTTTTTACTTCGCCATGAAGGCAATATTCAATGCAGACCGGGCTGAGCGCGATGCTTTGGCCCAGGCTGAGCGTGATGCCGAGCACAACGGTGAGCTTCCATCAAATAAGCCCTGAAGCGGATTCTTTGACGTGGACTGATTAACGCAGCATAATTTTGTTAGACGGAAACATCAAATATATGTGAGGCGATAATTTCCCATGGCACAGAAGATTCATGTAACGCTTGTTGATGACCTAGACCAGAGCCCCGCCGATGAAAACATCACTTTCGGCCTCGACGGGATTAATTACGAGATAGACCTTTCCGCAGACAATGCGGAGGCACTGCGTTCAGCCCTTTCCACGTACATCGCGGCGGGACGCCGGGCAGGCGGGCGGGCAGTGCGCGGCCGTGGCCCGGCAACAGCCCCCAAGTCAAAAAGCGACGTCGCCGAGATCCGCAGCTGGGCCAAGGACAACGGCTACGAAGTGCACGAGCGCGGCCGCATCCAGGCCGAGGTCCGCAACGCGTACTACGCAGCCCAGGGCTAGTCCCCACCCGCCGGCCCGATAATCCCCAGCGCCTCCCACCCCTCGCACGCCCGGGGCGGGCCCCTCGCATCTGTGGGCCCCCCGCTGACGCGATTTCCCGGGAACCTGGCGGGCGTGGGCCCAGCAATTGGGCTGTGGATTTCGGCCCTGCGGGGCCGCACGACGGCGGGACCGCCCCGGGGGGCGGTCCCGCCGTCGTTCCTTAAAAAGACATTTCACAAGACGGCGGCCCCGACTTGTTATTTCCCCTGTGGCGAACAAGCCCCCACGGCGGCCCCGCACTGCGTAGCATCAAAGTACGCAGTAAAAGGAGTGTGGCGAAATGTTCGAGCGATTCACTGATCGAGCCCGGCGTGTTGTCGTGCTGGCCCAAGAAGAGGCCCGCATGCTCAACCACAATTACATCGGTACGGAGCACATTCTGCTCGGCCTCATCCACGAGGGTGAAGGTGTTGCCGCCAAGGCCCTGGAGTCCCTGAACATCTCCCTGGACGGTGTCCGGGAGCAGGTCCAGGAGATCATTGGGCAGGGGCAGCAGGCCCCCAGCGGGCACATCCCGTTCACTCCGCGTGCCAAAAAGGTGCTTGAGCTCTCGCTGCGCGAAGCGCTGCAGCTGGGCCACAACTACATTGGCACCGAGCACATCCTGCTCGGGCTGATCCGTGAGGGTGAAGGCGTGGCCGCGCAGGTGCTGGTGAAGCTCGGCGCTGACTTGGGCCGTGTGCGCCAGCAGGTCATCCAGCTGCTCTCCGGCTACCAGGGCAAGGAGCCAGTCGCCAGTGGCGGCCAGCAGCCCGAAGGCACCCCGGCGGGGTCGGTGGTGCTGGACCAGTTTGGCCGGAACCTGACCCAAGCCGCCCGGGAAAACAAGCTTGACCCCGTTATTGGGCGCGAGCACGAGATGGAACGCGTCATGCAGATCCTCTCGCGACGAACTAAAAACAACCCAGTCCTCATCGGCGAGCCCGGCGTCGGCAAGACGGCCGTCGTCGAAGGCCTGGCGCAGGCCATTGTGCGCGGCGACGTGCCGGAAACCATCAAGGACAAGCAGCTTTACACCCTTGACCTGGGTTCCCTGGTGGCAGGTTCGCGCTACCGCGGCGACTTCGAGGAACGCCTGAAGAAGGTGCTCAAGGAAATCCGCACCCGGGGCGACATCATCCTCTTCATTGACGAGATCCACACGCTGGTCGGTGCCGGCGCGGCCGAGGGCGCCATTGACGCGGCCTCGATTCTCAAGCCGATGCTGGCCCGCGGCGAGCTGCAGACCATTGGTGCCACCACGCTGGACGAGTACCGCAAGCATATTGAGAAGGACGCCGCACTTGAGCGCCGTTTCCAGCCCATCCAGGTGCCGGAACCGTCCGTGCCGCTGACCATTGAAATCCTCAAGGGCCTGCGTGACCGCTACGAGGCACACCACCGCGTGTCCATCACCGACGGCGCCCTGACGGCTGCCGCCACCCTCGCCGACAGGTACATCAGCGACCGTTTCCTGCCGGATAAGGCGATCGACCTGATCGACGAGGCCGGCGCCCGCCTGCGCATCCGCCGCATGACGGCCCCGCCGGAGCTTAAGGCCATGGACGGCGAAATTGCCGACGTCAAGAAGCGCAAGGAAGACGCCATTGACGCCCAGGACTTTGAGGGTGCCGCAGCGTTGCGCGACGACGAGCAGAAGCTCATCACGGCGCGCGCCGAGAAGGAGCGCCTGTGGAAGTCCGGCGGACTGGATGACATCTCCGAGGTGGATGAGGAACTCATCGCCGAAGTGCTGGCCAATTCCACCGGCATCCCCGTGTTCAAGCTGACCGAGGCCGAGTCCACGCGTCTGCTGAAGATGGAAGATGAGATCCACAAGCGCGTAATTGGCCAGAACGAGGCCATCAAGTCGATCTCTCAGGCCATCCGCCGCACCCGTTCCGGGTTGAAGGACCCGAAGCGCCCGGGCGGCTCGTTCATCTTCGCCGGCCCCACGGGTGTTGGAAAGACCGAGCTGGCCAAGGCACTTGCCGAATTCCTGTTTGGCGACGAGGACGCCCTGATCACCCTGGATATGTCCGAGTACTCGGAGAAGCACACGGTGTCCCGGCTGTTCGGTGCCCCTCCGGGATACGTTGGCTACGAAGAGGGTGGCCAGCTGACTGAGAAGGTCCGGCGCCGACCGTTCTCCGTGGTCCTGTTCGACGAGGTGGAAAAGGCCCATGCGGACCTGTTCAACTCGCTGCTGCAGATCCTTGAGGACGGCCGCCTGACGGACAGCCAGGGCCGGGTGGTGGACTTCAAGAACACCATCATCATCATGACCACCAACTTGGGAACGCGTGACATCTCCAAGTCCGTGGCCACCGGCTTCCAGTCCGGCTCTGACACCCAGACTGGTTACAACCGGATGCGGTCCCGGGTCACCGAAGAGCTCAAGCAGCACTTCCGCCCCGAGTTCCTCAACCGTGTTGACGACGTTGTGGTGTTCCCGCAGCTGACCCAGGACGAAATCATCGAGATCGTGGACCTCATGGTCGCACGCCTGGAAGGGCGCCTGGCGGACCAGGGCATGGGCATCGAGCTCACACCCGCCGCCAAGGTCCTGCTGGCCACCCGCGGCTACGATCCCGCCATGGGTGCCCGGCCGTTGCGCCGCACCATCCAGCGCGAGATCGAGGACCACCTCTCCGAGAAGATCCTTTTCGGTGAGATCAGCTCCGGCGACATCGTCGCGGTGGACGTGGAAGGCGAGGGCGACGAGGCAAAGTTCACGTTCGTCGGCACCGCCAAGCCGAAAATTCCAGACGCAATCACGGCCTCCGCTTCCTAACGCCGAGCCAAGTCCGACGCCGGTGACCCGCCTTCCCCGGGCGGGTCACCGGCCGTTTGCTGTCTCCCACTGCTCGCAAGCTCGCAGAGGGTCCCTCGGCAGCGCTCTTAGCGCGGAAGGAGGCCATCAGGCACCAGGCACGCCTCTGGCCACGGCGCGCTGGCGTGGCATAGCTTTACTGGCTCTTCGCGTTTCGTGGTGAATACCAGCCCGCTGAGATGAATTCATGCCACCGTCCGGGCGGCACTTCTTAGCAG
>NZ_QJVD01000013.1 GCF_003219815.1 Arthrobacter livingstonensis
TGACATTCTCGGAGCTATATTCGGTAATGTGGAATACCTCTAGAACAGAACCCCCTGTGGAGGAAACAACACCAAAAACAGGTGGGAATCACGACACCAGATGGACAGTGAAACGGGTCCTACCAGCTGATCCGGCCGAAATCTGCCCGGAGCCTGGCCCCACGGGGAGGGTGGACACACGCAACCCACGTGATGCGCCCCAGCAGCTGCGCCCGGAAATCAGGGTGCCCCTCCCGATTTTGGCTCTCGGGTCCGTGGACGGCGCAGTTGCGCAGCACCGCCTTCAAAAGGTCGAACTCTGATCGGGTGATATTCGTCCGCTCGTTGACCACCACGCCGGTCACGCTCTGCCGCACCCCGGCCGGGTGAATCCTTGTCTTCAAGCCGTTCAGCGCATGGCCCTCGTCCGCCACAATCCGGGCCGCGCCGCGCACAAAGGCATCCGCGCGACGGGCCAGTTCAGCACTCCCGCTGAAGGCAAGGTCGTCTGCATAACGGGTGTACACGGCGTCGAACGCGCCGGCCCAGCCGGAGAGCCGCGAATCCAGTCGGCGCAGCGTCAGGTTGGCCAGCATGGGCGAGGTGGGCGCGCCCTATGAGCAGTGCTGGGTTATGTGCAGTGCTGGTGCGTCAGCGTTGGTGGGGGTGGTGGCTCTCCACAGTCACTGCTCATAATCCTGGTGGATTCTGGTTATGCGGGCCCGGCACCGTGCCGGGCCTTCGTCATTGGAGGTGCTGTGATGGTTGCCGTATCGGAACTGGTTTCTGGCCTGGATGCCGAGCTGGTTCGTCTGGGCTACAAGGATTCAACGATGAAGTGGTATCGGGGCAACTGGGGCCGGCTGGAACGATTTTTCGTGTCCCGCGGGGAGCAGGAATTCTCGCTGGAGACGGCGATGGCCTGGGTCGATGAGAGCTGCGGGGGCTTTTTCATGAAGGAACAGGCTGGCACGCTCAAGGAGACGGAGGTGTACTTGTTCCGGGTCGCGCAGATGCTCGATGATTTCTCGGTGCACGGGGCGGTGCTGCGCCGCTATTCCCGCACCGTGAGCAAACTGTCGGCCGGTGACGCCGATGTCGTTGCCCGGTTCCAACAGTGGCTGCAGGCTCGTGGTTGCGCTGTATCGACGGTGCGTGCCTATGCGACGGTGGCCGTCGAGTTCTGCGGATTCATTGGCACGCGGGGCGCCCTGGCTTCTCTGGATGGCATGTTGGTTGACGCGTTCGTGGCCACACTGGCCGGATATCAAGCCAAGACCGTGGAGCACAAGCTCTGCGCGGTGCGGTCCTTTCTTCGCTTCGCCCAAGGCGCCGGACTGGTCGGTTCGGCGGTGCTGGAGGCAGTTCCCGCTGCCAAGTCAGTCAAAGGGGCCAGGGTTCCCTCGGTGTGGGATCCGGGGGATGTGAGGAAAATCTTGGAGGCGATCGACCGGGACAACCCCTGCGGCAAGCGGGATTATGCAATCATCTTGCTCATCACTCGTCTGGGGCTGCGTGGCATCGACGTGAAGAGACTTGAGTTCAAGGATCTTGACTGGCCGGGAAACAGCATCTCGGTGGTGCAAGCCAAGACCGGCCGCAGGGTGACGCTGCCTCTGCTCAAGGACGTCGGCTGGGCATTGATCGCGTACATTCGCTCCGGCCGGCCCATCACGGATTGCCCGCAGGTGTTCGTGCGGCACACAGCCCCGATAGTGCCGTTTTCCGATCAGGATCATCTGTATCAGATCCTGATCAAACACGCCCGGGTGGCGCATGTGCCGCTTGGGGAGAAACAACGCCATGGAATGCACTCACTGCGACATACCCTGGCCACCCGGCTTCTGGAAGAGGGCACACCCATCGAGGCGATTGCTGAGATTCTCGGTCACCAGTCGGTTGCATCGACCGGTGTGTATTTGAAATCCTCGCTGAAACTCTTGACGCAGTGTGCCCTTGACCCGGACGTACCGGTTAGGGCGGTGACACCATGAACGTCGGCAGCACACTAACCGAGGCGATGGCGGCCCTGGTGGGCCAGAAGCGTGCCGTTGGCTACAAATACCTCGCCGAGGCGCATACGCTGGCCCGGTTCGAGATATTTTCTCGAACCGAGTTTCCCGGGCTGGAGACGGTGAGCGAAGAATCCGTGCAGGCATGGATCGCCGCCGCCCGGCGGCGCGGTGTCAAGCCCTCCACGGTGCAGAGCCTGGCCGCACCCATCCGTGAACTGGCCCGCTGGCTGAACAGCCACGGCACCACAGCGTACGTGTTGCCCGCCGGCATGCTGCCCCAACCCACCCGCTACGTCCCGTATATTTACACCGACACGGAGCTGGCAGCTTTTTTCACACAAACAGACCGGTGCCATTACTGTTCGCAGGTTCCGCTGCGCCACCTCATCATGCCGGTGCTGTTCCGCACCATCTACGCCTGCGGCCTGCGCTGTTCCGAAGCCCGCCTGCTACGCGTCGAAGACGTCGAGTTGACTACGGGCGTGTTGCAAATCCGTGATGCGAAAGGCGGCAAAGACCGGCAGGTGCCGGTCTCCGAGGCGCTGCGCGTCAGACTCGCCGACTACCACGACCGGGCCTCGGCGCACCCAGCCTGGGAAGGTGAATGGTTCTTTCCCGGCCACTCAGGGCGCCCGCTCACGCTCGTCAACGTTTACCACAACTTTCGCCGGTTTCTGTGGCAGGCCCGCATCCCTCACCGCGGGCTGGGCCACGGCCCTCGAGTCCATGACCTGCGGCACGTTTTTGCGGTGAACAATCTTCGGGCATGGTTCGCCCAAGGCCAGGACGTCGCGGCATTGCTGCCGGTTCTGCAAACCTACATGGGTCATTCCTCCATAGCCGACACCGCCTACTACCTGACCCTGACCGCCGAGTCCTACCCGGACATCACCGCCCGGGTGCAGCAGGCCATCGGCGACGTGGTCCCACCTATCACGGAGGAGCAGGGCCATGGCCACTGACTTCGCGATCTATCTGCGCCGTTTCCTCACCGACTACCTGGCAGGAATACGCGGCTACTCGACCAACACGATCCTCTCCTACCGGGACACGTTCAAACTGCTGATCTGCTACCTCCGCGACCAGCGATCCATTCCGCCAGAGAAGCTGACCCTCGAGCAGATCGATGCCCGTGCCATCACCGGGTTCCTTGACTGGCTCGAAACCAGCCGGGGAAACAGCACCTCTACCCGCAACCAGCGCCGGGCGGCCATCGACTCGTTTTTCACCTGGATGCAAACACAAGACCCGACCCGCATGGCCTGCTGCCAGGACATCCTCGCCATCCCCGCCAAGAAAAAGGACCAGCCCGCTGTGGCTCACCTGACCGTCGAGCAAACCCGAGGACTGCTGGCGTTGCCCGACCGGTCCACCCGGCAGGGCAGGCGCGACGCGACACTGCTGGCCACGTTGTATGACACTGCAGCCAGAGTCCAGGAACTCGCCGATCTGAGCGTCGGCGACATCCGCCTGGACGCCCCTGCCATGGTCACACTGACTGGCAAGGGCCGCAAAACCCGCCATGTCCCGCTGACCGGCAACACGGTGGCGCTGCTGGCAGCGTACCTCGCCGAACACCACCTCAACAGTGCAGGCCATGACCAGCAACCCCTCTTTTTCAACCAACACCAGTTCAAACTCAGCCGCGGCGGAATCACATGGATCCTTCACAAATACCAGAGGCGAACAGATAACCCAGAGCTCACCAAAGCCCGCCTCAGTCCGCATATCCTTCGCCACAGCAAGGCCACCCACCTCTACGACGCCGGTGTTCCCCTGCCATATATTCGCGACATACTCGGCCACGCCGACCTCTCGACAACCGAGATTTACGCGCGTGTCTCGATCGAGGCCAAACGCAAAGCACTCGAAGCGGCCTACAGCGAAATCGTCACCACCGACCTACCCGAATGGAACCAGAACCCAGAACTGCTCACCTGGCTCGACAACCTCTAACCCGACAACCGAACATTATGAGCAGTGTCTGAACCGCGCCACCACCCCCACCAACGCTGACGCACCAGCACTGCACATAACCCAGCACTGCTCATAGGGCGGTTTATGCGCAGCTGCGCATAAACCGCCCTGCGGCAAGTGGGACGTGGCAAGGGCCCTGCGCAGGGCAAAGCGGTCCGCGGGGTCGCCGCCGGGCGGCATCTCGGCGATGACGCCCACGGGCACCGCGTGCGTGCACAGGCCGGTCAGCCGCTGGGCCACCGACTCGGTGAACCCGGCCTGCCGGAGCACGCCAAACACCTTGCCCGGGGTGACATGGGCAAAGAACGCGGCAAGGTCCAGGTTGACCACCATCTCGGAGCCGGTATGCAGTGCGGCCCCGCTCACGGCACTGCGGCCGGGCACAAAACCGTGGGCGCAATCATGAAGCGGGATCGGCGCGAGCAGTTCCCGCAGGACCTTTCGTTGGAGCGCACGCAGCCGCGGATGTGGAATCTCCAGCAGCCTCGGCACCCGCCCGGGCCGGCTCCTCCACTGATAGCGGTAGTGCTGCAGCCGCGTGCTCCTGGCAGTGCGGTTCCAGTGCCTGGGGTCGGCAAACCACTCCAGCTCGCCGACGGTCAGGCCAAGGGCATCCACCAGCTCGGCCAGCGTATCCAGCCGGGGGACCTTGGCCTCACGGGCCGTGGCAGGCGACGCTGCGTAATGCACCAGCGTGATTGGCCTGCGTTGCCTGGCGGCCTTTTCAACGGCTTCCCCGAAGGCCCCGCATTCAAGAACGACGGCGGCCAGCTCACGCGGTGCGTCGGCCGGGCATCGGTGGTAGCTGGCGAGAACGTGGGCGGCCAGCGGCCCCAGCCAACGCCGTCGTGCCCCCAAAACGCCAGCCCCGGCGGCGGTCAGGGCCGGTTTGGACCACTCCCCGGCCGCGAGGAAAGCGTGGGACAGGGCTGCGGCAAGCACGTCCGGAGTCGGCCGGGTGGTGCGGGCCAGCACGGCCGCACCGGGCGTGGGCGCCGACGATGTGGGCGGCGGGTGCGGCGGGGCCATGTGTGCAGGATTCATGGGTGCGACGGCTTCATGGATGACCTGTCAGTCTGTTCGGGCGCGCTGCTGCGCGGAGCGCAGAGCCGCGCCCGAGGCGCTTGCTGGAGGCCAGTCTTCGTCCCCCGGGGTATCCCCGGAGAGGGTGGTGCACCGGGGTGCCCGCCCGCCTCATCCCGAAGCCGTCGCATGCAGCCACCCTAACCCACCTGCAGGCGCGGGTGTCAGGGCACTCCGGCGCAAGGCCAAATTCGTGGCGGGTCCATTCGTGCGGGACGAAGCGGCGGGGCCAGCCTGCGGCGGCATGCCGCGCGCCGCAGCCGGGTGCGCCGGATTTCCATGGCAAACGCCAAGGTCGTCCGCGTACGCTGGATTCCGAACAGCCGTCTGGCAGGTTTTGGGTGCGTTCCGACGTGCTGACGGAGAGATAGCGGGCAGGGCAGGTGAATCGCTTGGCGGATGGCGGCCGCAAAATTGGTGGCGGGACGATCCTCGGGATGCTGGCCGTTGTGGCCATGCTGGTGCTGTCCGCCTGCCATGGTGTCCCGGCCGCCACCCCCGGCGCCGCTTCCACCGCCTCTTCTTCCGCGTCCCAGGCAGACAAACAGGTGCACAAGGTGGTGGTGGTTGGCGATTCGCTCAGCACCGGGATGGGGTCCTCGGTGGAGGACGCCTGGCCCAGCCTGCTAAGTGCCGCCCCCCTTGACCCCGAGGACAGTTTCGACGTCGTCAACGCCTCCCAAAACGGCAGCGGCTATGTGCAGGTAGGTTCCAATAATTCAACTTTCGGCAAGCAGGTGGAGCAGGCCGTCACCTCCGATACCGAACTCGTGGTGTTCTTTGGGTCCGAGAACGACATGGGGAATTCGACGGCGGACATCGGCGCCGCGGCAACGGCAGCCTTTGGGGCGGTCAAGGCCAAGTCTCCCCACGCCGTCGTACTGGCAGTTGGGCCCCCTGCGTACACGACCCAGCCGGAGGCCGCACGGCTCGCCGTCAGGGATGCGATCCGAAAGGCCGCCTCCGGAGCGGGCGCCCTGTTCGTGGACCCGATCGAACAGGGCTGGTTCATCGGCGAGGTGGCCGAGCTGGTGGGTCCCGACGGCGTGCACCCCACGGCAGCGGGCCAACGGTACCTGCAGGCGCAGCTGGAAAAGCTCATCAAGGAAGAGATTGTCCCCAATCCAACCGCCGCGGCACCGCCGCTGTCGGATCCTTCCGGCAGCGCCCGGGCGAAGTAGGTGGCGATGAGGGCCCAGGTCGGTCCGGGCACCGGGACCAGCAGCCAGAGGATCACGGTGGGCGGGCGCACCCGCACGTTTTCGATGGCCACGGCGACGGCTGGCCACGGAAATGAACCCGCCGCGCCGTCGGCGGTGCTGTTGGTGCTGCACGGTTCGAGCCAGACTGGGCTGAAGGTGCGGGCCTTTAGCGGGCGCAGCTTTGACTACCTCGCGGCTGGCGGCCGCGTGGCCGTGGTGTACCCGGACGGCCTGAAAAAGGCGTGGAACCATGCTGCCAGGGACGCCCATACCGTGGATGACGTCGCGTTCATGGCGGCGCTGGCTGACCACTTTCACGCGCTGTATGGACCGGTCCCGGTGATTGCGGCCGGCTACTCCAACGGCGGGCAGATGGTGATCCGGCTGATCCACGAGATCCCTGACAGGCTCGACGGCGCCGCCATCGTCAGTGCCACCCTGCCCCGGCCGGGCGGGTTGGCCTTTGCGGATAAGGCACTCCCGCTGCCCGTGCTGCTGATCCACGGCACCCGCGACCGGGTGGTGCCCTACCGCGGCGAAGGCAGGTTTTGGGGCCGGTGGGCCCGCAACCCGGGGCCGTCCGCGCCGGAGACGGCACAGTATTTTGCTGCTCGGAACGGGATCACCGATGCTCCCTCGGGGGCCGTCCTGCCGCACCGGCCCGAAAGCGGCCGAACCTCGGTCCGCGCCCGGCGGTACACGCAGGCGGGCTGCCCCCCGGTGACCCTGTATACCGTGGTGGGCGGCGGGCACGTGGTGCCGAACCGGCGCAAGCGGGCCATTTTTGTCCTGGGCCGGACCACGCAGGACCTCACAGCGGTGGAAGCCGTGGCGGACTTTTTCCCGGTGCTGCGGGGCTGAACCACACCGCGGCCAGCCTGCGAGTCCCGTTGTAAGCCGTGCTGCGGGCCTGAGGCATGGTGGCCGCCGTGATGCCCCTGGCCCTGTTCGGGACACTTCTGGCCGGGACTCCACCGGGGGAGTACGGTGAGGATCCACCGGCAAAACAGCGTTTCTTCCATCCTTACCGCATTTGGAGGCATCGAGGTCATGAAAACCCACAGCCAGGCAGGGGAATACCGCGCCGCCCTGGACAGTGCACATGGGCATGCAAGCGCCTGGCTCGAGTCCCTTCCGAGCCGTCCGGTCGGGCCCAAGGTGGACGCCGATGCGCTCCTGGCCAAGTTCTCGGCGCCCCTGCAGGAGCGGCCATTGGATGCCGCCTCAGTTGTCGACGAATTGGCGCGCCTGGCGGATCCCGGACTGATGGCGATGCCCTCGGGCCGATTCTTTGGCTGGGTCATTGGTGGCACGCTGCCTGCCGCGATGGCGGCGGACTGGCTCGTCAGCGCCTGGGACCAGAACGCTGCCATGCGCTACGCAACGCCGGCCACCGCGGCTGCGGAGGAGGCCGCCGGCAGCTGGCTTCTGGATCTGTTGGGACTGCCGGCCGGGGCCGACGTCGGATTCACCACCGGAGCCACAGGGTCCAACTTCGTCGGACTTGCCGCGGCCAGGGCGCATGTACTCGACGTAGCAGGCTGGGATCTCGCCGCCGACGGCCTGACGGGCGCGCCCAAGGTGAGGGTCTTTGTTGGCGGGGAGCGCCATGCATCCGTGGACCTCGCGCTGAAGTACCTCGGGCTCGGCAGGCCAACCGAAGTGGCCGTCGACGAGCAGGGACGCTTGGTCCCTGGTGCGCTCGCCGAGGCGCTGGAGGCCGGCCGCGGCCCGGCGATCGTCTGCCTCCAGGCCGGCAACCTGCATTCCGGCGCGTCGGACCCCATGGCCGAATCGGCCGAAATTGCCCACCGGCACGGGGCCTGGGTTCATGTTGACGGCGCCTTTGGGCTGTGGGCCGCCGCGAGTCCGACGCACCGCCACCAGCTCTCCGGGCTCGAGGACTGTGACTCGTGGGCCACGGATGCACACAAGACGCTCAATGTGCCCTACGACTGCGGCGTGGCCATTGTCTCGCGGCCCGAGGTGGTGCGCTCGGTTTTTGGCGTGCACACCAGCTACCTCGTGAACGACGACCGCGGCCCCGGCGACCCGTTCGAGAAAGTGCCGGAGTTTTCCCGCCGCGCCCGCGGCGTGCCGGTGTGGGCCGCACTGCGCTCGCTCGGCCGCTCCGGCGTCGCGGCCCTCGTCGACGGACTGGTTGCCCACGCGCAGGCCTTTGCGGAAGGATTGGCGCGCATGCCCGGCGTCGAAGTGCTCAACGACGTGGTCTTCACGCAGGTGTGCGTGAGCTTTGGCTCCGACGAGCGGACCCGGCGCATCACCGCACGGATCATCGCCGACGGCACGACCTGGATGTCTGGCTCGCGCTGGGCCGACAGGGACGTCCTGCGGATCTCGGTAAGCAACTGGGCCACGGACGACGACGACGTGGCGGCGTCACTGGCCGCCGTCGCGCAGGCCATTTCCGCCGAAGACGCGGGCTGAACGGCGCCGCGGCGGCTCTCAAAACCACAGCGGCAGCGACTTGGCCGGCGATCGGCCGGCCCTGACACCGTTGCCGCGACGGTCCTGATCCCGGGCTGACCGCCCGGCCGTAGTGTGCCCGACGCCCGCCGCGGTGCGAACCGCCGCGGGCCAAGGGCCTGGCGAAAACGGAACGCCGAAGATGGGGCAAGTGCCCCATGTGCCGCACACCCTTGCGGCCATAGGATCTCCCTAACAGCGGAGAAGGAGATCGAAATGGTTACGCGGACACCCCAGGAATATGTCGAGGCGGCAGTCTCCGGCGCGGTCTTGACCGCCGGCATGGCAGAACGTTTCGCGGGCTACGCCCTCATGGGCATGCCGTTCAGCTCCGGACACTACCTTGCATTCCGGCATTTTCCCGCCAGCTCAATCGGCCCGGGGTACCGGTCCGTCTGGCTGCGCAGGCCGGACGGCCAATGGACGATCTACGCCGACGCACCGCCGGAGCTGAGCTGCGCACGTTACTTCGGCTCCGCCCTCATCGCCGCACGGGTCGCCGGCGTCACCGAGTCTTGGAAAGGCCCGTATACCGCCGCCGTCACTGTGCCAGGGGTTCTGGAATGGCGGTTTGAGCTGGCGCAGTCATCGGCCACCAGGGCCGTCGGGGCAATGGTCGCGCGGATGCCCGAACGGCTCTGGGGCAGCGGTCCCGTGCTTCGCGGAATGGGAATGATGGCCGGCCCGGTACTCGACGCCGGGAAGCTGAGATTCTCCGGCACGGTCCCCAACGGCCAAACGTTCCGGGCGCAGCCACGGCGAGTGTGGATTGTCCGGTCTGCTTCGGCCACCATTGACGGCGCCGTTGCCGGCCGTCCCGGCCGCCTTCCACAACAGGAACACCTGCGCGATTTCTGGCTTCCGCAACGGGGCCTCTTCGTCGCCGACCTTGGTGTGGCATTCCCCTCCACCGCGGCGGCAGGCAACGGTGCAGCCCAGCCGGCGGAAAGCAATTCGGAAACGAGGACATCATGAACAAGCAACTGAACAAGGCAGTGATCAGCCTGACAACCGGGCTGGAAGATCCTGAGCGTGTCACCGTCGCGTTTCTGGTGGCCGTGGGGGCCGCGGAAAAGGGCAGGGAAACCAGGATGTTCCTGACTAAGGAGGCGGTTCGGCTGGTGCTTGAGGGGTTCGCGCACGTTGTGGCCTGCGATGGGTGCCCGCCACTGCCCGCACTTCTGGAACGGTATGAAAAAGCCGGCGGCCGATACCTGGTCTGTCCCATTTGCCTGGAGGCACGCAAGATCGATCGCTCCGGCTTCATGGCCAATGCCGAAGCGGGCGGCACCGTCCAACTGTGGGAGTGGATCGGCGAGGACCCGGCCGTGACCTTCAGCTACTAGCCCGCACGAGCTTTCATCCCACCTACAAGGTTTCCATTGAGAAGGGGAAGACCATCATGGGCATCGTCGAAACCATTCCCGAGACCCAGGCCACCGGAAAGACTGCCGAGATCTACGCGCAGGACCGGGACGCACTGGGCTACGTACCAAGCCACACCAAGGTCCTGAGCTTGAATCCCGAAGCATTTGCCGCGTGGCGGGCCTTGCAGGGAGCCATCGCCGGATCGATGGACATGCGCCGCTTCGAACTCGTGACCCTCGCCGCGGCCCTTGGCATCGGATCCAGGCATTGCCGACTGGCACACGGGAGCAAGGCAAAGAGATTCTTTGACGAAGGGGAACTGGTCCGGATCGCAAGGGACTACCACGATGCCGGGCTTTCCGAAGCTGAAGTCGCCATGATGGACTTCGCCCAAAAGCTCAGTTCAGATTCCGCTGCCATGACCGACGCCGACACCCTGCTCCTGCGCGGGGCCGGCTTCAGCGACAGGGAGATTGTCGACATCGCGCTCGCAGCCGCGGCCCGCAACTACCTCAGCCGGGCGTTGCAGGCGCTCGTTGTCGACGTGGACGTCCCGCCCGGCCTTAGCGAGACCCTGCGTCAGGCCTTGCTTGATCCACTGAACACCCGCGAGTCCGTAGCCGGCTGATCCGCGCCATGCCAGCCAAGCAGCCGCGGCCCGCCGCCTACCGGCGACTGTCCCGCCGTATACTGGAAGCTGTGACGGAAGCTACGTCGGGTTCAGCGAGTGCGGGCCGGCCTCCCGACGCGCTTGGCGCCGCAGGACCGGTCCCGGTGGGTCATGCGGGCGCCCCGCACCGGACCGAAATTCTGGCGGCACTGTCCCTGGCCATCGACCTGGGACTCGGACAGCCCATGGAGCACATGTTGCGGGCCACGTTGTTGGGGCTGCGCATCGCGGACCGGGCCGGCGTCGACCCGGCGGCCAGGGGGAGAATCTACTACGCAAACCTGCTGGCCTGGATTGGCTGCCACGCGGACTCTTTCGAACTGGCTGCGCTCTTCGGCGATGACATTGGTTTCCGGGCCGACTACTACATGGTCGATGCCCGCGGACTGCCGATGCTTTCGCTCATGCTGCGCCATGCGGGCTCAGGCCTGCCGCCCCTGAAGCGCACCGCCCGTCGGTCGCTGTTTGCGGCCACGGCGGCCACTGCGGTCCGGGCCTTGATCCGGTCCCATTGCACCTCGGCCGGCCACCTGGCATACAGGGTCGGCCTGGATGCGGGCATGCCCGCAATCCTGAGCCACACCTTCGAACGCTGGGACGGCAAGGGGCTCCCGGAAGGCAGGTCCGGCGTCGAAATCCCCCTGGAGATGCGCATTGCGCAACTGGCAGACGTGGCCGAGGTCTTCCTGCGGACCCGCGGACTCGACGCGGCCGTGGCTACCGTCAGGAATCGCCGG
Source organism: Arthrobacter livingstonensis (assembly GCF_003219815.1). Taxonomy (GTDB): domain Bacteria; phylum Actinomycetota; class Actinomycetes; order Actinomycetales; family Micrococcaceae; genus Specibacter; species Specibacter livingstonensis. Next base: position 11,519 of record NZ_QJVD01000013.1, read on the forward strand.
GGCACGCAATTTGATCCGGAACTCGCCGACCTCTTCTGCAAGTACGCCGGTGAACTGACGGAATCGCTGCTGGACATCGATCCGTGGCCCGCAGCGCTGGCGCAGGCCCCGGACAACCGCGCGTTGGCGGGGGAGGAACTGGATACTGTGCTCGCGGCCGTCGGCGATTTTGCCGATCTGAAGTCCCCTTACACAGCGGGGCATTCCAGGGCCGTGGCCACGCTCGCGGCTGAAACGGCGGCTGAGTACGGGTTGAAGGCCGCGGAGATAGAGGTGCTCCGGCGCGCCGGCTGGGTCCACGACCTTGGCCGGATGGGCGTCTCCAACGGTGTGTGGGACAAGAAATCCCCACTGTCGTCCATGGACTTGGAACGGATCCAGATGTACCCGTTTTTCGGGGAAAGGATTCTGGGCCGTGTGCCCGGCATGGGGCGTGTGGCCGAGGTTGCCGGGGCACATCACGAGCGCCTGGACGGATCCGGCTACCCGCGCGGGCGAGGGGGTGCGGACCTGGACCCCAGCCAGCGGATCCTGGCGGCCGCGGATGCCTACCAAACGTCCCTGGAACCGCGCCCGCACCGTCCGGAAATGTCGCCGCAGGCTGCCGGACAACGGCTTCGTGCGGAGGTCGGGGCCGGCCGGCTGGAGGAACGGGCAGTCGATGCCGTCCTGGTGGCCGCGGGCCAAAAGGAGCGACGGCGGCGGGTCTGGCCGAAGGGGTTGACCGAACGGGAGGCGGAGGTGCTCGGGCTCCTGTGCCACGGGATGAACAATCGTGAAATAGCCTCAGCCCTGGTCATTTCCCCGAAAACCGCACGCAATCATGTGGAGCACATTTATCTGAAGATCGGTGCGGGTAACCGGGTTTCCGCCACCCTTTTTGCATTGGACCAGGGGCTGTGGGACCGGGCGGCCGGGTAGCCCTGGACCTTTTCATTGTTGCACCGCGGCAGGTCAAGCGAACGAGGAGAAATTGAGGCGATGGCCATGAACGATTTGCGGACACTCCAGGAACCGCTGAAGCAGCGCTACATGGCCGATCCAGCCGCCGCGCTGGTGACCCTGCGGGCGGACGGTGACCTCGGCACCGGTGTGTCCTGTTCGGTGCAGACGGGGCATGCGATGGTGGAAGCAGGCCTGCACCCGGGAACCGGTGGCGACGGCCTGTCGATATGTTCCGGGGACATGCTGTTGCAGGCTCTCGTTGCTTGCGCAGGGGTGACGCTGGGCGCGGTTGCGTCATCGCTGGGCATCGATGTCTCGGGCACGGTGCATGCTGAAGGCGACCTGGATTTCCGAGGCACGCTCGCGGTCGAGAAATCGGTTCCGGTCGGCTTCCGTGAGATCAGGCTGCGCTTTGATCTGGTCTCCGACGCCGACGGGGAAAAGATGGCTGCATTGATTCGTCTGACCGAGCGGTACTGCGTGGTCTTTCAGACACTTGCGGCACCGCCGGCCCTGTCGGTCTCCCTGACACGGCGGCTATGAGGCGGCCGGCCGGGTAGCGAGCCGTGAAAGGTCAAGGCGGTTCGAGGTGCCTGTCTTCCGCAGAAGGTTGGAGATATGCGAGCTCACGGTCTTCTCGCTGATCACCAGGGATGCGGCAATCTCCGCGTAGGTGCGTCCGGCGATGACATATTCGAGGATCTCACGCTCCCGCGGGGTGAGCCCGGGCAGTGCGGCATGTGGCGCCGCCGGTTCGCCGGCGACTGGAAGGACAACCGTGATCCGGGCGCGCGCAGCAAGTTCGCGCAAGTGATCCCGGATCGGCCCGGCCTGGAGTTCTTCGGCAAGGGCGAGCCCGCGGCGCAGAAAGGAGACAGCCAGTCCGCGCTGCGTATGGCCATGCAACAGCAGTGACTCCGCGGCCCGCCAACAGCAGTAGGCCTCCTCCCAGCGTAGGGTTGCCTCATGGCAGGCATCTGCGGCCCGGATCCAGTCCTGCGCGTTGCCTGCACGGTCGCGGGCCCGGCCCACCTCGGCGGCATACATCAGGTCGAGCGCCGCCAGCTGCAAGGTGTACAGCTCGGTCGCTTCGCCCATGTCCCGCAGCGTGGCCGGGAACCGTTGCACCAGCTCGTCGGTGAGGGTTGTCAGCTCGACGGTGGGGCGCCCAGCGTCCTTGGCCAGCTGAATCAGGTCCGCGAGGGAACGGGCGGCAACAGGAACGAGCCATTCGCACATCGTGGGGGAGAGGCCCTCCCCGGTCGCCCCGGACATGGCCGCGGTGTAGGCCGCCTCGGGCCGTCCGACTGCCAGACAAACCTCGGAGCGGATGGCATCGAAGTCAAGGTTGAGGAACGCGGAATTCTGTGCGTACAATTCCTCGGCGCGCGCAAGGTGCGCCTCGGCCTCCCCCAGCCGGCCCTGCCAGGCTGCAAGCCGGGCAGCCGTCAGGCGGGCGGCGACGTCGCCCATCGTGCCGGGGTCCGAACCGAGCGCCACGCGCAGTGCCTGCCTGCATTCCCGCCAGAGGCCGACGGCGAGGTAGCTCTCAGCCTCCGAGGCGGCCATTTTGGCGATGTACACGTGCGGTGCACCAAGCCGCCCCAATTGCTGCCTCCCTGCGCGCATGAGATCGGCAAAAGCCTGGCTGGCCCACGTCTCGGTGGAGTTGCCAAGCCACATCGTGGCATGGACAAGTGCCCAGAATTCACGGGCCTGCGCCGCGGCAGAAATGGCCTCGGCGGCAAAGGCCCGGCCCTCCCGTCCCGACCCCCTGACCAAGGCGGACATCGCGCTCGCCGTCAGTGCATAGGACAGTGCGCGGGGATGGCCCGCCGTGCGGGCAACGTTCAGCGCCTGCGCGGCGTGGCTTTCCGCCCCGGCTTCGTCGTTCCACAGCTCGACATGCGCGAGTTCGGCCAACGCAAGTGCGTACTGCCAGCTTTGCGGCTCGACGTCGGCGAGCCGGACTGCATCGCGCATCTCGCCAATGTCCAGGAAGGAACGCCCCGTGGAAAAGCGCAGGTGCGCCCGCCGCACCAGCAGTTCGGCTGCGTCCAGTGGCCTGGCGCTGACGTCGGTCCCCGCCAACAGCGCCTCCACCGCCTCCAGTTCTTCTTCCATGGAGCCTGTCTCCTCTGCTGCGGCCCGCAGCCTGGACCACAACTCCTGCTCGCTCTCCGCCGCGTCCGGAAGGCTGCGGCGCAGGGCCACTGCACGTTGAAGCAGGCGCAGCATCTCGGCTGCCCCGCCTGCGTGCCCCGCGGCGGCGGAGGCACGCAGGGCCCAGCGGTAGGCGTCGGCAGTGTGGCCCGATGTGAAATGGTGGTCTGCCAGTGCCGCCAGCGACTCAAAGTCCGGGGCTTCCTGGTCGTCCAGCCGGTTCTCCCCGTGGGCGGCAAATGCGCCATGCCACCGCATCCGCACTTCAGCGTCCAACCGCTGCTCGAGGACCTCGGCGATCAGCGGATGGTGAAACCACCAGTGTGATCCTTCCTGGCTGCACTCCACGATACCCGCGTCGGCCGCCTCGTGCAGGAGTGCCAGGATGTCCTCTGGCCTGCCGTCCGGCCGTGCGACGGCGCCGAGGTCCTCCGGCCGCAGAGGGCGGCCACCCACTGCCATGAGCTGTGTGAGCCGCTGCGATGCGGCGGACAGGCTGCGCCAGGAGCGCAGGACCGCACCCTTCAGGTCGGCGGGCAGTTCGACCGGCAAATGGCGTGCCGCGGGTTCCAGGCCTGCCACTACCAGTTGGTTGAGGTACGCGTTTCCGGCAGTGTGGGCGAAGATTTCCTGCAGCAGCGACTGGTGCGGGGGAGCGCCCAGGAGGTGGGTCACCTGGGCCTCGGTGTCCAGGCGGTCCAAGGGTTCCAATCCCAGCCAGTCGATGCGGGGCAGGCGCCTGATGTCGGCCAACCAGCGCTGCAGCGGGTGGTCTTCGGCAACCTCGCCGGTGCGCAGGGTGGCGATGATGGCCAGACGCCGTTTGGGCGGGCCGGCGATGAGATACATCAGCACATCCAAGGTGCTTTGGTCAGCCCACTGCAGGTCGTCAATGACCATCACCACCGGCCGGCGCTGGCAGAGTTCTTCAAGCCAGATGTCAATCGCGACGGGCACATCGTTTGGCGGTTCGCCGGCTTTGGGTAGCATCGGGCGGGCATCGCCCTCGAAGCGGGGAGCGGCGCGGAAGGCCGATCGCAGTGCAAGGAACGGGACCGTCATCGACGCCAGCGGCAGGCAGGCGCCGGCGAAGATCCAGGCCGCGGGGCCGGGGGCATTGCAGGCGTGCTGCACCAAGGCGGTTTTCCCGACACCGGCATCCCCGGAAACCACGAGGGTGCCGGCCGTGCCTGCAGCCGCGCTGGCCAGAAATTGACCAAGGGTGCCCAATTCCGTTGCCCGCCCCACAATGTCCGCGCCGTCAGCGCCCGCGTGTTCACCCACCCTATAAGTTTCGCACCGCCACAGCCGGCGGGCGCGGAATCTCAGGGTTTTCCTTGAATCTCTGAGGGGCGGTTCCGGATGCTGTGCTGCGGGTTCGGGAGGAGTGTGGAGACATCATATCCACACTCCAATGAAAGGCAAGAGCATGTATGTTTTACATCCTGCACCGCGGTGGACGGGTCTTGCCGCCGCCCTGCTTCTGGCCTTCGTCGTCCCTGCCCCTGCCGATGCCAGGCAGGATCCGGTAACGTCGGGGGGAATGGTGCCGGTGGTGACTGGCCAGCAGTGCCCGTTGACACGGATCGACACTCAATTTGTCCGCTGTGACGCCCTCACTGGGGCCGGGGTACCCGCCCCGTCCTGGGTGCCCGAGAGCTGAAAGGGACCGCGCACGCCGCCCGGCAGGGTCGCGTGCGCGGACCCCGAAACGCGCCTGCATTCCATGAGGCCCGCGCGTAAAATTGATCCCACTCTTCACCGAGGCGATACCGAGGCGATGGTGGCAATGTTTCTTTCATCCAACCCGGCAACAACCATTCTTCCGGTCGCGGTCGCGGCCCGTGCCAGAACATATTATGAGGAGTCCCTCGGTTTGGAATTTCGCGGGCAATCGGCCGACGGCAACCTGTTTTTTAGCCTCGCGGGGTCTGCAACGCTCGCACTCATGAAGGACCCCGCCGCGAAGCCGTCCGGGCACGCGGCCCTCAGCTTCGAAGTGCCGGACATCACAGCGGCGATTGGCGACCTGGGCACCTGCGGCGTGATGTTTGAGGACTACGACCTGCCCGGGCTGAAAACCACGAACCACGTTTGCGTCCTCGGGACGGAAAGGCTGCCTGGTTCAAGGATCCGGACGGCAACAGCCTGTGCCTGCATCAAAACACGCCAACCGGGCCGTCCAGCTGGACCAGCCAGGCGGTGGCTTCGGCCGGAAGCAGCCCGTCAGCCAGCGGGACGCTGGTCAGCAAAACGGTTCCCGCCGGCAGCTCAACGGCGGAGGCGCCGAAGTTCGTCACCACGGTCCAGCCGTTGGGGCGCACAAATTCCAGTACGTCAGGGTTGGCATTCTTCACCCAGGAAAGTTCCTCGGCGGCCTGCAGCCGCGGGCGCAGCGCCAGGGCCTTCCTGTACAGCTCCAGCGTGGATGCCGGATCCTGGTCCTGGACCGAGACGGCGACACCGGCAAACCAGTCCGGCTGGGGAAGGTGCGCCGGGGCGTCGCCAAAGCCGAAGGAGACATCCGTGGCGGTCCAGGGCAGCGGCACGCGGCAGCCGTCGCGGCCAATTTCGACGCCGGCGTTGCGGAAGAACGTGGGGTCCTGGCGTTCGGCGTCGGAAATTCCGGCCACTTCGTGCAGGCCCAATTCCTCGCCCTGATACAGGTATGCGGAGCCGGGTAGTGCCAGCATGAACAAGGTGGCGGCCCGCGCGCGGCGCAGTCCGCGTGGGCGGTCCAGCTCTGTTTCGGGGCCGCCGGCCAGCAGCCAGGCCTTGCCGTCCTGGCCCGTGTATCCCTGGCCATCCTCCGCCGTGGAGCCACCAACGGCGCCCTCAACAGTGCCTCCAACGGTGCCCTGGGGCAGGCCGTAGCGCGTGGCGTGCCGGACGACGTCGTGGTTGGAGAAGACCCAGGTGGAGGACGCTCCGCTGGCAGCGGCCTCGGCGAGGTTCTTGGTGACGAGCGAGGCGAACTGGGCGGCGTCGAAGTCTGCCTGCAGCAGGTCGAAGTTGAACGCCTGGCCCAGACCCCCGGTGGTGGCGTAGCGGGCGCGGCGGGACTGGTCCACCCAGGCCTCGGCGACTGCCGTGCGCGGCGGGTTGTACTGGTTGAACAGGGTGCGCCACTCCGCGTAGATTTCGTGGACTTCGTCGCGGTCCCAGAACGGATGGGAGCCGTTGTGGAGCTTCTCCAGGGCGTCGATGGCCGCTTGGGACGGCAGCGGCTCGGTCAGGTCCTTCATGAGCGCGTGCGCCACGTCAATGCGGAAGCCGTCCACGCCGCGGTCCGACCAGAACTTCAGGGTGGCCAGGAAGTCGTCGCGGACCTCGCGGTTGTCCCAGTTGAAGTCGGGCTGTTCCGAAGCAAAGAGGTGCAGGTACCATTGCCCGTCCGGCACGCGCGTCCAGGCCGGTCCGCCAAAAACGGACGTCCAGTCCGACGGCGGGAGCTCGCCATTGGTGCCCAGGCCTTCGCGGAAGATGTAGCGGGCGCGGGCGGCGGATCCCTTTTCCGCCGCAAGCGCCTCCTGAAACCATGCGTGCCGGTTGGACGAGTGGTTCGGGACGATGTCCACGATCAGCTTCATGCCGGCGGCGTGGATGGCGGTTGCCATTTCGTCAAAGTCGTCCAGCGTGCCGAGGCGGGGGTCCACGTTGCGGTAATCGGCGACGTCGTAGCCGCCGTCGGCCAGCTCGGACGGGTAGAAGGGGCTCAGCCAGAGCGCGTCCACGCCCAGCTGCTGCAAGTAGGCAACCTTGGCTGTGATGCCCTTGATGTCTCCAAGGCCGTCGGCGTTGGCGTCGTAAAAGCTGCGGGGGTAGATCTGGTAGACAGCGGCCTGGCGCCACCAGTTGGGGTCGGTGGAGAGACCCCGGGGGCTGCTGGAAGGAAGCGTGGTGGCGGTGGGCGTGGAGGCAGGCATGGGGTCCTTTTCTGGTGCCGGCGGGCAGTGTGGATCTTTTATTTAGAATCTAAATTTATATACTGCTAATATTAGCCCGATTACACGGCGGCACGTCAAGGGGCAATTTTGGCAGCAACGGCAAGCACCCCCCAACAGCTGCGTCACACCAATATGGGCGCGGTGCTCGCCGTCATGCGCCGCAGCACCGCCGTTACGGGAACCGACCTCATCGAGGCGACGGGGCTGGCCCGGGCCACTGTCATTGCCGTGTGCGACGACCTCATCAATGCAGGGTGGGTCCGCGAGCTGCCGGCCCAGCGGACGGCCGTCCAAAAGGGGCGTCCCGCGCGGGTCTTTGAATTTGACGCCCGGGCCGGTGTGGTGGTTGGCCTTGACTTCGGCGTGGCCAAGGCCACCGCCCTTGTTGCGGACCTGCGCGGCGCCGTCCTGGGGAAGGCCACGGAGAGCTTTGGCGGGTTCGTGGAGCCCGTGGCCAAACGCCTGGCCACCATTGACCGGGCCATCCGGGCGGCACTGGCGGCGGCGGGAGTGGGCGCGGAAGCGGTGCTGGTGGCCGGCATCGGAATTGCGGCGCCCGTGGATCGCAACGGCAACATCCCCCACAGTCAGAGGTTTTGGGAACACTTTGACATTGGCATCCGGGAGGAGCTGCGGGGGCGGCATGGCTGGCCCGTGCTGTTGGGCAACGACGCCGATCTGGCCTCCATGGCAGAACATTGGATGGGCGTCGGCGCGGGCGTGGACGACCTCGCCGTCATGCTCGCTGGCGAACGCATCGGCTTTGGCCTGATCGAATCCGGGCGCCTGCTGCGCGGCGCGTCAGGGCGGGCCGGCGAGGTGGGCCAGCTGGACCTTGTTGAGGGCGTGGGGACGCCGGATGGCATTGCCCACCTGGCGCGTGCGCTGGCCGTCACGGACATGGCAGCCCCGAAGGATGTCACCGCAGAGGCCGTGTTTTCCGCGGCTGCCCGCGGCGACGCGGCCGCCGGGCAGGTCCTGGAGCGGATCGCCCGGCGGATGGCCCGTGTGATCGCGCTGCTCGCCACGTTCACTGACCCGGAGCTGGTGGTGATCGGCGGGGCCGTGGCACAGTCGGCGGCCGTGCTGCTCGGACCGCTGGGCGACGAGCTGGCCAAATTCATGCCCACGCCCCCGAGGGTAGCCGTGTCCACGCTGGGCGATGCCATCGTGACGCTCGGTGCCGTCCGCCTGGCCCTGGATTACGTGGAGCAGAACGTGCTGGAGCTGGTCCCACTCCGGTAAGTCCGACTCCTGTCCCGGCGCTGTGGCCGGTGCCCCAAACGCTGGCCCTCCCGTAACGGAGTGGTCATTTGGCATTAACCCACCGAGTGGATCAATCCGGTACCCTATACATGAGTGGCTCCCGTTGGGTTTTGATGAGGCCTCCAGTCGCACTGAGTTCAATGGTTCAGCACACCCAAGGTCAACGGGCAGCATTCGGCCGACCGTGCGGCCCGCCAACAGGTCTCGGCCAACGTGGCAGCGGGGGAGTCCTCCCCATTGCGGCATGGTGGCTGCCACTGAAGACTGGGAAGGCGGGAAGCCTGCCCTGCAGCTGCTGACAGGACGGTCACAGTTACGGCAGTTCACCGGCACGCACGTATAAGTTCACACCCGGCCGCCACCAGCCGGAACAGCAAGGGTCTCTCAATGGCATTGAACGATTTGTTCTCCCGTTCCAACGGCAGGGCGCGCTTCTTCACAGCATCTGCCGCAGTGGCGGTGTCCGCGGCGGTGGTGACCGGCGCCATTATTTACCCCGGCTTCAGCACCGCGGACGTTGACCTCAATGACGGCAGTGTCTGGGTGACCAACCGTTCGGCTGGCCTGGTGGGCCACCTCAACGACCAGTCCAAGGTGCTTGACGGCGGCTTCACGGCCACCACCACCAACTTTGACGTCACCCAAAACGCCAACAATGTGTTTATGGACAGCGACGCCGGCACCCTGCTGAACCCGGTCAACATCCCCATGATGGCCATGGCGTCGGAAACCACACTTGGCGGCGGAATTGACGTTTCGCAGGGCACCGGCATGGTGGCACTGACCGACTCCGGCCGCGGCAAGGTCTGGGCGCTGTCCAACGCGGACGTCCCCTCCTTCAGCGTCCAGGGCACCAAGCCCATCTTGTCCGGGCTGGGCGGCGCCGTCTCTGCCACGGCCCCCGACGACACCATCTACACGGCTGATCCCCAGGCCGGCGAACTGATCACCACCTCCATGGACGACGCCGGCAAGGTTGCCTCCCAGGAGCGGGCGAAAGTTGCGGGGCTGGCCGGGCTCACGGATGTCCAGCTCACCGTCGCCGCGAACCGGCCGGTGGCCTTTTCGCCCAAGGCGGGAAAGCTGTTCCTGCCCGGCGGCAAGCAGGTGGCCGTTGCCGATGCCGAGGGCGCATTGCTGCAGCAGCCTTCAGCGGATGCCGACTTTGTGGCCCTGGAAACGTCCAAGGGGCTGCTGACCCAGCCGCTGGACGGTTCGACGGGCAAGGTCCTGCCGCTGGGGACCACCGGCAAGGCCGTTGCACCGGTGGTGCAGGGCAATTGTGCGCACGCGGCCTGGTCCGGAGCGAACAAGTATGTCCGCGCCTGCGCAGGCAGCGGCAAGGTGGTGGACATCCCCAAGGCAGGGGGGCAATCACTGTTCGTCTTCCGCAAGAACCGGGATGTGGTGGTCCTCAATGACATTAACAGCGGCAATGTGTGGCTGGTCAACCAAAACATGATGCTCGTCAACAACTGGGACGACCTCAAGGCGGACCTGAAGAAGGCCGACAACGCGGACAAGGACTCCGCGGACCCCAACGTGGTCAACACGCTGCCGGACCGCACCAAACCGAACCGTCCCCCGGTGGCCGTTCCGGACACCTTTGGTGTTAGGGCAGGCAACACCACCATCCTGCCGGTGCTTTTCAACGATTCAGATCCCGACGGCGACGTCCTGACCGTCGAGGCCCCCGCTGTTGACCCGCCGGCCGGTTCCGTCCAGGCCATCTACGGCGGCACGGGCCTGCAGATCAATGTGCCGGATGGGAAAAAGGGAGCGGGCACCTTCCAATACCTGGCCAGCGATGGCCGGGGCGGAACTGCGCGCGCGGCCGTCAACATCCGGGTGGTGCCCGGCAGTGAAAATTCCGCGCCCAAGCCGCTGCGCGACACCACGCTCGTCGTTGAGCAGGGCCAGACAGTGAGCTTGAACGTGCTCTCCGACTGGCTGGATCCCGAGGGGGACGACATCTTCCTCACGGGTGCCAAGTCCGACGACGGCACGGCGGCCATCAAGACCAGTCCCGACGGGGTCCTCAAATACACCGACGACGGCGAAAAGCCCGGCATGAAGACCATGACCATCACCGTCTCCGACGGCCAGGCCAGCACCGACCATAAGATCAAGGTCAATGTGAAGCCCGGCGGCAGCGTCCCGCCCGTGGCCAACGCGGACTTTTACCGCGCCCAGGTGGGCGAACCAATCGTCCTGGCACCGCTAAAGAATGACCAGGATCCGGCTGGCGGCAAGCTCCGGCTCGCCAACGTGGCCAAGCCTGGCAACGCCACTGTCTCAAAAATAGCCGATGACGGCACCGTCACTTTCACCGGCACTGCTGCCGGCGCCGTCTATCTTGACTACCAGGTGACCAACGGTCCGCAGAGCGCCACGGGCCTTATCCGCGTTGACGTGATCGCTTCTAGGAACCCGGGCCCGCCCGTGGCGGTCAAGGACCTCGCCATGCTGCCCGCCGGTGGCTCCGCCCTGGTGGACGTGCTGGGCAATGACATGGATCCTGCCGGCGGTGTTTTGGTGGTTCAGTCCGTGACCTTGCCGGACGGTTCCCCGGTTTCCGCGACCATCATCGACCGCAACGTCGTCAAGCTCACCGACGTCCGCGGCCTCAGCGGCACTTTGAGCATCAAGTACACGATTTCCAACGGCACGGCCAGCGCGGTGGGCGAGATATCCGTCATTCGCATCCCGGCGCCGGACAAGGTGCTCCCTCCGCGCGTTGAGCCGGATTCCGCCACAGTCCGCGCCGGGGACGTGGTCAGCATTCCCGTCCTCGAGAACGACGTCGACCCCAACGGTGAGGTGCTCAAGTCCCCTGTCGTGGTGGAAGGGGTGGATAAGTCCATGGGTCAGCTGTTCACGGACCAAAACCAGCTGCGTTTCATTGCCGGGAAAACAGCCAAGACCGTCACGGGCGTCTACAAAGTGGCCAACAGTTCCGGCCAGTTTGCCTCCGCCCCCGTGAACATCACCATTGTTGCTGCGGATCCCGAACGCAATCAGCCGCCGGCACCCAAGAACCTGACCGGCCGCGTCATCGCCGGCGACAAGGTAAAAATTCCGGTGCCGCTGAACGGGATCGATCCGGAAGGCGATTCCGTGGAGGTGGTGGGACTGGACAAGGCCCCCACGCTGGGAACGGCCGAGATCGGCAACGGCTACATTTTTTACACGGCCGGCGGCAGCTCTACGGGTACCGACTCGTTTACCTACCGTGTGCGGGACAGGCTCGGCGCCGAGGCCGTTGCCCGCGTCGACGTCGGCGTGGCGCCGCCGCTGACCGTCAACCGGCCGCCGGTGACCGAGGATGACTTCATCACCATCCGCCCGGGCCGGAAGGTTGCCTTGGACGTGACGCTGAACGATTCGGACCCCGACGGAGGGCAGATCGGCGTGGTGAAGAACGGCTTCCAGGGTCCGTCCGTGATGAAACCGTCCGTTGACCGAACCGGCAACGTGGTGGTGACGAGCCCGCAGGAGCCGGGCACCGCCACCATGCTGTACACGGTCGCGGACAAGTTCGGTGCCAGGGCCACCGGCAACATCCGCATGACAGTTACCCCGGATGCGCCGCTGCGCGCCCCCATAGCCCGGGATGACAGGGTCACCGTAGCGCAAATGCTGGGCCGGAACACCGTGGACGTGCCCGTCCTGGACAACGACGCCGACCCCGACGGTGTGACGGAGACACTGAAGGTGGCCCTGGACACGGTGCCCGGCCAGCCGGCGTCGGACGCCACAGTGACCTCCAAGGGTGCGGTGCGCGTGCCGTTGATACCCACTGATCAGATGATCCCGTATACGGTGACAGATCAGGACGGACTCAAGGCCACAGCCGTCATTTGGGTGCCCGGGCTGGACAAGCAATATCCCATCCTGTCCAAGCACGACGTCATCCGAGTCACGGCCGGGCAGTCGGCAACGCTGAAGCTGGCCGACTACGTCAAGGTCCGCGCGGGGCACACCCCACGCCTGACCGAGGCGTCCAAAATCTCCTTGCTGGGCGCGCCCAGCAAGGACGTCATTACCAGCGACGGCGCCGGCATCAAATACGCCCCGGACCTGAAGTTCTTTGGTCCGGGGTCCATCACCTTCGAAGTGACGGACGGGACGGGCCCGGACGATCCCAACGGCCTGAAGTCGACCCTGACAGTCATGACGCTGGTGGATCCCGCGCCCAACGCCAAAACGCCCAAGGACAAACCAAAAAAGAACACCCCGCCCACGTTCACGGGATCAACGTTGGATGTCCCGCAACAGGAATCTGCCACCCTCGATGTTGCGCCGTTCGCCTTTGACGTTGACCCGGGGGACAAGGCCAAGTTCAAGTTCTCCCTGGCCGGCAACGGCCCGGCGGGGTTCAAGGTGAAACTGGACGGCAGCGTCCTGACCGTTTCCCAAGCCGACGGCACCAAGGTGGGAACAGCGGGCACGGCGCACGTGCAGGTCACGGACGGCACCAATCCTCCCGTGAGCGCCGACGTCGTACTGAAGGCGACGTCCTCCTCGAAACCGCTTCCCGTGGCCAATGACGACGTTGTCACCGACGCCCACGCAGGGCGCGCAGAGGTCGTCAAGGTGTTGGGCAACGACGTCAATCCGTTTCCTGACACGCCCTTGAAAGTGGTGGGAACGTCCGTGGAGACCGGCAGCGCCGGCATCACCGTCACCAACAATGACGATTCGGTGACAGTCAACACGAATGAGAACTATAAGGGCACCGTGGTGGTGCGCTACATAGTCCAGGACAAGACAAAGGACACGGACCGGTATGCCAACGGGCGGATCCGCATCACAGTCAAGGGCCGGCCGGACGCGCCCACCAAGCCGCGGATCTCGGAGGAAAAGGACAAAGCGGTGCTGCTGACGTGGGACACGCCCGCGGACAACGGCGCCCCCATTACGAAGTACGCCGTGGCCTGGCCGGGAGGCTCGCAGGACTGCGGGACCAACACCTGCACCATCACGGGCCTGACCAACGCGAAACCGTACAAGTTCACGGTCACGGCCACCAACGTGGTGGGCACCTCACCGGTTTCTCCGGCCTCGGCAACGGCCACACCGGACCGCAGGCCGGATGCGCCGGCCGCCCCGACAACTACCTTCGGGGACGGAAAGGTTGACCTGAAGTGGGTTGCCCCCGTGGGTGAGTTCTCGCCGGTGAAGACCTACAACGTGCAAATCTCCCCGGCCCCGGCGGGACAGAACGGCCAAAAAACAGCCGTTTCCGGCACGGCGCTCACCTGGCCCGGGCTGAGCAACGGAACTGAATACCAGTTCCGGGTGCAGGCCGTCAACAGTGCGCCCAAGCCGTCGGACTGGGGACCGTATTCGGCGTCTGTGGTCCCGGCGGGGCTGCCCGCCGCTCCGGCGACGCCCACGGTGCAGACGCAGCCGGCCGTCGGTTCCAACAGCCAGGTCAATGTGGCATGGAACGAGCCGTTCATCAATGGCGCCCCCATCACCCGCTATGACCTGGAAGTCTCCGGCGGCGGCAAGGCGAGCCGCATCATCCCGACGGCGGCACGGAACCAGGCGGTCTCCGTGGGCACCTCCACCGCCGGCTACCAGTACCGGGTTCGCGCCACCAACAAGGCCGGGACCAGTGCATGGGGGCCCAAGTCGGCACCCCAGCGGGCGCTCGGCAAGGTGGGGACGCCTTCGGCACCCAGCCTGGCGCTGGTGGGAACCACTGGGGCTGGCGGGGCGGTCAAGGTCACCTTCAACGCGCTCGGCGAAGGCCAGCTCAATGGGTATTCGGCCAGTGAAGTCACCTACTGCGTGAAGCTGTCCACCACGGGCGAGACGTGCAATGTGCAGTCCGGCGTGACGTTGTCATCGCCCAACGGGTCTCCCGTCTATGCCAACGTGGCGGTACGTCCCATCGGCGGCTCGGGCAGCCAAAACGGCGACTACTCCGGGGCGTCCAAAACCGACACGCCCTACGGCGCGCCGGGCACGGCCAACGTCACTGCTACCAATGGCGGCCAGGATGACACCTGGGTCAGCTATTCCTGGAGCACCCCGGGCGGCGTGGATGCCAAGGCCATCCAGGTCCGCATCAACAGCGGGGATTGGGTCACCAAGGCCGCGAATGGCAGCGGGACCTTCAACACCGGCGGCTTCAGCACCCCCGCCAAGTTCGAGGCAAGAACATTGAACTCGGTGGGCACCCCCGGACCCGTGGCCGCGGCATCAGCCACCAGCGGGGCCAAGACGCCCCCGCCGCCGCCGGTCACGCAGTGGAACATGACTCACAACGTTGGGGACAGGACCTGTATGGACGCGTTGGGCGGCACCCACTGGGTGAATGGCGACTGCTCCAGCTCCCAGTATTGGCTCAACCCAGGAAATACGATCGTCACCAACTGCTATGTCAACAGAAGCGGTTCGGTGCCGGGCAAGTGGTACAGGCAGCAAAGCGGCCCGAATGCAGCCAACGACAACTTGTTTGCCCGCTGGGATTCATTCAGCGCGGATCAGCGCAACCAGCCCATCCCGGAATGCCCCCAGCCTCATGGGTGGTAGCCGGCCCCGTCAATGCCCGAGTGCCCATCGCCCCACGGCTGGTGACTGCACCATGGTGCGATGGGGAGAAGTCTCCATTGCACCGGGTGCCGGTTTATTGGCACACTACGTAGGGTGGTCCGGGAGCCGGGTCGCAATTTTTTGCGTGAATCGACTTTCGCGTGAATCGGAAGGTTCGGCGGGTCTTTCGTCAACAGTATTTTCATGTCCGGTCCTGGGGATCGGGTGGGGGTAAGGGTATTCATGGCTTTGCAGCGCTTGTCCAACAGGAGCAGCAGGAAGCAGTTTCTTTCCGTTTCCGCGGCGCTTGCCGTCTCGGCAGCCGTGGTGGCGGGCGCCGTCATCTACCCCGGATTCAACACCGCGGACGTGGACCTGAACGACGGCAGCGTCTGGGTGACCAACCGCAGCATGAACTTGGTGGGTCACCTCAACGCCCAATCTAAGGTGCTCGACGGCGGCTTCACGGCCACCACGTCCGGTTTCGACGTGCTCCAGCAGGCCGGCACCGTGTTCATGGACAACGACTCCGGCACCCTCCTTAACCAGGTGGACGTTCCCTCCATGGCCCTGGGCGAGGACACGGCACTGGCAGGTTCCAAGCGCGTGTCCCTCGGCACGGACCTCGCCGTCATTGCGGACCCGGCCGCCGGCAAGGTGTGGGCCCTGCCCAACTCCGCGGTGCCCTCGTTTAACGACAAGACCAGCAAGCCCATGGTGGCGAAGAAAACCCACGTGCAGGCCGCCGTCGGGCTTAAGGACGACGACGGCGCCAGCGACGTTTTTGTCGTTGACGCGAAGACCGCCGTGCTGACCACCTCCCGGGTCGACGCCGACGGCAAGGTGCTCGACTCCCGGGACGCCACGATTGACGGGCTGCCGGACTCCGGCAATCTGCAGCTGAGCGTCGTGGGTGCCAAGCCCGTGGTGTTTGATCCCGGCAGCGGCACGCTGTTCCTGCCCGGCAACAAGAAGGCCACGGTGCCCAACGGCGCCGACGGCATGCTCCAGCAGCGCAGTGCCGACGGGGACGCCGTCGCCGTGGAGACGGGCCGCGGGCTGGTGGTCCAGCCGCTCGACGGCGGCCAGGGAACCACTGTTGCCTCCGGTGGAACCGGCAAGGCCATCGCCCCGATCCAGCAGGACGGGTGCGTGCACGCGGCGTGGAACGGTGCCAACAAATATTTGCTGTACTGCAAGGGCCAGGACCCCAAGCCCGTCGCCATTCCCAAGGCCTCCGGTCAGTCGCAGCTGGTGTTCCGGAAAAACCGGGACGTTGTGGTGCTCAACGACATGGCCGGCGGCGATGTGTGGCTGGTCAACCAAAACCTCATGCTGGTCAACAACTGGCAGGACCTCACCACGGCCCAAAAGAATGTTGAGAACGCGGACAAGGAGTCCGCGGACCCCAATGTGGTCAACACGCTGCCGGACAGGACCAAGCCCAACCGGCCGCCCGTCGCGGTGCCGG
Source organism: Arthrobacter livingstonensis (assembly GCF_003219815.1). Taxonomy (GTDB): domain Bacteria; phylum Actinomycetota; class Actinomycetes; order Actinomycetales; family Micrococcaceae; genus Specibacter; species Specibacter livingstonensis. The sequence goes on from NZ_QJVD01000013.1 coordinate 27,857, forward strand.
ACAGCTTTGGCGTGCGCGCCGGCAGCACCACCCTGCTACCCGTGCTGTACAACGATTCAGACCCCGACGGCGACGTCCTCACCGTCCGCGACAGCGCCGCCGGCATCAAGTCCGGGACCGTGGAAAGGGTGTACGGGGGCACCGGCCTGCAGTTGGTGACTCCCGCGGATGCCCCGGCTGGCACGGAGTCGTTTGCCTACACCGCCGATGACGGCCGCGGAGGCACGGCCAAGGGCGCCGTCACCGTTCGCGTGGTGCCGGAGACCGAGAACGCCGAGCCCGTTTCGCTGCGGGCCACCACCATGGTGGTCGCCCAGGGCCAGTCGATCACCCAGAACGTGCTCTCGGACATGATCGACCCCGACGGCGACGACATCTTCCTCGTCGGCGCCACGGCAGGGGATGCCACCGCGGAGGTGAAATTCACGCCGGACGGCGAACTGACGTATCTGGACAACGGCCAGGAGAGCGGCATCAAGACCGTCACGGTCAAGGTCTCCGACACGCGCGCCATCGTGGAGAAAACCATCAAGGTCAGTGTGAAGCCGGCCGGTGCCGTCCCCCCGGTGGCCAACGCCGATTATCTGCGGGTCGTGGCCGGACAGACAGGGACGGTGGAGCCGCTAAAAAACGACCAGGACCCGGCCGGCGGCGAGCTGCGGCTGGCCAGCGTGGACAAGCCGGCCACCGGCACAGCCGGGCCCATCGCCGACAACGGAACGTTCTCCTTCACGTCCAAAACCGTGGGCGCCACCTACCTGACCTACCAGGTGACCAATGGGCCGCAAAGCGCCACCGGCCTGATCCGCGTGGACGTGGTCCCCGCCCAGGAGGACTCCGCCCCGGTCGCCGTCAAGGACACGGCGCTGCTCCCCGTCGGCGGCTCCACCCTGGTCGACGTGCTCGGCAACGACTCCGACCCGGCCGGGGGAGTGCTCGTGGTCAAGTCCGTCGACGCCCCGGCCGATGCCGGTGTCACCGCCAGCGTCCTGGACCACAACGTCGTCAAGCTCACCGACGTCAGCGATCCGGGCCAGCCCGTCACCATCCACTACACGGTCGCCAATGGCCAGGGCACTTCCACCGGCGCCATCTCCGTGGTGCGCATCCCCTCGGCCTCCACCCTTCAGCCTCCCGTGGCACACCCCGACACAGTCACTGTCCGTGCGGGCGACGTCGCCCGCATCCCGGTGCTCGCCAACGACACCGACCCCAACGGCGACCTCCTTAAGCACCCTGACATCACGCAGGGCCCCGACGCGGACGCCGGCAAGCTGTGGGTGGACCAGGACACGCTGCGTTTCCTGGCGGGCCCCACGGCCGGCAGTGTTTCCGCCGTCTACAAGGTCACGAACGATTCCGGCCAGTCCGACTCCGCCGCCGTGACCATCAACATCATCGCCGCCGACCCCGAACACAACCTGCCCCCCTCCCCGAAAGACGTGCAGGGGCGGGTTATCGCCGGCGGCCAGACGCGCATCCAGATCCCGCTGGACGGCATCGACCCCGACGGCGATTCGGTCCAGCTGGCAGGCATCGACACGGCGCCGTCCCTGGGCACGGCCGTCCAGGGCAACGGATTCATCCTCTATACCGCCGCCGGCAACTCCGCCGGAACGGACACCTTCACCTACAAGGTCCGCGACCGGCTCGGCGCCGAGGCCGTCGGCACGGTGGAAGTGGGCGTGGCCAAGGCCGACTCCACCAACCATCCGCCCCAAGCCGAGGATGACTTCATCTCCATGCGCCCCGGCCGACAGGTGGCGCTGGACGTGGCATTGAACGATTCGGACCCTGACGGCGACAGGCTCGCCGTCGTCAGGAACGGCTTCAACGGGCCCAAGGAGATGGCCGCGCACCTCAGTGACCAGGGCAGGGTCATCGTCACCTCGCCTAAAACGACCGGCGTCGCCACCATGGGCTACACCGTGGCCGACCCCTCCGGGGCAACGGACCAGGCCAGCATCCGCATGAATGTCACCCCCGACGCCCCGCTCCGGGCACCCATCGCCCGTGACGACACCGTCACGACGCAGGAGGCGCTGGGCAGGAACACCGTCAACGTGCCCGTGCTCAAAAACGACGAGGACCCGGACGGCGTGGCCGATGCCCTGAAGGTCACGCTGACGCGTCCGACGCCCACGGCGTCAGTGAACGCAGACGGCACCTTGTCGGTCCAGCATACGAAGGCCCCGCAAATGGTGCCCTACACCGTGACCGACCAGGACAAGCTCAGCTCCACCGCCATCATTTGGGTGCCCGGCCTGGGACAGCAGTACCCGGTGCTGGCCAAGAGCGACGTCATCAAGGTCCAGGCCGGGAACACGGCCAGCCTGAACATCAAGGACTACGTCAAGGTCCGCAGCGGCCACACCCCGCGGGTCACCCAGGCGGACAAGATTAAGCTGGTGGGCGCGTCCGGGAAGGACATGCTGTCCAAGGACGGCGGCACCATCAAGTACAAGGCCAACCTGGACTTTTACGGTCCCGGATCCATCACTTTTGAGGTCACCGACGGCACCGGGCCGGACGATCCCGCAGGCCTGAAGTCCACATTGACCGTCATGACCGACGTCGCTCCGGCACCCGCGAAGAACCTGCCGCCCAAGCTCTCCGGCACCGAGCTGGCGGTGGCCCAGCTCGAAAACACCGAGGCCAACCTGGCCCTGCTGGCCACCGATCCTGAAAAGGACGCCTTGAAGTTCAGCCTCGCCGGGGACACACCCAAGGGCTTGAAGGTGGGGCTCGACGGCGCGAAGCTGGACGTCTCTGCCGGCAGGGACGCGCCGCTGGGCTCCGTTCAAACGGTTGAGATCCAAGTGAGCGACGGGCACAACCCGCCGGTCAAGGCGGCAGTGACGGTGACGGTGACGTCGTCGAACAGGCCCAAGGCCGTGGCCAACAATGATTCAGTGCCGGACGCCCACGCAGGGCGTCTGGAAAGTGTGCCGGTGCTGGCCAATGACACCAACCCGTTCCCGGATACGCCGCTGAAAATTGTGGATGTGAAATTGGTGACCGGGCCCGCCAGTACAGCCCTGGCCGTTGCCGGCGACAAGGTCAACGTCACCGCGCCGGAGGACTTCACCGGCAATGTGGTTCTCACGTACACCGTTCAGGACAAGACGGGGGACCATGCGCGCTGGGTGGACGGCCGCGTTACCGTCAATGTCAAGGGCAAGCCGGGCGCTCCCGCCGCGCCGCGCGTAATGGAGGTCAAAAGCAAGCAGGTCATGCTCAAATGGGCCACTCCTGTGGACAACGGATCGCCCATCACCGGTTACACGGTACTGGGCAATGACGGCACCAAGCAGCAATGCGCCACCAACACCTGCCTGATCACCGGATTGACCAACAACAAAACGTACACGTTCACGGTCAGTGCCAAGAACGCGGTGGGCGAATCCAACTATTCGCCGGCCTCGGCCAAGGCCGTCCCGGACCAGCAGCCGGATGCCCCCGCCGCGCCGAAGGTGGTTCGCGGGGACACCAAGCTGGACGTCAGCTGGAGAACGCCCGTGGGCGAATACTCGCCGGTCAAGACGTTCAACGTTCAAATCTCACCCACGCCGGCCGGGCAGAACCCGCAAAAGACCGGGGTCAAGGGCAACCAGCTCACCTGGTCCGGGCTGACGAACGGGGTGGCTTACACCTTCCGGGTGCAGGCCGTGAACAGCGCCCCCAAGCCTTCGGCCTGGAGTCCTTACGCCGCCACGCCGGTGAAGCCGGCGGGCAAGCCGTTCACCCCTGCGGCTCCCACCACCACGCTGGTGGACACCGTGGGCAGCCAAAACCAGGTGCGCGTGGACTGGAAACAGCCCAACCTCAACGGCGGCGTCCTGAAGGACTACACACTGACCACCTACCTCAACGGGACGGCGCAAGGGTCCCTGACCACCACGGCGCCCACGGCCACGGTCCGCCTGGCCAACGGCACGGGCCGGTACACCTTCAAGGTCACGGCCACCACCGAAGTTGCCGCCTCAAATGCCAGCCCGCCGTCGGCGGCGAGGCGATCCGTCAGCAGGCCCGGCACGGTCGCGAACGTGAGCATCAAGGCTGCCAACACCGGGGCCGCAGGTGGCCGGATCACGGTCAACTTCAACCGGCTCTCCGGTACGGGCACGGGCGGGTCCACCGCGGGCGAACTCACGTACCACGCCCTGGTGTCGGCCACCGGTGCCGATGTGGTGGTGAACCCGGGGAGCCAGGTGGCGGCCCCCAACGGAAAGGCCACCAGGGTCACGGTGTATGCGAAATCCTCGGCGTTTGCGACGGCCGGCAACGCCTCGGCGCCGTCGAACGCGGTGACGCCGTACGGCGTGGCGGGAACGCCTGGGGTTTCCGCCAAGGGAAGCTCCAAGGGCGACAAGAACGCGTACTACAACTGGAGCGCGCCATCGGGGTCGGTGGACTCTGCCGGAGTCAGGATCAAGGAAGGCAGCGGCGGCTGGAGTGGTTGGAAGACGGCCGGTTCCGGCAGCGGCTCCGTTGGCACCGGAGGCTACTCAACTGGCATAGTCATCCAGGTCCAGTCCCGGAACTCGGTGGGCACCGCCGGTCCCATCAACAAAGTGACGGCCAGGAGCGGAGTCAAACCTGACCCGCCCAAACCCAAGAACGAGGTACGCGTCACGCAGTCCACCAACAGGTCGTGCACCCAGGCCACGAACCAGGGGGACATCTTCCGGCAGGGGCCCCCGAAGACGTGTGGCGGGAAGACATCCGGCGGCTCGTGGCTCTCCTACTCCGACGGATACGTTCCCGTCGGCAAGTGCGGCAGCCCGTGGGGGACCAGCGGCTGGTACCAGATGACCGGCGGACCGCAAAATAACCGTTGGGTGCGGGCGGATACCGTCAGCGTCAAGGGAAACCTGCACTGCTGATGGCCGGGAAATACCGGGTAACGCCACTTACTGGATAAACTAGTCCAGGTTTTCACGCAGTGAATTGCACGAACCAAACACGAATGAAAGAGGAAGCACATGTCCATGACGCCGGAACAGGCCGCTTGGTTCGCTGGAACCTTTGAAAAACTGGTTGCCAATGTGGGCCAGGCGGTCCTGGGCAAGTCGCACGTGATCAGTCTGACGCTCTCCGCCATGCTGGCCGAAGGCCATGTCCTGTTTGAGGACGCGCCCGGCACGGGCAAGACCATGCTGGCGCGTGCGCTCTCCGCCACGGTGAAGGGCACGCATTCGCGCATCCAGTTCACCCCGGACCTGCTGCCCTCCGACGTCACAGGCGTGACCATCTACGACCAGAAAACGCAGATCTTTGAGTTCCACAAGGGACCCATCTTCGCCACGATCGTGCTCGCCGATGAAATCAACCGCGCCTCCCCCAAGACACAGTCCGCGCTCCTGGAGGTCATGGAGGAGTCCCGGGTCACCGTGGACGGCACCACCTACGAGACCGGCCGCCCGTTCATGGTGCTGGCCACCCAGAACCCCATTGAGCAGGCGGGCACGTACCGCCTGCCCGAGGCGCAGCTGGACCGCTTCCTGATCAAGACCTCCATCGGCTACCCGGACCACGCCTCCACCGTGCAACTGCTCTCGGGGTCCAGCCAGCGGGACCGGACGTCCACGCTGCAGGCCATCATCACTCCGGCGGCCATCGCCGAAATGGCTGATTTGGCCGCGACAACGCATACCGACGCCGCGGTGCTCGAATACGTCTCGCGCCTGTGCGAGGAGACCCGCAACGCCCCGGAAACCCGGTTGGGAGTTTCCGTCCGCGGCGCCATTGCCATGGTCCGCATGGCCAAGGTGTGGGCTGCAGCCAAGGGGCGCAACTATGTGTTGCCCGATGACGTGAAGGAACTTGCCCCCTACGTCTGGACGCACCGCTTTGTCATGGACCCGGAAGCCGAATTTGCCGGTTCCACCCCGGAAGTGGTGCTCAGCCGCGTCCTCGCCGAGGTTGCCGCGCCGCAACAACGCGCCACGGCCTGACCATCACGCCGCGGCACACCACACCACGCGAGACGAAACGTCCGCCGGCCCCGCCACGGGCCGGCGCACCACGAGGGAGACCATGAGCATCAAATCCAGCGCAGGAAGGGCCGGTGCCGTCCTGGCACGGCCGTTCCACCGCGACGGAGCCCCCACCCGCCTGCACCCCACCTCCCTGTGGGCGGAAGGCAGCAAGGTGGCCACGCTCTATGTCGGCCCCGCAGCGGGGAAGGTCCGCGCCTGGCTGGACCGGTGGGTCCGGCCTGCCCTGGCCACTGTCAGTGCGCTGGGCGCCGTGGTGATTGGCGCCGTCGTGGTCCTGTGGATAACGGGCGCAGCCTTTGGCTGGCAGGAGGCCAAGGTCGCAGCGCTGCTGGCCACCCTGCTGGTGCTGATCGCCATCGCCTTCATCCTGGGCAACTCGATGTACGCCGTGAAGCTTGATCTCGCCCGCACGCGCGTGGCGGTGGGTGACAGCGCGGTGGGCAGCATTGCCGTGACGAACGCCTCGACCCGCCCCGTGCTGCCCTCCGCCCTCGAATTGCCGGTGGGTGCCGCCACGGCCTTGTTTCACCTGCCCCGCATGGGGCCCGGGCAGGTGCACGAGGACCTGTTCACCATTCCCACCACCCGCCGCGCCGTGATCACTGTGGGCCCGGTCCGGTCCGTGCGCGCCGACCCCCTGCACCTGCTGCGCCGCCAGCTGATGTGGACCGAGCCGACGGACCTGTTCGTCCACCCCAGGACGACGGCGCTGGATGGTCCCGCGGCCGGCTTCCTGAAGGACCTTGAGGGGCTGCCGACCACCGAGCTGTCCAGTGCGGACGTCGCCTTCCATGCCCTGCGCGAGTATGTTCCGGGCGACGACCGCCGCCACATCCACTGGAAGACGACAGCCCGCACGGGCAAGCTGATGGTGCGCCAGTTCGAGGAAACCCGCCGCGCCCACATGGCCGTGGCACTGTCAGTGAACACCGATGAGTACGAGCGCGAAGAGGACTTTGAGCTGGCCATTTCCGCCGCAGCGTCCCTGGCCCGCCAGGCCATCAAGGAGGCCCGTGAACTGAGCGTGGTGACCCAGCGCGGCCCCGTCCGCTGCGAGACCGGCAAGAACATGCTCGATGACATGACCAGGCTGGCCGGGCATAACCGGCGCGGCACCGCCGTCGACCTGGCCCGTTCGCTGTCCGACGCCGTGCCCAACGCCTCCGTCGTGTTTTTTGTGGTCGGCTCCAAGGTCACCCCGTCGCAGCTGCGCAGCGCGGCCGCTTCGGTGCCCCCGGGCGTTCGGGCCTTTGCCGTCCGTTGTTATTCCGGCGCGAAGTCCGCCCGGGCCAACATCGCCGAGCTGACCGTCTTGACCCTGGGTGACTTGACCGACCTGGCGGCAGTACTTCGAAAGGCAGTTGCATGAGCGGCCGTAGAAACGCGGCGGCACAGGCCCGCCCGGCGGGAAGCAGCCCGGTTGAGCCCCGCCCCGTGGCGCCCCGGAAGCCGTCCGCGTTCGCCGGCGGCCGGCCGTGGTGGCACTTTGCCATTGACGCCGGCGCGCTGGCCGTTTTGCTGGGCCTTGGCGTGCTCGGCTTTGGCCCCACGTTTGGGCACGACCCCCGGTATTTGATCGCCGGGTTCGGTGCCATCGTGATTGGCCTGGGCGTTGCCGCGGCCGGCGCGCACTGGCGCCTTGGCCTGGTCACCCTGGCCGGCCTGGCGCTGGCCGTGTACCTGCTGCTGGGCAGCGCCCTGGCAGCCCCGGGGGAGGCAATCCTGGGATTCATCCCCAGCCTGGCGTCCCTTCGCGGGCTGCTGCTGGGCATCATGCTGTCCTGGAAGCAGCTGCTGACCCTGGCGCCGCCGGTGGGCACCAGCGTCGAGGTCATGGTGGTCCCGTACCTGTCCGCCTTTGTCGCGGCCGTGATGGCCGGCACGCTGGCGTGGCGGCTGCGCCGCGCCTACTGGGCCGTGCTGCCGGTGCTGGCGCTGTTCGTCACCGGCATTGCCTTTGGCACGGCGGCAGTCTTCCTGCCCGTGCTGCGAGGTTCACTGCTGGCGGCGGGCGCCGTCGGCTGGCTGGCCTACCGGCATGAAATGCTGCGCCGCGAATCCGCGGGTGCCATTTCCGCCAACCAGCCGGTGCAGGACGTGGCGGCTGAGCGCACGTCCATCCTGCGCCGCATTGGCCTGGCCGCAGGTGTCGTCCTGGTCGCCGGCGCCGTCACCATGGCCGCCGCCCCCGCCCTGACCACCAGCTCCAGCCGCGATGTGCTGCGTGACTCCGTGGTCCCGCCGCCGGACCTGCACAACCTGCCCTCGCCGCTGACCAGGTTCCGCGACTATGTCAAGAATGAGAAGGACGAGGCCCTGTTCACCGTTGACGGGCTGCCGAAGAACGGACGCGTCCGCATCGCCGCCATGGACAGCTACGACGGCGTCGTGTTCAACGTCGACCCCAACAGCTCGGCGTCCTTTTCCCCGATCGGGGACCCCAAGGCATTGAACCAGGCGGCGGGAGGGGACTCGTCCGCCGTCGGCGTTGACATTGCCGGCTACACGGGGCCCTGGATCCCCAGCATGTCGGTGGCGCAGAGCCTGAGCTACCAAAGCCCCAGCGGCCCCAATCCCACGCTGTACCTGAACAAGGATTCCGGCACGGCGCTGAACCTGGCCGGCGTGGCAAAAAGCGACAAATACACGATGGACGTCACGGTGCCGCAGGTGGACGCCAAGAAGCTGGCCGGCTCCGACTTCGGCTCCGTGGCGCTGCCCAAGCTCGAAAACGTGCCGCAGGTGGTCACCACCAAGGCCAATGACATTGTGGGTGAGGCGGACACGCCGCTGAAAAAGGTGCAGGCACTGGAAGGGGCCCTGCAGCGCGAAGGAAAGTTCAGCAACGGCCTGGAGGGGCAGGTGCCCAGCACCTCCGGCCACAGTGCCGCCCGCATCACCAAGCTCCTTTCCGGCAAGCAAATGGTGGGCGACGACGAGCAGTACGCCACCGCCATGGTCCTCATGGCACGCCAGCTGGGCATCCCGGCCCGCGTGGTCATGGGCTTCTACCTCGATGAGAAGGATCCGGCCAACGGCGCCCAGTCCGTAACGATGAAGGGCGACGACGTCCACGCCTGGGTTGAGGTCAACTTCGCCGGGGCCGGCTGGGTGCCGTTCAACCCCACGCCGGACAAGGACCACGTGCCGAACCCGCCGGAGCCGCAAAACGCGTCCAAGCCGAAACCGCAGGTGCTCCAGCCCCCGCCGCCCCCGCAGGAACCGGCCGACCTTCCCCCGGACACCGCCCCCGATGCCCTGGACACCGACGGCAGGAAGAACAATCCGGCAGGCATCCTCGGCGCCATCTTGATGATCCTGGGGGTGGCCGCCATTCCGGTGCTGGTCATCGCCATCCCGCTGATCCTGATCGTGGTGCTGAAAACCCGGCGCCGGAACAGGCGCTTCACCACGGGCCTGCCGTCCGACCGGGTGGGCGGCGGCTGGTCCGAGGTGATGAGCCTGGCCACCGACCTCGGCGCGGGCGTGGATTCAAACGGCACGCGCCGGGAGACGGCCGCCGCGCTCTACGGCGAGTTCCCGGACAGCCAGGGCACGACGGCGGTGCTTGCCGAACGGGCCGACGCCGCCATCTTTGGCCCGGGCCAGCCGAGCGAGGAGGAAGTCGCCGAGTACTGGACGCATGTGGACCATTCTGTGACCGACATGAAAGGGTCGGTAGGATTCTTCAAGCGGCAGCGGGCAAAGTTCTCCCCGCGTTCGCTGCTGGTCGATGCGAGGGCACGGGCCAAGCGCAGGGCCGGCAGGGACCGGGCCGCGGGCGACCCGGCGAATCCCCAACAACGGTCCAGGCTGGCACAGATGATGAACAAGACCCGAAGGGGTGCAAAGTAAATGGCGCGTAAAGTGGCGGAAGCCTGCCGTAATTGTGGGGCGGAGCTGGCCCCCGGCTCGGCATTTTGCACCTTGTGCGGGACCGCGGTGGCGAACCGCGCAGCGGCCCCGGCGCCGGACTCCGTGCCCCTGGGAGGGCCGGGCGGGCCATCCCGATCCGGTGCAGGCAATGCTGCCGGCCATGCCGGCGGGTTGGGTGCCGGCCATGGTGCGGCGTCGCCGGTGAAGGCCGTTCCCGGGATCATTCCGGTGGGCGTGCAGCCCGGCGGGCCGCTGGTGGCGCCGGTCCGGGTCGGCGATGACCCGCGCCTGGCCGCCGCCATGGTGTTGGTGCCTGGGGGTGCCGGCCGGCGCCTCGTGGCCATGATCGTCGACGGCGTCCTCCCCGTCATTCTCCTGGGTGCGGCCGTGGGCGTGGGAGCCGCCCTGACCACCGTCAAGGTTTCCGGCGACTACAAAACCATTGATTTCACCTGGCTGGCAGTCCTTGCCAGCATCGCATCGGTGCTGTCCCTGGCCTACGGGCTGTGGCTGTGGTTCTGGGAAGCCAGGAGCGGCAAGACGCCCGGGAACATCCTGACAGGCCTGCGCACCACCAACATGGACGGACTGCCGTCCGGAGTGCTGGCCATCTTCCTGCGCAAGCTGATCATCGGACTTGGCTCGTTGGTGTTCTACGTAGGCGCGATCGTGGTGATCATCTCCAACTCCTGGGATCCCAACGGTAAAAGGCAGGGCTGGCACGACAAGCTGGCCCACACCCTGGTGTTCAACGTCAAGATGGGCCGCGACCCCCTGGAAACCGGCGGCATTGCGGGCCGTGAATCCTATGCCCCTGCCCAGATGCCGGCCATTTCACCGGTCAATTCCCCGATGCCCGCAGCTCCGGCGCAGGCGGCCGGCAACTCCGCAGTGACGGCGCAAACCGTTGTTCCGGGGCAGTCCGGCCAGTTCGAGAGTGCTCCGGCACAGTCAGCCCCGGCTCGGACAGTCCAGGTACAGGCTGCTCCGGTACAGACAGCTCCGCTTGGCCAGGGGGCGCCACCCCAGCAGGAGTGGACAGCCAGCCCCTTCGCCCCGCCGGCGGTTTCGCAACCGCCCCAGGGCGGCCAGGCCCCGGGACCCATCACCGGCGTGCCGACCCCGGCCCGGCCGCCGGCTCCGGTCAACAGCTTCGCCCCGCCCTCCCAGCAGCAGGCTCCCCAGCACGCGCCACAGCAGGCTGTGCAGCAAAACCAGGCCCAGTACAATCCTGGGCAGCACAATCCTGCCCAGCACAATCCTGGACAGCACAATCCTGCCCAGTACACGCCACAGGGCGGCGGGCCGCAAGGCGGTCCGGGCCCCGGCCCAGCCGCGGCTGGCGGCGAGGAGATGGGCGAAACCCGCGTCCGCCCGGCGGACGTGGCCACAGGGCTCCGCCTGACCTTCGACGACGGCAGCGCGGAAGACATCGCCACCGTGGCACTCATTGGCCGCAACCCCGCCGGATACGATGGGGAGATGATTGAACGCCTCGTTTCTGTCCGGGATTCCAGCCGGTCCGTCTCCAAGACCCACCTGCACGTCAGGGTTGCACGGGAGGGCCTGTGGGTGACGGATCGAAACTCCACAAACGGCAGCGCCATCGCCGTGGCCGGCGGCCGCAAGTCCGCGCTCCAGGGCGGCACGCCTGCGTTGGCCGAGGTTGGTGCCACGGTCCACTTTGGCGACCGCTACTTTCAAGTGGGCCGCGCATGAGTGTTGAGGCAGGGGCGGAAGGCTCCCACAACAATGAGCCGGACGGCCATCCGGGGGAGGAGCCGGCGTCGGACGGTCCGCTCGGGGTCACGCTTGCGTTTGGCTTCGGCTCGGACCGCGGCCTTCGTCGCGAGTTGAACGAGGATGCGTTCCTGGCCGCGGACCCCATCTTTGCGGTGGCCGACGGCATGGGCGGCCATGAGGCCGGTGAAGTGGCCAGCCGGGAATGCATCAGCGTGCTCAGCCAGCAGGCTGTGCTGGCCGCAGGCTCCCGCACAGCCACGGCCGTGGACCTGCAGCAGGCGCTGCGCCAGGCCGATGCCAGGATTCGAGAGATTTCCAACGCCCGCGCGGGCACCACCGTCACGGGCGTGGCGGTGGTGGAGGAACGCGGAGTGCCGTACTGGCTGGTGTTCAATGTCGGCGATTCCCGCACCTACCGCTTGAGCCAGGGCAGTTTCGGCCAGGTCAGCGTGGATCACTCCGAGGTCCAGGAACTGGTTGACGGCGGCTACATCACCCCCGCCGAGGCGCTGGTCCATCCGCGCCGCCACGTGGTGACGCGGGCGCTCGGCACCGGGACCGACACGGAAGCGGACTTTTGGCTGATCCCCGTCGAGGAGGGGGACCGGATGCTGGTCTGCTCCGACGGCCTGACCGGGGAGGTCAGCGACGACGGCATCCACCGTGCCCTGAGCACGCTGAGCCACCCGCAGGACGTGGTTGATTCGCTGATCCAGTCCGCGCTGCGCTCCGGCGGCCGCGACAACATCACCGTGGTGGTGGTCGACGCCAGCCACGTGGAGGGCTCCGATCCGGAAACCCGGACCAGGCCTTCGGCGGCGCCGGCCGAGGAAGACACGCTGCCGCGCCTGCCCGGGGAAGCCCCGGAAGCTTCCACGCAGGAGCCTGCCGCGACGACTGAACTGACTGCCCCCGACACCGCTAGTGAACCTTTCAACAGCAGTGAAACCGTGGAAGCCACCCCCAGTGAGGGCCCCGCGAATCCCGTCCCGCATGAGGAGAACCATGGTTAACACCACTTACCGCACCGGCCCCTGGATTGGCATTGTGCGATCCGGCTCCGTCATAGTGCTGGAGGCCTCCACCGACCCCGCCGTCGTGACTGCCCTGTGGGAGTACCTGGGCAGAGACACCCCCACCATCCACGGCGTGCTCAACGCCGTCACCTCACATTTCGGCACGGATCTGACGGGCATGCCGCAGTTTGGCATTCTGGTCCACTCCGACCGCCTGCACGTCATACTGCGCGGCGGAATTTCCCTGGCTGTGCAGACTGCCGGTGCGGCGGATACGGTTTCCGGGCGCGACGTCGCCACCTGGAGCGAGCGCTCCCTGGCACTAACGGATTCGCTCGTGCTGACCCTCGACGCCGAAGGGGCGGCGGAGGGCGCCTCTCCGGCGCTGCCCCTGGGGGAGGCCGTGGTGTTGCTGTCCGAGCTGAGCCAGGGACTTCCTGTTTCAGGTGGCGCGGTCTTCGGTGCTGCCGGGTCAGGTGACGCTGCCTCCCGTGGCACTGCCGCCGACGGCGCGGTCTTCGGTGCTGCCGGCTCAGTTGCTGCGCGTGCCGGGACTGCGGGTGCGTTCCTGGGATCGCACGACGCCGGTACCTCCCCGTCTCTTGGCACGGGCGGTTTGTCCGTGGCCGGGGACGTGTCCGCCGGAGCCTCCGGCACAGGCTTCGCGTCAGGCACGGGTTCCGACCCATCCATCGGGTCCGGGCACTTCGTGAATCCTGAATCGGGAACCAGCGTCGGAGATGGCCTGGAGTCGGGCAGCGCCGCCGAAACGGAGGGGGCCGGCCACGGTCGGGACACCCGCGACGACGGCACCGGCGAGGACAGTCAGAACGCCGGCGACGCCGTGGGGCTGGGCGGCGTGGGACACGGTGCGCCGGAAAATAAAGACACCGGTCTTCGCGGCTCGGGTTTTGAAAGTCGCGACTCCGCCAGCGCCGGTTTTGACAGCTCCCGCTCGGACAGCGCCGACTCGGACAGCGCCGACCAGCACAACTCCGACTCGGACAGCACCGACTCGGACAGCGCCGACCAGCACAACTCCGACTCTGACAGTGCCGACCACGACAGCGCCACACACGACGAGGCGGATCTTGGTGACACCATCCACGGCGGTGCCGCGGACGCCGCCGGGGACGAGGACGCCTATGCCGGCTTTGCCTTGGCCGCGGACGCGGAGTGGAACGCGGAGCTGGCCGAGGCCCCGGGCACCGACCCGGACTCCGGCGACGGATCCGCAGTGGAATCCGTCGATGGTGGGCCGCACTGGCAGTCTTCAGCTGATGAAGGCGACCTGGGGCAGACCATCTATCCGCATCTGGGCTTCGATGATGACGAGCCGGCCGTGTCCTCGTCCGGGGCCGGTGAATCCGGCGTTGGGGAGGAAATCGATGATTCTGCGGAAGCGGCCGGCTTCCATGGCATCACCGGCTCCGGCGCAGTTTCGGAACCGGACGGTGTGGACCCGGCCGAAGACGGCAATACCACCGACTACGACCACCTCTTTGGCGCCACGGAACTGCGCTCGGTGGAAGACGCCGCCATCCGCCTGGACGAGAACGGCCATGAACTTCCCAAGGAGGCCACCGGGCAGGTGGCCGCCAACATCCCGCCGCAGCCACCCATGCCACCCATCGCCGGCCAGCGCATCGACGGCGGGGATGGTGACGTTGCCGAGGGCGACTCGGCCAGTTCGGCCGAGGAGTCAGCACCGGCGCCCGCGTGGCAGCCGCCGTCGGGCCTGCTGATCGACTCGGTGCCCTGGGGCAACAGCAGCACCGGCGGACCCCCGGCCAGCCCACAGGTCACTGCTGATGCTGACACGGCCGGCGATCCGGACCACGACGGCCACACCGTGATGCGCAGCGCCCTGGCCGGGGAGGCCCCGGTCGCGGAGCCGCTGGAGTCGCGCCCGCCCACCGGACCCATGGTGCTGGCGCGGCTGTGCCCGGCGGGCCACGCCAACCCGCCGAGCCGTTCACAGTGCTCCGAATGCGGTGCCGCCATCGATTCCGAGCCCCGTGAAGTGGGGCGGCCGCGCCTGGGCCGCATGCACATCTCCACGGGCGATGTCCTGGACCTGGACCATTCCCTGGTCATCGGCCGCCAGCCGTCGGTCTCCCGGGTCATGGGCGGTGTCATGCCGCGGCTGGTCCAGGTGCACAGTGCCAGCGGGGACATTTCCCGCTCCCACGTGGAAGTCCGCCTGGACGGCTGGGATGTGCTGCTCGTGGACCTGAAGGCCACCAACGGCACCGTCCTGGTCCGCGAAGGGCAGGCCCCGCGCCGCCTGGGCCAGGGCGAGCAGGCCATCCTGCTCAACGGCGACATCGCCGAGCTCGGGGACGGCGTGTCGCTGCTCTTTGAAGGACTTCTGTGAGCAGCAGGCGACCCCCCGCGCCGCCACCGGACATCCCCGGGTACAACTTCCTCTCGGTCCTTGGATCCGGCGGCTTTTCGGATGTGTACCTGTACGAACAGGACAGGCCGCGCCGCAAGGTTGCCGTCAAGGTGCTGGTCGCAGACCTGAAGACCGACGGCGCCCGCCGCCGCTTCGAGTCCGAGGCCAACCTGATGGCCCAGCTGTCCACCCACCCCTATATCGTGACCATCTATGAAGCCGAGATCACCGACGCCGGGCACTCCTACCTGGCCATGGAATACTGCTCCCGGCCCAGCCTTGACGTGCGCTACCGGCGCGCCCGCTTCAGCGTCGACGAGGCGCTGAGCGTGGGCATCCAGGTTTCCTCGGCCGTGGAAACCGCCCACCGGGCAGGCATTGCGCACCGCGACATCAAGCCGGCCAACATCCTGGTCACCGACTACAACCGCCCCGCC
Source organism: Arthrobacter livingstonensis (assembly GCF_003219815.1). Lineage (GTDB taxonomy): Bacteria > Actinomycetota > Actinomycetes > Actinomycetales > Micrococcaceae > Specibacter > Specibacter livingstonensis. Next base: position 43,329 of record NZ_QJVD01000013.1, read on the forward strand.
CTGACAGACTTTGGCATCTCCGGCACCATGGATGCCGCGCAGGACGACGACGCCGGCATGTCCATTCCGTGGTCGCCGCCTGAATCCTTCACCGCCGGGGCCACGGACGGCGTCAAGGTCGATATTTGGGCGCTGGGCGCCACGCTCTACACGCTGCTGGCCGGCCATTCCCCCTTCGTCATCCCCGGCGCGGACAACTCCCAGCGCGAGCTGATCAACCGCATCAATTCCGCGCCCCTGCCGCGGCTGGGCCGCGCCGACGTGCCCGAGGCCCTGGACCTCGTGCTGGCCACGGCCATGTCCAAGTCTCCGGCCTCCCGCTACGCTTCCGCGAAGGCCTTCGCCCGCGCCCTGATGCGCATCCAGGCGGACCTGAACCTGTCCGTCACCCCGTTTGAAGTCCAGGAGGAGGTGCCGCTGGAGGAAGCGGACCCCGACGCCGGCTTTGAGGCGACCCGGGTGCGCAGCGTGCTCTCGATCGACCCGGACTCCCACCCGTCCGGCCCCACGTTCCCGTCGGTGTTCCGCCCCGACACGACCGGCCCGTTCACGCAAAGCCCGCGGATCAACAGCATCCCCGGCATCACCGGCAGGACGCAGGGGTCCACCACGGGGCTGACGCAAAATGGTTCCACCGTGCCCTCCGGCGACCTCGCCGCACCCGGGCAGGCCGGGCCGGACGCACCCGGCAACATCGACACCGCTGCCAGACCGGCGGCCCCCGGCCCGTCAGGCGGCGGCTATTCGTCCATGCTCTCCCCCACGCAATGGGCGGACCCGGTGCCGCGCAACGGTGCCGAGGCGCCCGAGGCACACCTGGCCTCCACGGTGCACCGCTCCGACATTGCATCCAAGGGGCCACACCAACTCGAACACTCCATGCCGGGGCCGGCCGGCCCGCCGCCGTCCAGGAAACGCCTGTGGCTGGGGCTGGGGGCGGGCGCAGTCCTGGCGGCCGCCGTCGTGGTCGGAATTGTGGTCTTCAACACCGCAGGGTCGCCGGACCCCGTCGACCCCGACCAGGCCGGGAACACCACGCCGCCGCCGGCGCTCATCGTCGGCGCCGACGTCCCGCCTGTGACCAAGCTGAAAGCCGCGGCGAGCAACGGCGGCGCGGTCTGGTCCTGGTCCAATCCGGCGCCGGAGGCCGGGGACGTGTACCTGTGGGCGGCCGTCAGTGCCGTCGACTCCGGCGAGTTCAAGCCCGTCAAAGAGGCCAGGGTGTTTGTCACGAACAACTCCAACGACCAGTCGTGCGTGTCCGTGAAACTCGTCCGCAAGAACGGCAGCACCTCGGCTGAAACCAAAAAATGCTTTCCCTGACGGGAAAATACCGCAGCAACACCGGGCTTTGTAAAACTGATCATTGGAAGGAAAGTGGGCACCATGGGGGAATTGGCCATCGATTTTTGTGGTGAATGGTACGAACCGTCGCCGGAATCCGTCTTCAGCATCGGGCGCGAAGGGGACCTGGAGATTGACGACAACCCGTACTTGCACCGCAAGTTCCTGGAAGTTAGCCGCTACGACGGAATTTGGTGGCTGACCAACGCCGGCACCATGCTCTCAGCCACCATTGCCGACGCGGCCGGCGGCATGCAAGCCTGGATGGCGCCCGGTTCCCGCATACCGCTGGTCTTTGCCCACACCAATGTCATCTTCACAGCCGGTCCCACCACCTACGAATTTTCCGTGCACCTGAAAGCACCTTCATTCATGGCGCAAAGCCGGGGCGAGGACTCCGCCGGGTCCACCACCATCGGCCCCGTCGTGTTTACCGACTCGCAAAAGGCCTTGATTGTGGCCCTGGCCGAACCCATGCTGCGCCGCGACGGCACCGGCTTCAGTTCCATCCCGTCCTCGGCGCAGGCCGCCAGGCGGCTGGGTTGGGCACTGACCCGGTTCAACCGCAAGCTGGACAATGTCTGCGACAAGCTGGACCGCGTCGGCGTGGTGGGGCTGCGCGGTGGCGGCGGAAAGCTGGCCACCAACCGCCGCACGCGCCTGGTGGAACACGCCGTCAGCTCACACCTGGTAACCGCCGATGACCTCCCCCTGCTGGACTCTCTGCCCGGAAAGGACGACGAGTGAGGATACGCCTTACCCTGCGGCGGTCTCCGCAGGAAGACAAGAACCTGGCCGTTACGGTTGATGGCCTTGCCACGGTGGGGGACATCGCCACCGAACTGTACCTCTCCGATCCCTCCCGCAAGGGTGCCGCGGCCCCGCCCAACCTCTCACTGACGGTGGAGGAATCCGTGGTGGGCGGCGTCCGGGGGCGGACACTGCCGCCGGACGGGAACCTGCTCGAATCCGGGCTGCGCCCCGGCGCCACGGTGTCCCTGACCCAGGTCAGCGACACCTTCCACCTGCCCCATCAGGACAGGGGGCCGGCCGCCGCCACCTTGCGCGTCATCGCCGGCCCGGACGCGGGCAGGGAATTCGCCCTGCCGCTGGGCACCAGCTATGTGGGCCGGAACTTTGACGCCGACGTGCGTCTGAGCGACCCCATGACCTCCAAGCGCCATGCCCGCATCACGGTCGGGGAGACCGTGGAAATTGCGGACACCGGCTCCGCCAACGGACTGATGATGGACGGGATCGCCATATCCCGCGCCGTTCTGGGCTCCTCGGACGAGGTCACGCTGGGCGAAACCACCATATCGGTGGTCAGCCTGGGCCGGGGCGCGCAGTCCGGGCCCACCAGCCCGCTGGTTGAATTCAACCGTTCCCCGCGCGTGGTGCCCCGCTTCAAGGTCGAGGAGCAGACCATCCCCAGCGGCCCGCAGCGGCCCAAGCGCCAACGCTTCCCGCTCGTGATGATGGTTGCCCCCATCATCATGGGTGCCGTCATGTTTGCCGTCACCAAGAGCCTGTTCAGCATCATGTTCATGGCCATGATGCCGATGATGATGCTGGGCAGCTACTACGATCAAAAGTCCCAGATGAAGAAGGACCTGCAGGAAAACATCGAGCACTTCCGCGCGGCCGTGGCGGAGTTCCGGCGCCAAATGACCGCCCGCCAGCAGGTGGAGCGGGCCGTGCGGCTGGCCGAAAGCCCGTCCGCCAGCGAGACGGTGGACGCCATCTACAAGCTGGGGCCGCTGCTGTGGACACACCGCCCCGAGCACAAGGCGTTCCTGTCGCTGCGGCTGGGTGTGGGCCGCCAGCCCTCGCGCACGCCGGTCAAGTCGTCAAACGAGAACAACACCCTGCCGGAATTCATGGCCGAGATCGATGACCTGAAAACCGAGTTCGGCGACATTGACGCCGTCCCCGTAGTGGCGCAGCTGCGCCACAGCGGCGCGCTGGGCGTGGCCGGACCGCGGGGCGTGGTGGACGACGTCGCCCGGGCGCTGGTGCTCCAGGCCGTCGGGCTGCATTCGCCCGCCGAACTGGCCGTGGCCGCCATGACCTCCATGGAATCCAAGGAGCGCTGGGAATGGCTGCAGTGGCTGCCCCACGCCGGTTCCGTGCACTCACCCCTGGCCTCCGGCCACCTCGCGGCCGGCACGGGCGCCGCCAGTGTGCTCCTGGCGGCGCTGGAAGACCTCATTGTCACGCGCGGGGCAAAGCTTGCCGCCAACTCCGCGGCCCACCGCGGGGCACTGGACGCGGACAACCCGGAGCTGCCGGCGCCCCTGGTGCCGGCACTGCTGGTCGTCGTGGAGGACGACGTCAAGGTGGACCGGGGCCGGCTGAGCCGGTTGACCGAACATGGGGCCGACGTCGGCGTGCACGTGCTCTGGGTGGCCGGCTCCATCGAAGCCCTTCCGGCGTCCTGCCGCGACTTCATTCGGGTTGAGGAGACAGCCACCACCGGGCAGGTCCGCCTCGGCGGCCTGACGTTTCCGGTCAGCTGCGAAAGCGTCGATGCCGACCTTGCCGCCACCCTGGCCCGCATGTTGGCGCCCGTGGTGGACATTGCCAAGCCCGTCGACGACGATTCGGACCTGCCCCGCAGCGTCTCCTATGTGACGCTGGCGGGGCACGACCTGGTGGAAGGCACCGCGGGCATTGCCGACCGCTGGCTGGAAAACAACTCGGTGTCCACACGCGCGGTGAAAAACCGCAAGTTCCAGGGCTCGCTGCGCGCCCTGGTGGGGTCCAAGGGTGTTGAGCCGATGTACCTTGACTTGAAGACCGAGGGGCCGCACGCACTGGTGGGCGGGACCACCGGTGCCGGAAAGTCCGAGTTCCTGCAGGCCTGGGTGCTCGGCATGGCCGCGGCCTACAGCCCGGACCGGCTCTCCTTCCTGTTCGTGGACTACAAGGGTGGCGCAGCTTTTGCCGACTGCGTGCAGCTGCCGCACACCGTGGGCCTGGTCACCGACCTCTCCCCGCACCTGGTGCGCCGCGCCCTGACCTCGCTGCGCGCCGAACTCCACTACCGGGAGCACCTGCTCAACCGCAAGAAGGCCAAGGACCTGCTGGCCCTGGAGCGGGAAGCCGATCCGGAGGCGCCGCCGTCGCTGGTCATTGTGGTGGACGAATTTGCCGCCCTGGCCAGGGAAGTGCCGGAATTTGTCGACGGCGTGGTGGATATTGCCGCCCGTGGACGCTCCCTGGGCCTGCACCTGATCCTGGCCACCCAGCGCCCCTCCGGCGTCATTAAGGACAATCTGCGCGCCAACACCAACATGCGCATCGCCCTTCGCATGGCCGACGTCGACGACTCCCAGGACATCCTCGGCGATGCGACGGCTGCGTACTTCAGCCCGTCCATCCCCGGGCGCGGTGCGGCCAAGACCGGCCCGGGCCGCATCCAGGGCTTCCAGACCGGCTATGCCGGCGGCTGGACCACCAAGACCCCGCAGCGTCCGCGCATTGACATCGTGGAGATGGACTTTGGCTCCGGCGCCGCCTGGGAGCAGGAGGTGGCGGCCGTGCCCGTGGAGGATTCCGCCGGGCCCAATGACATCGCCCGCGTCGTGGCCAATGTCTCGCTGGCCGCCGTCGAGCTGGGAGTCAAACCACCGCGCAAGCCGTGGCTGAGCGAACTGCCGGACAGCTACGACTTCTCCAAGCTGCCCAACCCCCGCACGGACGAAAAGCTCCTGCTGGGCGTCATGGACGACCCCGAGCACCAGGCCCAGCCCACCGTGTTCTTTGAACCGGACCGCGATGGAAACATGGCCATTCTCGGGGCCAGCGGTTCCGGCAAGTCGGCGGCGCTGCGCACCATCGCCATCGCCGCGGCCATCACCCCGCGCGGCGGTCCCGTGCAGGTCTACGGCATCGACGCCGCCTCCAACGGGCTGGCGATGCTTGAGGTGCTCCCGCACGTGGGCGGCATCATCAACGCCGAGGACAACGAACGCGTGGGCCGGCTGCTGCGCCACGTGCGTGGCGTCATTGAAGAACGGGCGGAGAGCTTTGCCGCCGTGAAGGCAGGCACCATCGCCGAATACCGGCGGCTGGCGAACAAGCCCAACGAGCCGCGCATCATCGTCATGGTGGACGGCCTGGCCACGTTCCGTGAGATCTACGAGTTCCGCGTGGGCATGTCACAGTTTGAAACCCTGCAGCAGATCGCCACCGACGGCCGACCCATGGGTGTGCACATTGTCATTGCCGGCGACAGCACCAAGTCCCTGCCGGCGTCGTTGGCGGCCTCCGTGCAGCGGATGCTGGTGCTGCGCATGGCCACGGTGGACGACTACTCCAACCTGGGAATCCCGCGCGATGTGCTCAACGCCGCGTCGCCCCCCGGCCGCGGGCTAATCGACGACGGCGAGGTGCAGCTGGCCATTTTTGGTGGCAATGCGAACCTGGCACTGCAGGCCCGGCAGGTGGAAAAGTTGGCCGAGGCCATGCGCCGCCAGGGCGTGCCGGAGGCGCCACGGATCGTGTCGCTGCCGGAAACCCTGGACCTGAACGTGCTGCCCGCAGCCGCCCCGGGACAGGCAATCATTGGCGTCGACGACTTCAATCTCGAGCCCGCCGGCCTGGCCGCCAACGGAGCGCTGATGCTTACCGGCCCGCCCGGGTCCGGGCGCACCACGGCCCTGGTCACCCTGGGGGAGGCACTGAAGCGTTCGACGCCGGCCACCCGGCGCGTGTACCTCGGCTCACGGAAGTCCGCGGTGGCCAGCATGCCGGTGTGGGACGAGGCGTTCACCACCAACAACGGGGTGGAGCCGGAACTGGCCCGGCTTCTTGAACTCGTGGAGTCCGAGACCCAGGAGGTGGCGCTGTTCATTGAGGGGGTCACCGAATTTGCCGATTCCATGCTGGAGATGGACCTGGTGAACCTGATCAAGGCTGCCGTCAAGCTCAACGCCCTGGTGGTGGGCGAGGCCGAATCCTCCACCTGGTCAGGGGCCTGGAACTTCGCCGGGCTGTTCAAGGCCGGCCGCCGCGGCCTGCTCATGAACCCGGGAGACCTGGAAGGGGACACCTTGATGAACACGCCGCTGGGGCGCACGTACAACAACAAGTTCATCCCGGGACGCGGGTACATTGTGGGCCGCGGCAAGGCCGTTAAGCTCCAGGTCGCCAGCACCATGGACCACGAACGGTAATGACACCCCTACGGCACTGAGGATGCCGATGTGGTTATTTGAGCATGAATTATCGGGTTCAAATCACCACGTCGACATCCTGGGCGGCCGTCATGACCCGCATCTTGCCCGTACGGTTTCAAGGCCGGGCCCGGTGAGCTCGCCGCAGTAGGCGCCGCGCCCTGCCATCACCATCGTCAACGCCAAGGTGGACCCCGAGACGAGCGCGCCGCCACCGCCTGCCACGAAGGGGCCGTCGGTGGCTTCGAGGCGCAAGCCTTCGATGGCCCCGCGGCTGTTCACCGTGAAGTTTCGGCGGGCATAAAAGGTGGCAACGGCGGTGACCACGTCGATGGGCACCGTGCGCTCAATCCCGAGAGGACGGCGGATGTCTTCGCCGTGGACAACCACTTCACCGAGCCATGCCTCCGTGGGCCCGGGAGGGGAGATGGAACTGTCCACGACGGCGCGAAACCGCGAGAGCGTTTCGGCGGGGGTGGCGCCGAGCTGCTCCGCCAGGCGCCGGTCATTATGCAGGTCGAAGTCGAATCTGGCACCGAAAACGCTGGAGAACCAGCGCAGGGGACCGAGGCTTGCGGCTGCGGTGAGATGGGCGGTGACTTCCTCGATGGTCCACCGGCTGCACAGGGAAGGCAGTGGCCACTGACCGCTGTCGAGCCTGGCAAGGTCGTGGGCGAGTGCGGCTCGCTCCACATGGGCGGCCCTCCAGAGGCTGCTGCGCGTGGAGTTCTGTGGCATGGCTTCTCCGGCGTTGATGGAGCGGCGGTGGTTGCAGGGACGGTGTTGTCGGGGGACGGGGAATCGAAGGCAACACGGCCCCCGCACTCTCAATTTATAACGTACAGGAGGGCTCGCCGCAAAGCCCCGGGTTTGGAACATAATGGGTGGCCGGCGTCAGGATCCACGGAACCTGGCGGCTGGCCGGGCGCATGGTGCCAACCGCTGCACCCACCCCGGAAAGGAGCTGAAGGCGTGCCCCTTGCCACCAGCGCATTCAACCTTCCGGACCACCTCACAACCATGTAAACTTGTCTTAGCCGTAGTGGGAAGGTGCAGCCATGACTATTTCGATTCGACTCACAGCCGAGGAAGAAGCCCGTCTTGACGGTCTTGCGCGGCGTACCGGCCGATCGAAGAGCTTTTACGTCAGGACCGCGCTTCATGCGTACCTGGCGGACCTCGAGGATGCGTTCGCGGCCGACTCTGCGATCGAGGATTTCGAATCAGGTGGCCGTCGCAGCCGCCCACTAGCTGCCTTGAAGGCCGAGACTGAGCGGTGACGCCCCGGCGCGGCAAGGGTCTTACCGCCAACCACGCAGGTGTCTGGCGCTACCGGGTAGGTGGCTACCGCCTCCTCACCCAAATCATTGACAGCACGCTCACCGTTCTGGCGGTTCGGGTGGGCCATCGTCGCGACATATATTGAAGGGCCGGATGAAGCACACACCGGGTCGATTTCGGTCCATCTCCCTGAGCCGGCAGGAAATTGCCTTGATCGCGATCACCACCGTCTGGGGCGGGACGTTTCTGGCAGTTCATGTTGCCATGCGGCATAGCGGGCCGATGTTCTTTGTGGGGCTTCGATTTGTGGTGGCGGGACTGCTGGCCTGCATCCTTTTTCGCCGGGTGTTGCGGGGCATGACGTGGAAGGATGTTTGTGCCGGGGCAGCAATCGGCGTCATGATCTTCTTCGGCTACGGACTGCAGACGTACGGCTTGCAAACGGTAAAAAGCAGCACTTCCGCGTTCCTGACCGCCCTGTATGTGCCGATGGTGCCGTTCCTTCAGTGGGCGGTTTTCAGGAAGCGGCCGGGTGCCATGACTTTCATCGGCGCCGCACTTGCGTTCGTCGGGCTGGTTCTGCTGGCCGGCCCCGCCGCGGTCCGTGTGGGTTTGGGGCCGGGGGAGATCGCCACCTTGGTCAGTACAGTGCCGATAGCCGGCGAGATCATTTTGATCAGCTTGTTTGCCGGCAAGGTCAACTTGGGCCGCGTTACGGTGGTGCAGTTGCTGGTCTGCGGCGTCATCGGATTCATTGCCGTGCCGGTGGTAGGCGAGGGCATTCCCAGCTTCTCGTGGGTCTGGGCCGCCACCGGGGTGGGCTTGGGAGCTGCGAGCTGCGTTATCCAGGCGACGATGAACTGGGCGCAAAAGTCCATTTCGCCCACCCGGGCCACGATCATTTACACGGGCGAGCCCGTCTGGGCTGGAATCTTCGGACGCCTCGCCGGGGACCGGCTCCCGGGTGTGGCGATCGTGGGCGCAGTGCTGATTGTGGTCAGCGTTCTGGTCAGTGAAATCAGGCCACGTTCAAACCCCCGTCCGCGAACCCCCAAGGACACCATGGCGGTGGCATTGCCGCGCACTGAGCAGGGGCTTCACGAATGAGTGGCCGCGGGGAGAACCTGATTCCGCACGGCTTGGGGCGAGAGTGTGACCGGCCAGGGGCGCTGCCTCTCTCGGCGATCACCAATCCGTCGACGCCCGGTCACGGTCAACGGTCCTTCACCTGAAGGTGCGCAAGTCGTTCCCCTTTGGGGAAGGCTCAGTCTCCCGCTGTTTCCAGGGCGCGGGCGGCCTTCTGGACTCGTTGAAACCGGAGCCCATGCGTGGCCGCGATGATCTTGTTCACGACTGCCTGATCAGCTTTTTCCGGGGATCCATTGTCGAAGGGTGGTGCGGGATCGTACTCGATGGCCAGCTGGATGCTCCTGGCAATTTCGTCGCCGAAGAGTTCGGCCGCCAGAACGAACGCAAAATCGATTCCCGAGGTGACACCGGCCCCGGTAATCCTGTTCCGGTCACGGACAACTCGATTACTGACTGGCAGCGCTCCGAACGTGTCGAGCATTTGCAGTGAAGCCCAATGGCTGGTCGCCCGGTAGCCGGTCAGGAGACCGGCGGCGGCCAGGGTGAAGGAGCCCGTGCAAACAGAGGTAACCCAGCGGGCCCCTTCGGCCTGGCGTCGCAGAAAGTCCAGCACCACAAGGTCGTCAAACACGTCGAACGCACCGTTGCCGCCAGGTACGAAGAGCACGTCCGCTCGTGGACAGTCGTCCAGGGTTACCGTCGGGACGATGCACCAACCCGCATCGGTCGGCACGGGGTCAAGGGTATGCCACGCCAGGTGAACTTCGGTGTTGGGGAACTTCGAGAAGACCTGGGCCGGGCCTGTGAAATCCAGCTGGGTGACGTTGGGGAACAACAGGACAACTATTTGCAATGGAGCATCAGCCATGCCATCACTTTACGGTGCTGACGCTCTCCGCAGGCTGGACCCAAATGGTCCTCCATCGGGATGACGCCAATCGGGGTGGTGCGCCATGACGACGGGGTCGCCGGGAATGCCGCCATGTAGTCGAGTTTTGCGAACGTCATCGGGCGGAATGGGAGTCGCGGGGTCCAGGTACATACCTTTCACGAAGGAACCGCGCTCAATTCGGAACGCGGGCGGCACGGTCTTGGCGGAGAGGTCTTAGTCGGGGCGGACGGCGGTAAGGCAAAAGGGGTGTCCGGCAGGGTCAGTAAGCACACGCCATTGCCCGGGGGCCGGCTGGTGTTCGGCGAGTGCAGCACCCAGTGCGACGGCGGACTTGGTTGAGTTCTCCAGTTCCTCCACGGCCACATCAAGGTGCATCTGCTGTTGTTGGGGACCACCGGGCCAAGCCGGAGGGACGTGGCCGTCGACGCGCATCAGCGTCAGCATTGGTCCGGCTCCTGCAAGGGCAATGACTGCCCGGTCTGGAGTGGCAAAAGCCTCTTCGAGGCCCAGAAGCCGGGTATAGAAGGCTGCCAGCAGATCGGGGTCGGGGCAATCGAGGGATATGGAGGCAAGGTGTCCAACGCGTTCTGTCATGCTCATAAAGCTACCAAGAGGGGCGGACAACCGTGGGCTGAACCGCACCGTTCCCTGACAACGGGCCCTACCGCCACTCCATTGGGGACATTATGGCGGGGAATGACTATGCACGGGGCGCGAACCCGAGCTTCAGGTTCGCGCGGATCGCGGGAAGGTTTTCGCGGTGGTGGAAGGTTCGGACGGCGGGGGCGCCCGCCGCACGTGCGAAGCGGAGCGCGAGAACCTTCATTGCCAGGGCGATGCCGCGCTTCCGGTACTCGGCCCGCACTCCGGTCATTTCCCCGAACATGTATCCCTCTGCGAGGTGGTCGGAGAGCGCGCACATGCCTACCCACTCATCGCCGTCGAGCGCGATGATGACGCCGTCGGGCATGAACGAGGGCACCTCAATGCGCTGTGCCACGTACTCCTGCAAGGTTTAGAACTCTCCGCGGTTCGGGATGTCTCGGGAACAGGCTTTGTTGAGTTCATGCAGCCTGCGTCGGTTTTCATTGCTGTCGCCGAGGTGGGTGAAGTCTTCGAAGCGGAGCCCGGCCGCCAGATGGCCTTCGAGGGTGGCCCGGAACGGCGTTTCATCAAAGGATTCGAGGTCCAGGCTGAGTTTGCACCAATCGTCGTCTGCCATGGGGTTATCGTCCCATGCCGCCGGTCCGGCGACCTCACTTCCGTCGGACGCCGGCGCGCTGGAGCCGCTCAGATGCTTGTTCAGTAACGGCGCTGAGGGCCACAGACTCGGAATGAAAAAGGGACTCGCCACGGGCGTTGTGGAGCGCCGGCCAGAGGCTCGCGGCCCAGGCAACTTCATGCTCGTCTTCGGAAAACAACCTCCCCCGTGCCTGTTCGTAGCAGGCAATGAATTCCTTCGAGTCCTCAACGGAAGCAAGCGACGGGAGGGCGGTGCTGGCAAAGGCACCGGCTGCTGCACCGACGATGGCCGCCTCCGGAAGGGCAACGAGGCTGTCCCAGTCGTGCACGGCCCAGGCGCGCTTGCCTTTCCAGCGAAGGTTCTGGCTCTCCCAGTCGCCGTGGCCGACAACTACCGGCAGCGCGGTTCGGCCGAGCCGCTCCGAGACGGCCCGGGCAATGGTGTGCACATGGCGGGGAACGAGATCCTGGTCCTTGTCATCGACTGCTCGGTTTGGCGGCCACAGGCCACCCGTTGGTGGATTCCAGTGCATCCACGGCGGCGGCGTGCCCAGTCCGGCAGGGGACTGGGATTGAAGAATTCCGGCAAGCTCCGCCAAAAGCCTTGCGGACCGTTCGGCAAAAGGCAGTCCGCCGCCGGTGTGCATTTCGCCGCCCGGGAGCCATTCTTCGGCACTGGCCACCCACCCCGGACCGAGCGGCTCAGCGTTGACAACGGGCCGGGCGCACGGAAACCCGGCGTCTTTTGCGATCTTGTGAATTTGAAGGCACCGGTTGATCCTGGCGGCCGACTCCGGGCGGACCTTGACGGCTACGGCTCCGTGTTCCTCGGAGTCGTAGCGGAACGGGGTGGACATCTGGCCACCGGCAACGGCCTGCAACGAGGTGAGGGATCCGGGACCGAGCGCGCGAACACACCATGCCTCGACACGAGCGGATAATTCGGCCGTCACCATCGTTCGATTCTACAAAGGGATCCTACTTCTCCTGCAGGTTTGCGGTGCCAAACGCCTCACGCGACTTGTTGCTGTAGATCGTGACACTGTGAATCTCGGGCAAGCCGTCAATCATGCGGGTCAGGTCATAATTTTGTGTTCCCGTACGGGACGCAAGCGGCGCCACCTGAAACTGGTTGGGATTTTCGACGACGTCGTCCCCGGCGGAGTTGCGCGTCATGGCTCCGGGATTCAGATTGATGTAAAGGTCGTCCCCGGCCCCCGTGGAGAAGTCCTTCAACGTCAGCACCAGGCTGCCGGGTTTTTCAGCGAGTGTCACCTCGCCGTTGGTTGGGGCGGCCTGGGAGACAAACGTGCCAGTGAGAATTCTCGACGGCGTCCCGGTGGCGGTAGCCAGGGAACTGGACGGCGCCGTCGTCGGGCTTGACCTGGATTCGGCGGGAGCCGTGGCGGTGCAGCCCGATACGGCCAGCGCTACAGCGGCCGCACCAACCAACAGGCGTGCAAAATTCATGATCCCCACTTCATATATCCGGCCATGGCAGACACCGGGGCCGTTGCTTGAGCAGTGCAGTTGTATCCTAACCCGGCAAAAATGGACCTGGATGGATTATCGGCTGACTACTCGGATAGTCAAGCCACCGGCCGCACTGAGGTGATGCTCGACGATCGGCCATCAGTGCCGTTCGGACAGCCCGGCCAGTCCCCGTTCAGCACTGAACCAGTCGCCATCCACTACTGGCTGAGCCTCGCCGGTGACCAGGTATACCGGCACGTGCGCCCACGGTGACGGGTACCCGAAGCCCGCATCGGGACTGGGGGCCACGTTGCGAATGAATCCAACACAACGGGTGGCCAGGTCGGTGCGCCCGAACACGTCGCGCATGAGGAACGAACCGCCGTCGGCCGGGCTCTCTTGGGCATCGTCAGCCCACAAATAGCGTGTCGGCAGGTTTGGCCCCTTGGACGTCGGACGGCAGACGAATTCCACTACGTCGCTTGGACTCCGCCGGACCAGCAGCAACCGTATGACAATCACCGATTCCGGGACTGTGCAATCTTGCCCAACCCAAGCCTCCGCGGAACTGCCCGGCGGCAGCCAAGGGGCATCGCGGGTAGTTGCAATTCGGTGTTCGCCGGCCGTCTGCCCATGCTGCGAGGGGACACTTCCGTCTGCCGGATCCGAGGGTGTCGGCGTCACTGTGCCATGGCGTTTCGGAGTACGACGGCGTCGTGGTCGTCCAGCGGTATGAGGCCGCGGCGCAGCTGGTAACCCCAGTTGGCTTCGGCGGTGAGGTGCAGCTGGTCCCGCACAGCCACCAGTGCGACGGGCGTTGCGTCCAGGTAGCGGACGCGCCGTCGGAAGGGTTTAAAGGTGCCCTCGTCCGCCTGCCAGATTTCGTCGTCGGCGATGTCCCCGATGGCAGTGAACTGTTGGAGTGGGGTGCGGTCTCCGGTTTTCTCGACGGGGGAGTAGTAAACGAGGGTGTCGCCGGTGCGCATGCGTGCCAAGCCCGGCCGTTTCCCGTGTCCGATCTGCCCGATGCCCAAAGCGACTCCACGGCGGACGTGTTCGGCGGATATGACGCCTAGCCATGCATTCACGTTGACTCCTGGATTTCCTGGGCAGCTGTGGCACGCATCCGGACGGCGACGCCCTCCCCGGGTTGTAGAACCAAATCGATCCGATTGGCATGAGCGCAAAGAGCGCCCTGTCCTTATCGGCAAACTACTGGTGAACACCGACCGGGCCGCATTGAGGATGGCCTGGCGCTTGGCTTCGCTTCTGCGATCGGCGGTGCCCTACTCGCGATGGGGTTGCATCCGATATCCTTCCGGTACTGAACGGTACCGTACCATTTTTTAAAGTGATGCCAGTCACCCGAATAAAATCCGAGTGCGAGGAGCTTGAACGATGTCATTCCAGGCGTATCTTGACACCATCGAAAACAAGGCAGGCCTCACCCCGAGGGAACTCCTCGCGTTGGCGCATGATCGTGGATTGGATGAGCCACCGGTCCAGGCCGGCGCCATCATTGACTGGCTGAAAGAGGAGTACGGACTCGGACGGGGCCATGCAATGGCCATGGTGCACATCGTGAAGAACGGGCCCACCATCAGCGAAAAGCATGTTGGCACCGACGGGACGCACCGGGATGAATCCACTGAACTGTGGCTTGATGGTAAGAGCAGCCGCCCCAAATAGCAGTCTTGGAAGACGGCGGAACGAAAGGTTACCGACGCGTGGCCAAAAAATGAGGAGTCGCAGCCTACGTGAATCTTGAAAGCGATCCAGATCGGGCGTCGCAACTTTGCTTCGAAGCGCAGGCACGTCTATTGGACCGAGTCGCAGAGTTGACGGACGACGACGTCAGTTCCCCGAGCCTGCTGCCAGACTGGACTGTTGGGCATGTCTTGACCCATCTTGCCCGCAACGCTGAAGCGCACGCACGCCGGCTCGCTGGTGCGCTGCGCGGTCTGGATGTACCCAAGTATGAGAGCGGTCAGCAACAGCGCCGGAGCGAGATCGAGGCAGGCGCCCACCGGTTGGCTGGCGAGATCATCGCTGATCTTGCGACCAGCCTGTCGCATCTTGAGGAGGTTTTCGCCCTGTGCGCCGCTGCAGGGTGGCCCAATGGCCAGTTCCTCGGGGGAGGGGATTACGGTGTGGCGGGATGCCCGGCGCACCGGCTGCGCGAAGTGGAGATGCACCACGTAGACCTGGGACTCGGCTACACCCCGCTGGACTGGCCGGACGAATATGTGGCCTGGGATCTGCCGGTGTTGCTTGCCTGTGCTTCCGAAAGGATTGGTTCCTCCAGCGAACGACGACGGTTCATGGCCTGGTTGGCCGGCCGGGGGCCGTTGGAAAAGGCTCCGACGCTGGCACCGTGGTGATAAGTTCGCTGCCTGCGAGGGCCGTCTGGCGATGTGCGGTGAGGCTTAGGTGGCCTCAGGCCGGGGCAACCGGTTTTGCCAGTAACGATGGATAATTGTGCTCTGGAATTGGCAGGTACAGAAGGGGCTCTTGCGGTCCACAAGTTTGCGCGGCCTTGGGGCCGGAATCGGAGGGAGAGATGAAGGCAGCCCGCTTCAGCCAATTCGGGGGCCCGGAAGTCCTTGAGATCGTGGAACTTCCCGATCCGCATCCCGGCCCGGCCAGGTCCGGATCGCGGTGCGTGCGGCGGGCATCAACGCGAGCGACTGGAAGAAACGGGAGGGCCTGATGGACAGGGAGCTCCCACAGACATTGGGCTACGAGGCAGCAGGGATCATCGATGAGGTCGGCAGCGGCGTCACGCACGGCATCGTCGGAGATCGAGTCTTTGGACTCTGCATTGAGGGGGCCGCCCAAGCCGAGCTGGCCGTCCTTTCCTACTACGCGCCCATCCCGCCGTCGCTCGATTTCGCAGGTGCTGCCGCCCTGCCGTCCGTGGTCGAGACGGCCACGCGCGGGCTCGACCAGCTCGGCGTCGTCAGCGGAAACACGGTGCTCATCAACGGTGCCTCCGGAAGCGTTGGCAGCGTTGCGGTCCAACTCGCCGTGGCGAGAGGTGCGCGCGTGATCGGCACCGCCAGTCCCGCCAGCCACGACTACCTGCGCTCGTTGGGTTCGGAGGCTGTCGTGTACGGCGAAGGACTTGTTGACCGCGTTCGCATGCTTGCTCCGGGCGGCGTGGAGGGGGCGCTCGACGTTGCCGGGAGCGGTGTCCTTCCCGAACTCATCGATCTCGCCGGTGGCCCGGAGCACGTCGTGACCATCGCGGACTTCGCTGGCGCGCAGGAGCATGGAGTGAGGTTCAGCAGGGGCGACGACGGCCGCGCGGTCCATGCGCTTGGCGAGATCGGCGCGCTAGTTGAATCCGGGCGCTTTTCGCTCCCGGTTGCGCAGACCTTTCCGCTCGCCGAGATCGCGCGGGCGCACCGTGCGGGCGAGGACGGACAGGTGCGGGGGAAGCTGGTGCTGCTGATCGACTGATGAGGCTGTGAGACTCCCGCAGCTGCAAACCATCGGGGAGTCGCGCGCTAAATCGAGAGTCGCGCATTGCAGAAGTGAGCCAGAGGGCCCTGCACTGGTTTGACCGTCCGGCAGCTACGCTGGCCTCATGGAATCCTTGACCAATGCTGATGCTGGCGACTGGCTTAGGCCGCTGCTGGATACCGAGTGGCATGACATGCACGCAGTCGTGCCGCGGGGCTTCCCCGCTTACGCGAGGATTTTCCATCCGGTGGGGCGGGACCGCCCGGCGGACACCGGAACGTGGCACGGCCATGACCGAACTGATGTCTTCCCACTCCAAACTGAAGAGGCGTCGTGGTGCGCCGTCGCGCGGGCGTTCGGGACCGAGATGCACCCGCTGGCTCAGTTCCACCGCGTTCTTGGCCAGGCGTCGAACGGGCAGGAAATTATGGATGCCGAGGGCTGGCGCTATTCGGAACCGTTGACCGGAAACCTTGCGCCGGAAATACTCGCCGCGGCCACCGTCCACCTTTGCGAGCACACGTCCACACCCGAACAGGGCGTGTCCGCCATCTGGGAGGGATGGGGAGGCCTGGCAAGTTCCGCCGGTTATGCCCAGCTCACCTTTTCCGGCGATGGGATCCACGTGGAAAATACTGTCGCTGCTGCGGTCCTGGGGAGCGGACCGGGATCGGGCCTGCTGCCGGCGTCGGTAGTCAATGGAGGCACACCTGACCTGCCCGGGCGCGCCTACTACTTGTTCAATGCTGCGCCACAGTTTTACCTCAATTCTGATTGGGTGAACCATGTGCCTTGGCACCATTCGCCGGAGTGGCCGCAGTCACCGAACATTCTGTGGCCGGCGGACAGAAAGTGGGTCTTGGTGACAGAAATCGACTTCGATTCCACGGTGGTCGCTGGCAGCCCTGAGCTCATATCAGCGCTCGTGCGAGACCCGATCATCGAAGCGCTGCCCCTGCGGGAGGGTGCGGATTTGACCTGGGACGCCGACGCCTTCAACCGGCCTGCGAAGTAGCCAGCCCTGTCACAACCACGGACGCGATTCTGGCATTGCGCCCAGAAGGATCGGAGTCCTCACAATGCCATGATCCCGAAGGGGAACCTGCTATGGGATACTCCCTCGCCACGATCCTGCCTTGGCGGGAACCGTTTACTGGCAGAAGCCAGGTTCGCACTCCGCGACCATCAGAGTCCGCGATAGACGCTGCTGCGGTGGGCTACCCGTAAGGCGAGAACCACGAGTTCAGTGTCTTTGATCGTGTAAACAACGCGATACTCGCCGACGCGGATTCGCCAGAGACCTGGATACCCCACGAGGGGGCGGACACCGCCCGGTCGCGGGTCGGCACTCAACGCGTTGATGGCCTTGATGACACGGCGCGCCACCGGTTTGTCGAGCCTGGACACCTCCTTGAGCGCTTTCGGGTCATATTCGACAGTGAACGGATCAGCTGCACTCACAACCCGAGTGTCCGGGCCGCCTCATCCGCCGAGACAGCCTTGGTGCGGCCGGCGTCGAGATCGGCCAATCGCTCCAACGCGATCCGACCGTCCTCGCTGTCGAGCATCGCCTCGTAGCGGTCAACGAACTCGGCTGGCACGATCGCAGCAGCCCGCTTCTGCCCTCGCCCGCGCGTCACGTAGGTGATCTCGCCACCGAACGCAGCCCGGTTCACGGCGTCGGAAAAGTGGTTCCGCGCTTGGCTGACGGAAAGCTCGGTGTCTCTACTCATATCTCCAGTATGCGCCAGAAACGCCAACTTAGCCACATATTAAATGCCTGAGACAATGCCGTGACGGGAACGCCAAACGCTACAAGGTTTGCCTCTCCGCGATCCCACCCACGGTTGTATATGCGAGAACGAATTCTCCGCCTACCGCGTCGATCGCGACCCCCATACCGGCCAGAAGGGCTTCGAGTCTCTCCTTCGGCAGGCGGTTGATGCCGCCGGAGGTCGAGGCCTGCTCCAACCACGCGTCGCGGCTAATGGTCGTCTCCCAGTCGAAGGCGACTCGCTCGATCGGACGGAAAGCGTTCGTGGCTCGGATCCCGGCCTCGGCCACGTTAATGATCCCGTTGTAGGCACCGCGCCGCAGCGCCGTCGCCCATGGGTTGAACGGCAGCCCGGTATCGAGCGAAGCGAAGACCTTCCCGAACTGCGCGGCGAGTTCGGCCGGCGGCCGGGCCTCGTTCCAGAACAGCACCAAACAGCCGCCGGGCCGGAGCACGTCCGCAGCCCTGGCAGCCCCCGAGACGGGGTCGACCCAATGCCAGGTCTGCCCGGCGATGAGACCGTCGAACATGCGGCCGGCAGCAACCCATTCCTCGAACCGCGCTACCTCGACATCGAATCCCTGGAGGCGGGCGAACTGGGCCATACGCGGGTCAGCTTCAACGCCGAGCACAGTGAACCCGCGATCGCCGAACGGCCGAGACGAAATGCCGGTGCCGATTCCGACGTCAAGGATCGCCCTGCCGGGCATGCGGCGGGCGATCTCGTCAATGAACGCATCCGGGTAGTGCGGTCGGGTCCGATCGAAGCGAACGGCATCGTCTCCGAAGGATTCAGCCATCTCGCGCCGTTGGTGAGATCCACCTCCCGAATCGGGAGGCGATGCCGGTATAGTGACCATGCGCCACTCTAAATGGGCATATGCCCACTAGTCAATGGATCGGAGGCCGGATGCCGACCGGAGTCGCGCTCCACGATGCACGCGCACAGCTACTCACGGCGGCCGAGCACGTCCTGCTCCGCGACGGCCCCTCGGGCCTGACAAGTCGTGCCGTCACCGACGAGGCCTGCGTTGCCAAGGGCGTCCTACACCGACATTTCACGGATTTCGACGACCTGCTCGCCGCCCTCGTCCAAAACCAGATCTCCGCCTTAAATCGCATGGCGGCCGAACTCGTCGACCAGGTCGGCTCCGGAACAGTCGGCGGAAACCTCTCCACCGCGCTCTCCGAGCTGTTTCACCCGCCCGGGCTAGCTCTCATTCGCCTCATTCTGTCTCGGGACGAACTCCGTGCCCGCCTGCGTTCGGACACGAGACAAGGCATCCCGTTCCTCACTGAAGCCGTCACCGGGCTCAGCGCTTACCTGACTGCCGAACAACACGTCGGCCGCATCCTCCCCAACGCGCGGCCGGACACACTCGCGCACGCCTTAGTCGGGACCGGGCATCTACTCTTCGCCGGCGGATTCGGCGGATTACCCGACGAATCCGCAGTACGCGAGATCGTCGAGGCGATCACCGTCGGTGCAGCGACATCCTAGGAGCCTCGACAGGGCGCGTCGTATCCCGGCGAAGTATCAAAAATTTGAACATGAAGCACGACTGCGGTGCCGCCGTCCCGCAAGGGAAACGGTTACCAGTCAACCAGGCCTGGAATGTGGTCGGTTCCACGGTGGTGAAGATGGGAGCCTGGCAATGCCTGTCCAGGTCTAGAAGCGCTGGAGTGATTGGCCCAGCATTTGGTGTCCCTGGGCCTCGAACATTTCGTCCCCTACCAAGTGGGCCCACACGGCTGTGCCGATGGCTTCCCGGAGCAGGTCCATTCGCCAGACAACCTCGGAGCGAGGATCACCGCCGTACCCTGCCAGGAAGGTTGCTTCCAGAGTTGCGTTTTTCCGCCACTGCTGCACCGCCAATCGACAGAGGTCCGTCGCTGCTGGTCGAAAGTCAAACCGACCGAAGTCTATTGCCCTTAGCTCGCCATTTTCGCTGATCCAGTTTCGCGGTTGCCAGTCTCCGTGCGTCGGGACAACCACTATCGGGAGCGGCCGGTACTCTGTGAGGCGCTGTCGGGCCTCTCGCTCCACTTCTGGATCGATCCGATGCTTTCGGTCAAGCCAGGCTAGTGACTTCGCCGTCACACGAAACTCATATTGATCATCAATACGGCTCTCCTGGCCGTGAAGCAATTTCAGTAGTTCACCAGCCTGAGCATGAGCGCTCTCGGCGAGTTCCTCACCTGTGCCCTCTACCAAATCCCCATCGAGGTAATCGAGCACCAAGAGATTCAATTGTCGGCTCGAACGCAGCAACCCGCCGGCCCGGCCGCTGGCGACCAGTGGACTCGTGTAAGACTCATGGGCGGTGATCTCGCGACCGATGTGATGGTTGTCGGGTCCTGCAGCCTTGACGATCACTGTGCGATCGCGAGTACTGACGTGGAGTACCTTCGTGTCCACCTGACCCCACGACAGGTCTGCAATAAGAGAAGGAGTGCCGAGCCACGTTCTGGCGAGCTCAGCCTGCTGCTCAGATAATTGTCCGCCGTCCCATCGCCCCATGAGCAGGAAGCCTATCAGTGGATCGAACCCAACCACCTCGGTTCGCTCACTATTGGGACCGTCCCATATGCCGGTCCCTCGCCGGGCAAACCACCCGCTGAACTGCACTGTCGTCTCGCAGGTCAATTCTCCGTCCGTAAGACGGGCCCGGTGAGCCGTCCGCTGAGCGGGCGGCGGACATTCTTGGCGGGGGGCGATTTGCTGATGTGCTGCTCGAGGATTTCCGCGTAGAGCCATGGCATTGCCGCCCGCGTATGGCCCCTGATGGCCAACGGCAGGGGACACATCCCAACGACAGCCCGCGCTTTCGCATGGCCCCCCAGGGGTGCCACTGTCCTGGAACTTGGGCGAGCGCACCGGGGCGATTTGCGGCAAGATGGAACAGTGACTAGCCAGCCTGAGAACCCCACCCCTGAAGAGTTCGAGCCGCAAGTGCCCGATAAAGCAGTGTCTGATGACGTCGCAGACGCCATCGAGCCCGCACACACACCTTCCGCGGTGGCACGGGAGCGGTACGCAGAACTTGTCGAGCTGATCCAAAAGTACCGGGCGGCCTACTATAACGAAGACGCACCCATCGTCTCGGACGCGGAGTTCGACGTCCTCTATGGCGAACTCGAGCAGCTCGAGGCGCTCAATCCCGAACTGGTCACCAACGACTCCCCAACCCAAGTGGTCGGCGGGGGAGTCTCGGTGGCATTTGCCGCCGTCGACCATCTCTCACGCATGTACTCCCTGGAGGACGTCTTCTCACTCGCCGAGCTGGAGGCCTGGCTGCGCAAGGCAGAGGGCTCCGTGGAGAAGCAGCACGGGCTGGCACCCAAGTGGCTGACCGAGCTGAAGATTGACGGCCTGGCCGTGAACCTGCTCTACCGCGACGGCGTGCTGGTGCGGGCGGCCACACGCGGCGACGGCACCACCGGCGAGGACATCACCCACAATGTGGCCACCATCAAGGACATTCCCCAGCGACTGCACGGTGAAAACTTCCCGTCCGAGGTGGAGATCCGCGGCGAGGTGTTCATCGCCTCCAAGGACTTCATAGCGCTGAACGAGCAAATGGTGGCCGCCGGCAAGGCGCCGTTTGCGAACCCGCGCAACTCCGCTGCGGGCTCGCTGCGGCAGAAGGACCCCGCCGAAACGGCCAAGCGGCCGCTGAGCATGTACGTCCACGGCATCGGGGCCCGGGCGGGGCTCAAGACGGCAAGCCAGTCGGAAACGTATGAGCAGCTCAAGGCCTGGGGCATGCCCACCAGCCCCTACTTCAAGGTGCTGGACACCTTGGAGGAGGTGCTGGACTTCATCGCCCACTACGGCGAGCACCGGCACGACCTCATCCACGAGATCGACGGAATTGTGGTCAAGGTGGACGACTTTGCCACGCAGCGCGCGTTGGGCAACACCTCCCGCGTGCCGCGCTGGTCGGTGGCGTACAAGTATCCGCCGGAGGAGGTCCACACCAAGCTGCTGGACATCCGCGTCAATGTGGGCCGCACCGGCCGCGTCACCCCCTACGGAGTCATGACGCCCGTGAAGGTGGCCGGTTCCACCGTGGAAATGGCCACGCTGCACAACCAGGACGTGGTCAAGGCCAAGGGCGTGATGATCGGGGACGTCGTGGTGCTGCGCAAGGCCGGGGACGTCATCCCCGAAATTGTCGGCCCCGTCATGGCCCTGCGCGAGGGCCGCGAAAGCGAACTGCGCGAATTTGTGATGCCGCTGGTGTGCCCGTCCTGCGGGACCACGTTGGCCCCCGCCAAGGAGGGCGACATTGACATCCGCTGCCCCAATTCCCAATCCTGCCCGGCCCAGCTGACCGAGCGGGTGGCGCACCTGGCCGGCCGCGGAGGCTTCGACATCGAGGCCCTGGGCTACGAGGCCGCGGCGGCGCTGACCACGGGGCCCGGCCCCGACCCGGCAGGGAACGGGGGCGTCATTGCCCCCGCCGGCCCTGGCCCCTTGACGAGCGAGGCGGACGTCTTCGCCATCGCGGAACTTGACCTGTCCGGCGTCGTCGTATGGCGGGAAATTCGCTCCAAGGGCGAAGGGACCGGCCGTTTCCAGCAGGTCCCGTACTTCTACACGAAGGCGACGGCGAAGAAGCCGTCGGTGCCCACCAAGACCACCGAAAAGCTGTTTGAGGAACTTGAAAAGGCCAAGTCGCAGCCGCTGTGGCGCGTGCTCGTGGCGCTCTCCATCAGGCACGTGGGGCCCACGGCGTCGCGGGCCCTGGCCACGGCGTTCGGCTCCATGGACAGCATCCGGGCCGCGTCCGAAGTTGCCCTGGCGGACGTGGACGGCGTCGGGCCCATCATTGCCGAGGCCCTCATCGAGTGGTTTGGCGTGGACTGGCACCGGGACATCGTGGACGCCTGGGCGGCGGCCGGGGTGCGCATGGAGGACGAGGCGGACGAATCCACCCCGCGCACCCTCGAAGGCCTGACGATTGTGGTGACCGGGACGCTGCCGAACTTCAGCCGCGACGAGGCGAAGGAAGCCATCATCACCCGCGGCGGCAAGGCCTCCGGCTCGGTCTCCAAGAACACCTCGTACGTGGTTGCGGGGGAGAACGCCGGCACCAAGCTGGACAAGGCTGAATCGCTGGGGCTGAAGGTGTTGGACGAGGACGGCTTTGTGCTCCTGCTAGCGGAAGGTCCTGCCGAGGGTCCTGCCGTCGAGACCGTAGAGTCGGGGCAGGAAGACGACACGACGGAAGAGGATGCATGAGCAAGGCTGTAAGCGTGGATGAACTGTTGGAAGTGGCTTTGCGGGCGGCGGCTGCCGGGGCGGCCGTGCTTGCCGCCCGGGACCCTGCCGCCTTTGGCGCCACTGAAAAGTCCTCGGACGCGGACTGGGTAACGGCCTTTGATCTGGCCGCCGAACGTGCCGTGCGGGGCGTCATCACCGACGCACGCCCGCACGACGTCATCACCGGCGAGGAGTTGGCCCCCGCACTTCCCGCGGAGCCGTCCGGCTACCGCTGGAGCATCGACCCGCTCGACGGCACCATGAACTTCATCCGCAACATCGCCTACCACGGCACCTCGGTGGCCGTCATGGGGCCCGACGGCCAATGGCTGGCTGGCGTGGTCAACGCCCCTGCCCTGCGGCGCATCTATTTCGCTTCGCTCGGGGGAGGCGCCTGGCTGGATGAGACCAGGGCCGACGGCGCACAGTCCGTGCGGCGGTTGACCGGCCCCACGGACGCCCGGGGCGGGACGCTGTTCTCCATGTCGCTGACGTACAACGCTGCCATCCGGCGCCGGCTCGTGTCCGAGCTGGACGGGCGCATGGATAAGTTTGGCGACTTCCGCCGGCTCGGTGCAGCGTCTCTGGAGCTGTGTGCCGTGGCCGACGGCGGCGTGGACGCCTACCTGGAATACGGCCTGTTCGAGCATGATTTTGCCGCCGGCGCGCTGATCGCCGAGGAGGCGGGCGCGTGGGTGCACCGGCCCGGGCTGAGCCCGGCCGTCAACGGACTGCCTTCCAGGGAGGAAGTCCTTTCCGTGTGGACCGGCGCTTGTGTGCCGGGGCTGGAAGGGGACTTCGCGCCGTCGGACTAATTCGGTGGTTGAGGATATAAGTGCCAGTGCAGTCAGGACGGACGGCCGTGCCGCAATGACCACGGTGTTCATAAGATCGAGATGGATGCAAACCCCATCGCCACCGAATCATGGGAGCCGCCATGTCCAGCCAATGGGCCAGCGCGCGAACCCTCCAACAAACCGCCGTGGTTCCAGGACACGATCGTCCCCGCCGGATTCGGCACAGCAGCGCCACCGGGGCAGGGGCCATGCTTTGACATCGGTGACGGGCCCATCCTAGGCTCACGATCGAAGGAAGTGGTGTGCATGGAAACCGACGGTGTGGTGTTATCCAGGGTGGTCGAGGATGCGGAACGGTCCTTGGCGTTTTACCGCGACGGTCTGGGGATGGCGGAGGCGACGCTCATGTTTGGCATCGTGAGCCTTGAGCTGCCCGGTCTGACCTTGTTCCTGGCCGAACCGGCCGACTTCACCCGCAACACGGGGCTGGAACCGGGTATGGTGGGCAACGGTGCTGGCGCCGCCAAGTTCGACGGCATACTCAGCTGCGCCATTCGGTCAACTGCCGAGGTGGACCGCCTTTTGGGAAGCGCACGTGCGGCCGGAGGCACGGCAACCGGGCCGGAGCTTATTGACCACGTCAGCGGCCGCCGGCAGTACATCGGCGCGGTTACAGACCCCGATGGGTATTTGTGGCAGCTGGTGTGCAACGTGGCGGAAAGCGTGGCGGAGTGACTGGGGACAACGCCATTCCGTGGCAGCCCGTTATGGCAGCGCTGGCGAACGAGCAAGTCCTGCAGGTCTACGCCGCACGGGTATTGGGTGTTGACGGACCTGCGTTCGAAAAGGAACTCCGGCGGCTGGCCTCCGTTGGGCTGTTGACGCCCGGGACGTATGAGCCTGTTGCCGGCGTCTTCGACACCATCTTGGTAGCCAACAGCGCGCCCAAGGCTGAAGGAATCGACAAATTCTTCAGCTCCGGCATGTTGACGCAGCTGCCGATGAACCCCGCGCTTCGCCGCGAGGTGCTTGAGCACTTGGCAACCCGCCTCATCCCGGAAGGTGAAACTTTGGGGGAGACGGACATCAACAGGCTGCTTGCCACCGTCACCACGGACATTCCCACGCTGCGTCGCGCACTGGTGGACCATGGCCTGTTGGAGCGAAACGCCGACGGCTCGGCCTACCGGCGGCGGTAGAAGCTAGGGAGTTTGGCGGGGCTTCCACCCACGCTCGCGGAGGGCCTTGGTGAACATGGCAACAACGTAGGCATCGCCTTGCTGCATGTCCTTGTTGTAAACCTTCACCTGCAGCCAGCCATGGACACGGGTCCTCTGATCACGGTTCCGATCACGCAGTTGCTTTTCCGGGGTCTGGTGGACCTCCCCCTCGTACTCACCGCAAACCCTGAACTCCTCGCAGCCGAGGTCCGGGTAGACCACGTTCTCGCCCGGATCGTTGTCAATGACATGGTTGGCGGTGAATTCCGGGAGCCCGGCCCTGAACAGGATCAGGCGGAGCCTGGTTTCCCGGGGTGAATCCGCACCCACTCTCATCAGCTCAACGGCGGCCCTGGCCTTGTCCAGCCCGGGAACATGGTGCTTGTCCGCGAGGTAGCTGCGCAAAGTTCCTTCCGCGACAATCGGGAACTTCCGGGGCTCAAAGTACCTGTCATGCTCGCAAATAAGGTGATCCGCAGCGGCTACCAAATCATCCAGTCTCAGGATCGCAGCCAGGTCCAGGAAGGTGCGGGCGGGCGTGGTGACCGGGATGTCGCCAAGGAGCATGACTTCGTCGTCGCGCAGGTTTTGGCGGTGGCCGATGACACCCTTGCGCCGCGGTATGGCTGCGCTGGATGGTCTGGAAAGGTGGACTGCTCTGAGTTGCTCGAACTCCCGAGGGAGCGGAATGCCATGGAGCAGGGCTGCGGTGCTGTGTGAAATGTATCGAGACTCGCCCAAGGCTGTGTAGGGGCGCACCCTGTCCAGCAATGTCTGTTCCACGCCGCTCGGCACCCGGATCTGGCGGCTTGGCGTGTGGAGGTCACGTGCCCGCAGACGGCTGACAGTCGCCCCTGCCGAAACAGCCTCAACATAGGTGAACGAACGGGTCGCACATTTTCCGGGAAGCCTTGGGCGCATGACCATGCTGAAATTCTCGGCCAATTCCGCAAATCGCGCTCAAAGTTATCCACACGCGACACCGGCAGGCCGTTGCCATGGGACAGGCGGGAATGAAAAGACAGCAGATGCGGGTGTGGCGGAGGAGAACGAAATTCAAAAGACAGCAGATGCGGGTGTAAGAAGCCCGGACCCGCATCTGCTGTCTTTTCATTCGGGACGGCGGCCGGGGACCCGCATGTGCTGTCTTTTGAATCGGGACGGCGGCCCGGGACCCGTAAAAGTTACTCAAGCAGCGGGCGCACCGAGGCGTAGCCGTCGTCAACCATCGAGGACGGCGAGTCGAACACTTTGGTCCGGAGCCCGCCGGCGTACCCGTCCCAGCCCGGGCCGCCGGAGATGGCGAAGGAGACAGCGGCTCCGTGGACCTCATCGGCGAGGGCCTGCGGGGGAGTCTTGCCAGCCAGGGCGTCAATCCGGTCCGCTCCGAGGCAGTCGAAGAAGAAGGGCACATCCAGGCAGTGCACGGCCCGGCCAAATACCGGCGAGCGCCACGAGAACCGGAACAGCCAGGTGTTTGCGCGGCCGGGAGTGGATTCGGAAGGTGTGCCGGGAGTGGATCCCGAAGCGGTGGCGGCCTGATTGGAGGCGGGAGCATCGACAGGATCGGATGTCGCGGCCCCGCCTTCTGCAGTAGCGGTCCGGTATTCCGCCACCTTGAGCGCGGTGCTGCGGAATACCGCGTCACTGATATACCGGCCCAACACCGCGGCGGATCCTGACCTCACCACCTCCCTGTTGGCGGCCAGGTAGTCGCTGCGGTTGCCCCGGGCAAGCCCAGCCTGTCCCAGGAGCAGCCGGACGGGGACAAATCGCAGCTTGGACTGCATCCCGGCAACGACCATGGCGAATTCGTCGTCGGCGGTGCCAAGGACCAGCGACTTGTCCGAGCCGATGCCAGCATGCAGGGAGTCCAGCGTTGGCGCGGTGATGAGTTCGCCGTCGACCATGGGGCCGAGCGAGAGACCGCCGGAAATGACGCGGCGCAGCATCGAAAACTTCCCGCCACCGGGTTCCCGGGCCTTGGACTGGAGCTCCAACAGGCGTTCTTCGGGCACCGAGGCAAACCCCTCCAGCGTGGGTTCGACGCCGGCCAGCCCCGCCAGGCGTTCGGCGAGCGCCCCCGCCTTGTCCCGGGAAACGTCGCCGAGTGCGCCGGAGAGGCAGTAGGCCTGGGCGAAAAGCGGCTGTGCGCGAGGCATGCCCAGAAGGGTCAGCACCGCGCCGCCACCGGCAGACTGTCCGGCGAGGGTCACGCGGGCCGGGTCGCCGCCGAACGCCGCAATGTTTTGTTGCACCCATTCCAGCGCAAGCAGCCAGTCGAGCACTGCGCGGTTGTCCGGTGCCCCTTCAATCAGGCCAAAGCCGTCAAAGCCAAGCCGGTAGGAAACGCTGACAGTCACTACGCCGTCACGGTTGAAGGCGGCGCCGTCGTACCAGGGACTGGCGGGGGAGCCGGCCGTGAAGCCGCCGCCATGGATGTACACCAGAACGGGGAGCGCTGCAGCCACGGACGGCGCCGGGGTGAAGACATTCACATTCAGCGTGGACTCGCCCGGCACGGAAGGTTCGGGGATGAGCGTGGGCTCCGGCGGTCCTGCGCGGTGTGGTGTGGGCCCCTGCTCCACGGCGTCGCGAATCCCATCCCAGTGTGAATGGGGCACCGGCGCCGCAAAGCGGAGTGGACCGACGGGTGCCGCGGCGAAGGGTATGCCCAGGAATGCCGCCGAATGGCTGAACGCACCCGCCCCGGCAGCCATTGAGGGGCAGGGACGCCACATGCCACGGACCTTCCCCGCCGTGGTGGTGGCAACGGGAGGCGTGGTGGGATCGATTAATGCATGCTGGGCGGCCATGCCTCCATGGTACGGAAAGCGGCGGCTTGGCGCCCGTGCAGCGCTCATGCCGTGGGGCGCTCACGCCGTGGAGCGCTTATGCCGTGCAGCGCGTCGTCCCGGGCAGGCGGCATGGCTTCCAGTGCCAGCACCCATGCCAATGTCGGCACGCGGGGCGTAGCCTGATGCCATGAACTTCACGGTCACCGACGGGAACTTTGCACCCCCGAATCTCGTGCAGCTGACGGGGTGGGGGACACTGCCGTCCGCTTTTGACGTCACGGGGCTCGCTGTCGCCTCCATGGCGGCTGCCGGGAACGCCGTGGCACAGCTCTGCGGCCGGCTCGGTTCAGCCGTCCCGCAAGTGAGCGTGGATCGGGCCCTGGCGTCAGCCTGGTTCGGACTGTCCTTCAGCCCGGATGGCTGGCAGCTGCCCCCTGTGTGGGATTCCGTCGCCGGCGACTATCCCAGCGCCGACGGCTGGATCCGCCTCCACACCAACGCCCCGCACCACCGTGCCGCCGCGCTCGCAGTCCTGGCCCTGTCCCCGGATGCCGGGCGCGAATTGGTGGCGCAGGCGGTGGCTTCCTGGCCGGGGGAGGAGCTGGAGGCCGGCATAGTCGCATCCAATGGGTGCGCCGCCGTGATGCGTACCGGAGCTGAATGGCTGGCCCATCCGCAGGGCGCGGCTGTGGCCGCAGAACCCTTGGTGCACTGGGGCCCCGAGCGCCGCGTGCCGCCTTTTGGCAGGAACGACGCCGGAGCCCGCCGCCGCGTATCCCCCACGAAGGTGCCTGGAGCCACAGTGCCCCTAGCCGCAGTGCCTGGAGCCACAATGCCCCTGACGAGCGCGCCGCTAACCGCAGTGCCCACCGCCGCCCGCCCGCTGGCGGGTGTCCGGGTCCTGGACCTGACACGGGTGATTGCCGGGCCGGTCGCCACCCGGTTTCTGGCCTTGTACGGGGCCGAGGTGCTGCGGATAGACCCGCCGGGCTGGAACGAACCCGGACTGGAACCGGAAATGACGCTCGGCAAGCACTGCGCCCGGCTGGACTTCACGACTCCCGCAGGATTGAACCGGCTGGAAGAGCTGCTGGCCGGGGCGGACATCTTCATCCACGGCTACCGCCCGGACGCACTGGACCGGCTGGGACTCTCCGACGCTGCCCTGGCCGAACGCCACCCCGCCTTGGTCAATGTTGCACTCGACGCGTACGGCTGGAGCGGTCCGTGGGAGCATCGGCGTGGATTCGATTCGCTGGTGCAGATGAGCTGCGGGATCGCCCACACAGGCATGGGCCACTTTGGCCGCGACCGGCCCTTCCCGCTCCCTGTCCAGGCGCTGGATCACGCCACCGGCTACCTAACGGCCGCCGCAGCCCTCGACGCCTGGCGCCAGCGGCTGGACGGTACTGTGCGCAACGCGCGGCTGTCCCTGGCCCGCACTGCCGTTGAGTTGATGCCCACCGGCCCCAGCCGTGACCGTGGCGAGCTGCCGGCACTCGACGCCCATGCCCGTGAACCGGAAAACACCGCCTGGGGCCCCGGTCTGCGCCTGCCGCCTGCTGTGGTGGTCGACGGCGTCCCGGCCTGGACCACTGTGGAGGCCCGCGGCTACGGTTCCGCCGAGGCCGCATGGCTTGGCGACCGTTGACAGGCACTATTTCCCTTTCGGGGGTCGTTGTGGTGATTCGCCCCCCGTGCACCGGGGGCGATCCACCACAACGGCCTCCGAAGATGCTTGGCCGGCCAGCGGCTGATCCGCCCATTTCCCGCGCCGCCCCCCGGTGAGGGAAACTGGCTAAGGCGAGTCCCGCCGTCGAACATCAAGCAAGAGGAACCAGCACGCGCATGAGCCTGACCGTCCGCCCTGCCACACCCGTTGACCATGCCGCCATTGCCCGTATCACCGCGGACGCGTACCTGGGGGCCGGCTACTTTGACAGTGCCGAATACCCATACATGCAAAAGATCCTGCAGGTGGCGGAGCGGGCGGAATCGGCGCCCCTCATCGTCGCCGAGCGCGACGGCGTGGTGGTTGGCTCAGCCACCCTGGCCGTGCACGGTGACGAGTGGGCGGACATCGCGCTGCCGGACGAGCTGGAATTCCGGCTGCTGGTCGTTGACCCGAAGGTCCAGCGCAGCGGGGCGGGTGCGGCCATGGTCCGCTACATCCTGGACCAGGCCCGTGCCACGGACGGCATCCGCGCCGTCAGCCTGACCACCGGCGATGACTGGCACGGTGCCCACGCCCTGTACCGCAAGCTCGGCTTCACCCGGGTCCCTGAGCGCGACTGGCCCATCCCGGAGAACGGCAAGATGCTCCGTGTATACCGCCAAGACGTCCAGGCGATGCCCGGCGGGCGCCCATGAGCACCACGTCAGCCGCCCCCGCAAGGCCGCGCCACCGATACATCGACGCCCTCGCCGACAACTCGGTCTTCGTACTCGGCGCGCTCGCCGCCATCTGGCTGGCCTGGCTGCTGCTCTCCGAAACACTGCACGTGGGCTGGCGCCTGTTACCGATTTTCGTGGCGTTTTGGCTGGTCCTAAGCTACCTGGTGCACCCGCGCATCCATCGCATCCTCACCTCGGTCTACGTTCCCGATTACTTCATCGGCCGCGCCCGCACCAGTGACGGACTGCTTGGCGATCCCGTCAACCTGGCCTTGGAAGGCACCGAGTCCCAGGTCCATGCCGCCATGACGCGGGCCGGCTGGATCAAGGCCGACGACGTCACCCCCGCCTCAAGCTGGAAAATAGTCACCACCACCGTGCTGCGGCGCAGCTACGATGAGGCGCCTGTCAGCCCGCTGCTGCTTTTTGGCCGCCAGCAGGACCTGGCCTACCAGCAGGAGGTTTCCGGCAACCCCTCCAAGCGCCACCACGTGCGCCTGTGGCACAGCCCCGCGGGTTGGATGCTGCCGGGCGGGCACCGTGCCGACTGGCTGGCGGCCGGGACCTTTGACCGTGCCGTGGGTCTTTCCCTCTTCACCCTCCAGGTGACGCACAAGGTCGCGGCGGACACCGACGTGGAGCGCGACCACATTGTGGGCACCCTCACCGCTCTGGGGGAGGACGTCTCGGTGCGCACCATCGAGGACTTCTCCAGCGGTTACCACGCGCGCAACGGCGGCGGGGACACGATCGAGACGGACGGCAACCTGCCGGTGGTTGACGTCGGCAAGGTATCCGATAGTGGCGTGGAGCCGGGTCCCGGCTGGGAGGAACGGATGGCGGCACGCGCCAACAAGCGTCCCGTCTCAATCACCTTTGGCGCGGCGCTCGTCGGCCTGCGCGTGCTGGCCGGGGCCATCGTTGTTGCCTCCGGAGCCTCCGGAGCCTCCGGCGGCAAGGACGGGCCGTCAGGGGTGCTGGCCGTCCTCGTCGGCCTGGACGTGATGCTTGCGGACTGGGCCGTGCCGCTGGTGCTGGGTGCCGGAGTGGTGCTTGGCCTGCTGTATCTGTTCGTCGGGGTACTGACGTTTCGGGGCGTGAACTGGGCACGCAACACAGCCATGGCCTGCAGTGCACTGCTGATCCTGCTGACGGCCTCAGGCTTTTTCCTGGGCCACGGCATTGCCCTCCGGGAGAACATGTTGGGGCTGCCGCTGGACATCCTGGTGTTGCTGGCCCTCTCCGGCGAGGCATCCAGCCGGTGGGCCAGGCGGGTGCGCACCGGGCCCGGTGAATCCGCCCATGCCACGGGAGATAAGGTAGTACGGACACAATATTTACTTTCTGCAGGGGAGATCCATGGCTGCGATCAACCGTGAGCAGGTGGCGCACTTGGCGACACTGGCCCACATCGAGATGAGCGACGACGAACTGGACCGCATGGCCACAGAGCTGGCGGTGATTGTGGATTCGGTTAAGAGCGTCAGCGAGGCTGCCGGGGACGACGTCCCCGCCACATCCCATCCGATTCCGCTGACCAACGTGATGCGTGACGACGTGGTGGGCCATGTGCTCACCGCCGAAGAGGCGCTCTCCGGCGCCCCGGATGCACAGGACGGCCGCTTCAAGGTCCCCGCCATTTTGGAGGAGAGCTGATCCATGAATGCCCATGAATTGATCCGTTCCAGCGCCGCCGTTATGGCCGCCAAGCTGGCGTCCGGCGAAATCACTTCCGTTGAGCTGGTCCAGGCCCACCTTGACCGCATCGCCGCCGTGGACGGCGGCGACCGCGGAGTCAACGCGTTCCTGCACGTCAACACCGAAGAGGCCCTGGCCGTTGCCGCGGACGTCGATGCCCGCCGCGCCAGGGGCGGCTCCGACGCAAGGGAACTCCACGAACTGGCCGGCGTGCCCATCGCCGTCAAGGACCTGATCGTCACGATCGGCCAGCCCACCACTGCCGGCTCGAAGATCCTTGAGGGCTGGATGAGCCCGTACGACGCCACCGTGGTCAAGAAGCTGCGCGCCGCCCGGATGCCGATCCTGGGCAAGACGAACCTTGACGAATTCGCCATGGGCTCCTCCACCGAGCACTCCGCCTACGGGCCAACCCGCAACCCGTGGGACCTGGACAGGATTCCCGGCGGCTCCGGCGGAGGCTCGGCGGCCGCCGTCGCCGCCTTCGAGGCACCCCTGGCCCTGGGCACCGATACCGGCGGCTCCATCCGCCAGCCCGGCGCCGTCACCGGCACGGTGGGCGTGAAGCCCACCTACGGCGCGGTCTCGCGCTATGGCGCCATCGCGATGGCCTCTTCCCTGGACCAGATCGGCCCGGTCTCACGGACCGTGCTGGACTCCGCCCTGCTGCAGGAAGTCATTGGCGGGCACGACCCGCAGGACTCGACATCCCTGACGGATCCCTCAACCGGACTTGCCGACGCCGCACGCTTGGGCAATGTGAAGGGCATGAAGATCGGCATCATCAAGGAGCTGCACGGCGAGGGCTACCAGGCCGGCGTCGAAAACCGCTTCAACGAATCCCTGGAGCTGCTGCGCGGCGCCGGTGCCGAAATCGTCGAGGTCTCCTGCCCGAACTTCGGCTACGCACTCGGTGCCTACTACCTGATCATGCCGTCCGAGGCCTCCTCCAACCTGGCCAAGTTCGACGGCGTCCGCTTCGGCATGCGCAAGCTGCCCGCCGAGGGCCCCCCCACCATTGAGCGCGTCATGGCCGCCACCCGCGCCGCCGGCTTCGGCGACGAGGTCAAGCGCCGCATCATCCTGGGCACCTACGCCCTGAGCGCCGGCTACTACGACGCCTACTACGGCTCGGCCCAGAAGGTGCGCACCTTGATCCAGCGCGACTTCGCGGCCGCGTTTGCCCAGGTCGATGTGCTGATTTCCCCGACGTCGCCCACCACGGCGTTCAAGCTCGGTGAGAAGCTTAACGACCCGCTGGCCATGTATCTGAACGACGTTGCGACCATCCCGGCGAACCTGGCGGGCGTGCCCGGCCTGACCCTGCCCGGCGGCCTGGCGGATGAAGACGGCCTGCCCGTCGGCATCCAGCTGCTGGCCCCCGCCCGCGAGGACGCCCGCCTTTACCGCGTGGGTGCCGTGCTCGAATCCCTGCTCGAGGCACAGTGGGGCGGCCCGATCCTGGACCAGGCGCCCGCATTGGCACAGACAGCAGCCAAGGAGGCTAAATAATGAGCGTTGACACCATTTTGAGCTTCGAAGAAGCCATGGAAAAGTACGATCCCGTCCTGGGCTTTGAGGTCCACGTCGAGTTGAACACCAAGTCCAAGATGTTCTCCTCCGCCCCCAACGTCTTTGGCGACGAGCCGAACACGAACGTCAACGAGGTATGCCTGGGCCTGCCCGGTGTGCTTCCGGTGCTGAACAAGAAGGCAGTGGAGTCCTCGATCCTGATCGGGCTGGCGCTGAACTGCAAGATTGCCGAGCACTGCACCTTTGCCCGCAAGCAGTACTTCTACCCGGACACCCCCAAGAACTTCCAGACGTCCCAGTACGAAGACCCCATCTGCTACGACGGCTGGATCGACATCGAGCTGGCGGACGGCACAGTCTTCCGGGTGGAGATCGAGCGCGCACACATGGAAGAGGACGCCGGAAAGCTGACCCACATGGGCGGTTCCACCGGCCGGATCCAGGGCGCCGATTTCTCCCTGGTGGACTATAACCGCTCCGGCGTGCCGCTGGTGGAAATTGTCACCAAACCCATCGAAGGTGCCGGCTCCCGCGCCCCCGAACTGGCGAAGGCCTACGTCGCTGCCATCCGGGAAATCGTGAAGAACCTGGGCGTTTCCGACGCCAGGATGGAACGCGGAAACGTCCGCTGCGACGCCAACGTCTCCCTGCGCCCGTATGGCCAGGAAAAGTTCGGCACCCGCACCGAGACCAAGAACGTGAACTCCCTCCGCGCCGTCGAAAACGCCGTGAAGTTTGAGATCCAGCGCCACGGCGCGGTCCTGGACTCCGGCGTCAAGATCATCCAGGAAACCCGCCACTGGCACGAGGACACGAAGTCCACCACGTCCGGGCGTCCCAAGTCCGACGCCGACGACTACCGCTACTTCCCGGAACCGGACCTGGTGCCCATCGTGACCACGGCCCTCTGGGTTGAGCAGCTGCGCTCCCGCCTGCCCGAGCCGCCGGCCGCGCGCCGCAAGCGGCTGCAGGCCGACTGGGGCTACACGGACATGGAATTCCGCGACGTCGTCAACGCCGGGCTCATGGACGAGATCGAGGAAACCGTCACCGCCGGCGCCTCGGCCGCCGCTGCCCGCAAGTGGTGGATGGGTGAGATCGCACGCCGCGCCAAGCTGGCCGACGTCGACCCCGCCGCGCTGGGCGTCAGCCCCGCCGTTGTTGTGGAAATTGAAAAACTCATCGCCTCCGGCGCCATCAATGACAAGCTGGCCCGCCAGGTGCTCGACGGCGTCCTTGACGGCGAAGGCACGCCGGCCGAGGTTGTCGAAAAGCGCGGCCTGGCCGTGGTTTCCGACGACGGCGCCCTGCAGTCCGCCATCGACGAGGCACTTGCCGCCCAGCCCGACGTTGCGGACAAAATCCGCGGCGGCAAGGTCCAGGCCGTCGGCGCCATCGTTGGCGGCGTCATGAAGGTCACCCGCGGACAGGCCGACCCCGGCCGCGTGCGCGAGCTGATCCTGGCGACCCTCGGAGTCGAAGGGTAACTTCCGGGACTGGGGTGGCGGACCCCGGCATTCCCTCGGCGGCGGACCGGAGTCTCCTCGGCTGGGCCCACAATCGCGAGGGACCCGCTGCGCGCTTGCGGGCAGTGGGAGCGCTTGGGGACTATCCGACCGACGGCCGCGGGCGGCCTTATGGTCTCCTCTACGCAGCCTACGGAAATACCGGCTCCGCCGCCTCTGCGGTCGAGACACGGACGCTCCCGCAGCCCGGAACTTGAGATCGGCGCCCGTTCGCGCTTTCTGCCACCGGTATCCCGGGCGCCGAAAGCGGGAACGGGCGCCGATTTTGTCTGGGCCCGCTGTGGCAGGATGAGACCATGACTTTCGGCTGGGAGATCCGCGCCCGCGTGCAATTTGAGGGCGACGCCCATGTCCTCGAGGACGCGTGCGGCTTCCAGGGACCCAATGCGTGGGTGATAGACGGCGCCACGCCGCTGCTGGAACAGCTCGGCCTGCCGGCGGCATCGGACCCTCAATGGTTGGCGCAGGCGCTGAACATGATTCTCGCCGGGCCGTACCGGGATCCGGTCCGGACCGGCGTTCGCGCGCGGCTTGCCTCGGCCCTGGCGGCCGTTGATGCCGCCGCCGCGCCGCTGGTCGGTGCCGAGCGGATCCGCTTTCCCAGCGCCGCCATCTCCGTCGTCCAGCTCAACGCCGGCGGCCTGGAGGTCGCCAGCCTGGCCGACTGCACCGTCGTCGTGCGGACGGACGACGGCGCCACCCACGTCGTGCGCGCAGGCGACGCAGACGCCGGCGTGGATGCCGCGATGGCCGGGCACGTCGAGGCGCGGAAGCCGGTGCCGCCTGAAGAACGCGCCCGGCTGCTCAAGCGTGATCGCGAACTGCGCAACACGTTCGGCAACCTTTGGGTGGCCCGGCGCGAACCGGAGGCGGCCGACCACGCGCACGTCGTCCAACTGGCCCGGCCCGAGCTCGTGGTGATGGCAACGGACGGAGCCTGGCGGGCCGTCGACCTCGGCCTGGTCGCCGGGCCGGAAGAATTCCTGGAGCGCAGCGGCACCACGCTGGGCGCCCTGGGCCTGATGCAGGAACTGCGCACGCGGCAGGCTGAGATCGGCGAGGTGTCCGACGACGCCACGGTCCTGGCGCTGGCACCCACAACGCCGGCCCCGCGCCAGTGAACGCACGCATCGCGTGGGCCGGGCTGCCCGCGGAGGTGAGGGCCGGCGTCGGGGCCATCCTTGGGGAGCCGGTGGTGGAGGCGGCGACGCAGCCGGGCGGGTATTCGCCGGGTTCGGCAGACCGGCTCCGGCTGACATCGGGGCGGCGGGTCTTCGTGAAGGCGGTCAGCGGAGAAGTCAACGCCACCTCCGCCGCGCTGCACCGCCGCGAGGCTGCCGTCACCGCAGCCCTTCCGCCCGGGCTGCCCGTGCCCCGGCTTTTGGGTGCGTACGACGACGGCACCTGGGTTGCGCTGGTCCTCACCGACGTGGACGGCCGGCACCCGCACCTCCCGTGGACCGGGCCCGAGCTGGAGCTCGTCCTGGATGCCCTGGCCGAAATCGCCGTCCGCACGGTGCCCGAGGGGTTGGAACTGCCCCGTTCAGGGGATTCCCTGCGGGGTGCATTCATGGGGTGGGAAAAGTTGCGCAGGCGTCCCTTGGACGGGCTCGATCCGTGGGCTGCGGGAAATCTTGACGTGTTGGTGGAGCTGGCAGGGCACGGCACACAAAGCATGGCGGGGGAGGCACTGGTACACGGCGACCTGCGCGCCGACAATGTCCTGCTGGCCGGTGGCAGCGCGGTACTGGTCGACTGGCCCTATGCATCGCGCGGCGCGGCGTGGCTGGATTCGCTGTCCATTCTCATCGACGTCAACACGGATTCGCCACGCGGGCGTGCGGAGGCGGTGCTGGGGACCCGTCGGGTGTTTTTCGGTGTCGCACCGCGGGCCGTGACGGGTGTGCTGGCCGGTTGGGCGGGCTACTTCATGGACATGTCCCGCCGCCCGGATCCGCCCGGCATCCCGACGCTGCGCGTTTTTCAGCGCAGGCAGGCCGACGCGCTGCTCGGCTGGCTGAGGCTGCGGCTCACTCCCGTCACTTGAGGTTGGAGATGACGCGCCACCCCTCCACTTCGATCGGCGGGGGGCTCCAATCCCAACCACGTAATGTGAGTGATTCAGAGTCGTAATGGTGGTTTACAATCACAAAGATTCAAGCAAGCATGGACGTACCACCATCGATGCCTTGGAGCTGAACCCATGCCCACCCCGGAAACCGCAACGCCCGCCGCCCGAACCATCGCACCGCCGGCGCGGCTGCACCCGGAACTCGACTGCGGAACGGGGGAGTGGGACAAGCTCGTCTACGGCAACCACAGGATCGTGGTGATGGCACCCGGCAGCGACGGAGGGCCTGCCGGTCCGCGGGCCACCTCCGTCATCCTGCCCTGGCGCCGGCAGGACCCCGACCCGGCCGCAGTGGATGTGATCGTGGTTTCCGCGGCAACCGGAGCGCGCGTTCGCAATGTGGTGGCCGGGGAACGTTCCGCGGCTGCCGGCCGCTTCACCTTTGAGCCAGTGGACGGCGCGGGCACGTACTACTTTTACTACCTGCCCTATGCCATGGTGGGGTCCGCACACTATCCCCAGGCGCAATACCTTCCCGCCCGCCCGACGGCGGATCCCGCCTGGGTGCGCGATGTCGCCGGCAGCGTGTGGGCCGCCGAATCACGACTTTCCGGCTCCGCGCACCCGGAGGCGATGGCCGTGCGGTACGAGTCCGCAAGTGCCTGGGATTCCCTTGCCCCGATGAACTTCACCGCCACCGGGGCCGAGCTGTCGGCAGTGCACGCCCGATATGCCGGTGCGCCGTTCCTGCTCTTCGCCCAGGACCGCCGCCACGCCATTTCGATGAAGGACGCCATGCCGGCGCACTGGGCCATTGCCGGACCGGCCGCCGTGGCGGGCGGGAACGCTGAAACGCTGTGCCTTTCCGCCCAGCCGGGGGAGGACTACGTGATCCAGCTGGGACTATACGCCCAAGCGGAACTGACCGGAGTTTGCGTGGACGTCACCGCCCAGACGGGCGGCGACGTTGTTGCGGCCCGCTGCATCAACACGGCCGGCATCGACCACCGGGGCCGGCCGTTCAACAAAACGCTGGTCGTGGCGGACGGAGCCGTCCAGGCCCTGTTTGTGGTGATCCCCGTTCCTGCTGCGGCGGCCGGATCCAGCGTGGAGGCCGTCATCACGGTGTCCACCTCGGCCGGGACCGCTGAACTGCCCGTGCGCCTGGACGTGGCTGCCGAAGCGGAGGCCGACATTGCCGCCGGCGGTATTGGCGACCCCCGTGAACTCCGGCGCCTGGCCTGGCTGGACTCCACGCTTGCCCACGACGACGAACTGGTCCGCCCCTTCATACCCGTCACCCTCGACGAAGACACCCGGACACTGGGCATCCTCGGCCGGACCATGGCGCTGGCGGCCACCGGCCTGCCGGCACAGCTGTGCTCCACATTCACGGCCGCGGTCACCGGAACTGACGGACCAGTGCGCACCCTCCTGCGCCAACCCCTGGCGGTGATGGCGGACCTTGTGGACGGCCCCGTCCAGTGGGACCACTCGCCGCTGGCATTCACCGTGCACGGGCCGGCCCGTATTGGCTGGACATGCACCTGGACCAGTCCGCGCACGCCCCTGCAGGTCACGGTTGAGGCGCAGCTGGAGGCCGACGGCGCAGCAGACTGCGCCGTCCGACTGCACGTCCCGGACGGGGCCGCCGCCGTGGAACTGGAAGACGTCCGCCTCGTCATGGCACTCCAAGCCGATGCCGTGCCATATTCCATGGGCCTGGGCACGCCCGGGGGCAGGCGCATCCCCAACCTCGACTGGAGCTGGGACGTGCCCACGCGCAACCAGGAGTCGATCTGGCTCGGAGATGCCAACATCGGGGTGCAGCTGGCCCTGCGTGACGACAACTACGAACGCCCGCTCAACACCAACTTTTACCGCCAAAAGCCGCTCACTGCCCCGGAGTCGTGGGCCAACCCAGGTGCTGAAGTGACGCGAGCCGGCGTCACGCTCAAGGAGGTTGCCGGCGCAAACGGAGGTGACGCCGTCGTGCTTGAGGCGTTCAGCGGCGGGCGCACCATGGCGCCGGGGGAGAGCCTGAACTACGGCTTCCGGCTGCTGCTGACCCCGTTCAAGCCGATCAATCCGGCCCGCCAGCTGGCCAACAGGTACTTTCACGACCAGGGCAGCGTGGCGGAGATTGCCGCCACCGGCGCCACCGTGGTCAACATCCACCATGCCACCGCCCTGGCCCCGTTCATCAACGACCCCCTGTTGAGTTCCGACGCGCTGGCCGGCTATGTGGACGAGGCGCATGCGGCCGGGCTCAAGGTCAAGGTCTATGACACAGTGCGGGAGCTGACGGCGCACAGCCCGGACCTGCTGCCGATGCTGTCGCTGAACGGGGAAATCTTCAGCGACGGACCTGGCAGGGGGCACATTTGGCTGCAGGAACATGCCGGCGCCAACTATGTTTCGGCCTGGCATGCGCCCAATGTGGATGACATTGCGGTGGTCACTGCGGGGGAATCGCGCCTGCAAAACTGGTACATCCGCGGGCTGGACGAGCTGATCCGCCGGACCGGGCTGGACGGCATCTACCTCGACGACATCGCCTATGACCGCCACGCCATGAAACGGGTCCGGAAGGTGCTCCAGCGCCGCTGCGCAGACCCGGAAATCGACATCCACTCGGCCAACCAGTTCAACGGAAAAGACGGTTTTGCTTCAAGCGCCAACATGTACCTGGAGCAGCTGCCGTACACGGACCGGCTGTGGCTCGGTGAGTATTTTGACTACGACAACACCGACCCCGCGTACTGGCTCGTTGAGGTGTCCGGCATCCCGTTCGGGCTGATGGGGGAGATGCTTGAGGGTGGCGGAAACCCCTGGCGCGGGCTGGTGTTTGGCATGACCGGCCGGGCCCCGCGCGTG
Organism: Arthrobacter livingstonensis; assembly: GCF_003219815.1. Taxonomy (GTDB): domain Bacteria; phylum Actinomycetota; class Actinomycetes; order Actinomycetales; family Micrococcaceae; genus Specibacter; species Specibacter livingstonensis. The sequence goes on from NZ_QJVD01000013.1 coordinate 83,252, forward strand.
GACAACCGGCCGCTGTGGGCCTTCTGGGCGGCCCACGGGCTGGCCGCGGCGCCCATGGTGGGGCACTGGGACCCGGCGGTGCCGGTGCGCACCAACCACCCCGGGGTCCTGGCCACCTCCTGGATCACACCCACCGGCGTGGTGGTGGCTCTGGCGAGCTGGGCTCCGGAGCCTGTTGCCGTGACGCTGGAGTTCGCGGACGGGTTCGAGTCTCTGGCCGTTTCAACTATTGCGGCCCCGGCAATTGACGGCTTCCAGCCCGGGAACCGCTACTCGGCCGGTTCGGCCATCACGGTGGAACCTGGGCGCGGGACGCTGCTGGTCATCGACGGCGCGTGAGCGTGGCCGGCCCCGTTAACCTCCCGCGGCAACCGTCCGGAAGCCGCAGTTGCCGCTGGCGGATTCGGGCGAGTTGGAGCTGCGGGCGGCCAACCGGTAGCGGTTGCAGTAGGAATCGTGGCACAGGTAGGAGCCGCCGCGCATTACCCGGCCGCGGCCGATGGTCGGCCCGGCCGGATCCGTCTGGATGCCCTGGGCCAGGGCGGTTTTGTAGTACTTGGGCAGGAACCAGTCGGCGCACCACTCCCAGACGTTTCCGCTGGTCTGGAACAGCCCGTAACCGTTCGGCTCAAAGCTGCGCACTGGCGCGGTGGTGAGGTAGCCGTCGTCGCCCGTGTTTTCCGTGGGGAAGGTGCCCTGCCAGATGTTGCACCTGTGGAGGGTGCCGCCGTCGTCCGAGGTGCCGTGCAGCTCATTGCCCCACGGGAAGCGGGCCTGCGCCAGGCCCCCACGCGCGGCGTACTCCCACTGGGCCTCGGTGGGCAGCGCGCGGTCGGCCCAGGCGCAATAGGCCAGCGCATCCGTGTGTGAGACCTGGACCACGGGGTGGTCGGGGATGTCCCGCCAATCCGAGTTCCGCCCGGCGGGGTGCGCCCAGTCGGCGCCGCGGACGTTCAGCCACCAGGGCGTCCCGGCGGCAGTGCCCAGGATGTCAGCCGGGTCGGCAGCGACGGCCAGGTGAAAAACCGCGGAGGTGCCGTAAAGCTCCGACTCCGTCCGGTACCCCGCCGCGGCGGTGAAGGCAGCGAATTGCGTGTTGGTCACCGCTGTGGCGTCGATCGAGAAGGCTGCGAGCTGCACCTGGTGTACGGGCGTCTCGCCGTCGGCAAGGTAGCCCTCGTCGAAGGGGTCGCCCATGGCAAAGGTGCCGGCCGGGACCGCGACGTCGTCGTGAACGCCCGCGTGGGCAGTGGCGTCGGCACGAGGCCGGACCGCCAACGTGAACGACGCCGGTGTGTCCGGCCCGTGCCGTCCATGGTCCGCTTCCGACCTCCCGGCGGGGCTGCAGCACGATGGCACTTTTTCTCCTTGGCTGGCGGTCCCCGCTGCTGTGGACGCGCAGAGGGGCGAATGACGCAAAAGATTCTTTTCCAGTCTCCAGTGTGCCCCATCGGACCCCGGTGCAGCGCGCAGCCCCCGGGAATTCACGGGTTGCGGCGAATCCGGGGTACTGAGCGCTGATGATTGCTTGTGATGCATATTAAAGAATTTGCACCAACATGTTGCATTGGTGACTCCAGTCACTTATCTTTGTTAAACGGTTAACCACTGAGGCGGTGCCATTGACCATCAGATGGTCCACAGGCCGGAGTCAACCGTTCTACAGAGTCAGGAGTATCGATGAGCCAGATGCAACAGGAGTCGGCGCGGAAGCAGGCTGTTGCCGACGACCGTCCCGGCGCGGGCCCGGAAGTCCATGGGCCGCGGCGGGCGAAGTCGTCCAAAACGGCCCCAACCCACGACGGCATCCCGGTGCGCACAATCTCCTGGAAGACGCGCCTGCGCAGGGACCGGCAGATGATCCTGATGATGGTCCCGGGAGTGTTGTTCCTGGCCCTGTTCTTTTACCTCCCCATCCTTGGCAACGTCATCGCGTTCCAGGACTACCAGCCGTTCCTGGGCATCACCGGCAGCGACTGGGTGGGCCTGCAAAACTTCGTGGACCTGTACTTCAACCCTGACTTCTGGGTGGCCCTGCGCAACACGATCGTCCTTGCGGTGTGGCAGCTGGTGCTGTTCTTCCCCGTTCCGCTTGGCCTGGCGCTGATTGTGGACTCCCTGATCAGCACCAAGATCCGGCGCTGGTTCCAGTCGCTGGTGTACCTGCCCCACTTCCTGTCCTGGGTCCTGGTCATCGCCTTGTTCCAGCAGGTCCTTGGCGGCGCCGGCCTGGTCAACAACACCCTGCGCGACATGGGCCTGGACACCATCCCGTTCATGACCAACCCGGACACGTTCCCGCTGCTGGCCACCATCCAGCTTGTCTGGAAGGACGCCGGTTGGGCCATGATCATCTTCCTGGCATCGCTGGCCGCCATTGACGGTTCGCTGTATGAGGCCGCCGCGGCCGACGGCGCCGGACGCTGGCGCCGCATGTGGCACATCACCCTCCCGGGTCTGCGCTCCATCATCGTCCTGCTGCTGATCCTGCGCATCGGCGACATCCTCAGCGTCGGCTTTGAGCAGTTCCTTCTCCAGCACGACGCCGTTGGTGCGGGCGCCGCGGAGGTCCTGGACACCTTTACCTACTTTGCCGGCGTCGTCGGCGGCGGCTGGAGCATTGGCGCCGCGGCGGGTCTTGCCAAGGGCGTCGTGGGTGCCCTGCTGATCTACGCGGCCAACAAGGTGGCCCACAAGATGGGCGAACCCGGAATCTTTCAGAAGAAGGTCGGCTAGCCCGGGCCCCGGCCAGGACTAGCCGAATGAGGAGACAACCATGACTACAACACTTCATGAGCGGCGCGCAGTCAAGCGCCGGAGCAAGGGATTAACCTTCAACCCGGGCCGGCCCGTCTGGAAGGAACCGGCCTCCCCGTTCTACAACGCAGTCAAGGGCGTGATCATCGGCGGCATCAGCCTGTCCATCCTGATCCCGATCCTGCTGGTCGTGGCCACCTCGCTGGCCGACGACAAGCAGCTCATCGCCGCCGGCGGATATGTGCTGTGGCCCACCCACCCGACCTTTGCCGCCTACCATGAGATCTTCAGCAGCGACTTCATGTTCCGGGCGCTCGGCGTGAGCGCCTTCATCACGGCCGTGGGCACGGCGCTGGCGCTGTTCATCACCATCACCTTGGCCTATGCCACGTCCCGACCCGTCATGTTTGGCCGCCCCGTGCTGCTGCTGGTTTTGTTTACGCTGTTGTTTGCACCGGGCCTGATCCCCATGTTTCTGATGGTCAAGCAGCTGGGACTGCTGAACACGGTGTGGTCGCTGATCCTGCCGGGCACGTTTGCCGCGTTCAACTTTGTGGTGATGCGTTCCTTCTTCATGAACATCCCCACCGAGCTCATCGAGGCCGCCCGGATCGACGGCGCCAGTGACTTCATGATTCTGCGCAGGATCGTCCTGCCGCTGTCCAAGGCCGTGGTCGCCGTCGTCGGACTGTTCTATGCCGTTGGCTTTTGGAACGCGTTCTTCAACGCCATGCTCTACATCAACGACCAAACCCTGTACCCGGTGCAGCTGGTGCTGCGCAACTTTGTGGTCCAGGGCGGCTCCATGGCCGATGCCATCGGGGTGACCTCGGCGCCGCCGCCGCAGTCGCTGCAGATGGCGATTGTTGTCATCGCGCTGCTGCCCATTCTCATCGTGTACCCGTTCCTCCAAAAGCACTTCAACAAGGGCGTCATCACCGGCGCCATCAAGGGCTGAGAAGCACCAGCCCGCACGGGCAGGCAAACACAAGCAAGCACAACAAAAGCATGAAAGAAAGAGGTTTAGCATGAAACGGTCCATCAATGGTGTTGGAGTATCACGGCGCAACTTCCTGGGGCTCGCCGGCATTTCCGTTGCCGCGGTTGCCTTGACCGGCACCTTGTCCAGTTGCAGCGGCGGCGCCAAGGACGGCGGGGCCGCAGCCTCCAAGGCTGTCATGCTCCCCACCTACAAGGAATTCACGGCAGTCACGCCGGATCTTCCCGGTAATGCACAGGGGTTGGAAGCCGGCTTCCTAAGGATGCCCAAGACGATTGCCTCCACCAAGGGCAAGCCGTTGACCGGTCCGGTCAGCGTCCTGTCCGAGACGTTCGAGGTCATGGCCCCGGCCATGCCCGACAACCCCTTCTGGCAGCGCCTGAACACCGCGCTCGGCGGCGAATTCAACATGCAGATCACCGAGGACGTCGGAGACGGCTACCCGGCCAAGTTCGCCACCATCCTGGCCAGCGACACGCTCCCGGACCTCATGTGGATCCCGCCGAACCAGGGCATCCCGAACGTCGGGCCCATGCTCGAAGCCAAGTTCGCGGACCTGACGCCCTACCTCTCCGGTGACGCCGTCCTGAAGTACCCCAACCTGGCCGCACTGAAGCCCGACTCCTGGCGCACCGCCGTCGTCAACGGCAAGATCTGGGGAGCCCCGATCCCCAGCACCCCGTTCGGACAGGTCATGGTCGGCAGCAAGGAAACCTGGTCCAAGGTGGACGGACTGAAGGCCAAGGACGCCAATGAGTTCCTTGACAAGGTCAAGGAGCTGAGCAACCCGGGCAAGAAGCTGTATGCCCTCGAGCCCGCCTACATCAACATCCTCCACATGATCACCGAATGGCTCGGTGCCCCGAACGGCTGGGCCGTAAACGCGGACCGCTCCCTGACCCACCTTTATGAGACCGACGCCTACATGGCCGGCATGGAATATGCGGCCAAACTGTTTGCCGCGGGCGCCTTCTACCCGGACGTCAACGTCACCAACACCAAGGCCAAGATCGTCAACGGTTCCCTCGGCGCCGTTGTCACCTCCGGCCCCCGCGACCTTGGCGGCTTCCGCGACCTGGATCCAACCATCGACATGGAAATCCTGGTGCCCTTCAGCTTCGACGGCAAGATCAAGCCCACCTACGACATGGGGTACGGCACCGTGGGCTTCACGGCGTTCAAGAAGGCCGACGATAAGCGCATCAAGGAACAGCTGGCCCTGATCGACTGGCTGTCGGCACCGTTTGGCACCGACGAGTACCTGCTGAAGAACTACGGTACAGAAGGCAAGGACTTTGACTTTGACAAGGACGGCAACCCGATCCTGAACGAGGACGGCCTGAAGAACCTGCCCGGCGTGGTCAGCGCCCTGAACATCATGTCCGCACCCGAGCGCGTCAACTTCAACCCGGGCGCTCCGGACATCACCAAGTACGTCTACGCAACCGAGAAGCAGCTGCTCGAGTTCGCCGCGCGCAACCCCACCAACGGTTCCTACTCGGACACCAACGCCAAGGTTGGACCAAAAATCACCAAGATCGTCCGCGACAAGACCATCGACATCATCACGGGCCGGGCCAAGATCTCCGATTTCGCCGACGTCCTCAAGCGCTGGAAGTCCGAAGGCGGCGACAAGATCCGCGCGGAGTACCAGGCGGACCTGAACCCGGAAGCACCGGTGTTCAAACTGCAGCCCGTTTCAAAGTAGGCAGCAATGGTGTGATGGGTTGCCGACACGCCGACCGGGTGTGTCGGCAACCCGGGCATTCACGCCGGAATCTGACATAGCTTGGACAAAACAGGAGGAGCCGGAGCAAATGGCACCAGGAACCGAGGGAAGTGCGGCATGATCCGGCCTACCATCAAGACAGTGGCGGCGGAGGCGGGGGTCTCCACGGCAACCGTCTCCTACGTCCTGGCCGGGCGCACGAAGGGCCAGGGATCGGGGATTTCCGAGGCCACGGCCACGCGTGTGCACGCAGCCGCAAACGCCCTGGGCTACCGTCCCAACCAGGCAGCGCGGACCATCCGCACTGGCAAGTCGAATCTGATGATGCTCTCACTGACCATGCTGTCAGACCCGTGGTCGCTGTCCGTGAGCAAGGCCGTCGGGGCCGCCGTCGCCAGCGCCGGCATCACCCCGATGATCCTTGCCGACACGGACTGGCGAACGGCCATCAAGCGCCAGGGGGCCGACGTCATCTTCATTGACGCCGCCGACCGCGAAGGCGACGCCGAGCTCCTGACCGAACTGGCCCGCAGCAACCATCTGGTGGTCTTCAGTGAAACGCTGGAGCCCAACGGCTTCGACGTGATCCGTTCCGTGGCGGGGACAACAATGGCGCAGGCCATGGACCACCTGACGGCCACGCATTCAAAGGTGGCCTGCGTGGCCCCGGGCAACAGCCTGAGGTCCTCGACCACGATCCGGTACGGCGCCTATCTGGACGGGCTCAAGCGGGCGGGCATCGATTTCCGTCCCGACTACGTGGCGGCGTTTGAAGGTGACGAACTCAGTGCCTACCAGGCAGCTGTGGCCCTGCTGCAACAGCCAGACCCGCCCACGGCCATCTTCGCCACGTCCGACTACGCCGCCATTGCCGCTGTCCATGCCGCGCAAGGGCTTCGGCTGGCGGTGCCCGAGGATGTGGCCGTCATCGGCATCGGCAACACCCTGCAGGGCGAGATGATGGCGCCGTCGCTGAGCAGCGTGGGCCCCTCCGACTTCTTTACCCGGTTGGCCGACTTCCTGGTGGACCGTGCCAACGACCATGGGAAGCCTCACCGGGAACTGGAATTCCCCTGGCGGTTGTTCTTGCGCGATTCCGCGCCAGCCGTCAGTTGACATTGATGATTCAAGAACAAGAAAGAAGAGACGTTGTGACTGATTTGGTAGAGGCTGTCCCGGACCGGGAACGTTCCACGCGGGACTTGCGCGTCGGGATTGTCGGGTTCGGTCTGCGGGCCTCCCTGTGGAGGCACGTGCACAAGCCCGGGCAGGGCTCGGAGGTTGTCATGGTGTGTGACACCTCGGAGCGTGGCCGGGCCGATGCCGCGGCGAGAATTCCGACGGCAGCCGTCACCGGCGATCTGGACGAGCTGCTGGGTTCCGGGCTGGACGCCGTGCTGGTGCTGACCCCGGACAACCGCCATGCCGAGGTGGCCGTCCAGACGCTCAGGGCCGGCATTCCCACCTTCTGTGAGAAGCCCCTGGATGTGACGCTTGACGCCGCGGATGCCATCCTGGCGACGGCGTTCGAGACCGGGACCCGCCTGTATGTGGGGCACAACATGCGCCACATGCCGGTGGTGGTGCAGATGCGCGAGCTGATCCAGGCCGGCACCATCGGCGAGGTCAAGGCCGTCTGGTGCCGCCACTTCGTCGGCAACGGCGGGGACTATTACTTCAAGGACTGGCATGCCGAGCGAGCCAACACCACCAGCCTGCTGCTGCAAAAGGGCGCCCATGACATTGACGTGATCCACTGGCTGGCCAGTGGCTACACCAAGCGGGTCTCCGCCATTGGTGACCTTGCCGTCTACGGCGATATCACCAGCCGCCGGGACAACTCGGACCGGCGCATGGGCGACTGGTTCTCCCTGGAGAACTGGCCGCCGACGGAGCAGACTGACCTGAACCCCGTGATCGACGTCGAGGACATCTCCATGATGCAGATGGTGCTCGACAACGGGGCCCTGGCATCCTACCTGCAGTGCCATTTCACGCCCGACTACTGGCGCAACTACACCGTTATCGGCACCAGGGGCCGGATTGAAAACTTTGGTGACAACCCGGGGGACAAGATCCATGTGTGGACCAGCCGTTCGCAGGACGGCTTTGTGGAGCCGGACCAAAAAGTGGAGATCCGCGACGGCGACGGTGGCCACGGCGGCGCCGACCCGCTGCTGATTGCCGAATTCCTGCGCTTTGCCCGTGAGGGCGGCGCCACGGCGACCTCCCCGGTAGCGGCCCGCGCGTCCGTGGCGGCAGGCGTCCTGGCCGCACAGTCGCTGCGCACCGGCGGCGGCGCACTTGAAATCCCGGCCCTCCCGGCAGAACTCGTGGAGTACTTCGACAACGGCCAGCCGGCGCGCTAACCGACGCTGCCTCACATCCGGGGCACTTTCACCCGACGCTCCCTCGGGTAATTTTAGGTCTGCCCGGGTGCGGCAGCAGAAGGCACGGGGATTTGGTCCATTTCTGGGGCCACGCTTAAAGTACGACGGCGGGAGGTCACCCCATGCGGGGAAGACGGGCTCCCGCCGTCGTACCTTTGCAATGGCGCGATTAGACACCAAAGGTGACGGAGGGTTGGTCAGTAACCAACCAAAGGTGATGGAGCGTTGGGCGGATGCGAGCCGGCGCCGCTGTCGGCCAGGGCCGTCTACGCCAGGGCGCCCATGGGGTCCCAGGCCGGCAGCACTGTGGGTTCGGCTTCCAGGGCCCGGCGCAGTTCGGGGGAGAGGCGGGCCTTGTTGACCACGACCTCGAAGACGTACTCGTCGAACCAGTTGTCGGCCATGGTGTAGAAGCCCTGTTCGCCGTTTTCCTCGCCCCAGCTGTTCTCCACCCGCCAGCGCCGCGTTTCGCCGTCGAGCACGTCGACGCCTGTCAGGAGCATGGCGTGCGTCATGGCCGACTCGCCAAAGCGGACCCTGGTTTCCTTGTCCATGGACAGCTCGGCTCCATAAAGGCCCGCGTAGTCGTAGAGGCGGGCATCCCAGATGCCGTCCTTGCGGACCATCTGCGGCCCGACGTCGCAGCCGAACCAGACCGGTTCCCCGTCCACGATGGCCTCCTTGGCCAGGCGCTTGGCCAGGTTGATGTCCACGTTGAGGTAGAGCACCGGCGCGGCGCCGACCACATTGCCCAGGTGCTCGACCGTGAGCGTGCTGCCCTTCGGGTGCTCTGCCCTGGGGTCATCCACGAGGCAGACGTAGTCCTTGAGCGCGATGGTGGTGTATTTGGCCAGGAACTGCTGCGGGGTCAGGACTCCCTCACGGTGGAAGGCCTTTTTGTCATCGGTGTACTCCCACTCGAATTGCGTTGGTGGCGTGCCCAGGTGCACGGTGAGAATCCTGTGCACCTCCTTGATGATCCGTTCCCGGGCATGTTCCTCCCCGGCCGCGTCACCGGTCTCGCGAAGCAGGCGCAACTCCTGTGCGCCGCGGCGCAACAGGAGGCAGAGGACGGAATTCATCCGTCCGGTGTTGGAGGACGATTCGGTTTCGGGCATGGCCGACTTGGGCACGGCCCCGTACTTGGTAAAGATGTTCACGGCCATGTCCCACTGCCCGCCGTCGCCCATCACGGACTGCAGCAGGTAGGACACCAGGCGGTCGTCCTCGGTGCGTTCGGCAGTTTCCAGGATGGACTCAAGGAAATAGTTGGCCCGCTCCAGCTTGTCGAAGTACATGGCGTAGTTCTGGGAGAACTCGAACTCCTTGACGTCCAGCACCTCCTTGGCACCGGCACGCAGCAGGTTCAGCGCCGCGAAAAGCCAGCACCGGCCGGACTTCTTTTGGTTCGTGACCTTCCAATCGTCGATGCGGTTCGAGACGGTGCTGGACAGGGCGGTTGCAAGCTGGTGGTCGATGGCGATGTCGTCCACGCTGACGCGGGCGATGGCGTTTTGGGTGCGCTTGAGAACGGGGTCGGCGGCGAATGACTTGTGCAGCTCCGCAAGCTGCCCCGTGGTCAGGGCAGTGGCGGTCGCGTCTGTGATGGTGGTCATATATTCCGTTCTATCCCGATTCGCGGACAGCCGCAAACACAGACCGGAAAAGCCCGGCGCGGCCGTGGCTGGGCCCACGCCTGCAGGGTTCCCTGGACTGGGCCCACAGCCCCGAGGGCCCCGCTACGAGCTTGCGAGTGGTGGGAGGGGATAGGGAGCAGGTGGGGGTCAGCGGACCATGTCGGCCATGACCTGCGCCAGGGCCTCCGCCACCAGCATGACGGAGGCACGCTTGAGGTTTTCGGGGCGGACCAGCAGGTCGATCCGGCGGCGGGTGCTGATGCCGGTCAGCGGGCGCAGCGTCACCCCGGGGTTCAATGCCGGGCTGGCGGTGTACCGCGGGAGCAGGCCGATGACGTCGCCGGTGGAGACGAGCGCGGCGGCCGTGGAGTAGTCGTTGATGCGGTGCACCACGTTGACGGGGCGGCTGGCCACGGCGCCGATCGCGGTCAGCACGTCCGCGGGGGAGTAGCCGCTGCGGCTGGCCACCCAGGGGAAGTCCACGACGTCCTCCGGCGACAGGGCCGCCTTGCGCGCGAGCGGATGGTCCACCGCCAGGGCAATGTCCAGGGGCTCGTGGGCCAGCGGGATGACCCGCACCCGCGACTGCGGCCATGCGGGGCTGTGGTCCATGCGGTGGGCCAGCACCAGGTCATACCGGGCTGTCAGGGCCGGAAAATCGTGCTGCGCCACGTCCTCGTCGCTCAGCCTGACGCGCGGCACCCCGGCCGAAGCCGCACTTGACGCAGCGGCGAAGCCCGGCTCACCGGCGTCGTGCGCCAACGCCAGCGCGTCCGGGCCTCCCACGCGCAGCGAGGCAAGCCGGCGCACCAGCGGAGCAAAAAGGGCCTGGCCGGCGCTGTGGAAACCGCTGATGGAGACGGTGCCGTTCCGATCGTGCTGGTAGGCGCCGATGGCGGCCTTCGCGGTGGCCATGGCATTGATGACGTCCGCGCCGGCGTCGGCCAGCACCCGCCCGGCCTCGGTCAGGACCAGGTTCCGGCCGTCCTTGCGGGTGAGCGGGGTGTCCACCTGGCGCTGGAGCAGGGAGATTTGCTGGGAGACGGCCGACGGCGTGACCGACATGGTTTCCGCAACGGCCTTGACACTGCCCAGCTCGCCAAGTTCACGCAACATTTGCAGCTGATGAAGTTCCACACCGCCAGACTACCATTTAGCGTTTCCTTAATCGATGATGGAGTAAAATTCGATTGTGCTAAATGGTTTGGCGGGTTGTAATTGATCCAAGGAACAAGCCAACAGGAAAGCCTCCCATGAAAGCACTGTACAAGTCCGGCGCGCACCCGGGATTCGAACTCGTTGACCGCCCGGAACCGGATACCGGCACCCGGGACGTGAAGATCAAGGTCGCCGCCACCGGTCTGTGCGGCACCGATCTGCACATCCAGGCGTGGGACGCCTGGGCCGCCGAGACCATCAACGCCCCGCTGATCGCCGGGCACGAATTTTACGGCGAGGTGGTGGAGGTCGGCGCCGACGTCCACGACGTGAAAATTGGCGACAAGGTTTCCGGCGAGGGCCACGTGGTGTGCGGGATGTGCCGCAACTGCCGCGCCGGGCGCCGCCAGATGTGCATCAACACCGTCTCCGTGGGCGTGCAGCGCGACGGCGCGTTTGCCGAGTACGTGGTCATCCCCGAGTCCAATGTCTGGGTCCACCACGACCCCTCCATCACCCCGGAACTGGGCGCCATCTTCGACCCGCTGGGCAACGCCGTCCACACGGCACTTAGCTTTGGCCTGGTGGGGGAGGACGTGCTGATCACCGGCGCCGGGCCCATTGGCCTGATGGCCGCCGCCGTGGCCCGCCACGCCGGGGCCCGCAAGATCGCGGTTACGGATGTCTCCGCACCGCGGCTGGCCATGGCCGCGTCCATGGGCGCCGACCTCGCCGTCAACGTCGCAACCACCCGCCTGAAGGACGCGCAGCGCGAGCTGGGCATGCGCGAGGGCTTCGACGTCGGCCTGGAAATGTCCGGCCACCCCACGGCACTGCCGGAAATGATCGACAACATGAATCACGGCGGCCGCATCGCCATGCTGGGGCTGCCGAGCGAATCCATCGACATCAACTGGGGCAAGGTGGTCACCCACATGCTCACGCTCAAGGGCATCTACGGGCGCGAAATGTTCGAAACCTGGTACGCCATGTCCGCCATGCTCTCCTCCAATCCGGTGCTGTGCGCCGCCGTCGCCTCCGTGGTCACCGACCGCCTGCCCGCCACCGAATGGGAGCAGGCCTTTGAAATCGCCAAGTCCGGCCGGGGTGGCAAGGTGGTCCTTGACTGGACAGTTTTTTCCTAGCTTTTCCCCGCACGACGCCGGGACCCCGCCGTCCGCCGTTCCCTTCCACCAAGGAGCCTTCGATGTACACCTCCATGAAAGACCAGCTCACCGCCGAGCTCGGTGAGATCCGTTCCGCCGGCCTGTTCAAGACCGAACGCCAGATCACCTCCGCACAGTCCAGCCACGTGCAGGCCGGCCCGCTGGGCGGCGGCACCGCCCCCGTGCTGAACTTCTGCGCAAACAACTACCTGGGCCTGGCCGACCACCCGGAGATCATCGCGGCCGCCAAGACCGCCATGGACGAGCGCGGCTTCGGCATGGCCAGCGTGCGCTTCATCTGCGGCACCCAGGACCTGCACCTCGAGCTTGAGGCCGCAGTGTCCACGTTCCTGGGCACCGAGGACACCATCTTGTTCTCCTCCTGCTTTGACGCGAACGGCGGCGTGTTTGAATCGCTGTTCGGTGCGGACGACGCCATCATTTCCGACGCCCTGAACCACGCCTCCATCATTGACGGCATCCGTTTGTCCAAGGCCGCCCGCTTCCGCTACGCCAACCAGGACATGGCTGATCTGGAAGTGCAGCTGCAGGCCGCGGCGCAGCTAAACGACGGCGCCGGGGCCCGCCGCACCATCGTGGTCACCGACGGGGTGTTCTCCATGGACGGCTTCCTCGCGCCGCTGGGAGCCATCTGCGACCTCGCCGACAAGTACGGTGCACTCGTCATGGTGGACGATTCCCACGCCGTCGGCTTCATGGGCGCCACCGGAGCAGGCACCCCGGAACACGCCGGCGTTTCGGACCGCGTGGACATTTACACGGGCACCTTCGGCAAGGCCCTGGGCGGTGCATCCGGCGGCTACGTTGCCGGCCGGGGCGAGATCGTGGCCATGCTGCGCCAAAAGGCCCGCCCCTACCTGTTCTCCAACTCGCTGGCCCCGGCCATCGTGGCCGCCACGCTGAAGGCACTGGAACTGGTGGCCGGCTCGGCCGAGCTGCGCACCCGGCTCTTCGACAACGCGGCCCTGTTCCGCCGCCGCATGTCCGAGGAGGGCTTCGAGCTGCTCCCCGGCGAGCACGCTATTGTGCCCGTCATGTTCGGCGACGCCGTGGAGGCCGCCCGCATGGCCGATTCCATGTTGGACCACGGCGTCTACGTCACCGCGTTCAGCTTCCCCGTGGTGCCGCGCGGCGCCGCCCGCATCCGGGTCCAGCTTTCCGCCGCCCACAGTGCGGACGACGTCGAAGCGTGCGTAGCCGCGTTTGTCGCGGCCCGCGGGTAGCCCCGACGCTGCCTCAGGTTCGGGGCATTTCCACCCGACGCTGCTGAGGTGCGCACAGCCGGCCGTGGATCAAGGATCGAGTACGCAGAAGATGGATCAATAAACGCCATTTTGATTCTTTTCGGTCCATCTTCTGCGTTCTCGATCCGGCTAGGGGGTGCAAAGGACAGGCCCACAGCATTTTTGCGGCGGACGCTCCCGCAGTGTGCCACGATTGCGGTATGGATTGTGACGTACTGATAGTTGGCGGCGGAATAGCAGGGCTCTCACTGGCATGGCGGCTGGCGCCGAACCGGGCGGTGGTGCTGGTGGAGGCGGAAGCGTCCCTGGCCTTCCACACGTCCTCGCGGTCGGCCCGGCAAATGCAGCCCAGTTACGGGCCCGGGGCAATCCAGGAATTGACCCATCGCAGCATTGCCATGGTGGAGCGCATCTCGGCGCGGCTGCCTTCCCCCATCCTCATGCCGCGGCCGCTGCTGACACTCGGCACGGCTGAAGAGGTGGCGCAGCTGGTGGCGGAGAACGCGAACCTGGTGCCGCTGAACCACACCGAAACCATGGAGCGCAGCCCGGACCTTCGCCCGGAAAAGTTTGAGGCCTCGGCCCTGGACGGCACAGCCATGGAGGTGGACGTCCCGGCACTGCTGGAGTTTTACCGCAGCCAGGCCGTCGGCGCGGGGGCCATGGTGCTGACCGGCTCGCCCGTCTCAGCCGTGGAGGTTGTTGGCGCGGAACCGCCCGCAGCTGGCAACGGCGCGGAACCCTCCCCGAACCCGGCCGGGCGCTTCCGGGTCACCGCCGGCCGGCACTCCATCACCGCCACCACCGTGGTGGACGCCGCCGGCGCCTGGGCCGATTCCGTGGCCGGAACGTTTGGCGCCCGCCCCCGCGGCCTCGCACCGCACCGGCGCAGCGTGGCCATCGTGTCCACGGAAAAGCCGGTAAATCCCAGCGGACCCATGGTGGAGCCCGCCAACGAATCGTTTTACTACCGCCCGGACGGCACCCACCTGCTGATTTCACCGTGCGAATCCGTCCCCGCGGAACCCGGCGACGCGCAGGTGGTGGAGGCCGACATCACCGAACTCATCCAGCGCATTGACGCGGTCACGGACTTGGGGATCACCGGCGTCGTGCGGTCCTGGACCGGCTTGCGCACCCAGCCTGCGGATGGGTTGCCCGTGGTGGGCTTCGACGACGGCGTGCCCAACTTCTTCTGGCTCGCGGGGCAGGGCGGTTACGGCGTCCAGACCTCCGCGGCATTGGCCACCCTGGCGGCCGGGCTCATCGCGGGGAATCTGCCGGACGGGGACGCGGGGCTGGCCGCGACGTTGAGCCCGCAGCGAGCGGGGCTCGCCTAGCCGGATTGCCCTGCGGCGGTGTCAGGACGAGCGCTGCGCATGACACTGTTGTGCACCGGCGCCGGTGCGGGCGAAGCGGTGAAAAAGTCAGTTGACGGCGCCGGAGGCCAGTACGCCGAAGCCCAGGACGGTGATGATGCCGCTGCTGGCGCGCTCCACGGTGGCGTTGACCTTGGGCCGGCGCAACCACTTCATGGCCTTGAAGGCAATCACGGCCACACTGGCCAGGTAGCAGAAGGCGATGACGGCCTCGATGGATCCGAGGATCATGGCCGTGCCCAGGGTGTTGCCGCCGTGTGGGATGAACTGGGGCACCACGGCCAGGTAAAACAAGCCGACCTTGGGGTTCAGCAGCGTGGAAACGGCGCCTGCGCCGAACCCGGCCCAGCGGCTGTAGGGGAGCGGCGCGTCAGCACCGTCAGCCATGCCCTCCTTTGCCGCCTTGCGCGCCTTCAGGAAAGAAGACACGCCCAGGTACACGAGGTAGATTCCGCCGGCGATCTTCACCCAGCGGAACACTTCCGCCGACTGCTCCAGGATTGCGGCCAGGCCCACGCCCACCAATCCGGCCCACACAATGGCGGCCGACGCCGATCCCGCCGCCGCAGCCACGCCGGCGCTGGCCCGGTTCAAGGCAATGCGCAGCACCAGGAATGTGTCGGGCCCGGGCGTGAGCGACAGCAACAGGCACAAGCCGGCGAAGGCCAGGAGCGAAAGCAGGGTCATTCCGTCAATTGTCCGGCAACCGGGCCTCCGCGTGCAATGGGCGCCGAACCGGCACACTGTTGCCGCGCATGCCGGGGCCGGCTGCCCGTAACTTATGCGCGGGGCCGGCTGCCCGCCGTCGCGCATGCCGGAAGCCGCCCGTAACTTATGCGCAAGGCCAGCCCCCTCCGCCTGCGCATCTTGCTCGCTGGCGCAGCCCCAGAGGCCGGCGTTGCGCATGGCGGAAGTTGCCGAGCTTTATGCGCCAAGCTGGCCCGCGGCCTTGCGCATGGCAAAAGTTGCCGAGCTTTATGCGCCAAGCTGGGCTCCGGCGTTGCGCATGGCGGAAGTTGCCGTGAGTTATGCCCAGGCCGAGCGGCTGAAGGCGCGCATGCTGAAATCCTGCGTCAGCTCGTGGCGCCGGAGGCCATGACGCCGACGCCCAGTACGGCCAGGATGCCGCTGCTGGCCCGCTCAATGATCGTGTTGACCTTGGGCCTGCGCAGCCACTGCATGGCCTTGTAGGCCACAAAGGCAATGACCGCCAGATAGAGGAAGCCGATGACAGCCAGTGTCAGCCCCAGGATCATGGCCATGGTCATGGTCCTGGTGGGGCTGCCGCCGTGCGGGATGAACTGGGGCACCACGGCCAGATAAAACAAGCCGACCTTGGGGTTGAGCAGTGTCGAGAGAAGTCCGGAACCGTAGGCTGCACGTTTGCTGTAGCGCAGCGGTTGCTGGCCCTCAACGGCCGCGCCCTCCCTGGCCGCCCTGCGCGCCTTCAGGAAGGATGAGATGCCCAGGTAAAGGAGGTAGACGCCGCCGGCAATCTTGACCCAGCGGAACACCTCGGCCGACTGCTCCAAAACCGCAGCCAGGCCGATTCCCACAAGCGCAGCCCACAGGAGCGCTCCGGTGCCGGAGCCCGCCGCCGCGGCAATGCCGGCGCGGGCGCGGGACATGGAAATCCGCAGCACCAAAAACGTGTCGGGCCCCGGGATGAGGGCAAGCATCAGGCACAGTCCGGCAAAGCCAATCAGGGAAACGAAGGTCATAAAACCAATTGTCCGGCACAACGCCCGCAGCGAAAGACGAAAGGGGCCGGGAGGAAGCAACTGGCTGTCTGCCATCCCAGACGAATCCGCCGCGGTCCCACCCAGGCCGGCGGTCCGGCGTCGTACGCTGGGGGCATGAGCGAACTGATCACCAACATCGGGGAATTGATGACCCAGGACCGCGGGCACGGCACGCGGCGCAATGCGGCAGTGGTGCTGGAGGGGGAGCGGATCGCCTGGATTGGCGACGCCGTCCACGCCCCCGCCGCCGACACCGTCACCGATGCCCAGGGCAGGGCGGTGCTGCCGGGCTGGGTGGATTCGCACTCGCACCTCATTTTTGCTGGCGACAGGACGGCCGAATTTGAGGCCCGCATGGCCGGGGAAAGCTACAGCGCCGGCGGCATCGCGGTGTCCGTGAATGCCACCCGCGCCGCGGGGGACTACGAGCTCACCCGCCTGGCGCTGGGGCGTGTCGCGGAGGCGGTCTCGCAGGGCACCACGTACCTGGAGACCAAGACCGGCTACGGCCTGGACGTGGAGCATGAGGCCCGCAGCGCCCGCATTGCCGCCGGCGTGGCCGACGAGGTTACGTACCTCGGCGCGCACCTGGTGCCCGCCGGCTCTGACCCCGATGAGTACACGGAGATGGTCTGTGGCACGATGCTGGAGGCGGTGCGCCCCTATGTGAAGTGGGCCGACGTGTTTTGCGAGACGGGCGCGTTCACCCCTGAGCAGTCGCGCCGCGTGCTCACGGCCTGCCGCGACGCCGGGCTGGGGCTGCGTGTGCACGGCAACCAGCTGGGCCCGGGCGCCGGGGTGGAGCTCGCCGTGGAGTTCGGTGCGGCCAGCGTGGACCACGTGAACTTCCTGACGGACAGCGACGTGGATCTCCTCGCGCGGTCGTGGTCAGGCTGGGATGCCGGGCGGGGCACGGGGGAGCGGGGCACCGTGGCCACGGTGCTGCCGGCGTGTGATTTGTCCACCCGGCAGCCGCTGGCGCCCGCCCGAAAGTTGCTGGACGCCGGCGTACAGCTGGCTATTGCGTCCAATTGCAACCCGGGCACCTCGTACACGTCGTCGGTGGCGTTTTGCGTCACCACCGCCGTACTGCAGATGCAGCTCTCGGTGCACGAGGCCGTGCGGGCCGCCACCTGGGGTGGGGCGCTGGCGCTGTACCGGGAAAGCGGCGTCGATGAGGACGGGCGGCGGGCGGTGGGCTCCATCGCCGTCGGGCACCGTGCCGACCTGCACATGCTCAAGGCGCCCTCGGCCACGCATCTGGCCTACCGGCCCGGCATTCCGCTGACCCATGCGGTGTGGCGGGCCGGTGTCCGGGCCGTTTAAGACGCCACAACGCAACTGACCCGCAGCCGGCAGGCGGCTGCGGGTCAGTTGCGTTCTCAGGCTACGGCGTGCAGGCCGAGTCCGCCGGGCGCGCTGCCGGGTCAAAGCCGGCCAGCGCGGTCCCGCCGGTTCCGAACACCCGCATCTCCGCGGCCGCGGCGAACTGCAACCCGTTGATGGCGCTGTCCGCCTGGAACTTCACGAACTTGGCCGCAACCGGGGCGAAGCTGATGTTCTGCATCGCCGTCGCATCGGCCAGGTTGCCCGTGGCCACCTGGTTCCAGGTGGTGCCGTCCATGGAGGTGAAGACCGTGTAGCCCTTCACCTTGCCGTTCTGGCCACCGGACTGCCGGCCCTGGTAGCCGAAGCCGCTGACCGAGTACTCACCATTGAGGTTCAACTGCACCCAGTGCGGGTAGTTGGTGACCGTCGGGTCGTACTGGGTGTGCCAGATGCTGCCCAAGTCACCGTCCAGGACGTTGGCCACAGGCCCTTCACCGGGACCGGAATCCAGGTTTTGCGAGTCCGCCGTTGCCGTCATGGACGACGTCGGCACCATGGCCTGGGTGGCGACGGCCAGGTTTGAATCCGAATCCACGGTCTTGGTGGTGCAGTTGTTGAAGTACGTCGCGGACGGGTGGATCACCGCGGCGGTCCCGGAAGCCGAAGCCTGCGTGGTGATGAGCCATGTCGTGGTAGCCGTGGCGCCCGGCTTCACGGTGCCCGCCAGGTTGCCGTCCTTCGCGGCAACCTGGGCGGACCAGCCGGCGGGCATGGTGCCCAGCGACATCGCCACGTTGGTGGCGTCCGTGGCCTCGTTGTTGGTGAACGTGGTGACGTAGCTGTTCGTGGTGCCCGGGTTCAGATCCGCATTGGCGGGCCCTGCCACTGCGGCGCAGGAGGCTCCGCCGGTGACGGCGCCAAGATCGGTCACGGTGAAGTCATCGATCACGAAGTCCGCGCCGTTGGCCGCACCGGTCTTGCGCAAGCCCACCCAGTTGTCGCCGCAGCCGGCCGTGAACGTCCGTGAGTAGTTCGCGGTGTCCAACGCCGGTGCCATGGTTTCATCCTTGATGTCCTTCGAGGTGACGGTGCCGCCGGCTGTTCCTCCCGAAAGAGTGTCGGATCCGGTCACCCACTGCCACTGCCCGGCAACGTTCGTCTGGTACTTGAACGAGACCTTGTATGAGTGGCCCGCCGTGAACGGGACCGTCGCCGGCACCGTCCGGTACACCAGGCCGGTGTTTTCCTCGTGCGACTTGAGCGAATTGTTCCCGTTCAGCACGTCGTCCACGGCCTGGCCGTTGAGCGTGCCTGCGTTGTACGGGCTGGCCGTGTTCTTCCATGCCTTCTGCGAGTACGGGGCGTGGAGGTCGCTGATGCTGGTGCGGGGGTCGGTGGATCCGCCGGCGTCGCCC
Organism: Arthrobacter livingstonensis; assembly: GCF_003219815.1. Lineage (GTDB taxonomy): Bacteria > Actinomycetota > Actinomycetes > Actinomycetales > Micrococcaceae > Specibacter > Specibacter livingstonensis. Next base: position 102,219 of record NZ_QJVD01000013.1, read on the forward strand.
TTCACAAACGGGCCCCAGCCGGGCTGGTTGCCCTCGAAGTTGGCACTGGCCACCAGCTTCCCGGGGCTGTTCGCCGGAACTGCCACCGGCGTCGTCGTGTCTTCCATGATGCGCACGTCATCCAGTGTCACCGCCGCGGCGCCCGCTACGGCGCTGATGGACACGTCGACCTTCTGGTTGACCGGGGCGGTGAACTGCACCGAGGCCCGCTGCGAGTATGTGCCCTGCTTGGCGTCGGCGGCCACCTGGTTCTTGGCCGGGGTGATGTCGAAGGTGTTGGCCGCCTTCACATCCTTGCCGGTGACGCCGAGGGTGACGGCGCGGCGGCTGCCGGCAGCGATCTCGACGTTGGCGCTGAGCGTGTACTTCTTGCCCTTGACCAGTTTCTTCACATTCTGGGAGATGGACGACGCCGTGTTCCCCAGCACTGCGACATTGTCCCCTGTTGCCGTGCGCGAGATCGTGGCGCCGCCCTTCGCGTTCCAGTCCTTGAGGGTGCCGGCGTTGAAGCCGGGGTCCACCAGCATGGAGCCGTCACCATAGTTGGCGCTCTTGTTCACGGGCTGGTTGCCATTGGGCGCCAGCACGTAGGGGACGCCCTTGTCGCCGGTCAGTGTGACCTGGCCGTTGGCGGCCTTGACGTCCGTGACCTTCACCCGGCCCTGGTCGGTGAGCTTGTACAGGGTGAAGTTGCGCTTGTTGGCGAACTGGCTGGTCAGCGTGAACGTCGTGGTGCCTCCGGCTGCCGAGTAGAAGTACATCTTGTCGGCGTCGGTGGGGGAGGTGGTCTTGGAGTTGTTCTTCGCGTCCTGCCACGGCAGCAGGTAGGCGCCGCCGTCCAGGACCACGGCGTTGCCCATGCTGATCTGGCGCTGGCCGTCCACCATCTTGATGGACACTCCGCCGGTCAGTGTTGCCGACTTGCCAAAGTCCCAGTTGGTCACGTCAAAGTGCTGGATGAACTTGGTGGGCAGGTTGTTGACCCAGATGTTGTTGTAGAACGCGTTGAAGTCGTCCTGGCCGGTCCAGCCCTCGAAGTCCTTGAGCTGGGCGCCGCCCAGCAGCGGGTCGGTGTTCCAGACGTCGCGCTGGGAGTTGGAGATGAAGCGGACGATGTTGGAGTTGATGCCCTTGTTCGTGGCGCCTCCGTAGTTCTTGTCATTGGCCCAGTGCGACCAGATCGAGTTGCCCTCGAACTTATACGCCCATTCGCTGGCCACCTCGAAGCCCATCTTGCGCAGCCGGGTGGCGAGCTGGTCGGCCAGCCATCCGCTGGAGTAGTAGGCGTCGATGTAGACGGTCTTGATGCCGGGGGCTTCCTTGCGGAGCTGGGCGAAGCGGTCCAGGATGGCGCCGGTGCCCAGGTCCTTGCGCTGGTCGATGTGGTAGGACTGGTTCAGCCAGTCCCAGCCGTTGACTTGGCCGGAGATCATGCCGTCGCTGAAGCTCTTGGCCTGCGGGTAGGCCTCGGTGACGTTGACGTGGACGGCGACGTCCGCGTTGAATTTTGCGCCGTCCTTGGTCAGCGTGTTCAAGTCCGCCAGGCCGCCGGCGCGGGTGTTGTAGTCTCCGCCGTAATCGGGGTGGCCGGAGTCGTGTCCTTCATTGGCGTATCCCTTTTCCAGGACCCACTGGCCGAGGTCGTCCGTGGATTGGGAGATCCGCTTGACGTTGTCGAGGGTCTTCAGGAACGGGTTGGTGGCCTGGGAGGCGAAGTTGAACGGGATGTGCTGGACCACGCGCTCGGGCACGCGGTCGGCGCCGAGCGGTTGCGTCATGGCGGAGCGGAACGCCGTGGCGCCGTCCTCCCAGGTGACCTTTCCGTCGGCATTGGCGTCGGCGGAGAGGACCACGGTGGTCTTGGGCAGGGTGTAGAACTGCACGCGGGGATCCGTGGCCCCGGCGGCCGCGTAGGTGTAGTTGCCCACGGACAATTCGGCGCGCTTGGCCCCGTTGCCGGCGTCGACAATTCTGGACTGGAGCCGGGTGTTCCAGTTGTTGTTGTTATCCTGGGCGGAGTCGTCCGTGGCGTTCGTCATGAGTCCGGCGGAGAGCTGGGAGTTGCTGACAAAGCCGTAGGGGGTGCCGACGTCGGCCGCATCAACCTTGCTGCTGCCGGTGACGGAGACGAACTGGTCCGCCGTGGTGGTGGAGTCGGTGGAGATTTTGGTCCGGGCCAGCTGGGCCGCGGGGTCGCTGGAGTCCACGGACACGAGGGACTGATTCGGAATGGCCAGCTGGTCAAGGGTGGCGGCGGCGCTGCCGGAAATCTTCGTGACCGCGAACTCCACCGTGTTTTTGGCGGTGGCCGTCAACGAGGATTCGATGGTGAGGTTCGGGAAGTCCGCGAACGTGGACGTGTAGCGGGCCGAATCCCGGGCCGCCTTCACGGTGGTGGTGGCCGCGTGGTTCTTGCCGTTGAGTGTGAAGGTTGAGAGCTTGTCCGCCTGGCCGGCGAGCGTCTTGCCGCCGAGCGCGTAGGAGATGACCTGCGGGAACTCCTTGCCGACGCTCACGGTCAGGCCCTTGCCGCTGCTGATGGTGACCGGCGTTGCCGGATCCGCCGGGGGCGCCGGCGGAACGGGAACCGGGGTGGTGTCGCCGGTGGCACGCACGCGCAATTCGGAGGCTGAGACGTTGTTGCTGCCGTTGAGGGTGCTGTCGGCCTCAAACTTCACGTAGCGGCCCTTGACCGGGCTGTCGAAGAGGATGGTCTGAACCTGCGTGTTCGACGTCGGCTGGGCCAGGCTCCCCGATGCCACGGGTGCGCCCCAGTCGCCGGCCGGGTCGCTTGCCACGGTGCGGTTGTCCGTGACGAAGACCTTGTAGTTCTTGACGGGACCGTTGGCCTGGTTCTTGACGGAGTAGTCCAGCCCGGTCAGGGTGAAGGAGCCGCCCACGTCCCAGGAGACCCAGTGCGGCAGGGGATCGGCCACGCCGACGCCGTCCACCACCTTGTAGGCGACGGTCCACTGTGAGGTGTAGTCGTTGTCGAACGCGCCGGCGGCCGTGCCGTCAAGTGCGGGAGGCGCCGGGTAGGCCGGCGACTGGGAGTCGGCCCCAATCAGCGTGTACTGGGACGGGGTGATCGGGGTCCCGGAGGTGTCCGGCGCCGCCTGTGCGGCGGCTCCAATGCCGGTGCTGAGGGTGGCGGTGAGTGCGACCGTGGCCGCGAAGGCCATGGTGCGCCTGAGCGTCAGGCGCAGGTGCGGCGGCGCAGACGTGGCCGTGGGGCAGCTGGGGGAGGGGTTCACGAGAGTTTCCTATGCGAGAGTCGAATGCGGTGCCCCGCGCGGAATGGGTCTCCCGCACCGGGCCTCACGGGGGCGGGTGGGGCCGGCTTGGTCCGCCACCGCCTTCGGGGGCGCCATCCACTGCGTTTGTTATGGATAACAAGTAGAAATACTGCACCATCGTGATGTGGATTACAAGACCTGCGTCGGAAAACGGTGGGAAAAGCTGCCACGCCCCTATGGAGAACTCAGACTTAACTTGATTTTTGTATGCAAGTTTCAGTCATAAACAATCAGTTTGTGCTAGGCTGGGTCCATATGTAAGGACCTTTGCGGCACCTCCCGTGCCGTCCGGGCCTGCACCACAAGGAGAACGCAGAACATGACTGAAATTGCCGACACCGGACTTGGCCACTTCATGGATGCCGAGCTGACCAGCCAGCCCGAGGTATGGGCCCGTGCCATCGCCCAGGCCAAGGCTGAGCGCCTGCTGCCGGCCGACGGGCTTCGCGTGGCCGTGATCGGCTGCGGCACCTCCTGGTTCATGGCGCAGAGCTACGCCGCCGCCCGTGAAACCGCGGGCAAGGGCGTCACCGACGCCTTCGCCGCCTCGGAGGCCTTCCTGGGCGGGGACCGCGGATACGACGCCGTCATTGCCATCACCCGTTCGGGCACCACCACGGAGGTGCTGGAGATCCTGACGGAAATCAAGGGCACCGTCCCGACCGTTGCCCTGGTGGGTGACGTGTCCTCGCCGATCGTCACGCTGGCCGACGCCGTCGTCGAACTTCCCTACGCGGACGAGAAGTCCGTGGTGCAGACCCGCTTCGCCACGACGGCCCTGGCCTACCTGCTGACCAGCATTGGCGTGGACCTTTCGGCCGCCGTCGAAGATGCCAAGACAGCTGTCACCGCGCCCGTGGAGCAGGAACTCATCGACGCAGAGCAGTTCACCTTCCTCGGAACCAATTGGACTGTGGGCCTGGCACACGAAGCGGGCCTGAAGATGCGCGAGGCCGTGCAGGGCTGGACCGAGTCCTACCCTGCGAAGGAATATCGCCACGGACCCATCTCCATCGCCGCCCCGAACCGCGTCACCTGGATGTTCGGCGAGCAGCCCGAGGGTCTGGATGCGGACATGGAAAAGACCGGTGCGCTCTACATCAACCGTGACGTGCACCCGCTGGCCGAGCTGGCCCGCGTGCACCGCGTCACCCTGGAACGTGCCCGCGCCCGCGGCATGAACCCGGACCTGCCCCGCAACCTGACCCGTTCCGTCATCCTGGCCGGCCAGGCCTAGTCGCCCCGGCCGGCCCCGCGGCCAGGCCTGACCCACGGCAGCCTGCGCCCATTGGCTAAAATGTCAGGCATCACACAAGCTGTTGGTGGGGGGCCGGTGACATGTCAGGGCACGCGCCTCGCCGGCCAGTCAGTGGGCGCCACCTTCGCGAAAGTTGTTGATTCATGAATACCTCGACAATTGGTCCCGGCACGCCACCGGGACCTGCCACGCCACTTGGCGCCGTGCTGGCCTTCGATATTGGCGGCACGGACATGAAGGTGGGGATCGTCCTCGGCGAGCCCACCTCCGGCGTCCAACAGCTGACTGACTTGCAGCGCCATCCCACGCCGCTCGACGGCGAACGCTCGGGGGATACCGTGTGCGCGCGGGTTGTGGAACTGACCGGCAGCTACCGGGCAGCACACCCGGAACTGGACATAGGCGCCGTCGGCGTGACGGTGCCCGGGATCGTGGACGAGGTGAACGGGGTCGGAATCTACTCGGCCAACCTCGGCTGGCGCGACTATCCCTTTAAGTCCACGCTGACGGCAGCCTTGGGACTGCCCGTCGCCTTCGGCCATGACGTTTCCATGGCAGGCGAGGCGGAGTTCCGGATCGGCGCGGCCGTCGGCAAAGCCAATGTGCTGGTCCTGGTGATTGGCACGGGCATTGCCGGAGCGGTGCTGTGTGACGGCAAGCGCGTTGTCGGTGACGGATACGCCGGGGAGATCGGCCACGCCATGGTCCCCGCACCCGAGGGAGGCCTGGCCATCTTGGAATCGCTCGGCTCCGCCGGTGCCATCGCGCGCCGCTACGCCTCAGCAACTGGCGCGGACGTTGACGGTGCCCGCGCGGTCCTGGCCCTCGCCGGGTCCGGTGACTCCGCGGCGGCCCGGGTGTGGAGTGACGCCGTCAACGCCTTGGCGTTCAGCGTGGCCCAGTGCGTGTCCATCCTTGGCACGGAGACAGTGGTTCTGGGCGGCGGGCTGTCCATGGCCGGACCAGCATTGTTCGAACCCTTGGCCGCCCGCGTCGATGAGCTGCTGACATTCCACCGCCGCCCGAACTTTGTTCACGCAGTCCTGGGCGAAAACGCCGGGCTGATTGGCTCCGCCCTGAAGGCACGCTCACTGCTGGCCGGAGGGGCACAATGAGCGCCGGAAATTTGGTCCTGACCGTCACGCCCAATCCCGCAGTGGATGTGACTTATACGGTCGACGGCGTGGAGCTGGGAACCTCCCACCGCGTCCCCACGCCGCTCTACCGGGCTGGCGGCAAGGGCCTGAACGTCTCCCGCGTGGCCCACCAGCTGGGTTTTCCCACCCTGGCCCTTGCGACGGCGGGCGGGGCCTCGGGCCGCCAGCTCGCCGAAGATCTCGCAGCCTCGGGCATCGCGCACTGTTTGGTCCCCGTGGCTGCCGCCACCCGGCGCACCATAACGCTGGTGGACACGGTCTCCGGGCAGACAAGCATCTTCAATGAAGCCGGGCCCGCGCTCAGTACCGCGGAATGGCAGGCTCTGACTGCCGCCGTCGTCGACTGCCTGGAAACGGGGCCCGCAGGGGAGCCGTCGCGCCCAGGCGTCGTGGTGGGGTCCGGTTCCCTGCCGGATGGGGCTCCTGCCGACTTTTACCCCCGGCTGGTGGCGTTGGCGCACGAGGCCGGTGTCCCGGCCGTCATCGACACCTCCGGTACCGGAATCCTGGCTGCGGCCAAGGCGGGCGCGGACCTGCTCAAGCCCAACAACCACGAGCTCATGGAAGCAGTGGGGGAGACGGACCTGGTTGCCGCCGCGCGCAAACTCATGGCATTGGGGGCGCGGCGCGTGCTGGTCAGCGTGGGCGAGGAGGGCATGCTGGCCTTTGAAGCGGGCCGGCCCGGCTACCTCCAAGCGAAGCTGCCCGCGCCGCTGGCAGGAAACCCGACGGGCGCGGGGGACGCGGCGGTGAGTGCCGCCGCCGTCGCACTCGCCAATGGGACCACCGGGTTGCTGGAGATCCTGCGCTTGGCCACGTCCTGGAGCGCCGCGGCCGTGCTTATGCCGGGGGCCGGGGAAATTTCCGGGAGCCACGCAGTCCTGGCCGAACAGCTTCTTATTTCAAACCACTAGCCCCAGCCATTCGGTTGCGGACCACAGAAGGATTCGATTCATGGCATTGACCTACACTGGCACCATCATGGAACTGGCAGCGAAAGCAGGAACAGGCCAGGGCGCTTTCAACGTCATCCACCTTGAGACGCTGGAGGGTCTGATCGGCGGCGCCGAAGCAGCCGGACTGCCGGTGATCTTGCAGATTTCAGAGAATTGCGCCAAATTCCATGGCGGCCTGGAGCCGGTGGCCGTGGCATCGCTGGCTGCCGCACGCAAGGCGTCTGTACCGGTGGCCGTGCATCTTGACCATGCTGAGGACGAGAACTTGGCATACCAGGCAGTTGATCTGGGCTTTGGCTCCATCATGTACGACGGCGCCCACTTCGACTATGACAAGAACGTGGAAGTGACGGCCCGGGTGGCCGCCTACGCCCATGAACGCGGTGTCTACGTCGAGGCGGAGCTGGGCAGGGTGGGCGGCAAGGACGGCGCGCATGCCCCCGGCGTGCTGACCGATCCGGCCGAGGCCGCCGCGTTCGTGGCCGCCACCGGCGTGGATGCACTGGCCGTGGCCGTGGGCTCCTCCCATGCCATGACAGAACGCTCCGCGGCGCTCAATCTTGCCCGCATCGCCGAGCTCAAAGCCGCACTGGATGTGCCGCTGGTGCTGCACGGCTCCTCCGGCGTGTCCGATGCGAACATTGTGGCAGCCATCGCCGCCGGCATGACAAAGATCAACGTCTCCACTCACCTCAACGGCTTCTTCACGCGTGCCGTCCGCGAGTTCCTGGAGGCCAATCCTGCCGTCGTGGATTCGCGCAGGTACCTGGGCGCCGGGCGCGCCGCGCTGGTTCCCGAGGTTGCCCGGCTGCTAGCTTTGTTTACAGGTGCAGGGGCAGCATCACAATAGTCCCTGTCCGGTAGTCCTGTCCGGCCGCGGCCGGTGTTACGGGTGCCGGTGCCGTCAGCGCCGGTGGACCTTGTGCCGGCGCCATTTTCGCAATTTCATTCACGTGGGGGAGTTTCCATGAACCGGACCGAACGGCTGGGCGCCATCCTTGACCTCCTTGCTGCCGACGGACAGGTGGAGGTGGAAGGGATCGTGGAAAGACTCGGAGTGTCCCCGGCGACTGCACGGCGCGACCTGGACTCGCTGGCCAACGAACGCCTGCTGACCCGAACGCGCGGAGGGGCAACCTCCGGCTCCGTCTCCTATGACCTCCCCGGCCGTTACAACCGGGACGACCACGCCCGGCAAAAGCACCAGATTGCGCTGGCCGCCAGTGCGCTGATTCCCAAGGGCGCCGTGATCGGCCTCTGCGGCGGCACCACCAGCACCGCCCTGGCGCAGGTCCTCTCCACGCGCGAGGACCTGATGGTGCAGTCCAACCGGCCCACGCTGACCGTGGTCACCAATGCCATCAACATCGCCGCCCAGCTGGCCATCCGGCCCAACTTGAAGATCATGGTCACCGGCGGCATCGTGAATCCGCGGTCCTATGAACTGGTGGGTCCGTATGCGGATTCCATCCTGCAAAAGGTGGCCCTGGACTTCGCCTTCATCGGCGTCAACGGCATTGAGCCCGGCGCCGGGCCCACCATCAACGACGAGGGCGAGGCCTCCGTGAACTCCCGGATGGCACGCCGCGCCTCGGAGGCCTACCTGCTGGCCGACTCCTCCAAAATCGGCAAGCGCGCCTTCGCCACCATGGATGACCACCGCTTCGACAGGCTCATCACTGACGGCGGCATCACGGCCGAGCAGCTGGCCGCCTTCGGCGACGCCGGCACGGAAGTCATCGTCGCCCCCGATATCTAGCTGGATAGACGGAGGCTCAGGCGAAGAATTCCCTGCCGTAGTAGTGGCCCGCCTCCGGCAGCCCTGCGGGGACGGCGAAGACGGCCGAGCCCACGTGCCGGATGTACTCATTGAGCCGGTCGGAGCTGCCCAGCTTGCGCTGCAGGGCAATGAACTGTTCCGGGTCCTTTTGGAAGCTCAGGAACATCAGCCCCGCGTCCAGGCGGCCCACGGAGTCCAGGCCGTCGGTGAAGTTGTAGCCGCGGCGCAGGATCTTGGTGCCGCCGTTGTTCTCATGTGCGGCCAGGGCAATGTGGGAATGCGCGCCAATCACCGGCGCGCCGGCCAGGGACGCGTGGAAGTCGGGCACGTCGTGCTCGGCGTTGCCGGTCAGCGGCGCGCCCTCCTGCTTGGTCCGGCCAAAAATGGCCTGCTGGTCCCCGATGGTGTCTTCGTCCCACGTTTCGATCAGCATGTGGATCTTGCGGGCCACCAGGAACGTTCCGCCGTCCATCCACGGCTGCCCGGCCTCCCGCCCGGCCCAGACGTGTTCGGCATAGTCGGCCGGTGTGCTGATGTTGCGGGTGCCGTCCTTGAATCCCAGGAGGTTCCGCGGCGTCTTCTGTGCTGGCCCCGCCGACGCGCGGCCAAAGCCCAGCACCGTCCATTTGGTGGTGACCTGGCTGCGGGCCATGCGGGCCAGGTTCCGCACCGCGTGGTAGGCCACTTGGGGATCGTTGGCGCAGGCCTGGATGCACAGGTCCCCGCCGGTGTAGGCCGGATCCAGTGCCTCGCCGGCCATGGCGGGAAGGTCTGCGAAGTCCGTGGGCTTGAACTTCTCCAGGCCAAAACGTCCGTCAAACAGCGACGGCCCAAAGCCGAGCGTCAGGGTGAGCCCCTGTGGCCCCATGTCGAACGCCTCGCCGGTGTCCACCGGAACGCCCTGTTCACGGGAGGGCTCCACCTTGCCCACGGGGCGCCCGGCTGTCAGCTCCGCCATCGCGGCCGACCACTTCGCCAGCACCAGCTGCAGCTCCACCGGGCTGGTGGCGCTCACGTCAAAGGCAGTAAACACCAGATGGTCCTGCGGAGGAGTGTCCACGCCGCCCTGGTGCGCCCCGTAAAAGGGGTGGCTGGACCCGGCGGCGTCTGCTGCCAGGCGTTCGACGTCGGACACGTCGCCGTGCGCTGCCCCGGCACCCGCCGCAACAGCCACGGCCGCAGCGCCGCCCGCGCCCAGCACCAGCCCGCCCGCGCCGGCAGCCGCGGCGGTGCCGGCCCCGCCCAGGAAGCGGCGGCGGCTGACGCCCGGGGCGGCGTCCGGTGAAGCCGGCCCTGCCGGCTGTTCGCTTGTCATTTAGACCGTTGCAACCTTTTCAGCGATCCTGGCCAGCGGTGCCTGCAGCGACTGGACCAGCTGGGTCAGCTTGGCGGCGTCGGACTTCTTCAACGCATCGGTGTAGGCCTTGTAGCCGCCGAGCCCCGCCGGGTCCTTGTAGCCCTCCATCGCCTTGCCGACGGCGGCGAACTGGGTGGCGATCTGCGTGGTCAGGTCGGGGTCGATCCCGGTCAGCGCGGGCTTGAGGTATTCAAAGGCCTGCTCTGACCCTTCAATGTTGGCCACAAAGTCCACCAGGTCCAGCTTCGAGTAGGCCTCTTCCTCGCCGGTGATCTTGGAGGATTGGACTTCCTCGAGCAGCCCGCTGGCGCCGTTGGCCAGTTCCTCGGGCTTGTAGTCGCCCTTCTTTTCCAGCTCCGCGGTCAGGGTCTTCAGGGTGCCGACATTCTTCACGATCCCGGCCGCCAGTGCCTTGGTGGCCGGCGTGATGGCCTTGGCCTCGAACAGGTCCTTCTCCAAGGGGTGGAATCCCGTCCAGGGGGTGCCGGGCTCGACGTCGGCCACCCGAAGGTCGAGCGCCGGGTCAAGGTCAGGGAAGCTTTCAGCCACGGGCTCGATCCGCTCGTAGAACGGGCGAGCTGCGGCGTAGGCCTTTTGGCTGGCCGCAACGTCGCCGGAGTCAACGGCCATCTTAAGGGCGGCGACGGCCGGGACCAGGCTGTCCACCTGACCGGAAACGTACTTGGCGTAGCCGTCCGTGCCTTCCTTGAGGAGGGCCGCGGCGCCGCCGGCTGCCGCGGCGGTGCTGCCGCCTCCGGTGACCGTGAACGCAAGGTTTTCCGTCGCCGCGCCGGGGCAGTAGAGCTGGTATTGTCCGCCCGCGAGGGTGACGGTGAAGCTGACCGGCTTGAGGCCGGGAATCACGTTTTCACGCTCGCCCAGGATGCGCTTGTCGCTGAGTAGCTCAACTTCACTGACGCCCGAGGCGTCCTTGTTGGCGATGGTGAACGTGACGGGGCCGGCCGCGGCGGCACTGAAGTCGGGCACGCACTGGTCTTCGCCGTTGACCTTCTGGACGTTGACCTTGACCTGCGCGGCGCCGTTGCTGACGGGGGCCGTGCCTGCCTTGGCGGAACCGTTGGAGCCGGCTCCTTCAACGTCCGTGGAGCCTGCTCCGCCGCACGCTGTGAGAGCCAGGGCAAGGATGGCTGCCCCGGCGAGAAGCGACGGTGCCAGAGTGCGCCAGCGCGACGGTGCCGGTGCTGCGGGGGGTGTGCTGGTGGGCATGGGGATCCTTTAGGTGAAGGCGTTGATGACAGGGCAGGTGGTGGGGATTGCCCGCGCGGCGGCCAGCCGGTGCGGCGGGGCGTTGCCTACGGCGGGGGCGCTGTGGCCAGCAGCTGCCGGCGGTTGCGCCGGCCTGCGAGGGCCAGCAGCAGGGCCGCGATGGCAAAGGCGACGGGCAGGTAAAGGGACCACAGCACTATTTCGGCGGCGGCGGATTCGTGCGCCGTGAGTTCCGCCGCTGCGGCGCTGACGTGGGCGCCGGGCACCTGCCATTGGCCGCCGCCGGCCACCACGATGGTGCGGGTGGTGGAGAGCCCGCCGCCGCTCAGTGTCAGCGTGGCACCGGCACTGTTGACGGCGTCGAGCAGGGCGCCGTTGACCAGCCAGACGGTGATGTTGCGCTTGTGCTTCCAGGCGGCCTGGAACGGGCCTGGGCTTTCCTGCGAGCTGATGCCCACCGGCATGCGGCCGCCGTTAAGGCCGGCCAGCTCGGTGGCGGAGACCTTGGCCGGGTCCGCCGCCGGCGCCGCTGCGGGTTCGGCCGTGTAGACGCCGGCCGTCCGGCCGGCGTGGGATTCGGTGCCTTGGCTGGTGAGCGGGTAGGTGGTTTTGGTCCCGTCGCCGGCCGTCACGGCCAGCGCGGGTGTGGCGCCGCCCAAGGTGACCCGGACGGTTCCGGAGGGCTGCCCGCCGGCGGTGACAAGCGGCGTCGTTCCTGCTGGTGAAGGGGGAGCCGGGACGGTCATCGGTGCCACGACGGCGAGGGCCAGCGCCGCCACGGCAAGTGTGCCGGCGGCGGCGAACTGTACGCGGGGGAGCCGTGCCGCGGACGGGCGCCAGCTGCGCGGCCACAGCACAAAGGCGAGCATGGGGACCAGGTAGAGCGCCCAGCCGGCGACTTCGATCAGGCGGGGGTCGTTGGGGATGCCGAGGACGCCGGTGAGGATGGAGGCCCGGGCACTGCCGTTTGGCGCCAGCCAGGCGAGGCTGACGGTGGCGTCCTGGCCGATATTCAGCCAGCCGGCCTCGTGCGCGGTGCGCAGCGACTTCATGACCAGCCCGGCCGCCACGAACACCAGAAATGCGCCGGTGGCGGTAAAAAACCTGGCCAGGTTGACCTTGATGGCGCCGCGGAAGAGGACAACGCCAATTCCGGAGGCGATGGCCAGGCCCAGGACGGCACCGCTGCCGGCGGCAAGGGGACTGAGGGACGATTGGAACGCGGCCACCATGAACACGGCCGTTTCCACGCCCTCGCGCAGCACGGCCAGGAACGCCATGCCGGCCAGGGCGGCCACCGAGCCGCCCTTGAGCGCGGATCCTGCGTGCTGTTCGAGCGTGGATTTCATGGTCCGGGAGTTCTTGCTCATCCACAGGATCATGAACGTCACGATCACCACGGCGGCCGCGCCAATGACCGTCTCCATGGCCTCCTGCTGGGCCTGCGGCAGTGAGGCGGAGACTATTTCCAGGGTGATTCCCACGAGCGCGCTGAGCACTGCGGCTGCGGCGACGCCGAGCCACATGGGCTTGAGGGACACGGCATTGCGGCGCAGGAAGGCGGCGATCATGCCGACGATGAGCGCAGCCTCAAGGCCTTCCCGCAGGCCAATGACGAGTGTAGCTAGCACCTGGTTGCTCCGGGATCCGTTAGGCTGAACGCCGGGGTCTGCCGCGGCTCAGCCAAGGCTACCCTTAGTCGAAATGGATTTCCTAATTAGGCCAGTAAATCATTTCGTAATGAAAACTCTCACCGCAGCGGGGCGTCCATGACCGTGGTGCCGGGCTCGGCCGCCGTCCATTGTTCAAACGGGACGTCGAGGGTGTAGCCGCCGTTGCCGGACACCAGGGAGCGCACCTCCGCGTTCCCTGGATTGTTCAGTGACTCGAAATATTCCACGGACCAGTGGAACCAGCGCATGCAAAACAGCCGCATGGTCAGCCCGTGCGTCACCAGCAAGGTGTTGGGCGCATAGTCCGGCGTGGACCAGTGGCGGTGCAGGGTCTCCAGGAAGGATGACACGCGGTCATAGACGTCAGAGCCGGATTCGCCTTCCCGGAAGCGGTAGAAAAAATGCCCGTACGCGTTGCGCAGCTCCTTTTGGCCGGCAATCTCCTCCGGGTTTTGGAAGTTGGCCCAGTCCTGTTCGCGCAGCCTGGGCTCCTCCATGGTGCGGTCAACCAGATCACCGAGCTCGAGTGCCTCCAGCGTTTGGTAGGCGCGCAGGTAGGGCGAGACGTAAACGCACACCTTTTGCCCGTCAAGCTGGCGCCGGATTTGTTCCCCTGCCACCTTCGCCTGCGCCACGCCCTGTTCGGTCAACGGGATGCGGTAGTCGGGGATCCGGTTGTAAATGGTCTGGTCCAGGTTGGCCGCCGACAGTCCGTGGCGGACCATGATGATCTGGCGTGGGGCGCTCATACCATGAGCCTAGCCGCCCGCTTGATGAGTCCGCGCGGGTACCACTGCGTCCCGCCCGGCGCGAGCTCAGGCGCGCCGCCCTGCGTTCTGTCGGATCCCGCCATGTGGAGGGCATGATGTAGTACATGAGTGAACCCGTGCCTCCCAATGCCCAGTACGACGGCGGACCGCGCGCCGCGGGTGAGGTCCCCGCCTTGGGTGGCCCGGCGGCCCAAGGCGGCCCGGCGGCCCAAGGTGGCCCGGCGGCCCAAGACGGTGGGCCCGACGTCGTGCTTCAGCACTGGGGCGGCCGGTCACGCAGGCGGCTAATTTTTGAGGTGCTCCTGGTGTTGGGACTCTCGCTGGGGCAGTCGGCGGTGTATTCAGTGGTGCAGCTGCTGGACAAAATGTCCAGGGCGCCCCTTGCCCAAGGCACGTCCACGCTGAATGTGGTCCGCAGCAACCGCGAGTTCTTTGACTTCACGTACCAGCTGCTGGACATTGTCTTTGCCCTGGTGCCGGTATTTTTGGTGTTCTTCCTGCTGGCCGAGCCGGGAAAATCGGTGTTCCGCAGGATGGGGCTGGACTTTCGGCACCCGGTCCGCGACGGACTGGGTGCCCTGGGGCTGCTGGTGGTCATTGGTGTGCCGTCGCTGGGGCTGTATGCGGCCGGCCGGGCGCTGGGGATCACCACGGAGATCATTCCGAGCGCGCTGAACCAGTACTGGTGGACCATTCCGATGCTTGTGCTCTCCGCCATCCACAACGGCCTCCTGGAGGAGGTGGTCATGGTGGGCTGGCTGCTGGACCGGCTGGAGAAGATCGGCTTGTCGCCCCCGGCGGCCGTATTGCTCAGTTCCCTGATCCGCGGCAGCTACCACCTGTACCAGGGCTTCGGTCCGTTTGTGGGTAACTTCGCCCTGGGGCTGCTTTTTTGCTGGCTTTACAAAAAGTACGGCCGGATCATGCCGCTGGTGGTGGCACATTCGCTGGTGGACATTGCCGCCTTCACCATGGGCCCGGCGCTCGGCTTCGGATAGCGGCGCCACAGGCGCGGCCGTAGCCTTGCATGCCGTGGCCCCTTATGCGGTGGCCTTTTATTTTGTGGCCTGCAGGATGGTGGTTGCCATCCACGGTCCCGTCCACCAGATGCGCCACCCCGCGCTTCTTTGCTGCTCGACGGCAGCGCCGAGGCTGCGCAGGGTTGCGGCGTAGTCCGGCACGCGGCGGATGTCGGCAATGAGCACCCGGCCGCCGGGCCGCAGGACTCGCACCGCTTCCGTGACGGCCTTGGCGCGTCCCTCCTTGGAGGGGATGTTGTGGATGGCGACGCTGGCCGTGACAAGGTCGAATGATTCATCCGGGTAGGGGAGTGCCGTCATGTCGCCGGTGTCCAGGTGAACCCGGTCCGCCACACCGTTGAGCTCCAGATTGGCTGCAGTGGCTTCGGCGCTGTTGCCTGACTGGTCGATGCTGCGCCACAAGTCGATGCCCGCCACGGTACCGTGCGGGACACGTTGGGCCGCAAGGATGGTGACGGCGCCGTGGCCGCACCCCAGGTCCAGCACGTTTTCGGTCCCCTGGAGGGCCAGTCCGTCCAACAGTTCGGCCCACACCACAAACTTGCCGCGCAGTGAGGCATGGAAGTAAATGGCGCTGCCGGCAAACCAAATGACGGCGCCGCCAAAGGCGAGCACCAGGTTGATATACCAGGACGGCGACGGGGCGCTGCCAAGGACGTCAAGGACGCCGATGACGAGGAACACCACGCCAATCCCGGTCCACAGCCACGGCACCCAGGGAGCGTCAATGCCGTACGAGCCCAGGGGCCGCGCAGGCCCGGAAACGGTCGGCGAACTCCGGGGAATCCCACTGGATGATTGACTCATGCTGCCTCCCTTGAACGTGACAGTTCCATGGTATGCCCAGGGGAAATGCAAACGGCACCCGCCCGCCAGAGGGGGTGCCGCCGTCGTGGGTCCGCAACTTCGTACCGCCCCAAGCGCTCCCATTGCTCGCAAGCTCGCAACGGGTCCCCCGCGCTGGTGGGCCCAGGTCAGGGAACCCTGCGGTTGCGGGTGCCGCCGAAAATGCCTGAAATGCTAGATGGTGACCTTGCCGTTGGCCGTGTCAAAGGTCACGGACATGATGCCGGGTGTGCCGCGCGGAGCGATCCACTCCACGGCGACATCGTCCAGCGGCTGTTCGACCGGTTCGCCCAGCCATTCGGTGAGGCGCTCGGCACTGCCGGCGATGGTCAGGGAGGCGAGCCGGACCGAGGACGGGCGGGCCAGGGACGGGTGCAGGGCCGGATCGCCCTCCCATTTGAGCATGTACGGCACCTGCGGGTCTGCGATGAGGCCCTTGATGCCGATCTGCTGCCACACGAGTTCGCGGCCGTCCGGGAACTTGCGGTTCCCGGGCACGGCGCTGCGGCCGAGCCGCTCCTCGAACGGGGTGAGGTCGTCAACGGCCACGCACCACCCCATCCAGCCGCCGCCGGCCGCCGATCGGGCGCGGACGGCTTGGCCAAACGGCGCCTTGTCCGAGGCGGGGTGGTCAAGGACCTCAACCACTTCCAGGTAATGGTGGTCGGTGAGGGGAATGATCATATTGCGGGTGCCGAAGCGCGGGTGCACCCCGCCGCGCACTGCATCGACCCCGAGTGCGGTCGCGATTCGCTCCGTGGTGGCAGCCAATCCATCTGATTCACAGGCGTAAGAAACATGGTCCATTCGCATGCGTTCATCTTGGCACTTTGTGTTCAGCCTCTCGACTTAGTGTTGCCTAACTCACATGGGATGTCCGATCTTTCAAGTGCCCCCACGCCGGCCGCTTGTGGGGCAGAATTGAAGCGTGACTGATTCCCATCCTGCACCCTCTCCGCTCATCCTCCCCGACGCCGCAGCCGTTGAGGCGCGCATCAGTGCCGCCATCGCCGCGGAGCTGGGGGTGCGCCCGGCCCAGGTCCGTGCCGCCATTGGCCTGATGGACGACGGCGCCAGCGTCCCCTTTATTGCCCGGTACAGGAAGGAAATGACAGGGACGCTCGATGACGCCCAGCTGCGCGACCTGGAGGAACGGCTTCGCTACCTCCGCGAGTTGGAGGCCCGCCGCCGTGCGGTGCTGGAGACCATCCACGGACTGGGCAGGCTGACGGCACAGCTGCGGGCCGCCGTCGAGTCCGCCACCACCAAGTCCGAGCTGGAGGACCTGTACCTGCCGTACAAGTCCACGCGCAAAACGAAGGCGGACGCAGCGCGTGAAGCCGGCCTGGAACCCCTGCTGGACTCGCTGTTGAAGAACCCCTCGCTGGCGCCCGCCGTGGCCGCGGATGACTACCTCAACGGCGAACATGCCATCGCCACGGCCGACGATGCCCTGGCCGGGGCCCGCGCCATCCTGATCGAGCGGGCCGGCCAGGACGCCGGACTGGTGGGCGGGCTGCGCGAGCGGCTGTGGAAGACCGGGCGGCTGCGCTCTTCGGTGAAAACCGGCAAGGCCTCCGAGGGCGAGAAGTTCAAGGACTACTTTGACTTTGCCCAGCCGCCGCACACCCTGCCCAGCCACCGCGTGCTGGCCCTGCTGCGCGGCGAAAAGGAAGGCGTGCTGGGCCTGGACCTTTCGGAGGGGGACACCCGCGACGCCGACGCCCAGGCACGGGCCCGCGAAGCCTATGAAAATGCCGTGGCGCACTCCCTGGGCATCTCCGAGTCGGGCCGCGCCGCCGACACCTGGCTGATGACGGGAGCACGGCTGGCCTGGCGAACCCGCATCCTGACCCGCCTGTCCGTGGACCTGCGGGTCCGGCTGTTTCAGGCGGCTGAGGAGGAATCCGTGCGGGTTTTTGCCGCCAACCTGCGCGACGTGCTGCTGGCCGCCCCCGCCGGCAACCGGTCCACGCTGGGCCTGGACCCGGGGCTGCGAACAGGCACCAAGGTGGCCGTGGTGGACGGCACCGGCAAGGTCACGGCCACCGACACCATCTACCCGCACGCCCCGGCCAGGCGCTGGAAAGAGGCCCTGGCCACCCTGGTTGAATTGTCGCTGCGGCACAACGTGGAACTCGTGGCGATCGGCAACGGCACGGCCAGCCGCGAAACCGACAAGCTGGCCGCGGAACTGCTGGCCGAACTGCAACGTTCCGCGCCGGAGCGGAAGGTGGCCAAGGTGGTGGTCTCCGAGGCGGGGGCCTCCGTCTATTCCGCCTCGGCACTGGCGGGCGCCGAACTGCCGGGCATGGACGTGTCCCTGCGGGGCGCCGTCTCCATCGCCCGCCGCCTCCAGGACCCCCTCGCGGAACTGGTGAAGATCGATCCCAAGTCGATAGGCGTCGGGCAGTATCAGCACGACCTCACCCCGGCGAAGCTGGAACGCTCCCTGGACGCCGTCGTCGAGGACTGCGTGAACGCCGTGGGCGTGGACCTGAACACGGCCTCGCCGGCACTGCTGGCGAGGGTGGCCGGCGTCGGGCCGCTGCTGAGCGAGAACATTGTGGCCCACCGCAACGAAAACGGCCCGTTCAACAAGCGCCGCGAGCTGCTCAAGGTGGCGCGCCTGGGCCCGAAGGCGTACGAGCAGTGTGCCGGCTTCCTGCGCATCACCGGGGGAGCGGAGCCGCTCGACGCCTCCAGCGTGCACCCCGAGGCGTACGGGGTGGCCCGGAAGATCATGGCCGCCGTGGGGGCCGGAAGCGCCGGAATCTCCGGCGGCGTTCCCGCCGTGGCGGCCGTCAACCCCGCGGACTTCACGGACGGCTCCTTTGGCCTGCCCACCGTGAAGGACATTGTGGCCGAGCTGCAAAAGCCCGGCCGCGACCCCCGCCCCCGCTTTGAAACGGCCACGTTCGCCGACGGGGTCGAGAAGATCACCGACCTCCGTCCCGGCATGATCCTGGAAGGCACCGTCTCGAATGTGGCCGCGTTTGGCGCCTTCGTGGACATCGGCGTGCACCAGGACGGCCTGGTCCACGTCTCCGCCATGAGCAACAGCTTTGTCTCCGATCCGCACGCCGTGGTCAAGTCCGGCCAGGTGGTCCGCGTCAAGGTGCTCGAGGTGGAGCCGGAAAGAAAACGCATTTCGCTCACCCTTCGGCTGGACGATGAAGCGGGGGCGCCGGTGGAGCGGGGTGGGCCCTCCGGCGCCGGCTCCCGGACGCCGGCGCGCTCCTCGCCGCGCGGTGGGGATGAGAGGTCCCGGCGGACCCGGCCGGCGGTTGAGCCTGTCAAGGGCTCCAGGCAAGCGCAGCCTCCGGCGCCGGCCAACACTGCCATGGCCGAGGCCCTGCGCCGCGCGGGACTGAAGCCCTGACGCCGTGACTGGACGGTAGTGGCTGCCTTCAGCACTCAAGGAAGCCACTACTGTCCACTCATGCCCGCCATTAATCAGGCCCGCCATTAATTCAGCGCAGACCACCACATACGCCTTTTGTCCAGCACATGTTCGGCTCCGGTCACAAAGCCGTCACAATGTTGCGGCGCCCGGGGGCACTCTCGCACACTGGTAGCAGGTCATGAGTGCCAGCGA
Source organism: Arthrobacter livingstonensis (assembly GCF_003219815.1). Classification (GTDB taxonomy): domain Bacteria; phylum Actinomycetota; class Actinomycetes; order Actinomycetales; family Micrococcaceae; genus Specibacter; species Specibacter livingstonensis. The sequence continues at coordinate 121,177 of NZ_QJVD01000013.1, forward strand.
CAAGCCCCGGCTCGCTGGCCGGCAACCCTCCTCTCCGCGGTGGGGTGCCCCGGGTGAAGACCTGGCGTTGGGCCAACCGGCCTCAACGCAAGCGCGGGCCGCAACTTTCAATTCCGGCCCACCTGCCGTCCAACGGACGAAGGTGGGCCGAAATTGTACGGCCTCTAGTGTGTAAGGAGCTCACAGTGAGCAACGCCTGGTCATTTGAAACCCGTCAGATCCACGTCGGCCAGGAGCCGGACGCCACCACCGGCGCCCGGGCACTGCCGATCTACCAGACGACGTCGTTCGTGTTCCCTTCGACCGAAAGCGCCGCCGCACGGTTTGCGCTTTCCGAGCTGGAACCCATCTACACCCGCATTGGCAACCCCACCTCCGACGCCGTCGAACAGCGCGTCGCCAGCCTGGAGGGCGGGGTTGGGGCATTGCTGCTCTCCTCCGGACAGGCCGCCACCACCTTCGCCATCCTGAACCTGGCCCAGGCCGGCGACCACATTGTCTCCAGCCCCAGCGTCTACGGCGGCACGTTCAACCTGCTGGCGCATACGCTAAAGAAGCTCGGCATCGAGGTCACCTTCGTGTCCGATCCGGACAACCTGGACGAATGGCGCTCCTCCGTCCGCCCGAACACGAAGGCCTTCTTTGGCGAGACGGTGTCCAACCCGCGCCAGGACGTGCTGGACCTGGAAAACATCAGCTCCATCGCCCACGAGGCAGGTGTTCCGCTGATCGTTGACAACACGCTGGCCACACCGTACTTGATCCGCCCGCTGGAATGGGGCGCGGACATTGTGATCCACTCCGCCACCAAGTACCTGGGCGGCCACGGCACCGCCATCGGCGGCGTGATTGTCGACGGCGGCAAGTTCGATTTCGCTGCCAGCCCGGAAAAGTTCCCCGGATTCAACACCCCGGATGAGAGCTACAACGGCCTGGTCTACGCCCGCGATCTTGGCGTGGGCAGTGCGCTCGGGGCCAACCTCGCCTACATCCTCAAGGCCCGGGTGCAGCTGCTGCGCGACCTCGGCTCCGCCATTTCCCCGTTCAACGCGTTTCTCATCGCCCAGGGCATCGAAACACTGAGCCTGCGCGTGGAGCGCCACGTCAGCAACGCCGTCGCCGTCGCGCAGTGGCTCGAGGCCAACGAAAACGTCGAGGCCGTCGCGTACGCGGGCATCCCCTCCAGCCCCTGGTTTGAGCGCGGCCGCAAGTATGGACCCAAAGGCACCGGCGCCATCGTCTCCTTCGACATCAAGGGCGGGCTTGAGGCCGGCCAGCGCTTTGTCGACGGCCTGGAACTCCACTCGCACGTGGCCAACCTGGGCGACGTCCGTTCGCTGGTGATCCATCCGGCCTCCACCACGCACGCCCAGCTGAGCGAGGAGCAGCGGCTCGCCGCCGGCGTCCGCCCGGGACTGGTGCGCCTGTCCGTGGGACTGGAAGGCGTCGAGGACATCATCGCCGATCTTGAGGCCGGGTTCCGGGCAGCAAAATCAGCGTGAGTTCCGTGGAGCGGACGGCAGTGGAGGAGGGCGTGTTCAGCCCTGACGTCGAACCGGGTACGCCCGTTCCCGACGGCGGCCCCTGGTCGGCCGCCGTCGGGCAGGGCGGCGGCGTCCTGCGGAGCGTGGAAATCGGGAAGCTGCCGCTGGAGGCAGGGGGCGGGCTACCCGACGTCACGATGGCCTATGAATGCTGGGGCACGCTGAACCCCGAAGGCAGCAACGGCGTCCTGATCCAGCACGCATTGACCGGAAGCACACACGTCAGCCGCGGAGACTCCGAAGAGGATGGTTGGTGGGAAGGCCTGGTGGGGCCCGGTGAAGTCATCGACACCAACAGGTACTTTGTGGTGGCCGCGAACATGCTCGGCGGCTGCTACGGAACCACCGGGCCCTCCAGCATTGCCGCCGACGGCGCGCCCTACGGCTCACGCTTCCCGTTTGTCACCATCCGGGACTCCGTCCAGGCGGAGGCGCGCCTGGCGGACAAGCTCGGCATCACCTCCTGGCACGCGGTCATTGGGGGCTCCATGGGCGGCGCCCGAGCCCTTGAATGGGCCGTGACCTTCCCGGAACGGGTGCAGCGGTGTGCCGTGGTGGCGGCGTGTGCGGCCAGCACCGCCGAGCAGATTGCCTTTGCGCAGGCGCAGGTGCTGGCCATCCGCCAGGACCCCAACTTTGCCGGCGGGGACTATTACGACGGCGCCGCCCCCACCCTGGGCCTCGGGCTGGCCCGGCGGATTGCCCACATCACCTACAGGTCGGAGGCGGAGATGGGGGCCCGGTTTGGCCGGTCCGTCCAGCCCGGCGAGGACCCGTTGGGACATGCCCGGCTGCGTCCGGTCCCCGGCGGATCCGTTGCGGGTCGGTACCAGGTGGAAAGCTACCTGGACCACCAGGCACGCAAGCTGGTCACCCGCTTCGACGCCAACAGCTACGTCGCCATCACCGAGGCGCTGATGAGCCACGACGTCACCCGGGGCCGGGGTTCCCTGGTGGAGTCCCTGGCGCGCGCCGCGGACGTGGAATTCCTGGTCGCCGCCGTCAACAGCGACCGCCTGTACTTTCCGGCGCAGTCCGAGGAACTGGCCGCCGCCCTGCCCGGCCACGTCGTGGTGCACCGCATCGACTCAGGGATCGGGCATGACGGTTTCCTGACCGAAGTTGACACCGTCGGCGAGCTGCTGCGGGAGTCGTTCTTTACGGAATAGGCCGAAGAGCTCAATTTTTGGGGGCTGGTCCCCACGCCCTCCCAACGCTCGCAATCCCCTGACGCTCCCACTGCTCGCAAGCTCGCAGCGGGTCCCTCGCGTCAGTGGCCCCCCGCGTCGGGGCCCTCGGGCGCGTGGGCCCATCCGCACCGCGCCACACACGACTCCGTCGGTGTGTCCGCGGCGACGCCCAAGAGCATCCGCAGAGGCTCCAAGTACTCGGCGCTCTGGCGCCGCGTACTTGGAGAAGCGGTTGAACGCACGCCGCCAGCCCCCAAAAAATTGAGCCCGGCACGGCCCGGAAGTTCTTGAAGATTGCGGTTCCGTCGCGCGCGGACGCAGCCCCGTGTGAAAAGACAGCACCTGCGGGTTGTTGCCTGCACGGTCGATTGAAAAGACAGCACCAGCGGGTAAAGCGGTGCCGCACCCGCAGGTACTGTCTTTTGAATCCGCAAGGCGGTGCCGCACCCGCAGGTACTGTCTTTTGATTGGCGGGAACGCCGGCTTTGTCGCCGGGCCGGTACTTGGGTGCGAGACCCTGTCCGCCCGCTAAAAGCTTTTGAAGATCGCTTCGCGGTGGACGGCGTATTGCTCCGCCGTGACCTGGCCGGCTCGGCGGGCGGCGTCGAGGGCGTCAAGCTGACGCTTGAGTTCGGCCTCGGCCCTCATCCGCTCGTTGGCGAAACCTGCGGTTTGGTGGCCCTGGACGGCGTCGTAGCTCTTCATGGGCACACCGTTAAGCAGCGTGCCAACGTAGGGAACACCCGCGGGCTGGCGGACAACCGCCGGCTGGCTGTATCCGGACTGGGAGGGCCGGCCGGGCTGCACCGGGTGCGGCGTGGTGGCGTACGGCGAGGCATTGCGCGCACGCTTGCGCCGGTTCGCGGCCCTGCTAAAGCTCGCCACCAGCACCACGCCAACGATCACCAGCACAATCCACGGCTGGAGGGACGCGAAACTGGACGATGACGCAGCCGCGTCTCCGGCCGCCAATGGGTCGAGAATTCCAAGCACAACGCACCTCTTCACGAACACACGGCGCGGATTCTTCGCGCTTCCACCATTCTAGTCCGCTTGCCCAGCGAATCGCCCGGTGGCAGGGCACGGCCGGCCCCGTCAGGCTCCTGCGCCGGAGCCCCGGCGGTCGGGGACCAGGTTTCGCCCGGGCGCAAATTCAGGGGCAATTCGGAGACTGTTCGGACCGGATACACAATAGTTTCCATTAGCATGACTCCCATGTCCCAAACCCTGACGCCGTCACCGGGTGCGGGCAGTGCCCCGGCCGTGTCTTCACGCCGCTGGTGGACGTTGACCACAGTCGCCCTCGCCCAGCTCATGGTCGTGCTGGACACGACTGTCGTGAACATTGCCCTTCCCTCGGCCCAGCACGACCTCGGCTTCACCAATGGTGAGCGGCAGTGGATCATCACAGCGTACTCGCTGGCCTTCGGCAGCCTGCTGCTCTTTGGCGGCAGGCTTTCGGACCTGATGGGCCGCAAACGAACGTTCATCATCGGCCTGATCGGCTTCGCCGGCGCATCCGCGCTCGGCGGTGCGGCCGGAAGTTTCGGCATGCTCGTCTTTGCCCGCGCCGTGCAGGGGGCGTTTGGCGCACTGCTGGCCCCGACGGCGCTGGCCGTGCTGACCACCACGTTCACCATCCCCAAGGAGCGGGCCCGCGCGTTTGGCGTGTTCGGTGCCATTGCCGGTGCCGGCGGCGCCGTCGGGCTGCTGCTGGGCGGGTTCCTGACCGAAGACTTCACCTGGCGCTGGAACCTGTACATCAACGTTTTCATTGCCGTGTTTGCCGTGATTGGCGCGAGCATCTTTGTCAGCCACTCGCATGTGGAGGGCCCCCGCCCCAAGCTCGACCTGCCCGGCACGGTCCTGGTCTCAGCAGCACTGTTCGGCCTTGTCTACGGCTTCTCCAACGCCGAAACCGACGGCTGGGGTTCGCCCGCGACGTGGGGCATGCTCGTGGGGGCCGGGGTGCTGATGGTCGCGTTCGTGCTGTGGCAGCGCCGGGCCGTGCACCCCATCCTGCCCCTGCACATTGTCCTTGACCGCAACCGCGGCGCCGCATACATCTCGGTGCTGATCTCCGGTATCGGCATGTTCGGCATCTTTTTGTTCGTCACCTACTACGTCCAGGCTTCGCTGCACTACTCGCCGATTCAGGCTGGCATCGGCTTCCTGCCGATGATCGGCATGCTCGTGCTGGCCGCGCAGCTGTCCACGAACTTGGCGCTCCCCAGGTTCGGACCCAAGGTCATGGTCCCGTTGGGCATGGCGGTGTCCGCCGCCGGCATGGCGTACCTGACCCACCTGAACCTGGGCAGCACGTATGCCGGGGACCTGCTGCCGCCGCTGATGATCATCGGTTTCGGCATCGGCACGGTCATGCCGGCCGCCATCCAGACGGCCACCTACGGGGTTGACCGCGAGTTTGCCGGCGTCGCCTCGGCGCTGGTCAACATGAGCCAGCAGGTGGGCGGGTCCATCGGCACGGCGCTGTTGAACACGATTGCCACCACCGCCGCCGCCGGTTACCTGGCCACGCACCTGCCGCCCACGGCCGAGACCGCCGCACAGGCCGCGATCCACGGTTACAGCGTCGGATACTGGTGGGGTGCCGGGTTCTTTGCCTTTGGCGCCGTCATGGCGGCGCTGCTGTTCCGCCGGCGCGGCCAGGGGCAGTCGTTGGCGGTTGAGCATGTGGATGCCGAGGACAGGACGGACGACGCCGGCGCCCCTGCAGCAATGGTTGGTGCCGGCACCCCTGCCGCAACGGACGACGCCGGACACCCGGCCGGGCACGCGGCCCGCCACCGCGCGTAGCCAGTCGGCGTGGGAGTCGTTCCCACTTTTGGCGGGCAAGTTTGGCCGGCGGGCGCCCACCCACGGAAGTTTGGCGGGCGGCAGCGCCTAAATCACCGGCCCGGAGGCCGCCCCCGGCAGGCCGGAGCCGAACCCCGGGCCGAAGACGGGACCGGGGGTGGGACGCTTGGCGGAGATGCCGTCGCCGGAGGATTGGTGGCGCAACCGGCGCAGCACCCAGGGGAACAGGAACTCGCGCGCCCACACCAGGTCCTCGGCGCGGGCGGCCTGCCATTTCTGCGGCGGAAGCGGTTTGGGCAGCCGGGGGAGCAGGTCATGCGGGACGTTCAACGCGTTCAGGGCCATGATGGCGATGCTGTGGTGGCCAAGCGGGGAAAAGTGCAGCCGGTCCCCGGCCCACATCTGGGGGTCCTTCAGCTGGCGCATTGACCACATGTCGGCGACGACGGCGTCATGACGGGATGCGATGGTGCGCAGGTTTTCGTTGTAAATGGCCACACGCCCGCGCACCATGCCCAGCACCGGGGTGTCGCGGATGTCCGGGCCATTGAACAACAGCACGGTGGCCCCGGCCCCCGCCATCCTGCCCACGGCGGCATCGAGCCGCTCGGCCAGGGCGTCCGGGTCGGAACCAGGCCGGATCAGGTCGTTGCCGCCGGCGGAAATGCTGATCAAATCCGGCTTCAGGGCAAGGGCCGGTTCCAGCTGCTGCTCAAGGATTTGCTGCATGAGGCGTCCGCGTATGGCCAGATTGGCGTACTTGAAATCGTCCCGGCTGTGGCTCAGTTCCTCGGCGAGCCTGTCCGCCCAGCCGCGGTAGCCGCCAGGGCTGCTGGACTCGGGGTCGCCGATGCCCTCCGTGAAGGAGTCGCCCATGGCCACGTAGCGGTTCCACGGGTGGCGTGGTGTGTCCGGCGTGCCGGTCTGCTGTGTTTTTTCGGATGCCGTAGATTCGCTCACCCCTCCATCCTGCACTTTGACAGGCCGCTTGCGCCACCGGGGCCCGTCCCGGGGCCCGTCCCGGGGCCCGCGCCGCCGGCCCCCGCAAAAGGTCCCGGCCGCCGGTTCGCCCGCCACCGCCGGGCCGTGAAAAGATGGGGCGCATGAGTGAATCCCCCGTTGTCCTGTGGTCCCGCCCCGAGAGCGAGCGGGCCGGCACGCCCCTGCTGGTCATGTTCCACGGCTACGGTGCCGACGAAGCAGATCTTTTCGGCCTTGCCGCCCAGCTACCCGCCGAATTTACCGTCGCTTCCATCCGTGCGCCGCTGCAGGCGGGCCCCGGCCGTGCCTGGTTCCCGTTGCGCAATGACCTCTCCTACACGCCGGACTCAGTCACGGAGGCGGCCGCGGAGGTCGAGGCGTGGCTGGACACCGTCCGTGGCGGCCACACTTCGGTGACCCTGTTCGGTTTTTCGCAGGGCATGTGCATGGCGACCACGCTCCTGCGGCACCGGCCCGCGGACTATGCAGCCGTCGTCGGACTTTCAGGTTTTGTGGTGGAAGCCGACGGCGACCCCTGGTTTGACGACGCCGCCACGGCCGCTGCGAAGCCCGAGATTTTCTGGGGCCGCGACCAAGCCGATCCCGTGGTTCCTGCCGCCGCAGTGGAGTACACCAACACCTGGCTGCGCGCCCACACCAAGCTCACCAAGGTCCTCTACACCGGCATCTTGCACGGCATCAACGCCCAGGAGATGGCCCATGTGGGTGAATTCCTGACCCTGAAGGTCCTGAAGCCCTGAGCTACCGCTATTTTTGCGTGCTGATCCGCACCGTTGCGCCGCCGACCGTGACGGTGTCGCCGTCGTGCAGCTGGCGGCCGCGGCGCTCGTCGATCTCGCCGTTGACCTGCACCATGCCGTTCTTGATGAGATCGGCCGCTTCCACGCCGTCCTCCACCAGGTTGGCCAGCTTGAGCAGCTGCCCCAGACGGATCATGTCGTCGCGGATGGGGATGTCATTGATCTCGGGTGAACTCATGGGTCAATTCTGCCGTATTTTTGGCACGGCCCACACCGGCGGGCGATAGCGTGGAGCATCACAGCCAAAGTTTCCCAGGAGAGGTGCCCATGAATTCCACCGGTCAATTGCTTGTCAGCGGCTACACCGAGTCCCCCTACGGCGCCGGGCCGGGCGTGGTGCGCTTTGCGCTGTCCGACGACGGCACAGTCGGGGAGCAGCTGGCGCTCAGCACGGGGGTGGTCAATCCCTCGTTCATGGCTCTTGGCGGCGGTGCCCTGCTCGCCGTCGAGGAGCTGCCCGACGGCCGGATTGCGGCGCTGGACGCAGGGACCTTGGAACTTGCGGGCCGGTTGCCGTCCGGCGGCGCCGACCCCGCGCACCTCATGCTCCTGGGCGGCGACGTCTGGGCGGCCAACTACTCCTCGGGCACGGCGTCCGTGACACCCCTGGACAGCCTCTTGGGAAGCACGACGGCGGTCCCTCCCGTGCTGTTGTCCCACCCGGGCAGTGGGCCCGTGGCGGGGAGGCAGGACGAGTCGCACGCACACCAGGTGACGGCCACGGCGTGGGGGACCGTGCTTGTCTCAGACCTCGGGGCCGACCGGGTGGATGAGTATTCGGCGGAATCCCGCGTCCGCCTGGCCTCGGCGGAACTTCCGCCCGGCACCGGGCCCCGCCATGTGGCCCTCAAGGGCGGGTTCCTGCTGGTGGCCGGGGAACTTGACGGGTGCGTGCACGTCCTGATCCGTTCTGAAGCGGACCCAGTCGAGGGTGCCGGACATGTTTGGCGGTGGTTGTTCAAGGTGCCGCTGGCCGCCGCTGCCGGGGAAATTGACGCAGCCAGGGACTTTGCCCCGTCCCACATCCAGCTGTCCGGTGACGGCACCAAGCTTTACGGTGCCGTCCGCGGGCCCAACACGCTCGTGGTGCTGGATGTGGGCGGCCTTGTTGGTGCGACGCCGGCGCCGCCCACGTTCCTGCGCCAGGTTTCATGCGCCGGCGACTGGCCGCGCCACTTTGCGGTGGGCCGCAACAGGATGTACGTGGCGAACCAGCGCTCCAACAGTGTCACGGTGTTTGATCTGGACCAGGACGGACTGCCGCTTGCCGAACCCCTGCAAACCCTGGAGTTCGGCAGCCCGACCTGCCTTGTGCTGTCCTGACTGTGCGGCCCTGGTGGCACTCACGGAGGACCAGCCAGCGCAACCCGGGGTTCGGCGTCGTGCATCATGCGCACAACCTCTTGTCCAGGTCCGGCGCATAAGCCACCATGCGCCAAATCGGCGCCCGGTCCAGCGCATGCGGGAACCATTCCGCCACGCTATGCCGTCACCGTCGAATGCGGTACCGGGGACGCTGAGTGCATCCCGAGCCAGGCCCCGCGGCTGCAGCGCCCGAGGCAAATGGCGATCCATGTGCCCGTGGCCAGCAGAAGCAGGTCCGCGATGAGAGTCCCCAGCATGGTGCCAACCACAAAATTGATGGCGATGCCCGCTACCACCGGCAGAAGCAGCCAGACGGGAACCAGGCGCGCACGGATTAGGCCTGCAATGACCAGAAGAATTCCCAGTTGGCCCGCTATTTCCAGAAGCATCCCCACCGTGCCGACGGTGCCGGCCGTGCTGCTGGTCATGAGGGCGTCTGCCGTGGCGAATCCGGCGTCGTGGTCGGGCAGCTGCGCCAGTTCAGCAAGGGTGAAGCCATTTGCATTGGAGAAGCTGAACCCGACGATGCCCAGCATTGCCAGTACGGCGCCCCAGGTGCCCAGCGCGCTGCCGCGGCCGCGCAGCGCGACGGTGGCGCCCGCCATCGCCGCGAGGACCACCATGAATCCGATCGTTTCAAGCAGGGCCTCCAACACCACCAGCCCGGGATGAGCCGTCATTGAGTCAAAGTCTGCGCGCAGCGAGTCAGTGGGCGCGGTCAGGTTGATGCTGACCGAGAGCACAAGCAGCAGCGGTCCCGCGATGAGCCCGCACACGACGATCCAGCGACGCACCGTGTCAGTTCGTGTCCACTGCATGATTCCTCCTTGTTGGATGGTTTCCGGACGCCGGCCGGCGTCCGTGAAAACAGCTTCAGGCTAGTGTCGCGGACCCGTGCCCCGCGTCTGGCTGGCGGCCACACTTCCCCTGCCGCAAGCCACCATGGATATACGTCTTGGGACAGACGCCGATGGCGTGGTTCTGCGCTAACGTTGTGGCATGTTCGGCGTAGCGCGGCGCTGGTGGAAGGCGCATTGGCAGGATGTGATTTTCGACGGTGCCCCGCCGCTGGTCCTGCTGGTCCTGGGCATGTTCGACGCCGTCACGGGGGCCCTGTCCGGACCCGTCGGCAGCGCCCCCGTGGCCACATCCCTTATTCCCGGCGCGGTTTCCTGCCTGGGGCTCCTCCTTCGAAGGCACCGCCCGCTGGTGGCACTGGCCGTGGTGCTTCTCGCGGTCCTGTTGCCGCCGCTGGTTGCGCCGACCAGCGTGACCTACTGGAACGAGTTCGTCGTCTGGGTCGTCGCGCTGTATTCATGTGCCCGCCACCTGCCCCGGGCCCGGGCGTTGATGGGACTCGGTGTGAGCGTTGCGGCGATGGCGGCCCTCGCCCTTGAATACCCCGAGCTCGGGGACCCCGGCGGGCTGATGTTCAACTCGATGGTGCTGGTGGGGGCTTTCGTTACCGGCCTGCTGGCGCGGAGCCGGACGGAATATCTCGAACGCAGCATCCGGGCGGAGCTGGAACGGGCGGTGGCCCAGGAACGTGCGGTGGCACAGGAACGGCAACGGATCGCCCGCGAGCTCCACGACATCATCTCCCACACCATCACCGTAATCGTGATGCAGGCCGGCGGGGCACGGCTCGCATCGCAGTCCGATCCCCGGGCCGCGCAAAAGGCCCTGCGGCAGATTGAGGAGCTCGGCCGCTCGTCGCTGGGTGAACTTCGCACGCTCCTTCCCTTGCTTGGCAGCAGCGGCGGCAGCAGCAACAGCGGCGGGAGGCCCGGCCCGGACGGCACCCCCGAGACGCCCCAGCCGACGCTGGCCGACGTCGGCGCCCTGTGCGAGCGGATGCGCCGGATCGGGCTGCCCGTGGTATTGCGGGCCGGGGCGGGGACGGAAGGCCTGCCGCCGGGACTCCAGCTGACCGCCTACCGCGTGGTGCAGGAAGGGCTCACCAACGTCATCCGCCACGCCGGCAGGTCCGGGGCCACCGTCAGGATTGCGCTCGAGGGCGAGGGGGAGTTCCTGGCCGTAGAGGTTGAGAACGGCGTGGCGGACAGCGTGCTCCACCCCGCCGGGTCGCGGCGGGGCCTGCACGGCCTGGAGGAGCGGGTGAGGCTGGCCGGGGGCGAACTGCATGCCGGGCCCGCGCCCCACGGCGGCTTCCTGCTCAGCGTGCGGCTGCCGGTGGCGCGGGTGCCGGCATGATCGGCGTCGTCATCGTCGACGACCAGCCGCTCATCCGCACGGGGCTCCGGATGATCGTCGAATCGCAGGCGGACATGTTCGTGGCCGGGGAAGGCGGGGACGGGGCGGGCGCCGTCGACCTGGCCCGCACGGCGGCCCCGGACGTCATGCTCCTGGACATCCGCATGCCAGGGACCGGCGGCATCGAGGCTGTCGCCGGAGTCCTGGCTGCCAGCGGCGCCACCCGGATCATCATGCTGACGACCTTCGACGTCGAGCACTATGTGTACGATTCCCTGAGGGCCGGGGCCAGCGGCTTCCTGCTCAAGGACGTGACGCCCGAACACATCATCGCCGGCATCCGCACGGTGGTTGGCGGCGACATGCTGCTGGCGCCGGGAGTGACCCGCCGACTCGTGGAACAGTACGTCCGCCGGGCGCCCCAGCCGTCCGGCCCGGGGGAAGAGCTGGGCAGGCTCACCGAACGGGAGCGGGAGGTCCTGGCCGAGATCGCCCGGGGGCTCAGCAACGCCGAGATTGCCGGCCGGCTGTACGTCTCTGAAGGCACGGTCAAGACACACGTGAGCCGGCTGCTGGCCAAGCTCGGGCTGCGGGACCGTGTCCAGGCCGTGATTGCCGCCTATGAGTTGGGGTTTGTGGAGCCTGGCAGCGGTAAATCGGTCCCGTAGCCGTCCGGGGTATGCCACTGGCCCGGACCGGCCGCGGGCCGGTCGGCAATTCCATCCCCGCGCCGCCTGACGGTAGGCTGGTCCCCGGACGGACCGCACCCAGCGGCCTCGTAATTACTAGGAGTAATCAGTGGCGCCCCAATCCAAGCTTGACCAGGTCATTTCCCTCGCGAAACGTCGCGGCTTTGTGTTCCAGGCCGGTGAGATCTACGGCGGCTCGCGGTCGGCTTGGGATTACGGCCCCCTTGGCGTGGAGCTGAAGGAAAACATCAAGCGCGAATGGTGGCAGTCCTTTGTGCGCGGCCGCGAGGACATGGTGGGCCTGGATTCCTCCATCATCCTGCCCAAGGCCGTGTGGGCCGCCTCCGGCCATGTCGCCACATTCACCGACCCGCTGGTCGAGTGTACCCAGTGCCACAAGCGCCACCGCCAGGACCACCTCATCGAGGCGTTCGTGGCGAAGAAGAACCGCCAGCCGGAAAACGGGATGGAAGACATCGTGTGCCCCGACTGTGGCACCAAGGGCCAATGGACCGAGCCGCAGCTGTTCTCCGGCCTGATGAAGACGTTCCTGGGCCCGGTCGACAGTGAGGCCGGCATGGCCTACATGCGCCCCGAAACCGCGCAGGGCATCTTTGTGAACTTCAACAACGTCCTCACCACCTCCCGCAAGAAGCCCCCGTTCGGCATCGGCCAGATCGGCAAGGCGTTCCGCAACGAGATCACCCCCGGAAACTTCATCTTCCGCACGCGCGAATTCGAGCAGATGGAAATTGAGTTCTTTGTGCCCGGCGAGGAAGCCGAAAAGTGGTTCAAGGAATGGGTGGACCTGTGCTGGGCCTGGTTCCTGGACCTTGGCATCAACCCGGAGAACATGCGTCAGTTCGACGTCCCCGAGGACGAGCGTGCCCACTACTCCGCCGGCACCATCGACTTTGAGTACAAGTTCGGCTTTCAAGGCTCCGAATGGGGCGAGCTCATGGGCGTTGCCAACCGCACCGACTATGACCTCTCCTCCCACACCAAGGGCTCGGGCACGGACCTGAGCTACTTCAACCAGGCCACCGGTGAACGCTTCACCCCTTACGTTATTGAGCCTTCCTTCGGCCTGACCCGTTCCATGATGGCGTTCCTGGTTGACGCTTTCACCGAGGACGAGGCCCCCAACGCCAAGGGCGGCGTCGACAAGCGCACCGTCCTGAAGCTGGACCCCCGCCTGGCCCCGGTCAAGGCCGCCGTGCTCCCGCTTTCGAGGAACGAGGACCTGTCCCCGAAGGCCAAGGAGCTCGCCAACCAGCTGCGCAAGCACTGGAACATCGACTTCGACGACGCCGGTGCCATCGGCCGCCGCTACCGCCGCCAGGACGAGATCGGCACTCCGTTCTGCATCACGGTGGATTTTGAAACGCTCGAGGACAACGCCGTGACCATCCGCGAACGCGACACCATGAGCCAGGAGCGCGTCTCCCTGGACAAGGTGCAGGCGTACCTGGCCGTGCGCCTCCTGGGTGCCTAGGGCATGGCTGAACTGACATACAGGCCGTGGCGCGACGGCGACGACCTCACCCTGCGGGAAATCTGGGGCGACGCCGAATCCAGTGCGGCCGGGGCGTTCCGCGCCGCATTGGCCCCGGAGTCCGAGGCCAATCCGTGGCGGCGCACCATCGTGGCCGAGGACCAGGGCATCCCCGTCGCGGCCGGCGTGGTGTATTCCACCGCGCTGCACCCTGGCCGGCTGTGGGCGTACGTGGAGGTTGCCCGGGACCACCGCCTCGCCGGTGTGGGCGCCACCTTGGCGACCATGTTGCGCCGTGAAGCTGACGGCGCGCTGGCTGCCGGTCTGGTCGGCACGACGGCGTTGCGCACCAAGGTTGCCCCGGGCACCTCTGGCGCCGATTTTGCCGCCGCCATGGGCCTTTCGGTGCTGCAGCGCAACCGTGTGGTTGAGGTGGGACCGGGCGCACTGAAGCTGCCCGTGTTCGGCGAGGGCACCGAGGCGGAAGCCACCGCACGCGTGCAGGACCTGGCCACCGGCTCCGTTGAACTGACCGACGTCGTCGGACGGTACTACGAGTCGGTGAACCGGTGGGACCCCACCGGTCCGCTGTCTCCCGGTGCCGTGCAGCGGATGTTCCTTGACGACCTCACGGGAGCGCATGGTGCCCTGGTGCTGAGGGCAGAACCGTCCAGCGCCTTTGGGGCGGATGTGCAGCCCAGCAGGAAGGGCCGCATCGAGGCGTTTGCCGTCAGCTACTCGCAGGGGCACGTGACCCCGGAGGAGCCCGCGGCGGCTGCGCCTGCGTCGGAGGTGTTCCTGGGCGTCGAGCCGAAGCTGCCGCATGAGGAAGCGGTCCGTGCCGTGTACGACCTCCTGGCGTTGATCACCCACCAGTATCCGGTGCTGCTGGAACTGGACGATTCCATGGAAGCCGTGGCCGCCGTCCTCAATCCCATGATCGAGGTGGGCGCCGCCAAGGTCCGCGGAACGGAAACCCTCGTCGCAGGGGAGTAGCCACCACTACCGACGCTCCTGCAGTTTCGGGGCACTTTTTTGCGACGCTCCTGCAGATTCGGGATTCGGGGGACTATCGCCGATCGCTCCGGCAGGTCCAAGGGGTAAATCCGAAATGCTCCTGGGAGATCCGATGACTAAATGCGAAACACTCCTGTAGCGCTGTGATGGTCGAGCCCTGCGGGCTCGACCGTCACGGGCTGCGGGCCGGCATTGCCCGGTCGCTTTCCCCCGTTAATCCCGAGGGCTCCTACTGTTCGCGAGCTCGCAGCAGTTCTTCCGCAGTCATGGGGCCCGGCCAACGGCCGCGGTCCGCCTTGGAGACCTCTTTTATTGCGGAAAGGCCGGCTCCGCCCTCGGTGTTCGAACCTGTCGGGAGCTAATTGGCTGGGCGGAGCCTCCCATGGGTACGGAACTGGAGTTTCCGTAGCCGACGTCAGGGAGGCCGAGGGCCGCCCGCGGTCCTGCTGGGCACCGACGGCGTCCGACCACTTAATGTTGGCATCCGCTGGCCTTCGGAACTGGTCAACGGCATCCCGCGCCCGGTCACCCTCCAGCTGTAGTCCCGGGGAGCGGCGGTTG
>NZ_QJVD01000014.1 GCF_003219815.1 Arthrobacter livingstonensis
TTCTCATCAAAGAAATGAAGCAACCACCATCACCCCAGACAACCGTTATGTGCCATGGAACACCGACCGAAACCCAGAAATCAGCGCAAACACGGCTTCACCAGCAGGTCGGGCCACATAATCAGACCGGGCACAGAAAAGCGACAACGGGGTGGCTTTTAACCAGGCCCGTCGCGGTGTCATTGGCGCGACCGACACCTTCCTGGCGGAGCAGGGATGCCACGGGATCACCGGGCGGGTGAGGCATCCGCAAACTCAGGGGAAGAACGAGCGCAGCCATCAAACTCTCGTCAGGTTCCTTGATGCCCATGCCCCGCGGAATCTGGAACAGCTCTCCAAGCTCTTAGTTCAGTACAGGGAGCACTACAATTACCGGCGCCGCCATCAGGCGTTGAAAGTCGACAACACCTACCTCACTCCCGGTCAGGCGTGGGAGGCCGGGGAACACCGCGGCTCGGACGGAACCCCGATCGATATCGCCGAGTTGCAAGCCGCCGCGACCGCTTACGGGGACCGGAAACTGGCCCAGAACGCCGCTGAATCGCCGGCTGGACCAGCTGGCGGTGAAGACTTGGCCTTGCAGCCTTCCCAGGACGTCCTTCCCGCCCTCAGCGTCATGCTGCGGGACCAGCCCGAGGATGTTGTGGAGATTCGGCGGACCAACCCGCAGATCTATTACCGCGGCCGGATCTTCAAGGTTCCCACCTATCTGGTGGGCACCTACCAGTTGGTGGCCACGGCCACTGGATATACCTTATTCGGCAGCCATGATGGGGAGGAAAGCCTTTACTTCCCACTGCCTGTGCGTGTCGCCTCGAGCAAGCGGCTGGTGCCGTTGTGGCAGGTCCATGGCGCCAGGATCCGTAATCCAAACCCGGCATGGGTGCAGAAGGGGATCGAGTACGAAAAGGACCATTACCTGACCGATTCCGTGGGTTGACCGGAACTTCCACCTCCGCGCGCACGGTGTCAACGAAGACCTGAGTTTTACTGTCAGCGATGTGTTGACATCGTGTGTAAAGGAAGTCGTGAGCGTGACTGTAAACGATGTGGTGAGCACGAGTGTAAACAAAGAAGCGAGTGGTTACATCCGGGTAGGTGGTTATAGCCAAGAATGCCAAATTACGAAGAGCTACCAAAGTCCGCTTTACAGGTCACGCTGGAATATTCGTGGATGACCTGCCTGTATGTGGATCGCCGAATGACTAATTCTTGTCCCCAGAACCGCGACTAGACCAAAACGCCAGAGCGCGGCGCTCCGCCGTCTCCAGATCACCAATCGAGGGACTACAACTAAATACCGTGGCGGAACAACTAGCAAGTGCTTCTGGCTTTGGGTATGTCCGCGAGACAACCATGCCACCTCCGTCGAGGCTGAGACCGTCCAACAGAGCCGTAACAGCTTGTCTGATACCCCGAGGCTGGAGCGTCCCACTCGGTGGGGAGAACGTCGCGACATTCCAACCTCGATTCGTCGCAGCCTTTGCCAGTTCTTGATCCTCAATCGTAGAAGAGCCTATGAACACCATCGAACTATTCGGTGACTTCTCAATATCGAAATGCCATTCACCTGCCGCGGTGTTCACCGTATGTGAAGACTTTCCATCGGCAATGGATCCCAGCCAACCGCGCCAAGAATGGTGGTAACTACTGAGTCCACTGATTGAGGTGGGGTTTGGAATTGACGTTGCGATCCTGGATACCGAGACAAGTTCTAGCCAAGAAGCCTCAGATACGCCTTGCTCTGAGAGATCAACAATGAGTGAAACTCCAAAATCTGTTTTGACCTCCGCCAATTCGGCATGGACATATTGGGTCCAGCTTTGCCGAGGAGTGACCCACGAGTCTTCTTCACGAATATGTGCAATAGCCCAGCCAAATGGACGCAGCGATTTAAATACGGCCATATCGGTTGCGGCAACTACTCTAAATTCTAATGACGCTTGCTGAAGTTGATAAATCGCGTCCGCTGCTGGCTGCAGTGCCGTTCCATACTCTCGAAAAGCGGGAAAGAGTACGACAGGAAGAGATCCCCTTCTCCCCACCGAAAGACCAAGTCCGCCATCGAAATTCATGGCACCGGGGCTCTTCGCATCTGTTAAACGGGGGAGTCCAAAATTGCGAGGAAGAATGCCTCTTGATGATTCGTGGCGCGTTCCAACGCGGCCATTAGGCAAATGAGCAATCAATTGACTGGCTCCTTTGCGAGGTCGGAAAGGTGACGTGCCGCAGCATATGCACCGTTTTCGAAAGACCGAGCTGCCAAGGCGTTCCGGATACCCCTTCGGGTATCGTGATCTGCCAAGCTGCCAATAGCGTCAGAGATGCTCATGCTTGCCCCAGGACCTGAAGCGAAACCGAGTCCGTGATCGTGAGCATACATGGCCCGTCCTATCTGATCGTCTGTAATCGTATTGCCATTTGCAATCCAAAGTGCCGGAACACCATATGCAATCCATTCGTGGTATGAATTGTATCCCGTTGCAGAAATTACAAAATCGAATGCAAGTGCATATTTTGCCAACGGATATACAGATATAGTTCGAACACTTTCGGCAATAGGAACATTGTCAGCAATAAGAGGATTAGTAATAAATATCTCCCATTTTTCCTCGAGCATATTAGCCGCACCTATAACTGCTTCAACATCGCCATCGATCTTATTTATATTGCCGGCCCCAAGCGTAATGAGCATGACGTTGGCTTTCTCATCAATTCCAAGAGCCTCGCGAGCTTGTTTACGGTCTAGAATCTCTGACTTGTCCATTACCACGATGGGATTCACCGGCAAACCATCAAGGGCTCGGCGGGTTGGACCACGATCATATTCTTCGGCTATATCCCCAGGAGCAATCACTGAGTGGAAATTCGTATTTCGGAGTAGCGATGTCGTCTGCGTTTGTTCTCGCCACATGCCGCGCCGCATCCAAACGAAGGTGGCATCGTATGAATTGATCGCATTCGTTATTCCCTGATAGGGCCAAGTCCCGTCAAATACAACGACGTCTGGATTTGCTCGGTCCAAAGCTTCCATGAATTTCTTGTTGAAGAATTTATTCCATTCCGGGCCGTTCGCTCCAAGGTCACCCTTGGATGCAATATATTCAAAATCATAACCGTATTCAGCAACTACGCCACAGGCTTGCGAAAGCGAGATGAAACTTGCGATGACATCCGGGTCCAAGCGACGTGCAACAGCTAGGAGACGCGTAAGGTGGCCCATGCCGGCACCGTTGCTTGTCACAAAGCACACTCTCCCACCGGTTGCGTTGTGCCGCGTATCCTGCCCAGAGGAGTCAGGGCGCGCCCTACCACTTGAAAGGTCGCCAAAAGGCAGGTTGCTGCGGATTCCCAACATCGGCCATTTGTTTCGGCCAGCAGCGAAAGTCCTAGATTCTGCAAATAGAGCAGCATCTAGGAAACCGCGATTTTTCACCAAATCGTTGATTGAGACTTCGTCTGGAGTTTTTTCGTAGTACATTGCTGCGTCTTCAAAATATCGTTTCAGCCGTTTCGGAAGGAGGACTGGTATCGACTGTTCCAAACACGAATATATATCTTTGCGCCACTCGTTGCCTTGGAAAGCATTCTCGGGGACGATGAAAGCGTCTAGCGCAGCGATAAATGGCACTCTTGTGTCTGGCACAAACGGAAATCCAAGAACTATGTCAGGATCATCACGCCCTGTCTGCAGGACCCCTGGCACAGTGTCCCGAAGGCAAAGACGAAGACCCCCTTCCTCTGCAAAGCCCTCAGAAATTCGTTTCAATTCCCCATTCAACTTTTTGTTTCCCTGAGCGTAGGCAGCACCAATCCACAGCTCATTGCGATTGGGCTTCAAGGGGCTCTCAGTGAGGGTACTTGATTCGTTGTGGTACTGCCATTCCAATACGGAATTCTTGACTCTGGCATCTTGTAAGTATTCAACGTCAGCTCGGGTGCAGCCGAGGAGAATAGGTAAGGAATCGGAATATTTGTCAGATTGCTCATTGACAAGTTCAAGCAATCCGTCAGTTAGGAATTTTTCTGGTTCATCCACGACAAAAGCCAAATTTTCTGTCGCAATGATTCCGCGCAAAGAACGCTGGCTGAAGACTTCAGAATGGTAGACGATTGTTGTCTGCGCTTTACACGAATCCCTGACGCCTAATATTTGGACACAATTGTTAAACGCCGATTCAATCAGTCGACTATTTCGATATCTTTTAGGGTCGCCGCTTTGCATAAGTGACATAATTCCAACGGAGAGTTCCTGAGACAGGAAATTCTTCATATCGGATACAATGTCAATGCCAATACTCTCGGGCGTATCCAAGGCGGTAACAAGGAGAACGTCAACCTCCCTGAGATTATTGCGACCGATAAGATCAGTCATCTTTGTGATTCCTTCCGGTGGACGCATCGGCCCCACTTGAACGTGATGGCAGCAAAACCTCGTCAGAGACACAGCGAAGTGCCACCTTAATTGCTGAAAGATCAGCCAAAACCATATCTTTCAAGACCGCTGCACTCAGTGCTGCCACTTCATCGACTGCTAGGGAAGTAGGTTCCAAGTGGAGGTCGTCAATCGATTCGTTGATACTTACTGAAATTTGTCCGATTTGGCGAAGTCTCAGTTCATTTTTGTGTTGGTCGGCCTTTACCTGATCAAGTCCGACCTGAACACGCATTGATATTTGCCCGATCTGACGAAGTCTCAGTTCGTTTGCCGTCCCGGAGGCTTGCAACCCGTTGACAACCTGCAGAAGTTGTGCCAATTGGCCTTCAATGGCCCGATGGCCTTTGATCGACCGGCGTTGTAGTCGAGCGTTTGCTTCGATAGAAACGATTAAGACAAGCGACAGCGCGCAAAGAATGAGCAAAAGTTCCATTATATGAAGCCAGGAGGGAGAAAAAGCCAAAATCGCTACACCTATGACTGCGATTGCGGCGAGGGCACAAAGTCGTTTTCTGTGGATTGTCATGAGAGTTTGACTAGAGCCTTCTTGCCGATGAAGAAGTTGAGGTTACGCCTCGCGTGTCAAAGAAAATTTTGGAAGTTTCAGCCATGGCGTCGAAGTCGTAGTCACGATGTTGCTGTAGAAGAACTACAATGTCAGCGTTACTTAACGCAGTCTCGAGATCGAGAACACGCAGGGTTTTTTCGTCCCCATTGGCCCAAACTTCGACTCGAGGATCGTGGAATTCCAGATTAGATCCCTTTTCTCGAAGAATGGCTGCAATTGGCAATGCGGGCGATTCTCGCTGATCCGCGATGTCAGCCTTGTATGTTACACCCAACAACAACACCCTGGAGCCCTTTAGGGCCTTGCCTTCTTCGTTGAGAAGGTCCTGGATCCTCTCGACAATGTAACGTGGCATGGAATTGTTTATTTCTTCCGCCAATTCGACGAATCGGAAGGGATACCCAAGGGTTTTCTCGACCTGATAGCTCAGATAGCTGGGGTCAATGGGGATGCAGTGACCGCCTACACCTGGCCCGGGATAGAATGCTTGGAACCCGAAAGGTTTAGTTTTCGCCGCGTTAATGACTTCCCAAAGATCAATTTCCAATTCGTGGCAAAAACGAGCCATTTCATTTACCAGAGCGATGTTGATGTGCCGGTAGGTATTCTCCAAGAGCTTTGCAGTCTCTGCTTCACGGCTACTCTTTACCTGAACAACGGTATCGACGAAGGACACATAAAGCTCTGAAGCTTTCGTCGTTGAATCAAATGTAACTCCGCCAACAACTTTGGGCGTATTCTCAAGACCGTAGGTTGGGTTGCCTGGATCAATTCGTTCCGGCGAAAATGCGAGCCAGAAATTTTTATCCAACACAAGATTGGACGTTTCCAGAATAGGAAGGACAAGTTCCTCGGTCGTGCCTGGGTAAGTCGTTGACTCTAGGATTACGGTCGATCCATGAGTCATGTTCTTTGCTACATCTCTAACGGCTCCCTCGACGGCGGACAAGTCAGGGCGCCCTCCGTCTGCAAGCGGCGTAGGCACGCAAATGACTATGTATCGGCTGTCGGCCAACACTCCTGGATCGTTGCTCGCCGAATAGCCGGCCGTCAGCATTTCAGACAAATCGTCTTGACTTACGTCACCAACGTGAGAAAGTCCGGCGTTCAAATTGCGGACCGTCTCACTGTTTCTTTCAAGACCTACAACGCTTAGCCCTGCCCGTGTGGCAGCGCGAGAAAGCGGTAGTCCCACATATCCTTGGCCTATTACTACTAGATCAGTCATCAGTGCCCTTTCTATAACCGGTACTCTTGGTCAATATTGTAATTCCAAAACATCTCAGTAGCGGTTCCAACAACTCACAATGAGCGTGCGGTGGCGAGAGTCGCCATTGATAGGAGAACCGTGGCATGCTCGGGTGCTGGTTGGTTTGCATTCATAATATCACTGGCTCGCTCCAATAGTTCATGCGACCAGGGAGCCAGTACGGCCCACCGGCCTGCTACCGAAGCATATTTTCCTGTGCCTGCACTACCATCGATGAAATTGGTCAGGGTAGCTCCAACCTCATCTGAGGTGCACATTAGTGAATTAAATGTTTCACTAAATCGTTTCATATCTATGTCGTCAAACACAAGACCGGCTTTGAATCCTTCCACGGCTGCTTCGATAGCAACAACTGCATGCGAGGCGTCTTCACAACGTTTGTTGGACTTTCTAAATTTGCGCCATTCGGAAACATGGTCGTCGACGCCGTATCCCGCATAGTTTATGCCTGCCCTTGTAAAATAGGGCCAGACATAAGCCTCTCCTCCGTCGGTGGTAACAATTTCTAAATCAGCATAAAAATGTCGCAAAAGGGATTCGGCGATATTTCTGTATATGGTGTTGTTTGTCAACTTGGCAAGTTGGATATAACAACGAGCAATCGACAGGCCATGGTTCAATGGGGCATCTGTTGATTCAAAGTCGTAGGGCGCGTTTGCAGCAATGATAAAGCAGGCACCATTACGGCTCGGCCGAATGTCTGGTTCATGAAACCTCAAGGCGTCCGCTGCTGCGGCTTGGAAGCGAGTCGCGTATTTTTGGAACTTGAAGAGTTCGACCTGGTCATGAACCAGCACGCAGAACTCAAGAAGAGCGGTACAGATCTGTCCCGTTTCTACTGCTGATACATAGAATTGCTCTTGAAGGATGAATGTACCCTCTGGCGGGAGCGCACCGTTATGAACCATTCCAGTCATGCGTGCAGCAGGCAGAGGCTGTCGCCACCCTCGTTCGGCCAAAACTCTGCCTACGAACCGTTCAGCATTCTCCTCAAGTACGAGATCAGAGAATTCTGCCATGATTGATTTGCTTTGGTCTAGGAAAATGAGATCAAAGCTGTCGTCGTGTTGGCGTATCTCGACTGAAACTGCATTTTTAGAACGGATTTCCAGTCGGGCAGGACAGTCGTCTATTTCTATTGCGCATATATTGGTAGTATACGGCTGCCCGGATCGCCATGCGGGTGCGGTGATACCCCGGTAGTCAGTGGAATCGACTTCAGTATCGCGGCCTAGGAGGAACTGTTCTGCATTACCAATAAACCGCCGCAGATACCTTTCGTTGCCTGAGTGCCTGTACATCTGGAGGTAGGCGCGAGCAGCAATGGCCGCACCCCATGCCAAGGAGCCCCGATCTTCTTCGAGTGAGGCAGCCTGATATCGAGGACTACTCTGCATGGCAGGAAAAAGTGCGTCCAACTGGTCGAAATTGCTGGGATCGGCAAAGTCAATACGGTTGAGGCAAACGTCAAGATAGCGTGCCAATTATGACCTTTCAAGCTGTCTAAAATACTCATGAGGTTTCTTGGAGCTGTTCATCTAAAATGCGCAAATGGCCCCGGTCAGACTAACAGATGCGCCAGCCGTTTCCAATTTTAGCTATTCGACCGTGACTTACTTGTCCGATCCGCTGCACTTTCGCCTACTTCGGGTCAACTGGCCGTCCAATTTTGGCCGGTCGGTTGACGACTGGTGAGTGTGGTTGAATCTTCCTTGTGGCGAAGTTAGCACCTCATCTTGGGGATGATCCAGGACACGATTCGTATTACTTCAATTAGGGGCGGGGACGAATACCAGGGTCAATAGAGCAGGGCTTCTGCAAAGTCGCTTAGCTGGTAGTTAGGCCGGCGAGTTTGAGGGCGCGGTGCAGGTAGTTGCGTGTGCCACGGGTAGCTTTGGCAAGGTTTGTTTTACCTTCAAGCCGCAGGATCGTGATGGAGATGTAACCGTAAGGACGCCATGACATGCGGCGCGCTGCCCCGCCGGACCTGGCTGGTGTCTTCATCGTTATGCCGAATTCGGCATAACGGTGAGTACCTAGTGGGCTTCCCGGGAGTGCAGGTATTCGGTATGCTCCCGCTGGGGATGCAACGCATCCACAGAGACGACCACGCCCTCAAGGTCCTTGATTCCCTCCAGCAGCGGCTTGAAGTACGTGATCTCGTTATGCTTTTCGGACACGTTTTGCTGCACGAGGACGGCCCCGGGGTGTAGTCGATGCCGGCGAGCAGGTGGATCCTGGGGCCGCCGCCGTTCTTGGCGCCACGGACTTTCTTGCCGTCAATGGCGATGGCCGACACCTGTGCCAAGGACTGCGACCATGCTCCGTCCAGCTGGTCTAGGTCGTTGGTTTCGAACGGCCGTTTGAGCGGTGCCGTTGCCGGTTGGGGCCGATTTTTCGGCGGCATGGGGTCGGTTTGCAGCGCATCACTTCGGCCGGATTTTGCGGTCGGCGCCCGTTTCCTGGCCGGCAGGTGACTCGTGAGGGCCGGCAGGGCGGCATCCGGCCCGGTCTGGGGCCGGGCGCCCTCTTCCCGCCCCTCATGCCGGGACCGCTGCCGGCGCGGAGGGGACTATCTGGCTGATTTTGAGCACGCCAAGCCGGGCGATGTTCACCGCGGCGGCCAGGAGGGAGAAATCGGCTTTTACCTTGGCCAGGCCCCTCACCCTTGCCCGACGACCACCGTGTTTGCGCCGCATCATGTGCCCGAGCTTGCGTTCGACCTTCGGGCGCGTGGCCCGGTACTCCTCCCGCCACGCCGGGTCCTGTTGTGTTTGCCGGGCCCGCACGAGTTCGTCCTCATACGCGCTGATGCTGATCGTGCGTCCGGCCTTCGAAGTCGTGCATTGACTGGCGAGCGGACAAGCAGCACAGATAGCACCGAAAGCGGCCCTGCCACCGCCGGCCTTGACCGGGCGGATCGGCACGGACACCTTCGCCGGGCAGCTCACCGTCCCAGCCTTGGTATCGATGATGAAGCGGTCCTTCGGGTAGCGCCCACCCGGGGCGACCGGTGGCTGAACCTTCACCATCACCGTCGCACCGGCCGCCTCCAACTCCACCAACAACGCCCCGGCCCCGTTCGCGGCATCCCCATACACAGCCAACGACTCATGGGCCTGTGCGCCGCCGGCTTCCACGACCTCGCCCGTTGATTCCTCCGCCGGCTCCGGGGACGTCGGGGTATTCAGTTCATTAGCGAGCAGCCCGGCCGCGGGTGCGGCATCGCCGGTGTTCCCGGCCGTGGCCGCGGTCGCGGTGATGATCTCCGAATCCGGGTCAATGGCCACATGGCCCTTGTAACCATCGAAGCCACGCGCGGAGGTTTTATGCCCATGCCGTGCCTCGGGATCAACCGTGGAAATCACACGATCCTTCGCGACCCGCCGGGCGATGTGGAACACCCCGTCCACACAATCCAAGTCCTGCCCGAGCAGGGTCGCCAGCAACTCCCCGGCCTGAGCCACCGCCTTCCCCAGCTCCATGCCTTCCAGCACGGCCAAGGCCGCGTGCCCATCCTTGGCCAGGGCATCCACAACCTGTTTCCGGGCGGCAGCATCATCCCAGGCACACACCGGTTTCCCGGCCGTGGCATAGTCATCATCACGGTCAAGAACCGCACGCAACAAGGATTCCAGGTCGGCGTCAGCGACCTTCAGCAGGCCCCGGATACCGGAACGCAGCAGCGTCACCGTATCCATCGTCGCCACCGCGTCATACAACGGCGTTGAATCCAACACCCGCTTGCGCCCCACCAACCCGGCAGCCCTCGCCGCCTCCAACGTCACCTGAAAAATCCGGTCGGGAGCCTCCGAGGACGCCAACCGGGCCCGCATATCCACCAACACCGTGTGCACGAACCCCGGGTAATCAAAATCCAGGCCACCGGCCGCGTACTTCCAGCGTGCGTCGAAAGCGAACCGGTCCACCGCTTCACGGTCCGAGCAGCCCTCGATGCGCTGGAGCACCATCACGACCGCCACGATCATCGGCGGCACCGACCGCCGGCCCACATCAGTAAACAAATCAGCAAACATCGCATCCGGGAAAAGATTGAAGCACTCCCGATGCAGCACCGCATAGATAAAGTCTTCCGGTACGCGGCCATGGCAATAGTTGACCGTGCTGCGCAGCAAGTCACCCTGCGTCGGGGCCAGACCTAACGTCATCAACTACTCCTGAATCCCGGGAACCACCTAACCAATTTTCCCAAGACTTCAACCGTGTCCGGTGACCGCCACGCCACCAAATGAAAAACACCAGCCACCTAGGGCATCAGCGTCCAAAAGATGAAGAACCTTGGCCAAAGTTGTGGCGTGCGGAGCGCCAATGCCGGGGGTGGCGAGCTGGTCACGGGCCGTGTCGGCCGCTCATTCAGCCATCTCGACCAACGATGTCGCCCCAGACAATACCGAGCACACCATGATCACCAGTAAGTGTGCGAAGCGGTGCCGCACCCCGCGCCGTTTCCTTGGATCTGGCAGCCCGCACAACGCTGCCAGGACCTTGCCCGGATCAATCTCCATCTGCCCAGCCGAGGCGAATTCGTCAACGAACACTGCAAAATGGGATGATGGCATGCGAGAACTCCTGACAATACAGACGATTAGACACCACCTGGATTAACAGGAGTTTCCACTTCTTAAAAGCCACGACCTCGTTCGTCTGGCGGGTGCCCGCTGATTGGCCAGGCAGTGTCCGGCATGGAGGCGATGTGAGCCTGATCTGCTGCTCTTGTAGGGAACATGAGAAAGCATTCCACGACATGCCCAGCACCCCTTGTCCGCCCGGGTGACCAGCCAGGTGATCATGGCCTCAAAGTCCATGGTGAACCTGGCGTCGGGCCGGACGAACGGCACGCGCTGGACCACGACACCGTGTGTCAGACAGCGCAGCCGGCGGCGCAGCATCGTCAGCACGGTCACCTTGCCTGCGACGTTCAGGTGCCGCCAGGAAGATTCCGTCCAACGGGTGTCGTAGCCGGCCATGGTCGAGAAGTCGCAGTGAGGGCATTCCAAGCGCTTACGGGCATTCGACGCCACCCGCAACACCAACGGATCGGCGGCTCCAACGGTGCCCGGCTCAACATCGATGAAGCGGACCCCTGTCAGGTTCAGGACGCGGTTTAGTAGAGTAGTAGCACGCATGCTAACTCCAGAATGGGTAACTCCAGAATTTGGCTGTGTGAGAACTACCAAATCTACCGGGTTACCCATGCCCCATAACACACAAATCCTGACCCACACATACGTCAGGAGAGCCAAAATTAATCACGCTGAAGCTCCAAGTTGTTGTACAAGATAGCGAAGATCATATGCTGAACCAACTCCAACGCGATGATCTGCATAGTACTTCATTGAACTAAGGATTGAATCACGTGAAGCAGCTATTGACGTTTTACAATCTTTGCTAGCGGTATCCCTTTTGAATAATTCCATATTAACGCCAATAAAAATTTTCTTGGAATTAAAACCTATCTGCTTGACCCAGTCGACGGCATCCGCCGGGGTGTGCGGGTTGGCATTGCAAGTGGACGCGCCGACTCTGTCACTGACCATTATTTGAATCGACTGCCCACCTTGGCTAGTAATTGTCGCAAGTAGGTTGGCGAAGAGTTTGCCGCTGTTTGCCGTCAAGAGGGCTTTTTCGATATGATCAAGATCACGGACCTTCTTGGTTGTGAAGGGTGCAATGAGAAATTTCTTTCCGCGAGATATGTTTTGGAGCGTTTCGATTTGTTGGACATAATAAGCATTCCAATAATTAAGGTTGTCCTCGACGTTGAGGGTGGCAAGATTCATCTCGTAAGAACCATACCAATTAAATTCCAAATCTGAATTGCCGGACTTTGTAAGCCACTGTTTAAATGATACGGCTGCGGACTTGCTTATCCTATTGAGCAGACTGGCTGCTTCATTCAGGTCTCGTCCGGCATCGCGATATGGCAGTACTGTGCCAACTGAAATCGTCGAAAAGTGGCACTTGGACTTTGTGTTTGGGAAATACGGTTCAAGCGTTGAAAGTGAGTCGAAAAGCATGACATTATTAAGTGCTTGCGGTGATGCGGCAAGTTCCTGGGCTTTTTTTAGGTCCGGGATAGATTGGGTAATTGATTGGAGTATCAAGCCAGGCATTTTACCTGATCCGGTATTCTTTATCGTTGCCTGACATAGGGACGCCAGCCCTTCTCTAAGGCCTTGGCTTCCTCCTGGATAGAATGCGGGAGACACAAAGATCTGCTCGATGCTATCCAGAAGTTTCATTGTGTCCGAATTTGGGGCCATCGTGGAAGTGGCGGTCGGCGCTCGGTTCGTTTGTGGAGGATTGATTTTGATGGTTAGGGCAAGAATTATCAAAATTGCGACAACAGCGATCGTCCCTATGATGTTTCTGAATCGGAATATTGAATTTTGTTGGCGCTGCATTTCCTTTTCCCCCGATTTAGTTGGCGCTGCATTTCCTTTTCCCCCGATTTAACAGTGTCCGGTTTGAGTCCAGCGAGTCTCCCGTCTCAATAGCGAATGTCAGGCTTGGGTCGATTTCGAATTGAGCTGACCATCGATTGCGCCAAGAAGGGATGTATAGGCTGCGTCGATGTAGTGAAACGGCGCCGGCCCCCATTTGTGGTTGGCGTCTGAAAGAGCTAGGGACGGCGGCGGAGATACGACGTAAAATCCGAGATGTTCCAGTTTTGCAAAGTAGCGCTTAAACATTTGATTCATTTCGGACGTAGGTATGTGCCGGAAGGGTTCAACGACTTCACCGTCAAAGGTGTGAGTCGCCCAAGGCATTCGTAAAACAAGGGTTGTCTCAAAGAGGCCTTGGGTCAAAAGAACGGACTTCAGCGCAATTGCGGCTCGTGTCCAGAGGGCGAAGTGGCGGTCGCCGCCTACATTGAGGCGGGTTGGGATTTTCGGAAGCAGACTAAGCCTGCCGCTTTTCTGGAGTTCGACGCTATGCGTTATGTACGTTCCGTCGGGGAGTGCAAATGCCCCGAGTCGTTCGTCGGTTAGATCCATTATGAAAAGGTCAGTTCGAGGCGCTAGTTTGGCGATGGTAGGAAAGAGCGTCGAGTTTAGGTCGCCTTCCAGGGACCTATTCTGAAATCCTGAGCCAAGTTTGGCCCCGTTCATGAGTACCGTGCCTGGGCTCGCTGAGCTTATTAGAGACTGTCTGGCGACATAAGCTAGGATTTCGTGGTCGTTTGAGAACTCAAGAGTATCTCGCGAAACACAACTTCCATAGATGAATACGCGCGCCAAAGTGAACTTCTCCTACTTCCTATGTGGAAACTGTGCGGGCCACATTCGTCCAAAAGTCAACCGAATGGTGCAAGATTTCCCGAACCGGTTGGTTTATGAGGTGAACTCGGAGATTCTCTTGCCTACATCAAGCAATTGCGCAGCCGCAGCAACTGTTCGTTCGGCTGCCTGGCCATCGCCGTAGGGGTTCACCGCGTTGGCCATTGAGTCGAAGTATTCGGAGTCGCGAAGCAATCGAACAGTTTCTTCGACGATTCGCTCTTCGTTAGTGCCGATAAGTTTCACCGTGCCGGCCACTACTGCTTCGGGGCGTTCGGTGTTTTCGCGCATGACCAAAACAGGCTTGCCCAGGCTCGGTGCTTCTTCCTGAACTCCGCCGGAATCCGTCAGGACAACACGAGCCAGAGAAAGCATACGCGTGAATTCGCCGTAGGCCAACGGTTCTGTGACAATCACGTTTGAAAGTCTCTCGATTGCTGGCAAGACGGCTTCCCGGACTAGCGGGTTTTTGTGTGCCGGCAAAACGATGACAAGATCCGGTTCTTCCGTCGCAATGCGGGCCAATGCCCTACCAACTCCGCGCATTGCATCGCCCTGGTTTTCACGGCGGTGAGTCGTAACGAGCAGGATCTTCTTGCCACTGGAAGCAAGTTCCTCCAGGATTGGATCCGTAAAGGGGATCTTCTTATTTACGGTGGTCAGGAGCGCATCAATGACCGTGTTGCCCGTGACGACAATGTCTGCTTCCTTGACGCCTTCAGCAATCAGGTTGGCCTTACTCGTGCTCGTCGGCGCGAGGTGAAGACTGGCAATCTGGGAGGTAATTTTACGGTTCGCCTCTTCGGGGAACGGAGAGTAGAGGTTGTGGCTCCGGAGACCCGCCTCGGCGTGGATCACGGGGATACCGTGGTAGAAGGCGGCAATGGCGCCCGCCGTTGAAGTAGTGGTATCTCCTTGAACTACCACGGCGTCCGGCTTGGAAACGGTGAATAGTTTGTCGAGCCCGTTGATGGTGCGAGTGAGGATGTCCGAAAGGGACTGGCCCGGCTGCAGGATGTCCAGATCGTGTTCGGGCGTGATTCCGAACAGTTCATTAACCTGGTCCAGCATTTCGCGGTGTTGCCCCGTAACTGTGACAATGCACTCAAACCGGTCGTCAGCCTGAAGTGCAGAAACTATTGGGGCCATCTTGATGGCCTCGGGACGGGTACCGAAAATGGGCATAATACTGGGCACGGACAATTCCTCACTTTGATGGGCAGACCTCTTCTAAGTCTACGTCAAACGACGAACAGCAAAGCAATCACTAATGCGGGAATAGCCGCGATCACGGCCACCACTAGTACAAGTGCGACGCGCTTTTTCCTCCGATGGTGACGTTGACGCTCATCGATCGACCGCATTTTTTTGGCAATGGCGTCTTCGTCGGCAAACGGAGTTTCGTTTGACTGCAGCGTCGTTTCTGAGGCCACCGAGTCAATTTCGAGTGGCACGTTCGGGTCGGTTTGGGACTCGGTCATCCACTCTTCGACGAGGTCCACGCCGGGGACAAAGGCGGAGTCACGGCTCGCCGAAACAGTCGACCGCAATGGTTGCGTCATGTGCCGGCCGGCTGCGGCCAGGCCATTGGACGTACCTGTTTGGTCCTTGGACTTTCTGCGCGAGACGGCGCTGGACATAAATTTCCCTTCGTTAGTCCACGTAGTCCGAGGACTAACTTGACAATCCTAACCTGCCGTCAGTGCCCCACACTGCGGACGGAGGTGGACATCGAGGAGGCCGCCGGTCTCAATGACGAAGCGGCGCAGCCACTGCCACGGGGTGAACTCCGGGGTGGTGGCCACCATGGTGACGTTCGCGTTGACGCACTGCCGCATCAGGAGGCCGGCCCGCTGGATGTGGTATTTGGAGGTTACCACCGCCATGTTTTTCCACTGGTATTGCGCGGCCAGCTTGCCAATCTCCGTTGCCTCCCCGCGGGTGTCCATGGTGCCGGGGGTGAAGCACACCACGTCGGGATAAATGGCGTGGTTGCTGTGGGTGCTGCAGTAGTCGTCGGCAGAGGCATTGCCCGCGGTCTCCGTGTGCGAGATCACCAAGTACGGGGCGTTGAGCTCGGCCCGCAGCATCATGGCATCCAGCAGCCGTTCCTTGCTGGCGCCGCCCAGCATGACCACGGCGTCAGCTTGTTTCGGGGGCGTCGTATGGACGTTGTAGAACAGCTGGTACGCCGTCAGGAGCCAGGCCAAAAAGAGTGCCACGAGGACCGAAACTGCGATGATAACGGTTCTTTTGCGTGGCATTCCGAGGGCAGGCATTGCCCCATTCTAACGGGGCGTCCTTAGTGCCCCGTCCGCTCCGGTCCGGACACCCATTCCTCAATCAGCGCGTTGTGCTGGCCCAGTGTTGGCGCTGGGGAGGGAGCCACTGAACCGGTCAGCCGCAGCGGTGACGCGAGCGTCCTGAAGCCGTCGGCCTCCGTGGCCACGGCGCCGCGGTGCGCGGCGTGCTCGCTGTTCAGTGCCTGGTTCACGCTGTACACCTTGGACACCGGGACGTGGTGGGCCGCCAGCAGCTCGATCGCCTCGTCCGCGGTGAAGGGGCTCAATGCCTCCTCCAGGGCTGCCCGGAATTCCACCGGGAATTCGTTGCGGCGGGTCTGCTCCATGAACCTTTCATCCGCCAGCCACTCGGAGCGGTTCAGTGCCACCGTCAGGCGGGGGAACAGGCGGTCACCGGCAATGGCGATCGCGATGGCGCCGTCGCCCGTCTGGTAGGTGCTGAACGGTGTGGACATGGCGTGGTCGTTGCCGCACGCCACCGGCTCCTCGCCGTGCAGGGCGCGCATGCCCACGGACTCCAGCACCGAGACCAGGCTGTCCAGCATGGCCACGTCGATGTGCTGGCCGCGGCCGGTGTTGTGCCGTTCGTTGATGGCGGCCAGCGCGGCGATGGCGCCATACAGGCCCGGGACGACGTCGCCAATGCTGATCCCCACGCGGGTGGGCTGCCCGCCGGGCCAGCCGGTGATGGACATCAGCCCGCTCATGGCCTGGGCGATGAGATCGTACGCCGGGGCATTTTGCAGCGGCCCGTCCTGGCCGAACCCGGAGATGCTGACGATGACCAGCCGCGGATTTTCCTTCATGAGTAGCTCGGGGGAGAGCCCCAGCCGGTCCATGACCCCGGGGCGGAAGTTCTCGATGACCACGTCGGAGCGGCGAACCAGCTCCAGCAGGCGGGTGCGTTCGCCGTCGAGCTTGAGGTCCATGGTGACGCCGTACTTGCTGCGGTTGAACAGCCGGTAGTAGGCGGATTCGCCGTTGTACCAGGGGCCGAAGTGGCGGGAATCGTCGCCGTCGGGGCTTTCCACCTTGATGACCTCGGCGCCCAGGTCCGCCAGGAGCATGGCGCAGAACGGCCCGGCCAGCACACGCGAAAGGTCCAGGACGCGCAGGCCCTCCAGGGAACCGGGGCGTCCCAGTCCGGCGGCGGGGGAGGTGGTCTCGGGGCTCGAAACTGGGGGCATGGCGGCTGTGGTCCTTCAAAGTGGCGGGTGGCCCGGTGGGCCGGGGGCGTTCCCACCATCTGACCATTGAAAGGCGTCCGGTGCCCATCTGGAGGCGGCAATGCGTCTGTGATCACAGACGGCGGTGCGGATACCATGGGAGGATGAACTCCCCGAATGTGCCGGCCCAGGTCCCGGCGGCGAAGAATGTGCTCTCGGTGCTGCGCTATGTGGCCTCGCAGGGCGGGCCCGTGGGGGCGGCCGCCATTGCCCGGGACGTGGACCTGCCCCGCTCCACCACCTACCACCTGCTGGCAGCCCTGGTGGATGACGGGTTTGTGGTGCACCTGCCCGAGGAGCGCAAGTACGCGCTCGGCGTCACGGCCCATGAACTGGGTACCGGCTATTCACGCCAGGCGCCGCTTCAGCGCATTGCCCGCTTTCCGCTGGCCCAGCTGGTGGCCCGTACCAGGCGGACCGCCCACCTGGCTGTTATGCACGGGCGCGAGGTCATCTACGTGATCGAGGAGCAGGCCAAGCGGCAAAGCAGCCTGGTCACCGACGCCGGCGTCCGGCTGCCGGCCCACCTGACGGCCAGCGGCCGGGCCATGCTGGCCTCCATGTCCGCCGTGCAGCTGGCGGCGCTGTACCCGGGGCCGGAGGCGTTCCCCACCCGCTATGAGTCCGGTGTCCACTCGGTGGAGGCGCTGAACGAGCTGCTGGGGCGGATCCGGGATCGGGGCTTTTCCTGGGAGCAGGACGAGGTGACGGACGGGTTTTCCAGCCTGGCCGTGCCCGTGCTGGACCGCAGCGGCTACGCCGTGGCGAGCGTGACGCTGACGGTAGCCAACAGGCCGGCCCTTTCGCCGGCGGCCGCCGCACGGAATGCCAACGAGGGGATTGCGCCGGAACGCACCGTGCATTTGGAGGACCTCGCCACGCAGTGGCTGCCGGAGGTCAGGCGCTGCGCGGCGGAAATCTCCCGGCGCCTGCGGCCGAGTGGGTAAGTCCCGAGGTCCAATGGCGAGACAAAGCGTCTGGGGACTGAGATTCCAGCCACTGCGCAGCGATTGGCCCCACGCGGCCCCGCGCCGTGTGTAGCGTGGCCGTAAAGCAGCCGGCGGCAAGCGTGCCGCCCCAAGAGATCAAGGACGCCCCGAGACATGACAGCCCTTCCGACCAGTGCCACCGCCACCGCCCTTGAGGATCTCGCGGCCGCCCTGGGTGCCAAGGTCAGCACGGACCCCGCCGTCCGGGCGTCACGCGGGCACGACCGTTCGCACCTGCCGTGGGAACCGCCGTCGGCCGTGGTGCGGTGCACCAGCACCGGGGACGTCTCCACCGCACTGGCAATCTGCCACCGCCACGGCGTTCCCGCCGTGCCGATCGCGGCGGGCACCGGCCTGGAAGGCGGCGCCAACAGCACCGCCGACGCCATTTGCCTGGACCTGTCCGGCCTGGACAACATCCTGCGCATCGGCGCTGACGACCTCGACGCCACCGTCCAGGCCGGCGTCATGAAAAGCGCACTCAACGCCGCGCTGGCGGGCCACGGGCTCACCTTCCCGGTGGGACCCGGCGTGGACGCCAGCGTCGGCGGCATGGCCTCCACCGGGGCCAGCGGGACAACCGCCGTCCGCTACGGCACCATGAAGGAGAACGTGCTGGGTCTGACGGTGGTGCTGGCCGACGGCACCGTCATCAAAACCGGCGGCCGTGCTCGCAAGTCGGCGGCGGGCTACGACCTGACGCACCTTTTTGTCGGGGCCGAGGGAACCCTGGGCGTGCTGACCGAAGTGACGCTGCGCGTTTACGGCATCCCCGAAGCGACGGGCGTGGCCATCTGTTCCTTCCCCACCCTGGAGGCCTGCACCGCCGTGGTGCTGGCCACGCTGACCTCCGGCGTCCCGATCTCACGGGTGGAACTGCTCGACGACGTCACCGTGGATGCGGTCAACCGCTACAGCGGGCTGGGGCTGCCCGTTCTGCCCACGCTGATCTTTGAATTTGAGGGATCCCCGTCCGCCGTTGCGGAGCAAAGCGGCACTGTCCGCGGCCTCGCGGCGCGGCACGGCGGGACCGGCTGGGACTACGCGGACGATCCGGAGCGGATTGGCCGCATCTGGCGGGCCCGGCACGACGCCCTGCCGTCCTACGCGGCGCTGGTGCCCGGCTCCAGTACCTGGTCAACGGACGTCTGTGTGCCGATCTCCCGGCTGGCGGAATGCATCACGCTGACGAAGGCGGACACCGACGCCCACGGCGTGCTGGCACCGATCGTGGGCCATGTGGGGGACGGCAACTTTCACCTGGCCTTTGTCCTGCCGCCGGGGGATGAGGGCGCCCTGGCCGCGGCCGCCGCCATCAACGGCCGGCTCGTGGACCGGGCGCTGTCCATGGGCGGGACGTCAACCGGCGAACACGGGATCGGCCTGGGCAAGACGGCGTCCCTGGCAAAGGAACATGCCTCCGCCCTGCCGGCCATGGCGGCCATCAAGCATGCCCTGGACCCCCGCGGCATCCTGAACCCGGGCAAGGTGCTGGCGGGGTAGCCTCGCCTGGCGGCCCTCCCTTCCCACATTCATTGTCAACACGATAGAATGTGGGAAAGGAGATGATTTCCGTGACTGCCCAGATCCACGCGGCACCAATCGCCAGTGTTGGTGCCTGGCTGAAATCCGTTGGCTCGCCGCTCACGGAAACCGACCTCGTTGACGCCTTGCAGGAGGCACGGCGACCGCAGGAAACGGCTGCTCTCAGCCACGCGGACCAAGCTTTCTGGGATGAGCACGCTGGAATCCCTGCGGGTGGCCGCGTGGGCAGCAAAGGCAGCCTCGTCAATGTTGTTGACGTGGTTTCGAGCGCCGCCGCATCCCTAACGGCTGCTGATGTGGCCGCCAACCTGGAAGTGGCAGCAGCGACTGTCCGGCATTATCGAACCGACGGTTCGCTCTACTCCCATAAAAGAGGGCGGAACGTCTTTTTCCCCACTTGGCAGTTCACCGACGGCCTGGCTGCAGCGCTGCCGTCCCTGGCCGCAGTGCTCGCGGTCATGCCGGCTGACCTGCACCCCAGGGCGGTGGAAGGCTTCTTCAAGACCCCCACGCCGGATCTGAGCCGGAATGGACAGCCGACTTCGCCCCGGGAATGGCTCATGACCGGTGGAAGTGCCGCGGCCGTTGTCCGGCTTGCGGAATATGTTGGGGCTGGTTATTAGTTGGGGAACCAAAATCCACCTTCCATAGCTGTTCTCCGCTCGGGCGGCCAATGCGACACACGCACAATTCCCTCCGGAACCGTCCTCTGGCGGGTTCATCTCACCCGGGCCCCGCATCCAACGCCGTGGAACTCGCTCAGGACGTGGGGTCCCGTTCCCGGTGTCCGCTGGGAACCACACCCGCTGCCGCTTTCGGACCATGCTCCGCTGGGCGTTGCCTATCTGGGGTTCGATGTCCCTACCTGTCTGGCCGAGGTTTTTCAGGACACCCGTTTTATCGACACCAGCCGGAACGTCCCCTATGCCACGGCCATTTCATTGCCCCGCGACCTGCTGCTGGCCGACCTTGAGACGCCATGGCTGCTTCGCACCGGCGCCAGCGCGCGGATTGTGTCCGGCAGCAAGGACAGGACCAGTGCCTGGGCGGCGCCGATTCACGAGGCCTGGCCGGAGTTGGACGGCCTTGTCGCCAGATCGGCCGTCATTGGGGGACGCGATGTAGTCTCACTTTGGACCGACGGAGCATTTCCCGTCGCCCCCGAATCCTCGCTGCCGCTCAATCATCCGGGGCTGGTTGCGCGCATATCGGCCGCCGCAAAATTGATTGGCTACGAAATCAACGTCATCGCATAGGGTCGGCAGCCCGGGACGGTTTTAGCGCAGCAAAGCCACCCATGCGGCCGCGACGTGAATGTGTTAGTGACCCTACATTGAGATCGTCTAGGGCCCGGCGGCGTCGCCCCCTATCTATCGACGGTTTAGACAGCTAGAATGATTCTGTAGATAACGTAGGAGGGTAGTCAATTCGATGTCAATTACGTCACACTCAGGTGCAACCGTTCACGAGTTGGAGGTCCTCCAAAAAACTCTGCATGAGTCCATTACCGCCCTTGGGGTCGCAGTCGCTTCGGTGAAAACCCCCGCAAGCCCCCAGTTGGCCCGTGGGGTCCAGGCGACCGAGAATGCTTGGCGGTCAATGGAAGCCGAGTTCGGCTTTGAAACGGGTCACCAATTTGCGGAGAGAGAGGGCTCGCTGTCGGGCACCAGCCTAGCCCGTGAGCGTCGGCGTCAGGGAAAGCTCCTTGGCATTCGCCGGCGAAACGCAATCGTCTACCCCGGGTTTCAGTTCGACGGTCTCGGCAAGGTCCACCCGACAGTAATCGACGTCCTTGCTGCAGCGCGTCATCTAAACGTCGACGACGAATCCTTGGCACAGTGGTTTTGCAGCCCAAGCGCCGCCCTTGACGGTCTTCGGCCGGTGGACCGCTTGGGTGACCGGGAATTGCTGCTTGATGCATTTGACGCCGGGTTCGCGGTCGACTGGTGAGTGTTGCCGGGCCCAAGGGCGACTTTGACCCCGCAATCTTCGTGATGACTGCCGGGACGGCCCTTTTTCGCGTGTTCAGCGGGCGCTCCGGACGGACCGCAACTGAGTTCAACCCGGGTATTGGCCCCAGGACGCGCTTCGCATTCTTTCCCGACGCGGAGGGCACGACCGTTCCAGTCCTCTATGCGGCGGCAACCGAGGAGGCAGCACTTTCCGAAAGCATTCTCCACGACATTCCAGCGACCGGCGGTACATTGGTTCCGTCCCAATACCGCGACAAGGTTATGGCCCGGATCACCCCGAGGCGCGATCTGACGCTGGCGTCTTTCATGGGCATGGGTCTGCGGCAAATCAGGGCCACCCACGGTGAAATCACTTCCACCAGCCCGGCCCACTACGCCGCGACGGTGCACTGGGCCAAGGCGGCCCATGACGTCGGCTGTGATGGCATTGTTTGGATGAGCCCCCGCTGCAACACGGACCACGCCGTCGTCCTGTTCGGAGATCGCGTCTCCGGCCACGACCTTGCACAAGATCCCGGTTTTGGAAGAATCTTCGATCTTGGACCGGACCTGGACTGGCTCTCTGACACCTGCGCGCCTTTGGGCATCGAGGTGCGCTGCTGATCCCATTTCGCAAAGACGGTAACCTGGTCCAGGTGTGTGAAAAACTCGGCCTCGGTACCCGCGCTGCTTTCGACGACAATAGCCGTGCGTCCACGCCGTTCCTGCCGATCGCTAATTACGAAAATGGCCGCGTGGTGGGCGAGACGGCCTAGCCCGTCTGGACAGCATTGGTGCTCGCCGCCTGATTGCCGGGGACCGCCAGGGTGCCGAATTCTGAATGGAAGCTAAAGTCTCTGGTCGGCTTGTTGCCGAAAGGGCCAACATCTCACGGGCCATCCGGCGATCGAGACCGATGAGCTCGCGCCGATCGAACATGTGTCCTTTTCGTATACCGATATTTGGCTGTCTGATACCGGGCCGTTCGAGCTCTCCCCGGAGTTGCCGCTCATACGCGGCCCCCAACACCCCACCCTGGGCCGGACGCTGTTCGGGGCAGTCCAGGACGCCAACGAAATGTTCAGCCGTGCCGCCTCCATCGCGATGGCCAACAACAACGATGACCACATTCGCAACCACGGACTGCTGCGCCACGGCAACGGGTGGAGGCTGTCGCCGTCGTTCGATGCGAATCCCGTGCCGTCCGGTGCGTCGGAAACGCCCTTGGTGCCTGGCGGCAGCCTGTACGACAGGGACGTCCTCGACCTGCTCGCGTACATCGAAGTCTTCAGACTGACAAGGGATCAGGCGATCGGGAGACTGGGGCACGTTGCCGAGGCTGTTTCGCACTGGCGTGAAGAAGCGCTCAGCTTGGGTCTTGGGCCTGACCTGCTGGCATACATGGGGCGTGGCTTTGAAGGCCACAACGCACAACGCGCCAAGTCATTGCCTTCGGCGCCGCTTGTTATTGACCTGGCTGGCGGTACTGGCCCGGCACATCCGGCGCGCCCTTCCCGAGGTGAGATCTGGATCCCTGAACACTCGCGCGGAGGCAAGACAGTGCGCGGGCACTATCGCAAACGTCCAAGCTAACCGGAAGCCTCCCACACCGTCAGATCTTGCCGCCGCCTGCCAGCCACGCGTCCACGCCGCGGAGCACGGCGGCCTCGGCATCCCGGGAGCCGACGGTGACGCGCACGCCCTCGCCGGCAAAGCTGCGCACACTGACGCCCTCTGCCAGGCAGGCCGCCTCGAGGGACGCGGCGCCTTGGCCCACCGGCAGCCACAGGAAGTTGGCGCCGCTGGCGGGCAGCTCCAGCCCGCGGGAAGCGAGCGCGGCGTGAAAGGAAGTGCGCCCCTCAACCACCGTGGCGAGATTCCTCCCCAGCGCGCCGGTGTCCGCCAGAGCGGCGACGGCGGCCGCCTCGGCAATGGCATTCAGGCCGAACGGCGGGGACGCTGCGCGGACGGCGGCGGCAATCTCCGGGTGGGCCACCAGGTAGCCGGCCCGCAGTCCGGCCAGGCCATAGGCCTTTGAAAAGGTGCGCAGGATGACCAGGTTGGAGTGTGCCTCCAGGAGCGCGAGGCTGTGCGCGGAGGAGGAACCGGCGCCGTCCGTGAATTCGAGGTAGGCCTGGTCCAGGACCACGAGCACGTGGGCGGGGATGCGGGCCAGGATGCCCTCCACCTCGGCCTCCGTGAGGACGGTGCCCGTGGGGTTGTTGGGGCTGCACAGGATCACGGCGGCCGTGGCGTCCGTGACGGCGCCGGCCATGGCTGCGAGGTCGTGGCGGTGTCCGGGCGCCAGCGGCACCTGGACGTCGCGGGCCCCGGCCAGGCGCACCAGGATGGGGTACGCCTCGTAGCTGCGCCAGGCAAAGACCACCTCGGTGCCCGGACCCGTGAACGCCGTCAGGAGCTGCTGGAGCACGGCCAGGGAGCCGGCCCCGGCCACGATCTGCCCCTCGTCCACCCCCAGGCCGCGGCTGAGCGCCGCGACGAGCGGATCGCCCTGCAGCGTGGGGTATTGCTGGCAGCGCCGGGCCGCCGCGTCGATGGCCGCCAG
This sequence comes from Arthrobacter livingstonensis, assembly GCF_003219815.1. Classification (GTDB taxonomy): domain Bacteria; phylum Actinomycetota; class Actinomycetes; order Actinomycetales; family Micrococcaceae; genus Specibacter; species Specibacter livingstonensis. The sequence continues at coordinate 24,159 of NZ_QJVD01000014.1, forward strand.
CACCGCCGCCGATGGCGGCAGGAAGGACTCGTTCGACGACGCCCGCCACCTGGGCGGGACCGTCCCGCCGGCCTTGGAGTACACCGGCAGCGACGCCACCAGCTCACGGGGCGCGGGCCGGGTGGCAGGTGAGGGGCGTGCCGGGGCGAGGGTGCCGGCGTCGTGCATGGTCACGGGGAACTCCTGGGGCAGGCGGGGCGGGCCGTCAGACGGTGGGGGAGACGGCGCTGGCCACCGGTGCGGCGTCCAGGTCCTCCGGGTAGACCATCTCCGCCGGCGGGTGGCTGAAGCGCTTGGCCACGGGGTAGTAGACCACAGCGGTGACCACCAGGCCGACCAGCCAGGAGATGTCCGCCCCGCCGAGCACCTCGGTCATGGGACCGGTGTACATGGTCTGGGCCAGGAACGGGATCTGCACCACGATGCCCAGCGCATAGGTGAGCAGCGCCGGGACGTTCCACGCGCCGTAGCGGCCCTTGGGGTCGTACAGCGCCGGGACGTCCACCTTTTCCTTTGAGGTCAGGTAGAAGTCCACCAGGTTGATGGAGCTCCACGGGATGAAGACCATCAGCAGCAGGAGCACAAAGTTCTTGAAGTTGGAGACAAAGTCGTCCGAGGCGAAGATGGCGATGATGACCGAGACGGTGATGAAGCCGATGACGTAGGCAAAGCGGACCCACGGGGCGAACCGCAGCTGGCGGGTAAAGGCGCTCACGGAGGTCAGGATGGTCATGTAGCCGCCGTAGGCGTTGAGGGTGTTCACGGTCAGCTTGCCCACCACAATCACGATGTACATCAGCACGGCGATGGCGCCGCCGCCGGCCAGTTCGCCCACAAAGGCGACCTGCCCGTCCAGGAACTCGTGGCCCTTGGGCATGGCGATGGCGGCAAACAGCGCACCGAGCGTCATGGACCACTGCGAGCCCAGCACGGAGCCCGAGAAGCAGGAAATGAACGTTCTGCGGGCCGGGGTGTTGGCGGGCAGGTAGCGGGAGTAGTCCGCCACGTACGGGCCGTACGTCAGCTGCCAGCCGGCGCTGAGCGAGATGGCCAGGAGGAACGTCGGGAAGGCGAAGCCGCCCACCCCGAGGACGGCGCCGACGTCGTGCTTGAGGAACAGCTGGATGGCCAGGTAGCTGAAGCCGAGGATGCCCACAATGGTGGAGATGCGGCCCAGCAGGTGGATGTACTTGTAGCCCAGGGTGGCCACCAAAACGGTCAGAATGCCGAAGATGATCACGCCCAGGGCCGGGTGGCCCGTGGGGACGATCTGCTCCACGGCCTGGCCGGCCAGCACGGCGCCGGTGGCCGCGAAGCCCAGGTACATGACAATCACCAGGACCAGCGGGATGACGGCGCCAAACACGCCGAACTGCGCGCGGCTGGAGATCATCTGCGGCATGCCGAGCTTGGGCCCCTGGGCTGCGTGCAGGGCCATGACCGTGCCGCCGAGGAGGTTGCCGATGAACAGCCCGATGATGCCCCAGAAGGCGTCGGAGCCAAAGATCACGGCGAGGGCGCCGGTGACGATGGCGGTGATCTGCATGTTGGCGCCGAACCACAGGGTGAACTGGCCAAATGGCCGGCCGTGGCGTTCGGCGTGCGGCACAAAGTCGATGGAGCGGCGTTCAATCACCGGCCCTGACTTCTTTACTGTTTGAATCCGTGACATGTGGTTCCTCCGATGGAATCTTGCGTTGCACTGCTTTGGTTATCCATCTGAGCATGCTTGGAGCTTCCCTCCGTGACGCGGTTCACGAATCTGGTCTGTGATCACAGACAAAGTGGCAATTTCTGTGATCTGGCCCATTGTGGGTGCGGGCTGCGGCTATGTTCGAGGGACACCCCCTTCCCACTCCTTTGGAGGAAATTTCCCATGAGCGACCCCACCGCCGCCCTGCCGTATGTGGACGGCGACTTCTTCTTCTTTGAAAGCCTGCTGCCCGCCGACGAGCTGGCCCGCCTGAACGAAATCCGCGACTGGATGGAGGCCGAGGTGCGGCCCATCTCCCGGGACTTTTGGAACCGCAGCGAATTCCCCGTCCACCTGATCCCCCGCGTTGCGGAGCTGGACATGATCAGCCCGGTGCGCCGGCAGGGCCGCTCTCATCTGTTCGCCGGCATGGTCACCGCCGCCATCCACCGCGTGGACGCCTCCTTCGGCACCTTCTTCAGCGGCCACGACGGCCTGTTCACAGGCTCCATCGAACTGCTGGCCTCCGAGGAGCAAAAGGCCGCGTGGCTGCCGGACATCTACTCGCTTCGGAAAACGGGCGTGTTTGCGATCACCGAGCCGCTGGCGGGCTCGGACGTGGCCGGGGGCACCCAGACTACGGCCGTGCGTTCCGGGGATTCCTGGGTCCTCAACGGAGAGAAGCGCTGGATTGGCAACTCCACCTTCTCCGACTACGTGCTGGTGTGGGCGAAGGACGTTGCCGACGGCCAGGTCAAGGGCTTCCTGGTGGACACCGCCACGGCCGGGTTCACGGCGACCCTGATTGAGAACAGGATCGCGCTGCGCGCGGTCCAGAACGCGGACATTGTCCTGAAGGACGTCGTCGTACCCGCCTTTAACAAGCTGGCTGGCGCCAACAGTTTCCGCGACACGAACAAGGTGCTCAAGACCACCCGGGCAACGGTGGGCTGGCAGGCCGTGGGGCTGCAGCTGGCCGCGTTCGACGTGGCGCGCAGGTACGCCGTGGAGCGCCACCAGTTCGGCAAGCCCATTGCCAGCTTTCAGCTCATCCAGGAACAGCTGGTCACCATGCTTTCCAACGCCCAGGCGTCCATGGGCATGATGGTGCGGCTGGCGCAGATGGAGGATGCGGGCACCACGCGCAACGAACACTCCGCCCTGGCGAAGGCGTTCGTGACCAAGTGCATGCGCGAAACCGTGGCGCTGGGCCGGTCCATCCTGGGCGGCAACGGAATCTCGGTGGACTATGAGATGGCGAAGATCTTCTGCGACGCCGAGGCCATCTACACCTACGAGGGCACCTACGAGATCAACACCCTCGTGGCCGGACGGGCGATCACCGGGATAGCCGCGTTCACGTAAGGGGCCTGCTCAGGCGGCAGAATCGAAATGAAGCCTCAGACCGAGGGCCTTTGTTACCTTGACGATGGTGGCGAAGCTCGGATTGCCGTTGACCGAAAGTGCCTTGTAGAGCCCCTCCCGGCTCATTCCGACGCGTCGAGCCAACTCGCTGAGGTTTCCAGCGCGAGCGATTGTGCCGAGGGCCTGCGCGACAAGTGCGGGGTCGTCGCCGTGTTCCAGGGTGGCCGCCAGGTACTCGGCGGCATCCCCGAAGTCAGACAGATAATCGGAACTGTCGTATGGGCTGAATTTTTCAGTCGTGTTGGTCATCGTTCTTCCAGTCCTTGGCGATTCGGCGAGCTTCCTTGATGTCATCACTCGGGTTTGATTTGTTTCCTCCACAGAGCAATGGGACCAGCCGCGGGCCGTCTTGTAGATAATAAACCCGGTATCCCGGGCCGTAGTCAATCCGCAATTCGGAAATGCCGTTTCCGACCGGTCGTACATCCACCATGCACAGAAGCGAAACAGCCGCGTTGTCATCCAGGCAGCACTCTCGACGGCGTCCGGACGGGACATGGACTTCCTCAAGGCCATGGCCCTTGACGAGGGCGATTCGGCGACCCGGGACATTGCCTTCCGCATGGAAGCAAGTGCCTCCACTGCCGGCAACCAGCGGGCGCGGCTCATGGACGCCGGGATTGTTGCGGCGGCCGGACACGGCGTGGTCCGCTTCGCCATCCCCGGCCTGCGCGAGTACCTCCTGTCGTTGCCGGAATGAATCTTGTGAGACGTTATCCACAGAAGCGAACCGTCTAGCCGCGATCCACTGGTGGACCTGACGAGTCCATCTGCCATTCCGAGACTGACATGAGGTGACTTTGGTCGAAATGGCTGACCGGAGGGCGGTAAAGTCGTTGAAGGTGAGTCGGGAAGTCTGGTCGGCATAATTTTGTCGAGCCCTCAAAGGAATCCTGTATGAAGCAAGAACCCTCCACGCCAAAATCTCGTACCGTCTTAGGACGGGGCAGTTATTCCGAAGCGCTGCGAATCGGAACGATCCTGCGGAAAGAAACCGTGGGCGGCATGCTGCTGGTCGCAGCGGCCGTCATCGCCATTATTTGGGCCAACTCGCCAGTATCCGAGAGCTACTTCGCCCTGCGCGATTTCAAAATCGGCTACGAGCCCTGGCATCTTGAGCTTAGCTTGGGCACATGGGCGGCGGATGGCCTGCTGGCCGTCTTCTTCTTCCTGGTCGGTCTGGAACTTAAACGCGAGTTCGTAGCCGGTGACCTTCGTCAGTTCAGCAAATCAATTGTGCCGGTCTCAGCTGCTGTCGGCGGTGTGGTGATTCCGGCGCTCATTTACGCCGTGGTGAACTTGACCAGCCCGGAGACGCTGCGTGGTTGGGCCATCCCCACGGCAACTGACATCGCCTTCGCCGTGGCAGTTTTGGCTATTATTGGATCGCATCTGCCCAGTGCCCTGAGGATCTTCCTGCTGACCTTGGCAGTTGTCGATGACCTGTTGGCCATTAGTATCATCGCCGTCTTCTACACCGACGAGATCCAGCTCGGGCCCCTTTTGCTTGCCCTTATCCCACTGGCTCTCTACACTTTTATGGCGCAAAAATACCGTCGATTCTTCGGAAGCCGGGCCTGGGCGGCATGGGCGATTTTGCTCCCCTTGGGCATTGCCACCTGGGCCCTGGTTCACGCCTCCGGGATCCATGCAACGGTAGCTGGCGTCCTGCTTGGATTCGCCATCCCGGTGATCCGCTCCCAAGCCAGCGGCGGTCCTGGCACCGGCCCGGGCCTGTCGGAAATATTCGAGCACCGTTTCCGGCCCATTTCAGCCGGTGTTGCGGTGCCGCTCTTTGCGTTCTTCTCCGCCGGTGTTGCCATTGGTGGTTGGGACGGGCTGGTCTCCGCTGTCACAGACCCGGTAGCCATTGGCATTGTCATTGCGTTGGTTTTGGGCAAGCCCGCGGGGATCATCGGCACCACATGGCTGGTGAACAAAACCACCAAGGCATCCCTGGACAGCTCAATAAAGTGGATTGACCTCTTTGGTGTATCCCTGCTGGCCGGGATCGGCTTCACGGTCTCGCTCCTGGTGGCTGAGTTGAGCTTCGGGCAAGGCAGCCCCCATGACGACCATGCCAAAATCGGCATTCTTGCCGCGTCAGTCCTGGCGGCGCTGCTGGCCACAGCCGTGTTGACGTCTCGAAACCGTTACTACAAGACAGTCCAGCTCGAAGAGTCGGTCGATTCCGATCAAGATGGCATCCCCGACGTTTACCAGCAGGACAGCAACTAAAATTGCTCCCTATGCCATGAGCCCATCCCGGTTGGGAGGGGCTCATGGCATTTAATCCAAGCAACGGAAAGCTCGGCGCTTGCCGGGTCTGCCCGCGCCCTGGCCGGCCGGTCGCGGAGGGGGGCCCGCCGTCGGACATTCCCAGTGAAGTCCAGATTGTCTTGGATCACAGACACACGCGAAGTCTGGGGCCTAGGATTGCGGGACCCCCCGGGGTTGGATGGAACTAAAGGAATTCCCACCGGACTTTTTGAAATGACAAAAAAGGAAAACATCATGGCAACGATGCATGACCCCTCCCGCACCATCCGCGCGGCCCGCGGCACCGAACTCTCCGCCAAGTCCTGGCAGACCGAGGCGCCCATGCGCATGCTCATGAACAACCTGGACCCCGAGGTGGCCGAGCGCCCCGAGGACCTGGTGGTCTACGGCGGCACCGGCCGCGCCGCCCGCTCCTGGGAGGCCTACGACGCGATCGTGGCCACGCTCAAGACCCTTGAGGATGACGAGACGCTCCTGGTCCAGTCCGGCAAGCCCGTGGGCGTGTTCCGCACCAACAAGTGGGCCCCGCGCGTGCTGCTGGCCAACTCCAACCTGGTGGGGGACTGGGCCACCTGGCCGGAATTCCGCAAGCTCGAGGCCGAGGGCCTGATGATGTACGGCCAGATGACGGCCGGGTCCTGGATCTACATCGGCACGCAGGGCATCCTGCAGGGCACTTTTGAGACGTTCGCCGCCATTGGGGAGAAGCGCTTCGGCGGCACCCTGGCCGGCACGCTGACCCTGACCGGCGGCTGCGGCGGCATGGGCGGCGCCCAGCCGCTCGCCGTCACGCTCAACGGCGGGGTGTGCCTGATCGTGGACGTGTCCGCTGAGCGCCTGGAGCGACGCGTGGGCAAGCGCTACCTGGACGAGCTGGCACCTTCCTTGGATGCCGCCCTTGAGCGCGTGCTGTCGGCGAAAGCTGCGAAGACGCCGCTGTCAGTGGGTGTGGTGGGCAACGCCGCCGAGATCTTCCCCGAGATCCTGCGCCGCCACCAGGTCGGCGAGTTCACCGTGGACATTGTCACCGACCAGACCAGCGCGCACGACCCGCTCTCCTACCTGCCGACCGAGTACTCCGTGGAGGAGTGGACCGCCGAGTCCGAGGCCGACCCGGACGGCTTCACGAAGAAGTCCCAGAATGCGATGGCCCGCCACGTGCAGGCCATGGTGGAATTCCAGGACGCCGGCGCCGAGGTCTTTGACTACGGCAACTCCATCCGCGACGAGGCCCGCAAGGGCGGCTACAACCGCGCCTTTGACTTCCCCGGGTTTGTCCCGGCCTACATCCGCCCGCTGTTCTGCGAGGGCATGGGGCCGTTCCGTTGGGTTGCGCTCTCCGGGGACCCGGAGGACATCCGCGTCACCGACGAGGCGCTGAAGGAGCTGTTCCCCGAGAACACCCATCTGCACCGGTGGCTCGACGCCGCGGCGGAGCACGTTGAGTTCGAGGGCCTGCCGGCACGCATCTGCTGGCTCGGCTACGGCGAACGCGCCAAGGCCGGGGTGCTGTTCAACCAGCTCGTGGCTGACGGCAAGGTCAAGGCGCCGATCGTCATTGGCCGCGACCACCTGGACTCCGGCTCCGTGGCATCCCCGTACCGCGAGACCGAGGCCATGAAGGACGGCTCGGACGCCATTGCCGACTGGCCGCTGCTGAACGCCATGCTGAACACGGCCTCCGGCGCCACCTGGGTCTCGATTCATCATGGCGGGGGCGTCGGCATCGGCCGATCCATCCACGCCGGCCAGGTCTCCGTGGCCGACGGCACGCCACTGGCCGCCGAGAAGCTTGCCCGGCTGCTCACCAACGACCCCGGCATGGGCGTCATCCGCCATGCCGACGCCGGCTACGAGCGGGCCATCGACGTGGCCGCCGAGCGCGGCGTCCGCATACCGATGCAGGAGCAGTAACCCCTTACAACTGTGCGTCGGAAACTGCACTGGATTGCCCTCCCGGCATTTTGTGCAGTTTCCGGCGCACGGCTGTTTAAGTCCGCGTGGGCCCGTCCGTTATGCGCAGCGTCCGGACTGTCACGTGCGCATAAGTTAATTCCACTTCGGGTGTGCGCAGCCTTCGCCCCTGGCGCTGCGCCACTTGCGAAGCTCCGCAAAGTTGGGGGCCAAGTCTGCGCACGTGCAAAGTCCCCCGGCGCGAAGAGCCGTGCCCGCGCATCCCGCCACCCGCAGGGCAGGCGCGGTTTCGGCTATTGACGCACCTGTGCAATTTTGCCCAATATTCCTCCAGGCCTTGCGCACGCGTCTGAACCGGGAGACGAGCAAGTCCCGGAAATCCAATAAAACCGGCCGGCCGGGAGGCCCGCAGCACAGGGCAAAAAAGTTATTGACACAGGGCCCTAATACGGCGCAATATTTGGACTATTCATCGTTGCGCTATCCGAGTTTTCAACCGCTACGCCGTGGTCCTTTTCAGACCCCCCCGTCTAGCACCGCCAATTTCACAGCTCCAGTTCTGGTGGGGGTTCACATGCCTGTCACAACCAGCTATCCGGGCGTCTATGTCACCGAAGTCTCCAGCGGGGTCCACACCATCACGGGTGTGGCAACGTCCATCACCGCCTTCATCGGCAGGGCGGCCCGCGGAGCCACGGATGAGCCCGTCACCATCAACAGCTATTCAGACTTTGAACGCACCTTTGGCGGGCTGTGGCTGGGGAGTTCCCTGGGCTACGCCGTCCGGGACTTTTACCGCAACGGCGGCAGCCGGGCCATAGTGGTCCGGCTCTTCCACAACAACTTCACCGATGCCACGGCACGGGCCAACGCTGTTGCCGCCGCAACCGCCACAGCGGCGGCCGCCACCGGCTCCAGCGCCCAGGCGGCAGCCGCGGCGGCCGCAGCCAAGGCCGCCAGCTACACCAGCGACCCGGAAAAGGGCGCCGCGGCCATTGTTTCCGCAGCCGCCCAGTCCGCCTCGGCGGCCACCGGGGCAACAGCGGCCACCGTCGGGGACGCGGCAAAGGCGGCCGCCGCAACGGCCACCCCGCTCGACGCGGCGCAGCTGACCATCTCCACGCTCACCCTCAACGCGAAGTATCCCGGAGCCTGGGGCAACAGCCTGCGGGCACGGGTGGAATACGTGAGCGTGAACGGCGTCGTCCAGCCGGACGTGTTCAACCTGCTGGTCCGTGACGGAACCACCGGCCAGGTGGAAACGTTCCTAAACGTTTCCGTACTGCCGGCTGACGTTCGCCGGGTGGACGTGGTGCTCGCCGGCGGATCCAAGCTGGTCACGGCCGCCGGGCTGCCGGCGTCGCGCCCGGATGCGAGCCCGGACCCCGACCCCACCAGGCACCAGTTCGACAAGTGGGGCGACAACGCCGTGGCCGAGGTGCCCGCCGACACCACCACCGCCCCGCCCACCCTCGCCATCCCGGCGCTGCCGGCCACGAACGCGGTGGTGGCGCCCGCGGGCATGGCCAGCGACGGCGGCGCCTTGGCCACGACCGATTTCAACGGCCCCGGCAAGCAGGACGCCAAGGCCGGCCTGTACGCACTGGCCAACGCCGACCTGTTCAACCTGCTGTGCATCCCGCCGTACTTGAACGGTCCCAACGACGGCGACATCGACTACTCCGGGCTGGTCCCGGACGCGCTGGCCTACTGCCAGCAGCGACGGGCCGTGCTGCTGCTCGATGCTCCGCACGCCTGGGGTGACGCGGCCACCGCCGTCACGCAGTTCGGCACGGGGATGATCGGCACCACCAGCAACTACGCGGCCCTGTACTTCCCGCGAATACTCTCCCCGGACCCGTTGCGCGGGAACCAGGCCGGTGAACTGGTGCCGTGCGGTGCCATGGCCGGGATCATGGCCCGCACCGACAGCAGCCGGGGTGTGTGGAAGGCGCCGGCCGGGCTGGATGCCACCGTGAACGGCGCGCAGGCGCTGACCGTGACTATGAACGACGCCGAAAACGGCAACCTGAACCCGCTGGGCGTGAACTGCCTGCGCAGCTTCCCGGCCGTGGGCACGGTGGCCTGGGGTGCCCGGACGCTGGAAGGCAACGACCAGCTGGCCTCGCAATGGAAATACCTGCCGGTGCGCCGGACGGCGCTGTTCATCGAGGAGAGCCTGTACCGGGGCACACAATGGGTGGTGTTTGAACCCAATGACGAACCGCTCTGGGCGCAGATCCGCCTCAACGTGGGCGCGTTCATGCACAACCTGTTCCGCCAGGGCGCGTTCCAGGGCTCCACGCCGAAGGACGCGTACTTCGTCAAGTGCGATTCCGAGACCACCATCCAGAACGACGTCGACCTGGGCGTGGTGAACATTCTGGTCGGCTTTGCCCCGCTCAAGCCGGCCGAATTCGTGATCATCTCGCTGGCACAAATTGCCGGCGCGGTCCAGGCGTAGGAGGACACCATGGCCCAGTTCAGCGTCAACGCCCAGCGTTTCGACCCCTACAAGAACTTCAAGTTCCGCATCAAGTGGGACGGGCGGTACGTGGCCGGAGTGAGCAAGGTCGGCGGCCTCAAGCGCACCACCGAGGTGGTCAAGCACCGCGAAGGCGGGGACCCGTCGTCGTCCAGGAAATCCCCGGGCCGCACCGAATACGACGCCGTCACGATTGAACGCGGCGTCACCCATGACACCGACTTCGAGGCGTGGGCGGCGAAGGTCTGGGACTTTGGCTCCGGGCTCGGCGCCGAAGTCTCGCTCAAGGACTTCCGCAAGGACATCATCCTGGAGGTCTACAACGAGGCCGGCCAAAAAGTTCTCGCATACAACATCTACCGCTGCTGGGTGTCCGAATACCAGGCCCTGCCGGACCTGGACGCCAACGCCAACGCGGTGGCCATTGCGCACATCAAGCTGGAAAACGAGGGCTGGGAGCGGGACCCCTCCGTCACCGAACCCACGGAACCAACCCTGAGCACGGCGAACGGGTGATGGGCGGTGCCAGGGCCGGGGGCAGCCCAACTGCTGGAGGTGTGGGAACGGGGTCTTGACCAAGACCAGGCGCAGCGGGCGCTGACGCTGCTGGCCGCCGCCGTGCCGCAGGCGCAGCCCGGGGAGCTCGCCGGCTGGCCGCTGGGCCGGCGCGACGCGGCACTGCTGGCATTCCGGGCCGAACTCTTCGGCCCGGACCTGGACGCCGTGGCCCAATGCCCGGACTGCGGGCTGGAGGTGGAACTGTCCTTCCCCACGCTCGCGATGGCGGCCGGGGAAGCTGCACGGACGGTCACGGTCCGCCGGGACGGCTACGAGGTCACCCTGCGAGCCGTCACCAGCAACGACCTGCTCGGCCTGGATTCCGCCGACGCGCACACCGCCCTGGTGCACCGCTGCGTGGCAGCCGCCACGGCGTCCGGCGTTCACATGGAGCCCACAGACCTTCCGGCGGACCTCGTCGAAGCCCTAGGGGAGGAGCTGGCCCGCACTGACCCGGCCGCCATCACGGAACTGGCCCTTGAATGCCCTGACTGTTCCCACCAATGGCTGGCGCCGTTCCACATTGCCTCCTACCTGTGGGCGGAGCTGCACCACTGGGCCGGGCGCATGCTGCTGGAAATCGACGCCCTGGCCCGCACCTATGGCTGGAGTGAACACGAGATCCTGGCCCTTGCCCCGCGCCGCCGCCAGGCCTACCTGGAACTTGTGACGCCATGAGCTTTGTGGCCGGCCTGCTGGCCCGGGAACTTCCCACCGTGTCCCGAGGCGCCGGCGCCTCAGGGTCTGCCGGCACGACGCCGGTCCTCGCGGTGCTGCCCCGCCTCGCCTCCCGCTACGAGGAGGCCGGTGCCCCGCTGTGGCGGGGCAGCGGAAACGTCACCCTGGAAAGCGAGGCGGAATCAGGGGCGGAAACCGGGCCGGGCCAGGCCCATCGTTCGCCCGCGGCGCCAAAGCCGGCCTTCCCGACGGGCCCCGTGCCCGCCGGGCCAGGCCCCGCCACACGGACCGTGGGCGGCCCCGCGCTCCGGCCGGCGCCCGCGGCACCCGGCAGTCTGGGCTACCCTCCGGGGCCGGTTACGGAACGCCGCGCCGCCGTGGCCCAACACCGGGGTTACGCCGGACCTCCGCCGCCCGCTCCGGTGATCCGGCCCGTGCTTCGCCCCGCGGAACGGCCCGCCCAGGAAGCCCCGGGACTCCGCCACGGTGAAACGCAGGCAACAACTCCCAGGCGGCAGGACGGCGTCGTCCGTGGGCAGGCGGTGGCCACAGCTGTGCCCGCAGCAGCCACGCGCGCCCGCCGGGAGCCTGCCCCGCAGCCCGTGGCCCCGGCCACCGGCATGCTGCGCCCCCGGCTGGAGCCGCTGGTGCGCCGCGAAACGGTCCGGGCACCCGAACAGCACATCCACGTGCATATCGGGCGGATCGAGGTCAAGGCCGTCGCTGCGCCCACCCAGCGGCCCGCCGCCCCGGAACGGACCCGGCTGATGAGCCTGGACGAGTACCTGGAGGGACGGCCATGAGCAGCACCTGGGCCATCGCCGTCGTGACCGCCGCGCTGCGGAACCTGCTCCAAACCACTGTCCCCGCGCTGGATCCGGTGCTCTCGGACCTCAGCGTCACCACCCGGACGCCGGACATGGCCCGCAAGACCGTCAGTGGCTCCTCGCTTAACGTGTTCCTCTACGGCACCGCGGTCAATGCCGGCTGGCGCAACCAGGACCCGCCGCGGACTAGGCCGGGGGAGCAGGCCGTCCCGCCGCTGGCCCTGAACCTGCACTACCTGGTGACTGCCTACGGCCGCGACGACGCCGACCAGGACGCCGTGAGCCACCGGGCCCTGGCCGGGGCCATGAGCGTGCTGCACGACCACCCCGTGTTCAGTCCCGCCGAGCTGACGGCGGCGCTGGCCAACAGCGACGTGGCCGGCCAGCCTGAACGCCTGCGCATCACGCCCCTGCCGCTCACCACCGACGAGCTGTCCAAGCTGTGGACAGCGTTCCAGACCAACCTGCGCGTCTCCGCCGCGTACGAGGTGACGGTGGTGCTGATTGACAGCCACACCCCGCCCACCGCGCCCCTGCCCGTGCTGGTCCGCGGCGGCCAGGACCAAGGTGTGCAACTGGTCCTGGGCGCGGCTGCCTCGCTCACGGCCCTGCTGCCGCCGCGCTCGCAGGCAGCGGCCGAACAGGGGCTGGCCGTGGCGGTTACCGGGAGCAACCTCACGGCCGTGGACACCGTGCTGCGCTTCACCAGCATGTGGCGGCCGCTGCCGCCGGGCACACCCCTGCCGCCGGTGGAAGTGGCCCCCACTCCCGGTGCGGAACCGGGCCAGCTGCTGGTGGTGCCGCCGGACCTCACGGCTGATCCCGAGGCCTGGGGCCGCTGGGTGCCCGGGTTCTACACGGTCGACGCCGTGACCCGCACCGCCGGGAGCCCGGCCGCGGTCAGCAACGCGGTGGCTTTTGCCCTGGCCCCGGCCGTCACCGTCAGCCCCCATGCGCCGGCCACGGTATCCGCCGGTGGCACGGTCGCGCTGACGTGCTCGCCCAGGATTGGCGACGGCCAGCACGTGGTGGTGCTCTGCGGCGGTGCCAGTGCCGAGGCTGCCGTGAGCAATCCTGCCCCCGGGGATCCTGACTTTGCCAGCACGCCCAGCACCGTGACCTTTTCTGTGCCGGCCGTTCCGGTGGGCCTCCACCCGGTCAGGCTGCGGGTGGACGGCGTGGACAGCATTCCGGTCCTCTTCACGGGGCCCGTCCCGGCCTTTGACCCCGCCCAGCAGGTGAACGTCACATGAGCGCCCGGGAGGACTGGCTCCAGGCCAATGACAGTTTCCTGGCCGGGCGGACAGCATGGCTGCAACGGCGGCTGCAGGCCCTGGCCGGCGGCCCGGACGCGGGACGGGAGGGCCCTGCCGCCGCACCGGCCGGTGACCCGGACACCATTCCGCTGCTTCGTCTGGCCAAGGCCTTCAACTTGTCCGACTTTGAGGCCAACATCGTGCTCCTGTGCGTGGCCGTCGAGTTGGATCCTGACCTGGCCGCACTCTGTGGTGCCGCAGCCCACCGCCCGGAGCTGCCGTATCCCACCTTCGCCCTGGCCCGGGCCATCTTCGCGGACCCGGCGTGGGACGCCCTGTCGCCGGATGAGCCGCTGCTCTTTTGGCCGCTGGTGTGCGTGGCCGACGGCCGGCCGCTGCCGGCGGCCCGGCTGTACACGGACCAGCGGATAGTTGATTTTGTCCTGGGGCTGGACCACCTGGACGAGCGGCTGGGCGCCCTGGCCTCCCCCCTGCCACCGGTCCCCGGCGGGCTCTCCGCGTCCCAGCACGATGTGGCGCGGCGCCTCGCCACGCTGGCCACGGGCATGCGCCACGGACTGGCGCTCACCCTCCCGGGGCCGCACCGCGACGCCAAGGAGATGGTGGCCGCAGAGGCCGCGGCGGCCTTGGGGCTTCGGCTGTTCACCCTCGACGCCGGAGACATTCCCGCCGACGCCGTGGACGCGGTGCGGTTCGCCAGGCTGTGGCACCGGGAATCGGTGCTGTCCGGCGTCGCACTGTTCCTGGATGCAGCGGAGCTCGACGCCGCGGACCCCCAGGCCGGTGCCGTGCGCCGTTGGCTGGGCCACACCGGCGGCCTGGTTTTTGTGGCAGTCCACGAGCCCTGGCCGCAGCTGGGCGCGCTCGCCGTGGGGGTGGCGAAGCCGACGACGGCGGAACAGGCACAGTCCTGGCGGGCGGGCCTGGGCGTTGAAAACGGTGTTGGCGGCACAGGCGGCACAGGCGGCACTGGCGGCACTGGCGGCACTGACGGCACTGACGGTGCGGCCACGGCAAGCACCGGAAAACTGGCCGCCACCTTCGACTTTGACCTGACGGCCATCACGCGGACGTTCGCCCGGGCAGCAACGGAAGGGAAGCCCGGGCCGGATGCACTCTGGGCGGCCGCGCTGGAGACCGCCAGCCCGGCCCTGGACCGGCTGGCGCAACGGGTTCGGGCCACGGTGGCCCCGGACGCGCTCAAGCTGCCCCCCGCAGAACGTTCCCTGCTGCGGCAAATCGCCGGCCAGGTGGCCCACCGGGACACCGTCTACAACAGCTACGGCTTTGGCATCGGCATTCAGCGGGGCACCGGCCTGAGCGTCCTTTTTGCCGGCGAAAGCGGGACCGGAAAAACCATGGCGGCGGAGGCGCTCGCCCAAGAACTCAGGCTCCTGCTGTACAAGATCGACCTCTCGGCGGTGGTGAGCAAGTACATTGGCGAAACCGAAAAGAACCTCCGCAAACTCTTCGACGCCGCGGAAAACGGTGGGGCCATCCTGTTCTTTGACGAGGCGGACGCGTTGTTCGGCAAGCGCAGCGACGTCAGGGACAGCCACGACCGCTATGCCAACATCGAGGTCAGCTACCTGCTCCAGCGCATCGAGTCGTTCCGCGGGCTGGCCATCCTGGCCACCAACCGCAAGGACAGCCTCGATCAGGCCTTCCTGCGCCGGCTGCGCTTTGTGCTGGACTTCCCGTTCCCGGCCCTGCCCGAACGCCTCGCCATCTGGCGGGCCGTGTTCCCGGCCACCGCGCCCGTGGGGGCGCTGGACTTTGACCGTCTGTCCCGGCTGAACCTGACCGGCGGCAGCATCCACAATGTGGCGCTCAACGCCGCCTTCATGGCTGCCGGCGCCACAGGAACTGTCACCATGGATTTGGTGCTGGCGGCTGCCCGGGATGAATTCCGCAAGCTGGGCCGGCCCGTCAACGAAGGCGACTTCGCCTGGCACGGGGAGCTGGTGGACCATGGACATTGACGTGCAGATCGAACGGCTTGTCCTCGACGGGCTGGAACTGGGCCCGGGCGGCGCCGACGCACTGGCGGCCGCCCTTGAGGCCGAGCTGTCCCGGAGCCTGGCCGCCACCGGAGCCGGCCTGCGTGCCGGGTCACCGTCGGTCCCGGACGCGGCCGGCCCGGCATTCGGCAGCACCGGCCGGCTGGTGCTGCCGCCGGTGGCCGTCACTGCGGGAATGCAGCCGGGACTGCTGGGCCGTCGGATTGGCGCCACACTTGCCGGGGGGCTGAACCATGGCTGAAAAGATGGCCCCCACCCTGGCCCCACCCGTCCACCGGCCGGTGGTGGCGCGGGGGGGCACGCTGGCCCGCGAGCGCGCGGCCGATGCAGTGGCGGCCGCCGTGGCCGCAAACTCAGCCGGACATGCCGGGGGGCCGGAACGCCACGAAAGCCGGTCTCCGCTGGCCGAAACCACACTGGCCGCGCTGGCCCGTGGCGCAGCACGCACCATGCAATCGGCGGGGCAGCCGCTGCACGCCGGCACGCGCACCACCCTGGAACGGGAGATCGGTGCCGATCTTGGCGCTGTCCGCGTGCACGCCGGCGACGCCGCTGGCCGCTTTGCCGCATCCCTGGGAGCCAGGGCCGCCACCGTGGGGCAGGACATCCTGGGCAGCGCCGAACACCTCAACCCGGCCACCGCCGACGGCCTGCGGCTGATCAGCCACGAGGCAGCCCACACCCTCCAGCAGCGGCATGGGTCAGCCCCCGCCATCCAATTCGACGTCATCGACGACGTGCGGGACAAGCTCTCCTATGGCGTGCTCGACTGGGCCGTGACGGACTCGGACGCCATGGAGGCCCTGGCAGCGCTGGCGGCACTGCCCGCCCCCGCCCTGACGGCGGGCCTGGCGCGGCTTGAACAAAAGTACATCGACCGCCTCATCGACAACCTTCCCGACGCCGCCAAAACCGGTCCAGCCTATACTCGTGTCATCACCGCCATCGGGGCCGGCCGGGCCGTCCCCCAGGCGGCGGACAAGCTCAGCTACGGACTCTTTGACTGGGCCGTCACGGACGCCGACGTCACCAACGTCTTCAACACCATGGTGAACCTGCCGGCGCCCGAACAGGAGAAATTCCTGCTGGGGCTCAACACCGCCGGGAAGCTGGGGCGGCTGATCTCCAACTCCACGGCGGCTCACCAGGCCCTGTACATCCGGCCCTGGATCAACACCCTGACGCGGGGCCGGTTGACGGCGGACCAGCAGACCATCCTGCGGGTCATCGCCACCGAATCCTCCGACGGCGCCCTGGACACCCTGGTGCTGGCCGCCGGAATTCGCTTTGACGTGCCGGTGGGCCGCGGAACCATCGCCGGCTACCCTGCCTCCAATTGGACCGTGGACGCACTGCGGGAAACCTATCTGGCCCTGGACAGCCTGCCCGACTCCCATGTGGCCCGCAGCGCCGCCTTCCGGCGGGTGGGCGCGTTCTCGCAGGGTCCCGACGCGCGCGGGGAGATCACTGGCGGCGTGTATTCGGACACCAAGCGCGAACTCGACATCAATGTCTCCGACACCGGCCTGAGCGCCACCGTCCTGCACGAAACCGGGCACTCGGTGGACAAACAGATGGGGTGGAGCACCGGTCCGCTGCCCACGGACTCCAAGCGGGGCGGCTGGATACAGTATGGCGCCACCATGGGCATCTGCGCCCACGACATGGTGGACGATGCCAAGGCCGGGGTCTATGCGCTGACCGCCCCGCAACGCGGCGACGTTGAAACGGAGATGGCGACAGCCATGACCAACCGCACCATCGTGGGCCTGACCGCAAGGATTACCTCCCGGCCGTGGTTCGCCGGGCTGGCCGCCCCGGTGCGGGCCGGTGTGGTTGCGGACCCGGCGATCACGGCCATCGGCACCGGCCTGGACCATCCTTGGTTCAAGCCCAACGGCGGCGATCGGATCGGCGTGCCGGCCGCCCACGTCTACGAGGAGTCCTATGCCTCCCAGTGGAACCGTTACGAATACGCGGCCCGCACCCGGCTGCTGACCGACTACCAGTTCCGTGACCCGGGCGAATGGTTTGCCGAGGTCTACTCCTTCTACTTTGGCGGTACTGACAAGCGCCGTCAGCTCACCGCCAAGGACCCGGACACGGCAGCCTACTTTGCGGCCAGCGTGGCACCCCTGGCCCCCTCGAGATGAGAAGAAGACGATGGAACAGGAAGTGAGCGAACGCATCAGGGTGGCCGTGGCGCGGCGCACCCTGGAACTGGGCGGCCGCGGGCAAATCAGCCCCACCGACGTTTCCGTCACGCTGGAAGACACGGACGCGGCGCCCGGTTGCCGCCTCTTCACCGCCACGTGGGGTGCCGGCCGGGACGCCGGCGCCTTGTCCGGGCTGTTGCGCGACGACGACCCGCCGGACACCTTCCCAGGGCAGGCCTTCGGAAAGCTGTTGGAACGGTGGGGCGGGGCATCTCAACCGCCGGCCGCGGACGCCGTCGCCGCCGCGGCCGTATTCCTCCTGGACCCCGATCACCGGAGGGTTCCCGTGCTGGTGCCCACAGACCTTGCCGACTCGCCGGGCGCCGAACTGCCCTCCCTGATCGTCGGCGTACCGCTGCGGGGCGTGAATTTTTGGTGGTCCGACGCCGGCCGGCTGGCCCGCGTCACGGTGGCGGACGACGGTGCGGGCAAGGTGACCGTGGCCGAGGTCGCTGCCGGGCGGACGGGAGGCGCACCATGAGCGCCCCTCCGAACGCACCCCGCCTGGTTCGCGGCGGGATCGTGCTCGTGGACCCCGACACGGCCGCGGTCCTGCGGATCATTGCGCTCCAGTACAACCCGGCCACGCTGACCCGCACCCTGGCCATCCACGGCGCCGGAAAGGACACCCCTGACCGCTCCGAGGTGCTGCGCATCAAGGGCCCGCCCACCGAGACCATCAAGCTCGAGGCGGACATCGACGCCGTCGACCAGCTGGAGCTTGGCGCCGGCCCGGCCACCACCTCGGGGATTTTTCCGCAACTGGCCGCGCTGGAAATCTTGGTGTACCCCACCAGTGCCCAACTGCTTGCCAACAATGCCCTGCAGCAGGCCGGCAAGTTGGAGATTCTGCCCATGGAGGCTCCACTTCCCCTGTTTGTGTGGAGCAAAAACCGCGTAATCCCCGTGCGCATCACCGACTTCTCCATCACTGAGGAGGCGTTCGACGTCAACCTGAACCCCATCCAGGCCAAGGTCAGCCTGGGCCTGCGCGTGCTCACCGTGGACGACGCCGGGTTTGACCACCGCGCCGGCAGCCTGTTCATGAGCTACCTGGCGCAAAAGGAACAATTTGCCGCCGGCGGACCGCAAGCCACGCTGGACACGCTCGGAATCAGGGGGATCTAGCCATGGCCGCCAACTTTGGAGCCAACAGCCGCTACGCCACCACGGACACCCGTTCCTGGACGACGCCGGACGGTCAGGAGATCTCCTACCTGGCCCGCCGCTTCCTGCCGCACCCGGAAAACCTGGCGGGGATCGGCAGCCACGTGGTGGTGGCGGGGGACCGGCTGGACAACATTGCCGCCGCGGAGCTGGGGGATCCGGAATTGTGGTGGCGGGTGGCCGACGCCAACCGGGCCATGCTCTCGCTCGAGCTCACCGCTGAGCCGGGCACCACGCTGCGCATCGCGCTGCCCGAGGGCGTCCCAGGGATGCCCCATGTATAGCTCACTGCAACTGGGGCTCATGGTGGGCCCGGCCATCGCGGTGCCGGTCCCTGGGGACGTCATCGAGGCGCTCACCAGCGTCGAGGTCACGGCTGGCGACAACGGCCCCGGGGCCTTCACGCTCCAATTCAACATGAGCAACAACTCCGTGCTCCCCACCCTGTTCCTGGTGGCCGGCGGATCCCCGTTCCCGATTGTGCGGGTGGTGCTCACCGCATCACTTAACGGGTCCGTGACGGTGCTGGCCGACGGCGTCGTGACCCAGGTCCAGGTGCTGCCCGGCAGCGACGCGGCGCACTCGATCCTGCAGGTCACGGGGGAGGACCTGACCAAGCTCATGGACAAGCTGGACCTGACCGGGCTGCCCTTCCCGGCCATGCCCGCCGAAGCAGCCGTGGCCCTGGTGCTGGCCAAGTACCTTGCGCTGGGCGTGCTGCCGCTGATCGTGCCGAGCATCATGCTTGACGTGCCCATCCCCACGGAGAAGATCCCCACCCAGCAGGGCACCGACCTGAAATACATCACGGCGCTGGCCAGGAAGGTGGGCTACGTCTTCTACCTGGCACCCGGGCCGCTGCCCGGCACCAGCACGGCGTACTGGGGCCCGCGGATCAAGGTGGGGGTGCCGCAACCGGCGCTGAACCTGGACATGGACTCCTTCACGAACGCGGTCTCCATCACCTTCACCTACAAGCCGCAAAAGGCCGTGCTGCCGCTGGTCTACATCCAAAATATACAAACCCACATCCCCCTCGTCATTCCCATCCCGCCCATCACCCCGCTCAACCCGCCGCTGGGGCTCGTGAACCCGCCGCCGTCGAACACCCTGCCGCTGAAGGACACGGCCAAATACACGCCGGCCGAAGCCATCATGGTGGGCATCGCCACGGCCGCGAACACGGCGGACACGGTGGAGGGCATCGGCTCCCTGGACGTGCTGCGCTACGGGAGGCTGCTCGCCCCGCGCCAGCTCGTGGGCGTGCGCGGGGCCGGGCTGGCCTTCGACGGCCTGTACTACGTGGCCGAGGTCCGGCACACGATCAAGCGCGGCGAGTTCACCCAAAAGTTCACGCTGAGCCGCAACGGGCTCATCTCGACGGTATCGGCGGTGGCGGCATGAGCGGTGACTATTTTGGCAAGTTCCGCGGCACAGTGGTGCAAAACGTGGACCCGCAGCAGATGGGGCGCATCCAGGCGATCGTCCCCAGCGTCACCAACGTCATCCCCGCCACCTGGGCCATGCCCTGTGCGCCGTTCACGGGCAAGCAGTCCGGCGTGTTTGTGGTGCCGGCCATTGGATCGGCCGTCTGGATCGAATACGAGCAGGGGGACCTGGACTACCCCATCTGGACGGGTGGATTCTGGGGCAGCGCAGCCGAGGTGCCCGCGATTGCGCTCGCCGGCAACCCGCTCAGCCCCAGCATCGTGCTCCAAAGCGGGCTCGGGAACTCCATCACCATCAGCGACCTGCCGGGCCCTGCCGGCGGCATCCAAATCAAGAGCGCCGGAGGGGCCTCCATCCTGGTCAACGAAACGGGCATCACCATCACCAACGGGGCGGCCACCATTGTGCTGGCCGGGCCCACGGTCACCATCAACAACGGGGCGCTGGCCGTCACCTGAGGGCCGCAACGAAAGGGGAACACCATGCCGGGACCACTGCTCCACGTGGGCGCCACGGTGCTGTGCGCGCACGGCGGCCAGGCGCAACCTACCACGCCCAACCCGCGCGTCTCCGTGGGCGGCCAGCCCACCGTGACGGTGTCTCCGCCGTGGGCCGTGGCCGGCTGCCCCATGCCGCCGCCGTCGGCCGGAAACGGCCCCTGCGTCACCGCCACCTGGACAACGTCGGCCACCCGGCTCACGTCCGGCGGCCAGCCCCTGCTGCTGGCGGACAGCCAGGCGTTGTGCACGCCAACGGCCACACCGCTGCTGCCCGTCGCCTTTCAACTGCGGGCCACCGGGATCTGAGGGACGCCATGAACATCGACTACCCGTGGCACTTCGACCAGCGGGGCCGCACGGCCTCCACCGACGACGCCGACCACGTGCGCGACATGATTGAGGCGTTCCTGTTCACCAACCCCGGGGAACGGGTCAACCGCCCCGATTTTGGCAGCGGACTGCAACAGCTCATCTTCGGCCCCAACAGCCCTGAACTGGCCGCCGCCCTGCAGTTCACGGTCCAGGCCGGGCTGCAGCGCTGGCTCGGCGATGTCCTGAGCGTGCAGTCGCTTACGGTGGACAGCATCGATTCCACCATCAGCGTGGACATCAGCTACGTGCTGGCCGGCGGCAGCGACGTCCAGACGGAAACGTTTACTTCAGGTGGTACGCCATGAGTGCCGGGACTGCCGGGACGCCCTGCGGCGTCGTGTGCACTGGCGGCGGCTGTTGCGGCACGGACGTGACCCGGGCGGCCGCCTATGCCAACCGTGCGCAGCGCAACGCGATCGACTATGTGGAGGTCTCCGAGGACCAGCTGACCGTGTACGTGTATTTCATGGGTGCCGTGCCCGCCGTCGCGGGCGGTTCTGAGCCGGATGGCCTGCGGAGCGCCAACGTGCGCGTCACCGGCGGCGACGCCGTGACGGGCATCGTGGTGACCGGCCTGGCCGTACTTGAATCGGATGACGGCGCCGCCCCGGGCGACGATTCCGAGGACGACCCGGCCGGCACAGCGCTGGCCGTCACGGTGGACCGGCGCGGGGACTTCTCCAGCTACACCCTCAGCCTGGGCGTCCCCGGCCAGGACGGCGGGTGGGCCGCCCTGCCCGGCTTCGACCCAGCCTTCTCCGCCGCCTGCTTCAGCTTCAAGGCCGCCTGCCCCACCGGCATCGACTGCGTACAACCCTGCGACGCCCCGGCCCCCGCTCCACCGGACCCCTCCATCGACTACCTTGCCAAGGACTACGAAAGCTTCCGCACGCTGCTGCTGGACCGGCTCGCCACCACCATGCCGGGGTGGCAGGAACGGCACGCGGCCGACGTCGGGATCGCGCTTGTGGAGGCCATGGCCTATGCCGCGGACGAGCTGAGCTACTACCAGGACGCCGTCGGCACCGAGGCATACCTGCGCACGGCCCGCCGGAGAATTTCCGTGCGCCGGCACGTGCGCCTGGTGGACTACTACCTCCACGAAGGCTTGAACGCGCGCGCCTGGCTGACCGTGTGGACGGACCGGGACACCCCTCCCGTGGACGCCGCCGACGTCTACTTCATCACGGGCTTCCCGGAACTGTCCGCCTCACTCGGCACCGTGCTGACGGACCATCTTTTGGCCCAGCTGCCCACCGGCGGCTACACGGTGTTTGAACCCGTGGACCCCGCCGCCACGGTTCTGGTGTTCCGGGCCGCGCACAGCGAAATTGCGCTGGACACGGGCGGTGAACCGGAGTGTGCCCTGCCCCGGGGGTCCACCCGCGCCACCCTCGTGGACAAGGCCCTGTGGCGCCAAGCCAATCCGGAATCAGAGCTTCCCGCCCGCTGGGGCACCGACATCCCCGTTCAACCGCTGGTCCTGGCCGTGGGGGACGTGCTGGTCCTCGAGGAGGTCCGCGGACCCGCCACGGGTGACTCCGCCGACGCCGACCCCCGTCACCGGCAGGCCGTGCGGCTGACCGCCGTGACGCCTCCGGCGGACGGCGGCTGGCTCGTGGACGTGGCCTGGGACAGTGCCGACGCGCTCACCTTCACCCTGTGCCTGTCCACCCGCACCCCGGCCCCCGGCTGCTTGCCGGTGGAGGGCATTTCCGTGGCCCGCGGCAACGTGCTGCTGGTGGACCACGGCCAGCGTGTGGCGGACCCGCCCTGGGACCCCGTCCCGACCCTGACAGTGGCTGGCGAATGCTCCTGCGAGGACGCCGCCGTGGAGGAAACACGCACCGCCGCAGCACTCACGCCAACGCTCGCCAGGGGCCCGCTCACCCACACCGAAGCGGTGCTGCCGGGCGCCTCCGCCTGCCCGGCCGCCGATTTCCTGGTGCGCGACCCGCGGCAGGCACTGCCCGTCGTCGAACTTTCCTTCACGGACCCCGCCACGGGAGTAGCCACGCTGTGGGAGCCGCGGCGGACCCTGCTGGACAGCGGACCCCTGGACCGGGTTTTTGTGGCGGAGATCGACGACGACGGCCGCGCCCGGCTGCGCTTTGGCGACGGCGCCCTGGGTAAACAACCGGCCGCCGGGCTGGTGGGGACGGCGCGGTACCGGGTGGGCAACGGGACCGTGGGCAAGGTGGGGCGGGACAGCATCGCCTTCATGGTGTTGCGGAACGCGGCCTGGAGCGGGGCCAACGTCAGGCCGCGGAATCCGCTGCCCGCCGCGGGAGGTCTGGACCCCGAAACCGTGGCCGAGGCCAGGCTGCTGGCACCGGATGAGTTCCGGCGCAGCCTGCTCCGGGCCATCACGGCCGACGACTACGCCACCCTGGCCGGAACGCAGCCGGGCCTGCAACGGGCAGCCGCCCAACTGGCGTGGACGGGCAGCTGGTACGAGGCCCGGGTGGGCATTGATCCGTGGGGGAGCGAACAACCCGCCGCACAACTGCTTGCCGCGACCAGGACCGGGCTGGCCCCCTACCGGCGCATGGGACACGACCTCGCCGTCACCGTGGCGGACTACGTGCCCGTCGACGTGGAGCTCTCCGTTTGCGTGTTGGCGCACTACGTCCGCGGCGACGTCCGGGGACGGCTGCTGCGCGTGCTGGGCAGCGGCACCGCCGGGTCCGGGACATTGGGCTTCTTCCACCCGGACCGGCTGACCTTTGGCGGCGGCGTGTACGTCTCGGCCCTCGTGGCGGCCGCGCAAGCCGTGCCCGGCGTCGAAAGCGTCGTGGTGACGCGGCTCCAGCGGCAGGGGCAGGACCCCAACCAGGAGCTGGAAAACGGCGTCCTGACCGTGGGGCCGCTGGAAATCGTCCGGTTGGACAACTCCCCGGACTTTCCGGACCACGGCCGGCTCACACTGACCTTGGGAGGCGGGCTATGAACAATCCGGCAGCGGGAACCGCGGGCGTCGGCGTGTGTACCGGAGCGTGTGGTGGTGGTGGCGGCTGTGGCGGTTGCGGTGGCGCATGCGGCGCCGGCGCGGCGGCGTCCACCCCGGCAGCCACGTCCAACCCGCCGGGACTCTCCGCCCTGGCCTGCCGGGTGGGCACCCGGACCGCCTTCCTGGCGGCCATGACGGCCCGGCTCTCCAGCGCCGACCACGCCCCGCTTGCGGCGCTGCGCACCCGGGACGGCAGTGACGCGTCCATGGCGCTGCTGGACGCCTGGGCAACAGCCGGGGACGTGCTCACCTTCTACCAGGAAAGGCTCTGCAACGAAGGCTACCTGCGCACCGCCATCGAACAACGCTCCCTGCATGAACTGGCCGCGCTGGTGGGTTGGCGCCCGCGGCCCGGCGTCGCGGCCACCGCCTACCTGGCGTACACGGTGGACCCCAACACAGCGGAGGTGCTCATTCCCGCGGGGTCCCGAGCCAACAGCATCCCAGCGCCGGGAGAGACCATGCAGGCCTTTGAAAGCAGCGACGAACTGCCCGCCCGGGCGGCCTGGAACCAGCTGCGCCCCCGCATGGCCCGCGACCAGACGGCGGCCTCCGTCATCGCCGACGGCCTGTACCTGGCCGGCACTTCCACCAATCTGGCACCCAACGACGCACTCGTGTTGGACCTGGGCACCGGGACCGTGCAGGCCGTGCGGGTCAAGGCCGTCACCGAGGACCCCGCCGCCCAGCTGACCCGCGTTGAGCTGGCGGACTGGCAGGGCGGAAACTTTGGGGCGTCCGTCCAGCGGCAGGCCATCGCCGCAGCCAGGGAGGCCATGGCGCCCGCCGCGGGGACCGCCACGGCCCACCGCGTGGGCATCATACTTGACGGCGTGGAAGAGCTCGAGGGTGCCGTGCCGGCAGAGCTGGCCCGCCAAGCCGGTGCAAAGGCCGTGCCCGCACTGCGCCGGGAACTGGCCGCCGCACGGGAGCGGGGCTACGCCCGGCTGATCCCCGCCCTGGCGGCGGCCCACGCAATCCTGTCCTCCATCGCGGCCCCCGTTCAGGCCGGACCCCGGGCGGCCGCCGGACGGACATCCAGGGAATGGGTGGCTGGGCAGACGGCCGCGCGGCCGGCATTTCGCGCCGCCGGCAGGGAGGAGAACCCCGTGGACATCCTGGTGGACGGCCTGCTCCGCCCGGCCTCCGTGCCGCCCGCCAACGCGCAGAAACTCGAACACTCCTACAAGGCCACGTTCTCGGGCGCCGGCGAGGTGTACCCGCAGCTGCTGTCCGGCCTATACACAAACCTGGCACCAACCCTGTTCCCGGCCCTGGCCGCGGAACGCATCAGCAGTTCCACCACCTTGTCCGTGTCCGTGCTGCGCCAACACTGCCCGTTGTTTGGCCACAACGCCCCGGTACCCGGCTCCTTCAAGGGCGGCATCTACGTCCCACCCACCTCCGACTGGCCGCTGGCCCTCGACGAACACGCGAATGTGGCCTACCTTGACGGTGCACAGGATCTCCTCCAAAACGGCCAATATGTGGTGCTGGAACACGGCTCCGACACGGACCCTGGCGACTTCAAGCCCGAGCTGACACTGATCAAGACCGTCCGCACCGGGTCCCGCCGCGCCTACGGGCTGGCGGCACCGGCCACCACGATGGTCCTCTCGGACCCCTGGTGGCAGCCGCAGGGGCGTGACTTCCCCGACGGACCCGACACCATGGGCACCTTGCGGGCATCCACTGCCCATGTCCGGCAGGAACCCCTGGAGCTGGCCCGGGAACCGGTCACCGCCGACGTCGCCGGCAGGGAACTCGAACTGGACGGGCTCTACGACGGCCTCACAGCCGGCCGCTGGGTGGTGGTCACGGGGGTGCGCACGGACCTGGCCGCGGCCGGCGTCCAGGGCGCCGAGCTGCTCATGCTGGCCGCCGTCGTCCATACGGGCCAAAGCGGCGACGGCGGGATACTTGCGGGGGAGGACCGGCACACCTTCCTGACGTTCGCCCAGCCGCTGGCCTACACCTACCAGCGGGATACCGTCAGCGTCTTCGGCAACGTGGCCCACGCCACGCACGGGGAAACGCGGCAGGAAGTCCTTGGCGCCGGCAACGCTGCGCTGGCCCTGCAGCAGTTCACCCTCAAGCAGGCACCCCTGACATATTTGGCGGCGCCCACGCCCGCCGGCGCCGCGAGCACCCTGGTGGTGCGCGTGAACGGGGTGCAGTGGCCGGAGGTGCCGTCCCTGGGCTACCTGGCCGGCCCGCAGCGCGGATTCTTCACGAGCGATACGCCCACGGGCACCACCACCATCACCTTCGGCAATCCGCCCCACGGGCAGCGCCTCCCCACGGGAACGGACAACGTGCGGGCCGGGTACCGCAGCGGCATCGGGGCGCCGGGCAATGTCCGGGCCGGACAAATCAGCCAGCTGGCCACCCGCCCGCTGGGTGTCACGGCCGTCACCAACCCCTTGCGGACCTCCGGCGGGGCCGGTGCCGAATCCGCTGAACTGACCCGCAGCAACGCCCCACGCTCCGTCACGGCCCTGGACCGGCTCGTGTCCGTGGGGGACTATGCGGACTTTGCCGCCACCTTCGCCGGGATCGGCAAGGCCAGCTCCGCGCTCCTGTACGCCGGCGGGTCGGCACTGCTCCAGCTCACCATCGCCGGCGTGGACGACGTGCCCATCGACGCCGGATCGGACCTGTTCCGCAACCTCCGCAGGGCCCTGGTGATCTACGGCGACCCCCAGCTGCGCGTCAACCTGGTGGCACGCGAGGCGTTGGCTCTGGTGCTCAGCGCCAACGTGAAGGTGTCCGCGGACTACGACTGGACCCTCGTGGAACCGGCCGTGCGGGCCGCCCTCCTCGGCGCCTGCGGCTTTGACGCCATGGCGCTGGGTGCTGACGTGCCCACCAGTGCCGTCATCGCCGTCATGGCGGCCGTCCCCGGCGTCGACTACGTTGACCTGGACATCTTCCGCACGCTCGAGGCGGCAGAGCTGACAGCCGGCGTGGCCGACCTCGCCGGGGGGCCGCCGTCCAACCTGGCACCGCAAACCGGAAACGGAATGTCCGGGCTGCCCCCGCGGCGCATTGCCGTCGCGCCGGACAGGGTGGAGGGCGGCGTGCCGCTCCCGGCCCAACTCGCCTGGTTCCAAGCCGCTGTCCCGGACAGCCTGATCCTGAACGAGGTGCGCCCATGAACCGGCCGGCAGACTACCTGTACAACCTCCTGCCCGTCATCTACCGGATCCGGGACGCCGAACAGGGATACCCGCTGCGCGGGCTGCTGGCCGTCATGGATGAACAGGGCTCCCTGATCGAGCAAAACATGGACACGCTCTACGGGAACTTCTTCATCGAAACGGCCGAGGACTGGGCCGTCCCCTACCTGGGCGAGCTGGTGGGCTACGAACCCGTACACGACGCCGGGCTCCCCGGCACGGGTCCCGGCAGCGCCGCACGCAACAGGATCCTGGCACCCCGGCGCGAGGCCGCCCACACCGTGAACTTCAGGCGGCGCAAGGGGACCCTGGCCGTGCTGGAACAGCTCGCGCTGGAAACCTCCGGGTGGCAGGCCCACGCCGTGGAGTTCTTCACCCTGCTGGGCTGGAACCAGCACCTGAACCACCAGCATTTGGACCGCGGAGGCGCCCTGTCACTGCGCGCCGGCAGGGCCCTGGCCCTGCCGGGCGGACCCGAGGACCGGGCGGCCCATACAATCGATGTCCGCCGTCCCGGCTCCCACCGGACCCGCGGGCGCTACAACATTCCTTCGGTCGGTCTCTTCGCCGCACCCCTGCGGTCCTACGGACTTTCGGATGCCCCCGCCTGCTGTGTGGAAAAAGAGGGCAGCCAGTGCTTCACCTTCAGCGTGCTGGGACACGACACCCCCTTGTTCACCCAGCCCGTGGAACAGGGCTCGGCCGACTCCCTCCGCCCCGAACTGCGCCTGCCGGAGGCCATCGGCCACCGGGCGTTCGAGCACGTCGAAAGCCGCCGCCCGCCCAAGGCGAGGGCGTCGGCGTCGTACTTTGGGCCTGGCCGCAGCGTCTCCGTGACGGCGTGGGGCTGGCGCGGGCAGGCCAAGGTTGCTCTGGCGCCCAACGAGGTCATCCCGGCCAACCTGGCCGACTGGCACGCCTACAAGGCGCCGCGCAACAAGGTCCTGGTGGATCCCGAACGCGGCCGGCTCGTGTTCCCGGCCGGGCAGCTGCCCCGCGGCGTCACCGTGGACTACCACTACGGCTTCAGCATGGAGTTGGGCGGCGGGGAATACCCGCGCCAGACGTCCCAGCCCTCCGGTGCGAGCGTCTACCGGGTGCGCAAGACCGCCCGGCTGCCCGGCGAGTACGCCACGGTGTCCGCCGCCTACGCCCAGTGGTGCACGGACCGCGACACCGCGGACCCGGCGTCCGGCACCACCTCGGCCGTCCTGGAGATCATGGACAGCCGCGCCTACGAGGAACGCCTGGAATTCACCTTGATTCCCGGTGAATACCTGCAGCTGCGCGCGGCCAGCGGGGCCCGGCCCGTCCTCCGGCTCCTGGACTACCGCGTGGACCAGCCCGACCCGCTCAGCGTCACGGGCGGGGCGGCCGGCCGCTTCGTGCTGGACGGGCTGCTGGTGGTGGGCCGCGGACTGGTGGTCAACGGCCCGGCCGCCCGCCGCGGCGCCGGCGACGGCGAGGACCCCACCGGCGGCGGTGATTTGTGCGAGGTCGCCATCCGCCACTGCACCCTGGTGCCCGGCTGGAACCTGGACTGCGACTGCGAACCGCAGCGCCCCGAGGAGCCGTCCATCGTGCTGGACGGGACACGGGCCGCCGTGCGGATCACGCGCAGCATCCTGGGCCCCGTGCAGGTGCGCCGCGACCCTGACAACGGAAACGCGCCGCTGCTGGCGCTCGCCGATTCCCTGTGGGACGCCACCGATCCGTGCAACATTGCGCTCGGCGACGAGGTGGGCGGCACGGCGTTCAGTGCCCTGTGCGTGCAACGCTGCACGGTCATCGGCGACGTGCTGGCCCACGCCGTCACGCTGGGCGAGGACAGCATCTTCCTCGGTGCGCTCGTGGCGGCCCGCCGGCAGCTCGGCTGTTTGCGCTTCTGCTACGTCTCCGACGGCTCCCGGACGCCGCGCCGCTACAACTGCCAGCCGGACATGGTCCGGGAAGCCGCCGCGGCATTGACACCGGATGACCCCGCCGCGGCCACCCTGGCCGCCGACCGGGAGGCGTTGCGGGTCCGCCCCGCCCTGGCCAGCAGGCGTTACGGCAACCCGGTGCATGGGCGCCTGGCGCCGGGGACGGCCGCGGAAATCGTGCGGGGAGCCTCCGACGAATCCGAGATGGGCGTCCTCCACGAACTGTTCCAACCCCAGCGTGCCGCGAACCTGCGCGCACGGCTGGATGAATATACCGTCGCCAGCTATTCCGCGGGCATCTTTTACACCAGATAGGGGCACATCATGAAGGGCGACTTCAGCCGGGACACCTTTGATCCGCGCAACCATTACACCCGCGTCCTCCTGCAACAGGGGCGTGTCCACCTCGATGCCGACTTCAACGAGCAGGCAGCCATCGGCGTGCACTACCAGCGGCTCCTGGCGCGCGATGTGATTGGCCCGGAGGGAGGGCCGCGGGACAACGCCGGCTTTGCCGTCATCACGGACCAGGCCGTCGCGAAGCCGCTGGGCAAGAAGCTGGTGCCGGGGGACTTTTTGATCGGAGCCGGACGCTACTACGTCAACGGGGCCGTGTGCCAAAACCCGGCCGCCCTGCTGTACAGCGAGCAGCCCGGCTACCCGTTCGACGACGCGACCACCACGGACAGCCTGGCCGATCTGCCCAACTACACCATCTACCTCGACGTCTGGGAGCGGCACATCAACGCCGTGGAGGATCCCGGCCTCCTGGAACCGGCCCTTGGCGGGCCGGACACCGCCACCCGGGCCCAGCTCACCTGGCAGGTGCGTGCGCTGCCCGGCGGGCTGGCCGACGGCGGAACGGATGTGGCGGGGCACTTTGTGCGTGCCGTGCCGTTGCTGGCCGCGCAGGCCGAGCCGCCCGCCACGAACAACGACCCCTGTTCGGTGGATCCGGCGGCCCGCTACCGGGGCCTGGAAAACCAGCTGTACCGTGTGGAAATCCACGCCCCCGGCCCGGCCGGCGCCCCGGGATCGGGAGCAACCTTCAAGTGGTCGCGGGACAACGGCTCGGTGACCATGCCGCTGGCCGGATCACCCGCCGTGGACACGGTCTCCAACACCACTGCGGTCACGCTGACCACACTGGGCCGGGACACCGACCTGGGCCTGGTGGTGGGCGGCTGGGTGGAACTTGTTGATGACAACTCCACGCTCCGGCATGCCGCCGCGCCACTGCTGCGCGTCCATTCGATCGACCGCGACGACTTCAGCGTGGTGCTGGAAGGGCTCGCGGACCCCGCAACGGGCCTGGATCCCCGGCTGCACCCGTACCTGCGCCGCTGGGACCACGACGGCGACCCCGCGTCCGGCGGGGCGGTGGCCGTAGTCGAATCTGCCGCCGGGGCGCCGCAGTGGCTGGACCTTGAGGATGGCGTGCAGGTGTATTTCCAAGGCGCGGACGGCGGAGCGCCGGGCGACTACCGGACGGGCGACTACTGGCTCATTCCGGCCCGCACGGCCACCGGCGACGTCGAGTGGCCCCGCGAAGACGGGGTGGCGGACCTCAACCCGCAGCCGCTGCCGCCCCACGGCGAGGAACACGCCTATGCCGGGCTGTCCGGCGTCGGACCCGGCCCGGCCGGGACACCTGGGCAGGTGTTCACAGAGTTGCGGAAGTTCTTCGCCCCGCTCGCCCATGCCCTGTAACCCCGTCTCACGCGGTGACGGCGTGCAATGATGGCGGCGGCGTGTGAATTTTCATACGCCCCCGCCAGCTTGGCACGCCGTTGGCGGTTCTGGCGGCTGCGGTCGCCGACGACGTGCGTCAGTGCTTCCATTCATACGGCGTGGTGGTGGAGACCTTGACGAGCCCGGACCGTTCCAGGATGGGGCGGGAGAATTCCGTGGAGTCGCTGTGGACATACTTCCTGCCCATGGCCAGCGCCGAACGCGCCCGCTCCGCCGTCAGCGCCCGGTAGATGCCGCGGCCGCGGAACTCCTCCAGGGTGGAGCCGCCCCAGATCCCCACAAAGTCCGTGCCTGGCACCGGTTCCAGCCGGCCGGCGCTGACCATGCGGCCGTCCAACTCCGCCACCCACAGTTCCATGCCGTCGTCGCGGGACAGACGTGCGATCAAGGCACCCGCGGTGCGCGTACTCACAGACTCGCCAAAAGCCTGGTCCGCCATGGCGCTCATGGTCCGCACATCGGCGTCGGATGTCACCTTGCGCAGCGTCACGCCGTCGGGCAGGGGAACGTCCGCGCACAGGCCCTCCAGTGGGCCCACCATGATGGATTCCGTTTCACCGGCCACAAATCCATTCGCCACCAACGCCTCATGGAGGCCCGGCGCGTGGTCGTGGCCGCGGGTTTTCCATTCGATTTCGGTGATGGCCTGGTCCGCACTGAAACGGGCCAGGGCGTCCACTACCATTCTGGCGATTTCGGAAGCATTGGCACCAGCCAGATCCCGATAGGTGATGAAACCGCGGCCACCGGCAAAGGTCACCAGCCGCAGCGGACCTAAAATCGTGACGCTTAACGCGCTGGGCGTCTCCGCATCGGTCCGGAGTTGTTCGTCATAGGCTCGAAGATAGTGCTCGATATTAGTCATTGGCACCAGCATGTCAGGGCATTGGGCCGTGGTGCAACGGCGCCCGGGCCGGGAAAGGCCGCACCGGGCCCTTGCCTCGCGGAATAGGCTGCGGCGATACTGAGGGAAGGTCTGGCCGGTCTTCTGAACGGCGGAACCGGACAGCGAAAGACGGACCCATGATCGAGCGGCTTGAAACGCACCGGGTGGAGACCTTTGGTGACGGTGCGTATGAATGGAGCACTGCGACGGCCTCATACGCCGTTGACCCTTTGGATCCCGGCACCTCCCGCATCACCGACCTTTCGCTCGTCCCCACCGGCGCGGACGGGAAGGTCCGATTCACGGGCGACGTAGTCATCCTCCGCCCGCGCGCCGGCGGGAACGGCCGGGCGTTGCTGTCCGTGCCCAACCGGGGCTTCACCCAGCTGCCGTTCAGTGTCGACGCCATCCCCGGCGGGGCCGGAACGCCGCCGTCGGCCGGGGACGCATACCTCTTGGCGAGGGGCTGGACCGTGGCCCTTCCCGGCTGGCAGTGGGACGTCCCCGCCGGCCTGATCGGCATCGATGCACCGGTCCTCGACGTTGCGCCGGGCCAGCTTCGCGCCGACTTCAGGATTGAGGCGCCGGTCAACGAGCGTCGGATTGGGGACAGTGTCCCCGGCGGCCTGGGGATGCCCGGCGTCGACTTCGCCTGCTACCCCGCGGCCGACGTCGACGACCCAAACGCCACCCTGAGGGTCCGGGTGGCACAGATGGGCCCGGGCAAGTTGGTTCCACGGTCCGAGTGGTCCTTCACCTCGCCCACAAGGGTGGCACTGCGCGGCGGGTTCCGGCCCTCGCACTGGTACGAGCTCATCTACCGCTCCACGCATGCGCCGGTGGCCGGTGTCGGACTTCTTGCGCTGCGTGACATGGGCGCCCACCTCCGGCGGGACCACGGGGGAGTCCTGGCCCATGGCATTTCGCAGTCCGGGCGCCTGCTTCGAGAATTCCTGTTTCAGGGGCTCAACGTGGATGAAGAAGGCCGCAAGGTGTTCGATGGCGTATTTGCCGACATCGCCAGTGCCCGGCGCGGGGAGTTCAACCGCCGCTACGCCCAGCCCGGACTCCTGGCCCCGATGATGCCCGAATACGGCCCACCGTACGACTCGGCGTCCTTGCTTGCACGCCAGCGCTCACGCGGCGCCGTGCCCAAGGTCATGCTCACCAACAGCGCCTGGGAGTACTGGCGCGGCGACGGTGCCCTGGTCCACCAGGACCCCGTGACCGGCGCGGACCTCCCCGAGGACCCGGACGTCCGCGTGCACCTGCTCAGCGGCACGGACCACATCGGCTCAGCGCCTGCCATCAAGGCCATGATGCCCCTGGCCAACCCGCCACACGAACTCAACCCGCTGCCGATCCACCGGGCCCTGCTGGAGCAGCTGGTCCAGTGGGCGCTCAACGGGGTCCGGCCCGAGCCGAGTTCGGTGCCGAGGATCTCGGACGGGACCGCGGTCACCCGCGAAACAGTGCTCAAGGCATTCGCCCCGGCGGCGGTCCCCGACCTGGATGTCCTTCCCTACACGCCCGATCTCGACCCGGGGTCTGCCCCCTGGCCGATCGAGTTCGGCGCACCGCAGCTTGCCTTGGTCTCGGCCGTCGACGCAACCGGTAATGAACGGGCGGGCATCCGCCTCCCGGCGGTGGAGACTGGCATCGCTTCCTATACAGGCTGGAACCCGCGGCGGCACATCGACGGCCTGCCCGACGTCCTGTACGACATGCTCGGCAGCCGGATCCCTCGCCCGTCGCGGCAGGCACCCACCGTCGGAGAACTGCGACGCGCCGCCGAATCGCTCGTGCAACGCCGCTTCCTGTTGGCTGACGACGTCGAACTCGCCGTCGGACAGGCGCTCGCCGAACTCCGCGACCCCGACGCCGACGCCGGGGAACGCCAGCTGCCTGGCGCGGGCGGCTGAGGTCTCCATCCTCCGCAGTGCCGGCAGGATTGGCCGCTGGCGGGGGTCCTTTCGCTCCCGGACCCGGGCGGCCCGACGCCGCCAATGACTCCTCAGCGGCCCCACGTGCCTGGCGTTCCGAGCCGCGCCGGGAGCCTTTTTCTCAGAGGTAGGTGACCCGGATGCCGAGCAGGTCAAGTACCTTCTGGGTCCCGATCAGTTCACCAGGGGCGAGCACTCCCGGGGTTGTGGGGCGCCCAAGCCGCAGGGCCGTGAGAAGGGCTATCCGTGCTGCCAGTTCATTCCCGTCATCCCCATGGGTGCGGCTGGTTGCCGTCTGCCCCTGCGGGTTGGCCGCACGCATCCACAGTTGGATGTTCCCTGGGCCCCTTTGGCTGGACGTGCTTTCTGCGCGGAGCGCCGGCCACGCGCTGAGTCTGCTTGAGTGGATGAATCAGCGGGCGATGGGAAGCGCAATGCGGGCCAGCAGGGGGTCATCGTGGTCGTGGCGTAGGTGCTCACGTGCGGGATGCCCGTGGCCCGGGAGGCTGCGAAGGCATCGCCCAGTCCGATCGGGACGCCGGCGCGCCGCCCATCGGGGAGGTCGAAGCAGACGAACTTATTGCCCTCCACCCGCCACTGGCCGTCCGTGATGCCGGTTGCGGGTTGGACCAGGATTTCAAGGTTGGTCCGGGCAACCCCTGGGGTCTTTGTCCCTAGGCCGGAGCTGCGCACGATCGTCAAGGTCACCGGCGCCTTGATCCGTTCAAGCACATGGGCGGCCAGGGCCTTTGCGGCTGCCGTCCCGAATCCTGCCCCCCCCGGACAGGGGCCACCCCGGCCTGCCGCGCGTCGCCATCCAGGGACCAGGCGTCCTGGAAGGAGCCGGGTTCGTTTGACAGGAGCGTGGGCAACAGGTACCTGTGTGACCCTAGGGTCATTTGTCCTGGACCCAAACAAGATTTGCCTGTCCAAGGATTTTCACGACGAGGACAGTCCGATCGGCAAGGTCAGAAAGGGCTTTTGCAAGTTCACTTCCAGCGGCGGTGGGGCCGGAATATCTGAAGTGAATATCAGCTTCTACTCGACCGGCGGAGCCTACTGGGGTACGTTGTCGGGGTCAGGCGCACTCGTCGGAGGTTTCAGCATCGAAGGCCAACTTGAATTGGTCTGGCAGGGCTGGAGGTAGCCCGCCAATTGGGCAGTTCGCGAATGACCCACTCATCACAAATGAGTGGGTCATTCCTGGGTAGGGCTCGTCCGACCGTGCCGCGGACAGTGTGCCCAACCACCAGGGGCGGCAAAGTCGATTTTCCTTGACCAGGTGCCCGCGCGGGCTGGCCAGCTGTAATAACAAACTCGCACTCACCTACCGCGCGGCAGCAGTCATGCAGGCACCTGCATATCCACCCCAGGGATGACCTTCCCTGTCACACCCACCCGGTACGGTTAAATCATGACCCTCACCGTGGACCAACTCTCCGAATCCGGCCTGCTGGCGCGCATTTTCCCGCGTCTGCCCACCGGTACGTCCACGCTGCTGGGCCCCGGCGACGACTCCGCCATCATCGCCGCCCCCGACGGCCGCACGGTCATCTCCATCGACACCCAGGTCCAGGACAGGGATTTCCGCCTCACCTGGCCCAACGGCTACGCCACAACCGGCTTCGATGTCGGCTGGAAGGCCGCCGCGCAAAACCTCAGCGACATCAACGCCATGGGCGCCGTGGCCACCGCCATGGTGGTCAGCCTGACACTGCCGGGCACGACGCCGGTGGCCTGGGTTGAGGGGCTGGCCGAGGGCCTGGGTGCCGCAATCGCTGCGCTTGGGGCCGGGCAATGTTCGGTCGCCGGGGGGGACCTGTCCGGCGGCTCTGAAATCGTGGTGACCGTCGCGGTCACCGGTTCGCTGGAAGGGCGGGATCCCGTGCTGCGCAGCGGCGCCCAGGCCGGAGACAAGGTCGCCGTGTGCGGCAACCTTGGACGCTCGGCCGCCGGCTGGGCGTTGCAGGAAAGCACCCTCGGTCCGGAACGCCATACGGAGTCAATGCAACGGGCGGTCAGCCTCTTCAACCGGCCGCAGCCGCCGCTGGCCGCGGGTCCCGCCGCGGCGCGTGCCGGGGCCACGGCCATGATGGATATTTCCGACGGCCTGCTGCGCGACGCAGGGCGCCTGGCCGCGGCCAGCGGCACCCGCCTGGACCTGTCCGGCGTCGTGATGGGAAAAATGGCGGAAAAGCTGGCCGAATGTGCGCAGGCACTGGGCGCGGATCCGTTGCAATGGGTGCTCACCGGCGGGGAGGACCACGGACTGTTATCCACATTCCCAGCCAACACTGCGCTTCCTCAAGGGTTCGTTGCGATAGGCTCGGTAGTGTCCGCAGATGCCAGCCAACCGGCGGTGTCCATCGACGGACGGAACTTCAAAAGCGTCGTGGACGGCGCTGTGGGATGGGATCATTTTGCAGTCTAAGATTGCCGCAACTGCCCCCGTAATTCGCCGATGGCTGGCCATGGCGGAACAAACGCTCGCCAATCACAGCGACAGGCTCAACGCCATCAACATCTACCCGGTGGCCGACGCCGACACCGGGACCAACCTCTACCTCACCGTCCGGTCCGCCTCCCAGGCACTGGCCGAACTCGACCCGTCCGACGTCGGCACCACCATTGCCGCCGCCGGCCGTGCCGCGATGGAACAGGCCCGCGGCAATTCCGGGACCTTGTTCTCCGTGTTTCTCAGCGCCATGGCCGAGCCACTTGCGGGGCAGCAGCGGCTGAACGGGCCGTTGCTGGCCGCCGCCCTGCACCGCGCCCAGCTGCGGTCCTGGAGCGCACTGAGTGAACCCATGCCCGGCACCATGCTTTCCGTGCTGGAGGCCGCGGCGCACGGGGCCGCCGAGGTCGAATCGGCGCTCAACGGCGACGACTCCAACCATGCGTTGGCCGAAACCCTCGACGGGGCCGTGGCGGCGGCCCGGGAGGCAGTGGTGCTGACCGAATCCCAGCTCGGCGTGCTGGCCGACGCCCATGTTGTGGACGCCGGCGGGGTGGGCCTGCTGCTGATCCTGGACTGCCTGCGCTCGGTGGTGGTGGGGGAGCCCCTGCAAGAGGACCTGCTGGACGGGCTCTCCGGCTACAGGGTCCAGGACCCCAACATTGCCCTGGACATGCCCGAGCAGGTGGGAGTGGAGGTCATGTGCACCATCAACCTCTCGCCGCTGGCGGCCGCCGGACTGCGCATGCAGCTGGACGAGCTGGGCGACTCCGTGATCATGAGCGCCGTTTCCGAGCAGGCCGACGACACCGGCGCGTACCCGTGGCGGCTGCATGTCCACGTCCCGTGCCCGGCCACCGCGCTCGACGCCATCCAGGCCGTGGGTGATCCCAGCAACGTCAGCATCTCCGCACTGAGCCCCAACGCAGCCGTGGACGCCCATGACCTCCTCTGACGGGCTGCCCTTCGACTTTGACGCGTTCGACGGCGGCGCCGGCCATGGTGCCGACGGGACCGGCAGCGGCGTCGGTGGCGCGGGCGGAATCGGCGGCGTCCCCGACGAGCCGCAGCCGCCCCGGGCCAGGGAATATCCCGACCTGGCACTGGACCTTTCCCGTCTGGTGGGCGCCGCCACGGCAAAGTCCGTCTTGAAGCACCTGGACATCACCACGGTGGGGCAGATGCTCCACCAATTCCCGCGTCGTTACCTGGCCCGCGGCGAGTTGACGGACCTGGACAACCTGCCGCTGGAGGAGGAGGTGACCATTCTGGCTCGGGTGGTTGCCCTGTCCACCCGCCACATGCAAAGGCGCCGGGGGACCATCAGCGACGTCGTCATTACGGACAACACCGGGCGCCCCTCAACACTGAAGATCAGCTTCTTCAATGGCTGGACGGCGCAAAAGGAGCTGCGGCAGGGCGTGCTGGCCATGTTTTCCGGCCGTGTCACGTTGTACGGCGGGCACAAGTCGCTGACCAACCCGGACTATGTGCTGCTGCCGGACGATCCCCTGGCCGAGCACGAGGCCGAGATCCAGGCCGTCAAGCCTGTCCCCGTCTACCCGGCCACCGCCAAGTTCCCGAGCTGGAAGACGCAGAACGTCATCACCACCCTGCTGCCGGCCCTGGACCTGGAGAAGGTCCCGGACCCGGTTCCGCCCCTGTATGCGGGCCGGGAAAAGCTCATGCCGCTGTGGGAAGCGTACGAACAGATCCACCTGCCGTCGTCCATGGACGACTGGCCGCGGGCCCAGCAGCGCTTCCGCTACCAGGAGGCGCTGGCACTGCAAACGGCGCTTGCCCAAAAGCGGTTCGAGGCGCTGCATCAGAACGCCACCGGGCGGGCGCTGCGCCACGGTGCCCTGCTGGACTCCTTCGACGCCCAGCTGCCCTACACGCTCACAGCCGGGCAGCAGCAGATCTGTGACCTCGTGGCAGGCGAAATTGCCGCCGGCCATCCCATGCACCGCCTGCTGCAGGGCGAGGTGGGCTCCGGCAAGACCGTGGTGGCCCTGCGTGCCATGCTCCAGGTGGTCGACGCCGGCGGCCAGGCCGCGTTCCTGGCCCCCACCGAGGTGCTCGCCGCCCAGCACCTACACTCCATCCTGGCCCTGCTGGGCAACCTGGGCGAAGGCCCGCTGCTGGGCGGTCCGCATGCCACCTCCGTGGTGCTGCTGACGGGGTCCATGCCGGCCGCGGCCCGGAAAAAAGCCCTGCTGGCCGCCGCCTCCGGCGAGGCCGGCATCGTGATCGGCACGCACGCGCTGCTTTCCGACAACGTCCAGTTCGCGGATCTGGGCCTGATCGTGGTGGACGAACAGCACCGCTTCGGCGTCGAGCAGCGCGACGCCCTGCGCGCCAAGGCGGAGAAGCCCCCGCACTTGTTGGTCATGACGGCCACCCCCATTCCCCGCACCGTGGCCATGACCGTGTTCGGCGATCTGGAGGTGTCCGAGCTGACGGAGCTGCCCCTGGGCCGGGCCCCGATCACCACCCATGTGGCGCCGCTGGCCGACCACCCCGGCTGGGAATCGCGGATCTGGGCCCGCTCGCGCGAGGAGATTGACAATGGGCGTCAGGTCTATGTGGTGTGCCCCAAGATCGGCGACGACGACGGCTCGGTGGTCGACCCCCAGGCGCTCCCCGGCGGTCGGGCCGGGCGGGATCCAGGGCCAAGCTCCGGTGACGAGCGCGCCATGGCCGGGGTACTCGACGTCGTACAGCAATTGCGCACGCTTCCCGCACTGGCGGGCACGCGCATCGAGGCTCTGCACGGACGTCTGGATTCCATGGACAAGCAGGGCACCATGGCGGAATTCGCCGCCGGCGGCATCGACGTGCTGGTGGCCACCACCGTCATCGAGGTGGGCATGGACGTCCACAATGCCACGCTGATGGTGATCCTCGACGCGGACCGGTTTGGGATGTCACAGCTTCACCAGTTGCGCGGGCGCGTGGGCCGCGGCGGGCACCCGGGCACATGCCTGCTGGTGACCGGCCTGGAGCGGGGGCACCCGAGCCGGAAGCGGCTGGAGGCCGTGGCGGCTACGACCGACGGCTTTGTGCTGGCGCGCGCGGACCTGGAACAACGGCGCGAGGGCGACATCCTCGGGGCCCGCCAATCGGGCGGGCGCTCCGGACTGCGCATGCTCAGCGTGCTGCGCGACGAGGCACTCATTGAGCGAGCCCGTGCGGATGCCACGGAGATCGTCAATGCGGATCCGGAATTGAAATCCCATCCGGCACTAAAGCTTGAAATTGATACCTACGTGACCGAACAAAATGAGGCCTTCCTTGAACGTGGCTAGCAGACCCGCCGTTGCAATTGGGATCCGCCCGTGAGCCGGATCGTTGCCGGTTCCGCCGGCGGGACGCCGCTGGTGTCGGTGCCGGGGGACGGCACGCGGCCCACCACGGACAGGGTGAAGGAGGCGTTGTTCTCGCGGCTGGAATCCATGAACATGCTGTCCGATGTCCGGGTGCTGGACCTGTATGCCGGATCCGGCTCCCTCGGGGTGGAAAGCGCCAGCCGCGGCGCCAAGTCCGTGGAGCTGGTGGAATTCAACGAAAAGGCCGCAGGCGTGTGCCAACGCAATGCCGAGCTCGTGAACAAGGTGCGCGGCGGCAAGGTTGTTTCGGTGCAGCGCTCCCGGGTGGAATCGTTCCTGGGCCGCGTGGCCGAGGCGGGCGTGGACCAATGGGACCTGGTCTTCATGGATCCGCCATACCCGCTGACCGAGCCTGAGCTTTCGCTGGTGCTGGAGCTGCTGGGCCCCCGGCTCAGCCCCTACGCCGTGGTGGTGGTGGAACGCTCCGCCCGCACGCCCGAGCCCACATGGCCGGTGACACTGGAGCTGTTGGCGGAGAAGAAATACGGCGAAACGCGGTTGTGGTTTGCCGAGCCCGCGGGGGAGGGACCGGCGGGGAGTGAAGCTGCCGGTGGCTAGCCACTTTTCGGGCATCCCCAACGGCGCGGGTCAAGTTTCACTGCCGGTGATCGACCACCAGGGCAGACAGGTAGTCATTTGAACCGGCGTTGGCCCCGACAAACACGGTTCAACTGGTGTTAGCCACTAAAGCGTCGTTGTAACTACCGGTCCAACGGCTAACACCAGTTCCAACGTCATGTCACCGGACGGTCGCCGCGTCCAGGTTCGAGACGGGTGGCCACGGGTATATGCATTTGAACGGACTGTTTTTATTGCCCCGGGCCCACCGCTATCAACACATGCTGCGGGAACGTGCCAGAGGTGTGCCCGGGATCGCCACCCGGTCACACCAGCGCCGATCGGAACCGGTGCAGCATTGCCCATGCCGTCGAGAACATGGACCGGGAACAAAGAACAGCCCCGCGTCGGCTCCCCAGTGGGGCGCCGAAGCGGGGCTGTTGGGGACAGTGCCTAGAACGTGAAGTTCAGGATGCTGGCCGTGCCGGAGTTCAGCTTGACGGTCAGGGTTTGTTCGCCCGCCTTGAAGCCGGGGATTTTCGCCTGCTTGGCCAGAGCCACGCCGGAGGACTCCTGGCCGTCGATGCGGGTCTGGTCCTGAGCGTTGAGTTCCGGGCCGGCAAGCTGGGTCATGGTGCCCGTGGCGGCCTGGCGCGGAAGCGTCAGGGTGATCTTGGCCGGGGCCTGCTTGGCCGGGTCGTTCTGATTGACCACCATGACACCCATGGTGCCGTCCTTGTGCTTGACGGGATAGGCATAGATGTTTTCGTTGCCGGCAACTTCCGAGCGCAGGAAGTCCCCGGAGCCCAGCTTGTTCACCATCATGATGCCGTAGTACTGCGGGCGCATGGTCAGAGTGCCGTTGGGCTTGTTGTACGGGCCGCTGTCACACAAAGGGGACCCTGGGGCTCCGCCCTTACACGCCTCCAGCCCGCCGTGGAAGTTTAGTTGGGTCACACCCTCCGTTGCCGAACGCATGGCGAAATTGATGGTCCACATCGCGGAAGCATGGGTCTTGAGGATCTCATTGCTGCCAAAGCACGTTGAAATGTTGGTTTCGGAATTCCACACCGGAATGTCGTGGCCCGCCGCTGCCTTTACCGCAGATGCCGCGTAGTTTGCACTGTAGTCGCTGAGTTGGCGGGAAAGTGCGTTCGTTATGGTGCGGGCCTGGTCGGAGTTGGCCGGGGCGTCGCAGGTGGACAGCGGGTAGTTGTGGAACGTCAGGGCGCCTTCGTTGGGCAGGTCCAATCCGGCATATCCCTTCCACCAGACTTCGCTGTAGGCCTGTGGGCCTACGACCTTTACACCGGGGGCGGTCTTGGCGATTGCAGCGGAGTAGGCACGGACTTCCGTCGCCCAATCGTCAAAGGTGTAGTCAGCCGGGCGCAGGGCCAGATACTTATACGCGACGCGGTTGTAGCCGTTGGGCTCGTTGCCAAGACTGATGCCCACCATGCGGTTGCCCAAGATCTTATGGGCCCATTTGGCAAAATCGGCTGCACGGGCCGGGTCATAATGGCCCATGTCCACCGCCATGA
Source organism: Arthrobacter livingstonensis (assembly GCF_003219815.1). Classification (GTDB taxonomy): domain Bacteria; phylum Actinomycetota; class Actinomycetes; order Actinomycetales; family Micrococcaceae; genus Specibacter; species Specibacter livingstonensis. Next base: position 65,656 of record NZ_QJVD01000014.1, read on the forward strand.
GAACCCGCGCGTTGCCTTGGTCCAGGAGATTCTTGAGATTTTTCAGAGTGTCCGGCGTAATCTTGATAACCTTGCGCTTGTCATTGGAGTACGCGGGTACGACCTCCCAGTTTGGGATGGGCTCATCTGTGGACGTCCAGAAGAACCTGCGGTCTACGGCCTGGGCACCAAAGCGGATCACCGGATCGCCTGACATCTTCAGGATTTCGGCAAAGTTCGATAACGCCGGGTCCATGTGCATGTCCACCAGATGATCGGTGTCCATGGAGAGCCCCGCCAGGCCCTCCGGCATGACCTTGCCGGTGGTGTCCGAGCCAACCTTGATGGTGGTCGCCTTCACAGCCTCAGTTGCCGTCGCCGGCACGTCAGGCTGAACGTAGTCCGCCTTCTTGAAGGTGGGGAACACGGACGGCGTGGCAGGGGTGCTGATGACGATGGGAGCCTCTGTGGTCTTCCCGGCGGTGGACGAACCAATAAAATTGTTCAACATCGGCATGCCCGCCACAACAAGTGAAACTGCGGCGGTGGCGACAACCGCCCCGGCCACGGCGGCGGCAACCAGCCTCTTGCGCGCCGGCAGTCCCTCCGGTGTCCGCTTCATCCGACGGGCCTGGCCTGTGCGCTTCGGTTCGTCGGGTGACAGGGGGGCATTGGGGGACGGTGTCATTTAGGCTCCAGGAATGCGGGGTATGGTTCGGCCCGTCGGAACGGACCCGGTCCAAGTCTACCGGGATCCCCCGGCCGGCGATGGCGGCTCCCCTATGTGGGCACACTTGCGGCATCGTTCTCACGGCGGGCAGTGGGGCAATTCCAAGCATCCGAGCGTAGCCTTGCAGACAGCAAAAGAACCTGATTCGCTCAGGTACATGGTCCCGTTCCCGACGCCGGCCCCGTTGCCGGCGTCGAGCCTGTTGACGCGGCGCCTGGCATCCCACCGGATACCGGAACACCGTGTGCAACCCCAACTTCATTTCCGGGCCGGAGGGGGCAATCCCCACGGTCCACGGCCAGCCGTCCGGACGATGCCTGGCCCCGTGAAAAGGGCATTGTCATGCAATTCCTATACGCCTTCCTTCCCCTCATCGCCATCATCGTGGCAGTGGTGATAGTCCTGGGGTTGGTGCGGGTGGCCGTGAAAATGATGTGGCAGGTGGCCGAACCAAACGAGGCGCTCATCATTTCCGGCCTTACCCGTGGCCGGCCCGCCACCGCGGATGGCATGGATTTCAAGATCGTCACCGGCAAGGGTGCGTTTGTGTTCCCGGGGCTGCAGACCGTACGCGCCCTGTCACTGACGCTGAACGAAACCGAGCTGCAGGTCAACTGCGTTACCTCGCAGGGCATCCAGGTGGTGGTCCAGGGCGTGGTGATCTTCAAGATCGGGGATTCGACGCCGTTCATCGCCAATGCGGCCCGTCGCTTCCTGGGGCAGCAGACCAAGATGGAAAGCCAGGTGTACAACGTCTTTGAGGGCCATCTGCGCTCCATCATTGGCAGCATGACGGTGGAGGAGATCATCCGGGAGCGGGACAAGCTCGCCTCCCAGGTGCGCAGTGCCAGCGGCATTGAAATGGAGAAGCTGGGGCTCGTGGTCGACTCGCTGCAGATCAAGGATCTGGAGGACCCCACGGGGTACATCCAAAACCTGGCCAAGCCGCACATTGCCCAGGTCGTCATGGAGGCCCGGGTTGCCGAGGCCACGAGGAACCGTGAGGCCTCGGAAAAGGAAGCGGAAGCCGCGGCATTGATCGCCGACGCCCAAAGCTTGTCCGCCATCAAGCAGTCCGCCGCCCAGGCCAACGCCGAACGTGCCCGGGCAAACGCGGCGCAGGCAGGCCCGCTGGCCGACGCCACGGCACGCCAACAGGTGGTGGTGCAGGAGACGGAGGTGGCCAAGCTGGAAGCCGACCGGGAGGAACAAAAGCTGCAGACAAGCGTCCGCAAGCCTGCCGACGCCAAGGCCTATGCCCAACGCACGGAGGCCGAGGCCCAGAAGGCGGCGGACATCAGCGCAGCCGAGGCCCGGGCCAGGAAGACGGAAGTTGAGGCCCAAGCCAATGCGACGGCCGCCGCAGCCATGGCCGGCGCCACCAGGATCACCGGCGAGGCCGAGGCGGCCGCGACGAAGGCACGTGGCGACGCGGCGGCGTCGGCCATTAAGGCCAAGGCCTTGGCCGAGGCCGACGGCATCAAGGCCCGCGCGGTTGCACTGGGCACGAACCAGGAAGCGGTGATCTCCCAGCAGCTGGCGGAAAACATGCCAGCCATTGTTGCCGCCGCGGCCGAACCCTTTGGCCATGTGGGCCAGCTGACGGTGCTCAACGGCGGCGACGGCATCAACGAGATGGTGGGCGGGATCCTGGCCCAGGTGGGCAGCTACCTGCCGGCCCTGACCGAATCGCTGAAGAAGGGCAAGCCCGATGGCCGGCAGCCGCCCCAACCGTAGGGACATGAACAGGAGCCTGACTGGACGGATCGGCCGGGTCTCGGGCCTGGTAGGACCCGGGACGGTGGGCGAGGTGATGGTTCCGTTTCAGGGCGGAAGCAGCGCCTTCCACGCCCATCCCTACGACGACTCCAGCGTTTATCCCGTCGGGGAAAGGGTCCTGGTGATGTACTTCGAACCGCCGCAGACCGTCTACGTTGAACAGCTGCCGGAGTTCCTGCGGGAAGACGGGTAGTCCGGCAGGTCATTGTTCGGCTGCGATCCGGCATTTTCCGGCGACTATCCGAGACCACGGCCGCGGGCGGCCTTAGGTGTCTCCTTTACGTCGCCTACAAAAATGCCGGCCCCGCGGCCGTTTAAGTCAGTGTCCGGCGAGCTCGTCCAGCTCCACGCTGCTTTGCACCGTGGCCGGGTGCGGACCGGCCGCCACTAGCGCCGCCGACCACTCCTCCGGCCAGCCCTCGGCCCGGCCCAGCAGAATGATGTTGCCGGCGTAGCGCCGCGTGAAAAGGTTCGTGGTGCCGTACGCGGCAACTCCGGCCATGGCCCCGCGCAGCGCCCTCGTCTGGCTGCGCACCAGGGAAAAGCCCGGTTCGTCGCCCACGTTGACGGCCAGCACGCCGCCGGGCATCAGCACTGCGGCGGCCTCGCGGTAGAAATCCGTGCACGCCAGGTGGGCCGGCGCGTCCGGTCCACTGAAAATGTCCAGAATGACGACGTCGAACTTAAGGTCCGCGGGAAGCCCGCCGAGCACTTCGCGGGCGTCGCCCACGTGGCTGGTGAGCTCCGTTCCGGCGGGCAGGGGCAGCTGCTCGAGCACAAAGTCGAGCAGTTCGCGCTCCAGCTCCACGGCGTGCTGGACGGAGCCGGGCCGGGTGGCCTGGATGTAGCGGGCCAAGGTCAGCGCCCCGGCTCCCAGATGCAGGGCGGTGATGGGCTCGCCCGCCGGCTTGACCAAATCCACGGCATTCGCGATCCGTCGCAGGTATTCGTAAAACACGTCCTCCGGGTGGGCCAGGTTGACCTGCGACTGTTCGGCACTGTCGATGCTGAGCACAAAGGCGTCGTCGTGCCACGGGTCCGGCTCGATGGTGGCGTGGACTCCGCCGGTGCGCAGGTAGCGGCTGGCCAGGGACATTACAGCCTGTCCTTGAGCGTGGCCAGCCGTCCCGCGGCCTGCTCGAGCAGCGTCTCCTTCTTGCAAAACGCGAAGCGCAGCAGGGAGCGGGTGCGCCGGGCGCCATCAGGGTGGCAAAAGACGGGTACGGGGATGGCCGCGACGCCGATGAGCTCCGGGAGCCGGCGGGCCAGGGCCGTGGCGTCGGTGATGCCGAGCTTGGCCGTGTCGGCGTTGATGAAGTACGTGCCCTGGGAGCTGAGCACGTCCAGGCCGGCGGCACGCAGTCCTTCGCTGAGGATGTCACGCTTGCGCTGGAGCGTGGCTGCGGCTTCCGTGAAGAAGCTACCGTCCATGCGCAGCCCGGCGGCGATGGCCGTCTGGAACGGCGTGCCCGAGGAATACGTGAGGAACTGCTTGACCGTGCGGGCCGCGGCCACCAGTTCCGCGGGTCCGGACAGCCAGCCAATCTTCCAGCCGGTAAACGAAAACGTCTTCCCGGCCGAGGAAATGGTCAGCGTACGGTCCGCTGCACCGGGCAGTGTTGCCACGGGTATGTGCCGGGGACCAAACGTCAGGTGCTCGTACACTTCGTCGGTGACGATCACGGCGTCGTACTTGATGGCCAGGCGCACCACTTCGCTGAGTACCTCCACAGGGAACACGGCACCCGTGGGGTTGTGCGGGTTGTTGATGATGACCATCGCGGTGCGCGGGCTGAAACTGTTTTCCAGCGTGGCGAGGTCCGGCATGAAGTCCGGGGCCAGCAGTGCCGCGGTGGTGTGCTTGGCGCCGCTGAGCCCGATCATGGCGCCGTAGGAATCGTAGAACGGCTCGAAGGTGAGCACCTCGTCGCCCGGACAAGTCAGTGACAGGACGGCGGAGGCGATGGCTTCCGTGGCGCCGGTGGTGATGACGATTTCCGTCTCGGGATCCGGGGTGAGCCCGTAAAAGCGCTGCTGGTGTTCGGCGACGGCGGCGCGCAGTTCGGGGATGCCCTTGCCGGGCGCGTACTGGTTGTGTCCGTTGGCGATGGCTTCCCGGGCAATGCGGTTCAGCTCCGCAGGGCCGTCCTCGTCGGGGAATCCCTGGCCGAGGTTGATGGCATTGTGGCGGCCGGCCAGTGTGGTGATTTCCTCAAAGATGGTCACCGCCAGGGAACCGTCGGGGCCCAACAGGTTGGCGCCGTCCGCGGTGCGCTGCCATGGCGTGCTCATTTGCTGATCCTTAGCTGTTGGAGCCCGTGAAGATGGTTCAGGCTGTTCCTTCAATACGTTACCCGGCTCGATGGCCACGCAGGTTTTCGGAGGCTGGCATCGTGGCCGTTGCTTGGGGCACCGTGGCGCGGTTCCGGAGCGGGTCCGCCCGTTGGCGGCCGCTACCGGCCGGTACGGCACGTAATGGGGGGACATGCGGCAAAACTGAGCGTCGTGGCGCCTTTCTTCCGATAGATTCATCCCTATGCGACGCGCTGTATGCCCCGGATCGTTTGACCCGATCCACAAGGGTCACATTGAAGTCATTGCTCGAGCCACCGCACTTTTTGATGAGGTGATTGTGGCCGTTTCGACGAACTATGCCAAGAGTTACCGCTTCACACTGAACGAGCGCCTGGACATGGCCCGGACCACGTTTTCGGCGCTGTCCGGGATTGTGGTGGAGCCCATGGGGGAGGGACTGCTGTCCGACTACTGCCACGCTCGCGGCGTTTCCGCCATAGTGAAGGGGCTGCGCTCCTCCTCCGACTTTGACTACGAGTTGCCCATGGCGACCATGAACCGCCAGCTCTCCGGCGTGGAGACGGTTTTCCTGCCCGGCGACAGCCGCTACCTGCACCTGTCCTCCACGCTCATCAAGGAAGTACACTCCCTGGGCGGGGATGTGTCCGACTTTGTCCCCCGGGCGGTTTTGCGCCGCCTGCAGGGCGACGTTGGCCCGGACACGCGTCCCGTGCCCATGGTCCCGCCGAGCCTGTAGCCTCCGCCGTGTTCTGTCCTGTCGTGCGCTCAGGCCGTGGCGGCCGTGGCGCAGGTCGGTGTTGTGCGCACGCGTCAGTGCGAATACTGCGCAGAACAGGACGGGCCCGGCGGCGGAAGCCACCGCAATCGCCGCCGCGCAGCGCAACCCGGCCGTCCGGCGTCGTACTTCATGAGAGTCTCATGAGAGTCACATCACGGACGGCACGGCCCGGGCGGTTCGACTCACCACCATTGCCTGCCGTAGACTGAACAAGGCCGAAATGGCTTTGGTAACCGCCCGTTTTGATGCCCGTGAGTATTCGGGCTAAGATGGTGCGTCGGTCGTATGTTCATTCAGGAGTTCTCATTAGCGCAACCACGTTGGGCAACAAGTCCAACCACGGCACGCCCCTCACCGTTGGTGTCAGGGAGCTTGGGCGAAGCCCGGGCAGCATGCGGATTTTCAACGAACGTATTCCCGTGCCAGAGGAATTTGGTACTCCGCTCATCAAGGTGACGCCCGGAACCGACCTGGATCTGGAACTCCGTTTTGAGGCCGTCCATGAAGGAATTCTGGTGTCGGGCAGTGTGCTGGTCGAAGTGACCGGCGAATGCTCCCGCTGCCTGGAGACCTTCGAGGATGAACTTGAAGTTGATGTGCAAGAACTTTTCTTCTACGAGGAACCGCCTGCGGACTTCCTTGAACAAGAAGAAGATCAGCAACGTTGGGTCGAGCACGATTCTATCGATCTTGAACCGGTGTTGCGGGACGCAGTGGTAACTGCCCTGCCGTTCCAGCCGGTGTGCCGGGAAGACTGCGAGGGTCTGTGTTCCGAATGTGGAATACACCTCGCGGATGAGCCGGGGCACCACCACGAGGTCCTGGATCCTCGGTGGGCTGCCCTACAGGGCTTAACCGGCGAAGAAAACTAGCAAATAAGTTTTACTTGTGGGCACGTGCCTGTGAGTTATCGAGAGAAAAGAGTTTGCCGTGGCTGTTCCGAAGCGGAAGATGTCCCGTGCCAATACGCGCGCACGCCGTTCCCAGTGGAAGGCCACCGCGCCTGCTCTGGTAAAGACCATTGAAAATGGCGAAGTTGTTTACAGCCTGCCGCACCAGGCCAAGGTCGTTACCGACTCTGCCGGTACCGCCCTGTTCCTGGAATACAAGGGCCGTAAGGTTGCTGAAGTCTAAATCGTCCGTTCAGCCATCCGGCTGGTCGTTCACTGGTTAACAATTTTTGCAGGAGCTGCTCATGTCCTCAGTTGCGGAACCCCCGAAGCTTGAGGACGGGCACAAACTGCTGTTGAAGCGTCTCGGTGTCACTATTGATGCCGGGACGCTTCGTCTTGCCCTGACACACCGTTCCTACGCGTATGAGAACGGCGGCATCCCCACCAACGAACGCATGGAGTTCCTCGGCGACTCGATCCTGGGCTTCTCCGTCACTGACGCGCTGTACCGCGACAACCCCGGGCTGCCCGAGGGCGAGCTGGCCAAGCGCCGCTCGGCCGTGGTCTCCACCCGCGCCCTCGCCGGGATCGCCCGCTCCCTGGGCGTCGGCGAATTCATCTACCTCGGCCAGGGCGAACGCCTCACCAAGGGCCGCAACAAGGCCTCGATCCTGGCCGACACCATGGAATCCCTGATCGGCGCCACCTACCTGAGCAACGGGATCGAGGCTGCCCGCGAACTGGTGATGCGCCTGGTCGGGCCGCTGCTGGCCGACGCCGAAGCCCTCGGAGAGGGAACCGACTGGAAAACTAGCATCCAGGAAGTCTCGGCCGCCCGCCGGCTGGGCTCAATTGTTTATGACATCACCGGCACCGGCCCCGACCACGACCGGTCGTTCTCGGCACGGCTCCTGATCGGCGGCCACCACTACGGCACCGGTACCGGCCCCTCGAAGAAGGAAGCCGAGCGTTCCGCCGCCGCCGCCGGATGGACCGTTTTGCAGGAGCGCTTTGCCCGTCCCGCCACTACCGGCGGCAGTGTCTCCGCGCCCGGGGCCTCCTTGCCTGGTGCCTCCAGTGCTTCGGTGCCTAATGCCGCTAATGCTTCCGTCCGTAGTGCCCCCACCGCCAGTGCCTCCGTGCCCAAGCACGACGCCGGGACCCCCTTCGCTTCTCCGTCCTCTTCCGCGTCGTCCCCGGTTGCGGACGTTGCTGCGGGATTCCCTTCCGTGAAAGATGCCTGAACTTCCGGAAGTTGAAGTGGTCCGTCGCGGCCTTGAACGCTGGGTCGCGGGGCGGACCATCACGGGGGTTTCCGTTGCCGATCCCCGGTCCATCCGCCGCCACTACCTGGGGGTTGAGGACTTCCGCGGCAATCTGCTCGGCACCACCGTCCTGGACGTGGTGCGGCGCGGCAAGTTCCTGTGGATGCCGCTAAGCGATTCGCCGTCCGGCGGCTCGGTGCCCCCTTCGCCGCCACATACTGCGCTTGTTGCGCACCTTGGCATGAGCGGTCAGCTGCTGGTTGAATCGCCGGAACAGCCACACGAAAAACATTTGAAAATCCGGCTGACTTTTTCCCAGCGTGCCGACGCCCCCGAGGAACTGCGTTTCGTGGACCAAAGGATTTTTGGCGGACTGTTCGTCACCTCGCTGGCGCCCACCCGCGACGGGCTGCCCGGCGGTTGCGGGATGGTGCCCGCAGCTGGTGGGGGCGGCTGGTCGTTGATCCCGGACGAGGCTGCGCACATTGGCCGCGACCCGCTGGACCCCAACTTCTCCGTGGAGGCACTTCACCAGAAGCTGCGTGCCCGAAAGACCGGACTGAAGCGTGCCCTGCTGGATCAGGGCCTGGTCTCCGGCATCGGCAACATCTATGCGGATGAAGCGCTATGGACAGCGAAGATGCACTATGCCCGGCCCACGGACACCTTGCGCCGTTCCGACACCGAGCGGGTCGTCCACGCAGCCCACGATGTCATGTCCCGGGCACTCGACGCCGGCGGCACCAGTTTTGATTCGCTGTACGTCAACGTCAACGGCGCCTCGGGATACTTCTCCCGGTCCCTGAACGCCTACGGGCGCGAAGGGGAGCCATGCCCTCGCTGCGCGGCCGCGGGACTGTCCACAAAGATCCGCCGGGACACCTTCATGAACCGGTCCTCCTACAGTTGTCCCGTCTGCCAGCCCCGTCCCCGCAACGCCCGGCTGTAGCATCGGCGGCGAGGTGGCCGGCTGCCTGTGGATGTCCCGGGACGCCCTGTTTTGGGTACCGGCTGTGTCATCCACAGTGGCTTAGCAGTGGCTTAGCAGTGGCTTGGCAGTGACTTACACGTGTGCTGGTCTTAGTGACAAAAACACAGGATGGAAGTACCGATCCGGAAGCGAACACCAGCACACGTGGGTGCTGCAAGGGCCTGTAAGGGGCACGTTATCCACAATCGGGGGCAAGCCCCTTGAACCTGATCGGAATCCCTTCCAGACTCATAGGCATGGACAAGTCGATTGTTGAGACGACCTTTCGCAGCCTCTGGCCGCGGGATCGTTTCGTGGCCACGGCGGGGCAGCTGCAGGCAGCGGGCCTGGGACCAAAGTTCGTCTCGGACGGTGTCCGGCTGGGCCTCCTGGTCCGGTTGCGACGGGGAGTCTACATTCCGCGTAACAGGTGGACAGAAAAGCCTCCGTGGCAGCAGGCCAAGATCAACCTTGCTGCGCACATTGCCGCTTCCCGGGGATCACTTGTCTACACGTGCTTCAGCGCTGCCAGGCTTCACGGTTTGCACGTTTGGGACTGCTCACTGGACATCCACGTAAACGTCCGGTACAGGTCATCGCCAGGCAAAACGGCCGGTGACGTGAAAGTCCACAGCCTTGAGATTCCTGCTGGCGATGTGGTCCGCAGGCACTTTTCCGGCGTCGGCACCGCGAACTTAAGTAGCTTATCCCGCACGGTTCTGGACTGTGCCGTGGACGCGCCGTTCGCACAGGCTGTTGTCATAGGCGATTCCGCACTGCACCGTGGCCTGACAATGGGGGAGCTGAATGCCGCACTGCTGGCAATGCAGGGACGGAAGGGAACCAAGCGGGCCGGCCGGGTGGTGCATGCCTTGAACGCGCTGTCCGAATCGGCGGGAGAAACCCGAACGCGCCTGATCATGATCGATCTGCCCATTCCGCGACCCGAGCTGCAGATCAAACTGATCGTTGACGGCCGCGAATACCGGCCGGACTTTGCCTGGCGTGAGGTAAAACTCATCGTGGAGTTCGACGGCAACACCAAATACTTCGACTATGAACCCACCGCTGAGGCCTTGATCAAGGAGCGCGAACGCGAAAGTGCGCTGATGGAACAAGGGTGGACATTTGTCCGCCTCAAATGGAAACACCTGGGCAACCCCGACCAGGTCAGGGCCAGAATTCTGGCCGCCTATGACAGGGCAGCCGGGGCACAAGCTGCTTAGGGATATGAGGTGAGGATAGTTGGGGTCTCCTGCCCGTCCGGGCGGCCATTATCGCCGGGCGGTCGTGCAGGAGAGGCCCGCCAGACCACGTTGGTGCTGGTCTTCGACGTTGGTGCTGGTCTTAGCTGCTGGACCGGTAGTTACATCGGCCTTTTGGGAGCTAACACCAGCTCCACAGGCATAATGGTTGCCAGCCCCGGCAGTCGCGACCTTCCGGGCTGCCGAACCCGGCAGTCGCGGCGACAAGGCTTGCCGCTGTTCCATTGAAGTGCTCTGGCAGTCGCACCTGCCGTCACGGTGCTGCCGCGGCCCGGGTGGCAGTTGCACCTGCCGTCACGGTGCTGCCGCGGCCCGGGTGGCAGTTGCGCCTGCCGTCACGGTGCTGCCGCGGCCCGGGTGGCAGTTGCGCCTGCCGTCACTGCGCTGCCCAGCCCGGGCGGCAGTTGCGCCTGCCGTCACGGTGCTGCCGCGGCCCGGTGGCGAGGTACCGCAACGCCTGGGGGCTCAGGCGGAGACTACCTCGTAGTTGTCTTCGGCGTCGACGTCCTTGCCGGTGGGGTCCCACTTGATCAAGGCAATGGCCAGGGTGCCCAGGAGGGGCGCCATGGCGATCACCCAGAACACATTGGTGCCCATGGTGGTGGCCAGGATGGGGAACGCGATCAGGGAAACGATGGAGAATGACCGCTGGACGGCCTGGTTAAAGCCCACGCCCACTCCGCGCAGCGACGTTGGGTAGCTGAGCGTCGAGTAGGACATCAGCTGTGCGCCCGGTCCCATGGCCTGGAAGAAAATGAACACCGCCAGCATCATGACGGCGAAGATCACCAGGGCGCTGCTGGGGATGCCCAGCAAGGCCAGCACCAGCAGCGAGGCAGATTGCACGGCGAAGCCAATCAATGCCAGCTTCCTTGAGCCCCAACCCGACACCAGGGCCACACCCAGCAGGCCGCCACCGACACCAAAGCCGAAGTTGATGACCAATGCGGAAATGATGGTCACCAGCGGCCCCTGATGGAACAGGTTTGAGATGATCAGCGGCGTGCCGTAGGCCACCGCGTTGTAGCCAAAGGTGGAAAACACACTCACGCAGAGGGCGGCGATGGTGCGGATACGGTAGCGCGGGGAGAACAGCACAGCGAAGGACTTTGCCGATGCCTTGGGCGGCACCGCCAGATCCCATTCCTGCTTGGGCGCAAGCACGGCAGCAACGTTGTATTTGGTGCGCAGGATGTCGACGGCGCCCACCAGGTCGCCCTGATTGGCCAGCCACTGCGGGGACTCGGCCAGGTACTTGCGCCGCACCAGCAGCACCACGACGGCGGGAACTGCGCCGAAGCCCACCACGTAGCGCCACAGGTGGTCGTACTGGGCGGCCGGCAGGCCCAGGAACAGGATCAGCACTATGACGTAGCCGATTCCGGTGGCCGCATACCAGGCCGGCGACCACGAATTCACCCGCTGTGTGCGGTTCCCCTTGCCGCGGAGGCGGGAGAATTCCGCCAGGAAGGCCATGGCCACCGGAAGGTCAAGGCCCACGCCGATTCCCATAATGATGCGGAAGAAGATCAGGGTTTCAACGTTGGGGGACAGTGCGCAACCAATTGCGGCAATCACGAAGAACACCATGTCCGCCATGAACAGGCGGTACCGGCCAAAGCGGTCCACCAGGTAGCCGCCGCCGAGGGCGCCAATCACAGCACCGATAAAGATTGCGGCGTTAACCAGACCGGTCATGAAACCGGTCAGGCCGAACTCCACCTTAATCTGGGTGATCCCGAATGCCAGCGACGAAAAGTCGTAGGCGTCCATGAAGATTCCGCCAAGCGCCAAAATGACGACGGCGAACGCGCCCTTTTGCGGTCCCTGCTGGTAGGACAGTGCGGCTGCGACGTCTTTGGCCGAACGAATGACTACCGAGAGGGGGGTGGAGGTGGTGGTTGTGGTTGCTTTGTTTTCAGAAATTGGCACTTGGTCAAATTATCTCCTGGCAGCGTCCGGCACCAAGATGCCCGGTAACATGCGGTTGTGAAGGTGAAATATCGTAACGGGGTGGTATAGGGTCGTGCTCCGGCGTTTCTGTCCCGGCGCGGTCAGGCCCGGTTTCGGTAGTGCTCAGCCTGCATGGCCAGGCCCTCATCAATGGAGACGGACGGTGTCCAGCCCAGCACGGACTGGACGTGTACCTTGATTACGAGTGCTGTAGTTGGCCACGGAAATCCCTATGTAACCATGCAACTCGCAGCTGAGGTCAGCAGTACCGTCACAAGATTCATGATGCGGCAGCCTGCTGGGCCGTCAGGTAGGCCTTCATGATCCGCGCTTTCAACAATTCCGGGTTGTTCAGGTGCTTCCATTTCAAACGGATGAACCGCCAGCCCTCTTCGATTAAGGCATTTTCCCGCTCCCGCTCGTCGATCAGCGCCTCGGATGTGGGCTGGTAGTCGAAATACTTGGTGTCGCCATCAAATTCGAGGATCAACCGGATCCCCCGCCACACGAAGTCCACCCGGTATGTGCCACTGCTGGTGGCAAGACTTACTTGGAGTTCGGGCTGCTCGATGGGCAGCTCCGCCACTATCAGCCGGGTTCGGGTTTCGCCCGCCGATTCGGACAAGCGGTTCAAGGCAGCGAGGGCGTGCCGTGCGCGCTTGATACCGCGCCGGCCATCGGACGCGTTCATCAGCGCTTCAAGGTCAGGCAATGCAAGCCCGGCATGCAGGGCCGAATCGCCAATGACGACGGCCTGTTCGAGCGTTGCCTTCATGGCGCACTCCAGGACTGTACGCTGCAGGTTGGTGTAGCTGGCCAGCCCAACACCGGGAATGAGCCGCTGGACTACATCGCCGGGCACCAACGCGGTGAAGTGCAGGGCAACGTCCCGCGATGTCCGTGATGGAGAAGATCTGTACGCCGCGCTGACATGGATGAGCCTGGAGCTGTTCCAGAGGTGCAGTCTGTGCAGGCGGGCTGCGCTGAAATGCGAGTACACCTGTTGGCCATTTGTAGCGGCAAGGTGGCCTGACAGCACCAGCTTGTCCTGTTCCCATGGCCTTCGTCCATTCCACTTGTGCGCGGGAATGTAGACGCCGCGCCTCAACCGATGGATCAGGCCAAACTGCAGGCCAGCTCCAATCATTCTCGTATCCAGCCCGGCGTTCAGCAACTGTCCCGTGGTAGCCACCAACCGCCCCGCGGGCCAAAATCGCTCAAATGTGTTCTGTGCAATTATCCTGTCCATGGGTCGATTGTGGAAGAGGATAATGCAGCGAACAACGGGGTTGCACCGCATATTGGTGAATCTGTGGATAAGTCGGGCGCTGAGCGTTGCCAGTCCTAAGTTCTTTTGCTGACTATTGCCGCGAGATGCATGGTTGCCCGGGGAAAATTGCGGCTAATGGCAGAAGTCGCGTCCGCGTGCTTCTTAGCGTTGCGCCCGATAGTATGCCGCCAGCTTGGCCAGGCCCTCATCAATGGAGACGGACGGCGTCCAGGCCAGCACGGACTGGGTGTGCCGCTGGTCAAACCAGTGGGCCGTGGAAAGCTGCTCGGCCAGGAAGCGGGTCATCGGCGGTTCGTCGTGGACCCAGCCACGAGTCCCGGCCGCCGTCCACGCCTTTTCAATGACGGAACCGGCCCCGCGGGCCAGCCAGCCCGGCACCGAATAACCCGGAGCGGGCACCCCAGCGGCGGCACAGATCCCGGCGATCAGCTCTCCCACGGGACGCGGCTCGCCGTTGGTCACCACCAGGGCCTGGCCGTGGGCGTACTCCATGCGCTCGAGCCCGCGCACAATCGCCCCGGCGGCGTTGTCCACGTACGTGGTGTCGATCAGTGCCCGGCCGCCGTCGAGCAGCGGAAGCCGTCCGGCCCGCGCCCGTTCCACCACGCGCTCAACCAGCTGCGTGTCACCGGGTCCCCACACAATGTGCGGACGGATGGCGGTGACCCTGAATGCGGGGGAGTCCTCGGCCAGCGCCAACTGCTCCGCGGCGGCCTTGGACCGCGCGTAAAAGCCGCGGGCCAGGTCCGGGTTGGCCGGGCCGGCACCGGCGCCCACAATTGAGGAGCCAAAGTGGGCCACGGATGGTGAGGACACAAAGACGAAGTCGTGTACACCGGCATGCTGCGACGCGGCCAGGAGCTGGCGGGTGCCGACTATGTTCGTGGACACAAAGTCCGTCCACTCGCCGGTGAACGACACCTTCGCGGCCAAGTGAATGACAGCGTCAACCCCGGCAACGGCACTGGCGGCGACGTCGGGATCCGCCACCGAGCCCTGGACCGACTCCCACGGATCGCGCACGGCGCTGCGCTGCAGCGTGCGCACCGCGTATCCGCGCTCATGCAAAAGCTGGGCTACGGCCCGCCCCAGCAATCCGCTGGTGCCGGTCACCAGCACGCGGCGGGCGGTCCCTGGCTGGCCGGCGGCCGCCGCGGCGGCTTCCGTGAAGGCATTCACGGCGGCCGCTGAGGAGGCTGCAGAGGTGGCGTTCCCCGTGACTGCCGCGGAACCCTGCGTCGTCCCGGCCGCCGCGGCGGCTTTCGTGAAGGCATTCACGGCGGCCGCTGAGGAGGCTGCAGAGGTGGCGTTCCCCGTGACTGCCGCGGAACCCTGCGTCGTCCCGGCCGCCGCGGCGGCTTTCGTGAAGGCATTCACGGCGGCCGCTGAGGAGGCTGCAGAGGTGGCGTTCCCCGTGACTGCCGCGGAACCCTGCGTCGTCCCGGCCGCCGCGGCGGCTTTCGTGAAGGCATTCACGGCGGCCGCTGAGGAGGCTGCAGAGGTGGCGTTCCCCGTGACTGCCGCGGAACCCTGCGTCGTCCCGGCCGCCGCGGAGGGCGCAGCATTCGGGGAACCGGAGGCTGCCGAGGTGGCGTTCACTGTAACTTCCCCGGAACCCGGCTGCGCCGTCCCCGCCGCGGACTCGGGTGAGGCGGAGGGCGCAGAATTCGGGGAGCCCTGGACCGCCGTCGAACGCCTGCTCACGGCCGGCCCGCTTTCTCCCCGGCCAGCATGCGCGACGCCCAAGCGGCCAGCTTGGCACGGTCGATCTTGGAGTTGTGCCGGATGTCGGTGGGCATGGCGTCGATGGCCAGGACGGCGGCCAGTTCCAGCCCCGACCCGGCGCAGGCCTCCCGGACCGCCGTGGCCAGCGCGGGGGCGGCCAAACCGGAGTGTTTCGCGGGAGGTGCAGTTTCGACAATCGTCACGGCCACCTGCGCCCCGGCCGGTCCCACGCCCACGACGGCGGCCCTCGCCACGCCCGCCACCCGCTCCGCGGCCTGTTCCCCGGCCACGGGGGTCCGGACGCCGCCGGCAGTGGTCAGCAGGTGCGCCATGCGGCCCTCCACCCAGAGGCGGCCGCCGGAATCGAGGTGGCCGACGTCGCCGCTGCGGTGCCAGCCCGGGATGGACGTGCTTTGTTCCTGCGTGATCCACAGGCGGTCGTAGCGTTCCTTCACGTGCGGGGCCCTGACCAGGATCTCGCCGGTGACACCGGCCTGCGTGGTCGGCTCCGGATCCACGGAGCCGTCAGGGGCGACCGGCGCAATGGCCACGGAGGCGCCGCTCACGGGGACGCCGACGCAGACCCCGTTGCCGTCGCCGGCAGCGCGGATGCCGGCCAGGCTGATGTCCGTCACGGGCAGCGCCTCTGTCATGCCGTACGGTGTGTGGAGCTCAGCGTTCGGCGCCAGCTCCTGCACCCGTGCCAACAGCGGTTCGGCCAGCGGCGCCCCCGCCGAAAGCACAAGTTCGACGCCGGACAGGGCGGTTTTGTGTTTTGGCGCCAGTTCCGCAGCGGTCGCGAGAACGTTGACCAGCGCGGCCGGGGAAGCGAAGACCACCGTGGCGTTGATGGCTGCCGCCGCGTCCGCCAAGGCCGTGGCGGTCAGGGTGCGCGGGGCCGTGACATCCATGTCCGGGGTGACGGACGTGGCGCCCAGGGCCGGGCCCAGCAGCGCAAACGGTGCGAAGCCGGCCACCAGTGCAGTCCCGGCTTCCAGCTTGTAGGTGGCCTTGAGGGTGTCACGCATGGCGGCCAGCCGGCGGTGCGTGTACACGACTCCCTTGGCCGGGCCCGTGGAGCCGGAGGTGAACAACACCGCGGCGTCGTCGTCCGGGGCGGCGGTCTCAAGAACGGGGGCGGAAGCTGCCAGCCGCATGGCGCGGCCGTTGGCCATCAGCTCCGGAAGCGTGGCAGCCACGGACAGCAGCCTGCGCTTGACCGAATCCGTTGCGGGGGTGAAGTCGTCGGCGCTTATCCCTACGCCGGGCCAGTTGTAGATCCGGGCACCGGTGAGCGCGCGTTCAATGCCGATCAGCCAGGCCGGGCCTGCACCCTTGATGGCGCGGCCCATGCCCTTGGTGCCGAGGCCGGCGTCGGCCACCACGATGACGGCGCCCAGGCTCAGGCAGGCATAAATGAGCGTGGTCAGGGTGATGCCCGGCGGCACCAGCAGGCTGATGCGGTCGCCTCTCCTGACGCCGAGGTCTGCCAGGCCGGTGGCGAGGTCGTCAACGTCCCGGGCGAGGGCTGCCCACGACACGGAACGGGAGGCGGGTCCCGCGGGGACCCGGCCGGCGGCTGGCAGCATGTCCACAATGGCAACTGAACCGTCCCCGCGGCGGGCATCCAGCTCCGCCAGCATGGGGCGGTAGTCGGCGGTGGCGGCGTGACCGGGCCTCGACGGGGCCCGGCTGAAGGAGGTGCCGGATCCCGTTCCCTCACTGCCCGCAAGTTCGTGTCGGGGCCGTCGCGGCCGTGGGCCCACGGCCAGGTCCACGCCTGCGGGGCCCGCTGCCGGCCCACCGGCGGGAAGGACGTTCTTCGCCAGCCAGTCAAAGACGGGGGTGGCAATGTCGCGGTCCTCCTGGACCAGGTGGCTTGCGCCCTCGAAGCGGTGGACGTCGGCCTGCGGCATCCTCTCAAGCAGGTCGCGCAGGTAGCGGTCGGAAAACACCGGATCCCTGGGTCCCCACATTATGAGCGCGGGAACGTCCAGGGTGCGGATGCCCGAGGACACGGAGTCCAGGGCAGCCCACGAGGGATGGGACTCTGAGGCGGGGATGTCCGCCACAAAGTTGCCCACCCCGGCGCGGCGCGGCGCAGTGCGGTACGGGGCCATGAACGCGGCGCGGACCTCGGGGGCAAGGGCGGGCTGCGCGAGGCTGTGCGTGACGCGCAAAAACGCGGCCGACGTCGTCGTGCCCCACTTGTGGACGGCGGGGTGGAGGGCCAGCGTCAGCGCCGGCGGGAGGGAAAAGCCCGCGGGGTGGACCGCGGTGTTGGTGAGCACCACGCCGGCCAGCTGGCCGCGGTGGCGGGTGGCCCAGCCCAGGGAGATGACGCCGCCCCAGTCGTGGCCCACCGTGACAACCGGCCCGGCCAGGCCAAGGGCCGCGGTCAGGTCGCCAAGGTCGGTGATGCGGTCCTCGAGGCGGCGGAAGGTGCCGGTGCGTTCGGAAAAGCCCATGTCCAGCTGGTCGACGGCGATGACCCGCCACGGGCCGCCGGCTGCCAGGGTGGCGGCGGACGTGGCGCCGGCCAGCAGCGTGCGCCACAGATAGGACCAGGTCGGGTTGCCGTGCACGCACAGCAGGGTGCCAACAGCCTCGCGCCCGGTCGCCTCGACGTCGTCGGCGTTGTCCAGAAAGTGCCACTGGCGGCGGGTGCCCGGGGCGTCCACGGCGGCGGTGGACGGCACCGCCAGCGTGCGGCGCCAGGACGCGCGGACGCCGGGCCAGGGTCCTGAATCGGGGGAAGAAGCAGCCAAAACCCCTGCTACCACGCAATCTCCATCATGGCGGTGTTCAGGCCGGAGCCCACGCCCATGCAGAGCACGCGGTCGCCCGGGCTGAGCGTCTGGGCTTCCTGGGCCAGGGTCATCGGCAGGGAAGCCGGCCCCACATTGCCCCACTTCGGGAACGTGATGGGCACCTTGCTGCGGACCAGGTCCACGGCCTTGATGATGGCATTGGTGTAGGAGGTGGAGACCTGGTGCGTGACGTAGCGGTCCATCCTGCGCCAGTTCCACCCGTCGGTGTGGGCCTCGTCCCAGGCGTCGGTAACCAGTTCCAGGCCGTTGTCGAGCAGGCCCTTGGTGTCGGTGAACATGCCGTCCGGGCCGCCCACGCACAGTTCGTGGTGCGAGGTGCCGGCACGCGAAACGCCGCCGAGGATGCGGTGGCCGCCGGGGTGGGCGTCCGCCGGGCCGATGACGGCGGCCGCGGCGCCCGAGCCCAGCGTCAGGGTGGCGAACTCGCGCAGGTAGTCCTCGCGGGTGGACGATTCGGCGTTCAAGCGGCGGAAGGTGGTCTCCTGGGTGGTCTGGGCGTCCTCGCCGGCCACGATGAGGGCGTACTTGATCTGGCCGGAATCGATCATGTTCGCGGCCAGCGTGATGCCGTTGACAAAGCCCAGGCACGCGTTGGCCAGGTCAAAGTTCAGGGCCGACGACGGCAGGCCCAGCCCGTTGTGGATCTTCACGGCCACGGACGGCTCAAGGTTGCGGCGGGTCACGGAGGTGTTGATGAGCAGGCCGATTTCCCCGGCCTCAATCCCCGCCTCGGCAAGTGCCTTGGCGCCTGCCTCGATGGCGGCGTCGTCAAAGTCCGTCCCCGGGGCCCACCAGCGGCGCTCCTGGACGCCGGCAACGCGTTCGAGCAGCCGCTTGGAGAGCCTCAGGCGTTTCAGGCTCGGGGCCAGGCGCTCGTCAAAGTCGGCGGAACTGACCACCACCGGGGCCTCCACGCTGGTGACGGCGAGTAAGGCGCTGTTGTGGTGACGAAAAGTCGCGTTGCCGATCAAATTCCAGCCTTTTTCTTCTGTGTGCGTACTGTATCCGGGTACCGAAAGTCCGGGTGTTGACGGCCGCGGCCGGGGCATGCTTGTGCCTTAGTCCCCGCCCCGACATCAAACCTCAAGCTTAACTATGCACCTTATGATGGGTTTGACGCACATGCACCGCGGTGCATACATGTGGGAAACTTCCCCGGCAAACATCGAATCCACGGTAGATTGGCTAGTGAAAACCGCCCCGGCGCAGGAGTAGAAAACAGTTTGCATCTAAAAAGTCTGACCGTGCGCGGATTCAAGTCGTTCGCCTCGGCCACCACCTTCGACTTTGAGCCGGGAGTGACGGCCGTGGTGGGACCGAACGGCTCCGGCAAGTCCAATGTGGTGGACGCCCTGGCCTGGGTTATGGGCGAGCAGGGCGCCAAGACCCTGCGCGGCGGCAAAATGGAGGACGTCATCTTTGCCGGCACCTCGGGGCGCCCGCCGCTGGGCCGCGCCCACGTGGCACTGACCATTGACAACGCCGACGGCGCCCTGCCGATCGAATACTCCGAGGTCACCATCTCCCGGACCCTGTTCCGCACGGGCGGTTCGGAGTACGCCATCAACGGCACCTCCTGCCGGCTGCTGGACATCCAGGAACTGCTCTCCGATTCCGGCCTGGGCAAGGAAATGCACGTCATAGTCGGCCAGGGCCAGCTGGACAAGGTGCTGCACGCCACGGCCGAGGATCGCCGCGGCTTCATTGAGGAGGCGGCCGGCATCCTCAAGCACCGCCGCCGCAAGGAAAAGACGCTGCGCAAGCTCGATGCCATGTCCGCGAACCTGGCCCGGCTCAGCGACCTGACCGGTGAAATCCGCCGCCAGCTCACCCCGCTGGGCAAGCAGGCCGCCGTGGCCCGCCGGGCCCAGGCCGTGCAGTTTGACGTCCGCGATGCCCGCGCCCGCTTGCTGGCCGACGACCTCCACACCCTGACCACCGCCGTCGAACGTGACGAGGCCGCCGAGCAGGCGCTGAAGGCCCGGCGTGAACAGGTGGAGGCGGACCTGGCGACGGGGCGGGCGCAGCAGGCCGAGCTGGAGCAGCAGGCGGCAGCGGCCACGCCCGTGCTCAACGCCGCCCGGGACACCTGGTACCAGTTGTCTGCCACGCAGGAAAAACTGAAGTCGCTGGGCGTGCTCGCCGCTGAACGGCACCGCCACCTGGGCGCCGCGGAGACCGCGCCGGACGCCAGTCGCGACCCGGACCGGCTCGCGGAGCAGGCACAGCGGCTGCGCACCGAAGAGGCGGAGCTGGACCTGGCGCTGGAGGAGCGGCGGATCGGGCTGGAGACGGCCATGGAAATCAAGGAGGACGTGGAGGGCGCCGTCCGCGCCGAGGAGCAGCGTGTCCGGGAACTGCTGCGGGCCACCGCGGACCGGCGCGAAGGCCTCGCCAAGCTGGCCGGCCAGGTCGCCGCAGCCCGGTCCCGCGTGGAGTCCGCCGAGGCCGAAATTGGCCGCCTGCACCAAGGCAAGGCGGCTGGCGCCGACCGGCAGGGTGTTGCGGCCCGGGAGTTTGCGGCGCTGGAGTCCCAGGTGGCCGGCGTGGAGGAGGGCGAGGAGCGGCTCGACGCCGACTACGAACAAGCCGCCGCCACCCTGGCCGGCATTGACGCGCAGATCGAAGAGCTGACGGCCGCCCAGCTGGCCGCCGAGCGGGAGCGCGATTCCCTCACCGCCCGCCGGGACGCACTGGCCGTGGGCCTGCTGCGCAAGGACGCATCCGCGCAGCTGCTCGCCGCCGGCCTGCCGGGCGTCCTCGGCGCCGTGGCGGAGCTGCTCACGGTTTCGTCCGGACATGAGACCGCCATCGCAGCAGCCCTGGGAGCCGCGGCTGAGGGCGTGGCGGTCTCGTCCCCGGACGTGGCCGTGGCCGCGCTGGAGCGCATCAAGACGGACGACGGCGGACGGGTCACCCTGGTGGTGGCGGGCGGCCCGGTGCCGGGCTCCGCCGTGGAGGAAGGCTCCGTGGCGGGCCCGGTGCCGGGATCCGCCGTGGAGGAAGG
This sequence comes from Arthrobacter livingstonensis, assembly GCF_003219815.1. GTDB lineage: Bacteria > Actinomycetota > Actinomycetes > Actinomycetales > Micrococcaceae > Specibacter > Specibacter livingstonensis. Next base: position 86,438 of record NZ_QJVD01000014.1, read on the forward strand.
TGCCGTGCCGGGATCCGCCCGGCCGGAATCTGCCCTCCAAGGAAAAGCAGCTTCGCCCGTGCTGGCGGGCGAGGTGTCGGCGGCCGTGGCCGCGGTGGAGGGGGCAGGCGTCGGGCGGGCACAGGTCAACGGCCCGGATGAATTGGGTGCAGTGCTGGACGTGCTGCTGGACGGCGTGGTGCTGGTGCCCGACCTTGCCCGGGCACAGGACGTGTTGGTGCGGTTTCCGACGCTGACGGCCGTGACTGCCGACGGCGACGTGCTGGCGGCGTTTTCCGTGCGGGGAGGATCGGCCACGGCCCCGTCCCTGCTGGAACTGCAGGCCGCCGTTGACGAAACGGACACCAGGCTGCGTGCGGCTGCGGCCGAGGGCGAGCGGGCGCGCTTCGCCCTGGCGGCCGCGGCGTCGCAGCGCGTTGGCGCGGCGGATGACGAGGCGGCAACGCTGGCCGCGCTGCACGACTCCGATGCGCGGCTGGCCGCCGTGGCGGAGCGGCTCGGATCGCTGGGCGCCACGCTGCGTTCGGCGGCGGGGGAATCGGAGCGGCACGAGCTGGCCCTGGCCGTGGCCGGCACCAACCTGGAGAAGGAGCAGGCCGCGCTGACGGAGATCGCCGCCCGGCTGGCGTTGGCCCAGGAAGTCCCTGCGGAGGTGGACCCCTCCATGGACGACCGCGATGCACTTGCCGCCCAGGCAACTGCCGCGCGCGCCGTGGAGATGGAATCCAGGCTTTCGCTGCGCAGCACCGAGGAGCAGCTGAACACCGTGCGGAACCGGGCTGCGGCACTGGAACGGGCGGCGGCCACGGAGCGCATGGCCCGGGAACGGGCGGCGCACCGCGCACGGCGGCGCCAGTTTCAGGCGCGGAAGGCGGCCGCTGTGGCCCTGGCCGTGGAGCAGGTCTCGCGGTTTGTGCAGGCATCCATTGAACTGGCCGAGCAGGAGCGTGATGCGGCCCAGGAACTGCGGGCGCAGCGCGAGGTCGAGCTGATGGCCGTTCGGTCGGCGACGCTGGAGCTGGAGGAGGAACTGGCGAAGCTGACCGATTCCGTGCACAGGGACGAGCTGGCCCGGGCCTCGCAACGGCTCCGGATCGAGTCGCTGGAGAACAAGTCGATTGACGAGCTGGGCCTGACGGTTGACCACCTGCTGAAGGAGTACGGGCCGGAGACGCTGGTGCCGCCCAGCCCCGGCGAAGCAACCGACAAGTGGGCCGCGCTGCGCGTTGCCGTGGACGATTCCGGCGACGAAGTTCCCGTGGGCGTGCCGTTTGTGCGCGAGGAACAGGAAAAGCGCCTGAAGCGGGCCGAACGCGACCTGGCTGCCCTGGGCAAGGTCAACCCGCTGGCACTGGAGGAGTTTGCCGCGCTGGAGGAACGCCACCAGTTCCTCTCCACACAGCTGGAGGACCTCAAGTCCAGCCGCAAGGACCTGATGGACATCATCAAGGAAGTGGACCAGCGGGTCGAGGAAGTGTTCACTGCCGCCTATGCGGACACGGCCGTGCAGTTTGAGCGCGTCTTCGGCCGGTTGTTTCCGGGCGGCGAGGGCAAGCTGGTGCTGACCGACCCGTCGGACATGCTCAACACCGGCATTGAGGTGGAGGCCCGCCCGGCGGGCAAGAAGATCAAGCGGCTCTCGCTGCTCTCCGGCGGCGAACGGTCGCTGACGGCCGTGGCCCTGCTGGTGGCCATCTTCAAGGCCAGGCCGTCGCCGTTCTATGTCATGGATGAGGTGGAGGCCGCCCTGGACGACACCAACCTGGGCCGGCTCATTACCCTCTTTGAGGAACTGCGCGAATCCAGCCAGCTGATCATCATCACGCACCAGAAGCGCACCATGGAGGTGGCCGACGCCCTTTACGGCGTTTCCATGCGCGGCGACGGCGTCTCCACCGTGATCAGCCAGCGCATGGACCGCGCCCCCGCCGAAGCCTGACGCTCCCGTCACTGCCGGGGGTTTTTCGCCTGACGCTCCTGCAGCACTCCCGGCGGCCGAGTCCACGCACAAACTACCCGCCAGCGACGCCAGCGACCTTGAGGACCTCCACCTGGACATGCGCATGGAACTGGTGGTCCAACGGCTGACGGGCCGACGGCGCCGGCGGGTCCGGATTGTTACGCCGCGTCTCGGCAGATTGAGCGGCATTGAGCCGTGTTTCGAGGCATTGCATATGCTTTTCAAGAAGCGTTGCCTGCGTGATTGTGTGGGTTTACCGCCTCGAAAGGATCAATCATGACACCGACACCACCCGTCAGCCCCGGCAAGCTGCGCACCGTCCTGGGCCATTTCGCCACCGGCCTGACCATCATCACGGCCACCACCGTAGACGGTCCGGCCGGATTCACCTGCCAGTCCTTCGCGTCGCTGTCGCTGGATCCGGCCCTGGTCACTTTCAGCCCGGCCCGCACCTCCTCCACCTGGCCCCTGCTCCAGGCTGCCGGCCGCTTCACAGTGAACATTCTTCCCGCCGAGCACCAGCACCTGTCCGCGCAGTTTGCCCGTTCGGGCGCCGACAAATTCGCCGGCGTGGGGTACACAGCGTCGCCGCTGGGCAACCCCATCCTGGACCAGGCGCTGGCCTGGGTCGATTGCGAGCTTCAAGACGAGTACGACGGCGGCGACCACACCATTGTGGTGGCTGCGGTCCGGGCGCTGGAAGCCCGGGCCGAGGCCGAGCCGCTGCTGTTTTACAGGGGCGCCTACGCACGGGTGCAGCCTGCCCCGTCCCTCCTGGGCGCCCTGGCGTGATCGTGCCGACCCGCCCGCGGACACCGGCCGGTCGGCCCCGTCGTCTGACCGTCCGTCGTCTGTGTTGCAGATAATGGACCGGTAGGCCCATGCCGGGACGGATTTCGTCCCACAATTGCAACACAGAACGGAGGCGGGCGCTCAGCGCCGGGTCTCCCGCGCGGGCAGCCAGAATAGCAACGCCACGAGTGACACGGCGGTGGCCATCGAGAAGGCAACACCGTAGGAAAAGGTGTCCACGAGGAAGCCGGCGGCGATGGGCCCGATGATGGCCCCGAAGTCGGAGGTCATCTGGAACGTGGCCAGGACCTTCCCGCCGGAGCGCCCGTTGCCAATCACGTCCGCCACGGTGGCCTGCTGGGCCGGCCCCATGAGCCCGCTGCCCAGGCCGGCAACCAGTGAAACGGCAAAGAACCAGAAAACGTCGCCGGTAAATCCCAGCACGCCCATGCCGACCCCGTTGACGGCCAGGCCAAGCAGGATCATGGGCTTGCGGCCCCAGGTGTCGGCGAGCTTGCCGGAGAACATCAAGGCAACACCGGTGCCAATGGCGAAGACCGCCAGCGAGATGCCGGCCACCTCGGGCCCCGCGCCGAGGGCCGCCGTGGCGAACAGCGGCACCAGTGCCATGCGGATCCCAAACGCCGACCACCCGTTGGCAAAGCTTGACGTCAGCACCGCCCGGTAGGCTGGGACCCCCAGGGCCGTCCGCAGCAGGAGCGGCTCCTGGCCGGGTTTTTCCAGGCCCGACGCCGGACCCGCACCTTTCGCCCGCGCCAGGCCCGACGCCGGACCCGCACCTTTCGCCCGCGCCGGACCCGTGCCGGTCGCGGCTCCGACTGCCGGCAGCTGCGTGGCCACCAGCAGCGCCACCAGAAGCAGCGCCCCGGCGTACACCAGGAACGGCAGCTGCAGGCCAAAGCCTGCCAGCAGGCCGCCGGCGGCCGGGCCGGTGATGTTGCCCAGCAGGAAGGACCCGGCGTAAAGGCTGGAAACCCTGCCGCGGGCCTGAGGGGGAGCGAGCCGGATCAGCAGGCCCATTGCGGAGACGGTGAACATGGTGGAGCCGATGCCGCCCAGGCCCCGGAACAGCAGCAGCTGCCAATAGTTTTGGGCAAAGGCGCAGGCGGCAGAGGACGCCGCGACGATCAGGATCCCCAGGATGTACGTGCGCCGCTCGCCCAGCCGCTCCACGAGCACGCCGCTGAGCGGGGCAAAGAGCAGGCGGGTGAACGCGAAGACACTGACCACCACGGCGGCCGCGGCGACGCTGACATGAAAACTCTGTGCGAATTGCGGCAGAACGGGCGCCACGATGCCGAAGCCGATGGCAATCAGGAACGCGGCCGCAACGAGGACCTTGATCTCGCGGGGCAGCGTCACGGCGGGGTCGGCAACGCCGGATTCGGGGGCAGGTGTTAGCGGGGACATCAGCATTGAGTTTGCCACAGCCTTGGCCCGCCGTGGACTCCTAGGCCCCGTGAGAGACTGGGACGGTGAACCAAACTCTTGCCATCATCGTGTACATCGTTATTGGGCTTGCCGTCGTCGGAGGCCTCGTCCCTGTCTTCCTGAAGGCCCGGAAGAACTCACAAAACTACACCGGCCCCCGGGACGCCAACGATCCGGCGCCCCTGGATCCGTCGGCGCCGGACCCGGCTGGAGCGGATTCGTCCATGTCGGCCGGCACCCTGCTGGAGGACCGCCCGGAAACCCAGGCTCCGGCGTCGGACCTTGAAATTGTTGAACCGGTTGCACCGTCGGCGCTGGAGACGCCCCTGCCCGCGGAAGGCCGGCTGGTCCGGCTGCGCGCGCGGCTGGCGAAGTCCAACACCGCGCTGGGCAAGGGCCTGCTGGCGCTGCTCTCCGGTGACAAGATTGACGAGGGTGTCTGGGAGGAAGTTGAGGAGACGCTGCTGCTGGCGGACATCGGCACCGATTCCACCATGGAGCTCGTGGACACGCTGCGCGACCGCGTCAAGGTGCTGGGCACCCGCAGTCCCGAGCACGTCCAGGCCATGCTGCGCGAGGAGCTCATCAAGCTGGTCGACCCCACCATGGACCGCAGCCTGAACATCTCCCGCCACGAGGACCGCCCCGCCGTGCTCATGGTGGTGGGCGTCAACGGCGTCGGCAAGACCACCACCGTCGGCAAGCTGGCCCGCGTGTTCGTGGCCGAGGACAAGGATGTGCTGCTGGGTGCCGCGGACACCTTCCGGGCCGCCGCCGCCGAACAGCTGGCCACCTGGGGTGCCCGCGTGGGCGTGCCCACCGTGAAGTCCGACGTCGACGGCGCGGACCCTGCGTCCGTTGCCTTCGAAGCGGTGAAGGCGGGCATCGAGGGCGAAGTTGACGTGGTCATGATTGACACCGCGGGCCGCCTGCAGAACAAGGTGGGCCTGATGGACGAGCTCGGCAAGGTCAAGCGCGTCATTGAAAAGCAGGCCACCGTCGATGAGGTGCTGCTGGTGCTCGACGCCACCACCGGGCAAAACGGGCTGGCCCAGGCAAAGGTGTTCTCCGACGTCGTAAACATCACCGGCATCGTGCTGACCAAGCTGGACGGCACGGCCAAGGGCGGCATCGTGGTGGCGATCCAAAAGTCGCTGGGCGTGCCGGTGAAGCTGGTGGGCCTGGGCGAGGGCGCCGATGACCTCGCGCCGTTTGACGCCGAGAGCTTCGTGGACGCGCTGCTGTCCTAGCGCATCCCCAACCGACGGCGCGTAACGTGCCGGAAACAAAAGCGGCGACAGGATTTAACCTGTCGCCGCTTTTTGTAACACACCGGCAATCTTTGCCGCGCGCTGGCGAAACACGCCCGCGGAACAGTTATAAGTGTCCAGATTGCACAGCCCCAATGGAGCGGCGGCAACACTACTTGCAACGAAAGGCCAGCAACGATGAATACTGGCGATACCGCGTGGGTCCTTGTCTCCGCAGCCCTGGTGCTGCTGATGACACCCGGCCTGGCATTCTTCTACGGCGGCATGACCCGGGCCAAGGGCGTGCTGAACATGATGATGATGAGCTTTGGCGCCATTGCCGTCGTGGGCGTCCTCTGGGTGCTGTTTGGTTACTCGGCGTCGTTCGGGAACGACGTTGGAGGTGGACTTCTGGGTGACCCGCTGCAAAAACTCGGCCTCCAGGGCGTCCTGGCCACCGGCAAGACCCTGCCGCTGGTGGGCACCATCCCGGAAATCGCCTTCGTGGGCTTCCAGGCCGTGTTCGCGATTATCACCGTCGCCCTCATCAGTGGCTCCATCGCCGACCGCGCCAAGTTCGGCGCCTGGATGGTGTTCGCCGCCGTCTGGGTGACCGTGGTGTACTTCCCCGTGGCCCACTGGGTGTTTGACTTCAACAAGGACGCCAACGGCAACAACACGGGCGGCTGGCTCGGCCAGGGCCTGGGCGTCATCGACTTCGCCGGCGGCACGGCTGTCCACATCAACGCTGGTGCCGCCGCCCTGGCCCTGTGCCTGATCCTGGGCAAGCGCAAGGGCTTCGGCAAGGATCCGAGCCACCGCCCGCACAACATGCCGTTCGTGATGCTTGGCGCCGGCCTGCTCTGGTTTGGCTGGTTCGGCTTCAACGCCGGCTCCGCCCTGGGCGCCAACGGAATTGCCGCCTACGCCTGGATCAACACGCTCGCCGCTCCCTGCGCCGCCATCCTCGGCTGGCTCCTGGTGGAAAAGCTCCGCGACGGCCACGCCACCTCACTCGGTGCCGCCTCGGGTGCCGTTGCCGGCCTGGTGGCCATCACCCCCGCCTGCTCCGCCATCACGCCCATGTGGGCCATGGCCCTGGGCCTGCTCGCCGGCGTCGTCTGCGCCATGGCCGTGGGCCTGAAGTTCCGCCTCGGCTTTGACGACTCGCTCGACGTCGTCGGCGTCCACCTGGTGGGCGGCATCATCGGCACCCTGTTCATCGGACTTGCGGCCGATCCCAACGCCCCGGCAGCCGGCCAGGGACTGTTCTACGGCGGCGGATTGGAACTGCTGGGCAAGCAGGCGATCGGCGCCTTCGCCGTCATGCTGTACTCCTTTGTCCTGGCCTACGCCATCGGCTGGATCATCAACAAGACCATGGGCTTCCGCATCTCCTCCGCCCACGAGTCCGCCGGCATCGACATCTCCGTCCACGCCGAATCGGCCTACGACCTCGGCGGCCGGGTCTCCGGCAGCTTCCACCCGATGGATGAGAACTCCGGCTGGCACCAGGCCGCCCCCGTCCACACCAACTCGAAGGTCGACGCATGAAACTGATCACCGCCATCATCCGGCCCGAACAGCTGGACGAGGTCCGCAGCGGCCTGGAAAGCTACGGCGTGCAGGGCTTGACCGTCAGCGGCGCCCACGGCTACGGCCGCCAGCGCGGGCATACCGAGGTCTACCGCGGCGCCGAGTACACCGTGGACCTCCACGCCAAGGTCCGCATTGAGGTCCTCACCTCCGACGAACGCGCCTGGGACCTCATGGACATCATCGTGGCCAACTCCAACACCGGAACCGCCGGCGACGGCAAGGTCTGGATGGTGGAGGTCTTCGAGGCCGTCCGCGTCCGCACCGGCGAGCGGGGCGTTGCCGCCATCTAGCCCTCCGTCTCCCCGCTGAGGTTCGAGATGATGTCCTCCCGCGCTGTTCGAGATGATGGCTGATTGGCCAAGTACGACGCCGGCACTTGAGTGGGCCTTGAAAGCTCACCCGGGTGCCGCGCCGTCCGGTTTGAGACGTGCAACGTCCCACTCTCGTTGAAATTTGCGTTGATGTCATCCAAAGTCGCTGCAGCGGCTGTGGGTGCGGTCATCATCCACAGGCGCTCCCACACTTTCCGCCTGTAGGCCCAGCGAGCTCAACGGGGCGCCAGCCATTGCTCGTGGTCCATTCGCCCCCTCCACAGCCGCGCCGTGCCCTTGGTTGTGCACAAGTTCGACGGCCGGGCTGCCGCTGCCTGGAAGGGTTCGGCACACTGGACGTCATGACCATTCAGGAGATCCGGAAGGCTGACAACGTCGAGAACGCCATCAAGGCGTTTGGCACGGTGGCCAGGCGCAATGAACTGCTGGCGCGCGGATGCACGGCTTGGGAATTGAAACAGGCCGTGGCCGCCGGCACCGTTCAGGCAGTGGCGCGCGGCTACTTTGCACTGCCGGAAGCCGATCCGCTTGATGTTCAGTTTGCCCAACACCAGGCGCGGCGGACTTGCTTCACGAAGGCCGAAGAGCTGGGCCTATGGGTTATCCGGCCCATGCAGCAACCCCACGTCGCGGTGGCGCACGGGCGGCCCGTGCCCGGATGCGTCGTCCACCGGGTCAAGGGTGGGCAGACGCTGACCAACATCATGCGCCAATGCGTCCGCTGCGGAACTCAGGTTGAGGCGTTGACGGTCCTGGAGTCCGCAGTCGTGCTCAAGAAGTGCACGATTGGCCAGCTGCGGAAAGCCTTCTCGGGGCGGGGGGACACAGCCGGGCGGGCCATCGTGGAGATGATCGATCCGCAGTCACAGTCCATCGTTGAACCCGTGGCGCGGTATTACCTGAAGCAGGCAGGCTACAACGTGCAGGGGCAGGCGGCCGTGCGGGGCGTCGGCCACCTCGACCTCCTGGTGGAGGGGATCCTTGGGGTGGAAACGGACGGGGAGCAGTACCACAACACGCCCCGGGGATGGGCCGAAGACCTGCGGCGGGACAACCTGCTCGTCATCGAGGGAATCTGGAAGCTGCGGATTCCGGCAGCCGTGGTGCTCTACCACCCGGAGCTGATGCTGCGATGGGTAAGGCAGGCCCTGGAACGGATCGAATCCTCGAACAAGTGACCCCGGCTGGCACCAGCCGTTTCTTTGTGCGCAGCGCTCCGGGCGAACCGTGCGCATGGTGGAAGCCGGCTTTTTTTGTGCGCAGCGCCAGGGTGCTGGCGCTGCGCCAGTGGACAAGCTGCGCAGACACCGCACCCCGGCAGTGCGCATAAAAAAACTTTCCGTCGCTTATGCGCAGCGGACCGCCGCTGCCGTGCGCAAGGCAAGCGGCATGCCGGGACGGCCAGCGCCCCGGACGGGTTAGTCGTTGCTGGTGGTCCAGTCGGCGGGGCCGGAGGAGCCTGCGGCGTATTCCTCCATCGGGACCGTTCCGTCCTTCCACGCTGCGAATGCCGGCTCCACGATCCGCCAGCAGTCCTCAGCCGTGTCCCCTCGGACGGACAGCAGGGGATCGCCGCTGAGCACGCCCTCCAGAACCTCCCCGTAGGGCAGCAGGGGATCGCTGGCCAGTTCCGTTTCAAGCTGCACGCGGTCCAGGGTGAACAGATCGCCCGGGCCGTTGACATCCAGATCGAGTGTGAGCGAGTCAGGCCCGAAGCCAATGTGCAGGCGGGTGGGAGAGTCGGTGCCGGCGAAGCCGACGGGCAGGTGCGGCACCGGCTTGTAGGTCACCACAGCTTCCTTGCGGTTGCGGCCCAGGGACTTGCCGGAGCGCAGGATGAACGGCACACCGGCCCAGCGCCAGTTGTTGACGTAAACCTCCACCTCGGCCAGCGTCTCGGTGTCATTGGCGGGGTCCACACCCTCCTCGGCCACATAGTCGGGCACCTTGCGCTTTCCGATGGTGCCCTTCGTGTAGCGGGCTCGACGGGTTGATTTGGCATAGTCCGGGTCCGCCGCGTCGCCGATGGTGCTGGCACGCAGCACGGCGGCAATGCTGGAGCGCACGTCCTGCTCGCCCAGCGTTGCCGGCGGCTCCATGGCCATGATGGCCATGATCTGCAGCAGGTGGCTTTGGATCATGTCCTTGCCTGCACCGGCGTGGTCGTAGTAGCGGGCACGGTTTTCCAGCGTCAGGTCCTCGTCAAAGACAATCTCAACCTTTTCGATGTGCTCCCCGTTCCACAACGGTTCCAGCAGCCGGTTGGCAAAGCGCAGGCCCATGATGTTCAGCACCGTGGACTTGCCCCGAAAGTGGTCCACCCGGTGGATGTGGTCCTCGGCGACCAGCCCGGCCAGCGTTTCATTGAGGGCGTGGGCGGACTCGGCGCTGGAACCAAACGGCTTCTCCATCACCAGCCGAGTTTCGGCTGGCAGTTCCTTCTTCTTCACGACTTCACAGGCCTTTTGGCTGATGGCCGGCGGAAGCGCAAAATACAGGGCGACGGGACCTTCCATCGTGGCTAGCAGCTTTCCCAGTGCGCCCTTGGCCGTTACGTCGACCTGATGGTAGCTGCCGTTCTTTTGGACCTTCTTCAGCTCCTTGATGCCAGCCGTGGTGGAGGAACCGCCAGGGGCCAGTGCGTCGGTAAAACTTTCCGTTAGCCGGTCCTGCCACTTCTTCTCCGACCAGTCGTCGCTGCCGGCCCCCACCAAGGTGATGCCGGGCGCGCGCCCCGAGGCGATCAGGCGGGCGACGCCGGGCAGCAGCAGCCGCCCGGTCAGGTCGCCCGAGGCGCCCAGGATGACCAGCGTCTTGATGCGCTCGCCGCCGGAACCGCCGGAACCGCCGGAAGCCGCGGCGGCCCCCGGAGCCGGGGACCCGGCATCGTGCTTGGCAGGCGTCTTGGCAGGGGACTTGCCAGTCGGCTTGCCAGAAGACTTGGCAGAGACCCCGGAGTCGGCGCCCGTTGAAGAGCGGGTCACTGGGCTCGTGGTGGCGGACTGGGGGCTGCGGGTCACACTTGTGGTTTTGGTCACGAACCCAGCATGCCACTTTCGAGCGACGATTTCCCTCCCCTGCACCGCCGCCGTGTTGCACAAGGGCGCAATGGGAGATCCGGAGGCCCCCGCCGGTGCCGGTGGAAAAGGTGCAACAAAGCGGCCCGGCGCTTGATACCCTTGATAGTTGAGTCCCACAGGAAAGGGAGCGGGCAGCTTTTACGGGGCGGGCCCGCCGTTCTCATCCTGCAAATTCGAATCGCCGCACCCGCTGCTTGCGGCCTTGCCGCCATGGCCGGGCCGCGCGGGTGATGGCTGTACCCCAGACGAAAGAAGTACACGGCGCGTGTTCAACTCCCTATCTGACCGGCTGACAGCAACTTTCAAGAACCTGCGCGGCAAGGGCCGGCTGAGCGAGGCCGACGTCGATGCCACCGTGCGGGAGATCCGCCGCGCCCTCCTGGACGCCGACGTCGCCGTACCCGTGGTGCGCGAATTTACCGCCAGGGTCCGTGAACGCGCCCTGGGGTCGGAGGTCAACGAGGCTCTGAACCCGGCGCAGCAGATCGTCAAGATCGTCAATGACGAGCTCGTGACGATCCTGGGCGGGGAGACCCGCCGCATCAACCTGGCGAAGAACCCGCCCACCGTCATCATGTTGGCCGGCCTCCAGGGCGCCGGCAAGACCACGCTGGCCGGAAAGCTCGCCAAGTGGCTCAAGGCCCAGGGCCACAGCCCCCTTCTGGTGGCCGCGGACCTCCAACGCCCCAACGCCGTCAAGCAGCTGCAGGTCAACGGAGAGCGCGCCGGGGTGCCCGTCTTCGCCCCGCACCCCGGCGTCAGCAGTGAATCTGAATCCGCCACCGGCGATCCCGTGGCCGTTGCCCAGGCCGGTGTGGCCGAGGCCAAGTCCAAGCTTCACGACGTCGTCATTGTCGACACCGCCGGACGCCTCGGCATCGACGCCGAACTGATGGCGCAGGCTGCGAACATCCGCGCCGCCATCAACCCGGACGAGGTCCTCTTCGTCATTGATGCCATGATCGGCCAGGACGCCGTCAACACGGCCAAGGCCTTCGACGACGGCGTGAACTTCACCGGCGTGGTGCTCTCCAAGCTCGACGGCGACGCCCGCGGCGGTGCCGCCCTCTCCGTTGCCTCGATCACCGGCAAGCCCGTCATGTTTGCCTCCACCGGCGAGTCGCTGGACGACTTTGAACTGTTCCACCCGGACCGCATGGCCAGCCGCATCCTGGACATGGGCGATGTCCTCACACTCATTGAGCAGGCTGAAAAGAACTGGGACAAGGACGAAGCGGAACGGATGGCGAAGAAGTTCGCCGACCAGGAAGACTTCACCCTGGACGACTTCCTGTCCCAGATGCAGCAGATCCGCAAAATGGGGTCCATGAAGAAGATGCTGATGATGATGCCCGGTGCGGCAAACATCCGCCAGCAGCTGGAAAACTTTGACGAGCGCGAAATTGACCGCGTCGAGGCCATTGTCCGCTCCATGACCCGGCACGAGCGTGTGGCACCGAAGATCATCAACGGCTCCCGCCGCGCCCGCATCGCCAAGGGTTCGGGCGTGCACGTCTCCGAGGTCAACGGCCTGCTCGAGCGCTTTGGCCAGGCCCAGAAGATGATGAAGAAGATGGCCCAGGGCGGCGGCATCCCCGGAATGCCCGGCGTTGCCGGACCCGGCGGCTTCGGGGGCGCCCGCAAGGGCAAAAAGGTCGTGAAGAAGAAGGCACGCTCCGGCAACCCGGCCAAGGCCGCTGCCGAGCTGCGGGCGGCGCAGGAGAAGTCCAACGCCCCCAAGGCGCTGCCGACCGGTGCCGCCTTTGGCGCCGGCAACGAGGAGTTCGACCCTGCGAGCCTGAACCTGCCCAAGGGATTTGAGAAGTTCCTCGGGAAGTAGCAGTTCCGGGGCGCTACTGCGTCTGGCCGATGCGTCGGGCGTGCCCCGGCGCGGGTGCGCCCAGCCATCGTCGTGTGACTGGACCCGCCACTGTCCAACAGGGCCCGCCAGGGCCGGGGTGGGTGCTACTGCGACTGGCCGATGCGCCGGGCCAGGACCAGCGCCGCCACGGCGGGCAGTGTGGTCAGTGCGAAGCACCCTGCGAACGGCCACGGACCACCCAGTCCGGCAAGGGCGGAAAACACGATCGCCGTTGCGGCAAGTGAAATCGAGGCGCCGATGGCGTCGGCAATGCCGAGCGCGGAGCTGTTGAAGCCCTGCTTCTCGACGCTGGAGTATTCCAGCGTCGCGACACTCGTGCGCGGGTACATCAGTCCCATGCCGAACCCGGCGACTGCCCAGCCGGCAATCGCGACGGCGGGCGGCAGTACAAGGACCGCCGTCGCACACGCCGCGACGATCGCCGTCGAGAGTGCCAGCGCACCAAACTGAATGCTGCGCACGTGGCTCAGGCGGACGCCCAAGTGGCTCTGCAGCCAGGACCCGCCTGCCCAGGTCAGGCCGGAGGCTGTCACCGACAGTCCGGCGGCCAGCGGCGGGAAGCCGTACCGGACCGTCAGGAGGTAGGGGATGTAAACGTCTGCGCCAAAGAAGGCGCCCGCTGCGAGACCGCGGCTGAGGATCACGCTGGGGAGCCCGGCGTCGGCCGTTAGCGTGTGCCGGGGGAGCAGCGGCCGCAGCGCGAGCAGCGCAATGGCAGCCGCCGCTGCCGGTCCGATCCACAGGAGCCAGCCTTTTGCATCAGCCAGGAGATTGACGGCGAGCACGGCGGCCGCGGCCAGCAGCGACCAGCCGATGCGGCCCACGTTCCACGGGACGGCGGCGCCTTCAGCGGATCCCCGCAGCCGGACCATGGCGGGAATGACCATGGCCAGGGCGATGGCCACGAGTCCGATGACCCCGAGAAACACCCACCGCCATCCCAGCGTCTGGGCGATCAGCCCTGCCACCACGGGACCGACGAGCGAGGGCACGACCCATGACGCGGCAAACGCCGCAAAGATCTGCGGGTGCAGGGCGGGAGGGTAGGCGCGGGCCACCACAACATAGAGTGCGACGGTCAAGGCGCCGGCACCCAGACCTTCCACCAGGCGTCCGGCCAGGAAGACGGCCATGCTGTGGGCGGTGCCGACGACGGCCAGACCTGCGACGAAGAGGACGACGGAGGCGTACAGGGAACCGCGCGGCCCCCCGCGATCCGACCAGTTTCCGGCCAGCACCATGCCGACAACCCCGGCCGCCAGCGGCCCGGCGAAGGCAAGGGCATACAGGGAAGCCCCGTTCAGGGCCGTGCTGATGGTGGGCATGACGGTCGTGACGGCAAGTGCCTCGAAGGCCGACAGCACGATGAGCGCACAGATTCCCACGGTGATCGTCCGGTACCCGCGGCCGAAGATGCCGCCTGGCGCTGCCCCGTCGGGCGCTGTGTCCTCAACCCACGCGCCGGAATTCCCTTCCCCGATACTCACACATCCCACAGTAGAACCTCGCGCCACTGAGGATGCCGATACGGATATTTCGACCTCAAATATCTGTATCGACATCCTCGGTGCGAAGCCCGGGGAATTGGCAGGAATTTGGCGGGAAACTGCCAGAAAACGCCCATGATGCCAGTAGAACCGCGGATCTGCGCGCCACGGACCGCCGGGGTCAGGCCCTGGGGCACCCGGACGGGCGTTTCGCGCCAACATTCTCCTGACAGTCCGGCGGTGGAGGTTTAGACTCTGATTTAGGAGCCCTGCGAGGACCAAACAGATCTGCCGCCGCCGGGTTCTGCCATGGAGGCGCATGATGAAAAAGTTGCGGACTCATGGGGGGATTCGGAAGCCGATCTTCCGGATATTTGGAAGTATTGCAGTCGTTTTATTGGCGTTGACGGGATGCTCTTCAGGCAACGGATCCCCGAACGCAACCACCGCGTCGGCAAATGCGCCGGGCAAGGCAGCCAACACCGCGACTTTTGCGGAACCGCCCAACACGGTGCCGAACTGGATTTGGCCGTTTGCGCCGATCGCTGATTTTTCGGTATCCAACTCCTCGGATTTGCAGTACCTGATGTTCCGTCCGCTGTACTGGTTCGGCAACGACGGCAAGGCCGAGGTGAACGACTCACTGAGCCTGGCTGCCGCACCCGTGTACAGCAATGGCGGCAAGACCGTCACGATCAAGCTCAAGCCATACAACTGGTCCAACGGCACGGCGGTCACCTCGGCCGACGTGATGTTCTGGTTTAACATGGCCAAGGCGGAAAAGACCAACTACGCCGCCTATGTCCCAGGACAGTTCCCGGACAATATTGTTTCAGCGACTGCCCCTGATGCAAAGACGATTGTCTTCAACACGGACAAGGCCTACAGCCAGCAGTGGTTCCTGTCCAACCAGTTGGGGCAGATAACGCCCATGCCGGCGGCGTGGGACATGACGGCAGCCAACACCAAGGGAACGTGTGCGAGCAGCGAATCCGGCTGTGCCGCCGTATACAAGTACCTGATTGCGCAGTCGAAGGACCTGCCCACGTATGCGACCAACCCGCTGTGGCAGGTGGTTGACGGACCATGGTCCCTGAAGTCCTTTAACTCTGACGGCCACATCACCTTTGTTCCCAACACGAAGTACTCGGGGCCGGTCAAGCCCACACTCAAGGAGTTCATCGAGGTTCCGTTCACCACCGATTCGGCGGAATTCAACGTCCTGCGCGGCGCCTCCACGATCGACGTTGGTTACCTGCCCACCCAGGACCTGTCGTCGCCGCGGCCGGCGAACACCTCGCCCGGCCAGGCAGGGCCCAACCCGCTGAGCGCCAATTACACCCTGGCACCGTGGAACCTGTACGGCATCAACTACTTCCCGATCAATTTCAACAACCCCACGGTTGGCCCGATCTTCAAGCAGCTGTACTTCCGGCAGGCGTTGCAGTCGACGGTTGACCAGAAAGGCATCCTCACCTCCGCCGCAAAGAACTACGGATTCGAGACCACCGGCCCCGTGCCGCTCTTCCCGGACAGCCCGCTGATTTCCGCCACGGAGAAGTCCAACCCCTACCCGTTCAACATTGATGCGGCCAAGAAGTACCTGACGGACAACGGCTGGACCGTCGCTTCTGGCACCGCTGCTACGTGCTCGAAGCCCGGGACCGCCGCCGGCGACTGCGGGGCAGGCGTCACGGCGGGGCAGAAGCTGAGCTTCAACCTGCAGTACGCCAGCGGCACCCAAACCATCACCACCGCCATGCAGTCCCTGAAGTCCAACGCGGCGCAGGCGGGCATCATCTTGAACATTTCCCCGGCGCCGTTTAATACGGTGACCGGCACTGCCATCCCCTGCTCCGGCAAGACCTGCACGTGGGAAATGGGTAACTGGGGCGGCGGCTGGGTGTATGCACCCGACTACTACCCAACTGGTGAGACGCTGTTCCAGACGGGGGCCGGTTCCAACAGCGGAAGCTATTCGAACGCCGCCATGGACAAGCTGATCTCCGACAGCACCACGCAAAGCGGGACGGCAGTGATGCAGGCCTACGAGAACGCCTTGGCCAAGGACGTGCCGGTGATCTGGCAGCCCAACTACACCTACAGCCTGACTGAGGTGGCCAATGGGCTCAAGGGAGCGACTACGCAGAACCCGTACAGCGCCATCAACCCCGAGGACTGGCACTACTGAGCAATCCTTGGGTCAACAAGTAATAGTCAATGGGTCACAACGACGGGGTGAACCGGGCATGGCGGCAAGGGCAGCAGCAATCGACACGATGCCGGCAAGGTGCGCGGTGTCATGATCGGCTACATACTCCGCCGCCTGGCCCAGTCCATTCTGGTGGTTCTGGTGGTGACCATCATCGTGTTTATCCTGCTGCATCAGCTGCCAGGGGGTGCGGCCCGGGCGATTTTGGGACCGCGGGCAACCGCGGCCCAGATCGCCGATTTCAACGTCCAGAACGGCTACAACCAGCCGTTGTTCGTCCAATATTTCCGGCAGCTGGGCGACTGGGCCACCGGCAATTTCGGTTTCTCGATCAAGTTGAACCAGTCGGTCAGCTCACTGCTGGTCCAGCGGATGCCCAAGACCATTGTCCTGGGCCTCCTTTCCCTGGCGCTCACGGTCATCGTTGCGGTGCCGCTGGGCATCTACCAGGCCGTGCACCGCAACAAGCCGTTTGACTACATTGCCACGGGGCTGTCGTTCATCTTCTATGCTGCTCCGACGTTCTTCATCGGGCTGGTCGCCATCGAGGTCTTCTCCCAAAACCTGGGCTGGTTTCCCCCGGAAGCGCCGCAATCCGATGGTGTGGGACCCATCTTTGCGCAGTTCGATGCCATGGTGCTGCCCATTGTCACACTGGCGCTGCTGAGCATCGCCGGCTTTTCCCGTTACATGCGTTCCTCGGTCTTGGACAACCTTGACCAGGACTATGTGCGCACGGCCCAAGCCAAGGGCGCGTCGCCCACGAGGGTCCTGTACCACCACATCCTGCGCAACGCGATGATACCCATCATCACGTTGCTGGGGCTGTCCCTCCCGGCCATTTTCGCCGGAGCCCTCATCACTGAGTCAATCTTCAATTTCCCGGGCATGGGCCTGCTGTTCTGGCAGGCAGCCCAGGCCTCCGACTACCCGGTGGAACTCGGCGTCGTGATCATCACCGCGTTCGCCACCGTCGCCGGAAACCTGCTGGCAGACATTTCCCTGGCCGTTCTGGATCCGAGAGTGAAGCTATGACCACCATCCGCCCGGGAGTCGGCGAACCGCCGCCTGAGATTGTCGGCGACGGACACAAGACCACCGTCGCCGTCTCAAGCACGGGCCTGCCCGCCGGCAAGGCCAAGAGCATGTTTCAGCTCGGCTTTGAAGTTTTCATCCAGAACCGGCTGGCCATCGTGGGCCTCGTCGTGCTGGTGCTGGCGGTGCTGTTCTGTTTCCTTGGCCCTGTGCTGTACCCGACCGACCAGGTCACCGTGAACCTGCTGAACGTGAACCTTCCGCCGGGCCCCGGCCATCCGCTGGGCACCGACGAAACCGGCTACGACCAGCTGGGGCGGCTCATGACCGGCGGTCAGGTGTCCTTGATGATCGGGTTTGCCGCGGCCATCATCGCCACAATCGTCGGAACCATCTGGGGCGCCATCGCCGGCTTCTTCGGCGGCTGGCTGGACTCCGTCATGATGCGCACCGTCGACGCGATCCTTTCCATCCCGATTCTGTTCCTGCTGCTGTTCCTGGTCACCATCGTCAAGCCAAGCGTGCCGGTCATGATCTTTGTGCTGGGGCTGACGGCCTGGCTGGTGCCGGCCCGGCTGGTGCGCGGCGAGTCGCTGACCCTGCGCGTGCGTGAATACGTCCAGGCGGTGCGCGTCATGGGTGGGACGTCGTGGCATGCGGTGTTGCGGCACATCATGCCCAACGTGATCGGCACCGTGATCGTCAATGCCACCTTCCAGGTCGCCGACGCCATCTTGCTGATCGCCTACCTCGGCTACCTGGGTCTTGGCATCTCACCGCCGGCAACCGACTGGGGTGGCATGCTCAGCAACGGCACCGCGTTCGTGTTTACAAACTACTGGTGGCTGATCTACCCTCCGGGATTCGCCATCATCATCGTCGTCGTGGCCGTGAACCTGGTGGGCGACGGCCTCCGCGACTCGGTGGAGGTCAGGCTGCAACGCCGCTGATCTCACCGGCTCCTGCCGGACCCGGGAACACCAACCCGGCCGGCCGGCGTCGGGCATCAGGCACAGCAGTCCACGGCATCAGCCACACGAGGAAAGGACAGGCCCATGGCGCTTCTGGAGATTAACGACCTCAGCACGGACATCCAGCTCAGCAAGTCCGTGGTGCATGCCCTCGACCATGTCAGTCTGCACGTCGATGCGGGGGAGACCCTGGGCCTGGTGGGGGAGTCCGGCAGTGGCAAGACGATGACGGCCATGTCCATTGAACGCCTCCTGCCGCCCGGCGGCCACATCATCAACGGCGAGATCCTCTTTGACGGCGAAGACCTGGTGCAGCTCCAGGAGCCCCGGCTGAGGGAGATCCGCGGCAGCGACATCGGCATGATCTTCCAGGACCCCATGACCTCGCTCAACCCGGTGCAAACCATTGGCGACCAGGTGGCCGAGCCCCTCATGCTGCACCGGGGGTCGACCAAGCGCCAGGCCTACAAGGAAGTCATGGAAATGTTCGGCCTGGTGGGACTGCCCAGCCCCGAGCAGCGCATCAACGACTACCCGCACCAGCTGTCCGGCGGCCAGCGCCAGCGCGTCATGATCGCCATGGCGCTGATCTGCCAGCCCAAGCTGCTGATCGCCGACGAACCCACCACCGCCCTGGACGTCACGGTGCAAAAGCAGATCCTGGAGCTCGTGGACAGGCTGCGCCAGGAGTTCCGCATGGCCATGATCCTGGTCACCCACGATCTTGGCGTCATCGCCGGCAGCGCCGACCGGGTGGTGGTCATGTACGCTGGCAAGGTCGCCGAAATGGCCGACGTCCACACCCTGTTTGCCGCCCCCAAACACCGCTACACGGATGCCTTGTTCGAGGCGCTGCCCGAGCGCGCCGCTGGCACCGGGGAGCGGCTGTACTCGATCCCGGGACTTCCGCCGGATCTGGTGGAGCCGCCGCCGGCCTGCCGGTTCGCGCCGCGCTGCCGCTTCGCCGTCGACTCCTGCCGGGCCCAGGTGCCGCCCATGACCACCATCACCACTGCGCACGGTCCCCAGCAGTTCGCCTGCTTTGTCCCGCGGACCACGCCGCTGAATGTGCCGGAACCCGTGGACCTGCGCACCATCATCCCGGAAGTCGCCCGCGTGGAGGCTGCCGAGCTGGAGGCCGGCATGGACCTCTCCTCCGTGGACGCCACCGTACACGCGGACGACGCCGGACCCCGGGTGGGTGCCCACCTCGCCCCTGGCGCCGCCCGGGGTGCCGCCGCCGGGGGTGCCGCCGCCCGGGCAGCGGAAACGCCGGAGGCGGCAACGGCGTCGGACGCCCGCGGGTGGGTGGCGCCCACCACCTTCATTCCGGACGACGGCGTCCCGCTGCTGCAGGTCCAGGGCGCGGTCAAGGACTTCCCGGTCACGGCCGGGGCCATTCTGCGCCGGCACGTGGGGGACATCAGCGCCGTCGCCGGCGTCACCGTGTCCATCCCGCGCGGCAAAACCCTGGGCCTGGTGGGGGAATCCGGCTGCGGGAAGACCACGCTCGGGCGTCTGGTGGTGGGGCTGGACGTGCCCACCGGCGGAAAAATCCTGTTCCGCGGCCGGCGCATTTCACAGCTTCGGGGCAGGGAGGCGAAAGAGGGGCGGCGCAACGTTCAATTCATGTTCCAGGACTCCTACGCGTCGCTGGATCCGCGCATGCGGGTCCGCTCCATCCTGCGCGAGCCGCTGGACATCCAGCATGTCGGATCGGCGCGCGACCGCAACGAGCGGGTCGATGAGCTGCTGGCCGCCGTCGGGCTGCCCGCCCGCGCCGCCGAGAGGTACCCGCACGAGTTTTCCGGCGGCCAGCGCCAGCGCATCGGGCTGGCGCGGGCGCTGGCCCTGCAGCCCGGGCTGATCGTTGCCGACGAGCCCGTCTCGGCGCTGGACGTGTCCATCCAGGCGCAGGTGCTGAACCTGATGAAGGAACTCCAGCGCGACCGGGAGCTGACCTACCTGTTCATCAGCCACGACCTGTCCGTGGTGCGCTACCTCTCGGACGTCATCGCCGTCATGTATCTGGGCAAGATGGTGGAGGTGGGCCCGGCCGCCGCCGTGTATTCGCACCCGCAGCACCACTACACGCGCGGGCTGATTGACACGATCCCGATCCCGGACCCGGTCATTGAGCGGCAAAAGGCAAAGCTGGGTGTGCGCGGGGAGCTGCCGTCGGCGATGAACCCGCCCAGCGGCTGCCGCTTCCGCACCCGCTGCCCCATGGCGCAGGAGATCTGCGCCAAGGTGGAACCGCCGCTGCAGCCGGGGGGCGGATCCGTACCCATGCCCGCCGCCGAGCTGGCGGCGGCAACGGCCGCCGCTGCCGCCGCCGGCACCATTCCCCACCTGACCGCCTGCCATTTTCCCATCAACGGACACGCCGCCGCCGACACGCTGGTGGAGGGGACGGTGGCGCCTGGTGGGATTGCCGCGGACGGGCCCCAGGACGTGACCGCCGACGGAGCCCCGGACGGCGGGAGGCCGGGCGGGACGCCGGGGCCGGCCGGGGCTGGCGGGGCCGTTTAGCCAGACGCTGACAGGGCCGTAACAGCCCGGTGCTGGCTGCCGTCCCGCCAACGGGCTTGTCAGCCGCTTCCGGTACCCTGCTTGAATGACTAAACCCCGGATCGTGTTCGTGCACGGGATCGATGGCTACGGCTCAGCGGCCTGGCCCGTCCAACACCGCCTGGCCGGGCGCTACGATGCGCTCTTTCTCAAGCGGGCCGGTTTTGACGCCGTCGAGCCTCCCGTGCCAACGGATTTTGCCGCCGACACCCGCATTGTGATTGATGCCCTGGACAGCGGCGGGCATGTGGTGGCACACGCGCAGGGGGCCACGGCGGCCGTCATGGCTGCCGTGGAACGTCCCGAGCTGGTGAAGTCCCTGGTGCTGGTGGAGCCGGCGTTGCTGTCCCTGACGGCCGAGCTTCCCGCCACCACGGCGTACCGCGAACACCTCGAACCCCTGTTTGCCCGCAGTGCCGCCTTGACGGACACGGCTTTTTCCGCCGAATTCCGCAGGTTGACGGCGTCCATGGCGGGGCCGGGCGCGGCGGGCGTCGCGTCGGACGGTGCAGCCGGACTCTCGCGGCCGCGGACCGGACCAGCGGAGTCGGCTGCCCGGATTGCGGCCCGGATTCATCTGCAGGCGCCGCAGTGGGACGCACCGGTGCACATAGTCCCCGGCGTGCCCACCTTGGTGCTGACCGGGGGATGGGAGCCTCTTTATGAGGAGATCGCCGACTACCTTGCCGGCACCGGGGCCCGCCACGTGGTCACCCGCGGCGGCCACCGGCCGCAGGACTCCGAGGCAGGGGCCGGGCTCATCGAAGAGTTCATCGGCGGCATCGAAGCCGGTCCCGGCCCGGCGGGTTGACCGGAGTAAGGTCCCGGGAGGCAGGCAGGGGCAAGACCGGGGTTAGGGCCAGGGTCCGACGGAGGGCATGGCCGTCGGGCTGGGCCAGGTTCCGACGGAGTGCATGGCCGCCGGGCTGGGCCAGGTTCCGACTGAGTGCATGGCCGCCGGGCTGGAGCAGGGCCCGACTGAGGGCATTGCGGATCTGGTGTCGGAGCCCCGCACTAGACTGGCCCCATGCTCGAGATCCGGCCTGCAGGGCTCAACGAATTTTCGCTTTTGCCTGCCCTGGAAGCGGATGCGGACGCAGTGTTTGCCTCCCTGGACCCGCCGTTTCCGCACACCGAATTTCCACCTCCCGGCACGGCTTCCTCATTTGCCGAGGCCTTTCACATCATGGTTGCCGGGCGGCCACCAGTGGGGTTCGCACGGCTGGAAATAGTGGACGAACAAGCTCATTTGGCACAGCTGGCCGTTAGCCCGGACCAGGGTGGTCGGGGGATTGGCCGTGCCCTGGTCACGGCCGCGAAGGCCTGGGCGCTGGAGGCCGGGTTCCACACGATGACATTGTGCACCTTCGCCGAGGTGCCCTTCAATGGCCCGTTTTACGCCAGCTGCGGCTTTATCGAAGTTCCGGAAGCGCAGATGGCACCCGGACTGGCTGTCCTGCGCCGCGAGGAAGCCGCACTCGGGCTGGACGCGATGGGCCGCCGCGTGGCCATGCGCGCACACCTCTGAGTGTGCCGGTGCTGGTTGGTGCAGTGGGATCGACAGTTGCAACGCCCGCTTGATGGACTCCTGGCTCCCGGGGCAAAAGTGGACATTCGCGGCTGCTGCACTACCAGCATTTGTCTGTTTCCGCCCCGTACCCGTTTGCCATCGCATTTATCCCCGGCCTCCCCGATGCGTGCGCAGACGATTTGGTTCCGGCGGCCCGGCCGGCTTGAACGCCGCACATGACCGCGGCAGGGCGGCCACCGGGAATAACTTGAAGCTTCAAGTAGTTTGATACGATATGAACACAACAAACTTTGGAGCAACCATGACCACCCATCAAGACCTCCTTTCCGCCGACCTGCAAATGGGCACCGTGATGCTCAAGGTCGGCGACATGAACCTGATGAGCAACTACTACCAAAAGGCACTCGGCCTGGATGTTGTCGCCGAGGCCGACGGCGGCCAATACCTGGGGCGCGGCACCACAGCCCTGGTCCACCTGGAGCCGGCCGGCGGCCTGCACATCCCTGGCCGCGGCGAGGCCGGCCTGTTCCACACGGCCCTGCTCTTCGAGGACCAGGCTTCCCTGGCCGCCACCGTTGCCAGCGCCGCCCAGTACAGCCCGCAGCTGTTCGCCGGCAGCGCCGACCACCTGGTCTCCGAGGCGTTTTACTTCACCGACCCCGAGGGCAACGGCATTGAGCTCTATTGGGACCGTCCCCGCGATGCCTGGTCCTGGAATAACGGTACCGTTGAAATGGCGTCGCTGGCCCTGCCACCACAGCAGTACCTCACGAGGCACCTGACCGAGGAATCGGTGAGCGGGCAGCGGAACGCAGGTGCCGGCGTCGGCCATATACACCTCCAGGTTGGCGACGTCGAAACGGCGAAAAAGTTCTACGTGGACACCCTCGGCTTTGAGCGCACGGCCGGCTGGCACGGGCAGGCGCTGTTCGTCTCCGCGGGCGGCTACCACCACCACATGGCCATGAACGTATGGAACAGCCGCGGTGCCGGCCCCCGCAAGGACACCCTCGGGTTGGGTGAGGTCCTGATCCAGCTGCCCAAGCCGGATGACGTCGGGGAGCTGGCGGAGCGTTTGGGCCGCCACGGCATTGCCGTCGCCAACACCGGCGCCGAGATCCGCTTCGAGGACCCGTGGAAGAACCGGATCCGCGTTAGTGTGGAGACTGCACCCGCCGCAGCCCAGCGCTGACCCGGCACCACCCTTTTGCGAAAGGCACCCGAGTGGCCCTCTACTCCGAGTTTTTCATTGCCGACCACCACCAAGCCGTTGCCCGGGCCAAGGCCCGCGAAGCCGGAAAGTCGCCGGCCATCGACGTGCCCGTCCTGCCAACGCCCGGCCTGAGCGACTTTGAAATTGAAGTGCTGGGGGAGCTGGCCGTGAGGAAGGTCCATGCCACCGGCGTTGGAGCCGAGCTCAGTCTCGTGGACATCGAGCTGGACACGCTCTACGCCGTTCCGGATGCCCTGCTGGAGGTGTTTGCCGAGCTCAACGCGCCGGAGGAACCGGATGACGTGGTGGACCTTGCCGCCGAATGGGCCGCCGCCGAAGAGATGGAATCCACCCCCGAGGTCACCGAGCCGCTGCTGCGCGCCCTGACGGCAATGGCCGTCGCCGCCGTGGCCGCGGCCGACGACAACGCGAAAATGGGACTGTTCTTTTTTTCAGCTTCGTAGTCCCCAGTCGCTCCCACCGCTCGCTAGCTCGCAGCGGGGCCCTCGCGCCTGGGGGCCCAAGCCAGCCGCTCCCACCCTCGCAAGCTCGCAGCGGGGCCCTCGCGCCTGGGGGCCCAAGCCAGCCGCTCCCACCGCTCGCAAGCTCGCAGCGGGGCCCTCGCGCCTGGGGGCCCAAGCCAGCCGCTCCCACCCTCGTTCCTCGGATGGGACCCCGAAGCTATAGGCGGGATTGAAAAGACAGTACCTGCGGGTCCGGGGTGCTGATCAGGATCGAAAAGACAGTACCTGCGGGTCCGCACCACTAACACCCGCAGGTACTGTCTTTTCAAATCTGAGCACCCGCAGGTACTGTCTTTTTAATCGAAGCCAGTCTGCGTCACCCGCAGGTACTGTCTTTTTAATTCCGTTTCCCAGCAGATCAGGCGGGTCGGACCGCGTATGGTGCACAACACGCACCGGGACCGGCGTAACGCGTCGCGCGGATGGCCAATCGTCTGGCATAATGGACAGGTACTCGATCCGTGCGGCCCCTCTCTCCGCGTGATGGTCCTGTCCTTAGAGATCCGCTGATCGGCCCGCCCCACGGGAGCGTGAAGCGGAATTCGCCCCTTTTTCGAACCAGGAGTAACCACAAAAGTGGCCGTAAAGATTCGCCTTAAGCGCTTTGGTAAAATGCGCGCACCGTACTACCGCATCGTCGTCATGGACTCACACTCCAAGCGCGACGGCCGGGCCATCGAAGAGATCGGCAAGTACCACCCGACCGAGCAGCCCTCCTTCATTGAGGTCAAGTCGGACCGTGCCCAGTACTGGCTCGGCGTTGGTGCCCAGCCGTCCGAGCCCGTTGCCAAGATCCTGAAGATCACCGGTGACTGGCAGAAGTACAAGGGCATCAAGGGCCAGGAAGGCACCTTGAAGACGAAGGAAGCCAAGCCTGCCTTCGTCGCTCCGGAAGCCACCAACCTTATTGTCAAGGAAGCCATCACCAAGAAGGCCAAGAAGGCCGACGACGCTGAGGCTGCCGAGAGCACCGAGGCGCAGTAACTTGCTGGCTGAAGCGCTGGAGCACCTGGTCCGTGGGATTGTTGACTCTCCCGAGGACGTCAAGGTGAGCGTCAACAACAACCGCCGCGGGGAATCCCTCGAGGTGCGCGTTCACCAGGACGATCTGGGCCGGGTCATTGGCCGCCAAGGCCGCACGGCCCGTGCCTTGCGCACCGTGGTCGGAGCCTTGGCCCACGGTGAGCCGGTCCGTGTTGACGTTGTCGACACCGACCGCCGCTAACCCTGCCGCCAGGGAACTTTGCTCCGCGCACGCGGGGTGATGAAGTTTTCAGCAGTAAAGCCAGACATTTGGCCCCGGCACCATAATGGTGTCGGGGCCAAATTTTTTCCCGGCCGCATCCCGGCCCAATAAACGAAGCACGCACCAAGGAGTTCACATGCAGGTTCAAGTTGCCCGGATTGGCAAGCCCCACGGCATTCGCGGCGAAGTGACAGTGCTTGTCCTCACCGATGCCCCGGATTCGCGTTTTGCCGTCGGCACCGAATTTGTGGTGGAGCCGGCCTCGCTGGGCACCTTGACCGTGCGCAGCTCGCGCTGGAACAAGGACATCCTGCTGCTGGGCTTCGAGGGCACCAACACGCGCAACGATGCGGAGCTGCTCCGCGGGGCCAGCCTGTTCTTTGACTCCGAAGAGGACCAGGACGACGACGCCTGGTACGAACACGAGCTGCTGAACCTTGAGGTCCGCGTTGGCACGGAAAGGGTTGGCAAGGTCACTGGACTTCGCACCCTGCCGGTGCAGGACCTGCTGATCGTGGAGGACAACGACGGCGACGAAGTCCTGGTCCCGTTCGTGGACGAGATCGTGCCCGAGGTGAACATCGAGGAGGGCTATGTCCTCCTGACGCCGCCGAACGGACTGTTCACGGTGAACAAGGAAGCCACGGAAAATGACGAAACCGGGCAGGCGGCGGAAACGGACGGCGGCACGGAAGGTACGCAGGCCTGATGCGCTTTGACGTTGTCAGCATCTTCCCCGAGTATCTGGCGCCGCTGGAGCTGAGCCTGATTGGAAAGGCCCGGACGGACGGGCTGCTGGAGCTGATCGTTCATGACCTGCGCAGCTACACGCAGGACCGCCACCGCACCGTGGATGACACCCCGTACGGCGGCGGGGCCGGCATGGTCATGAAGCCGGAACCGTGGGCACAGGCACTGGGCGACATTGCCGCCGCGTCCCCGGCCACCGCAGCCGGACGCAAGCCCGTGCTGATCGTCCCGTCCCCTGCGGGCGAGGTCTTCACCCAGGCGCTGGCCTACGAGCTGGCCGAGGAGGAACACCTCGCCTTTGCGTGCGGACGCTACGAGGGGATTGACGAACGTGTGCTCGAATGGGCGCAGGAGCAGTACGCAGTCCGTCCAGTCAGCCTCGGTGACTACGTCCTCAACGGCGGTGAAGTGGCCGTGCTGGCCATGGTGGAGGCCATTGGTCGTCTCATTCCCGGTGTGGTGGGAAACCCGGACTCCCTCATTGAGGAGTCCCACTCGGACGGGCTGCTGGAGTATCCCGTCTACACGAAGCCTTCCAGCTGGCGGGACCGTGACGTCCCGGACGTGCTGCTCAGCGGTAACCACGGCAAGATTGCCAAGTTCCGCAGGGAACATCAGCTGCGACGCACGGCTGCCCGCCGCCCCGACCTGCTGGACAAGCTCGACGTCTCCAACTTCAGCAAGACCGAACGCAACGTGCTCTGGGAACTCGGGTACGCCGTCGAACATGGCAGGGCAGTGCGCCGCAACAAGGAATAGCAGCAAATATTGGCTACAGCGCCGATTAGTCCCAGCGGTCCCGGTGTGACAAAATTAGTGGATGTGCCTGACTGGGCGCGTTCCTGCCACAGGGGGAACGTTCGTCAACAGGGCGGCACACCGGGATTCCACCAGCGAAAACCGGTCTTTCATCTTTCGACTTCCATGACTGGCATGAGTGCCGTCCATGGAGTCGTGACACAAAGTAAATGACCTGTGGCGTTTACCTGGAGTGAGAAAAATGCATATTCTCGATTCCGTTGACGCAGCCAGCCTGCGCAGCGACATCCCCGCCTTCCGTGCCGGCGACACCCTCAACGTTCACGTGAACATCATTGAAGGCACCCGCGCACGTGTCCAGGTATTCAAGGGCTTCGTCCTTGGCCGCCAGGGCGACGGCATCCGCGAGACCTTCACGGTCCGCAAGGTCTCCTTCGGCGTCGGCGTGGAGCGTACCTTCCCGGTGCACTCCCCGGTCCTGGACAAGATCGAGGTCGTCTCCAAGGGCGACGTCCGCCGCGCCAAGCTGTACTACATGCGCAACCTGCGCGGCAAGGCTGCCAAGATCAAGGAAAAGCGCGACAACGTTCCTGCCAAGTAAAAAGGAACCGCACTTTGGGCCAAACAAAACGCCAGTCCAGGAAACTGGGCTGGCGTTTTGTTGTCCTTGCCGTTGTGGTGGTCTTCCTCTTTACCGCGGTGGTGCGCAACGTGTGGATGGACGTGTACTACATCCCGTCCGAATCCATGGAGCCGCTGCTGCTGACCGGCGACCGCGTACTGGTTTCACGCACCGACTTCGCCGCCGGCGGCGTCAAGCGCGGCGACGTGGTGGTCTTCGACGGACGCGGCTCGTTTACCCCGTGGGAGTCCGGCCATGACCCGCTCACGGACGCCGCCATCGGCACCGGGCAGTGGCTGGGACTGGTTCCCAACCACAACATTTACGTCAAGCGCGTGCTGGGCGTGGCCGGGGACACCGTGAAATGCTGCTCGGCCGGTGGGTTGCTGGAGGTCAACGGCGTGCCGGTTACTGAGAGTTACCTGTATCCCGGGGACCAGCCCAGCGCGTTGAAGTTCGAGGTGACCGTCCCGCAGGGTAAATTGTGGCTCATGGGCGACCACCGGGACGTGTCACTGGATTCGCGGTCCCTGCTGGGCATGCCCGGCGGAGGCCTCATCTCCACCAGCCGTGTGATCGGCCGGCCGTGGGCCACCGTGTGGCCGTTGGGGCGGATCCACGTGTTGGCGCGCGACGCCGCCACCCCCTAGCGTTTCCGTCCCACCCAAGTTGTACTGAACTTTAAGGAAACAGCCCCTATGCAGCAGAATGTTTCCGGCGATCCCGGCCCGTCCGTTCCGGACGACGGCGGGGGCACGGACGGCACGCACGGTGCCAAGCCCGGCGACGCGAAGCACGACGGCGGGCACAGAGCGGGCGGCGCCCAGCCTGACAGTGCCCAGCCCGCCGGCAGGGGCGCCGGCGGGGGCCCGGACCGCACGCACGGCGCCAAGCCCGACGGCGCCAACCACGGCGCCAACCACGGCGGGGGCCACGGCGGGCATGTTTCCGAAGCAACGGCCCTGGAGCGCTTCAGCAACAGCGCCTGGGCCTGGGGCAAGGAAATTGTCACCATCCTGGCCATCGCCTTGGTGCTGTCTTTCCTGATCAAGACGTTCCTGTTCCGGGCGTTTTACATTCCGTCCGGCTCCATGGAAAACACCCTGCGCATTGACGACAGGATTTTTGTGAACCTGCTGGTGCCGGAACCGTTTGCACTTAAGCGCGGGGACGTCGTCGTCTTCAAGGACACGCAGGGGTGGCTGCCGCCGGAGTCGGTGAAGACCGGCCCGTTCAGCTGGATCGGCGACGTGGCCACGTTCATCGGGGTGGCCCCTGACAGCTCCCAGCAGCACTTGGTCAAACGGGTCATCGGGCTGCCGGGCGACCACGTGAAGTGCTGTGATGCGGCGGGCAAGCTGACCATCAACGGCGCGGCCATCACCGAGCCGTACCTCTTTCCGGGGGCCTCGCCGTCGGACACCACCTTTGATGTGACGGTTCCGGCCGGACACATCTGGGTCATGGGCGACCACAGGAACAATTCCGAGGACTCGCGCGCGCACCAGACGGAGAGTGGCACCGGCTTTGTTCCGATTTCCGACGTCGAGGGCCGCGCAATCGTCATCGCCTGGCCGTTGAACCACACGGGCATCCTGGGCAACTATCCCGACGTTTTCGCCAAGGTGCCGGAACCGTCGGCTGTCGGCCAGGGGGCGTCGTCGGGCGTCATCCCGGCCGGGCAGTAATGGCGGCGCGGTAATGGCGGCCCTGCCGCCAACCCTGGACTGGGAACGGGAACTGGCAGCCCAGGGCTACACGCTGGTGGCCGGCTGCGACGAGGTGGGACGGGGAGCCCTGGCCGGGCCCGTCAGCGTCGGTTTGGTGGTTATTGACGCAGCCACCGCCGCCGCCCTGCCCGGCGTGAAGGACAGCAAGCTGCTGCGCGAGCCGGTGCGGCAGGCACTGGTGCCGGCCATCCGGGACTGGGCGCGGGCGTACGCCGTGGGGCACGCGTCGGCGGCTGAAATCGATGCCGGGGGACTGGTTGCAGCCCTGCGCCTGGCGGGGACGCGGGCGCTGGCCTCCGTGGCCGGGGAGCTCCTGCCCGGTTATGTCATTTTGGACGGCAACCAGGACTGGCTCTCCGTTCCCGTGCAGCCGGAACTGGAGTTCGGAGACGGGCAGGCCTTCGACGGTGTGCTGCCCGCCCCGGTCCAGGCCGTGCCCTCCGGCGCCCCCATGACCGTGCGGACCCGCATCAAGGCGGACATGACCTGCCTGTCCGTGGCTGCCGCCAGCGTGCTCGCCAAGGTGGAGCGCGATTCCATGATGGTGGAGCTCGCGCGGGAATTCCCGGAGTTTGGCTGGGACGGAAA
Organism: Arthrobacter livingstonensis; assembly: GCF_003219815.1. Classification (GTDB taxonomy): domain Bacteria; phylum Actinomycetota; class Actinomycetes; order Actinomycetales; family Micrococcaceae; genus Specibacter; species Specibacter livingstonensis. The sequence continues at coordinate 116,024 of NZ_QJVD01000014.1, forward strand.
CAAGGGCTACGGCACGGCCGCCCACCGCGCCGCCATCGCCGGGCATGGGCCCACGTACCACCACCGCAAGACCTGGCGGCTCCTCTAGCGTTTCGCGGCCGGCGTACGGCCGCGTTCGCGGGCATGGCCCCGAGTGATGGATGATGGAACCATGAGCGCTGAGGACCTGGAAAACTACGAGACCGACATGGAGCTGCAGCTCTACCGCGAATACCGGGACGTGGTGAACCTCTTTAGTTACGTCGTGGAGACGGAGCGCCGCTTTTACCTGGCCAACCATGTTGACCTGCAGGCCCGTTCGGCCGACGGCGAAGTGTACTTCGACCTGACCCTCCAGGACGCGTGGGTGTGGGACGTCTACCGGACGGCACGCTTCGTGAAGAACGTGCGCGTCATCACCTTCAAGGACGTCAATGTCGAGGAACTGATCAAGACGGACGACCTCCAAATCCCCAAGGACGGCCAGCTGGGCCCGCTCGGCTAACGTCTGCAGCGCATCAAGGGGAGGACGACGGCGGAACTTAGGGTCCGCCGTCGTCCTCCCCTCCTGCGTCCCACTGCCCCGATCGGGACCGCGACGACGATATCTCCGGCGGCACGTCTCAGCAGGCGCAATATTGTCCACGCATGGCCAACAGCCGCCCTTCCGTTCTCACCGGCCGCCGTCACGGCGACGAGATGAGTCCCTCGGCCTTCATCCAGTTGAAGGCGACGTCGGCTGGTTCCTGCCCATCGACGTCGACTTTCAAGTTCAACTTCTGTTGTTCGTCGTTCGTCAGTTTTGACGAGATCTGCCCGAAGATGGATTTGAGCTGCGGATACTTCTCAAGCGTGGCGGTCCGCAGCACCGGTGCGACGTTGTACGCCGGAAAGAAGCTCTTGTCGTCCTTCATCACCTTCAGGTTGAGGGAAAGGATGCGGCCGTCCGTGGTGAAGACCTCGCCAAAGTTGCACAGTCCACGCGCGGTGGCTTCATAGACGGTGCCGGTGTCCAGGATCTTGACGTTGCTGAGTGGGACGCCGTTGGCGGCACCCAGGGTGAGGCCGTAGGTCTTGAGCATGGGCTTGAAGCCGTCGGGCCGGGAATTGAATTCCGACTCGACGCAAAACGTCCTTTCCTTGACTGGAAGGTCCTTGATCTGCGAGAGCGAGGTGATCCCGTTGAGTTTGCTCACTGCGCCCGATCGCACGGCCATGGCGTAGGTGTTGTCCAGCTCGGCGGGGGCCAGCCAGGTAAGGCCGTTGTCCTTGTCCTCATCCCGAACGGCGGCGTACTGTTTTGCCGGGTCCGGGATTCCGGCCTTGTGCCCCAGGTAGGTCAGCCATGCCGTCCCGGTGTAGTCCCAGACCATGTCGGCGCCGCCATTGAGCATGAGGTTGCGCACCGCCACGCTGCCCGGGACATTGGACTTGTCCGTGACCTTGAATCCGGCGGCCTTGGCGGCGAGAACGGCCATTTTTCCGAGGATGAGGGCTTCCGTGTAGTTTTTGGAGGTGATGGTGATGGACGCTCCGGGGGGAAGGTTGTCGATGTTCTTGATGGACCCCGGCGCGACCGCCGGGACGAACGCCGTCGCCGGCTGAAGCCCGCAGCCGGCCAGGCTCAGCACGCAGGCGATGGCCGCACCAAGAAGTGCCAGGTGCCGAATGCTGTGTGGTTGAGTGCGTCGGATGTTTTTCATCGGAGTCCCTTCGGACGGGCATAGTGTTCAACGACGCGGCCGAGCCAGTCGATGAGCAGCGCCAGCAATGCGACCAGCAGGGCGCCGGAGACCAGGACTCGCGGCAGGAACAAGTTCACTCCGGTGGTGATGAGCAGGCCGAGCCCGCCGGCACCGATGAATGTTGCAAGCGTCGCCGATCCGACGATCAGCACGAGGGCGGTGCGGATACCCGAGAGCATCACGGGGACCGCGAGCGGCAGCTCCACGCGCATGAGCACCGAAAATGAGCTCATGCCCATGCCGCGGGCTGATTCGACCAGGCGTTCATCCACGCCCTGGATGCCCACCATGGTGTTCCGCAGCACCGGAAGCGCCGCATAGACGACCAGGGCGACGACGGCGGACCAGAAGGAGAATCCGAGCCAGAAGGCGAGCAGGACAACCAGCCCGATGGCCGGGGCGGCCTGGCCGAAATTGGCCAGGGCAAGGATGACCCCGCTGACCTTCACGAAGGGGCGCCGGGTCAGCAGCACCCCGAGGGGAATGGCGCCGGCCAGCACGATGGCTGAGGAGACGAACGTCAGGGCAAGATGCTGGCCGGTGTAGGCCAGCAGGTCACCCGGGTTTAGTGTTGCGCGTTCGGTCGCGGACAAATTGCCCAGCTTCAGCCAGATCACGAACGCGGCCAGAATCAGCACAATCACGGCCGGTTGGATGACCAGACCCTTCCAAGCCGCCGTGCCGACGGCGGCTTGGGGGCGCAGGACGTCACTCATGTGGTGCCGCCCTGGACCTCGATGGTGCCCGTGTTGGTGCCGACGGGCGAATCGTTGTCGTTGGCCATGGCCGAGGCCTTGCGTGAGCGGGTGATCGCTTCCATGACGACTTCGACCGTGATGACGCCGACGAAGGATCTGCGGCGGTCCGTGACGAGCGCCGCACCGGCGCTGGAGACCAGCATCGTATCGAGCGCATCGCTCAAGGTTGATCCCTGGGTGACCAAGGGAATGGCGGCATCCGGCGTTGCGGGGATTGTCTCCAGGCGGGACAGCTGGCGCCGGGACGGCCAGCTGAGCGGCCGCCTGTTCTCATCAAGTATGACGGCGTGCCCATCTCCGGCCTCCTTGACGCGCGCAAGCACGTCTTGGGCCATCTCCCCTGGGGAACCGGTAACGGCTTCAGCCAGTTCCACGTCTCGGACCCGGTTCAGCGTCAGCTGCTTCAGCCCGGCCCCTGCCCCGATAAAGTCCTCGACGAAGGAGCTGGCCGGTTCGTTGAGGATCCTCTCCGGGGTGTCGTACTGGACAATGTGGGCGCCTTCGGAGAAGACCACAATCCAGTCGCCCAGCTTCACGGCTTCGTCGAAGTCGTGGGTGACGAAGACGATGGTTTTTTGTACTTCTTCCTGGATTCGCAGCAGCTCATCCTGCAGCCGCTGGCGCGTGATCGGGTCCACGGCGCCGAAGGGTTCGTCCATGAGGAGTACCGGGGGGTCGGCCGCCAGTGCACGGGCAACGCCCACCCGCTGCTGTTGTCCCCCGGAGAGTTCCCGCGGATAGCGGTCGCGGTACATGGCCGGCTCGAGGGAGACCAGCTCGAGGAGTTCGTCGACCCGGTTTTTGATCTTCTCTTTGGACCAGCCGAGCATTTTTGGCACGATCGCAATATTTGCCGCGACGGTCATGTGCGGAAACAGCCCGCCTGCCTGGATGACGTAGCCCATCCGGCGTCGCAACTGGTCCCCGTCAATGTTGGTGACGTCCTCATCTCCCAGCGTGATGCGGCCTTCAGTCGGTTCTATCAAGCGGTTGATCATCTTCAGCGTCGTCGTCTTGCCGCAGCCCGATGGGCCGACGAGCATGACGATTTTGCCGGCGGGGATCTCGAGCGTAATCCCGTCCACGGCGGGTTTGCTTTGGCCCGGATAGTGTTTGGTGACCGCATCGAGCAGGATCCGGCTCGAGACGGAAGTACCAGTCGCGGTGCTGCTATTTTTTGACACGGATACCTCGCGGAATGGTTAGGCGGCCGAGGCCGACGAGAAGAAGATCAAGGATGAGCGCCAAAATGATGACGCCCACCACGCCGACCCATACGGATTCGATGGCGTTTGCGCCGCCCAGCCGGGACAAACCGGAGAAAATGAATCCGCCAAGTCCGGGTCCCAGGGCATAGGCAGTCACGGCGGCCACTCCCATGACCATCTGGGCGGAAATGCGCACCCCGGTCAGGATGATCGGCCAGGCCAGTGGAAATTCAATGGTCAGCATCGTGCGGATGCGCCCCATGCCGATGCCCCGCGCCGATTCCACAACGGCCCGGTCAACCCCCTGAAGCCCCACGACTGCATTACGCAGGATGGGCAGGACCGCGAAGAATGTTACGACAATCACCGACGGGGTGACGCCGAACCCGAAGGGGACGATCAGAATGCCGATTAACGCAAAGGAGGGAATGGTGAGTCCGACGGCGGAGACCCCGTTTGCCACAGAGCTGAACTTGGGGCTGCCGTAGACAAGAAAGGCTATGACCATTGCCACCACTGTGGCCAGGATGAGCGACTGGACGACCAGCGAAAAGTGCTGCCAGGAGCCGAACCAGATTTGATCCCATCGATCAACGATGTAGTTCCACAAAATCAATGCCGCCCTTCATATACATGCGATTGCATGCCACGCTAGCCGCGTTGGCTTCAGCCTACAAGTGCGCGTCGGCCCGGGTAAGGCTGGACCGAGTGGACAAAAAATTGCCGCGGCGTGCCATGGGTCGGCGTTGCAGATCATCCAGCTGCAGCTTCGGGAGGGTGCCGTGTTTGTCCGGCCGGCACCCTCCATTAGGCCTCACGGGGGAATGGTGTCCCGGGCATCAATGATGTTTTCAGGCCGTCAAGGATAAGCTTTTCATGGCATCCGGTTTCGCTGACGGTTCAGGTGATTCCGCAGCGAATGACACCGGATCCGCCATCCCGTAACCAGGCTGCGCCCGGGGGATGCGGGGGCGTGATGAGTCCTCCACAGGGGGTGGCGCCGGGGGAGCCGTACACATTATGCGCCATGCCCCTGCCGCGCTCACGGATTGTCCGCCACGCTGGCAGTGGAGGTTGCCATGAGAGCGAAGGACGCGTTGGGCCAGACCGGTGAACAGGTCGCGGCGGACTACCTGGAGGACCTCGGGATTCGGGTCATTGACAGCAACTGGCGCTGTCCGGCCGGGGAGATTGACCTGGTGGCCCTTGACGGGCCGGAGCTGGTGATCGTGGAGGTCAAGACGAGGCGGTCCCGGCGCTACGGGGACCCGCTGGAGGCAGTGACGGCGGCGAAGCTGCACCGGCTGCGCACGCTGGCCGTGATGTGGGCGCGGGAGCACCGCCATGTCATGGGTGGGCTGCGAATTGACGCGGTGGGCATCGTCATGGACGGCCGTTCGGCGCCGAGCATCGACCACCTCAAGGGTGTGGCCTGAATGGGGATGGGCAGGGCGCTGGCGGTGGCACTGGTCGGGCTCAACGGCCACGTCATTGAAGTAGAAGCCGACATCGGGCAGACGCTGCCGAACTTCGTGCTCCTCGGGCTCCCCGATGCTGCGCTGAACGAGGCCCGGGAACGCATCCGTTCGGCAGCCCACAATTCCGGCATTCCACTGAGCCGGCGCAAGATCACCGTGAACCTGGTGCCCGCCTCGCTGCCCAAGAAGGGCTCGGGATTTGACCTGGCGATCGTCATGGCCGCCTTGGAAGCCGCCGGTGACGTGCGCAGGACCGGCGGGACTGTCTTCATTGCAGAGCTGGGCCTGGACGGGCGCCTGCGCCCGGTCCGTGGCGTGCTGCCCGCCGTTCTGGCGGCCATGCACGCCGGTTGGCAGGAGATCGTCGTGGCCGAATCCAACCTGGCGGAGGCGGAGCTGGTGGTCGGTGCCAAGGTACGTGGCTACGGCTCGCTGGCCCAGGTTGCGGCAGACTTCGACGCCGATCCAAAGGACCTGGTGTTCGCCGTTGCCGACGGCCACGCCGCGGCTGCGGTGATGCCGGAACAGGCAGGCGGGACACAAGGACAGGCACTGCCGGATCTTTCCGAGGTGGCCGGCCAGGCCGAGGCCCGGCTGGCCCTGGAAATCGCCGCGGCCGGAGGACACCACCTGATGATGGTCGGCCCGCCCGGATCCGGAAAGACCATGCTGGCCGAGCGCCTGCCGGGGCTGTTGCCTGCGCTCAGCGACGAGGAGGCACTGGAGGTGACGGCCATCCATTCCCTGGACCACGTGCGCCGCGGCGTAAATGCGCTGATCCGGCGCCCGCCCTACGAACGCCCGCACCATTCGGCCAGCACGGCTTCCATCATTGGCGGAGGCACCGGCATTCCACGGCCGGGGGCTGCGTCCCGGGCACACAGGGGCGTGTTGTTCCTGGACGAAGCACCCGAATTCGACAAGCGGGTCTTGGACGCATTGCGCCAGCCACTGGAGAGCGGGGAACTGGTGCTGCACAGATCGGCGGGAACAGCGGCCTACCCGGCGCGCTTCCAGCTGGTTCTGGCGGCCAACCCCTGTCCCTGCGGGAAGGCCGCCGGCAAAGGGATCGGTTGCGAATGCACGCCGATGGCCCGGCGCCGTTACTTTGGCAGGCTGTCGGGGCCCTTGTTGGACCGTGTCGACATCCAGCTGCAGGTCAACCGCGTACAGCTGGCCCAGCTTTCCGATTCGGAACCGCGGGAGACCTCCGGCCAGGTGGCAGCCCGCGTACAGCTGGCACGGGACACCGCACGGGAGCGGCTGCTCCCGTTCGGCTTGGTCCACAACGCCGACCTGACCGGCAGGATCCTCCGCGGACCGTTGCGCCTGGCCCAGACGGACACCGCGCTGTTGGACCGGGCCATGGGCTCGGGCAACCTCACGGCCCGCGGCTACGACCGTGTGCTGCGCCTTGCCTGGACCGTGGCGGACTTGCAGGGCCGCACCCGGCCCTGCGCCGATGACGTGGGACTGGCCCTGACACTGCGACAACGAGGAGAAGGACTATGAACACCAATGCTGTGGAGCCCGGGACGGGCAATGCTGACATCCGCTTGGCCCGGGCGGCATTGACCCGGCTCATGGAACCTTCGGACCTGCCAGGCATGGCCTTGATTTCTGTGGCGGGCCCCGTGGATGCCCTCGCGTTTATCCGCAGCGGCGCAGCCTCGAGTGCCGTGCTGGAACAGGAAATGACGGCGGTCCTGTCAGAAACCGGCACCGGCCGGTGGCAGGGTCTTGCCGAGGCGCTGGGCAGGTGGCGGCCGCGACTGGCGGACCTGGCACCTGAGCGCGATCTTGGGATTGTGGACCGATTTGGCGGCGGCCTGCTGATCCCGGAAGACCCGCAGTGGCCGCCAGCCCTGGCGGACCTGCAGCTGGCCGAACCCATTGCCCTGTGGCTGCGTGGCCGGGTGTTGCGCATTCCGGAACAGAAGCGTTGCATCGCCGTTGTGGGTTCCCGCGACAGCACCAGTTACGGGGACAACGTCACGGGGGAAATCGCGTCGTCCCTGGTCCAGCGCGGATTCACCGTGGTCAGCGGCGGCGCCTACGGAATCGATGCCAACGCCCATCGCGGCGCGCTCGGTGCGGCCAGGCAGGATCCCGCGTATTGGGGTGCTCCTTCCGCGGGCGGGACCGGAGTCCCTCCCGCGGAAGGCGCCGTCGCACAGCCGCCGACACTGGCCGTCATGGCGGGCGGGGTGGACAGGTTTTACCCGTCGGGCAATGAAGATCTGCTGCGCACCATCACCGAGCAGGGCGCCGTTGTGGCCGAGGTCCCGCCGGGAACCAACCCCACGCGTTACCGGTTTTTGCAGCGGAACCGCCTTATTGCTGCACTGTTTGAAGTGACGGTGGTGGTGGAGGCGCGGTGGCGTTCGGGGGCGCTGAATACGGCCCACCACGCCGAGGGGCTCAGCCGCTCGGTTGGGGCTGTCCCCGGTTCCGTGTATTCAGCCAATTCAGCGGGCTGCCACCGGCTGCTGCGGGAAGGGGCCGCGGTGTGCGTCACGGATGCGGCGGACATTGCCGAACTGGCGGGCGTGGCCGGCTCCAACCTGGCGATCGAACAGGAGGCCGCGCCCGCCCTGCACGACGGACTGGGTGTGGAGGACCTCCTCCTGCTTGATGCACTGCCGCTGCGTTCGGCCACTTCGGTCGACAAACTCAGTGTCGTGGCCGGGCTGGGGACCGCGACCGTGTTGGCCGGGCTGGGGCGGCTGGAGTTGCTGGGCCTGGCCCAACGGCTCGCCAACGGCTGGAAGCGGAACAGCTGAGTGGGCGCCCGCTCTGTTGGGACATGTGCCGTATTTGCTAGCGTGGGCGCCATGGAGATCACCGTTGTGCAGGCGGACATCACTTCCCTGGCTGTGGACGCCGTGGTCAACGCGGCAAATTCCGGGCTGCTGGGTGGAGGAGGTGTGGACGGTGCCATCCACCGAGCCGCCGGGCCGGAACTTTTGGCCGAGTGCCGGGAACTGCGGCGCACCCGCTACCCCGATGGGTTACCCGCCGGGGAAGCTGTGGCGACCGGGGCCGGGCACCTTCGTGCCCGCTGGGTGATCCACACCGTAGGTCCGAACCGGCACGCAGGACAAGTCGAACGGGGCGTACTGGAAAGGTGCTTCACACGGTCCTGCGAGGTGGCAGCCGAAGTCGGGGCCCGGTCAGTGGCGTTCCCGGCCATCGGAGGGGGAGTCTACGGTTGGTCTCGGCGGGACGTCGCCGCGGCAGCCATGGCCGGGTTCGCGGATGCCGAACGCCGTGCAACGGGCCAGGGCCGGCCGGATCTCCCGGAATCGGTGGGTCTGGTGGCGTATTCGGAAGAAATGGCGCAGGCGTTCCGGGAGGCAGTGGGCTGAACCTGCCCGCGTCCCGCTGCGTCCCATTCCGCCGCGCACTCCAATGTTGCCGCTGCTCGGACGGCTGCGTTAACTGGGCGGCCACGGGCACCGTGGCTGAGGCAGTGCCAGCCGTAGGAAGTGCCGGCCGTAGGAAGTGCCGGCCGTAGGAAGTGCCAGCGGCAGGAAGTGCCGGCCGTAGGCAGTGCCGGCCATTGGCTGCGGCCGCGGGTCAGCTTGCCCCGAGGACGCGAACAGCGCACAGTGGGGGTGTGGACCATGACGAACGCACACGCCTGCCCGAACCGTTGGCCCGGGCAGCCCACGGCTTTGAGCGATACCTCGCCGCGGAACGGGGACGGTCTCCGCACACGGTCAGGGCCTACCGTGGAGATGTTGACGCCCTGCTGATCCACGCGGTCACAGAGGGCGTTACCACCCTCGACGGACTCGATTTGTCCATGCTGCGCCGCTGGCTGGGCGATCAAAGCGAGGCCGGAATGTCCCGTTCCACCCTGGCCCGGCGCACTGCCACGGCACGCAGCTTTACCGCCTGGGCCCTCCGTGAAGAACTATTGAAGGTCGACCCGGCACTCAGGCTGAAGGCACCGAAGCAGGACCACGCGCTCCCGGCAGTCCTGCAGCAGCAGCAGATTCGGCGGCTCATGGCCGCCTTGCGGGAAGCTGCGGCGGGCGGCGACCCTCTGGCACTTCGCGACCACGCGATGGTGGAACTGCTCTACGCGACGGGCATTCGCGTCGGTGAACTTACCGGCACCGACGTTGACGGCCTCAACAGGGAACGGCGCACGCTCGGCGTGGTGGGCAAGGGCAACAAGGAACGCGTTGTTCCCTACGGTGTGCCGGCAGCCACCGCCGCTGAAAGGTGGCTGGCGACCGGACGCCCGGCGCTGGCCACGGACCGCAGCGGGCCGGCGCTTTTCCTGGGAAAACGCGGGGGGCGGATCGACCAACGGACGGTGCGCACCGTCGTCGGACACGTCTTTGGGGCGCTGGGGGACACCTCCGCAACAGGACCGCACACGCTGCGGCACTCGGCAGCGACACACCTGCTGGACGGCGGCGCGGACCTGCGGGCAGTTCAGGAGATCCTGGGCCACAGCTCCCTGGCCACCACGCAGTTGTACACTCACGTTTCGGTGGAGCGGCTCCGCGAGGGCTACCGGCAGGCACATCCGCGGGCCTGAGACACGGCACCCATCGCCACGATGCACGGCCGGCGGATCACGCACGGAGGAGGCCCGGTGGCAACACTTTTGGACCTACGGTGGCGCAATTGGCCCCGCTACGGCACAATGAGAGGGAGCTGTTGCGCCGGAGCTGAAAAACCGGCCACAGCCCACCTTCGGTGAATAAGGGTTAGGCAATACCGGGTCGGCACTTATGGCCCCGCGCAACAACAGGTTCCATCCGATTGAAGGTCGTTGGGGAAGACGCACCTACTGCAATGGAGGATGGAATGAACGTCGTATTGACGCGCGGTGTCTTGTTTGTGCACTCAGCCCCGGCTGTCATGTGCCCGCATATTGAATCATCCATCGCCGGCGTGATGGATCAGCGCACGGGCCTGCAGTGGACTCCGCAGCCCGCGGCGCCCAATGTCATGCGTACCGAGTATGTGTGGCACGGCCCCGCCGGCACTGGCGCGCGCCTTGCGTCCGCCCTGCGCGGCTGGGCCAACGTCCGCTACGAGGTCACCGAGGAACCCAGCCCTGGCTGCGACGGCTCACGCTGGTCCCACACCCCGGAACTGGGCATCTTCCATGCCGTCACGGACGTCCATGGCAACATCATGGTCTCCGAGGACCGCATCCGTTATGCCTACGAAGCCGGCAAGGGCGAACCCTCCGCCGTATACCAGGAGCTGTCCTTGGCCCTGGGTGAAGCGTGGGACGAGGAACTGGAACCGTTCCGCCACGCGGCGGCGGGTGCCCCTGTGCGCTGGCTTCACCACGTCGGCTGACCCGTCTCACTCCCTCGAGGTGGGAACCCGCCGACTCCCACGCGGGGCGTTGTGATCTCGAATGGTCAATGGTGCGGGGCGTTGTGATCTCGAACTTCAACGGTGCGTGATCTCGAACTTCAGCGGTGCGGGGTGTCGTGATCCCCAACCATAATGCCAAAGCGGCGCCCCCTCGAAAGGTGGGCGCCGCCGTCGTGCCTGGCCGGAAAAGTCCTGCGGGAAGGGCTAGGACAATTCAACCTTCGGGCCGGTGCTGCGGACGGCAACAACGGCGTTGTGCCCGCCAAAGCCGAAGGAATTGTTCAGCGCCATGATCTGGCCCCCGGGCAGCTCCCGCGGGGTCCCGGTCACAACGTCCAGCGGGATTTCCGGGTCCTGGTTTTCGAGGTTGATGGTGACCGGTGCCAGGCGGTGGTAGACGGCCAGGACCGTCAGCACCGACTCAACGGCCCCTGAAGCGCCCAACAGGTGTCCTGTCTGGGACTTGGTGGCGGATACGCACACATTGGCCACGTGGTCGCCCAGGGCGGCACGCAGGGCCACATACTCGGGGCGGTCGCCCACGGGGGTGGACGTGGCGTGGGCATTGACGTGGACCACGTCTTCGGCCTGCGCGCGCGCGTCGAACAATGCCGCCTTCAGGGCGCGGGTGGCACCCAGGCCCTGGGGGTCGGGAGCGGTGATGTGGTAGGCGTCCGCTGTGACGGAGGTGCCGGCCAACTCACCATAAATCCGGGCGCCGCGGGCCAGGGCGTGTTCCTCAGCCTCAAGAACCAGAGCACCGGCGCCTTCACCCATGACGAAGCCGTCGCGGTTGACGTCATACGGGCGCGAGGCATGTTCGGGGTCGTCGTTGCGCTTGGAGAGTGCCTGCATGGCGGCAAACGCGGCCATCGGCAGGGGGTGGATGGCGGCTTCGGCGCCACCGGCCATGACAACGTCGGCCTTGCCGGAGCGGATCAGTTCCAATCCGATGTGCATGGCCTCGGTGCCTGAGGCGCAGGCGGAGACCGGCGTGTGGGCGCCGGCGCGGGCGCCCAAGTCGAGGCTGACGGCTGCGGCGGGGCCGTTGGGCATGAGCATGGGAACCGTCATGGGGAGCACACGGCGCGGACCCTTTTCGCGGAGGGTGTCCCACGCGTCAAGCAGCGTCCAGACACCGCCAATGCCGGTGGCAAAAGCCACGGCCAAGCGGTCGTGGTCGATCTCTTCGATGCCGGAGTCCTTCCAGGCTTCGCGGGCCGCCACGACGGCGAACTGGGTTGAAGGGTCCATGCGCTTGGCTTCAACGCGGGAAAGAACCTCGGAGGCCGGGTTGGTCACGCGGGCGGCGAAGTGGACGGGGAGGTCGTACTTTTCCACCCATTCATCAGTGAGGGTGTGAGCGCCGGAGACACCCTTGAGCGCGTTCCTCCACGTGGTCGGGACGTCGCCGCCGATCGGCGTGGTTGCTCCGAGTCCAGTGATGACTACTTTGCGGGCCATGGTTCAACTCTCTAAAAAAGAAAAGGGTGCGGGACGGGCTCAATTAGAGCTGTGGGTGGCCGGCACGCCATGTGCCGGCCACCCACGTTTGCCCTGTGTCGCACTAGGGGCAGGGCAGCAGGGGCGAAAAGTTACGCCTGTGCGCCGGCGATGAAGCTGACGGCATCGCCAACGGTTTTGAGGTTCTTGACTTCCTCGTCCGGGATCTTGACGTCGAACTTCTCTTCGGCGTTGACCACAATGGTCATCATGGAGATTGAGTCGATGTCCAGGTCGTCCGTGAAGGACTTCTCCAGCTCTACAGCCTCGGGGGCCAGGCCGGTCTCTTCGTTGACGATTTCAGCCAAGCCGGCCAGGATTTCTTCGTTGCTAGCCATTGACGGCTCCTTCTTTTGTTGTTTTTGCGGTGATCAAGGGCTTTGATCTTTTCAGGCAGTGTTGATCAAACCACGTTTGTGGCCTGCCGTGCTATCTGAATCTAGGGGAGGCGCACCACTTGGGCGCCAAACACCAGGCCGGCGCCAAAGCCGATCTGAAGCGAAAGTTTACCGGAAAGCTCAGGATTCTCAGCCAGCAGCCGGTGCGTTGCCAGCGGGATGGACGCCGCGGACGTGTTTCCGGCCTCGGCAATGTCGCGGGCGATCAGGACATACTCGGGCAGTTTGAGTTGTTTGGCCAGTTCGTCGATGATGCGCATGTTCGCCTGGTGGGGGACAAACGCGCCGAGGTCGCCAGCGGTGATGCCGGCCTCGTCGAGCGCCTTCTTGGCCATCTTCGCCATTTCCCACACGGCCCACCGGTACACGGTCTGGCCGTCCTGGCGCAGGGTGGGCCACAGGGTTGCGTGGGCCTCGTCGGCGGCCGCTGACTCGACGTCGTCGGCCTTCATGGCATGTTCGCTGAAATCGCGCACGTCCATCAGCGAGTGGGTCATGCCAATGGCGTCCCACTTGCTGCCGTCCGAACCCCAGACGCTGGGACCGATGCCCGGCTCGTCGGACGGGCCGATGATCACGGCGCCGGCACCGTCGCCAAGGAGGAAGGAGATGGTGCGTTCGTGGTTGTCGATGACATCGGAGAGCTTTTCGACGCCAATGACCAGCACGTATTCGGCGGTGCCGGCCCGCACCAGCGCATCAGCCTGGGCAATGCCGTAGCAGTATCCGGCGCAGGCTGCGGAGATGTCGTAGGCCGGGGCCGGGGCCGCCCCGAGCTTCTCGGCGATGAGCGCCGCGGCTGACGGGGTGGCATAGGGGTGGGTCACGGTGGACACCAGCACGGCGCCGATCTGGGATGCCTCGATCCCGGCCTTGCTGATGGCCTCGGCGCCTGCCCCGACTGCCATGTCCACGACGGAGACCTCACGTGGCGCCCGGTGGCGGGTGATGATGCCGGTGCGTTGGCGGATCCATTCGTCCGAGGAATCAATCCACTGGCAAACGTCCTCGTTCGTGACGATCACCTCCGGACGAAAGGCGCCAATGCCCCAAATCCGGGATCCAGTGCGGGCGGTGTGTTGTTTCAGCGTGGGCGTGCTCACTTATTGTCCTTCTTTCCGTGGGCGTGGTAGGCCAGCAGTTCAGTGGCGGCCTGCAAATCGGCGGGGGTTTTTACCGCAACGGCAGCAACCCCGCTCATGCCGCGCTTGGCCAGGCCCGCCAGGGTCCCCGCCGGCGTGAGTTCAATGAGCCCCGTCACGCCCATGGCGGTCATGGTCTCCATGCACAGGTCCCAGCGGACCGGCCGTGACACCTGGGCGATCAGCGAGGCGAGTGCCGCTTCCCCGGAAGGTACGACGGCGCCGTCGTAGTTGGAGAGCAACGGCACCTTGGGGGTGTGGGGGGTCAGCGACGGGGCCAGTGCCTGCAGGGCGGAGACGGCAGGGGCCATGTGGTGGGTGTGGAAGGCGCCGGCAACCTGAAGCGGAATGACACGGGCCTTGGCCGGCGGGGCGGCCACGAGGGCGGCGATCTGGTCCATGGTGCCCGCGGCAACCGTCTGGCCCTTGGAGTTCATGTTCGCCGGTGCCAGCCCGGCGGCGGCGATGGCGGCCAGCACCTGCTCGGGGTCTCCTCCGACGACGGCGGCCATGCCGGTGGGCGTGGCCGCGGCGGCGTCGGCCATCCTGTTGGCGCGTTCGCGCACAAACGCCATGGCGTCCGGGTTGGACAGCGTGCCTGTCAGGGCCGCTGCGGTTATTTCACCGACGGAGTGTCCGGCCACAACCACTGACAGGCTCTCCAGCGGGACGTCCAGCAGGGCCTCGGCGGCGACCAGCCCGGCGGCCACGATCAACGGCTGGGCGACGGCAGTGTCCTTGATGGTTTCGGCATCCGAGGTGGTGCCGTGGGCGATCAGGTCAATGCCCGCAGCCTCGCTGAGGGACGCCAATTTTTCCTCGACGCCGGGGCGCTCAAGCCATGGCGAAAGTAAACCGGGCGTTTGGGAACCCTGTCCAGGGCAGACTATTGCAAGCACATTAACCAGCTTTCCAAACTTCAGCGCATTTGCACGGTGTTTGCGTGCACCAAGCTCATGGGAATGATTTGTAGGAAGTCTACAATAACGGGTACCAGCCCCCGCACCGAAACGCTCCGCGCGGCGGCCGGCTTGGCGGTGTGTCAGCCGCGGGCCGCGGGACGGTCCGGACCCTGCTTGGGGGGTGCAGCCAGCCTCCCCACCACCAGCGCCGTTTGGAGGACAAATGCCTCGCGCGGGACCAGCGGGTCCCATCCGGTGACGTCGCAGACCCTGCGCAGCCGGTACCGGACGGTGTTGGAGTGGACAAACAGGTCCCGTGCCGCGGCTTCCAGCGAATGCCCGAGCTGCAGGTAGCTGTTCAGGGTCTCCAGCAGCCCGTTCGAAGCGGCAACGAGGGGATGGTAAATATTGGCCAAGAGCGCCCGGCGCGCGGAGTCGTCACCGGCGATGACCCGTTCGGGCCACAGGTCGTCCGCTGAAACGGGCCGCGGGGCGGTGGTCCAGCCCCTGACTGCCGCCATCCCGGCGAAGGCGGACTGGGCGGAGGCCGTGGCATCCGTCAGGGTGGCCGCCAGAGGCCCGTAGACTACCGAACCTTCGGCAAAGAGTTCGCTCAGGCGCACGTAGGCGGTTTCGGGATCGGCCACATTTCCCAGCACCAGGATCAGCTTGTCGCCCTGGATGCCCACCATGACGTCCGCGGCAAAGCGGCCGGCGGCGCGCCGCAGCGTGGCCAGGTAGGTGGCGTTGGCTTCCGCCGGGGCCGGTCCGATCATGATGGTGAACCGGCTGTGCGACGTCCAGCCCAAGGCGGACATGCGGGACTGCAGGGCATCGGGGTTTTCCCCGCGCAGGATCCCGTCCACGGCCAGCGCCTCAAGCCGGGTGTCCCAGGCACCGCGGTTTTCCGCGGCACGGGCATAGACGTCCGCGGCGGCAAAGGCAACCTCGCGGGAATACCGGAGCACGGCTTCACGGAGGTCGACCTGCCCGGCTGCACCGGCGAGTTCCGGCACGCGGTCCTCCACCACCTGCACCACGGTGCGGATCAGTTGCAGCGCCCGCTGCAGGCTGATGGATCGGGTCAGTTCCGTTGGGGCGGTGCCAAAGACGTCGGAGAGCACCCAGCTGGGGGACGACGGGTGTTCGTACCATGACACAAACGCGGCGACGCCATTTTGGGCCACGAGTCCCAGCGATGACCGCTCGTCGGCGCTGAGGCGGCGGTACCACGGCAGCGTGTTTTCAAGTTCGCGCAGCATGGTGGTGGATAGCGGGCCAATATTGGCACGCAGCCGCTCCAGTGTTTCGGAGTTGCCCCTGGTTCCCCGTGCCTGCTTTGGCGGTGTGGAGACAGCGGCAGGGACGGCTGCCGCACCGGAATTCTTAGCTGCCATTCCTCGAGGATATGTCCTTTACGTCCCAAGGCCGCCATTTGTGTAAACACCACAACCATCGCCACGCCGCAGTGCCCTCCAATCGTGTCTCGGAAACTGCCCGCAAAACACACTTTCCAAGGTGTTTTCGTGCAGTTCTTTGACGCACCGTTGCCGGGGTGGGGCGCTTGTTGTTCCGGGTGTGCCGAACGGGCAGCCAATGACGGTGTTGGGGTGCAACGTTGTCATTAACTGCCCGTTCGGGTGTGGCTGGGTGGGGCCACGGTCGCGTGGGTCCCGGGGCGAGCTTGCGAGGTCGGGTGTGGTTGGGGGTTAGCTGTCGCCGCCGGTGTTGCCGGTGGTTCCTGCGTTGATGTTGTGGAGGTCGTACTTGGCCGCGGCCT
>NZ_QJVD01000015.1 GCF_003219815.1 Arthrobacter livingstonensis
GTCATCCCCGCCAGCAAAATCAACGACGCCTACGAGCGCGTCCTGGCCTCCGACGTCCGGTACCGCTTCGTCATCGATGCTTCCACCTTCTAGGAACCAGCTGGCGCGTTTGTCAACAACGGACAGGGGTTGTGGCCCCCGCCTTTTGGCGCGGTCCACAACCCCTGGTTTGCCTGCGCTAGCCGGGGATCGCACTACCCGGAGCCTGCCAAGTCCTCCCACAGAGGCTGGGCCACTTCCACGATCAGCCCCTCCGGGCCGCGGATGTAGCCAAGCCGAAAGATGCCCTCGTAGTCCACCAGCTCGCCGACCAGCCCATACCCGGCCACGCGGGCTTTTTCCACCACGGCTTCGACGTTGGCAACGCGGTATGCGATGTGGCGGAGTCCGTGGGCGTTCGCCGGAAGCACCGGGTAATCCTTCTCCGGCGCCGGTTCACTGAAGGTACTTAGTTCCAGCTTCCCGCTGCCATCCGGTGCGCTGACCATGACCATCCTGGCCCTGGCGCCCCGCAGCGCGATGATGCGGTCCATCCACGGCCCACTGATCTCGGCCCCGCCCTGACGCACAAAACCAAGCGCCATGAAGAACTCCACAGCCGCGTCCAGATCGTGCACCACCATGCCCATGTGGTCGAATTCCATCAACGCCATGCTGACAGCCTACAGTTCCCGCAGCCGCTTGGGACTGGGGTAGGCGTCCCGCATGTGGTCGCTGGTCAGGAAGTCCGCGATGCCGATCATGAGAACGGCAAAGATGATCTGCTCCACCACCATCCAATACGGGTACAGCCCTGGAATGGTGGCCACCACCAGGGTGATGACGGGGAAGATCTGGCTGAAAAGCCGTAGCCGTTGATAGCCCCAGTAATACCCCTGCTCAGCCCGCCAGGCAAAGAAGAACAGGGTGAGCGTCATCAACAGCACCACCACGCCGCGGAACCAGACGGCGAACCCCACGGGCGTGCCACGAATTTCAAGGATCAGTGCGATGACAATGGCGCTTAGGCCCACCAGCACTTCGAGGGCCAGTATCCAATTCACCCAGCGAAAGGCCTTGCGCGTGCGCGGATGCACCCGCGCCGATTCTTCAATCACATAGTGGCCGTTGCCGCCGCCGGCAAGTTTGTCGATGTCCAGTCCAAATACTTTCAAGGCCGTCATGAGAACAGCTTAGGGGGCCGGACGGTGACCGTCACACGGGCCGCCTGCCCGCCGCACGCCGGGATCAAGTGCCGGCAGGGAGCTAGCGGGCCATGTCCGGGCTGACCGGTACCAGGCCCACGCCGTCACGCCGGTGAATTTTCACCGGCGACCGGTCAAAGCCCTTGGCATCGAGGTTGTTCCCGAGCCGGTAGGCGGCAAGTGCCTGGTCATACAGTTCATTGAGCCGGGCGCCGGAAAATTCGCTGCGGCTGCCGTCGATGAAAGTGATGGCGATGGACATCTTCCTTGGAAGGTGACGGCTCATGTGGATGAAGCCGTCGGTGTCCTGCGCGAGGTTAAGCATGGATGTTGCCGCCTTATTCTGGGAAGGTTCCAGTCTGCCTTATCCGGGCCGGTTCAATGAACGCCGGCGGAACCAACATAGCTGCAATCAGTGGCTCACCTCAGGGCCTCGGCCCGCTGCAGCACCGGGGCTTCGGCCGCCTGGCCGGACGTCAGGACCACCCTCGCCAGCCGTTCCAAGCCAAGCCCAACAACGATGGCAACAACGGTGGCAACTGCAGCTCCCAGCAGGGCGTTGTCCTTGATCCACGCTCCGGCGAGCGCGCCGATGCCCACCGTGTAGCCGGCCCACAGCAGGGATGAAAGCGCCGTGATCGCGGCAAATCGCTTCCGCGGGAACCCGGCCGCCCCGGCGCTGAGACTGACGGCCACACGGCCCACGGGGATGAACCGGGCTGTGAGAATTACGGACAAGCCGCGCTGGTCCAGTTCCCGCCCCACGCGGGCCAGGGTCCGCTGCATGCGCGGGCGCCTCATCCAGCGGAAGCGCTTGGGACCCATGCCCCGTCCTGTCGCGTAGGCCACGTTATCGCCCAGGAACGCGCCGACCGCTGCCGCAAGCAGTAGCGGAAGCCAGCCGGGCACACCTTGCGCAGCTGACAGTGACGCCAATCCCACGACAATGGTCTCGCTCGGAAAGGGCGGGAAGAACCCGTCGATGATGCAGGCAATCACCACTGCCGCGTATATCCACGGCTGTCCGGACGCGCCGAGTAGAAGATCGTTGACCGCGGTCAGCAAAGAATTGATGTCACCCATGTGTGGCTCCTGTTGGCAGCTGGCGACCAGAAATGGCCACACCTCAAGCCTGTCGGTACCGGCTGCACAATGACATCCAGGAGGCCACCCATTCACGGTAGGGATATCCCTACCTCCCGTCATGGGGCTGGGCGTTCATCCCAGGTGGCGGGCCCGGTCCAGCAGGTACTCGCGGATGGCCGCCTGCCCGGTCACTGCGACTGCGGCGGCGAAAGCGGCGGCTGCTTCCTCCCGCCGGCCCGCACGGGCCAGGAACTCCGCCCTGGTGGCCAGCAGAGGCTGGAAATGTTTGACGGCGGCAGGCACCGTTGCGCTTGCACCTGCACCGATGGCTTCCAAAGCGGCCAGCCCGGCCGCGGGTGATTCAGTGCGCCCGATGACGGCTGCCAAGGCCACCCGCGCCCCAAGGCTGGGGGCAATGGTTACCAGCGCCGTGTAGAGAGTGCGCAACGCCGGCCAGTCGGTTCGTTGGGTGCGGGCGCGCGCGCAGTGCACCGCCTGGATGGCTGCCTCGAGCTGGAAGCGCCCAGGAGCCCCCGCTGCTGCCGCCTGGCGTAGGTAGCTTTCCCCTTCGTTGATAAGTTCCACATCCCACGCCGCGGTGTCTTGTTCCTCCAGCGGCACAAAGCCGCCTCCCCGTGAGGCTGCGCGTGCCTGTGAGAGTGTGATCAATGCGGCCAGCCCCCATGCCTCCGGCTCGTTCCGGAGCAGCCCGGCCAGGCTCACGGCCAGGTACTGCGCCTCGCCGGCCAGGTCCTCCCCATCCTCTGCGCCGGCATCCTGCACGGAGGCATCCGCCGCGTCCCGAAAGTCAAGCGCATAGCAGCCATAGATCGCCTCAAGGACGGCTGGCAACCGCCCCGGCATGGCGTCCCTGCCGGGCACGGTGAACGGTATGCGCGCCTCCTTGATGCGTTTTTTGGCCCGCACCAGCCTTTGTGCCATCGCCGTTGCGGGGACGGCAAAGGCAGAGGCGATCCGGCCGGCGTCGAACCCCAGGACAGTCTGGAGCATCAGTGGCGTGCGCACGCCCGGGTCGATGGCCGCGTGGGCGCAGACGAAGAGGAGTTCCAGGCGTTTGTCGCCAATTGCATCGATATCCAGCTCGTCAAGGGCTGTCATGGCGGCACCGTCGTTTCGCCCTGCGTCGTCCAACGGTGCGGAGGTCTTGTGGAAGGCCGATTTCCAGGTGTCGCGCTGCCGGTTGCGGGCCACAGTGAGGAGCCACGCTTCCGGGTTACCGGGCACACCATTGGCCGGCCAGGTGATGAGCGCTTGTTCAAAAGCTGCGGATAGTGCATCCTCGGCCAAGGCAAGGTCGCCCGTGGACGCGGCCAGCAGCGCCACGAGCCGGCCGAAGGAGGCGCGGGCCACGTGTTCCGCAGCAGCCCGCGCCTCCCCGGCAGTCACGTGTTGGGCTGCCAGGCGCCGTCGACAGTGTAGGTGGCGCCCGGGCGGATTTCCACGGCTCCCCACTGCACCGCGGGAGCCTTGGCACCCCAGTCGATGGCGGCGTCCAAGTCCGGAACATCGATCACGAACGTCCCGCCCAGCTGCTCCTTGGTGTCCGCGAAGGGCCCGTCCTGCACCCGCAGCGAGCCGTCGGCCATGGTCAGCGTGGTGGTGTTGGGTGATTGCTGGAGCACCTCTGCACTGATGAGGATGCCTGCCTGATGGAGCGCGGCGGCGTAGCTGTTGAAAGACCGCCTGCCCTCCGCCATGGCGTCTTCGCCCAGTGATTCGGCGTTCATTTCCGGGTAGTGCAAAAGCAATGTGTAGCGCATGGTTCATTCTCCTTGATCCGGGTATCGCCGTCCATGGGGCGGCACCACATTTTGGTCCTTCACAGGGATGACGAATGAACGTCCGCCGGATCGACAGTGCCGGTAGCCGTTGCCGGAAGTATTCTTCGAAAGTTGGCATCAATTTTGTGTGACAAGGGTCACATTGGACCGAAATCGGCGTAGCGTTGTCCGTGCACCCAAAGGAGGGGCACCATGGAAACAACACCAGCCTCCATCGTCGGATTACCGGACTTGATGCATGCAGTGCGCGTCGAGGCGCGGGGCATCATGGAGGAGAACAAGGGAGATTACGTCGCCGAACACCGGGCCGTGCTCGCAAGGCTGACGGCCGCCGAGGTCATCGGCGACAACGAGGCCGAGACACTGCTTGGGCTCTACAAGCTCGGATACGAGGCGGGCGAGCCAAAGGGCAACGCCCAGAGGGCCTACTTCGAAACCCGCGACGTCTATGCCAAGATGCTCGCGGCCAACAAGCCCAGCCCGGTAGCCCTGGTGCTGGCCTCGGCGGCGCTGGGCTCCTTTGAAGTCTCGGTGGACCCCGGAGGCACCACGACAGTCTCCATCGCCAGGGTCAGCTACGGCTCCAGCATGGCCGGAATCGGGGCAGGACTTGGCACGCTCCTGGGCGGTGTCGCAGGTGGTGTGCTCGGAGGGGCCATTGGCGGCCTCCTCGGCGGCATGATTGATGACAAGAAGGGCAAGGGCAAAACCTGACGGGGACGCAGGAGTCCTGGTCCTGGGAAGGCCCCATGGTCAGTAGCTTCCGGACGCCGGCCGGCCGGCAGTCCTGGCGGCCGACGTCGGCTACGCGCGGCACCGCACAGGCCGGCTTTCCTGCCTCAGGGCGGCCCGGACGGCCGGCAGGACCTCGGCTGCCAGGAGTTCGATGGAGCGCAGGGTTGCCGCCTGGGCAACCCACCCAAACACACCTGAGCCAGGAAGCGGGGGTGGCCCAGGACCTCGCGTTCCCACAGGACTTTGTCCACGATTTCCGCCGGGCCGCCGGCAAGGAATGCGCCGCGCGGGCCGGCCCAATCCTGGAAACTGGCACGGTCAAGCCCGCCGGCGCGCGGCACGTTCTGGCCAATGTAGAAGGAGTGCTGCGGGTGAAACGTGTCCTCGGCGCCCTGGGAGATTTCCTCCACACAGAAGTGTGACGTCACTCCAACCTGCCCCGGCTCCCTGCCAGCGGCCTCGGCGGAATGCCCGTGCAGCTCCGCCAGCGAAGCGAACCGTTCCGGCCGCGCCCGAAGGGACTGCCGGCCCGGAATTGCCCCAAGGCCCTGGCCACGCCGCTGGCGTGGCGCATGCAGCTGGCCCGCTCCACCACCCGCCGGACCACAGCTGCCGAACAAGTCCCCATCGACCAATTGCGCCAAACTCAAATCAGGAACGTCTGACCAGGTCCCCCGACGACAGGACAACCATGGGCGCCGGAAGATCCCAGCCAAGCCCGACAGCTAGCCGAGGCTGGAGCCGTTCCGCAGCAGGTCAAAGACCACGGCGATGGACGCACCGGGTTCCCCGCTGGACACGGCGTAGGTGTATCCATCCAAGGCAAGGTGCGCCACCATTTTGGCCGTGAGCGCGTTAGCGCTTGATGTTTCCCTGATGGCCGCGGCAAGTGCGGGCTCGTGCTGCTGCCACCGCGCCCGCCAGTACCCCAGCAGCGCGGGGGTCCCGTTCACGAGGTTCATGAAGGAAGCAAAAGAGGGGTCGCTGGATTGGGTGGCCGAGACGGTGTTCGTCTGCAGGAACCAGCCCTCGAGGGCATCCAGGACGCCCACGCCTCCAGCGCGCTCCCTCACCGCGAGAATCAAGGCTGCCGCCATGTCATCGTCTTCATCGAAGAGCAGGGCTTCCTTGCTGTCGAAGTGCTTGAAGACCGTCGCCACGGCAACGTCCGCCTGCGCGGCGACTTCCCGAATGCCGACGGCGTCAAAGCCCCGCTCAAGGAACAGTGTCAGCGCGGCCGTGGCAATGGCGGCACGCGTGGCCGCCTTCTTGCGCTCCCGGCGCCCGGGCGTGGTGTCTTCAGTTGCCTGCGATGTCATATCCACAGCATAGCGCACAGCTCTACAAAAAGAGTTGTTGCGAAAGTAGAGTTGTTATGATTTTATGGAAACAGCACGACATCCACACCATTCCACAGAGGAGACTTCCCATGACATCCACATCACAAACACCCCGCATCAGCATCATCGGCGCCGGTCCCGGCGGCCTGACAACCGCCCGCATCCTCCAGCAGGCCGGCATTCCCGTCACCGTTTATGACCGTGATCCTTCCCCTGGCTTCCGCGATCAGGGTGGAACCCTGGACATGCAGACCGACACGGGCCAGAAAGCCCTGCGCGCGGCAGGCCTGCTCGATGAATTCATGGCCATCAGCCGCCCCGAGGGGCAGGACATGCGCTCACTGGCCAAGGACGGCACCGTCCTGTTTGAACATCACTCCCCCGAGGGGGAAACTGACGCCCCGGAGATTGACCGCGCCGATCTGCGCGAGCTGCTGCTGCGATCCCTGCAGCCGGGTACCGTCCGCTACGGGACGAACCTCGACCGCACCGAACCACGCGGCGATGGCCGGCTTGAACTGTTCTTCCGCGATGGCACCTCGGAAATGGTGGACCTGGTCATTGGCGCGGACGGCGCGTGGTCCAAGGTGCGTCCACTGGTTTCAGCTGCGGAGCCTTTCCACGAAGGAGTCATCTTCGTGGAAATCCAGTTCGACAATGTTGACGCACAACACCCGGAAGTCGCCAAGCTGGTGGGACGCGGCGGCATGTTTGCCATGGAGGACAACAAGGGAATCGTTGCCCAGCGCCAATCCGGAAACCGCATCCGTGCCTACGTCGCATTCCGCGACGGCACCGATTGGCTTGAGCGCCGCGGCCTGGAGTTGGACAACGCCAGCGCCGTTCGCGCCACGCTGCTTGAGATGTTTGAGGGTTGGTCGCCGGAACTTCGGCGACTCATCGAGGAATGCAATGACCTGTTCCTCTCCCGACCCCTCTTCGCCCTCCCCGTCCCGCCCCAATGGACCACCCGCGCCGGCGTGACCCTGCTGGGCGATGCCGCGCACCTGATGTCCCCCGTCTCCGGCCTTGGCGCCAACACCGCCATGCTGGACGGTGCCGACCTCGCCCAGGCAATAATCCGTGAGCCCGATCTGCCCAGCGCCGTCACCGCCTACGAAGCACTCATGTTCCCCCGTGCTGCCACCAATGCAGCCGCTTCCCACGAAGGTTTGCAGATGATGGTGTCCGACGGCGCCCCCGATACCGACCACTTCGCGCTGGAGCACCAGGGCAGCAAATAAGTCCTACCGGAAAGTGCGACGGCGGCACTCCCCTTGGGTGTGCGGCCGTCGGCGCGCCCGCCTTAGCTTCCGTTGTAGTCTTCGTCGGTGATGTGCCCGCCCCAGATGGTGGTCGTGACGGGGTCCCCGCCGTTCTGCAGCATGGCAATATGGTGCATGAAGGCGCCGGGGGCGGCGCGGAGGGTTCGATGGGCGTCCCGTTCCACACGTCGGCAACGAGCATGTCGTCGGTGGGCTGGGCCGGCTTCTGGGCGAAGGGGCGAACGACCTTTTCCGTGCTCCGCGCAGTACCGGGGGAAATTCGGCCTCCTGGACAGCCATGGCCAGACTCTCGAGGCCAGCTCTTGGCGCTCATGGTAGCCACAGCTGCCACTTAATCAATCGTCCGGGAACAAGCAGGGGCGAACCAATCAAACCGCATGCGCACCAGCTGACGTAGGCAGAGCGTTCGCGAAGTGGATGTCACCGGCTGGGCACTGCGCCCGCGGCCGGGTCTCCGCCACCAGTTCTCACAATTTCCCTCAGCGGCGGCGCCCCGCCCACAGCCCGAAGAGCAAGGGCACCACGGATGCGATCATCAGCACGCTGCCAAGCACTGTGTCGTCCGCCCGGACCACGGCACCGGCGATGAGCAGGGCACCGAATACCAGTGTCGATCCTGCCCGCTGTGCCGTGCGATTGAGCCGGGCCAACTGCCGTTCAAGGCGCGGGACGGCCACCGACAGTGAGCCGTCCTCGATTCGGGTGATCAGCCCGTCCAGGCGCTTCGGCAGACGCAGGGCCACCCCGGCGGCGTCGAGCGCCTGCCCAGCCACGTCCTGGACGATGTTGCCGCGCTCGTCGCGCAGCAGTTGCGCCGCATAAGGCTCGACCGAATCCCACAGATTGAACTGGGCGTCCAGCGAGCTGCACACACCCGATGTCAGAGACATCGCCCGGATGATGAGCAGGAAGTTCTCCGGCAGCTGGAACGGCAGCGAGCGGACTACGTCACCGAACTCCACCCCAAAATCACGGAACTCCCGCGGGTCAACGTCGCGAAGCTGGGCAAAGCCCATCCCGCCAAACCGGGCGAAAAGGTGCGTCATCGCCCGCTCAAGGGCCGCAGTGTCCGCCGTCGGCACCAGCACACCTATGTCGCCGATGG
Organism: Arthrobacter livingstonensis; assembly: GCF_003219815.1. Classification (GTDB taxonomy): domain Bacteria; phylum Actinomycetota; class Actinomycetes; order Actinomycetales; family Micrococcaceae; genus Specibacter; species Specibacter livingstonensis. Next base: position 8,539 of record NZ_QJVD01000015.1, read on the forward strand.
CAGCCACCAGACCCTTGCCGTCACGCGAGGCGGCCGCGATCAGCAGCTTCCGCAGGCCGCTGCGCGTCTTGGGCGGAACTTCGCCCATCATGCCGAAGTCGATGAACGTGAGCTTCCATGGACGCTCTGCGGATGAACCGGCAATCGGTGTGATAAAGATGTTGCCGGGGTGCGGATCGGCATGGAAAAAGCCGTTCGTGAACAACTGGTCAAACATGACCGAAGCGAAAACCGGGGCCACCTGCGCCGGGTCGATGCCCGCCGCACGCAGCCCCTGTGCATCCGTGATCTTGATGGCCGTGACATCTTCGAGGGTGAGTACCCGGCGGGTGGTCCGCTCCCATACGACGCCGGGCACGGCCACCCTCTCGTCGGCGGTGAAGTCAGCGGCAAAGCGCTCTGAATTTGCCGCCTCGTTCAGGTAGTCGATCTCTTCAAGGCTGGTCTGTGAGAACTCTTTGATCAGGGCGGGCACGTCGGCACGGTTGGACACGATGCGGATGCGGCTGAGCCAGCCGCCCACTTTGCGCAGCGCGGCCAGATCGACGTCGACAATCGCACCGATGCCCGGCCGCTGCACTTTCACCACCACGGTGCTGAGCCCGGAGTCGGCGGCATTGCCGGGAAGAAGCCTGGCCCGGTGTGCCTGTCCGAGAGATGCGGCGGCGATGGGCGCCTCCTCGACCGAGGCGAACACCGTATCCAGCGGCGCACCCAGCTCCGCCTCGGCAAGGGCCCGGATCGCAGGGAACGGAACTGGCGGCACCTCGTCCTGCAGCCCTTCGAGTTCGGCGGTGATTTCCGGCGGGAGCACATCGAGCCTGGACGACATGAACTGGCCGACCTTGATCATCAGGCCGCCAAGCTCCACGGCGAGCACGTGGAAGCGCTGCGCGAAGCGCCGCATCCTCTTTGTCCGGGTACGTTCGGCAATCCTGCCCAGCCCGATGCGGGGGAGGAACAGCTCAAACCACCAGGTCACCGAGAGATGCCATGCGGCGAAGCGCAGGATGCGCCGGTATCGGGCACGGATGTCCCCCGCGCCGGGCACCGGGTCTGCCCGGTCGCGTCGAACCGACGTCACCCCTGTCAGTCCTGGGCGAGAATGGAGTACAGCCGGCGGCGTGCCTCATCCAGTACCGCCACGGCTTCCTGCACCTGCTTCGAAGTACCGGTCCGGCCCACTTGCGCCGCGGCCTGTGCCAGCTCGACGCCGGCCTTGGGCAGCGCCGCGAACCCTTTTCCTGATTCCGGTCCAGTCGAGTCCCAGGGCACTGATTCCTTGGAACCGGCAACCTCCTCCCGGCCTGCCTCGGTCAGCGAGTAGATCTTGCGGCCGTTTGATTCCTCGGCACTGATGAGCCCCTCATCGGCCAGCAACTGCAGCGTGGGGTAGACGGAGCCTGCACTGGGCTTCCAGCTGCCGCCGCTGCGCTCCTCGATTTCATGGATGATCTGGTAGCCGTGCATCGGCTGATCAGCGAGCAGGGCCAGCACCGCAGTGCGCAGTTCGCCGCGGCCCGCCCGGGTGCCCGTGCGCTTGTCAAACCTTGAACGCAACTCCTCAACGGCCTGCCACACGCCGTCCATGTTGCTGCCGCCAAAACCGCCTGCCGGGAATGAATTATGCATCATGCTCTCCTTGAGTCAACCGCGAACGATACTAAACGATAGCTAACGATATACCCGGATGCCGACAAAAATCCATAGTGCGGGAAGCGGGGAACGGCGAGCAATGGGAGAGTTCCCCGGCCATGCCGTCGACCAGGACTCCGCCACCGCCGAAACCCGGATCAACGGATCATGAGTTTGGCCGGGCGGCAGCCCATGCGCGGTGTTCTTCCCGGCTCCCGCAGGCTTCAGCCGGCATGTCCGGCTCTCCTTGCGATACTGGGCGATATAGTCGCTCCGCCCCCGGGCGCAATTCCGTGCGAGATACTCAACAGTGCAGACGTCATCGCTCCAATGACTCCATCAACGCAGCCGCCGGTCCTGCACCACTTTGCCGAGCCAAAGCGCGCCGGAGCGCACTGCGGCAACCGGTCCGCCGTCGACCGAAACTCGGTGCCCGCGATGAAGGAACAGTCGACTTCCGCCATGAAACCAGAGCCGCAGCACCACCTCCGTTTGGCACACCCGACCCATGGCATTGAAGCGGCCATCCGATTTTGGGTCGATGGCGTCGGATTGACACTCCCAAGGAGGCCAGGAGGACGGACCGTCAGGGCACAAGCTCGCATTCATTGGCTGGCCGGAGGCTGCCTGGCACTTGGAAATAGTCGAAGACCACACCCTTCCACCGTCGCCAACCGCTGAAGACCTCCTGGTGATCTACCTCGGCGGCCCCATCGGCGAAGACGCGATATCGCGGATCGAGAACGTAGGCGGCGTCCGCGTCCCCTCACGCAATCCCTATTGGGATAAGCACGGCATGTCCTTCGCCGACGCTGACGGGTATCTCCTTGTCCTCGCTGCCGCGACTGGCCATAACTCCATTCACATCGCGTTGCGGGCCTTGCTGTGACTGGTCGCCAGGCGGACGAGTCCGCTGTGCAGTCGGGCACAGCAGTCCCAGTGGGAAAGGCCCCTGGCGCATTGTCTGATATTCAGGCCTGTACGGCCCAGTGCCCGGCGCCCGGACGGGTCACTGCCGGCCACCGGGCCAAGGTGGGCTAAAGGACCCGGTCGGTGCCGCCATCGTGGTTTGCCTTGAAGCGGGCCCGGAAGTACTCCCCCACGACGGCGCCGCCGAGATCCTCGGGGGCGGGCGCGACGACGCGGCCGCCGATGCGCCGCGCGATTCCCTGGACGAACCGTTCGAGGCTGGGCTCGTCACCGAGTCGGAAAAACGTCACCTGCGTGCCGGCCCGCCCGAGGCGGTCAAGTTCGGCGACAGTGGCGCGGATGGTCTCGGCGGCTGGCGGCCAGGAGAACAACGACTCGCCCCCCGCCGCCAGATGCGCGGTGGGTTCGCCGTCGGTGACGATGAGCAGGACATGCGCCATGGTCGGGTGCCGGCGGAAGAAGCGGCCGGCCAGCAGCAGGCCGTGGTGGAGGTTGGTGCCCTGGTCCCGCAGGGGAGGCAACGCCGTGAACTCACCGATGTCCATGGACTGCGCGTAGCGGCCGAACGTGATCAAGGCCAGCCGGTCACCGCGGAAGCGGGTGGAGATGAGCTGGTGCAGGGCCAGCGCCGTGCGCTTCATCGGAAGCCAGCGTCCTTCGGCGGCCATGGAGAACGACACGTCGACGAGCAGGGCTACGGCAGCCTGGGTGCGGGCCTCCGTTTCCGTGACTTCGATGTCGCCCGCCGCCAGGTGCAGGCCGCTGCCCGGGTCACCACCATCGACGATGGTGCGGCGGATGGCATTGGTGATGGTGCCGGTGACATCCCACGGTTCGGCGTCCCCGAACTGCCATTCGCGGCTGGAACCTGTCTGCTCGCCGGCGGCACCGGCCATCCGCGTGTCCCGGCTGCCCTGCCGCCCTGACAGTTGCCTGGCGGCGTCCCGCAGCAGCGATTTCCCGAGCCGCCGCACTGCCTGCGGGGACAGCCGCAGTTCGCCGTCGGCACTGCGGCGCAGATAGCCGCCGTCGTGCATGGCCCGCTCAATCTCGGCCAGGTCGCGCGCGGAGACGGCGGCGTTCTCGCCGAGCTGGCGGGCGAGGGCCGCCAAGTCCACATCATCCAGATGTGCCCCGTTGTGGGACTGGGAGAGCTGTTCGGCCAGCTCATCGAGCTCGGCGAGGTCCGCAAGGACGCCAGTCCCGTCGCCAAGGCCGAGCCCTTCCCGGCCCTCGAATTGTTCGGATCCGGTCCAGTCCTCGCCGGGGCGGAGGGCGCGCAGGCTCGAGTCCAGCTGATCGAGCCGGGCCGTGAGCTCCGGCGATCCGAAGGCCTGGGCGGACAGCCGCATCAGCTCCCCGCGTTGTTCCGGCGACATCGACTGCAGCAGCCGCTGCGCCGCTGCGGCGCGCCGCGCGAGGGCGTCGATGAGTTCCTCCACGGATTGCGGGTTTTCAGGGAAGAAGCGGCCGTGCCGTGCCATGAACTCCTGGAAGTCAGCGTCGGTGTCCTCCCCGTGCCGGTGGCGTTCGAGCAGTTCGTTGAGGTCGCCGAGCATCTCGCTCACGGCTGCGCGGTCCTCATCCGTGGCGTTCTCCAGCGCCTCCTTCATGCCGGCGAACCGCTGGTCCAGGACCTCGCGGCCGAGCAGGTCCCTGATACGTTCGTAGGCCTCCCGCGCCGTGCCGGACTGCCAGTCGTACGAAGCGAGTTCGTTGACTGCCGCCGCCGTCGAAGCGGGCAGATTTTGCAGCTGCATTTCCCGGAACGCGCGGTCGGTGTTGTCCATCATGGCGTCGCGGGTCAGCTGCTTGCGCTCCTCCAGGACGGCAGTGTCCAGCAGCTTCTTCACTTCCTCGAGCGTGCCATCAAGCCGGTGGCGGCCCAGCAGCTCGTGCCTGCGCTGCTGGATGCGGCCGGCGAGTTCGTCGAGGCCCTCACGGTTGCGGGTGCCGCGGCGCAGGAACTCCTGCAGGGCACGCCGCGGCGAATAGCCGCCCATGACGTCTTCGGCGATCGCGTCCAGCGCCTCGGCCAGATCGACCGGCGGGGCGAGTGGGTCCGGTCCTCCGGTGTACCGGCCGTATCTGGAAGACCCATTGTGAATACCCATGATGCGTCCCTGTCCCCGATCCGGTGCCTAGCCGTAGATGGTTTCCCTGCCGTCGGACTCCTTGGAGATCCGGCGGGCAAGGAAGAGGCCCTCGAGGGCCAGTTCGATGGCGGAGGCGCGCTGTCCGTCATTTTTTGCGTTCAGCCGGGCGCCAATCTCCTCGTAGAGACCGCTTCCGTTCAAGGACGGGAGGCTGTCCAGAAATTCCCTTGCGGTGACCTCATCCCCGGTGGTCACGGTGGTGTGGCCGTCGAGCGCCGCCACGAGGGGCCCAAAGTCCAGTCCGCGGTAGTGCAGCCGTACCGCTTCCGCCGTAGCCATGCGCAGGAGGTGGTCCAGGACGGCCTCCTCGCGCCCCTCCTCCCCCGATTCAAATTCGAGCTTTCCAGTGAGCACTTCCATCGCCGCTTCCAGATCGACCATGCGCGAGACGGCATTGGCCTCCCCGCGCACGGTGGAGCGGCGCAGCGCGGCCGCCGCCACGGTTTCGGCACCAGCGATGGCGAAGCGGGCGGAAACACCGGAGCCTTGATTGATCGCCGGGGACTGGCGCAGCGACCTGGTGTAGCGGGCAAGGATCTCGACAATGACGGGCGGGACGTCGGCGGCCAGCCGCCCCTCCTGGCGGATGATGGCCACCTCGTCGTCCAGCTCCAGGGGGTAGTGGGTGCGGATTTCGGCGCCGAAACGGTCCTTGAGGGGCGTGATGATCCGGCCGCGGTTGGTGTAGTCCTCGGGATTGGCCGATGCGACGACGAGCACGTCCAGCGGCAGCCGCAGCACGTAGCCGCGGATCTGGATGTCCCGTTCCTCCATCACGTTCAGCATCGCAACCTGGATCCGTTCGGCCAGGTCCGGCAGTTCGTTGATGGCCACGATGCCGCGGTTGGAACGCGGGACCAGGCCGTAGTGGATGGTTTCCGGGTCACCGAGCCGGCGGCCCTCGGCAACCCGCATCGGGTCGACGTCGCCGATCAGGTCGGCGACAGAGGTGTCTGGAGTGGCGAGCTTCTCGACATAGCGTTCCGAGCGGTGCCGCCAGGTCACACGCAGCCGGTCCGCTTCGGTCAGTACACGGGCCTTCGATTGTTCCGTAATGGGTTCGTAGGGATGCTCGTTGAGTTCCGATCCCTCGATCGCCGGCGACCATTCATCCAGCAGCCCTGCCAAGGTGCGCAGGAGCCGGGTCTTGCCCTGCCCCCGCTCACCCAGCAGGACCAGGTCGTGGCCGGCGATCAAGGCCCGCTCCAGCTGGGGCAGGACGGTTCGGCTGAAACCGTAGATCCCAGGCCACGGGTCACGGCTCGCCGCCAGCGCGGCGAGCAGATTCTCGCGAATCTCCCGGCGCAGGTCCTTGTGGACATGGCCGGAGGCACGCAATTCACCAAGGGTAAAGATTTCGGGGCGATCACTCACCCCTCAACGGTAATCCCGAATGCACCGGGAATCCAGCATCCAACTTTGACGTTTCCAGCGCGCAAAACCCCAAAAGCACCTACGCTGGAGCATGATGACTGAGACAACATCGGCGCCGCCTCCGCCCCCGCGCACCCTCCTCCTGCTGGTGCGTCACGGCGAGACTCCCACCACGGGAATGGTGCTGCCCGGCCGGACTCCGGGACTTCATCTGTCCAACCATGGCAGGGCCCAGTCCGAACGCCTTGCCGAACGGCTCCAAGGCCTTGCCGTGGACGCCATCTATTCCTCCCCCCTGGAGCGCACCCGCGAAACCGCGGCGCCTGCGGCGGCCGTCACCGGGCTTGCGATGCACGACGACGCCGGGCTGCTCGAGTGTGACTTTGGCGAATGGACCGGAGCCACCCTTGCCGATCTCGCGAAGCTGCCGCAGTGGCAGACCGTGCAGAACAGTCCGTCAACCTTCCGCTTCCCCGGAGGGGAGAGCTTCCCTGAAATGCAGGCCCGGATGGTCGGGGCACTCAAGGGACGCTGCGCAGCCCACCCGGGCGGCGTCGTCGCCTGTTTTTCCCACGCTGATCCGATCAAGGCCGCCGTCGCCCATGCCCTGGGCACTCCCCTGGACCACTTCCAGCGGATCTTCATCAGTCCCGGCTCCGTCTCCGTCATTTCACTGGTTGAGGGCCGGCCGCCCGATGTGCTCATGGTGAACTCGACCCAGGAGCCCCTGGGCGGGCTGAGGGCCACATGAAACGGGATGGACAGTGCCCGCGCGGGAGCTGAAGCTGCTTCTTGAGGGGCGCGTCGAGCTCATCGGCCGCATCCCGCACAGCAGCAACGCCGCGTTTCTGGCCGAGGTCTCGGACGGGGACGACACGGGGTGGGCAGTCTACAAGCCCGAAGCCGGGGAACGGCCGCTATCGGACTTTGAACCCGGGCTGTACCAGCGCGAACGGGCAGCCTATCTGCTCAGCGACCACTTGGGCTGGGACATCGTGCCGCCCACGGTAGTCCGTGAAGACCCGCCCCTGGGTGTCGGATCGCTGCAGTGGTTCATCAATGCCGACGCGCGGGAGCACTACTTCACGCTGTATGACGACGCGCCCGAGATCCACCCGGCCTTGGCGCAGCTCGCCCTGTTCGATTGCATCGCCAACAACACCGACCGCAAGAGCGGCCATGTGCTGCGGGACTTTGACGGCCGGGTATGGGGAATTGACCACGGACTGTGCTTCTCGGCCGGATACAAGCTGCGCACCGTGATCTGGGAGTTTGCCGGCGAACCCATTCCAGAGGCACTGCTGGCGGACATCGCCCCACTCGCCGTGACCGTGCCTGGCGTGATCGCCGAGCTCCTGGACGACACCGAGGTTGCGGCACTGCGCCGACGGGTGCAGCGCCTGCTGCGCCAAGGCGTGCTGCCCTCGTTCTTCACCGGCACGCACTTCCCGTGGCCGCTCGTCTAAGCGGCGGCATGGGCCAGGCGGCCCTCGGCCCACCGCCTAAAGCGAACCGCGTCCAACGGGGAAGACCACCCGCCCTGACCGGGGGAACGGGCGTCGGTGGGCGCGCCGCCGTCGGCCTTCCCGGGCATCTTCGGGATCATGCCGGTGAATGGCGGCCCGGCGGGTTCAGAGCACCTTGGACAGGAAGGCCTTGGTGCGCTCGTGCTGCGGGTTGGCGAGCACCTCGCGGGGGTTGCCGGATTCCACCACCACGCCGCCATCCATGAAGACCAGCGAATCGGCCACCTCCCGGGCAAAACCCATCTCATGTGTCACCACAATCATGGTCATGCCGGTGCTGGCGAGTTCCTTCATGACATCCAGCACCTCCCCCACCAGCTCCGGGTCCAGCGCACTCGTGGGTTCGTCAAAGAGCATCAGTTTCGGATCCATCGCCAAGGCCCGGGCTATGGCCACCCGCTGCTGCTGGCCACCGGACAAGTGCGCCGGGTAGTGCCCTGCCTTGTCGCCGAGGCCCACGCGTTCCATGAGTTCAACGGCACGCTTGCTCGCCTTTGCCTTCGACGCCCCCTTGACCCGCATGGGCGCCTGAATGATGTTCTCCAGGGCTGTCAAGTGGGGGAAGAGATTGAAGCGCTGGAACACCATGCCGATCTCGCGCCGCTGGAAGGCCGCTTCCTTGGGCCTGAGCTCATACAGCTTCCCGGCCTTTTGGCGGTAGCCCACCAGCTGCCCCTCCACGGAAAGGCGGCCGGCGTCCACGCGTTCCAGGTGGTTGATGCAGCGCAGGAACGTTGACTTGCCGGACCCGCTGGGTCCCACCAGGCACAGGACCTCACCGGAATTCACGGTCAGGCTAATGCTTTTGAGCACGCGGTTTGATCCGAAGCTCTTGGACACGCGGTCCGCGTGCACCATGGGTGTCCCGCTCATTGCCTGCCCTCCTCAATGTTGTTCATGCGAATGTTGGTGATGTCCGACGCCGGCCCCACCGGTGGGAGGGACTTCTCCGCCTTCCGCTGTCCGGAACCGCGGGCAAACCGCTTTTCGATGAAGTGCTGGCCCACCATGAGTATTGAGGTGAACAGCAGGTACCACAGGGAGGCCACAATCAGCAGCGGCACCGGAGTGAATGTCACCGCCGAGATGCCCCGCGACACCCCGTACAGATCGATGCTCAGCGGGATGGCCGCGACGAGCGAGGTGGTCTTGAGCATCGAGATCACCTCGTTGCCGGTGGGCGGGATGATGATGCGCATCGCCTGCGGCACCACCACAAAACGCATCGTCTGGCCCCACGACATCGCCAGGGCCCGCGATGCTTCCTCCTGGCCCTCATCAACCGAAAGCAGTCCCGCACGGACGATCTCGGACATGTAGGCGGCCTCGTTGAGCGCGAGACCGATGACCGCTGTCACGAAAAGGTTGGTGAAAATGTCATTGTGGAAGGAGATCCACGGTGTCATGAAGGGTATGCCAATGGTGAGCACCGGATAGATCAGCGAAACGATTCCCCAGAAAACCAACTGCACATAGACCGGCGTCCCGCGGAAGATCCAGATGTACAGCCACGCGACGCTCTTCACGACGGGGTTTGGGGACAGCCGCATGATGGCCAGCAACAGCCCCAGGACGATGGCAATGACCATGGCATAGAGCGTCAGCTGCAGCGTGACCAGCGCGGCCTGGCTGATCCGTTTGTCAAAAATATACTTGCCGACATCGGCCCAGCCGAAGTCGTCGCGCTGGGCCGCGTCGATGACAAACACGGCCAGTGCCAGGACCAGCACCACCGCAATGAGGACCCGCCATGGGTGGCGCAGCGGGATGGCCGTGATTGCCTCCCCTTCCTGATCGTCGGCCAGCGGATCATTCGCCCGGGTGGCGGCGGCGTGCGCCCCCGGGCGCGGCCCCAAATCCGGCTCCGGATCGTTCGTCACCGGCTAACCCTTCGCCGCAACGTTGAGTGCAGCGGTCTTCACGCCGCCACTCTCCACGCCCCACTTCGTGAGGATCTTCGTGTAGGACCCGTCATCGATGAGGGACTGCAGGGCTTTCTGCAGGACCGGGGTGAAGGCGGAACCCTTGGCAACCGGCATGCCGTAGGGCGCTACCTCGAAGGCGTCGCCAGCGGTCTGAAGCTTCTTTTTTGTCTGGGAAATCGCATACAGGGTGACGGGCGAGTCGGCGCTCATGGCGTCAACCTGGCCCACCGCAAGGGCGTTGGTTGCCTGGTCCTGGGCGTCGTACTTGAAGATGGTGATGGCGGGCTTTCCGGCATCGGTGCACGCCTTGGACTTGGCGGGAACCTCATGGGTGTCCTCGTACGTGGTGGCCTGCACTGCCACCTTGAGGCCGCACGCGTTGTTCGGGTCAACGGTCTTGCCCGCCGGGGATGCCCACTGGATACCGGCTGAGTAGTAGTTGACAAAGTCGGCCTGCTTTTCCCGCTCCGTGGTGTCCGTGAAGGAGGACATGCCCATGTCATCCTTGCCGCCCTTGATGGCCGGCAGGATGTTGTCGAACGTGCCGATGTCGAAGTTGACCTTCAGGCCCAGGACCTGGCCCAAGGCGTTGGTCAGGTCCACGGACCACCCGGCAGGCTTGCCGTTGGCGTCCTTGAACTCGTTGGGCGGGTAATTGTTGGCCATGCCCACATTGAGGACACCGGCGCTCTTGATCTTCTCCGGCAGTGAGGCTGCGATGGCGTCATTCTTCTGGACGGTGACGGTGTCCGCCGTGGCCGCGGCAGTGCCGCCGCCCGGGGAGGACGCGCTGTTGTCAACGCAGCCTGTGAGCATGAGCGCGGCGACGGCGGCGACGGCGGGAAGTGCGTAGATGCGGCGCATGGGAATTCCTTAGTTGTTGTTGCTGCCGGACGAAGAGCCGGACGGTGGGTACGTTTCCGTACGCACCTAAAATGCTGCGTACGACGAACCTCTTGTCTAGGGTCCGGCGATAGATGAAGCGTCCTCATGTGTCCTGGTGCGTGCAGCGCAGGCCACTTTGCCTGTCGGCTGGATCACACCGGGCCACCCGTTGCAACTAAACATACAGGTACGCCCGGCCTTCCGAACGTACATTCGCACCAATCTTGATCCTTGCCACCCCCTGCGGAGTGAGGATAATGAGTCCCAAGGTTCAAACATTTTCCCGTCATTTGCGGGGGCAGCGGGCGGTGGCTGCCGGTGCGGACCGGCGTTGCTTGTGAGGAGTCACCATGCGGTGGTGGGCAGGTGCGTGGACGCGGGGATACGCCTTGGCGGCCGTTGCCGTTCTGGCGCTCAGCGGCTGTGGCGCGTCACCGCCCGCGGCCGCACCGCCGTCGTCCGGAGACGGTGCGCAGACCGTCGCAGCCCCCACCGGGATTGTCCCGGGGAGCCCTCCCGTGAAGCACGACGGCGGGACGCTTGCGTGGGTGCCGCCGGGGCCCGTCGATCCGGCCGATCCCCCGCAGAGCCAGTGGTATGTGCTGCTTCAGGCCAAGGACTGCGACGGACTGGCCGCCGCCGTCGATGCCGGCAACGCCACCACGCCCGACGGCTTCGCGCTGTGGAGTGCCGCCACGGCGGCCTGCCGGGCCGTGTACCAGGGCCAGGTTTCCGGGTGGACGGAAGCCGCAGCCGGCTTGGCCGCCCTGCAGCAGCCGGGGCAGGACCACTGCCTTGACCGCGCCGCCTACGACCTCGTGGCGGCATTGGTGGCGTTCCATTCACAAAACCCGGCGGCGGCGCCGTCGCCCGAGGTGGGGTCCGGGACGGCCTGCCCGCTGGGCCTGACAGGGCTGGACGCACTGGACGGCCAGGGGCCTACAGCCACCCCCTCGAGCGGATTGGCCGGTGGCCGCTTCCAGCTGGCTGGCCGTTTCCTTGACGTCGTCGCGGTCATGGTGGGAGGGCAACGCGTGGCGGCCGAAGCGGATCCGGACCAGCCGGGACGGTGGGACATCGTCATCCCGCCCGCCGCTGCCACGGGCACCGTCCGAATCACGGCTGAGGGAAGCTCCGGAGCGCTCCCCGGCTCGCTCACTTTCACGTATCTCGACGACACAGCCACCCCACCAGTCTCCACTGCACCCGAGGCGCCAGGCACCACCACGGCCGTCGACGGGGGTGCCGGCTGATGGACGGCCAGGCCGGCGCCGGCCACACCGAAGCGGACCCGGCGGTCCTTGCCGATGACGGCGAAATTGCCGCGGGAGGTCCCGCCGCGGGAGGTTCCGCCCCAGCACCGGGCAGCAGCTCCGTGGGGACTCCCTCCCCGGGCGGCGCAGCCGCCACCGCCGCGGCGCCGGATGCCGATGTCCGGACGCCGCTGGCGAAAGCCCTGGCCATCATCTCCTCCATTGGCCCTCCCGTCACCGTGGCCACGGCACTGCTCGTGTACTTCGGCTGGGCCCGCTCCGATGCCCAGGCACGGGCCATGGGCCTGGACGTCAGCCTGTTTGGCTACACCGTCCAGGATTACGCCCTGAGGGGCATCCGGTCCCTCTTCTTTCCTCTGGTATCCCTCTTGATTGCCGGACTCGTATGGCTGGCCGCCGACGACTGGGTGCGCAGCCAGCTTCGACCGGGCCGGCGGGGCCGCCTGGCGGCCCGGCTGTCCGCCGCAGCGGCCATCGGCGGCATCTGCCTTGCCGCAGCTTGCTGGCTGCTGGCGGTGGTCCTCCCCCAGGGGGCATTTTTGGCGGTACCCTTTCTGATGGCCGCCGGCGTCCTGCTGGCCGAGTGGGGCGTGCGCCTGCACCGCCTCACGCTGGGGCGCGGACCCCGGCCGGCCGGCAGGCTGGTGGTGCAGCACCGGGCCCTGGAGACAACGTTTGTGTTCACGCTCGTGACGGTGCTGCTGTTCTGGGGCGTCTCGGATTTTGCCCAGGTGGTGGGGCGTGGCCTGGCGGCCGACATCGAGGCACAGCTGCCGTCGCTGCCGCGGGCGGACGTGTACAGCCATGCCGATCTGTCCATCGGCGCTCCCGGCGTGAAGCAGACCCGGCTGGGTGCGGCGTCGGCCCCCGTATATAGATACACCGGCCTGCACCTGCTGGTGGTCAGCGGCGGGCGCTTCTTCCTGCTTCCCGACGGCTGGACGCTGGCCCGCGGCACCGTCGTCGTCCTTCCGGACAACGACGCCGTCCGGGTGGAGTTCGGCAACCGGTAGGGCGGCGGGCCGAAGCGGCCGCCAGCCTGCTCATCCTGTGGCTCGGGCCCGCCATGTTCGCGTCCGTCAGCGCCACCGCGGGAAGCCGCGTCCACGCCTACCACGCGGCGGAAATGGCGGACCTTGCCGGGCGCGTCCTCGTCGGGACGCTGCGGGGCCCGGGAGGGTCGCTGCCGCTGGTGCCCGCCGCCGCCGTCATGGTTCTCGGCCTGGCCGGGCGCCGGGTGGTCCAACGCCGGCGCCCGGCCGTCACCGCCGTTTAGCGTCCCAGGCAGGCGTGCCCAGGCCGACCAGCTCGGCGCTGACCTGCCAGAGACGCGCCGCAGCCACCCGGTCATCGGAGCGCGGGGCGGACTTGCCGGCCTTCCCGTTGGCAAAGCAGCAGCCCGTCACCCCCTCCAGCCCGGGCGCGGATGACACGAGGATGGAGGTGGCGGCACCCCTGGCCGGGGACTTCATGAAGGGCCGCAGGAAGGGAATAAGCACACGTTGGATGGCGCCCGGGTCCTCGGCCCCGAACCGCGTGTTCACCACGCCGGGGTGCAGGGCGTTGGCCGTAACCCGGCTGCCCGTGAGCCTCCTGGCGAGTTCATGGCTGAACATCACATTGGCCAGCTTGGACTGGTTGTAGGCCCGCGCCCCCGAGTAGGCGCGTTCGCCCTGCAAGTCGCCAAAGTCGATCCTCCCCAGCGCCTGCGCGTTCGACGCCACCGTGACCACACGGGCAGTGCCTCCCGCCAGCGTCCGCTCCAGCAGCAGGTTTGTCAGTCGGAACGGAGCCAGGTGGTTGAGCGCAACGGTGCGTTCGAGCCCATCGGCGCTCACGTGCCGGGTATCCCAGCAGCCGCCCGCATTGTTGACCAGGACGTCGATCCGCCGCAGCGCCGCCAGCACCTCCCCCGCCAAGCGCCGCACCTCCGACTGGGAGGACAGCTCCGAGACGAACCCATCCACCGCCCCGCCGTCGGCGGCGCGGATCTCCCGGGCTGCCCCCTCAATGCGTCCCGGATCCCGCCCCACAATGGCCACGTGCGCACCCATCCGGGCCAGTCCGACGGCGGTTGCCCGCCCGATCCCATCGCTCGCCCCGGTGACCAGCACGGTCCGCCCTGCCATCGAACCTGCCTGCTGCTGCTTCATGTCATTGCTCCCATCGCTTTTGCCTGACGCCTTTCGTTGCTGCCGATTCCGCCCGGCTCAGGCGGATCCCGGATTCAACGCGTCGGCGGGAGGATCGAACGGCCCCTGGCCCAGGCGGAACGGCGGATACTTGTCCGTCATCAACGCCACATAGGCCATGGTGCGCAGCGCCAACCGGTTGATGCCCATGAGCAGGTTGAACACCCCCACGCGGTACACCCCCGTGAAGAGCAGGACGACGGCGGCCACCAGGACCAGAACGCCCACCAGCGAGATGCCCGAGGCGGACGCGGACGCCCATGCACCGCCGGTCAGCAGCGAAACAACGAGCAGCTGCGGCAGTGCGAAGAGCCAGGACTTCAGCAGGATCTGCCAATGGGACAGGCTCTCCGGACAGGCGACGAAGAAGTCGGCCGGGTAGGCGGTGCGGGCCAGCGTGAATGGCGGGTACTCGTCCGTACCCAGAACCCCGTAGGCGTAAAAGGACACCCGCCAGTTCCAGCGCAGCACGCCGACCGCGAACTGAAACAACGCCGCCGGGTAGCGTCCGGTGAACAGGATGGCCACGCCGGCGGCGAAGGTCACCACCAGGAAGGCAACCCAGAGAACGGCCAAGACCGCGTAGTGCGGAATGGCCAGGAACCACTTGACCAGCCACTTCCACCGGGAGAGTCCCGGCTCAAGCTGCCCGGTCAGCTGAGCCGGCATGGACGCCGCATTTTTCGGTCCTGACCGCCTCCGGCGGCGCGCCCGGGCTGATGCCCCCGCCAAGTCCGGCGGCTCCGAACAGGATCAGGGCTGCACCAAGGGTCATTCCGACGGGCGCCCAGGGAAGGGGAAGGGCCGTTCCCAGCGCCCCCAGCGAGGTTGCGCCCAGGAGGACGCCGGCAACGAGTGCGAACATGTACACCCCCGGCCTGCGGGCCGCCGGCGGACCGGCCTTGGAAGGGGTTTCAAACGGTGTCGATGTTGACATGGCTTGCTGCTTTCATGGGGTGTTGCGTGATGGGTGGCCGTGCATGAAGGGCCTGCCATTGGACTGCGTGTGGCGAGCTGTTAACGCGTAGGACGGTGGACTATTGGGGTCGCCGGACGGTGATGGCGAGTTTTCCGCGCGCCTTCCCGGCCTCGAGATGGCGCATGGCGTCCCGCGCCTGGTCCAGCGGGAAGGTCCGCTCCAGGCACGGCCTCACCTTTCCCGCTCCGATGAGTTCCGTGAGCAGTTCAAGGTCCGCGGCCCGCTGCTTGGCGGCGACCATGGTCAGCCGCTGCGAGATGAACGGTGAGAGTGCCATCCCACGCATCTGCCGGCCCATGCCGGTCAGCCTGCCGCCGTGCTCCCCGCCCCCGACGACGGCGGTCCCGGTTGCCGAGAGCGCCTTGCGGAGCAGGGACAGGGAAGGGTTCCCTGCGAAGTCGAGGATGAGGTCGTAGTGCCGACTGCCGTCGGCAAAGTCGTCCCGGGAGTAGTCAATGGTGTGGTCGGCGCCAAGGGAACGCACCAGGTCCAGTTTTGACGTGCTGCAGACGCCGGTGACGTCGGCGCCAAACGCCTTGGCCAGCTGGACGGCGTAGCTGCCCACGCCGCCCGAGGCACCGGTGATCAGGACCTTCTGCCCGGCCCGGACCCGTCCGGCGTCGCGCAGTCCCTGCAAGGCGGTGACCGCGGAGACCGGAACCACCGCCGCCTCCTCGAAAGACAGGCCTGGCGGCTTAAGGGCCAGTTTGTCCTCGCGGGCCGTGGTGTATTCGGCGAAGGAGCCGCTGCCAAATCCGAACACCTCCTCCCCCACCCGGAACCGGGTCACGGCCGCGCCCACGGCGGCGACCGTGCCGGCAAGATCAAGGCCCGCCACGGGGTTCCGGGGCCTGCGCAGCCCCGTGAAGAGGCGCATGAGATACGGCCGGCCCGTCATCATGTGCCAGGTTCCGCGGTCCAGGCCGGCGGCGTGGACCCGCACGAGCACTTCGTCGTCCCTGACCGCGGGCCGGTTGATCCGTTCCTGTCGCAGGACGTCAGCATCGCCATAGCGGTCCCGCACCACGGCCCGCATGAGCCCGCCCTCCACTGACGGGTGCACCGCCCGTGAATCTTCGGTCCCGTACTGTCCTCCCATGACTTTTCCTTTCGTTGTTGGTGGTTCCGGCAATTCCCAGCCTTACTTAGTAAGAGAGCATAACGTACAGTGTACGAAAATGCGATAGTCTGGGCCCATGACGGCAGAAGAAATTCCTGAGGCAGCCCTGGACCGCGTACCACTGAGCCGCGAACGGGTGCTCCAATCCGCCGTCACCATTGCCGACGGGTCCGGCATCGCCGCGCTGACCATGCGCTCACTGGCCCGGGCCCTGGACGTCAAGCCCATGTCGCTCTACTACTACGTCGCCAACAAGGGGGAAATCCTCGATGCCATCATCGACATGGTCTTTGGCGAGATCGACATGCCCTCCACCGATGGCCACTGGCAGTCGGAAATGCGGCGCCGTGCCAGCTCTGTCCGTCAGGCGCTGCAACGCCACCCGTGGGCGATCGGACTGCTGGAGTCCCGGTCGGCGCCCGGGCCGGCGACCCTGCGCCACCATGATGCGACCCTGGGTGTGCTCCGAAACGCCGGACTGTCCGTGGCGCTGACGGCCCATGCCTATGCACTGCTCGACAGCTACATTTACGGCTTCGCCCTGCAGGAGGCCGCGCTCCCGTTCAACGGAGCCGACACGGCGTCCGAGGTCACCGAACCCATCGTGGAACTGTTCTCCGCCGGCGACTACCCCCACCTCGTTGAGATCGCCGCCGAGCACGTGCTCCAGCCCGGCTACGACTTCGGCGACGAATTCGACATCGGGCTCAACGTCATCCTTGAGGCCCTCGCCCGGTGGATACCAAAGGACACCGGCCGTGGCAGCCCCGCTGCTTGAGACGAAGCTGATCGTCCCGAGGCGGCGGCGCTCCCTGGTGGCGCGCCCGAGACTGCGCGAACGCCTGGACCGCGCCGGCGAAACGGCCCTGACGCTCGTTTCGGCTCCGGCAGGATTTGGCAAGACGACGGTGCTCACGGAGTGGCTTGCCAGCCGTCCCGAACACGAACGGCCCGCCGCGTGGCTCTCGCTTGACCCGCGCGACAACGATCCAGTCGTGTTCTGGACGTACCTGATCACCGCGCTGGGGCGGGCAGCACCCGGCATCGGCGCGACGGCACTGCCGCTGCTTCAGCCGCCGGCGCCGCCCATCGAGTCCTTGCTTTCCCTGCTGCTCAACGACGTGGCGTCCAGCACGGACGAGTTGGTGCTGGTGCTCGACGACTACCACGTCATCCACTCCCAGTCCGTGCAGGAAGGGATGGACTTCCTGGTCCAAAACCTGCCGCCGCAATTCCACGTGGTGGTGGCCGGCCGTGCAGACCCCGCGCTGCCGCTCGCGCGCCTGCGCGGGCGCGGCGCCCTGGTGGAGGTCCGCGCGGCAGACCTCCGTTTCACCCCCGGGGAAACTGCGGAGTATCTCAACGAAGTCATGGGCCTGACACTGGCCGCCGCCGACATTGCAGCATTGGATGGGCGGACGGAGGGCTGGATCGCCGCACTTCAGCTGGCGGCGCTGTCCCTCCAGGGGCGGGAGGACGCGGCGGGGTTCATCGCCGGTTTCACCGGGGACGACCGCTACGTCGTCGACTATCTCGCCGAAGAGGTGCTGCGCGGCCTGCCCGGGGACGTCCGGGACTTTTTGCTGCAGACCTCCATCCTCGAGCGGTTGGGCGGCCCCCTGTGCGACGCCGTCACCGGCCAGGCCGGGGGCCAGGCCACGCTCGACGCACTGGAACGAGGCAATCTGTTCCTGACACCTCTGGATGCCCACCGCACCTGGTACCGCTACCACCAGCTCTTTGCCGACGTTTTGCGGGCACGCCTGCTCGATGAACACCGTGACCAGCTTCCCCAGCTGCACGGGAGGGCCAGCATTTGGTGGGAGCAGAACGGCGAAGCCGCCCCGGCAATCCTCCATGCCCTGGCAGCGGAGGATTTCGAACGGGCGGCCGATCTAATGGAACGCGCGGTGCCGGCCATGCGCCGGAGCAGAAGCGAGTCCTCCCTGCTGTCCTGGCTCAAGCTGCTCCCGGAGGAATTGTTCGGTACCCGTCCCGTCCTCAGCGTCAGCATGGCCGGGGCATTGCTCGCTGCCGGCGAGACCACCGGTGTCGAGGAACGGCTGCTGGACGCCGAGCGGTGGCTGGGCCCGGCGGCAGGAGGCAGCAAGGGACGTCCGCCGGCTCCGGCCATGGTGGTGGTGGATGAGGAGGAATTCCACCGCCTCCCGGCAGCCATTGACCTCTACCGCGCCGCCCTGGCCCTGACGCGGGGCAACCTGACCGGCGCGGCACGGCACGCAAGCCGGGCCCTCGACGCATCGCCCCTGGACGACCACCTTGGCCGGGCCGCAGCATCGGGCCTGTTGGGCCTCGCGGCCTGGACCGGCGGCGACTTGGAATCCGGCATCCGGGGTTACCAGACGTGCGTGGCAGGTCTGCAGCGGGCAGGCCACATTGCGGACACCTTCGGGTGCACGGTCGCGCTGACCGACCTCAGCCTGGCACAAGGCCGCCTCAGCGATGCCATGCGCACCTGCCGGCAGGCGATGGAGGACGCGTCGGGGCCGGACGGCTTGGTCCTGCGGGGAACGGCGGACCTGCACGTTGCCATGAGCGGAATCCACCTTGAGCGCAACGACATCCCGGCAGCCACAGCGGAACTGCAGCGGAGCCGGGAGCTGGGCGAGCACCTGGGCCTGCCGCAGAACCCGTACCGCTGGCAGGTGGCAATGGCCGGAATCAGGGCTGCCGAGGGTGATCCGCGCGGCGCCCTTGAACTGCTCGATGAAGCCGGCCGGGTGTACATCAGCGACTTCTTCCCGCAGGTGCGGCCGATCCCTGCCCTGAGGGCGCGGGTCCTGGCCGGCCAGGGCCTGCTGGGCGAGGCGTTTGGCTGGGTTCGCGAGGTCGGCATCACGGCCGATGACGAGCCGAGCTACCTGCGCGAATTCGAGCACATCACCTTGGCCAGGCTGCTCCTTGCCCGCCATGCCACGGAAGGGACGCCCGGTGCCCTGGACGATGCAGCTGCGCTTCTCGAACGACTCCTGGCGGCAGCGGACGCAGGGCGGAGGACGGGAAGCACCATGGAAATCCTGGTGCTGCGCTCGCTGGCGCAGCGGGCAGGCGGCGACATCCCGGCAGCGCTCGCTTCCCTGCAGCGGGCGCTGGCGCTGGCCGAGCCGGAGGGTTACGTCCGCCTCTTCGCCAACGAGGGAGCCCCCATGGCATCCCTGCTGGGCACGGCAGCCAAGCAAGGTATGACCCCGGCCTACGCCCGCCGGCTCCGGGCCGCCGCGGGCGCCCTCATGGCTCCGGCTCAAACCGGCCTGATTGAGCCATTGAGCGAACGGGAGCTGGACGTGCTCCGGCTGCTGGCAACGGACCTGGACGGCCCGAACATTGCCCGTGAGCTCATGGTGTCCCTGAACACCGTGCGCACGCACACCAGCCACATCTATGCCAAGCTCGGCGTCAACAGCCGGCAGGCCGCGCTCCGGCGCGCCGGCGAACTGAATCTGCTCTCACGCAAGGGATAGCGCAAGTCCCGGCAGGCCGCCGTCGCACTCGAAAGCGGTGAACGGAGCGCAGCAGAACCACCACGTCAATCACCATAAATGGTGATGCCCGCTCATCATCACTGCTCCTACATTTGGATCACATCAGGGAATGCCAACCACCTTGGCACCGATCCAGCCGCCCGCCACGGCGAAAGGAGCATCATGGGCAAGCCGAAACCAGCCGCCCGCCACGACGCCGGATGGTACGAAATTCGCCTTCAGGGCCACCTTGATCCCCGCTGGTCAGCCTGGTTTGACGGCCTGACGCTCACCAACAACAGCGACGGCACCACGGCGATCCGCGGCCGCGTTGCCGACCAGGCCGCCCTTCACGGACTGCTGCAAAAAGTGCGCGACGCCGGGCTGCCGCTCGTCTCGCTCACCCCGGTCAAGCCGGTCAAGCCGGTCAAGCCGGTCAAGCCGGTCAAGCCGGTCAAGCCGGTCAACCCCGACCATCCACCGGCACCCGCCACCACACCCTGACCGGCGCCACCCAACCTTGCAGTATCCAATTCTTGCAGTGCTCAATCCAATGAGGAGACAACCATCATGACCATCACCGACCACACCACGGCAACAGGACGCGCCCCGATGAGCTCAAGCAGGAAGACCTCGCTGGTCGCCGGCGCGCTCTACCTGCTCACCTTCGTTTCCATCCCCACCCTCGCCCTCTACCGCCCGGTGGCAGAGACGAATTTCATCACCGGCGCCGGCCCGGATGCGCCCATCATCATTGGCGGCATCCTGGAGATCATCGTCGCCCTGGCCGGCATCGGCACCGCCGTGGCGCTCTTCCCGGTGATCAAGCGGCAGAATGAGGGGCTCGCACTGGGCGTTGTCGCAGCGCGGGTCTTCGAAGCGGCAGCCATGTTTGCGGGCGTCGTCTGCCTGCTGGCCCTGGTGACCCTGCGCCAGGCCGGCGGCGGGGCAGGCTCTTTGGCCACCGGCCAGGCACTGGTGTCGATGCACAACTGGTTCTTCATGGCCCAAAACCTGATGCCGGCGGCCAACGCCCTCATGCTGGGCACACTGATGTACAAGTCCCGCCTGGTGCCGCGCGCCCTTCCCATCATGGGATTCATCGGAGCGCCGCTGCTTATCGTCTCCACCTTCGCCACGATTCTCGGCGTCAACGACCAGATCTCCGCCTGGTCCGGACTCTCCGCGCTGCCGGTCGCGGCGTGGGAGTTCTCACTCGGCGCCTGGCTGGCATTCAAGGGATTCAAGCCCTCACCCATCACCGCCGAGATGGATTCCGCTCGGGGCGCAGGGCGCGGCGCATCAGCCTAACCAGCCACCTGGAAACGGCCGGACCCATGGCGGGTCCGGTCGTTTTCCGTTGCAGGCCAGCCGCGCCTTTGAACATAATTCCGAAGGGCGGGCCCGCAGCCAGGCACGCATTCAGCCGCCTGCCCCGGCTTCCGCACACCTCCACGCCGCTGCGGCGTCCGCACACGTCCGCGCAGCTGACAATGTCGGAGGCCGCCAGGTCCACCAGTTTTTGCGTTCCCGTTCGGGCGCACACGATCCAAACCATCCCCACGGACGGCAGGGTGCGGCTCACCCTTCCTTTTTACGCCAGCCTGCCGTCCCGCCAGGGTTCGATTTCGGCACCGGCCGACAGCCCGACGGACCGGCGGTCGAGGGGTGTTGCCTGTGTTTCAGTCATGTCCCGCTCCTTCCCTTCAGCTGCCCCTCGTCTTCCATTGTGCTGCGCTGCCGTGCTGTCCGGAAAGGGGAAAGATGGACCTGCCGACCCCCATGAAGCGCCGGGAGGGGAACGCGGCGACAGGTAATCAGGCCCGCGGTCCGGCACCTGCCGCCTCCGGGCCGCGGCGCGTCAGGCCGGTGGAGGATGAGCGTGTTCCTGCCGTGAAACCGGGCAACACTTAACGCGACCGTACCGGGATACAGTTGCGGGCGGCGTAGTAACGAGCCATTTCAAGCACGGCGGCGGGCTGGCCGCGTGGTGCGATTCCGCACCCCCCGCCATGCCGGCATCGTAAGTCAGCGGAGCGTCAAGCCATCGGCCCGGCCGAAACGACGCAGGCAATACAAGCCGTTGCCCGCCGCCCGCCAGCTATTCTTATTCAATGAGAATTACCGGGCTTATGTGGTGGTCTAGCACACACACTTGTTCCAGGCACCCCACACCTCCGCCCGAAGGAACCTGATCCCCATGACTGCGCAGCGCACCATCCTCAAGACCAAGGTTGGCATTGTCGGCGGCGGTCCCGCCGGCCTGATGCTCTCGCACCTGCTTGCCAAGAACGGCATCGAGAACATCGTCGTTGAGGCGCGCGACCACGAGACGATCCACAACACCCACCGCGCCGGCATCCTTGAGGCCCAGGCCGTGAAAATGCTCGTCGAATCGGGCGTTGGGGGCCGCGTGCTGTCCGATGGATACGAGCACAGCGGCATCGACCTGCGCTTCAATGGCGAGTCCCACCCGCTGGATTTCACCGGTCTTGTGGGCGCCACGGTGACCCTGTATGCGCAAAACGAGGTCTTTGTCGACCTCGCTGCCGCCCGGAAGCGCGACGGCGGCGACGTGCGTTTCTCCTCCGAGGTCACCGCGCTCATGGACCTGGAAACCGAGACCCCTAAGTTCCGTTTCACCGACGCCGCAGGCACCGAGTTAGAGGTGCATTGCGACATCCTGGTCGGTGCCGACGGGTCCCGCTCTTTCTGCCGCCGGCAGATTCCGGACACCAACCGCCAGGACTTCAAGATCGAGTACCCCTTTGCCTGGTTCGGCATCCTCGCCAAAGCACCAAAGTCGGCCCGGGAACTCATCTACGCAAACTCCCCGCACGGTTTTGCGTTGATTTCCCAACGCAGCGAGACCGTGCAGCGCATGTACTTCCAGTGCGACCCCAACGAAAATGTGGACGACTGGTCCGAAGACCGGATCTGGAGCGAGCTGCAGCGCCGCGTCGACGGACCGGACGGATTTACGCTCAAAACCGGAAACATTTTTGACAAGACAGTGCTGAAGTTCCGCTCGTTCGTGCGCGAACCGCTCTCCCACGGCCGCCTGTTCCTGATCGGCGACGCCGGGCACACAGTCCCGCCCACAGGCGCCAAGGGCCTGAATCTGGCCTTCGCCGACGTCTTGGTACTCTTCGAGGCGCTTGACTCTTTCTACGCCACCAAGAACGACGCCCTGCTGCGCGGCTACTCCGACAAGGCGCTCAGACGCGTATGGAAGGCGCAGAACTTCTCCTACTGGATGACTTCCATGCTGCACACGCCGGTGAACGCCGACCCCTTCATGGCCCGCCGTGCGCTCGGCGAACTCGACACCGTTGCCTCCTCCCGGTACGGACAGCAGTACCTGGCCGAGTCCTACACCGGCTGGCCGCATTCCTAAGCCGCCTCAGGGATTTCCCTTGACATCCCACCAAAAGGAGCTCGCAGTGAGCAGCGAAACCAAACCGGACAAGACATTCAACGATTCCCACGTGGTGGATCCGGCAGCCAGGGTCCCTGCGTTTCGACCGCCCGCGGGGATTACCCCTCGGTGCGCTCGACGTCGTCGTCCGTTTCGGGCACCTTCGGCAGGGATTCCGTCGGCGGCACATGGGGCGTGATCATCGAGGCGTAGTCATGGTCGCTGGAGTACTTGAGGAATGAAAGATGCGCCTCGTACCGGTCCAGGACGTCGTTGATGACCTGCTGCTGGCTCAGTCCCATGAGGTCGTAGCCCTCCGTGCCGGTCTGCGTGAAGACCTCCAGGCGGTAGTACACGTCAATCTCCCGGGACATGCTGCGGCCGCCAAACATGGGCACCGGCGCCTCCACCGCGGCCACCTGGTACTGGAAATTGCGGTGGTCCTCCATGTTGACCACGAGCGTGTGCTCATCAATGCCCGTCTCGGCGTTGGGCGCGGTGGTGAGCCCGGCGTTGTAGCCCAGCTCGTTGAACTCGTTGGCCACGTCCTGGAGCGCCGGCTGCACAATTCGCTCGACGAACTGCGCCACGGCATTGTTTGACGGATAGGAGCGAATGCGCGCCAGCCGCTGGCGCCAGGTCTTCTCCGGGGTCTGGCCGCCGTGCATGGCAACCGAGCGCCTGCGCATCACCTGCCCCTCACGCTCCGCCCGTTCCATTCGCAGCACCTTCGAGAAGGAAGCCATGACGAGGTAGGCGATGATCGTCACCGGAAGGGCGAAAATGAGCGTCGCGTACTCCATTGTCGTCACCCCGCCGGCCACGAGCATCGCCACCGTGAGGACCGCGGTGACCAAGGCCCAGAAGATGCGCAGCCACTTCGCCCCGTCCACTGACGGGTCCGGGATTGAGGAGGAGAAGTTGGACATCACCATCGCCCCCGAGTTGGCGCTGGTGAGGTAGAACAGCAGGCCGGACAGCGTGGCCAGCCCAATGAGGAAGGGCGCACCGGGGAACATTTCCAGGAGCGAATACCAGCCGTGTTCGGGGCTCTTGATGGCCTCCTCGGCAAAGGCCCTGTTGCCGTTCAGGACCTCGCGGAGGGCGCTGTTGCCGAAGATCGAGACGATGAAGAAGTCGCAGAGCACCGGTGCCGTGATGGCCGCGATGACGAACTCGCGCAGCGTCCGGCCCCGGGAGATGCGCGCCAGGAAGAGCCCCACGAACGGCCCCCACGCCAGCCAAAACGCCCAGAAGAACAGTGTCCAGCCGGCCATCCATTCTGCGCCGCCGGATTCATAGGCGAAGGTCTGCAGGGTCCGTTCGGGGAACGTAACGATGAAACGGCCGATGTTCTCCACCATGGCATTGAGCAAAAAGGACGTGTTTCCGGTGACGAGGATGTAGAGCATCATGGCCCCGGCGGCCCAGAGGTTGAGCTCGGAGATCAACCGGATGCCCTTGTCCACGCCGGAGGTGCAGGCCGCCACGGTCATGATCACGTCGACCGCCACGAGGGAGATCTGCAGTGCCAGCCCTTCCTGGAGGCCGAAGAGCCAGGCGATGCCGACGTTGAGCAAGATGACGCCGATCCCCATCGAGGTTGCCACGCCGAAAACGGTGCCGACGAGCGCAAAGATGTCGATCACGTCGCCGGTGGCCCCGCGCACCCGCTTGCCCAGCAGCGGGTACAGTGCGGCCCTGATGGACAGCGGCATGCCCCAGCGGTACGCGAAATACCCCATGGCCATGCCAAGGAGCGCATAGATGGACCAACCGGCAATGCCGTAGTGGAACATGGTCCAGACAACCGCGTCCTGGGCGGCTGCGGCGGATTCGGGCGTGCCGGAGGGAGGTGAAACAAACTGGGTGATTGGACCAGTCACCGAGAAGAAGAGCATGTCGATCCCCACGCCGGCGGCGAAGAGCATCGCCACCCAGGTGAAGAGGTTGTACTGGGGCCGTGAATGGTCGGGGCCCAGGCGGACACTGCCCTCCTTGGAGAGCGCCACCCACAGGACAAACACGATGACCAGGGTGATGGTGAGGACGTAGTACCAGCCGAGGTTCGTGGCGATCCACGTGACGACCGAATGCATGATGTCCCTGGCCTGGGCTGGCATGGCCATGGCCCAGACGGAGAAGGCGAGAATGATGACGGCAGAGATGATAAAGACGCGCCAGTTGACCCGGGGGTTGCGGTCCTCAACAAGCTCGGTGGGGCCGCGGCTCAGCTCACCGCTGGAAATCGGCGGGCGGTTTTCATCCGTCTCCGGAGGCCTGCGCCGCCCGTCCACTCCGAACCGGCTGCGCTCGACCATCGCCTTGAGGGACTCGTTCCCGGCCTGTTGTGCGTCGCCTGCGTCAGCCAATTGATCTCCTTCGATGCAGTACGGTGCAGGCCGCCGGCTTCGGCCCGACACATGTAACGGCAGTGATCCGGCGGAGCGGCCCACTGCGGCCTTGCAGCAAGATCATGGTAGGCCTCATTCGAAGGGGTCCGGTAGGGCCGGCACCATGTCACAGATGGCGGGGCTGTCTCGTCTTAGCTTTATAACAGTCTCTAAAGTTAGGAAGGTGATGGTCATGCGGGTTTTCTTGGCAGGCGGGACCGGGGTTGTGGGGCGGCGGCTGGTGCCGCAGCTTCTGGCCCGGGGCCACCAGGTCACGGCGACGACGACGTCGTCGGACAAGTTGGCGTTGCTGCAACAGTTGGGCGCCGAGGCGGTGGTGATGGACGGGCTGGATGCTGTGTCGGTTGGCGAAGCGGTCGCCAGGGCTCGGCCCGACGTGATTGTGCACCAGATGACGGGGCTCTCCGCAGCACATGCGGGAAAGCCCGACTTGAGGCATCCCGACCGGTTCTTCGCCGCCACCAACCGGCTGCGCACCGAAGGGACGGACCACCTGCTCGCCGCAGCGGAGGCGGCCGGCGTGTCCCACGTAGTGGCGCAGGGCTTTGGCGCCTTCAACGCAGTCCGCACGGGCGGATGGGTCAACACCGGGGAGGACCCTCTGGACCCGGACCTGGCCGGCGCGCCCGGGGTGAGGGACGCGATCCACCACCTCGAGGATGTGATGGTTAAGGCTGGCGGCACGGTGCTGCGGTACGGCAGCCTGTACGGGCCCGGCGCCATCGAGGACCAGGTCACGCTTGTGCGCAAGCGGCAGTATCCGCTCGTCGGGGGCGGCACCGGCTACAACTCGTGGGTGCATCTCGACGATGCGGCGGGCGCCACCGTGCTGGCGGTGGAACAGCGGGCCCAGGGCGTGTTCAACATCGTCGACGACGAGCCGGCCCCCGGCCGGCGAGTGGCTGCCTTATCTGGCGCAGTGTGCGGGCGCGAAACGGCCCATGCGGCTCCCCGCCTGGCTGGCCAGGCTGCTGGCCGGGGACATGGCGGTTATGATGACCGAGGGGCGCGGCTTCTCCAACGCCAAGGCGAAGCGCGAACTCGGCTGGGAACTGCGCTACCCGTCGTGGCGCCAGGGCTTCAAGGACGAGCTGGCGTGAGCCGGGTCCAGGAGTTCGAGGCGCTGCGTCCGCTGCTGTTCGCGATCTCCTACCGGATCCTGGGCAGTGTGGGCGAGGCCGAGGACGCTGTTCAGGAGACGTGGCTGCGCTTTGACGCCTCCTCGACGCTGCCGACGTCGGTCAAGGCCTTCCTCTCGGCCGCGGTCACCCGGATCTCCATCGACGTCCTGCGCTCGGCCCGCGTGCGGCGCGAGACATACGTGGGGCAATGGTTCCCCGAGCCGCTGGTCAACGACCCCTACGACGATCCTGCCCGGGCGGAGGAGCTGGCCGATTCGGTGTCGATGGCGGCCCTGCTGCTGCTCGAGCGGCTCAGCCAGCTTGAGCGGGCAGTCTTCGTGCTGCGCGAGGTGTTCGCGTTCGACTTCCCCGAGATAGCCGCGACGGTTGAGAGATCCGAGGCCGCGTGCCGCCCACTCGCGGTCCGGGCGCGGCGCCACATGGAGGCCGAACGGCCCCGCTTTGACGCGGACCGGAAGGTACGGGACACCCTGGCGGCCCGCTTCTTCGATGCACTCCGGGACGGCGATCTGGCAGGCCTGCAGGAACTGCTCGCCGCTGAGGTGCAGTTGGTCAGTGACAGCGGCGGCAAGGCTCCCCAAGGGGCAAGGGAATCTCTGGCGCAGGGAAGGTTGCCCGGACGCTTACCTCGATATTCTCATTGTTCATCGAGGTTGGAGGGACTGTGGAGCAACACGCGGTCAACGGCCAGCCAGGCGCCATCTTCCGCGACAGGGACAACAAGGTGCTCAACACCTGGGCCCTTGACGTCCTCAACGGGAAGCTCCAGGCGATCCGTATCGTCATCAACCCCGACAAGCTCGGGCACATCGGTCCGGTGGCGGATGCCTGGGCGGTCGTCCGCGAGGCGAACGGGGCCCGCAGGCCGGGTGTGTGACCCGAAGGGCCGTGGCTCACTACAGGCGGACGTAGGCCCAGCCGTCCCACTGCCGTTGTGCGAGATGGACGACGGCGGACGGGACCGGTGTGACTCCGGGCAGGAGGCTGTCGCGGTCCACGGCCGCGGACCGCATGCTGTTTTCACAGGCGAGGACCGCAACGCCGCGTTGCAGGACCTCACCAACCCGACCGGCCAATCCGCCGTCGGCGCCCAGCGCGGTGACGGCCGGGCCCTGGATGACAATTTCGATGGTGGCCCCGGGAAGGCCCGCGGCCGCATTCAGGGCGCTGCGGAAAACGCCTGCCACCTGTTCGCCGCTGGCGCCTAATCCGTGCATGAGCAGGCCCTTTAGGGCGTCGTTGCCGTCAACCATGGTGGTGTCCTTTCGCTTAGCCACTCGAGAATACCAGCGCCTGGATTCCGGCGCGGTTCCGGCGCGGTTCCGGCGCGGTTCCGACCATTGACGTGCAAGTAGTCGCCTGCCTGTGGGGTGGCCCCAGCGTTGGGTGCCGGCGGCTGATCGAGCTTGCCGCGACCGGTGGACGAGGCCTCGAACGGAGCAATTTGGCCGTTTCTCCCTCCACAGGAAGGTCCATCTCCGAACTCGTACACATATTCGAACAATCATCAAACTTTGTCAGTGGCAGGCCGTAGTGTTGAGGGTATGGAAGCAACGGCACGGATGCCGGGAAATCCCGGTTCCACACAGGAGGGAAGGGGCGCTGGCGTGCGTGTCCGCCGGCTGATCACCCTGGCCGAGGCCCTCACCCGCTCTGCCAAAGCGGCTTCCACCACCGCCACCCCCGGCTCGGGCACTTCGGGTGCCGGCCCGACCGCGTTCACCGCGTCCGGCGAGGCTTCCGGGGCAGCTTCGCGGGATGCGTGCCCGCCCATTGCCGACGGGCGTCCCACAGCCCCGCTGGGCATGGACGTTGACTCCCTCAGCGATGCGCAGGCCGTGTCCTGGGCGCAGGAGCTGGAGCATCTGGGCGGATTCCTGGCCGCTTTGCAGGTCCAGATAGCCGGGAACCTGGCGGGGCGGGTGCGGGCGGGACGTTTTGACGGTGTCAAGCTCCCTGGAGACCTGTTGGGCACGAGCCTGAAGCTGGGCCGGAGCGAAGCGGCGCGGCGGCTGCGCCTGGCCGAGCGGTTCCTGCCTGCCACGGACGAGGCGACCATGGTGACGGCCCCCGCGGCGCAGCCGGTGACAGCGGCAGCATTTTTTGGCGGGGAACTCTCCGCCGAGCGCGCCCTGACTGCCTCGCGCTACACCGAGGAGGCCCGCCACCTGGCCGACGCCGGCCGGATCACCGATGAAACGGCTTGTAAGGTTGAGGAAACCCTGACCGGCTACGCCCGCACCATGGACCCGGACTCCCTGGCCCGGGTCGGCTTGCGTACGGTGAACACCCTGGACCCCGACGGGCAACAACCCACTGAAGGGGAACTGGTGGCCAAGCAGGGCATCACTTTCCGCCAGCCACGCCGCGGCCTGGTCCATTTCGAGGGTTGGGCCACCGTGCCCCAGTACGAGGTCTGGATGGCTGGGACCGGTTCGGCAGCAAACCCCAGGCAACGCACCGATCTCAATTCCGACCTCAACCTGGTCAACACCGGCGGTGAAGACACAGCAACAACGAAAGGCTCCGGTGGCGGCATCAATGCCGGAACGGGTTCGACCCGCGCCGGGGATGACGCGATTCCCGGGCAGATGGACTTGGATGGCTTCCTTACCCCGGGCGATGACCTTGCAAGTCAGGACGGGCCCGGCGACCCGGACCGGCTCCGCGACCAAGACGGGACCGGCGACCAGGCCGAGGAAGAACCGGGCGGAAGTGGGGGACGGTGGCCGCCGCCGGGCCAGGGCCCGATCCCCGACTGGGCCCAGGGGCCACGGGCTGAAACACAAACGCCGGCACCAGCAGAACCGCCCGCCCAGGAAAGCCGAACAGCCCAAGCCCGACCGCCGGAGCCCGACATTGCCGACAACCCAGGCGTCGGGGAAACTCCGGCGCCGTGGCCACACCTGGTCAACGGGATCCAGGTGCCGGAGCCCGGCTCCGACGAGGAACTTCCCGGACTGGACCCGATCGACCCCGCCTGCACCAACCCGGTCGTGGCAGACCGGCGCACCCGCGCCCAAAAGCTCCTCGACGGCACCATCGAAGGCATCAAGCTCGCCGCCCGCACCGGCAAGCTCCCCATGAACGGCGGGCTAAAACCCCAGCTGTTCATCTCCACCACCGAAACCGAGCTCCAGCGCCGCACCAAGTGCGGCCAACCCGGCGGCATCGCCTTCCTGCCCTACAGCGGACCCCAACCCCTGGCCCTCTTCAGCACAGAACTCTGCGACGCGGACGTCACCACCATGATCCTGGGCAACGGACAGGACATCCTCAACGTCGGCCGCACACAGCGGCTATTCACCAACGCCCAACGAAAAATCCTCATCGCCCGCGACAAGGGCTGCTCCTTCCCCCACTGCACCAGGACAGCCATGACCACCGACGCCCACCACATCACCCCCTGGGCGGACGGCGGCGAGACCAACATTTCAAATGCGGCGTTGCTTTGTGAAGTGCACCACCATGCGGTCCATCGAGGCTTTTGGGGCGTTGAACTCATCAATGGCGTGCCCTGGTTTACGCCCTGCTTCAAGCTCGACCCCACCCGAACCAAGCTCCGCAATTACTACCACCATGGCCGTCCCGACACGGGAGACTGAACATCACGGCCGCGGGCGGCAGGGGTGATCCGGCCTGTCGAGCCCCCGGGCCCGGCTACCCGTCCTGATACGCTCGATCACCGGATCTCCCGGGACTCGACCACGGGGGTTATGTCAGGAGCCGGCCTGCCGAGCCAAGTTGGTGTGCGGCTTCAACGACGCGGTCCGCCATGGACTGCTCGGCCGGCGTGCCCCAGGACCTCGGGTCGTAGGACTTTTTCAAGCCCACTTCCCCGTCAACCTTTAGGACTTCGTCGTAACGAGACAGCATGTAGCCGGCAATGGACCGGGTGAACGCGTATTGGGTGTCGGTGTCGATGTTCATCTTCACGACGCCGTGGCCCACAGCGTCGCTGATTTCCTGGGGCGTTGAGCCGGAGCCGCCGTGGAACACCAGGTCCAGCGGCCGGTCAACGCCTGTTTGTTGTGAGAGTGCCGCCTGGATCTCGCCCAGGAGGGCCGGGCGGAGCTTCACCTTCCCCGGCTTGTACGCGCCATGGACGTTTCCAAACGTCAGCGCGGACAGATACCGGCCGTTGCCACCCGTTCCGAGTGCCTCAACGAGCCGGCCGGCATCGCCAACGGTCGTGTACAGCTTCTCGTCCACGGAACCGACAATGCCGTCCTCTTCGCCTCCCACCACGCCCACCTCAACCTCCAGAATGGTCCGCGCCTGCTGCGAGAGCCCCAGCAGGCGGCGGGCGATCTGCAGGTTTTTTCCCAGCGGGAGGGCCGAACCGTCCCACATGTGGGATTGGTAGAGCGGCAGTTGTCCACCTTGAACCCGCTGGATGGAATGTTCCAGCAGTGGCAGGACCCAGTCATCGAGATTGGCTTCAGGGCAATGGTCCGTGTGCAGGGCGATTTTAACCTTGTAGTACCTGGCCACCTCATGGGCGTAGGCCGCCAGGGCCAGCGACCCCGCAGCCCGGTTCCGCGCGGCCCCCGCGAGATACTGCGCGGTGCCCACCGACACCTGGATGATTCCGTCGCTCTCCGCCTCGGCGAAGCCGCGCAGGGCTACGTTGAGGGTCTGTGACGATGTGACGTTGATTGCCGGGTAGGCAAAATGCTCCGTCTTGGCGGTGTCCAGCATCTGCGCGTATTCGTCGGGGGTGGCAATTGGCATGGCAGGCTCCTTGATCAGTCGGTGCAGCCGCAGGAATTCCGGTGGTGGTAGATGGTCTCCGTACGGAGGACTTGGCGTGGGCCGGTTTGTCCGTCGATCCTGTCAATCAAGAGGTCGACGGCGGTTCTGCCCATCGTCTTGACGTCCTGTTCGATCGCGGTGAGCTGAGGTTCGAAGACATCGGCCCACTCAAAGTCGTCATAGCAGGCCAAGGCAACGTCGCCGGGCACTGTGAGCCCGAGGTCCTTTAGCGCCTGCATGGAACCAATGGTCATGGCGTTGTTCAGGACAACAAGCGCCGTGGGGCGTGAGGAAGGGTTGGCAAAGATTTTGTGCACCGCGCGGTAGGCGTCCTTGGCCTTGGAATTGCCTGCGACCATCGTCGATCTCACGGCCGGATCGGCACTCGAAATGGCCGATTCATATCCGCGGATCCGTTCGTCGGTGGACTGGATTCCCGCCAGCCCGGTGACCGCGGCGATATGGGTGTGCCCTCGCTCGACCAGGTGTCTGGTGATAAGCCGCGTCGGTTCGACGTTGTCCGGGGCCACCTGGTCACAGTCCACATCAGCATGCCGGTCGATGAGGACCACCGGCGTCCCGTCGTTGAGGACGCGTGGGATGTTGGCGGTTTCACTTTGCGGGGCCGGAGCAATAATCATGCCGTCAACCCGCCGGTCCAGAAGCGTTCCGAGAAGCGCCGCTTCGGCCGCCTCGTCGTCGTGCGAGTCGCCCATGACCAGGCTGTAGCCGCGGGCCGATGCGCGTTTCTCGATGCTGTGGACCAGATTGGCGAAATACGGATTCTGCAGGGCGGAAATGGACAGGCCGATGGTGTGCGTGCGCGAGGTGACGAGTGCCGTCGCCAGCGCATTGCGCCGAAAGCGCGTGGAAACCATGGCATCCAGCACGCGCTGCCTAGTGTCCGGGCTGACCGCGCGCGTCTCATTGAGCACATGCGAGACAGTGCTGATCGAGACTCCGGCCTCCCGGGCGACATCGGCCATGGTACCCAAGGATCCTCCTGAAATTGGCGTTGCTCAGTATGTGGCACCACTCACATTATTTTAATTCAAACGCTTGCGCAAGCGTTTGCGAGGGGCTTACAGTGGAGCCACTCGACGGCAGACCCCTGCCTCACTGGTCGAAGGAGTCCAGATGACGAACACCAGCAGTTTCAAGAAAATCACCCACCGCGCCGGGATGCGACGGTCCATGTCCGCCCTCGTATTGGCAGGCGCCCTTGCCCTTACCGCCACGGCTTGCGGCGGCTCCGGGACCTCCGGATCCACAAACAGCGGCGGAACGGCCAACGTCAAGGTTGGCCTCATCACCAAGACAGACACGAACCCATACTTTGTGAAGTTGCGCGAGGCGGCCAAGGCGGAAGCAGCCAAGAAGGGCGCCGATCTGATTGCCCTCGCCGGCAAGTTCGACGGCGACAACGAAGGCCAGGTGACCGCGATTGAGAACCTGGTCAGCCAGGGAGTCAAGGGCATCCTGATCACGCCCAACTCTTCCACTGGCATTCTTTCCGCAATCAAGCAGGCCCGGGATGCCGGCGTCGTCGTTATTGCGCTGGATACCGCAACGGACCCCGCCAACGCGGTGGACGCAACGTTTGCCACGGACAACAAGCAGGCCGGAGTGTTCCAAGGCAAGTGGGTCAAGGGCACGCTGGGCAGCAAGACGCCCAAGCTGCTGATGCTTGACGGCACCCCCGGCGGCACGGTGGACGACTTCCGCCACAACGGCTTCCTGGAGGGCATGGGCATTGCTGCCGGATCCTCGGAGATCGCAGGCATGGAGAACACCAACGGCGACCAGACCAAGGCCCAGACTGCCATGGAAAACCTGCTTCAGCGCGTTCCCGATGCCAATGCGGTTTACACGATCAATGAGCCAGCCGCTGCAGGCGGATTCCAGGCAATTTCCGCTGCCGGCAAGACCAAGCAGATCACCATGGCATCGATCGACGGCAGCTGCACCGGCGTGCAGAACGTCAAGGCAGGCAAGATCGGCGCGACCGTCATGCAGTTCCCTGCCAAGATGGCCCAGCTGGGAGTGGACGCGGTGGTCAAGTTCGCCCAGGACGGCACCAAGCCGAGTGGCTTCAATGACACCGGGGCACAGCTGATCACCGACCAGCCTGTCACCGGACTTGACTCCAAGGACACGGCTTGGGGCTTGCAGAACTG
This sequence comes from Arthrobacter livingstonensis, assembly GCF_003219815.1. Classification (GTDB taxonomy): domain Bacteria; phylum Actinomycetota; class Actinomycetes; order Actinomycetales; family Micrococcaceae; genus Specibacter; species Specibacter livingstonensis. The sequence continues at coordinate 41,923 of NZ_QJVD01000015.1, forward strand.
CTGGGGATAGGCACAAGGAAGGTAATTCATGACTACTACCACCACCGACTCCATCAGCCCCGCGCCTCCCCGGTCCCACCGGGACTGGACGTGGGTTGCACGGCAGCCCCTCGTTGGGCCCCTGGCTGCACTCATCCTCGCCGTCATCGTGTTCTCCATTGGGTCGCCCCGATTCCTCACTCCCTACAATTTGTCCTTGATTGGCCAGCAGTCGATTGTGATCGGCATCCTGGCCGTGGCCCAGACAATCGTGATCCTTACGGCAGGCATTGACCTTTCCATCGGTGCAATCGCCGTTCTTGGAACCATCGTGATGGCCAAGACCGTTGAAAGTGCAGGCGGGGTGGGTGCACTGCTCATCGCCCTGGTGGTCTGCGTCGCCATCGGGGCGGTCAACGGCTCCCTGGTGTCGTTCCTCCGCCTGCCGCCCTTCATCGTGACATTGGGAACCTTCACGGCGGTGGCCGCCGCCAGCCAGCTGTATGCCGGTTCCGCCACCTACCCGGTGACCTCCCCGCTTCTGACCTTCTTCGGCCAGGACTTCGGTGTCGGCGCGTGGCGCACTACCCTGGGCGTCGGGGTGCTGGTCATTGTCTACATTGTCTGCTTCTACGTTTTAAGGCAGACCGCGGGCGGCCAGCACGTGTATGCCGTGGGCGGCAATCCGACGGCGGCCCGCTTCACCGGCATCAAGATCAACCGGACCCTTCTCATGGTGTACATCATGACCGGGGTGATCGCCATGATCGCGGCCTGGGCGGCACTGGGCCGCATCCCGAACGCGGACCCCAACGCATATCAAACGGCCAACCTGGACACGATCACCGCCGTCGTCATTGGCGGGACCAGCCTCTTTGGCGGCCGTGGATCGGTCGTGGGAACGCTGATCGGGACGTTGATTGTGGGTGTTCTGCGCAACGGCCTGACCCTCATCGGCGTCGACAACCTCTACCAAAACATCGCCACCGGCGTGCTGGTCATCCTTGCCGTTGCCTTTGACCAGATTGCCCGCAGGAGGACGCAATGACCAACTTGGAGACAGTCGTGCTCGAAGCGCACAACCTGGTCAAGCGCTACGGCTCGGTCACCGCGATCAACGGTGCTGAATTTGAGTTGCGCGCCGGCGAAGTGCTTGCCGTCATCGGCGACAACGGAGCCGGAAAGTCCAGCCTGATCAAAGCGCTCTCCGGGGCACTCGTGCCCGATTCCGGCGAGATCAAGATGGACGGCGAAACGGTCCGGTTCAAGACGACGCTAGATGCCCGGCACCGCGGCATCGAGACGGTGTACCAGGATCTGGCCGTAATCCCGGCCCTGGACATTGCCAGCAACGTTTTTCTTGGCCGCGAGGTGCGCAAGAAGGGCTTCATGGGCACCGTGTTGCGCCAACTCGACAAGCCCCACATGCGGTCTGAATCGATGCGCCACCTTTCCGATCTGAAGATCGGCGTCAAGTCGGCAACCCAGGCTGTTGAAACCCTGTCGGGCGGTCAGCGGCAAGGGGTGGCGGTGGTCCGGTCCGCGGCCTTCGGCAAACGCGTCATCATCATGGACGAGCCCACCGCAGCCCTCGGCGTCAAGGAATCGGGGATGGTCATGGACCTCATCCGCCAGATCCGGGAACGCGGCCTGCCCGTGATCCTCATCAGCCACGACATGCCGCACGTCTTCGAGGTTGCCGACCGGATCCATGTGCACCGCCTGGGCAAGCGCGCGGCGGTCGTGGACCCCAAGGTCCGGAGCATGGCCGAGGTTGTTGCGTTGATGACTGGCGCCTTGGAGCCGACCGAGGAGGAGCGCGGCGGTGGCGCCTGATCGGCCCGCAGGCCGGCCCCAGGGCATCTTTGTGGGGTTGTCGACCCTGGACATCATCCAACGGGTCCGGGAATTTCCGGGCCGCAACGCCAAGGCCACGGCATTGCGGCAGGACGTGGCGGGTGGCGGCCCGGCACTCAACGCCGCCGTCGTCTTTTCCAGGCTCGGCGGCAAGGCAACCTTGGTGACCCGGCTGGGCCACGGGAGCATCTCCACGGTGATCCGCGAGGATCTTCAATCCCGCGGCGTGAACGTTGCCGACCTCGCCGGGGCCCAGTACCAACCAGCTGTCTCCACCATCACCATCGATGACGGCACGGGCGACCGGCAGATCGTTTCGACCGACGCGCTCGGCCAAAAAGGCAATTTGGCGCACTCCCTCCCGCCGCACGACCGGGAAATTCGTGCCGTGCTGGACTCCCTCGGCCGCGCCGACGTCATTCATCTTGACGGCCACCATCCGGACCTGACGCTCGCCGCCGCCCGCTGGGGCAATGATTTGGGCATCCCGCGCGTGGTTGATGCGGGCCGGTGGAAGCAGGTCATGGCGGAACTTGTCCCACTTTCAACGGACGTCATCTGCTCGTCCGACTTTGCCGTCCCCGATGGCCATGGTGGGCCGCTGCCGTGGATCCTGGACCAGGGCGCGGAGCTTGCCGCCGTGACGAACGGGCCCTTCCCCGTGCAGTGGAAGACCCGTCTCGGCGAAGGAAGCGTCGATGTTGAACAGTTCCACGCCGTGGACACGCTGGGTGCGGGCGATTTCTTCCATGGAGCATATAGTTTTGCTCGAGCGTTTCACACTATTGCCGGGCGGGGGCCCGACCCTGCGGCATCACTAAGATTTGCGGGCCACATCGCGGCACTGAAGTGTGCCAGTCCCGGCACCCGGGAATGGCTGGATTCACTTGCCGGCGAATGGCCTCCTGACCATCTGAGAACGGAATGACCATGACCACCCCGGTCCACCTTGACGATCTAATCAGCAGCGCCGGCGCCCTCGCCGCTGGAGGCGGCAGGGTCATCCTTGGCATCACGGGTGCCCCCGGCGCCGGAAAATCCACTGTCGGCACCCGGATCGTGGACAGCCTGGGTCCCGACAAGGCCGTTCTGGTGCCCATGGACGGCTTTCACCTGGCGAATGCAGTGCTGCTTGCGAATGGTCTCCGCCAGGTCAAGGGCGCCATCGAGACCTTCGACGATGCGGGATATGCCAAGCTGCTCCAACGAATTCGCGAACAAAAGTCCGGCGAAATAATCTACGCCCCCAGTTTCAACAGGGACCTCGAAGAGCCCATTGCCGGCAGCATCCCCGTAACGGCTGACGTGCCCCTCGTGGTGACCGAAGGAAACTACCTGCTTGCCGAGGCGGGCGCGTGGCCGTCAGCCCGAGAGTGCCTTACGGAATCCTGGTTCCTCGACCCCGAACAGGACCGCAGGCACCACTGGCTCATCACCCGCCACATGGACTACGGCAAGTCCGCCGAAGACGCACGCTTGTGGGCCCTTGGATCCGACGAGGACAACGCCAGGCTCATCGAAGCCATGGCACACCGGGCAGACCGGGTCCTGCGGGTGAAGGGGCTTTAAGGAGACACTTAGCCGTCTTGGTCCAAGGTCAGGCGACCGGCGCGGTCCCCAGCCGGGGCAAGGCCCGGACAACGCGGCACCCCTGGTCAGTCCCGCCCCGGCACGGCCCCGTGCAGGGCGTTGCGGACCAGCTCGTCGGCGAATTCGAGCGTCAGCGGCTCGTCGGGGATGAGGAGGCGGTGATAGCAGGCGCCCCACAGCTGGTCGACGATGACGTCCAGGGAGAATCCATCGCGGAGCTGGCCGCGGTCCCGGGCGCGCTGGAGCGCCGCGATTGCCAGGTCCCGCCGCGGCCGGGAATATGCGGCCGAGAAGGCCGCCCGCAGGGCCGGATCAGTCTGCGCGGCGCCAATCAGCTCCACAATGACCGTGCCGGCGCCCTCCTCCGTCATGAGGTGGACGAAGGCGCGCAGCTGCGTGCGCAGGTCCGCCTCGATGCCGCCCGTATCGGGGAACTCAAGGCTGTGCTCGACGCGGGCGAAGTAGGCCTCGGCCGCCAAGGCACCGGCGCTGGGCCACCACTTGTACAGGGTCGTCTTGCTGGAAGCTGCGAGCGCAGCAACCTTGTCGAACGTCACCGCCCCCAGCCCCTGCTCGAACAGCAGGGTGGCCGCGGCGTCTACCACCCTCCCCCTGACCTCGGCGGCCGGCCTGCGGCCGCGGCCGCGCCGTTCCGGCAGGGCGGCACTGGATACACTTTTTATGGACATGTTGTCCATTATGGCATAGTCTCACTAGTGTACAACTTGTGCATTTAGGAGACGTAATGGAAGAACAGCAGATCCGCAGCGCGATCGTGACCGGCGCATCCGGAGGCATTGGGCGCGCCGTCGCCGAACGCCTCGCATCCGACGGCGTGGCTGTCGTGGCCCATTACAGCGGGAACCGACGGCGGGCCGAGGAAGTGGCCGAGACGATCCGCGCCGCGGGCGGCCGGTCCATCGCCGTTGGCGGGGACGTTGCGGACGGGGCCGCCATGGGGGCATTGTTCGATGCGGCGGAGGAAGCGTTCGGCGGGGTCGACGTCGTCGTGCACACCGCTGGCATCATGCCGCTCGCGCCGCTCGCCGAGCTGGACCTCGACGTGTTCGACCAGGTCCAGCGCACCAACGTGCGCGGCACCGCCGTCGTCGCCCAACAGGCGGCGCGCCGCGTGCGTCCGGGCGGGGCGGTTGTGCTTTTCTCCACGAGCATCACCCGGCTGCAGTCGCCTGGCTATGCTGCGTATGCGATGTCAAAGGGCGCGGTGGAGGCGCTCACCTTAATCCTGGCGCGCGAGCTGCGCGGCCGCGACGTCACGGTCAACACTGTCGCCCCTGGCCCCACCGACACTCCGCTGTTCCGCGAAGGCAAGCCGCAGCAGCTCATCGACACCATTGCCGGCCTGAACCCCATGGGGCGCCTGGGCGCCCCCGGCGACATCGCCGACGTCGTCGCAGCCCTTGCCGGCCCGCTCCGCTGGGTCAACGGACAGGTCCTCTACGCGAACGGCGGCGCGGCTTGAGCCGGGCGTAGGCGGAAGCGGTGAAGCAGCTGCCGCGCGAGGGACCGCTGGACCTGGGCGCAACCCTCGCCGAACAGCGCCCGCTGCTGGATGCGCTGATGGCTGCCCGTCCCTGCCGTCAGGTGTGCGCACGTCCCGCGGCAGTCTGGGCGGCGTTCCCGTCGTCGAGGTGTTGGCTGATGGGGCCGACGCCGTTGCCGCCTACCGCGGGCTGCATGCCTCAGGCGTGCCGCATGTGTTCCAGGGCATTGCCGCCGAACTGGACGAGGGCGCCGCCGCCCTGGAGTCCACGGGCAGGTTCCCGTGCAGCCACCTGGGCGCTGAACGGCCTTACGGTGGCAGGCCTCCCCAGTGCCACCTGGGACCGGAACGGAACCATCACTGCAGTGCGGCGTCAATGACATGAAGCGGGGACTGAACCGTCACCGGTAACTTGGCTGTTCCCCGGCGGGATCGGCCACAACAACGTCCAGGCGCGGATCCGCCAGAAGCCCGTTGATGGCCCCGACGCCGGCCCCGATCCCGGCCCAGTGCGGGTCGACGTCGTTGGCCACGCACCAGGCATGATCGGCGGCCCAGACAAATGCGGGGTCCGGGGTCCACTGCCGCGGTGAGGGCCGGCCGCTGCTCGGAATATCCCATTCGAGGGGCTCGGCGACACTGCCATGGAACAGAAAATACGAACGGTTCGGCACCGCCACCCTCGGTCCGTCCAGCTCCTGCGCCCAACCGTCCCAAAAGGCGAAGTGGCAATCCACCTGCGTGCTGGTATGCGACGCCAGCACGGTCAGGACTGCCTGAAGCACCCCGGTCTCCGACAGGACGCCTTCGGCATCGGCATCGTTTTCGCTTAGGCACTCATAAGCGGGGTCGGGCAGGAACCGCACCCGCGAATGGGCGGGAAAGGCGGACGGACCGAACGAAACCAGCTGCTGGCAAGGGAGCTCGGCAGCTGTGAGCCAGTCCGCGTCCGAGACGTCGGAGCAGGGCGTGAGCATCATGATCCGAGCCTAACTGGGCGGCGCCTGCTCCGAACCCACTGCAACGGGGGGAATGAAGAACATGGTCCAAAATGTCTGGCGGGCTTCACGGGCGGTTCGGCGGTGGCTACAGTTTTAGTAGCACTTTGACGAACGGGAAATGCGGGTTCTTCGCAGCGGTCACGCGGGAGCGAATCCGAGGAGGAAATTGATGGGCAGGCAGGAGCATTCACCGGGCACCCGCATTCACGAGGGCGGGTACGGCGCACCCATGCCAGAGGACGAGATGCCGGACACGGCGGCGGCCACGGACGCAACGGATCCCGCACGGCGGGAGGAGGGGACCGGCGTCGAACCTTCTGAAGCCGCCTCGCAGGACGGGCGAACAAAATCATAGGAGATGACCCCATGGAGACAGTACCGGGAATAGACGTTTCAGTTCCACCCGCCGGAACAGGCTGTGCTGAATGCGAGGCCGGCGGCGGATGGTGGCTGCACCTGCGACGCTGCACCCAATGCGGGCACATCGGATGCTGTGACTCCTCACCCGGCCAGCATGCGACGGCCCACGCACAATCAACGGGGCACCCAATCATGTGCAGCTTTGAGCCGGGCGAAGACTGGTTTTGGAACTACGACACTTCCGCCTACGTCGACGGACCCGAGTTGCCGCCGCCGGCACATCGACCGCGCAACCAAACGGCGCCCGGGCCCGCCCCACGCGTCCCCGGCGACTGGTCCAATCACCTGCACTAGGAAACACCGTCCATCACTGCCGGCAATGCCGCCGGGCCATAAGCCACTGGCCCGGCGGCGTACACCCGCCGCTTAAGCGGTGCGGAAGTAGTGCCCCGCCTCCAGGTCCTCGATAAGGCCCGGGTGAGTCGGCTCCCAGCCAAACAACTCACGGGTGATGACGCTGGAGGAGCGGCCGCCCAGGCTCAGGATGGGACCAAGGAAGCCAAAGTGGTCAGCGGCGTCCGCAGGGTCAACGCTCTGAACGGGAACATTGAGGTGGCGGCCCATGACCTCGGCAATCTGGCGCAAGGGCACCTCTTCATCGCCCACGGCGTGCAACACCGTTCCCGCGGGAGCGTTCTCCAGCGCCAGGCGGAACAAGTGCGCGGCGTCGAGGCGGTGCACGGCCGGCCACACGTTGCTGCCGTCGCCCACGTAACCCGAGATGGCCTTCTCCCGGGCAACGCCAACAAGTACCGCCATGAATCCGTGGTCGCCGTCGCCATGCACGCTCGGTGACAGCCGCACGGCGGACGAACGAATCCCCCGGTCCTTGAAACTGAGCAAATTGCGTTCCGTTTGAAGGCGCGGGGACCAGTTTGACGCTGGATCCGGCCGGTCGGTTTCAACCGCGGCCGAACCCAAGAGCCCCGAGGCGGCCACCAGCGGCCGGCCGGTGCCTTCCAGCAGGTCCCCGAAAAGCTGGACGGCAGCGGCGTCATCAGCTGCGGCGTCGTTGTGCCGGCTGAAATCGTGGTTGAAGGCGGTGTGAATGATGCCATCAGCCCCCTCGGCGCCCGCACGCAGGCTGTCAAGGTCGGTGATTTCCCCGCGCTGAACTTCAGCGCCGGCGGCCCTAATGGCTTTCGCTGAGGCGTCCGACCGCGCGAGCCCGACTACCGTGTGGCCTGCAGAAGTGAGTTCGGCGGTGACGGCAGAGCCGACCCAGCCTGAAGCTCCGGTTACAAAAACTCGCATGAGATAAACCTCCCGTTGGGGCTGGCCGCTCACTGCACCGCATGCGCAGAAAACGTTGATGTCAGTCACTGACATCAACAATACATCTAATGTCAGTCGCTGTCATCAGATAGAATCAATCCATGAGTAGATGGGAACCCGATGCCCGCGGACGGCTTCAGCGGGCAGCGATGGAGCTTTATGTGGAGCACGGTTTCGAGCAAACCACCGTGGCGGAGATCGCCGAACGGGCCGGACTTACAGAACGCACCTTCTTCCGCCACTTTGCCGACAAGCGGGAGGTCCTGTTCTTCGGCCAGGAGGCGCTGCTGGAATTATTTGTCTCTTCCGTGGCGCAGGCTCCCGAGGGCACGGCACCGTTTGAAATGGCTGCCGCCGCACTCCACGCGGTTTCTGGTGTATTTGAGGATCGCCGCCCCTGGTCCCTGGAGCGCCATCGCGTCATCAGCGCCAACCCCGCACTTGCGGAACGTGAGCAGTCCAAAATGGCCCGCCTCTCGGAAGCGGTCGGCACCGCCTTGCGGGACCGCAATATTTCCGAACCCACGGCCAGCCTGACGGCGAGCTCCTGCATCTCGGTGTTCCACATCGCCTTTCAGACTTGGATCGCCGAGGACAACACGCGCGGATTCCCGCAGATAGTCACGGAGACGCTGGACGCACTGAAGGCAGTCACCGCCGGCACGTGATGCCGGCAGCAACTGCCTTCAGTGATTGATCCTTCAATGACCGATCCCTCAGTGATTGGTGCGCGTCAACATCGCTGGTGACGTCGCACAAACCAATTAGCGCTGCGAGGCGGGTGGCTCGTCAATGGCGGACCGGTCGGCGTCACCGAGCACTGCGCCCAGTTCCTGAGAGTCCTCGCCCGGCTCGCCTCGCGGGATGTCTTCGCCGCCACCCCTGGCGTTGGGGTCCTCGGACTGTTGGCTTTGATTCTGGCTATCAGTGGTGAATGCGCCACCGCGTTCCCAGCTGAAGCGCACGCCGGCCGATCCGTCGTTGGGCCGGCTCACTTCCGTGGTGATCTCGGCTTCCGGGGATCCCATTACCCTAAGCTTGTCCTGGTATGAACCAGTCACTTCCTCAAGGCTCTGCTGGGTCCACTCCCCCGGCCGCAGCCGCGTGGAAATCTCCACCGGTTCCGCATTTGACGCTGTCATTTGGCTCTCCCAACATATTTGATCAGACATATTTGATCCGGCGAAATTCCAGCTTCGGGCACGCAGTGGTTGCGGTGCCGCTGGCACACCATGAACTGCGCAGGGCCCTGAACTGCCGGCTATGAATTGCGCAGGGAATCAATCAACTCCTGCTTGCGCTGACCGGAATATCCTTTCAGTCCGATCTCCTTGGCCTTGGCGCGCAAGTGGTCCACGGTCCAGTCGTCATAGGATCCGGCCTTACCGCCCTTTCGGCCAACGGATTCGCGCCCCTTCTTGGCGGCGGCATTGGAGATCCTGGCGGCCTTTTCCTTGGACGCGCCGTCGTCCCGCAATTCCTCGTACAGTTCGGGATCTTTTAGGCTTGGGTTCTTTTTCCCTGGCATGTCCCCACCTCTCGCTTGCGATTCAGTGCGGACACCAGCCCGCGCTTGGAACACTGCAGCTACATTTTCCACGCTAAGGGCGGAGGCGCACGGACGCAAGCGTCGGGCAGCAATGCGCACGCATCCACTCTTGGATGACACCCGCGCACACGGTCCGCCTGTCTGAAATTGTGTGCAGTAAATAAGGGTGGCAGGGGCCACCGCGGCCCGTTAGAGTACAAACTACCGGCACCACGACAAGGTCATTCCCCAACCACGTCCGCGGCCGCAAAAGTCGCATTCCCCATGACAAACCCTTTCAATAGATGGAATAAATGGCGGAGACGACGATGGCGCTCAAGGGAGATTCCTGAGGGGATTCACCGTTCCTTGCGAGGTATCGCAAGTAGCTACGGAAAGGATCCGACATGTCCCAACCCGCATCAGGCGGTTCACCGGGCACAGACCCCGCCACGGGCATCACCGATCCCCGTACAGCCTATGGGGCCGGCCCCTTTCCGGGCCAGGATCAGGACTATCCCGGCTGGACCGGAGCCATGGATCCGGTCCCCGACCACGGCGAAGGCAGCCATGTCGGCAATCACCGACTGGATGGCTTGACGGCGTTGATCACGGGGGCGGACTTGGGCATCGGGCGGGCCGTCGCGATCGCCTACGCGAGGGAAGGGGCGAACGCGGTATTCACCTATCTGCCCGAGGAAGACGGGGACGCCGCGCAAACCGTGCAACTGATCGAGGAAGCCGGCCAACGAGCATTGGCCCTGCCGGGGGACCTCCGCGACGAAATTTTCTGCCAGCGGCTTATCGCCCAAACCGTGAACACCCTCAGGAAACTGGACATCCGGGTCAACGCCGTCGCCCCCGGTCCCATCCGTGCACCCCTGCAGCCACCCACGCAACCGGAGGAGAAGATCAGGAACTTCGGCCAGGACACCCCTTTGGGCCGGGCCGGACAGCCCGCCGAACTGTCCGGCGCCTACGTCTACCTCGCGGACCCGGCCAGCACTTATGTCTCCGGGACCATCATCGTCGTCACCGGCGGGCGATACCTGGCATGACCAAGGGGACGCGGCAGGAAGTGACGGTCGGTGGCCACCGTCTTTCCCTGAGCAATCTCGACAAGGTACTCTACCCCGAAACGGGCACCACCAAGGCCGACGTCCTCGCCTACTACACCGAGGTGGCGCCCTATCTGATCGCCGCCGCACGGGACCGCCCGGCAACCCGCAAAAGATGGGTCAACGGCGTCGGCACCCCGGAGAAACCCGGCCAAATGTTCTTCCAAAAGAACCTCGACGACGCCACCCCGGACTGGGTACCCCGCGCCACCCAGGTGCACAAGGACCACAACAACGACTACCCGCTCCTCAACGACCTGGCGACCCTGACCTGGCTGGCCCAAATCGCCACCCTGGAAATCCACGTACCGCAATGGCGATTTGACCACAAGGGCCACCCACAAAACCCCGACCGCCTGGTCCTGGACCTCGACCCGGGCGACGGCGCGGGCCTACATGAATGCGTCGAAGTCGCCCTCCTGTCCCGCCCCCTGCTTACGGACATGGGCCTGGACGCGGTCCCGGTTACCAGCGGCAGCAAGGGACTCCACCTCTACGCCGCGCTCGACGGAACGGCCAGCTCCCAGGAAATATCCGACGTCGCCCATGAACTGGCCCGCGCCCTGGAAGCTGACCACCCCAAGCTCGTCGTATCCACCATGGCCAAGGCGCTGCGGCCCGGCAAGGTACTCGTGGACTGGAGCCAAAACAACGCCAACAAAACCACCGTGGCCCCGTACTCCCTGCGGGGCAGAACACAACCATGGGTGGCGGTACCGCGCACCTGGCGCGAACTTGCCACCGGAAAACTCACCCAGCTGGACTACAAGAACACGCTCAAACGGCTTAAACGCCGCGGTGACCCTTTCGCCGCGGTCAACGAAAATGCAGCGGGCGACGGCGCCCCGGATTCCACCGATGACGCTCCCGGGCCGGCGGCACAGACAGAACTGCTGGCCTCCTACCGGGCCAAGCGCGATCCGGGCAAGACTCCGGAACCGATGGTCCAGGACAGCACGGAATCCGGAGCCGGAAACAGCTTTGTCATCCAGGAACACCATGCCCGCGCGCTGCATTGGGACTTCCGGCTCGAACGGGACGGAGTGCTGGTGTCCTGGGCGCTGCCCAAAGGCGTGCCCACCAACCCCGGGAAGAACCATCTGGCGGTGCAGACGGAAGACCATCCGCTCGACTACGGCAGCTTCGCCGGCACCATTCCGCGGGGCCAGTACGGTGCCGGTGAAGTGACCATCTGGGACAGCGGATTTTACGAACTGGAGAAGTGGCGCGACGGCAAGGAAATCATCGCCACACTCACGGGACGTCCCGACGGCGGACTCGGCGGCCCGCGCCGGCTCGCCCTCATCCACACCAAGGGCGACAGTGGAGCGAAATCGCAGTGGCTCATTCACGTGATGAAGGAGCAGTCCGAAGAAGGGCACAACGGCCGGTCAGGTGCACGGGGTCCCGCGTTGGAGGGTCCGTATTCGCCCATGCTGGCGGCGACCGGGTCTGTAGAACAGCTGAAGGATCCTGAGCAGTGGGCGCTGGAGATGAAGTGGGATGGTGTCCGGGCGATTGCCACGGTGGAAGGCGACACTGTGAAGCTCACAAGCCGGAACGGCAAGGACCTCACGGCCCGCTTCCCGGAGCTGGTGCAGGCCATCGCGCTCAGCGTCCCTGCGGACTCGGCCATTTTGGACGGGGAAATCGTTGCGCTGAACCCTTCCGGCCGCCCCGATTTCGGTTTGCTGCAAAAGCGCCTGAAACTTCTCAAGCCTGCCGAAATCATTCGGGCCGCCGAACACATGCCAACGCATTACATGGCCTTCGATGTCCTGGAGATCGGCGGTGCCTCGGCCGTAGACCGGGAGTTCTCCCAACGCCGCGGGTTGCTGGAGGAATTGCTGTCAGGCCTGCCGGCAGCCGGGAAAAACGCCGTCGGGGCAAAGGCGACCCGTCAATTGGCCAGCTCCGCCAGCGTACAGCTCTCCCCCATCATGACGGGCTCACTGCAGCATGCGATGGAATTGAGCCGGAAAACGGGACTCGAAGGCGTCGTCGCGAAACGCCACGACAGCGCGTACCGTTCGGGCCGCCGCACGGAAAACTGGGTCAAATTCAAGCACGTCAGGACCCAGGAAGTGGTGGTGGGCGGCTGGCGCGACGGCAAGGGAAACCGCCGGGGAACGATTGGATCACTCCTGGTGGGGATCCCCGATGGTAACGGCAAGCTGGTCTACGCAGGACGGGTGGGCAGTGGTTTTAGCGACGTGGAACTTGCCGAACTCGCGCGCTCCCTGCAGGGCCTGAGCCGAAAGACGCCGCCGTTTGCCGACGTGCCCGCCGCCGATTCCCACGACGCGCACTGGGTCACTGCCAAGCTGGTTGGCGAGGTCAGCTTTGCCGAATGGACCGGTGCCGGACGCCTTCGCCAGCCCGTGTGGCGCGGCTGGCGCCTGGACAAGGATCCGGCTGAAGTGCGACGTGAGGACGGACCAGCCAACAAGGAGAGGCCATGACCGTCGCGAAAGAAAAGGCAACCGAAGATTCCACCTTGAACAACGTCTCGACAAATGCGCGGACCTGCCCGGGCGCATCGCCCGCCGCGTGGTGCTGATTGTTATCAGCGCGTTTATCCTGTTGGCGCTCTTGCAAGTCTTTGGTTCCGGCACCAGCAAATCGGTCACTGCCAACGGTATGACAGTCACCGTCGACTACCCCCGCGCCGCCAGGGCCGGGATGCCAGACTCAGTGGTCATCCATCTGCGGGACGGGTTGCCCCTCGGCGAACCGGTCACGATTTCCATCCCTGAAGAGTATTTGGATACTTTTTCTGTCGGCGACATCTCCCCTGCCGCAGCGAGCGAATCCTATTCGGACGGTTACCTCCGCCTGGAATACGATCCACCCAACACTGCGGAGTTCACCCTGAACCTCCGTGGCGACTGGGAAACCGGAAACGACACCGGCGCCTCGGGCAAGGTTCAGGTCGCCACGGGCGGGCACACCATTGCCACCATTCCCCTCAAGACTTGGTTGGTGCTCTGATGGACATTGTCATTCGATCTGCCGTTGCCTTCATCATTCTGTGGCTTATTACCAGGGCTGTGGGCCCGTCCACCCTGGGTGAGCTGAGCTCCTTCGAGCTGCTTCTGTTCATCACCATGGGCGACCTGGTCCAGCAAGGGGTCACCCAGGGAGACTACTCGGTCGCCGGCGCCGTCATGGCCGTGGGCACCATGGCACTGTTCACCGTGGGCCTGTCCTACGCAAACATGCGGTGGCCGAAACTCGGAAAAATCGTCCAAGGCACACCGGTGGTCATCCTCCATGGCGGCGTTCCGGACCTTAAGGCCATGCGCCACGAGCGGCTGGGAATCGACGATCTCATGGGTGCCGCACGGGGCCAGGGCTTCCGAAATTGCTCCGAGATCGACATGGCCGTTCTTGAACCCAACGGCAAGATCTCCTTCTTCGCCATGGACCAGCAGTCATCCAGCGGTGCCCCCGAGGAGCCCGAAGCAGGATAGCGGGCACTCACCCAGGAAATGCAGGGCAGGAATGGGCAGGCGCAGGCATCGCCCTGCCGCCCGCCGCATTAACCCCGGGACGTTTATTCAGCCGCTAGGCTCCCTTTTTGCGCGCCGTCTTCTGCGCGGTTCGGTTTTTGATCCCGCCTGAGCCCTTCGCCGGGGTCGTGCCTGTGCGCTTCTTCTCGATACTGCGTTTCAGTGCCTCCATCAAATCCACCACGTCTCCCGAACCGGATTTCTTGGCGGCTGCGCGCTTTCCGTCTTCCCCGCCGCCAAACGTTTCCCCGGTATCCAGCGAGTCCCCCTGTTCGAGCTTTTGCTCGATCAGCGCGCGCAGCTCGAGCTGATACTCATCTTCAAATTCCCGGGGCTTGAAATCGCCCGTGAATTGTTCCACCAACGCAGAGGACATCTTCAGCTCCTGCGCACTGATCCTCGTTTTGCTTCCACCTGCAGGGAAATCGGCTTCGCGGACCTCGTCATTCCACAGGAGTCCCTGCAGGACCAGTACCTTGTCCCGAACCCGAAGGACACCCAGCCGTGTCTTTTGCCGCAACGCAAACTTCACCACCGCCGTCAATTCCGTCTCTTCCAAGGTCCGCACCAGCAGGGCATACGCCTTGGGCGATTTTGAATCCGGTTCCAGGTAGTAGCTGCGCTCGAGCATGATCGGATCGATTTGGCCGTTGGGCACGAACTGGACCACTTCAATCTCACGGCTCTTTTCCGCCGGCAGCGACTCCATGTCTTCGTCTGTGAGGACCACAGTGCGTTCGCCGTCGTCGTAAGCCTTGTCGATGTCCCCGTAGTCGATTTGTTTCCCGCAGACTTCACACCGGCGCTGGTACCGGATCCGGCCGCCGTCCGCGTCGTGAACCTGGTGGAGCCCCACATCGTGGTCCTCGGTGGCGCCATGGGCTTTCACGGGAACGTTGACCAGACCGAAAGCCACGGACCCTGTCCATATTGATCTCATGGAACAAGTCAAGCAGTCCGGGGGCGCCAAGGCCAGAGTTCCCTTTCCCAGTGCGCCCTGCACCGGGACAGCGGGTCAGCTGGGAGTCTCCCCAGGCAGGAGCCGGCGCCGCAATGCCACGAGAATCCGCTGCACATCCAGTGCGACAGCGGCGCCAGGGTTGAGTGCGGCGGCGTCGGAGCCGCTGTGCTCGCCCAGCGCGGAGGTGAGTTTCTTCAGGGAGTCGGAGGCGCAGTCGAAAGTATCCTCGTCAGCGGATGCCCCTTCCCAGGCCGTCAACACGTCGGCAACTGCCTGCAGGCAGTTGCCAATCGGCTCGCATAGCTCGGGTTTAAGGTGGACGTCAACTGCGCTGCCCCAGATGGCGCCGGCCAGGACCTCGGTGAGGTCGCGCACGTAAAAGGTGATGTTTTCCAGCACGGCCAAGTCAACAAAGCCCTCGGCAACAAGAAGTTGCCGCGAACGGCGGTAGGCGCGCGGATTGGCCTTGTGGCTCTCATGCGCCCCGTGGACGGCACCCCGGATGTCGCCGACAGCGGCCGCCAGAACCTGTTGCCGGTCCGCCCACTCATCATGCTCCGGCGGCCATTTCTCCCCCAGGGCCTTGGCGGCGTCCTCCAGCTGGCTGATGAGCACATTGCGCCCGCGCGAAATTCGCAGCTGGGCGGCGTCGAGGTTCAAAGGCGGGAAAATCGTGACGTTGACGACCAGGCCAACAAGCACGCCCACTCCCATTTGGGCCGAATACCCGAAGGAAAAATCGTCCGCGTTCCGGCCGCCAATGATCAACACCAGCAACGTGGCCACGGGCACATAGTCCCGGCCTGCGCCCAGGCGGGGCAGGCCGGCCAGCAGCACACCCAGGCCCACGGCGGCGGAGATTGAAATGATGTTAGGGCTGCCCAACGCGAGTACCCCGATGCCGAGAAGGATCCCCAGTATCAACCCCACGAGCGTCTGCAGCCCCGTTCGGACTGAACCCATGAAAGTGGGATACATGCTCACCAGAACGCCCAGCGGCGCATAATAGGCGTACTTGCCGGCCCCGCCCGGCAGGTGGATTGCCAGGAACCAGGAGATGCCCACCGCCAGGGCGGTCTTGGCTGCGAGCAGCGCCCGCTGGCCGGCCACCGACGACTTCACCCACGTCAGCACCGTTCCCGCGCCGGCCCCGACGCCGGTTCCGGCGCCGGCGCCGGCGCTCAAGCGCACGGCCCTTCAAGTGGCGCTGCTGAGCCTGCCGTCATTATTCTTGTTTGCATTGCATGGTGCCTCCGATGGCCTTGCCTCGCCTGCCCTGCCTGCCTGTGCGGCCACCACATCGATGGCCAATGCGAAGACGGCAGTACCCTCAACCATGGACCCAGCCGGTGGCCCCGTCAATGCCCCACGTCACAGGTTCACTTCACTTTGAGGCTGCGCACGGTTGGGTCCGGGGGCTGCGCCACTTGCCAAGTGGCGCAGGGCTGGGAGCCGGGCCCGCGCAGCCTCAAAGTGGCAGCGCTTCACAGCCGCACAAAATTCGGGGCCGCCCACCGCAGGTTTCAGCCCGGGGCCGCCCACCGCAGGTTTCAGCCCGGGACCACCCCTGGGCCGCGTCTGGCGATCGACCGCCGGCTTCGACGGAAGCGGCCTCAACGATGGCTGTTGTGGCGGCGGTAGGATTCCGACATGGCTGAATCTGATATGAAAGCAGTTCTGCACCGCTATCTCGACACTGCCCGCGAGGCCATGCTGTGGAAGCTGGACGGGCTGTCCGACTACAACATCCGCCGCCCGCTGACGCCCACCGGAACAAATTTACTGGGGCTGGTCAAGCACCTTGCCGGTTGCGAACTGGACTACTTTGGGGACGTCTTTGGCCGGACGCCGGACATCGTTCGCCCCTGGTCGGAGGATGACGGCGACAACGTGGACATGTGGGCCGCGCCCGGCGAAACGCGGGAATTCATCACCGGCCTGTACCGCCGGGCCCGTGACCACGCCGACGCCACCATCGCCGCATTGCCGCTGGACGCCCCCGGCCGGGTGCCGTGGTGGACGGCGGGGCGGCAGGACGTCACCCTGCACCAGATCCTCATTCACATGATCGCCGAATCGCACCGGCACGCCGGGCACGCCGACATTGTCCGCGAACTCATCGACGGAACTGCCGGCCTGAGCCAGGGCAACGAGAACCTGCCGGAGCAGGACGAAGGCTGGTGGGAGGCGTACTGCAGCCAGCTGGAGCAGGTGGCAAGGGAGGCCCGGTGACGCGGGGCGCCGTCGTGCTTCAGAGCAGCGTCAAAGCAGCGGCAGCGCCTGCTCCCTGGCCTGCTTGCGGAGAATCTTCCCCAGCATGGAGCGGGGCAGGTCCGGCAGCTGCACAATGCGCGCGGGCACCTTGTAGCCGGCCAGCCTTTCCCGGCAGTGCGCCCGCAAGGCGGACTCGTCCAGCTCAGCGCCGGGTGCCAGCTGCACGGCGGCAACCACCATTTCGCCGCCGCGCTCCAGCGGCTTGCCAAAGACGGCGGCGTCGGCCACGGCCGGGTGTTGGCACAGTGCATTCTCCACCTCGGTGGGCGAGACGTTGAAGCCGCCCGTGATGACCAGCTCCTTCGCGCGGTCCACGATGGTGGTGAATCCGTCAGGGTCCACGGTCACAATGTCCCCGGTTCGGAGCCAGCCGTCCGCGGTGAGTGCCTTGGCGCTCTCCTCCGGGTTGTTCCAGTACCCCGTGAAGACCTGGGGACCCTTGAGCAGCAGCTCGCCCGGCTGTCCCTGCGCCACGTCAACGGCGGGGTCGTCGACGTCGGCCACCCTCATCAGTGTTGACGGGAACGGCACGCCGATGGTGCCGTTGCGCCGCGTGGGGTGGAAGGGGTTGCCCAGGGCCACCGGGGAGGATTCGGTCATGCCGTATCCCTCCACCAGCAGGCCCCCAGCCACGGATTCCCACAGCTCCACCACATGGTCTGGCAGGTTCATGGCACCGGAAATGCAGAATTTGCAGGACCGCAGGGACACGCCCATTTCCTTGGCGGCCATGGCCGTGCGTTCGTAGATGGGAGGCACCGCACAGTAGACCGTGGCGGGCGACTTCTTCATGGCCGCCAGCACCAGGGAGGTGTCAAACTTGGGAAACAGCACCAGCAGGCCCTGTTTGCGGATGCCGAACGTCAGGTACAGGGTCATGCCGAAGGCATGGAACATCGGCAGGATGGCATACAGCACTTCCTTGCCGAGCTGCGCCCCGTGCATCCATGCCTCACCCTGGAGGGCGTTGGAATAGAGGTTGAAATGGCTCAGCATGGCCCCCTTTGGCCGGCCCGTGGTTCCGGAGGTGTAACCGATCACGGCCAGGTCCCCCACCGCGGGGCGCGGGTGCGCGGTGTCGAGGTTGCCGCCGGCCAGCAGTTCCTTCCACGGCATGGTGCCCGGCGCGGGCCCGGTCAATGCGGCGCGGGTGGCGCGCAGCTTCCTGACCGGCAGCGACAGGGCCAAGCGCTTGCCTGCCGGGAACGCAGCCAAAAGGTTGACGGAGATTACGTGGTCAACCCCGACGTCGGCCGGAAAGTCACGGATCGCGGCCACGGCCTTGTCCCAGACAATGGCAACGCGCGCCCGGTGGTCCTCGAACTGGTGCCGCAGCTCGCCCGAGGTGTACAGGGGGTTGTGCTCGACGACGACGGCGCCCAGGCGCAGGACCGCGTAAAAGGCCACGACATGCTGGGGGCAGTTCGGCAGGACCAGGGCCACCCGGTCGCCGGCGCGCACGGCGAGTTTGCGCAGCCCCTCCGCGGCGCGGTTTACCTGTTCGCCCAGTTCCCGGTAGGACGTTTGGCGCCCGAAGAATTCCAGCGCGGGCCGGCTGCCGGCTTCAGCCACCGAACGTTCAAACATGGCAACTAGCGATTCCGTGGGCAGTTCAATTTCCGCCGGCACGCCCGGCTGGTAGTTCTTTACCCAGGGCTGTTGGGGCCTGGTCGGCTTATCCGTGTTCGGCATGGTTCCATCCTGCCGCGGCCCCGCCACGGTGTCGAACCGCACCGTCACCTTGCACGCAGCCTGTTGCCGAGCCGGCGCAGGCGCTGCCGGATGAACGCGGCGCGGCAGGGGCCGTTGAAGATGATGAAGTCGTCAAAGCGGTGCCCACCGGGGCGGGCTGCCACCGCGTGGGCAGCTTCCCGCACCCCGGCGAGCTGCCGGAGACTCATCTGCAGGGGCGGCTCGTCCGGGTGGAAAAGGGTGCCCAAGGGATAGTCATGTCCCGCGCGGTTGGTCATTTCAATGTGGCAGCCCATGACCGAGGTGACCGGGCGTGTCCGGGCGAGGTCCACCATCAGGTCAAGGCTCGCCGAGAACGCAGCCATGTCCTCGACGTATAGCCGGCCCCGGTACACGGTGTCCCCCGTGAGCAGCCAGCCGGTCCACGGATCAAAAATAGTGACGGCCGCTTCCTGGTGGCCGGGCGTCGGAATGACGTCGAGTACCCGTCCGCCCAGGTCAACGTTTACGGGGACGCAGTCCCCGGTGAACCCGAACCATCCGCACACGGCCGCGGCGGCTGCGCCGACCACCTCGGTATCCGGCCGGCCGGCAAACTGTCCGTCCCCGGCGATGTGGTCACCGTGCCCGTGGGTGTGCGCCACCACCAACCCGTAACCGGCTCTCGGGTGCGCGGCCAGCCACTGGACGACGATCGAGTCCACGGTTGCCCGCAGCGGGAAGCGCGTGGGATCGGCGGTGGCGCCCGTGTCCAACAGCAGCGCCCGGCTGTTGCCGAAAAGCAGGTACAGGAAGGGCGCCTCATAGCTGGATGCTTTGCTTTGTCGCGGGATGAAGCTGTGTTCGTCGTGCCGGTGGACCTGGATCAGCGGCTCGGCGGCCGCGTTCCGGGACCGGCTGCCGTGGATCCAGTTGACGTCCAGGTTGGGTGTGACAGGGGCACCTGCCACAAAGTCGACGGCGGTTATTGCCTGTATCCTTCAACTTCGCTGGCAGAGCGCACCTGCGCGTCGTCGGGACTGTCCCCGGCATGGACTTTCGCCTGCCGCTGGCGCAGCAGGTCCCAGCACTGGTCCAGCTGGACCTCGATGGCTTTTAGCTGCGCCGCACGCTCAGGCAGTTTTGCCTGGTCCGCGGCGGAATCGCGCAGGTCCTGTTCAGCTTTGACCAGTTCCTCAATTTTGTGGTGCACCTGGTACTCGTCCATTACGCATCTCCTTAGTTGAACTGCGGCGCCACTTGGGCTGTCCAGACTTACGTTAGTGCGGTTTCCCTCCGGTGGCACCGATTTGGGGTGGATCCCTGCGAACTCTTGACTTGCAACGTGGCCGGGAGGAACCTCATGTTTAACCATGCTGTAGGCGGTCCGACCGGACCACGGCACGGGGCGAGGAGGCACCATAATCATGGCCAGAACCAACTCCCGGTACGGATGGATCCCCGACCTGCCGGACCAGCGCGATTTTCACTTTGCTGCCCCGCATGCGGTCCAGGCGAACCTGCCGCCCGCCGCAGACCTCACCCCCCACTGCCCGCCGGTCTATGACCAAGGCCAGCTGGGCTCCTGCACCGGCAACGGCGTGGCCGGTGTCATCCAGTTCGACGCACTCAAGGAAAGCCTTGCCGACAGCTCCACGCCGTCGCGCCTGTTCATCTACTACAACGAGCGCGTCATTGAAGGCACCGTGGATTCCGACTCCGGTGCACAGATCCGCGACGGCATCAAGACCGTCGCCACCACCGGGGCCTGCGCCGAGACGCTCTGGCCCTATGACATCGCCAAGTTCACGGCCAAGCCAAAGGCAGCCTGCTACACGGCCGCCAAGAAGCACCGCGCCATCACCTACTCCCGCGTCGGCCAGACACTCAGCCAGCTCAAGGGTTGCCTGGCCTCCGGCTACCCCATCGTCTTCGGATTCACCGTCTACGACAGCTTTGAAAGCGCAGACGTGGCCAAGACCGGCGTTGTCCCCATGCCCGGAGCCAGTGAAACGGTCCTCGGTGGGCACTGTGTGGTGGCCGTCGGCTACGACGACGCCAGCCAGCGGTTCACCATCCGCAATTCCTGGGGCGACGGCTGGGGAAAGGCCGGCTACGCCACCATGCCCTACCCCTACCTGCTCAGCAATTCACTGGCCAGCGACTTCTGGACGGTCAGGTCCACTTCCTAAACAACCCGCCGCCGACTGTTCGGGCCCGTCCAAACGGGCCCGGATCGCCGGGACGTTGCAGGCACCGATCATGAGCGCCGTCAGGAGCGCAAGGCCGCCTTGACCCAGTCCATGGCCTGCTGAATGGCGGCCCGCGACGCATCGCTGTCGTCCAGAATGTCGAAACTGTGATGCCCTTCGACGACGTCGATCACCTCAAGGTTCAATTCCTGCCTCTCCGCGGCGGCAATGAATGCGTCCACCGCCGAGGCAATGACGGGCTGCTCCCGGCCGACCCTGGTCACCAGTAGCGGCACGCCAACTCCCCCTTCCAGGGCATCAATGGGACGGAGCCGCCCATCAACCTCCATGCCCGGCAGCGGCACCATGACCGGGTAACTTGCGGCGATGCCGCGCAGCCACGGTGGCGGGTCCCGCAGCCAGTCCGCGGCCAACAAGCCCGAACCGGAGAAGAACCACAATGCCACCCGCTCCGGGTCGGCCCCGGGAAGTGCACGGGCCAGTTCCACCGCGGCTGTGATGACATCCGCTGCCGCTGGGAACGCGGCCGGTGAATCCAGGCCGTGGTCCACAATGACTCCAATGGCCCCGTTGTCAGCGGCCAAAGACGCGTAACCGGCAAAGACCGGCCAATCACGGGGCTGGGGCTGCATCTCGGGTGGGATCGGGCCGCCGGGGACGAAGACGATCACTGGCAGAAGTCCGTCCCCGGAAATACCCGGCCGGTAGATGTCCACGGCGCCCTCGCGGCGTCGTTCAATACCTGGAACCGGGACGACGAACGGCAACATAAAAGTCGGAATGGCCATGGCCAATTCAAGCAGACTTCCAGGCAACCATGAGCGGCGTTACATTCGTTTTTACAGGCTTGTTGACATGGGCGACTCCCTTGCCGTCTCCTCCACGCCCCGTGGTGCCTCCGTCCCGGCCCTGGCACAATGCAACCATGGAAAGCGACCCTGGTGAGCAGACGGGAAGTGCCCAGATTCAAAAGTGGGCCGGAATCATTGTAGCGCTATGCATCATTATTCCCCCGCTGCGGCACGTCAATGACCAAGGCTGGACCCTTGCAAACATCCTCCTGGTTTCCGCCGGTGTGCTGTTGCTGGCCCATTGGACGTTGAAAATAATCTTTCCAGGCCGCGCAATCTTTCCGGGCCCTGCGCGGCGCAGGCAAAACGCCGCCAAACGCTGACGACGAAACCCGGGGTCGAAGCACCCTACAGGCTGTGCCGTGCCGGACCGGTGGATCCCGGAAAGTATCTGCCATTGTGCCAGCCCGCCCCGTGATGCGAGCGAATCAACCACCGCATGGCCGTCCGCCGGGCCGGACGGGCCGCACTTGCCGGGCACAGGCCTGCTGCGGGTATACTCATGGAAACTCCGGCAGGGGCGTCCGTCAAATACGCGCCCACCAGCTAATCCTGAGAGACATTCAAGAAGGCAGGGGGACCCGTGGAGACGACGATGCAGTTCCGCTCGGCCGTCACTGAGTGGGCAGCCGGCGCTGCGCATGCCGCGTCGACTGCCCGGGAACTTGCGGTGGGCGTCCAAACGGTGGTTCTCGTTGAAGGTGCCAGCGATGCCGCTGCGATCGAAGCCCTTGCTGCACGAATGGGCCGGACCCTTGACGCCGAGGGAGTCGCCGTCGTCCCCTTGGGAGGGGCTACAAGCATTGGCAGGTTTCTGGACCTGCTCGGCCCTGCGGGTCTTGGCTTGAAACTGGCCGGTCTCTGTGATGCGGGCGAGGAACGCTATTTCATGCGCGGTTTGGAGCGGGTGGGCCTTGGCCTCTGCTCCAGCCGCACGGAACTGCGGCGGCTCGGCTTTTCGGTGTGCGTCGCGGACCTTGAGGACGAATTGATTCGTACCTTGGGGGCGTCATCAGTCGAACGGATTGTGACAGCCCACGGTGACCGGCGTTCCTTCCGCCTTTTCCAGAACCAGCCCGCCCAGCGGGGCCGGTCCGTTGAGCGGCAGCTCCGGCGTTTCATGGGAACCCACAGCGGGCGCAAGATCAGTTATGCGCGCTTCCTGGTTGACGGGCTGGACCTGGATCATGTTCCGGCGCCGCTGGGCGGGCTGCTCTCGCGTGTGTGAAGTGCCCGCAATACTCCAGGCAGGAACACAGCCAAGCCCTTTCCTCCCGGGCACTGTGGCGCGCACTCCGCGGCAAGACTAGGCTGGAATCTGGAAGAAATCCCCATCCGGCCACCAAGGGAGAGGCGCCATGACAACGCTTCCGGATCGACCCAACACCGCACTGATCGTCATCGACGTACAAAATGGCGTGGTGGATGAGGCCTACGGGCGCGACGCCGTCGTTGCCAATATCAGATCCCTCGTGGATAAGGCGCGCGGCGCGGGCACCCCGGTGATTTGGGTCCAGCATTCCGACGAGGAACTTCAGAAGGGCAGCGAGGCCTGGAAATACGTCCCGGAACTGGTCCGCCGGCAGGAGGAACCCCTGGTGGCCAAGTCCTACGGCGACTCGTTCGAGGCCACGGACCTGGAGGAGGTCCTGGCCAAGGCCGGCGTGGGCCGGCTGGTGGTGGCTGGCGCCGAAACGGATGCGTGCATCCGCTCCACCATCCACGGCGCGTTCACGCGCGGCTATGATGTGACGCTGGTGGGCGACGCCCACACGGCCGGGGACAAGAGCCAGTGGGGCGCGCCGCCGACAGAGGCCGTCATCGCCCACACCAACCTGTATTGGCAGTTCCAGGACGCGCCCGGACGCACTGCGGCAGTGGCCACAACGGAGGACGTCAGCTTCATCAGTTGAGCCGCCAGTTCCGCCGGAGAAGTTGTTCCGTACGCTTGGAATGGGATCTCCCCAAGCGCTTGCCGGGGAGCGGTGCCTGCCCATTGGCACCCCTCGATTGGCACCCGGCGATGGCCCCTACGCCGTGCCGCGGACGCATCAGGGTGTTGCTGCGCCGGCACAAGCGCGATGAATTCAAGAACCTGGACGCCCCCGCTCTTGCCTTGGTCACGCCTCTTCAGATTAACGGATACCTCAGCCGGCAGCCGGGTTCGGGCCAGAACAGGTAGTCAGCGGCCGCCCTCTGCGGCCCCGGGGGCCATTGCGGTAATCCGCGGGTGGCCGGCCGGAAGCAAATCACCGGATCGGCGCCCCTGCACCTCCCCAGCCACTCATCGTCCGGGAGCCGGTCCGTGCGGGCGTGTCCAGCGGCGCCCCCACTGCGGCCAACCGTACGCTTTATTCATGGACCCTGAAATTTCCCAGGAGATCGACGGGCAGATCTCAATCAACGAGCTGCTCGTCGCCATGGGCGAGCCTCCCGTTGAAGCCTTCATCCTCCAAGACGCCCCGGACGATGCCGCCGAACTCTTTGCGGATGTACCCACGCTTCCCGGATTCTAGGCAGCCGCAGGACGACAGGCCCGGGCCCCCCGGAACCCGACGCCCAAAAGGAACCACCGCCGCCGGTCACGGAGAGCGGCCCGTCAGTCCCCGCCGTCGCGCTTGAAGACCATCATCAGGGCACGCATGCCCAGGACAAAGCCGCCAAAGAGCAGGGCAAAGCCAAAAACGCCGTAAAGGTGGACTTCCCCCGTCAGCAGCGGACCCTCGTTGCTGGTGATCAACATGATGGCGCCCAGCACAGCCGCCCCCGCCAGCACGGCAACCACCAGCTGTTGGAAAAGTCCGGTGAGGTAGCGGCGGTCGGCCGGATGGGCGAGGACGCGCACGTTCATTGAAAAGCGCCCGTGCTCCAGGTCTTCGCTAATGTTGTTGATCCGGCGCGGCAGGCGGTTGAGCAGCGGCAGCAGCGCCATCATGCGCTGCTCAAGTTCGTCCTTGACGCTGCCAAGGCCCATCTTCCCGCTCATCAGCCGGCTGACCTCGGACCGCGCGGCCGCCACCAGGTCCATGCCGGGGTCAATGACCAGCAGCGTGCCCTCGACGGCTGCGAGGGCACGGAATGCGGCGCCGATCTGGGGAGGGACGGAGAACCTGTGCGCAATCACCAGGGCAAACAGCTCACCAAACATCTTTTGGCTCCCGCCGGCGCGGAACCCGGTGCGGAAGCGGGTGAGCAGCTGCCCCAGCGAGCGTTCCACGGCCCGCGCGTCGAGGTCGTCGGGACGGTCCAGCAGCTCAATAAGCGCATCGGTGGCTCCGGCACTGTCATTCTTGTCGATGGAATACAGCATCATGCCCAGTGCCGACTGCGTGGCCGGGTCGAGCCTGCCCACGGCACCAAAGTCCAGCAGACCCAGCTTCCCCTCCGGGGTGATGAAGATGTTGCCGGCATGCAGGTCGGCGTGGAAGACGCCGTCGGAAATGATCTGTTGCAACGTGGCCCCAAGCAGTGTTGCAGCCAGTTCGGAACGTTCGACGGCGGTGAGTTCTCCCAGCTGCCGGCTGGCTGAACTGATGGGGAGGCCGGGCAGCTGGTTCATGACGAGCAGCGGCTCGCCGGAGAACTCCGCATAGGCGTGCGGGACCGTCACGGCGAACCGTCCCGAGGACTCCAGCGCATGCTCAATGCTGCGCATGTTCTCCAGCTCCACCGTGTAGTCCAGTTCTTCCGCCAGGGACCCGGCAAAGCCCTGCGCCAGCTGGTGCACACCCAGCGACCTCCCCCAGGGTGTGGTCCTGTTGAGCCACCGGGCCAGTCGGATGATGATGTCCATGTCAAGGTTGACCTGGTCCAGGGCGCCGGGCCGCTGGACCTTGATGACCACCGGTGTCCCGTCCAGCAGCACAGCCCGGTGGACCTGGGCCACGGACGCTGCGGCCAGCGGCACCTGGTCCACCTCGCTGAAAACCTCCGGTAGCGGGCGTCCCAGCCGTTCCTCAACGGCTGCCGCGATCGTCTCCCACGACTCCACTGTCGCATTGCTTTGCAGCGTCTCCAGTTCGCGGATGTAGGCCCCCGGCAGCAGGTCGCGCCGGGTGGAAAGCATCTGGCCCAACTTGACGAACGTGACCCCGGCTTCATTGAGTGCATCCCGAAGGGCGCGGGCCGTTTTCGCCTCGCGCTCAGGGCCGCCGCCCTGGCCGAAGCCGCGCAGGCGGGAACCGAGTCCGTGCCGGACGGCAATCGAGACGATGTCCGTGTACCAGCAGGCGCGCCGCCGCCGCGCATTCCATCCCGTGAACAGCGTGGCGAACCCGGGCAGGGTCCCGGTGGGGAAGGCCGCCTCGATGAACACCAGGGCGCCCACTCCCAAGG
This sequence comes from Arthrobacter livingstonensis, assembly GCF_003219815.1. Classification (GTDB taxonomy): domain Bacteria; phylum Actinomycetota; class Actinomycetes; order Actinomycetales; family Micrococcaceae; genus Specibacter; species Specibacter livingstonensis. Next base: position 68,012 of record NZ_QJVD01000015.1, read on the forward strand.
CAAAGATCCAGCCGACAGACAGAACCGGGAACAAGACCGCCACGGCGGGGGCCACGTTCAGCCCGTTGGTGTTCTGGCCTGTTCCGGCACGGTAGAGGTACTGCACGGTCAGGCCTCATGGCTGCGCTCATGACGAAGCCGACGGCTATGGAGCGGGGCCACCCGATGGGCACTCCCACCACGCGCCGCACCACCGTGGCGGCCAGCCAGGACTGCAATAGCAAAAAGAGCAGCCCCGCAATGGTGAGCAGCACGATCAAGGCAACATCGAGTACTGCCATCAGGAGCGGCTTCGGGTGACGGTGGTGCGGTCAGCGTTCATTGTGGCTCCCAACGACGGCGGATTGTCACCTCACACTAACGGCGGCGAGGCGCCGGGCGATGACCGTTCCGACCAAAAAAATGCCTTCTGCCAGCCTGTCTCGGGCACCCCTCCCCCGAACATTGAGCGGGAGACTCCGGGAGTGTCACCTGGCCGCGTTGCGAACCGCCGCCAAGACGCCGTCGTGCTGTGTGGTGCCGTAGGAGACGATGTTGTCCCTGCCCGCGATGCGCCGGGCCACGCTGTCCATGGTGGGGACGTCGTCGTCGAAGGCCATGTGGTGCGTGGCGACGCTGCGGGAGTCCAAGGGGCCGGTGGTCTCCACGGACCAAACGGCGTCGGCCGTGCCGGTGGCGGGGTCGAATAGCCTGGCCAGCTCCCGGTCTGCGCGCACGCACTGCTGCAGGCCGAGGATGGGGGTATCCGGCTCGGCGTCCAGCGCCCCCCGGACCAGGTACAGGACGGACTTGCGGTACACGCCAAAGCAGTTGTCGGCCAGCGCCAGCTCCTCCTTCATGCCAAACATGGCCAGCCGCTTGATGCCGGAGCCAATGAGCGGTTCCAGCCCGTCCTTGAACGCGTCGGTGCCCAGTGCGGGAACCAACAGGCTGCAGCTTTCGAAGCTCGGGCCGGGACGCCCGCCGCGCCCGACGACCGCGGGGACAAAATGCCGATGGAAGTTTGCCCCGGCGCTGAACCCGGCCGCGTGCAGTGTGGCGGCCCCGGGGCGGGCCGCCATGAAGATTTGGACGGCCCCCGCCACGTAGGCCGCGCCCCCGCCGGGCTCGGACCCCAGCCGGGCGTTGTCCTTCATGGCACGCCAAACATCCGGGCCGCCGGTGGCCCGCAACGCGCCCTCGATCAAGCCGTCGGTGAAGTTGGTCCAGGGCAGGTCGACGGCGCGGGGAGCGTCCGGCGCGGCCACCATCTCGGCGACACAGGCGGCAATGAGGTCCCCGAGCGTGGCCCACAGCCCGGAGTGCCAGACAAACTGGATGGGGTAGATGCCGTTGGCCAGCCACCATGGGATGTTCCGCCGCGCCGCGGCCAGGGCGGCGGCCTCGCTGACCAGTCCACCATGGGCCCAGAACACCACTGGCACCGGTCCTCCCCCGCGGGCGTCGATGAAGGCCGGCAGGTGCGTGCTGAAAATGGCGTCGACGTCGGCGGCCGTGGTATTCAGCTCGGCGGTCGTGGCGAACTTGCCGTCCTGCAGTTCCACCACGTACGGTCGCAGCGCATCGAGCTGTCCGGTGGACAAGCCGGACGGACCTTCGACACTCGCATCATGAACCATGGCTGTCTCCTCCACCCCCGGCGCAACGCCTGATGCCATGGTGTCCACCGCGGAAGACGGCTGTCAAGGGCCGGGCCGCCGGATGGCTGCGCGCTAAGGTGGAGGGCATGAAGGCACCAATTCCCGGCACGGCCGTCGAGCCGGAACCGTTCCAATCGGCAGTGGCCCGCATAGCCCTGGAGTTGTTTGCCGAGCAGGGCTTTGAGGCCACCAGCGTCGACCAGATCGCCGCCGCGGCCGGGGTTTCCCGCAGCACGTTCTTCCGGCAGTTCGGCTCCAAGGAGGACGTGGTGTTCGCCGACCACGCCGCCCTGCTGGAACGGGCGCGCAAGCTGCTGGACCGGCCGCACGCCGACCCCTGGCTGGCCGTCTGCCAGGCCGCCGAACTGGTTTTTTCGCACTTCGCCGCCGAAGGCGCCCTGGCCGGACAGCGCTACACCGTGGTAAACGCCCACCCGGCCCTGCGCGACAAGGAACTGGTCACGGTCTTCCGATATGAACGCCTCTTCGACGCCCACCTGCGTGCGTTCGTGCCGGGGTTGGATCCGCTGGTTTCGGTCCGGTTCGCCGCCGCCGTAATCGCGACGCACAACTACCTGCTGCGCGAGTTCATGCGCGGCGCGCATCCCGTGACCGAAGTCCAGGTGCATGACGCGCTCGACGGCGTCCGCCGGCTTTTCGGGGTTCTCGACGATCCGGTGGAATCAGGCCAGAATCATTCGGGCCCCCCGTCCGGCGGCGCCGCAGCTGGCGCTCCCACGTCCGACGGCGCCGCAGCGCGTCCAAAGCCAGCCGGATCCGGCCCTGCCACGGGCAGCCCAAAGCCTGCCACGGCCGATCCGGCGGGCGCTGCCCCGCCGACTGAAGCGCCACCCGGGGCACAGGGGGCACCTGACGACGTCGTGGTTGCCGTGTTTTCCCGCGCAACCCCCGCCGCGGAGATCGCACGGGCGGTGCAACAGGCGCTGGACGCCGGCACCCACTGAACCTCAGTTTCATTTGACGTGACATTCAGTTCCACGGCAAACTGGCGGGAGACGAAACCCCCGCAAGCCAAGGATGCCCCCATGCCCGACTATGACGTCAGCGAACCGCTCGACACCGACTACTTTGCCGCCTTCGCCCAATTGCCCGAGGCGGACCGGATGGTGTGGGCGCGCGCCCGCAGCCTGAGTGCCGAGGCCCTGCCGCAGATGAACGACTACTGGGACCGGGCCGACTACCCGCTGCACCTGGTCAAGCGCATGGGTGAATTGAACCTGCTGACGGACGGCATCGAGGTGCCCGGGCTCGAACGCATGTCGCCCATGGCGGCAGGCCTGGTCAACATGGAGGTCTCGCGCATCGACGGCTCGCTGGGGACGGTCATCGCGGTCCAGGGCGGGCTGGCGCTGCGTTCGATCGCCTGCTTCGGCTCGGACGAACAAAAGGAACGCTGGATGGGCCCGCTGGCCCGCGGCGAGGAATACGGGGCCTTTGCCCTGACGGAACCGGACCACGGCTCGGACTCCGTAGGGCTCACCACCACGGCCCGCCTGGACGGCGGCGAGTGGGTCCTCAACGGTGAGAAGAAATGGATTGGCAACGGCTCCATCGGCGGCGTGACCGTGGTGTGGGCCAGGGTGGACGACGGCGGGGTGCGCGGCTTCCTGGTGGAGCAGGACACTCCCGGATACGAGGCCGAGACGATCACGGGCAAGGCGTCGCTGCGGGCCATCTTCCAGGCCCGCATCAAGCTGAACGAGGTGAGGATTCCGGCGTCGAACGTGCTGCCGGGCAGCCACACCTTCAAGGACACCTCCAAGGTGCTGGTGGCCACCCGGCTCGGCGTGGCATGGTCGGCGTTGGGGCATGCGACGGCAGTGTACGAGGCCGCGCTGAACTACGCGAACCAGCGCATCCAGTTTGGCAAGCCGCTGGCCAAGTTCCAGCTGGTGCAGGAACGGCTCACCCAGATGCTTGCCGAGCTGACGGGCATGCAGCTCATGTGCGTGCAGGCGGCCACGCTGGATGCCGCCGGGAAGTTGAGGCCCACCCAGGCGTCGATGGCCAAGTACAACAACACGCGCAAGGCCCGCCAGATCGCCTCGACGGCCCGGGACATGCTCGGCGGCAACGGGATACTGCTGGAAAACCATGTGGTCCGCCACCTGCTGGACATCGAGTCGATCCACACCTACGAGGGCACCGAAAGCGTCCAGACGCTGCTGATCGGCCGCGACATCACCGGCCAGAGCGCCTTCGCCTAGCCGCCACGATAAGGTCCTGGGTCCTGGGAGACGCCGCCGAGGTTCGGGATAGTGACGTCCGACCTCGCTGCCTTGTTTGCACGGAGGTTACCGCAGCGGCTTCACGGGTGCCATGACGTTTGAGCTGGTGTTAGTCGTTGGAGCTGGTGTTAGCTGCTGGACCGGTCGTTACAACTGCCATTTGGACGCCAGCACCAGCACACGTGAAAATTCAGGAGCCGACTGCCACCCCAACTGAAGAACGGGCGGTCCCGCCGTCGCGTCCCCGTCCCTGGGTACTTTTCGAGAGCCGGGCGCGCTACTTTTTGGCGAGCAGGCGCTCCACGCGCGGCTTGACCTCTGTGGCCAGCAGCGTGATGGACTCCAGCAGGTGTTCCTGGGGCAGGCCGCCAATGTCGGCCTGCAGGAAGTGGCGCATGTGGCCCAGGTAGCCGTGCAGGTGGACGATCCGCTCTGCCACTTCGTCGGGGCCGCCCACATAGTAGGCGCCGGGGGCGTCGGCCTGCGCCTGATAGGCGCCCTTGTCCGGGGCAGGCCAGCCGCGAAGGCGGCCCATCTCCAGGTTCATGTTGTACCAGCCCGGATAAAACCGCTCCAGCGCCTCCTTTTTGGTGGGCGCCACGAGGCCCAGCGCGGCAACGGAGACCTTGGTGTCATCGCCTGTGTGGCCCGCCTGGGCTGCCGCATTCCGGTACAGCTCGGCCAGCGGAGCAAACCTGTGCGGCGCCCCGCCAATGATCCCGTAGGAAACCGGCAGGCCCAGGCGGCCTGCCCTGGCGGACGAGGCCGGGCTGCCGCCGGTGGCGATCCACAGCGGCAGCTTCCCGCGCACGGGCCGCGGGACCACGGCCAGGTTGTCAATGCCTGGACGGACTGTGCCGCTCCAGCTGACATTTTCGGTTTCCGCGTTGTTGATGGCCATGAGCAGCTCAAGCTTTTCGGAGTAAAGCTGGTCATAGTCGGCCAGGTTGAAGCCGAACAGTGGGAACGTCTCTACCGACGAGCCCCGGCCCGCCGTGATCTCAATCCGGCCGCCGCCGGAAATGGCATCCGCCGTGGCAAACTGCTGGAAGACCCGGACGGGGTCGTCGGTGCTGATGATGCTGGCCGCGCTGCCGAGCACGATGTTCGTGGTGGCGGCCGCGGCTGCGGCCAGCATGGCTCCGGGCGAGGAGGCCGGCATGGACACGGTGTGGTGTTCGCCCACGCCAAAGTAGTCCAGGCCGGCCAGGTCGGCATGGACGATGGCCTCAAACAGCTTGCGGATTCCCTCCCCCGTCGACCGCGGCGTTCCGTCCGTGTTCAGTGGGGTGTCGCCAAAGCTGTAAGCGCCAATTTCCATGATTGTCTCCAGACTTCCCAATACGTTGTATTGCAGATCGTATGCCAAGCAGATGATTTAGGCAATCCGGGAAAGCCGTTCCCGGCCGGATGGCGCAACAGCCACGGGCCACCTGCAGCATCGCTGCCAAGACAAGCGCCACCGGAAAGGACGCACCCGTGGCTGCAGCCAGGGAACCACAGCCCCTCGACTTCGCGTATACCGCCCCCATCCACAGGGACGGCGCTTTCGTCACGTATCTCGTGGTGGACGGTTCCGCCGTGGCCATCCGTGCACTTTGCGCGCATGATTGAAGGTGGCGCTAAACGAAAATGGAGGCGACCCGCATGGGCACTGAGTTGGTTTTGGTCACTGGCGGCTCGGGATTCCTCGGCGCCCACTGCGTTGCCCGGCTGCTCACGGACGGCTACCGCGTGCGGACCACCGTCAGGTCGCTGGACCGCGAGCCGGACGTGCTGGTCCTCCTGCGCCGCGCCGGCGTGGACCCAGACGGGCGGCTTACCTTTTCGGCTGCAAACCTGACCGACGACGCCGGCTGGCCGGCAGCGGTGCACGGCGTCGACTTTGTGCTCCACACGGCTTCCCCCTTCCCGCCCGTCCAGCCCAGGGATGCGAACGAACTGATCATCCCGGCCCGCGACGGCGCGCTGCGCGCACTGAGAGCGGCACGCGAAGCGGGTGTAAAGCGGGTGGTGCTGACGTCGTCGTTCGCGGCAATTGGCTACGGCCGACCGGTCCTGGACCGGCCCTATACGGAGGAGGACTGGACCGATCCCCACGCCAAGGTCAGCCCCTATGTCAAGTCCAAGACCCTGGCCGAGCGCGCGGCATGGGACTTCATCGGCGGGGCTGGCGGCATGGAGCTGGCCGTGGTCAACCCGGTGGGCATCTTCGGGCCCGTGTTGGGGACCAGGCTGTCCAGCTCCATTGAAATTGTGCAGCGGCTGATGTCCGGCGCCGTGCCCGCCACCCCCAGGGTGTCTTCCGGCGTGGTGGACGTACGCGACGTCGCGGCACTGCACATCTTGGCCATGGTCACCCCCACCGCGGCCGGCCAACGCTTTCTGGCCTCGGCCGGCGATGCGATGGGCCTGCCGGAGATGGCCAGGGTACTCCATGCCCGGCTGGGCGGGGTGGCCGCGAAAGTTCCCACGCGCGTCATGCCCGACCTGGTGGTGCGGCTGGCGGGCCTGTTCAACAGGTCCCTGGCACAGGAGGTCGTGCCGCGCCTGGGCAAGGTCAAACACCTCTCCAATGCCAAGGCACGGGAGCTGCTCGGCTGGGAGCCGCGCTCCAACGAGGATGCCCTGGTGGCCACGGCCGAAAGCCTGGTTGAGCTGGGGCTGGCCTGACTCCCGCCCTGTTGAAGTTGGAGATCATCACCGATCCTGACGTTCAGGTGGAGACACCCACCGCCAGCTGCCAAGCGGGAGGTGGCTGTCTCAAATCAACGAAGACAAGCGGAGCCGTGCGGACTCAATCCTGGACGACGCTCAAAATGTTGCCTGCGGGATCCTTGAACCACGCGATCAGGGGGCCGCCGCGGCGGAAGATGCCCTTCGCGTCGGTCTCCATCTGTGTGCCGGCATAGCGTTCAAAGACGACGCCGGCCCCTGCCAGTTCGTCCACAGCGGCCTCGATTTCCGGGACGGGAAAGTTCAGCACGGTGAACGCTGCCGGCACGTGGGCCTGACCCTTGGGGTAGGCAATCACGGACCCGCCGCCGGGCAGGTGCAGTGTCAGGATTCCGTTGGCCTCGCTCACCTCCAGTCCCAGGATTCCGGCGTAAAAGTCGCGGGCGGCTTCCGTGTTGTCCACCGAGAAGCCGCTGAAGGCCTTGCTGTTTTCCAACATGTTGTTCTCCTCTTGTGGATGCTGTCCGCCGTGGCCTGCGGCGTCTGTGCGTGGCGCCATTCCTGATTCAGCGTGCGCTTTTCCTAGTTGCCCCTGCACTAAGCGGCGCCCAAGCCGGGCGGTGCCCAGGTCAAGCTTAGTCTCGTGGCATCCTGCGGAACAGTGGCAGGCACTGCCCCGCAGGAACTATCTTCGTTCTATCCGGGGGGCCGGAGCCCGGCCCGGCTAGGGGTTGGCGCCGTCGCCGGTGCCGGTGCCGGTGCCGGAATCGTTGTCCGTGCCGCTGCCAGTACCCGAACCGTTGCCAGTGCCTGGACCATAGTTGCCGTGGTACCGCCCGCCACCGAATTGGCCGGTGCCCGCACCCCGGTGCGGCGCGCTGGCTTCGCCCACCCCGTAGCCGATGGCGCCGCCCCCGGCCCCTGCCAGCAGGACAGCAATCACGCCGGCAACGACCACCTTGGGGATGGTCCACCAGAGTCGCTTGAAGGGCGACCGGGATGACCGGGGCAATCCGGCCCGGGCGCTTCCAGCCCGACCTTGAGCGCCGTAGGCCGATTCCGGGTCATATTCGGCACTGCCGTACGGCCCACCTGCCAGGGGAGAGCCGTCCCGGGTCTGCCTCGTATCCGGTGGGGCCTGCCACGCCGGAGGAAGCGGAACCGTCGTGGGGTCCCCACCGCGGGACGCGGCAGCGGCCGGATGCGACCCACCCGGTCCCGGCCCTGCCTGTCCAGACCCCTGCGCCGCTCCGTTGTTTTCAACTTCTTCCTGGCTCACTACTTGCTCCTTCACCTGCGCCGGCGTTCTCCGGCACCTTCAGTAAAGGTGGCTTCCCTGAACCACATCTGCGCACACTTGGTGTGCCTGCTGTGAGAGACATTTACCGCGTCCCGGCGCTTGTCAGGGCCCTCTTGAACGCCCATTCCCGGCGTTGTGAAATTGGCATGAAGTTAACAGATACTTTTCCGACGGCCGATATATAGTTCAAGTAAGGGCTCAAGGAGGATGTCGAAATGATCACTTATGATCACGTTGTCAAGGGCATGCTGGTAGTTGATTCACAAGGACGCGAGATCGGTAAGGTCAGCCACGTGGAGCCGGCCAACGCCAAGATCGCCGACTTTGAGGAAGCCGCAAGCGTCTCCACCCAGGACCCTATCAATCTGATCCTGACCGCCATTTTCGGGGCCACTCCGCGCGTGCCCAAGGAGATGTCCTCCCACCTGTTCCGGTCCGGTTTCGTCAAGATTTCCGGGCACGGCCTGTGGTCCGGAAGCCGCTTCGCCGGCTTTAATGCCATCGACAGGGTCGACGACCACCACGTCTACCTGTCCCGCACGGTGCACCAGCTGGACGCAATGTAGCAGCGGGGCCCTCCTGTCAGGAGCGGCCGCCGGGAGGCCCAACGACCAGCAGTGTGGACATGATTCCCACCAGCAGCACGGCAAACGTCGCACCCAGGAGCACGGGCCGGTTGAGCAGTGCGCGAAGCACCACATTGGGCCAGGTGCCGTCGGCAGGATGGCTGGTGCTGTTCCTGCGCCAGTTGCCGTCGAGCTTGCCGCGGCGTTCGAGCCAGGCATCAAAGGGAATGGTGGCGTACGGGATCACGGCCGTGGCCACGCCAAAGGCAATGAGCCGCTTGGGCCAGCGCTGGTTCACACCCACCAACACCGCCGTCAGCCCGTAGCCGATGAACACCAGTCCGTGGAGAAACCCGGCGACGCTGACCGGCCAACCGCCCAACTGCACCCCGTATTTGAGGACCATGCCGGCAATTAGCAGTGTCCAGGTGATGGATTCGGCTACGGCGAAGGTGCGGTAGAACAAACGGGGCGACATGATCTGGGGGCAGTCCTTGCGTGGGGTGATGGGCGGGCGGTGGCGCTCAAGGACCCAGCCTATCCTTTTACGGCCCTGCCGCCTTTGCCAGCGGCCCCTGTTGCAGCACTGTCCAGACCCAGCCTGCGCCGCCGAGACCTGGCCGATTTTTCGCTGGGTCCGGTTTTTCCCAGCCCCAGATGGACGACGCCGAGCACCGCCTTCGCCGCCCGGACCACTGGAAGTGTTACCGGGCCCAGGTGCGGAACCTCCAACCCAAGCAGCATGCGGTAGTGCGGATCCAGAGTGCAGACTGCCGCCGCGAACAGGACCCTGTACCCCAGTTGCTGCGAGCGCGGCAGCGGTGGGTGCTTGAGGAATGCGACGGTGTCCGCGACGCGTTGGTCACAGCGCAGTTCCGGAGTGAATTGTGCCAGCTGCCGGTGCAGTTCGGCCACGGTGAGTGGTGGATTGGCGACGCCCATGAGGTGGCCGGCCACCGCCCAGTCGGCCACATAGTTGTCCGGACCTCCGGGGATGGGGCCGCCCAATGCCTGGTGGGAAGCGAGGAATGCTTCGGTGAAGGCCAGGTGGACCCAGCGCAGCAGCCCGGGGTCGTTCGCGGTGTAGTCCAGCTCCACCCCCGTGTTCGCGCTGTAGCGCCCGGTGATGTGGCGGTGGATGCGCAACACCTTGTTGGACGCCGCCTGCGCGGCCGCTGTGTCCCCATAGGTGACGGTGAAGATCCAGCGGATGGTCCCGGCCAGCCGCGACAGCGGATCGTCCTTATAGTCGGAGTGGTCGTGGACCCCGGCCATTGCCCCCGGGTGCAGTGCCTGGATGAGCAGGGCCTGGATGCCGGCCACGACGGGCGTCATGGACCCGTGGACCGCCCAGGCCGCCGATTCCGGCGCAAAGAAGCCGCCGTCGTCGCCCATTTCCAGGTCAAGTTCCCATTGCGGGACGGTGGCGGAGTTGGCGCTGAACGTGCCGCGCAGCTCGCGCCGCCACCGGGCCAGGATGTTTTCCATGGTTAGCCGTCCGGGTTCGTCCCGTCCCCCACCGGCGGCACTGCGTTGCCGAAGGCGACAGGGCCGGGCAGCGGCAGCTTGGCGTGGAATCCGTTGCTGTGGGAGTGGTTCTTGAGCCCTTCGATCACCCACGGCATAAAGTATTCGCGCGCCCAGACCAGGTCCCCGGCCCGAGCCTGGCGCCAGCTTTGGACCGGCAGGGGCTTGGGGTCCAACGGCGCCAGGGAGTTCGGCACGTTGAGGGTCTTGAGCACCATGGTGGCCACGGCGTGGTGGCCCAGGGCGGAAGGGTGCAGCCTGTCGGGGCTCCACATGCGCGGGTCGTGGAGTTCGGGCATGACCCACATGTCTGCGACGACGGCGTCGTGCCGTTCGGCGATGCTGCGGACGTTTTCGTTGAAGATGGCGATCTTGGTTCGGAACTGGCCCATGATGGTGGAGCGACCGGAATCCGGCCCGACGAACACCAGTACCGTGGCATCGAGTGCCCGCAGCTCAATGACGGCCCGTTCCAAAGCGTCGGCGATCTTGTCCGGGTCGGCCCCTGCGTGCAGGAGATCGTTGCCACCGCCCTGAATGGAGACAAGGTCGGGGTGCAGGGCGAGGGCCTGGGGCAGTTCCGTGTCGATGACCTGGCGCAGCTGCAGCCCGCGCACGGCCAGGTTGGCGTAGGAGAAGCCGCTGCAGCCGGCGCTCAGTTCCTCCGCCACCCGGTCCGCCCAGCCACGGAAGCCGTTGGGGCGCAGCGGTTCCGGATCCCCCAGCCCTTCGGTCAGGGAATCGCCCAGGGCCACGAACCGGCGCCAGGGGTGCCGGTGTTCCGGGTCCCGGTGGTTGTTATTTACGGCGCCGTTCGCCGCGGCCGAATTGCCCATGCTCCCATCCTGCCCCTCGCAGCAGCCAAGCGATAGCCTTCACGCCGCCTGAAGGGGGCAAGGGCGCGCAGGCACCCGCCGCCGGTGGCGCTCCGCTTCCCCTCCACTGGACGCATGCCCGTTCCCTTCGGTCCGCGCCATGGCCAAGCCGGACGCGCAGGCGGACAATGAAAGGGAGGGCCGTTTAATCGTGAATCGCCAGGCGGCGGAGGAAAGACACAGCCATGACACAGACACCAGCACATACCGCCCCGACCAGCGGGACCGCGCCGTCGAGGGAATCCGCCCCGACCCGGGAACACAGCGAAGTTGCGGCCGAGGGAACGGACGGAACTGAGATGCCCGAAATCCGGATGCACTCCCAGGACGCGGCCGAGGGGCCGGACCGCGACGCTTAGGAGGCACCGTCGTCGAACCTCAATCCGCTGAGGGCACTGGGCCACGGGCTCGAGGGACCCTCTGGGGATGGCGGGTGTTGGGAGGGAAAGCCGGCAGGCGCCGGAGGTTGGGAACGCGCGCCGAGGAGTTCCTCCAGGCGCTCGTACCTTCCCTGACGCCGGCGTCCATGCCGGAGGCGACCATGCCGTCGCGGTCCTCCTGCGACTGGAACACACTGTGTCCGGTGATTCGGGTTCGGCCGCCCAGGTCCTCCAGGACGATCCGGTCCAGGCTCACGTGGCCGGGGACGCCGTCGTACTCGAAGGTCTGGACAATGCTCCGGTCGGGCACCGGATCGTGGAAGACGCCGCGGACACCATGGACGGCGCCGTCGGCGCCGTCGGGGCCGGCCTGCGTGAAGGCCCACGTGCCGCCGATCCGCGCGTCCCGGTCAAGGATCTCCGTGGTCAGTCCGCGCGGGCCCATCCACTGGGCGACAAGTGCGGGGTCGATGTGCGCGCGGTACACGTCCGCAACCGGGGCGTTCACCACCCGCACGGTGTCCACGAAGGGCACTCCGCGTTCAGCGGTGACAACAAGGGCATTGTTCGTCGTCATTCTTCCCATCTTCTTTCATTCATCTTTGGCTTCTTCGGCAGCATTCATGGTTGCCAGCACCGCGTCGAGCCGCCGGTAGCAGGCTTCGGCGGCCAGCCGGTAGCCGTCAATCCAGGCGGTCAGTTCCTCCAGGGCGGCCGGGGCCAGGTGGCAGGGGCGGCGCTGGCCGTCCCGTGTCCGGGTGAGCAGGCCGGCCCGCTCCAGCACTTGGATGTGCTTGGAAATTCCCTGCTTGCTCAGTTCGAACGGTTCGGCGAGTTCGTTCACCGTGGCCGAACTGCGCGAGAGCCGCGCGACCAGCCTGCGGCGGACGGGGTCCGCCAGGGCCAGGAACGCCCTGTCCAGCCGCTCGTCCTCCGATCCAGCTGCCTGCATCCACTCACTGCCTCTAATCAACCAATCGCTTTATCAACCATTTGGTTGACTCTCTAAAGTCACGCCCGTGGACACTCACGCGTCAACGTTTTTTGGCGACGGCCTTTCGGGATTCACGGTGTTCCTTTTGTGGCGCGGTTCAGTGGTGGAACGCCACGCTTGCCCGCGCCCGGCCGGCCAGCCGTTCCATCGACTTGGCCAGATCGGCCAGGAACGCTTCCGCCAGGTCAAAGGTGAAGCCGTTGCGCACCACCACGCGCAACACGTCCACGTCCTCCATGCCCTCCGGCATGGGATATGCCGGCACGATCCAGCCAAAGCTGCGAAGCTCGTGCGAGACGTCATAGACGCTGTAGGACTCAGGAGCCCCCAGTTTGAAGGCCAACACCGGCAGCTCGTCCCCGCGGCTGAGGAGGCTGAACCGGCCCGTTTTCTCCACGCCGGCGGCAATGAACCGGGCTATGTCCCGGGAGCGCTGCTGGATGCGGCGGTAACCCTCAAAGCCGTACCGCACCAGCACGTAGTACTGGGCGATCACCTGGGCAGCGGGACGGGAAAAGTTCAGCGCAAAGGTGGGCATGGACCCGCCCAGGTAGTCGACGCTGAAGATCAGGTCCTTCGGGAGGTCGTCTTCGCTGCGCCAGAGAACCCAGCCGACGCCGGGGTACACCAGCCCGTATTTATGCCCGGAGGAATTGATGGACTTCACCCGGTCCAGCCGGAAGTCCCACGGTAGTTGCGGATCCAGGAACGGTGCAATGAACCCGCCTGAAGCCGCATCCACATGCAGCGGCACGTCCACTCCCGTGTCCGCGGCCAGTTTGTCGAGGGCTGCGGCAATCTCCGCCACAGGTTCGTAGGAACCGTCGAATGTCGAGCCGAGCACTGCCACGACGCCGATGGTGTTTTCATCGCAGGCCGCTGCCGCCTGTTGGGCGGTCAGGTGCGTGGCGCCCTCGAGCGGGACGAGCCGGGCCTCCACGTCCCAGTAGCGGGCAAACTTTTCCCAACAGACCTGCACATTGGCGCCCATCACCAAATTTGGTTTCCCGGCATCCTGTCCTGCGGCCTCCCGGCGGGCGCGCCACCGCCATTTCAGGGCCATGCCGGCCAGCATTGCCGCCTCTGAAGACCCCGTCGTGGAGCAGCCCACTGCATCCGCTCCCCCGGTTGGCTCCGGCGCGCGCCACAGGTTCGCCAGGATGTTCACGCAGCGCCGTTCAATCTCGGCCGACTGGGGGTATTCGTCCTTGTCGATGATGTTCTTTTCCAGCGATGCCTGAATCAGCATTGCGGCCTCCGGCTCCATCCACGTGGTAACAAAAGTCGCCAGGTTCTGCCGTGCGTTCCCGTCCAGCATGAGTTCATCCTGCACAAACCGCAGGGCCGCGCGGGCATCCTGCGTGCCGCGCGGCAGCCGGTGCTTGGGGATCGTCCCCACCCCGCCGTCAAAGGCGGGGTCCAGGACCATCTCGTCCTGCCGGACGTGGTGCTTGTGCAGGCTCATGCATCGCTCCTTCTCAAAGGGACAGGCTGTCCTCAGACGAGGCTATCGGCGATCTCCGCTGTTGAGAAGGACGCTTTCCCGAACGGGTGCGGGCCCGCAGAAACCAGGTTCCCTGCCTCGGCCGTGCAGCGGCGTGTGGGCATCCGGCCGCAGTATGGCCAGAATGGGAATGCGTTGAGTAGCCAGCATTTTCCGTGCGACGGAACCGCCAGCCAACTCGTTGACGCCCGCCAGAAGTCCGGGGCGGCGGGCACCGACCACTATTACCGCAGCGGACAGGGACTCCGCAAGACGGCCCAAGGCCAGGGCGGGGTCCCCGCCCAGAGTCCGGAACGAGTGCCTGACGCCCCTGGCATCTGCGGCCTCAAGCACGAGCCGCTTCAAGTCCCGGGCGGTCCGGGCCGCATCGTCGTGGAGGTCGACCGCCGGGTCCAGGGACTGGCTGGTGACGTTGCCGTCTGGATCCCACTCGATCAGGTAGCTGCTGGGGTCAACGTAGGCCCCGGCCAGGCTGGACCTTGTTGCTCCGGCCAAGTCGACGGCGCACCGGCGCACCGCGGGATCCTGGTCCGGGAGCAGTCCCACCACTACCGCACCGGAGCCAAACCGGGGTTCCATGGGGCTCTCGCTCCGCTCGGGTTCGCGCCAGGACGGGCGCGAACGGTGCGTCAATTATCCGTCCGCGGCCGGCAAAGGGGAAGCCGGGGTTTCCATGGCTGCCCCGACGATGCTCCGGGCCACGTGGTCCGCGTCGCGCCCAACGCCGCCGAGCAGTGCCGACGTCAGCCCGTATTGGAAGGGCATGCCCACAAAATACAGTCCAGGCAGCGCGGCCACAGCGCCGCGCAGGCTCACGGGCCAGCCGCGCCCGTCCACCGGAAGCCCTTCGATCCAGGAAAAGTACGGCCGGTACCCCGTGGCCCAGATGACTGTCCGCACGCCCGGGGCGGGAATTTCGGGGAAGGCGGGTTCGCCGTCGTCCGCCACGTCCAGCAGCCGCGGCAGGATTGTCGCACCGGCCCGCTGTGCATCCTGGATGGACACCGAGATGAGCGGGGCGCCATGGGCAGTGACCTTGGGTGCCACCTTGCGGCCGATGGGCGTGCGAAGCGTCAGCACCCGGTGGATGAATTGCCAATACAGCCCGCCTGCGTACTTGAGCAGCGGGGCGGGAATGTGGACGGGCGCCCTTCCCGACAGCCAGACCGCGTGCGTGGCGGCCAGTTCGACGGCGATTTCCACCCCCGAGGTGCCTGCGCCCACCACGAGCACGCCGCCGTCGGGAACAGAGCCCGGGTTCCGGTACGTGGAACTGTGCAACTGCAGGATGCGCGGGGACAGGCGGCCGGCCAGTTCCGGGACATGCGGCACAGCGTTGGCTCCTGTTGCCACCACCACGGAGCGGGCGGTCCTGGTCCCCTGCGTGGTTTCCACGTCAAATCCGCCGTCCGCGGCCCGCACCGCCGTCACCTCCACTCCGTATTCCACCGGCAGCTCTTCCGCGTACTGGGCCAGATAGGCAGCAACCTCATCCCTTGCGGGGAAACTTCCGCGCGGCGCCGGGAACGGCAGCCCGGGCAGGGCACAATATTGGGCCGGCGTAAACAGCCGCAGGGAATCCCAGCGGTGCCGCCATGCGTCGCCGGGCCGGCCGGCTGCCTCCAGCACTTGGCAGCCCGCTCCATGTTCGCGCAGCTGCCGGGCAACAGCCAGCCCGGACTGCCCGGCGCCGATGATGATGGTTCCGTCGAAAGAAGATGCAGCCATGATGTGCCTCCGCATGCCGCGATTTGAACTTCTCACTAGAATACGCTTCTAGTCATTGGAATGCTATTCTCTTTTTATGGACAGTGCGAACCCGCGGACACCTGGCAGGTCACCCAACCGCCGGGAGGTCCAGTCGGTGCAGACCAGGGCGCTGATAGTGGAGACGGCACGGGAGCAATTTGCGGCCGGCGGCTATGCGGCCACCACCATCGAGTCCATAGCCACCGGCGCGGGCGTGGCCATCCAGACCATTTACAATTCAGTCGGCAACAAGCCGGCCCTGCTCTCCGCCGTGCTTGATGCGGCAGTTTCCGGCCCCAACGCCCCCACACCCGTGCCGGAGTTCCTGCGCGACCGTGCCGCGGGCACCGGTGACTTCGCCGGAATGGTGGGCATGCTGGCCGACTGGTTCGCCGAAGCCATGCCCCGCAGCCAGGGGATCTTTGCGGCGATCGGCCAGGCGGCCGCCGTCGAGCCGTCAGTGGCAGCGCTGCGGGACCAACGCGCCCGGCAGCGCCTGGACCACTATCTGGAGGCCGCGGCGGCCATTCGGCAGCGGGGCGGACTGGGCAGCGGCATGAGCGACGACGACGCGGCCGCCGTCATCTTCACCATCGGCAATCCGGACACGTACGCGTCCCTGGTGGTCACCTTCGGATGGCCGCTTGAGCGGTACCGCAACTGGGTCTTCACCGCACTCGTGGGCGCGCTACGCTAGGCGCACATCCGGCGGCCTCTGTAATTCAAGCTGCCGGGCCCGCCGGGCCCGCCGGCCTCGGCGCGGGCGCTTCCGAGACCGGGCCCGGCGCGGGCGCTTACGCGACCGGCCTCTGCGCGGGCGTCAGCAATACGGGCCTCGGCGCGGGCGTCCTAGAGCCGTCCCACCACCACGGTGCCGTCCATCTCATCAGAATGACTCATTCGGGCCCGAAAGCCGTGGGCCTTCAGGATGGCCACTGACGCGTCGGCCTGGGCCGGGCTCGTTTCCACGACGAGGCATCCACCGGGTGCCAGCCATTCCGGTGCCGCCGCCGCGATGCGCCGTTGAATGTCCAAGCCGTCGGCGCCGCCGTTGAGCGCTGCATCCGGTTCAAAAACGCGTGCTTCCTGTGGCATGAAGGCAATGTCGTTTGTGGGGACGTACGGGGCATTTGCGGTGATGAGGGTGATCCGGCCGCGCTGTTCCGGCGGCAGCGGGTCAAACAGGTCGCCGCAATGGGGCCGCCCGCCGAAGGGTGCCAGGTTTTCGGCGGCGCATGCCACCGCGACGGGGTCAATGTCTGCCGCGTGGATTTTCAGACCCGGAAATTCGACGGCAAGCGCCGCCGCGATCGCTCCGCTGCCGCAGCAGAGGTCCAGCACGGCGCCGGCTGGCGGGCCCGCCGGCGAGCCGGCCGAGCTGCGGAGAATTGCGGCCGCCTGCAACACCAGGAATTCGGTGCGGAGCCTGGGCACAAACACGCCGGGAGCAACCTTGATCCGCAGGCCGTGAAATGCGGCCCAGCCCACAATGTGCTCCAGGGGCAGCCCCTCGACGCGGCGCTGAAGCATTGTGCCAAGCTCATGCGGGGTGCGGGCGGACGCCATCAGGATTTCCGCTTCATCCTCGGCATACACGCAGCCGGCCGCGCGCAGCTGCGCGACGACTCTGGCGGCGGATGAATCCGGCATTGGCTCCATGACGTTCCAACACTAGCGCGGTAAGGGTTTGGACGCTGCAAGTCACGGTAGTTCATGCGCCTGCCTGTGCCTTCGGCGTGGAGACTGCGGAATTTCCACCGTGGCGGCCCACCATGCGGTTCAACGGTCACATATTCGCCTCAAGACACGCTGAATACCGCGTTATCTGACCGTTGATTCCCGACGCCGACGCTTTGCTTCACTACCTGACCATTGGCTGGGGTCAGCCTGGTCCCGTACGCATGCGCAAAGTTCGCCTGAGGACACAGATCTGGCGGGCGGCTCGAACGGAAGCGTCAGGATCCGGGCACCCCGGCAGTAATGGAAATGGTGTGCTCGCCGTGAGCTGCCCGCAGCCCGCCGGGGCTACGCTGTGAAAATGACGTTCGACGCCGGCGCCCCCAACGCCTCCTTCCCCGCCTCCCTGCGCACCGCCTTGGCAGGTGTTGCACTGCCGGAGAAGGCCGACGGCATGGCCGCATACATGAAGTCGGCCATGCCGTACCTGGGCGTGCCGTCCCCCGTGGTGCGTAGGACAGTTCGGGCCCTGGCCAGGGAGCATCCCTTTGCGGGCGTGGACCAGTTGCACGCCACGGCCGCGCAGCTCTGGAGTGGCGCTGAATTTCGCGAGGAACGCCATGCGGCCATCATGCTCACCAACTCACGGCTGGCCCGCGGCGAAGTGGCGCTTCTGCCGTTTTACGCCACCGCCATTGCTGAGGGACAGTGGTGGGACTACGTGGATTCCGTGGCGCCGCGCCTGGGCGGGCTCCTGCTGGCGCACCCTGCCACCATGGAACCGCTGCTGCGCGAATGGAGCGGGCACGTGAACTTTTGGTTCCGGCGCGCCGCCATCATTGCCCAGCTGCCGGCGAAGGCGGATACGGACACGGTGCTGCTGCACGATGTCATGGTGTCCAACCTGGCGGACAAGGAGTTCTTCATCCGCAAGGCAATTGGCTGGGCACTGCGACAACATGCCAGGACCGACCCGGCATGGGTGCGGGAATTTGTGGAACGCTACGGTGAGCGCCTCAGCCCGCTGTCGCGCCGCGAGGCGCTCAAGCACCTCGGCTAAGTTGGGGGCCGGCCGGCTGCCGACGTGCTCGGCCCCAGAGGCTAACGGCGGGCGCGTTCGCCCTTCGATGCCGCCCGCTTGGACGCGCCACCCTTTTCTTCCTCATGCCTGGCGTCGCGCACGGCCAACGCAGGCCGGAACAACCCGCGCGTCTTCCGGTCCCACAGCATGAGCCACAGCGCTCCCAGCACACCGACGCCGATGGCCACGCCGCGCACCGCGGCCACGGGAATCCACTGGAACACGCTCAATTGGTCGGTCAGGGCAATCAGGGTGAAGAACATCGACAGGTAGTACACGCAGCGCAACTGCCAGCCATCCTTGAGGCCCGTCACGGCAAAGAACGCCAATAGCCACAGCATGTACCACGGCTGAATCATCGGGGCCATGAGCACCACGGCGGCAAAGGCCCAGGCCATGCGCCGCAGCACCGCCTGGCTGTACCGGCGGTCTTCGGCGGGTTCGGCGCCCAGGCCACCGTCCGGCGTCGTACCCACCTTGATGAGTGCCAGGGCGATGACGATCAGGATTGAGCCGAGCTGGCCGATGGTCTGGATGACTCCGGTCACCACCGCCCCGGCGCCGCCCACCAGCCCCACCAGGAAGCCCACGATGTGTGAGAACATCCCCACGGGCGCGTACCAGATCCACACGGTGCCCGGGGTCTGCAGCGCCGCCAGCCAGCCGAAGCCGAGCCCGTTGACCAGGCCCATGGCGGCCATGATTCCCATGGATATGGCCAGGGTGGCGGCCCACAGGCCAAACTTGCGCAGCCAGCCCGCCCGCGACCCGGCCCACAGCAGGCCCACGAATGGCAGCGCAATCAAGGTGATGGGCTTGATCGCGATGGACAGGGTCACGAGCACAATCCCGGCCACCGGATGCCTGGCGGAGGCGTAGTAGACGCCAGCCACGACCAGACCCAGCATGAGCGAGTCGTTGTGCAGGCTGCCAATGAAGTTGATGAGCGCCACGGGGTTCAGGACCACCAGCCACAGGGCCCGGTTCGGGTTGAAGCCGTGCCGTTCGGCCAGCCGCGGCACGTAGATCGCCAGGAGGATGACGCCGAGCAGGCTGGCCAGGCGGAACGGGATCAAGGCCAGTTCCGGACTGCCGTTCGCCATGCCGACGGCGGCCTGCTCCAGCCACAGCCACACCGGGCCGTAGGGCGTGGGGGCCTCGGTCCAGAGCGCGTCCGGGCCCAGGTTGTAATAGTTGCTCAGCGCGGAAATGCCGTTGGTGTACGGGTTCAGGCCCTGCTGCATGAGCCGCCCCTGGCCAATGTAGGCGTAGGAGTCGCGGCTGAACAGCGGCAGGGCAACCATCAGGGGGGCCGTCCACAGGGCCAGGGCCTTCAGGAGCACCGGCCGGGAGGACGGATCCCAGGCAGTCAGGTGCTGTCGCAGCCGCAACCAGGCGCGCAGCAGCAGCAGCAGCGCGCCAACGCACAGCAGCACGGTGCAGATAATGACGGCCGCGGGCGTGGTCCTGGCCAGAATGAACAGCGGTGTGCGGATCAGGGGCGAAACACTGGTGGCCATCCAGCCGACCCCAAAGGAGCCCAGCAACAGCATCACCGAGCCGGCAAAACCCTGCCAAACGGCGGACCGGGAGGTCCCCCCGCGGGCCGGCTGCTTTTCTGACACCGGGCTCCTCGTCTCGAGCTCGGCAACCTCCGGGCTGGTCAAATACTCTTCTCCTGAACAATCACTGGCCTGCACATCCTGGAACGCAAATATCCCGTGGCTGCGCCCCGGGCGAAGCGGAGGAAGAACCACCGGCTGCGCTAACATGATAAAAGCCAAGGGGCACCTTATCTTGGCAGTCTACCCAACCACGCTTGAGAAGGACCCAACCATCTCCACGGACACATTCTTTGCCGCGCTCTCCCGCTTCCGGGACCGGCTCCTGCCGGCACCAGCCCAGGCCTGGCTTAAGTCACCGCCGGGGCTGTGGAGCGTTTTCGGCGCCGTCCACCTGTTCTTTTTGGTCTTTGCCGCGGTCCTTTCCCTGCGTGGCGAGGCATTCAGCGACACCTTCATTTACCGTGTCTGGGCCGACACCGGCTTTGACGAAACCCGCATCACCGGCCCCAGCCCCTGGGTCTACCCCATCCTGGCGCTGCTGCCGATGGCCGCCGCGCACCTGTTTGGCAACGCACCGTTCCTGTTCCTGTGGGTGCTGATGATCACGGCCCTGAACTTCCTGGCTGTGGCCAAGCTCACCGGCTGGGGCCGGCGCCGGGCCGCCATCCCCGCCGCACTGTGGTGGCTGGGCTTTACGGCGCTGCTGGGCTGGCTCGGCTTTGCCCGCGTGGACGGCTTCACGGCCCCGGTGGTGCTGATCGCACTGTCCCTCGGCGTGGCCCGGCCGTTCCTCGCCTCCTTCATCCTGAGCGCGGCGACGTGGATGAAGGTCTGGCCGGCCGCCGTCGTGCTGGCGCTTTTCACCGTGGTGAAGCATCGGGTGCGCGTAGTGCTGGCCGGCGTGCTTGCCACCGCCCTGGTCGTGGTCCTGGCGCTGTCCATGGGCTCCCTGCCGAAGCTGCTCAACTTCCTGCTCCAGCAGGGCGACCGCGGCATGCAGCTCGAGGCCACCTTCACCACCCCCTGGCTGTGGATGAGCGTGCTGGGTCTGGGCGGGGCTCGGATGTACATGAACCAGGACATCAACTCCATGCAGGTGGACGGCCCCGGCACCGAGGTGATGAGCGTGCTGATGCAGCCGCTGCTCATCGCCGCCGCGCTGCTGGTGGCCGGGCTGATCTTCTGGGCCCTGCACACCGGCAAGCGCAATGGCGGCGCGGACCGGACCGAGCTGCTGCTCCTGGGCGCGCTGGCCCTCGTCACCGCATTTGTGGTGTTCAACAAGGTCGGATCGCCCCAGTTCATGGTGTGGCTTGCCCCCGCCGTGGCCGTCGGATTGGCCCACAACTGGCGGGCCTGGCGCGTGCCGGCCACCCTGCTGATCGCCATCGGGGCGCTCACCTTCGTGGTCTACCCGCTTTTTTACGACGCGCTTTCGCACAACAACCCCGTTATGGCCGCCGTGCTGACGCTGCGCAACATGATGCTGGTGGTGTTGTTTGTGTGGAGCGTGCGGGAGCTGTTCCTGATGGGCCGCCGGCGGTCCGCCGTTCCTTCCCTGCACGACGCCGGGACCCCCGCCGGTGCCAAGGAGTCCTGAGATTTCCACGCCACTCTTCGACCGGGTCCTGGACCGCGCCATTGTGGTGAGGGGCCGGTTCCTCTCCCCCGCCGTCCTGGCCTGGTTCCGCACCCCCGCCAGCGTCTGGTGGGGATTCGGCGCCGTCCACCTTTTCTTCCTGGCCTGGATGTTCAGCTTCTTTGTCCACGGCGACACCTTCAGCGACACGGAACAGTACCGGCAGTGGGCACTGCTGGGCTACAACCCGTCGGACTTCCATGGCACCATCAGCCCCTGGGTCTACCCGGTGCTGGCCCAGGTGCCCATCTTTGCGGCCAACCTGTTTGGCCCGTCGCTGTACCTGCTGGGCTGGACGCTGATCATCACGGCGCTGAACGCCGCCGGTCTGGTGTTTCTGACGCGCGGCAGGCGCGCCCGGAGCGGCATTGCACCGGCCTGGTTTTGGCTGTTCTTCACCGTTTTCATGGGCTACCTCAGCTTTGCCCGGGTGGAGGGCATCACGGCCCCGATAGTGCTCGTGGCCCTGCTGTACGCGGCCGAGCGTCCCGGCGTGGCGGCGGTGCTGCTCTCGGTGGCGACGTGGATCAAGGTCTGGCCCGCCGCCGTCGTCCTTCCCCTGCTGATCGCCAGCGCCAGGCGGCTCCGGGTGCTCCTGGCCGGCGTGGCCGTCAGCGCCGTGGTGGCCGGCGCCACAGTGCTTTCCGGGGCCGGGGCCCACCTCCTGGACTTTGCCGTCAACCAGGGCGAGCGCGGCATGCAGCTCGAGGCGACATTCTCCACCCCCTGGGTGTGGCTGAGCGTGTTTGGCCTGGGTGGGTCCAGGATTGCGGACAATGTGGCCATCAACTCCACCGAGGTCTACGGCCCCGGCGCGCCGCTGGCCGCCATGCTCATGCAGCCGCTGCTGATCGTGGCCGCCGTTGCCGGCGCCCTCATGATGATCTGCGCATTGCGGCGCGGCGCCGAGCGGGAGGAACTGCTCCTGGAGGGCTCGCTGCTGATGGTCACGGCGTTCATTGTGTTCAACAAGGTCGGTTCGCCGCAGTTCATCATCTGGCTGGCGCCGGTGGTGGTTGCCGGGCTGGTCCACAACTGGGACCGCTGGAAGATCCCCGCCACGCTGTTGATGGGGATCGCGTTCACCACGTTTGTGATCTATCCGCTGTTTTACACCCCGCTCATCCATGCCAACCCGGTCATGGCCGCCGTGCTGACCATCCGCAACGTGCTCCTGGTGACGCTGCTGGTGTGGGCCGTGCGGCGCACCGTGGAACTGGGCCGCAGGGGCCCGGACCGCGTGGCACCCGCACCGAAGTAGCAGCCCCGCGCCGAGGCTGCACCGCCGCACGGCCCGCCTTCGCCGAGGCTGCAGGTCACCGCGGCGTCCGGCGAAGATGCGTGCGTGTCTCGAAGCGCACCCGCTACCCCGGCGCTGGAGTCGGCCGGTTGAAGAGCAGTTTCCGGGTGTGCACGTCAACCAGCAGCAGGTAAACCACCGCGGCCAGCGACACCGCGAACGCCAGTATGTGGGCGGACACGGGCAGCGACACGAAGTTCCACACAAACACCTGGTCCTGGGCGCCGAAGACCACGAAGAAGCCGACCACCACATAGAGGAGCTTGACCTGCCAGTTGTTACGGATGCCCGTGGCGGCAAGGAACGGCAGGAACCACAGCACGTACCAGGGCTGGATGATCGGGGCCAGGAGCACGACGGCGGCAAACGCCAGCCCGAGGCGACGCACCACGCGCTGCGGGTCGCCGAAGAGGACAAGCCAGCCCGCGACGGCAATGCTGGCCACTGTCAGCACAGTGCGGAAGCCGTCCGCGGCCGCGGCGCCGTCCAGTCCCACGGCATTCGCCGCCAGCTCCACCATCTGGCCGCCAAAGCCGGACGGTGAATATCCCGTATATCCGGGTGTCCCGTCGGTCAGCGCCCACGTCCAGCCCAGGCCCAGGCCGTCCGGCAGGCCCGCGAGCAGCAGCAGCCCTCCCGAGATCACGGCGGTGGCGGCCCAAAACAAGAACCTGCGTCCCCAGCCCGCCGCCTGCCCCGCCCACAACAGGCCGATGAAGGGCAGCAGCACAATGGTGATCGGCTTGACGGCGATGGAGGCCGTCACCAGAACGATGCCCAGCAACGGCCTTCTGGCGCCCGCGTAGTAGGCGCCCGCCACGGCCAGCCCCACCATGAGGGCATCGTTGTGCGCGCTGGCAATGAAGGAGATCAGGAACAACGGGTTGGCTGCCACAATCCAGAGGGCGCGCGCCCCTCCCATGCCGTGCAGCGCGGCCAGCTTGGGCACGTAAACGACGCACAGGGCCACGCCCGCACCGGCCAGAAGCCTGAACAACAGCACCGAAAAGTCCGGCTGGGCCCCCGTGACGGCCACCACGCCGCGGGCCAGCCACAGGAACAGCGGACCGTAGGGTGTCCGGTTTTCCGCCCACGACGGGTCGGTCCCCAGCATGAACCAATTGCTTAGCGTGGAGATGCCGGTGGTGTACGGGTTCAGGTGCTCGGCCATGAGCCGCCCCTGGCCGGTGTAGGCGTAGACGTCCCGGGAAAAGATGGGAACGGAGACCAAAAGCGGGGCGCCCCACAGCACCACCGCCAGCACCACCTGCCGCAGGGATCCGGGGCCCCAGCCGGCCAGGCGTTGGCCCAGCCGCAGCCAGGACCGCAGCAGGGCCATGGCGCCAAGCACCAGGAGGGCGGTGGAAACCAGCACGCCGGTCCCCTCGGTACGCATGGCAATAACCAGAGGGTTGCGGATCATGGGAGAGCCATTGGCAATCCAGCCCACACCAATGGAACCGGCCAGCACCAGCAGGGAACCGACAACGCCCTGCAGCAAGGCAATCCAAGGCCGCTGGCCGTGCTGTTCCAGCTGCCCCACGGAACCGGCGGCGCGGGGTGGGGATGCCATCAAAAGTCTCCGGCCGTCGAAAGAACGTTCACAGGAAAGCAGGCCAGCGCCAAGGGTGGCGCCGGCAGGACCCCCATTTTACCAGCGAGGCAGCTCCCGGGCGGGACGCGGTACATTGGACGGGTGCCTATTACTAATGAACGCATTGTGTGGATTGACTGCGAGATGACCGGCCTCGATGCCGTCAATGACGCCCTGATCGAGGTGGCGGCGCTGGTCACCGACTCCGAGCTGAACATTCTGGGCGACGGCATTGACGTGGTCATCAAGCCGTCGGACGAGGCCCTCTCCCAGATGGGCGACTTTGTCCGCAACATGCACACCTCCTCAAAGCTGCTGGACGAGCTGGCCGGCGGAATCACCATGGAGGACGCCCAGGCCCAGGTGCTCGCCTACATCAAGGAGCATGTGCCGGTGCCGAACAAGGCGCCGCTGGCGGGCAACTCAATCGGCACCGACAGGGTATTTTTGGCCCGCGACATGCCCGAGCTGGTGGAGCACCTGCACTACCGGGTCATCGACGTCTCCACCATCAAGGAGCTCTCCCGCCGCTGGTACGCCCGCGCCTACTTCCAGGCCCCGGCCAAGACCGGCGGCCACCGTGCGCTGGGGGACATCATGGACAGCATCAACGAGCTCAAGTACTACCGCGAGGCCGTCTTTGTGCCGGCTCCGGGCCCGGATTCCGCCACCGCCAAGAAAATTGCCGCGAAGTTCCCGGGCTAATACCTGCCTCACTTCGGGGACAGTGAAGACGGAGAATGCGATCTGGCCCACATTTTCCTTCAAAGCTGCCGCTTTTGGTCATGGGCACCCCCGGGACCGGGTAGACTAGTCGACGTTGCCCAAAGCGTGGAGCACACTTTCATGGTGTGCCTGCCGGACGGTGGCGCATGGTGGGATTAGCTCAGTTGGCAGAGCGCCTGGTTGTGGTCCAGGAGGTCGCGGGTTCAACCCCCGTATCTCACCCCAAGGTGTTTGAAGTTTAAACACGAAACACCCCGGTCAACTGATCGGGGTGTTTTTCATTCCCCAGTATTGCCGTTGTTCCCGTACAGAGGATCTTTCATGACCATCCACCCCGTGACCATCCTGGGCGAACCCGTGCTGCACCGCCGGGCGGAGGAGGTCGCCTCCTTCGACAGCGGACTGAAATCCCTCGTGGCGGACATGTTCGAGACCATGGACGCAGCCCACGGCGTGGGCCTGGCCGCCCCGCAGATCGGCGTGGGCCTGCGCATCTTCACCTACCGGATGGAGAACGACGACGGCGTCCCCGACCGTGGCGTTTTGGTGAACCCCTCGCTGACTGTAGGAAAAATTTCCGGCAAGTCCCCGGACCCCGACGAGGAGCTGGAAGGCTGCCTTTCGGTGCCCGGCCTCGATTTTCCACTCAAGCGCGCCGACTGGGTGCGCGTGCGCGGCTTCGACGCGGACGGCGCCCCACTGGACTTTGAGGCCACCGGCTGGTTTGCCCGGTGCATGCAGCACGAGTACGACCACCTCGACGGCAAGCTCTACGTTGACCGGCTCAACGACCGCTACGCCCGCAAGGCCAAGCGCGCCCGCAAGGAACGCGGCTGGGGCGTCCCGGGACTGACCTGGATGCCCGGCGTGGACCCGGACCCTTTCGGGCACTGACCGCTGGCAGCGAAGGTACAGCTATGGCGCTCTGGCGGCGCACCGGGCCACCATAGCTGTTGCCTCGACGCCCGTGCGGCCGTCGACGGCCGCGCCGGGCTCCATGTCGTTGAGGTTGGAGATCACGACCGCCCCGGACCCTGTGATGATGCCCACCCCACGTGTGTCTATGACGCGGTGTGGGCCATCCGTGCACCGGATGGAGTAACTTGGCTGTACAGATTTTTTTGCACGCAACACAAGCCGGCTGATCCCCTCTGGGAAGGCTGGCCGCGAGGGGGAACGATGTCCGAGTCCACGACCACCGGCGAAAGTACGGCGGCAGCAATACCTCGGAAAGTCATCGGGCTGGCTGTCGCCGGCGCGTTGGGTGGCTTCCTGTTTGGCTTCGATTCCTCGGTGGTCAACGGCGCCGTCGACGCCATCCAGGGCCAGTTCGGCCTCGGCGACGCACTGACCGGCTTCACCATCGCCGTCGCACTCCTTGGCTGTGCGGTTGGGGCATACGTGGCCGGGCGGATCGCCGACGCCAAGGGCCGCATCCCCGCCATGAAGCTGGGCGCTGCATTGTTCCTGGCCAGTGCTGTCGGCTCCGGTCTGGCGTTCAACGTCGGGGACCTGATTTTCTGGCGGCTCGTGGGCGGGCTGGGCATTGGGCTGGCATCAGTCATCGCACCGGCGTACATCTCCGAAATTTCCCCGCGCCGTCACCGCGGGCGACTGGCGTCCCTGCAGCAACTCGCCATCACGGTCGGCATCTTTGCCGCCCTGCTCTCGGATGCGTTGTTTGCCAACAGCGCAGGCGGGGCAATCAACGAATTGTGGTTGGGGCTGCCCGCTTGGCGCTGGATGTTCCTGGCCGGCGCGGTGCCCGCCATCGCCTACGGCTGGATCGCGTTTGTACTCCCCGAATCCCCGCGCTTCCTGGTCCTGAAGGGCAAGGAGGAAAAGGCCAAGGAAGTCTTCCTGACCATTGCCCCGGCTGAAGACGCCGACCGCAGCATCCGCGAGATCAAGGAGGCTGTCAAGGAAGACTCGCTCGCGGCCAGAAAGGGGTCGTTGCGCGGGAAGCGGTTTGGCCTGCTGCCCGTGGTCTGGATCGGCATCATCCTCTCCGTCCTGCAGCAGTTCGTTGGCATCAACGTCATCTTTTACTACTCCACCACGCTGTGGAAGGCAGTGGGCTTCCACGAAAGCGACTCGCTCACCATTTCCGTGGTGACGGCCGTTGTGAACATCCTGGTCACCCTGGTCGCCATTGCCCTCGTCGACAGGATTGGCCGCCGGCCCATCCTGCTCACTGGCTCCATCGGCATGGCCGTCTCCCTCGGGGCCATGGCACTGGCATTCTCCTCCGCGTCCGGCTCAGGCCCCGACATCACACTGCCCGGAGCCTGGGGCCCCGTCGCCCTGCTTGCCGCCAACGTGTTTGTCATCAGCTTCGGTGCCTCGTGGGGACCGTTGGTGTGGGTGTTGCTGGGTGAAATCTTCCCGTCCCGCATCCGGGCCCGTGCGCTCGGCCTGGCGGCGGCCGCCCAGTGGATTGCCAACTTCCTGATCACCCTCAGCTTCCCGATCATGGCCGCAGCCTCCCTGCCGCTGACCTACGGGATGTACGCGCTGTTCGCCGCGGCGTCGTTCTTCTTCGTCATGTTCAAGGTGCCCGAAACCAACGGCATGTCCTTGGAACAGGCGGAAACGCTCTTCGTCAAGAAGCCCAAGGGCTAGCCCGAAAGTTTGAGCTGACGGCGCCTCTCCGCAACGCGTCGACGTCATCAGCTCAAACCTCAACGGCGGATTCGGTAAGCTGAATTGATGATCCCGCAAACAGTGCTGAGCACGGAACTGTCCCTTGACTATCTGGATGTTGCCGGGGAGGACAGGGCGGAGTGCCAACTACTGCTGGAACGGCAGATCAGTCCTGGGGCCGAAGTGGTCCAGGATTTCCTCTCCGCCAGGCTGGGCAGCTTCAACACCGCCGTACCCGAACTCTCCACCGCAGCACTGCCCGTCACGGAGCGGGACTGGATCGAAGGCATGCTCCGCTTTGTCCCTGCCATCCGCAACTGGCACGCCGAGAGGGACATTCCCGATTCCGTCACGCTGGACACGCTCGCAGACTTCGGCCGCAACCTGGCCATCAACCGGCGCGTCCACGGCCGCTTCGGCATGGACACCTGGACATGGCTCACCCACCTTTTCGCCGGGCGCATCTTCGCCCTGGGACGCCTGCAGTTCCTGCTCCACCAGCCCGAATCGGCCATCCCCGGCGTGGCCGACGATGAATGGATTCTGGGCATCCACATCCCCGAGAACGGCGCGCTAAGCACCCACGCCGTCGCAGAAAGCCTCGCCTGCGCCGGCCCGTTCTTTACCAGGCATTTCCCCGACAAACCCGTCAAAACCGCCAACTGCGAGTCCTGGCTGCTGGACCCCTACCTCCGCGCACACATCGACAAGTGGTCCAACATCTCCCGTTTCACGGCGCTGTTCACGCCCTATGGCATACCCCGCGACGAGCCCACCGATGCCGTCTACTTCACGTTCCGCACCCGCAGCATGGGCCGCCTCTCCGAGCTGCCCCGCACGACGGCGCTGCAACAGCTGGTCCTGGAGCGCATCGAATCCGGCGGCTCCTGGCAGCTCGGTTTCGGACACCTGACGCTGCCCTGAACCCTGCACGCCGGGCGCCAGGACATCCTGGGAGCCAGCCGGCGCGGACCGCAGCAGAGGCGGGCGCCGGGCCTTCCCGGGACGAGCCCGCGTCAGCCCGGCGCCAAAGGGTTCACGGAGAACGGCTCCCCCGCCCCGCCAGTCCCGGCAGGCGGGCGCACCGCCCCGGGAGGTGACCGCCGTCGTACCTCCCGGCGGGACGGTCACCGGGCCTGCGCTAAACTTGGGAGTTGGTGTTTTGCCCCGGCCCCGCCATCGAACGTCCTCACCGCCAGAAAGTAGTCTTGTGTCCTCTCCGGTCCAGTCCCCCGCCCACGCCACGGAAATCACCGGCCAGGCGGGCCGGCGCCGCACCTTTGCCGTCATTTCGCACCCGGATGCCGGAAAGTCGACATTGACCGAGGCCCTGGCGCTGCACGCGAAGGTGATCGGCACGGCCGGCGCCACGAACGGGAAGTCCAACCGGCGCGACACCATCTCCGACTGGCAGCAGATGGAGAAGGACCGCGGCATCTCCATCAGCTCCGCCGCCCTCCAGTTCTCCTACCGGGACACCGTCATCAACCTGCTGGACACCCCGGGCCACGCGGACTTTTCCGAGGACACCTACCGGGTCCTGGCCGCCGTCGACTGCGCCGTCATGTTGGTCGATGCCGGCAAGGGGCTGGAAACGCAGACCATGAAACTCTTCGAGGTGTGCCGCCAGCGAAACCTGCCCATCATCACCGTCATCAACAAATGGGACCGTCCCGGCCTTGACCCGCTGGAATTGATGGATGAGATCACCCAACGCACCGGCCTGGCGCCCATGCCGCTGACCTGGGCCATTGGCATTGCCGGCGATTTCCGCGGTGTGTGGGACGTCCAGCGCAACGAGTTTGCCAAGTTTGCCCGCAACAGTTCGGGCGCCCACATCGCACTGACCGAATACCTCAGCCCGGAGCAGGCCGCCGAGTCGGAGGGCGATGCATGGCAGGAGTCGATTGACGAGGCCAGCCTGGTCGTGGAGGCCGGCGCTCCGCTGGACCTGGAAGCGTTTTACGCCGGCCGGGCCACCCCTTTGCTGTTCTCCTCCGCCGCCCTGAACTTCGGCGTCAAGCAGATCCTGGACGCCCTGGTGGACTACGCTCCCCCGGCGGCCCCGCGCCCGGACCTCACCGGCGGCACCCGCGCCGTCGATGCGCCGTTCTCCGGCTTTGTGTTCAAGGTCCAGGCCGGCATGAACCAGGCGCACCGCGACCACGTGGCGTTCATCCGTGTCTGCTCCGGCAAGTTTGAGCGCGGGATGGTGGTCACGCAGGCACGCACCGGAAAGTCATTCGCCACCAAGTACGCCCAGCAGGTGTTTGGCCGTGAGCGCGAGGTGATCGACACCGCCTTCCCGGGCGACGTCGTCGGGCTCGTCAATGCCTCGGCACTGCGCGTGGGGGACAGCCTGTATGTGGAGGAGCCGGTGGAATACCCGGCCATCCCGCTGTTTGCCCCCGAGCACTTCCAGGTGGCCCGGTCCAAGGACCCCAGCAAGTACAAGCAGTTCCGGCGCGGCATCGAGCAGCTGGAGCACGAGGGCGTCATTCAGGTGCTGCGCTCGGACCTGCGAGGAGACCAGGCGCCCGTGCTGGCCGCCGTGGGGCCGATGCAGTTTGAGGTGGTCGAGGACCGCATGCACCACGATTTCAACGCCCCGATGCGCCTGGAGCGGCTCCCCTATTCCCTCGCCAGGCTTACGACGCCGGACGCCGCAGTCACGCTGAGCACTGTCCACGGCGCCGAGGTGCTGGAGCGCAGCGACGGGGAGTTCCTGGCGCTGTTCAATGACATCTGGGCCATGCGCCGGGTGGAAAAGAACCACCCGGACCTGTCCCTGGCCGAGATCGGCACCAGCCGGGAGTAGGTCCCTGCGGCCCGGCCCGGCCTAGCTTTCCTTGGTCACGCGGGTGAGGTCGGCAGCGGCAATGTCACGGAGTTCGTGGAGCTGGTCCAGGCGGGACTGCGGGATCTTTCCGGCGCTAAAATCCGCGGTGGCTCGGGCCAGCTGGCGGTTGGCCTCCTCGAGGTTGTCGTTGGCCAGCTGTAGCGGGTTGGTGTAGTCAGATTCGCTCATATCGGCATCATTGCACCGATTCCCGGGGCTGGCCATCATCACCGCCTTTGTGTCCTCCGGCGTGTCTCCGCGGTGCCGGGGTGTCCACAACATAACGGCCTGCCTTGTCAGGCCGGGCCAGGCCCGTTTTGCCGGCGGGACGCCCTCATGACCCATAGCCCGAGGCCAGGACCTTCATGGCCGGGCAGGGGCCCAGCACCCGCGCCATTGCCGCCTTTTCGGCCGGGGTGACCCACAGCCGGTAGGCCGCCTTGACGGAAATTTGCCGGGCGACGTACTGGCAGCGAAACTTCTTCTCCGGCGGCAGCCAGGTGGCGGCGTCGGCGTCTGACTTTTCCACGTTCGCCGGTCCGTCGACCGCGAGCAGGTTCAGGGGATCGTTCGCCAGGCTTTGGCGCTGCACGGCAGTGAGCTGCTGCGCCCCTGTCTGCCAGGCGTTGCCGAGGGCCACCAGATGGTCGATCTGGACGGCCGCGCTGGTGGTGGCGCCGCGTTGAAAGGTGACGGTTTGTCCCGTGTAGGGCTCGTGGAAAGTGCCCGTCCTGACCTGGCACAGGGAGCCTTTTTCAAAGGTGGTATCTTGCAGGTCGCGGCGCAGGATGTCATTGCGGGTGTCGCAGCCGTTGAAGTCCGCATCCAGCCAGGCCTCGCCAAAGGCACTGCGGTCGTAGTTGGTCCGGGCTGCACGGCCCTTGACCGGCAGGGTTTCCAATACTGCAAGGGCGGTGGCTGCGCCAACGCGCACCACCGGGGCGCCGAGTGCCGGCGGTGGCGTGGCCAGCACGGGGGGCGGACCGGCGTCGGGCTCGAAGGGCCACCGGCCGCTCGCGTGGAGCCACCCGCCCAGGGCCACAGCCAGCAGGACGAAGAGCACCGCCGCGGTCTTGAACAGGGCTCCTTCGGGGCCGCGGCTGCCGTCGTTGCCCGGACTGCCATCACGGCCGGCCAGTCGCACACGGCCGCCAGGGTTGTCACGCCCGCCACGGCCCGAGCCGGGCAATAGTGCAGTCCGACGTGTGGTCAGCAGCACTGCATGCCGGGCCATGGACCATCCCTTCCGCACGCCCCGCTGCACGACGCCATTGCCGGAACGGCCGGCGCGGGCGCGGCCTGCTCGCCATGTTCCGAGTCTAGGCACCCGGCCCCAAGCCTGCAGGAAGTTATCCACACCCCGGCCCGGCGCCGCTCATGAGTTGACCCTACTTCCGGCATGCGCAGGCCGCACGCCTGGAACAGCGCATAAGTCAAATTCACTTCCGGCATGCGCAGGCCCAGCCCCCGGAACTGCGCCAGTGCACAAGTTGCGCAGGCGGGAGGGGTGCGCCCTGCGCATAGGGTCAACCGTTCCCCGCAATAGCTGCAAAGTCTGTATCAGTTTTGCTCAGCTTGGGGAGATGTGCGAGGCTCCGGTTGTCCTGGAGTGCCCCTACCGTCCTGCAGGGTCGATCACGCCAATCACGGAGCCGATAAGACTGTTACTGGCGCTGGCGACGGATCTGCAGTGGCTTGACAGTACAGCAACGGCGGTCTCGGGGGGGGTGGTGGGTCACTGACCGTACAGCAACGGCGCACTCGCGGGGCTGTGATCGACCTTTTCCGTACTCTGGGCGCCATTCCGGACCAGATTCAGTCTACTGGACCGCCCTACGTGTGCTCTCAGAGATCGCTCTTGGCACCCTATCGCCACACGCGCTGCCACGTGAACCAATCATCAGCGGGCGGCAGGGACCGGCCGGCCCAAATCGGATACGCACCCACTGGACTATGAGCCGGCGAGTCCCTTGTACATGATGTGCAGCGCCACCGGACCCAGGGAAGGGTGGTCGAAGGCGTCCGGAATGCTCGTCATGATGTCGAACCCGAGCGACTCCCACAGGTGCACGGCCCCTGTATTGGATTCCACGACGGCGTTGAAGATCATCCCGCGGTAGCCGTGGGCAAAGGCGTCGTTGAGGACATGGTGGGCCAGCAGCCGGCCGTAGCCCTTCCCTTCGTGGTCCGGGTGGACCATGAAGGAGGCATTGGCGATGCGGCTGCCGGCACCGGGGAGGTTGGGGTGCAGCTGGGCGGTGGCCACGATCATGGGTGGCGAGTCCCCACCGGTTTCCTCCGTGACCACGTAGCTGCGCAACACGCGCAAGGAGGCTCCGGCGTCGTGCGTGGTTTCGACGGGCTCGCCGGCATCTGCCGGAAGCCAAATCCCGCGGAGGGCCTCCTCCGGGGAATCGGGCGGGAAGGTGTATGTTTCGCCTGCGCGGACGGTCGGTTCCATGACGGCCCAAATTCCGGGCCAATCGGCGGCGGCTGCCTCACGTATCAACATGCCCGCCAGTCTACGCACCCGCGGCGGCGGCCCCGAAAAACGATGACGCAAGAAAAAAGGATAGGGCAGCCTGTACGCCGGGTTTTGTCGTCCGACGCGGTTTCCCGCGGCGGAGAGGCAACCATCCATCTACGAACGCCGTTGCCGACGCCCTCTAGCAGCCTACCCAGGCACTCGGGCGGACAGCCCTCAGTCATGCCCTGTCTGGCCTTGCTCCGGGTGGGGTTTACCAAGCTTCCCCAGTCACCTGGGGAACTGGTGGTCTCTTACACCACCGTTTCACCCTCACCCGCTCCGGCCTTGCGGCCGTGCGGGCGGTCTATTTTCTGTGGCACTTTCCTGCGGGTCACCCCGAGTGGGCATTACCCACCACCCTGTCCTGCGGAGCCCGGACGTTCCTCGAGCCACGTAAGTGACGCGCGGTTGCCCAGCTGCCCTATCCAGTCATCAAGTCTACAGGCCGCGGGGCCCCAGGCGAGCGAAGCGAGTTTGGGGAGACCGGAAGACGCTACAAGGATTGAAGAAATGTCCGGCGCCGCACCTGGTTGCTGCCAACCAAGTACGACGCCGGTCCCTGTCCTGGGTGCCTGCCTTAAGCGAGTGCCGGGGCAGCTTGGGCGGCGGCCGGAACCCCGGCCGTTTCGGAGGGGGCCGCCTCGTCGAGTGCCGGGAACTGGCGCGGGTGGACGCCGGCCATTTCCTCCATGACGCGCACCACCTGGCAGCTGTACCCAAATTCGTTGTCGTACCAGACGTACAGCACCAGGTTCTTGTCGGTGCTGATGGTGGCCAGCCCGTCGACGATCCCGGCGCGGCGGGAGCCCACAAAGTCGCTCGAGACCACTTCGGGGGAATCGATGTAATCGATCTGCTTGCGCAGTTCCGAGTTCAGCGACATGTCCCTCAGGTAGGTGTTGACCTCGTCCTTGGTGGTGCCATTTTCCAGCGTCAGGTTCAAGATGGCCATGGAAACGTTGGGGGTGGGAACACGGATGGAGTTGCCCGTCAGCTTGCCTTCGAGCTCGGGCAGGGCCTTGGCCACGGCCTTCGCGGCCCCGGTTTCCGTCAGAACCATGTTCAATGCGGCGGAGCGGCCGCGCCGGTCGCCCTTGTGGAAGTTGTCCGTCAGGTTCTGGTCGTTGGTGAACGAGTGAACGGTCTCCACGTGACCGTGCACAATGCCGTACCTGTCATTGAGGACCTTCAGGACGGGGGTGATGGCGTTAGTGGTGCAGGACGCCGCAGTGACAATCGTGTCGTCATCGGTGATGGCGGCGTGGTTGATGCCGTGCACAATGTTCTTCAGTGCGCCCTTGCCGGGGGCCGTCAGCAGCACGCGAGCCACGCCCTTGCTCTGCAGGTGCTGTGACAAACCTTGCTCGTCGCGCCAGCGGCCGGTGTTGTCCACCACCAGTGCGTTGTGGATGCCGTACGACGTGTAGTCGATGGTGGAGGGGCTGTCCGAATAGATGACCTGGATGGCGGTGCCGTTGGCCTGGATGATGTTGCGTTCTTCATCAACGGTGATGGTTCCGGTGAACGGGCCGTGGACCGAGTCGCGGCGCAGGAGGCTGGCACGCTTGGTGAGATCGGCGTCGCCGCCCTTGCGCACCACGATGGCGCGCAGGCGCAGGCCGTGGCCTCCGCCGGAGTGCTCGATCAGGATGCGGGCCAGCAGGCGTCCGATCCGGCCGAAGCCGTAGAGGACCACGTCGGTGCTGGTTCGTTCGTCGGCGCCATAGCGGTTCACGATGTCCGCCAGTTCCGTGCGCAGGAAAACCTCCAAGCTTGGCTGTCCCGAGGCCTTGAAGCCGGCGTTGAGGCGGGCCAGGTCCAAGGATGCGGCACCGAGCTGCAGTGTGACGAGGGTTTCCAGGAGCGGGAGGGTTTCGGCCAGCGGCAGTTCGACGTCGTCGATCTGCCGGGCAAAGCGGTGGGCCTTGAGCAGGTCGATGACCGACTGGTTGATCAGTGACCGGCCGTGGATGCTGGTGATCACGTTATTTTCGCGGTAAAGACGGCCGATCAGGGGAATCATGGTTTCCGCGAGGGTCTCGCGCTGGATCCATGTGTCCAATGCGGCATCGCTGTTCGTTGAAGCGTGGTTGAGCGTCACGAAAAAGTACCTTCCTGGCCTAAAACACCCTTGGTCCAAGCCAGTTTCATTTTAGGCAGCAGACAGGCATTACCAGCGAGTTCAGTGCCGCACTTCACTAGACCGGTCTATCCCCGCGTCCTCCCACCACTCCCTCCTTCCATTCGATCCGTTCCCAGCGGGTCGCCCGGATTTGTGGGTCAGGAGCGCCGTCCGCCGCGAAGCCGGTAAGCTCGCAGGGTGTTGATTCTGCTGCCCCCGTCCGAAGGAAAAACCCCCGCCGATGCCGGCAACCCCGTGGACTTGGGGCAACTGCACTTTGCGGACCTGACGGAGGCCCGGCAGGAAGTTGCCGCAGCGCTGGCCGTCGTTTCCGCACGGGAGGACGCGCTGGCGCATCTGGGTGTCGGCGCATCGCTGGCACACGATGTCCTTCGCAACACGCGCCTGGCCGACGAGCCTGCGGCGCCGGCCCACAGCATCTACACCGGGGTCCTGTACGACGCCCTTGGCTACCACAGCATGACTGCCACCCAGAAGCGCAAGGCCGATGCCGTCGTCGTGGTGGTCTCCGGGCTGTGGGGAGCCGTCGCCTTCAGCGACAGCATTCCGGCCTACCGGCTGTCCATGTCCGTGGGGCTGCCCGGGCTGGGCAAGCTTGCCAGCTACTGGAAGCCGAAACTCGGTGCCGCGCTGGCCGGGCACGCCGAGGGGCAGCTGCTGGTCGACTGCCGCTCCAGCACCTATGCGGCCGCGTGGGTTCCCGAGCCGGAACGGACCGTCGCAGTGAATGTGTTCACCGAACGTGACGGCACCCGCAAGGTTGTCTCGCACTTCGCCAAGCACACCCGCGGGGAGCTCGCCCGGCACCTGCTGACCCGCCGCGGCAAGGCCCCGGAAACCCCCGCGCAGCTGGCACGCGCCGCCGGTGAAAAGTGGGTGGTGGAACTCGTGCCCGGCACGCCCCGCAAGCACCACACATTGAACATCATTCTGGCGGACTAACACCGATTCCGCTGATCGAGCCTGTCAAGACTCGAGGGCCAGCCGAGCTGTTCTACGCAGCGCACGGAACGGCGGCGGCGCACAACACTGCCCTGCGCGGTGACCGCATCAACGGGCGCGCATGGCAGGTCAAGCTCAACCGGCGGCTACATCCAGTCGGGCGAACGGACCAGGATGGCGCCGGAGTCGGGGCAGAACACGACGTCGTCCGGGGCGGCCCCCTTGATCTCGGCCAGGTCGCCCGCGCTCAGCTGCATGCCGGACCCTTCGGAGGTGCCGTGGAACAGCCGCGCCGCCCCCACACCGTACTTGGCCAGCGTGCGGTCGTAGATGGCCAGAAGCGCCGGCTCAAAGGTGGCTGCCAGCTCGGCGCGTTCGGCGGCGATGGCGTCGCGTTCCATGCGCAGCGCACCCAGCCTGCTGCGGATCTCACCGACCACACCGTCCAGCACCGATTGCATCTGTGCCACCAGATCGTGCTGGGATTCCTGCCTGCCCTTCGCGTCGTCGAGGCCCTCCATGACTTCCAGTTCGACGTCTTCAAGGTCGCCGCGGCGCCTGGACAACGACTCGATGTCGTTCTGCAGTGCCACCAGGTCCTTGGACAGCCCGGTTCCGCTGTTGAGCTTCGCGTCATCCTTGGCGATGCGCTCGGTGACCTGGGCGACGTCGTCCTCGGCCTTGGTGAGCTTGCGCTGGAGGTCTCCCACCTCGGTGTCCAGGACCACCAGGTCACTCTTGGCCACCGTGACCCCGCCGTGGAGGTCCGGCAGTCGCGGATCTTCCTTCAGTGCCTTGGCCTGCGCATCCAGGGAGCGCAGCCTGGCGTCCAAAACCTGAATGTCGAGCAAACGCATTTGTTCCGCCGGTGCTGCCTTCGCCATGTGGTTCCTCCTGCTTGAAAGCCAATTTCGGTCAATAGCCTGCTGACAGCCTAGCGGCCGAGGGGCCCCGCACGAGCGCAGCGAGTGTGGGGAGGTCGCGACGGCGCTAGCGGCCGAGGGGCCCCGCACGAGCGCAGCGAGTGTGGGGCGGTCGCGACGGCGCTAGCGGCCGAGGGGCCCCGCACGAGCGCAGCGAGTGTGGGGAGGACGGCAGGCGCTAGTTGCCCGGCGTCAATATGAAATCCCATGGATCCGTGTTGGTCTGGCTGACGGCCAGCTCCGCCTCGAAACCCTGATCCGCCAGCACGTTGCCCAAGGCCTGCGCCGCGACTGGCAGCCACAGCCACTCGCTGGCAAAATGGGACAGGTCGATGAGGTACGGCCGGCCGTCGCTGCTGGATTCCCTGGCTTCCGACGCAGGATGGTGGCGCAGGTCCGCCGTGACATACACGTCCGCGTCCGAGGCCCTGACGGCATCGAACAGGCCATCCCCGGCGCCGCCGCAGACGGCCACCTTGCGCACCAGCGCGTCCCGGTCCCCTGCCACGCGCACTCCCCCGGCGACTGCCGGCAGCGTCAAAAAGATCCTCGAGGCCAGCTCGCCCAGCTTCTCCACGCCGGGGAGCACGCCCACCCGGCCAATGCCCTCCTCCACCAGCCCGTGCGCCGCGGGCATCAGCGGTGCGACGTCCTCCAGGCCCAGTACGTCGGCCAGCACGTCGGAGACCCCGCCCACGGCACTGTCGCCGTTGGTGTGGATGGTCAGCAGAGCACAGCCGCCCTCGATCAGCCGGTGCACGGCTCGGCCCTTGCCGGTGGTCGCGGCCACGGAGTTCACGCCCGCAAGCAGCAGCGGGTGGTGGGTGACCAGGAGCTTGGCGCCCCATTCCAGGGCCTCGTCAATAACTACCAGCGTGGGGTCAACGGCAAACATGATCCGGTCAACTTCCGCATCCGGCCGCCCCGTCACCAGGCCCACACGGTCCCAGTCCTCGGCCAGGGATTCGGGCCACAACTCCTCGACGGCGAGCAGCACTTCGGACAACATGGGCGTTTCAAGCGCCGCCTCACCGGGCTCCGCGTCCGTCCCTTGCGCGTTCGTAATTTCCGTGTCTGTTACTTCCGCGTCCGACGCCGGAGCCCCCGCCGCCTTTTCCGCTGCCTCCGCGTTCCCCGGGGCGGGCAACGGCGCATCGGCTGGTTCAGCGGGCGTGGCACTGAAATCCACTTCCCCGGGCCGTTCGGCGGCCGACTGCGCTGCGGCGGCGTCCGGCGCCCCGGCGGCTTGCGCACCCGGGTGCGTGCCGGCGTCGTGCGTGGGATTACCTGGTTCCATGCTCATCTTTCCAGCTTAGTCGTGTGTGGGCTGGGCCACGGCCGGGAATCAATTGCGCGGGCGGCGGCTTATAGATGGATGTGAAGACTTTTGTATTGGGCGGCGGGTGCTTTTGGTGCCTTGATGCCGTTTACCAGATGACCAAGGGCGTGGAGTCGGTGGTGTCCGGATACACCGGCGGCGCCATTCCCAACCCGACATATGAGCAGATCTGTTCCGGCATGACAGGGCACGCCGAGGTGGTGTCGGTGACATTTGACGAGGCCGTGATCCCGGCGGACACCATCTTGGACATGTTCTTTACCCAGCACGATCCCACTACGTTGAACCGGCAGGGCTACGACACCGGCACGCAGTACAGGTCCTCCATGTTTTACACGAACGCCGGGGAGGAGGAAGCATTCCGGGCCGCGATTGAGCGTAACCAGCCAAACTGGCGGGACCCGATCGTCACCGAGGTCTCCCCCCTGGGACATCTCTACGAGGCGGAGGGCTATCACCAGGACTTTTACGCTGAGCGGCCCGAGGTGGGCTACTGCCAGGTCATTATCAACCCGAAGATCGCCAAAGTAAGAAAACATTACGCAGAGTGGCTGACCGCGTAGAATCCGCAGCAGGCGACTCGTTACGCTGGCGTCTGACACAACTGGGCTGCGCCATCCGGCGCCCACTTACTTGAGAACAGGACCATCCATGGGACGCATCTACGACAATGTGACGCAGCTGGTGGGCGGCACCCCGCTGGTACGGCTGAACCGGCTGACCGAAGGTCTGAACGCCACCGTGGCCGTCAAGCTGGAGTTCTACAACCCGGCCCACAGCGTCAAGGACCGCATTGGCGTGGCCATTGTCGACGCCGCCGAGGCATCGGGCGAGCTCCGCCCCGGCGGCACCATCGTGGAAGGGACCTCCGGGAACACCGGAATCGCCCTGGCCATGGTGGGTGCGGCCCGCGGCTACAAGGTCATCCTGACAATGCCGGAGACCATGTCGACCGAACGCCGCGTCATGCTCCGCGCCTATGGTGCGGAGATTGTGTTGACGCCGGGTTCCGAGGGCATGCGCGGCGCCGTGGAGAAGGCCAAGGAAATTGTTGCCAACACGGAGAACTCCATCTGGGCGCAGCAGTTCGCGAATAAGGCCAATCCGGAAATCCACCGCACCACCACGGGCGAGGAAATCTGGGAAGACACCAACGGCGGCGTGGACATCCTCGTGGCCGGGATCGGCACGGGCGGGACCATTACCGGGGCCGGCCAGCTGCTCAAGTCCCGCAAGCCGGGCGTGCAGATTGTTGCCGTTGAGCCCATCGACTCCGCCATCCTCAACGGCGGGGCTCCCGGTCCGCACAAGATTCAGGGCCTGGGTGCCAACTTCATCCCCGAAGTCCTGGACCAGACCATTTATGACGAAGTCCTCGATGCCACCTTGGAGGATTCCGTGGCCGTGGCCCGGGCCCTCGGAAACCAGGAGGGCATCCTCGGCGGCATCTCCTCCGGCGCCGCGGTGTGGGCCGCCCTGGAACTGGCCAAGCGCGAAGAGAACGCCGGTAAGCTGATTGTGGCCGTGGTCCCCGACTTCGGCGAACGTTACATTTCAACTGTTCTTTACGACGACATCCGCGGGTAGCCCACCATCATTTGGATCCGTTTGGCCCGATTACATCTAATGGAAGAAGTCTGTGGGATTTTTCGCCAGGTTACGCGAGGACCTCGAGGCCGCACGGTCGCATGACCCGGCGGCCCGCGGTTCCGCGGAAAACTTTTTCGTCTACTCGGGGCTGCACGCCATCTGGGTGCACCGGCTGACTCACAGGATGTGGGCCAATCCGGCCCTGCGCTTCCCGGCCCGCGCCCTGTCGCAGCTGGCACGCTCTTCCACCGGCATTGAAATCCACCCCGGTGCCACCATCGGCAGGCGCTTCTTCATCGACCACGGCATGGGCGTGGTCATCGGAGAAACGTCGGAGATCGGCGACGACGTCATGATCTACCACGGCGTCACCTTGGGCGGCCGTTCGCTGGCCAAGGTCAAGCGCCACCCGACCATCGGCAACCGCGTCACCATCGGCGCCGGCGCCAAGGTCCTTGGTCCCATCACCATCGGCGACGACTCCGCAGTGGGGGCGAACGCCGTCGTGGTCAAGGACGCGCCGGCCAACTCCATCCTCACCGGCGTTCCCGCCACGTGGCGGCACCGGGATGCCAAGAAGGAAATGGCACCCGCCGTGGACCCGGCCGAGTACATCGACCCGGCCATGTGGATCTAATGCCCGACGCCGGCAACGGCTCGGACAGCGCGCTAACTCGCGCTAACGATACGTGGCGCACTGTCGGGGCGCGGCATGCAACCGCCAGCGGGACAGGCGCACGACGCCCCGAAGTGCTTTCTCACGGGCAACATGCCAGTTGCCACCGGGTTCGCGGATTTCAGTGGCCATGGATTTATGCGACGATACCGGTGCAGAAATGAATGCGATGCGTCCACGCGGTGGTTTCTACTCTTCGTATTCCACGTCCGCGAAAGTCTTAACTTCTTCGCGAAGTTGCATGGCGATACTGGCACCCTCTTCTTTCCAAGCCGCCTCGTTTTCGGGCGAACCCCAACCGTATTCATACAAGACCTCGGCATCCCACGCGTCATACCAGGTGCGAAGCCGGCTCGTGAGATTCTGTGACAGTCCAAAGTCTGCCGGCTCCATTGTGTATTTGGTTGGTCGCTCGGCGGTACTGTTCTCCCACAGTGGCCACCGATGGCCGTAATCTGGAAACAGGCGTATGACGCGACGGGCGCGCTTATCGGACATGACTGAATCGTAACTTGTCTCCAACCTCGTGGTGGAAACCCTACCGGCAAGAGCAGGTCAGCGACGACGTTGCGATGGCCCCCGGA
This sequence comes from Arthrobacter livingstonensis, assembly GCF_003219815.1. Classification (GTDB taxonomy): domain Bacteria; phylum Actinomycetota; class Actinomycetes; order Actinomycetales; family Micrococcaceae; genus Specibacter; species Specibacter livingstonensis. Next base: position 109,260 of record NZ_QJVD01000015.1, read on the forward strand.
GTGGGATCCACGCTGCTGCCTTGTATCGAAAGCGACAGTCAGCCAGCCAGGTATTGATAGCGTCTGTTCCCAAGAAATGCCACAAGTGAGACCACGGCCACCACAGCCAGAATCCCACCACCCATGAGCCCCAACATCACTCCCGGCGTCGCGTAGCCCATCATGATCAGCGCGATAAAAGCCGACACGACGAGCACGATGAAGACGAGCAGACAGCCGATAATTGCGTGGATCCAGCCTTTGGCCGAAGCCTCAAATTTGTGATCGCGGGCGAGTGCGACAAGGCGCAAGCCAATAACGGCAATACCCTGCCAGCAGACGATGGCAAGGACACCCCAGACCACGGATGGGACCGCGACCGGCTGGACTTCCGGGAACACGTCAATCACGTTCCCAACCTCAGTGGGAAGAACCCACACCTGCGCGAATACGGACAGGGTCAGCAAAACGAAAAGAACCGCAATCAGCACGAACGAGGTTTCACGACGCATTGCGGCCTCCTCCAACCACTACTCGGTTGACGTTACAGGGAACATTCCTAGCCACATGCTACCAACGTCAGTGTTGAGCCGCCCGAACAACAACTACGGAACCGGAAGGGGAACCCTGAGCGGATATATGGGGCGGCTGCCCCGTTTAGGACGATTTTCAATCGCATCCTTGTTTCGGTAAGCGCGGAAGATTGACATTGGCAGCCGTTCCCAGCGAGGATGAGCCAACACGGTCGACGGCGTGGTGAGCTGCCTCGACCCTTATGATTTTGTCTTAGCCTTGGGGGCACCATGACGAACACGCAACAGACGAACAGCAAACCACTGCGTGCCATCGGATGGCTGGTGGCGACAGTCCTACTACTGGTCGGCATATGGCTGGGGATCGTCCTGCCGCTATTCGCGATGGCCTTCGGGCGAATCATTCCCGGTGTTGTTGCTTTGATAGCCGGGATCGGCGTCATCGTTGTATTGCGCCGCTACCGCGTTGCGTAGGCGTTGTTTCCCTGTTCATTGATGTGCCAGTCCGTGGGCAGAATCGTATTTCGACACTCCCGCCGGTGAGGAACCGCAACAATTCAGGGGCTGGTGCGTTTGTGGCGACGCGCGGATGGCAGCGGAATCCGGAAACCGTAGTATTTGAGGGTAGCCGCCAACAAGATGGAGTCCTGATGTCAACCCTGCCCGAGTTTGTTTCGCCCACGGCCATCGCCGACCAGGTGGATCGTTCACAAGTCCTTTCCGCGGAAATTCGCCCGCTGTGGGAAGGCGCCCGATTGAGTGGTCCGGCGTACACCGTGCAGTGCGCCCCCGGGGACAACTTGATGCTCCACGCCGCGATTCACCGGGCGCCGGCGGGCTCAGTGATCGTGGTCGACGCCGGGGACGCATCGCACGCCGTCGCAGGCGGCAACGTCTGCGCCGTGGCGCAGCGGCGCGGGATTGCCGGATTTGTCATCGACGGTGCCATCCGCGACGTGGAGGAGATCCGAGATCTGGAATTTCCCGTCTTTGCCCGTGCCGTGGTTCCCAAGCCCGGCCGGAAGGCCGTGCCCCTCCCTTTGCAGCAGCCCGTGAACTGCGGAGGCGTGCTCGTGCGTTCCGGCGACCTCCTTTCGGCAGACCAGGAAGGGATTGTCTCGGTGCCGGCCGCAAGTGTGGACGCGGTCCTGAAGGCTGTTGCCGGGAAGGCCGAACTTGAGAGGGAACAGTCGCTTGACGAATGGGAAACGGACCACCAACAGAAGATCAACTCGATCCTGCGCGAGGCCGGCGTGGACTGGTGAGCCGGGCCGCCGCCGTCCTACTCCCCGTTAAAAATCGATAACGCAGAAGTTGGGCGAAAATCCCCGAAATCGGGGTAAATCCGTCCAACTACTGCGTTATCGATGACAGCGCGAGGGGATTAGTGCGTGTCGACGGCGCTGATCTCGCTCTTGTCGCCGCTCCACTGCGTGTGGAAGGTGCCCTCGACGTCGACACGGTTGTACGTGTGGGCGCCGAAGAGGTCGCGCAGGCCCTGGGTCAGGGCGGCGGGCAGGCGCTTGCGGCGCAGGCCGTCGTAGTAGGCCAGCGAGGAGGAGAACACCGGCACCGGGATGCCCAGCTGCACGGCGGTGGAGACCACGCGGCGCCAGGCCGGGAGGACCTCGGCGATTTCCGCGGCGAACGCCGGGGCGAACAGCAGGTTGGCCGGCTTGTCTTCCGCGGCGTACGCCTTGGTGATGTCCTTGAGCAGTTCGGCGCGGATGATGCAGCCGCCGCGCCACAGGGACGCAATCTCGTCCAGCTTCAGGTCCCAGTTGTACTCGATGGCGGCGGACTGGAGCATGTCAATGCCCTGGGCGTAGCTGATGAGCTTGGAGGCGTAGAGTGCCTGGCGGACGTCGTCAACGAAGTCGGCGCCCAGATCAACGGCGAGCTCGTGGCCGGCCAGGACGTCCTGGGCGATGGCACGCTGGTCACGCTGGGAGGACAGGCCGCGGGCAAACACGGACTCGGCGATCGCGGAGATGGGCGAACCCAGGTCCAGCCCGGACTGGACCGTCCAGCGGCCCGTGCCTTTCTGGCCTGCGGAGTCAACGATCACGTCAACCAGCGGCTTGCCGGTCTTCGCGTCGACGTGGCCCAGGACCTCGGCGGTAATTTCGATCAGGAAGGAGGCCAGCTGGCCTTCGTTCCACTTGCCGAAGATTTCAGCCTGCTCGGCCGGTTCGATGCCGGCGGCACTGCGGAGCAGGTCGTAGGCCTCGCCGATGACCTGCATGTCCGCATATTCGATGCCGTTGTGGACCATCTTCACGAAGTGGCCGGCGCCGTCGGTGCCGATCCAGGCGCAGCAGGGCTGGCCGTCAACCTTGGCGGAGATTTTCTCCAGCAGCGGGCCAAGTGCGTCATAGGACTCCTTGGAACCGCCCGGCATGATGGACGGGCCCAGCAGCGCGCCTTCCTCACCGCCGGAAACTCCAACGCCCACAAAGTGCAGCTCCTTTTTCGCCAGATCTGCTTCGCGACGGCGCGTGTCCTGGAAGTTGGAGTTGCCGCCGTCGATGATGATGTCGCCGGCCTCCATGAGCGGCACCAGCTGATCGATCACGGAGTCGACCGGGCCCCCGGCCTTGACCATGATGAGCACGCGGCGCGGCTTCTCCAGGGATTCGACCAGCTCGGCCAGGGTTTCAGTGCGCACGAAGTCGCCCTCGTCGCCGTGCGCTCCGAGCAGGGCGTCAGTCTTTTCCACTGAGCGGTTGTGCAGTGCCACGGTGTATCCGTTGCGGGCCAGGTTGCGGGCGAGGTTGGCGCCCATGACGGCCAGACCTGTTACGCCAATTTGTGCGGACATACTTTCCTCCATAGCTGGGAACAAGTGGTTTCCTTCAGCTTATCCGGGACGGTGGCGCTTCCCCAGTCCGTCCCGCGATTTTCCCGGCAATGTTGCACGGGTGGAACATCTGTGCAGATTCCGGCCAACTTGCCAGGCACGACGGCGGACCGGCCTCCTGGGCGCCTCCCCCGGCTCCGCGTGTGGCTGCCCGGGCCGCGCGGGGCTGGTCGGGCGCCCCGGGCGACCCAGGCACCTGGCCGGGTACCCGCCGTCGTACTTTTCAGGCACCGAAGTTGAGGAGCACCTTGCCGGAGATGGCCGAGTTCCTGGCGGTTTCAAAGGCTTCCAACCCCCGGGACAGCGGGAATTCGTGGGTGATGACGGGGTCCACCGCCAGCGAGCCGTCGGCCAGGGCGGCAATGACCTCGTCAATTTCGTCGTTGAAGCGGAAGGAGCCCACCAGTTCCAGCTCCCGCGTGATGGCCAGCGAAATGGCCACCGGCTGCGGGCCTGAGGGCAGCAGCCCCACCATGACCACGCGGCCCCCGCGCACGGCGCCGTTGATGGCCGAGGCCAGGCCAAAGCGGTTGCCGGAGGACTCAATGACAACGTCGGCCTCCACGGCCGCTATTGCCTCGGCGTCGTCGGCCTTAAGTACGGCATCGGCCCCTACCGCCGCCGCGATCTCCAAGGGCTTGTCAAACATGTCGACGGCGGTGATGTGGGCGGCGCCGGCGCGCTTGAGCACGGCCACGGCCAGGGTGCCGATGGGCCCGCAGCCAACGACGAGCACCGACTTCCCGTTCACGCCGCCGGCCCGGGACACGGCGTGCCAGGCCACGCTGGCCGGCTCGACGATGGCGGCCCGGCGCAGCGGGAGCTCCGGGGGGAGCACACGCAGCATCCTCGAGGGCAGGTTCGCGTAGCGCAGGAAGGCGCCGTCGGTGTGGGGGTGGCGGGCGGCGCTCCCAAGGTAGGTGCAGCCCGGGGACAGGTTGGGCCGGTCCGCCGGGTACCGTGCCGCCCCGGGACCGGGCGTGGCCGGGTGGACGGCGACCGGGGTGCCCGCTGCGGGTCCCGTGCCGTCGTCGGCAGCGTGCGCCACGACGCCCACCACCTCGTGGCCAAGCACCATGGGGTCCTTGAGGATGGACTCCCCGGCGGCGCCATGGAGCCAGTAGTGCAGGTCGGAGCCGCAAATGCCGCCGTAGGCGATCTCAACGACCGCCTGGTCTGCGGCCGGTGCGGCGAGGGGCACGTCCTCGATGCGGAGGTCATCCTTGCCGTGGGCCACCACAGCCGGCGCGCTGGGGGGAAGCTCAAATGTGTTCACGGTTTACACCACCACCGTCATGCCGCCATCGATGAAGATGGTCTGGCCGTTGACAAAATTAGAGCCTTCGGAGGACAGCCAGACGGCCGGGCCCACCAGGTCCTGCACGGTCCCCCACCGGTTCGCCGGCGTGCGGCCCAATATCCAGGAATTGAACTTTTCGTCATCCACCAGGTTTTGTGTCATCTCGGTGTGGATATAGCCGGGGGCAATGCCGTTGATTTGCAGCCCGCCCGACGCCCACTCGGCCGTCATGGCCCGGGTCAGGTTCCGCAGGCCGCCCTTGGCTGCCGTGTAGGCGGCAATGGTGGGCCGGGCCAGGTCCGTCTGCACCGAGCAGATGTTGATGATTTTGCCCCGGCCGCGGGCCAGCATGCCGCGGGCCGCTTCCCGCCCCACCAGGAACGCGCTGGTCAGGTCGGTACTAATAACCCGGTCCCAGTCCTTCACGTCCAGGTCCAGCAGCGGCACACGGTGCTGGATGCCGGCGTTGTTGACCAGGATTTCCAGCGGCCCCACATTTGCTTCGATCCAGGCGATGCCGTCCGCGGCGGCGGTGTCGCTGGTGACGTCAAACGCGCAGGAGGTGATGCGTCCCGGCGCGAAGTCCGCCGCCATGGCGTCCTCGGCGCCGGCCAGCCGTTCGACATTGAGGCCGTTGAGCACCACGGTCGCGCCGGCCTCGGCCAGGCCGCGGGCCAGCGAGTTGCCGATGCCGCGGCTGGACCCGGTCACCAGGGCCACCTTGCCGGTCAGGTCAAACATTCCACTCATGCAAAAATCCTTCTCTTCGTTGAATATGGCTGGGAGTGTGTTACCGCCGCGGCAGCAGCCGCGCAATGCTCTCGCGCACCACGGCCAGGTCCTGCTCGCCGAGGCCCTGGTCCTTGAGGGTGCCGTACAGCTGGTGCCCGGCCGTGGCCATGGGCACCGCGGAACCGGCAGCCTCGGCGCCCTCAAGCACAAAGCCGAGATCCTTGTGCATGAATTTTGCCGGCCCCGTGGGCGCGTAGTCCTTGGCGGCAATCCGCGGGCCAACGATCTCCAGCACCCTGCTGCCCGCCAGCCCGCCGCCCAACACCTCAAACAGCGCGGCAACGTCCATCCCCGAGCGCTCGGCGAGCTCGGCAGCCTCGGCAAGTGCCGCCGTCGTGGTCCCCACCAACAGTTGGTTGCACGCCTTGGCGAGCGAGCCCGCGCCAAGGTCCCCGAGGCGGCGGACCGTTGTGCCCATGGACTCCAGGACGGGGCGGACGCGCCGGAAACCGGCCTCCGTGCCGCCGGCCATGACGGCCAGCGTGCCGTTTTCCGCGCCCAGGGTGCCGCCGCTGACTGGAGCGTCCACCACCTCCGCCTTCCCGGCGCTGGCTTCGCGGACCGTGGAGCCAAAGGCCTTCACCGCCCGGGGTGAAACGCTGCTCATCACCACGACGGCGGTCCCCGGCCTGGGCGGTTGGGTGCGCCAGGCCTGGAACAGCGGTTCAGCGGCCTCCTCGATGAAACCGAGGTCCGGCAGCATGAAGATGATGACAGCGTGGTCGCGGAGGCTCTCGATGTCCTTGGCGGCCCGGGCGCCCCGTGCAGTGAGCGCATCCACGGCCGGGGCGGAACGGTTCCATACCGTCAGGGGCCATCCGCTGACCAGGATCCGGGCGGCCATGGGGGCGCCCATGTGGCCGAGACCGACAAATCCGACCGTCCGGTCGTCCGGTACGGTGAAGGTGCCCTGCGTCATGGGAATACCAGTCCTCACTGCTTGGTGGTTGCTGATGTCATTTCGTCACATCTGTTCAGTATCTTAGTCACAATTCAGTATGATGAACACTATGACTCTTAAAGATCTCACTGTTGCGATTGCTGTCCCGCTCGAAGCCGAACACGTGGAGAGCATCAGATCCGCCCATCCCGCCATCACGGTTCTCTACGAACCCGAGCTGCTTCCACCCGAACGCTTCCCGGCGGACCACGCGGGCGATCCCGCCTTTGAGCGCACGCCGGAGCAGGAAGCCCGTTACTGGGACATGCTCCGAAACGCGGAAGTGCTGTACGGCTTCCCGAACGAGAACGCCGCCGGGCTAGCCAAAATTGCCGCCAGCGGCAAGGTCCAGTGGATCCAGGCCATGGCCGCCGGGGCCGGCGGAGCCGTCAAGGCCGCCAAGCTGAGCGAAACTGAACTGCACAGCATTGCCGTCACCAGCTCCGCCGGCGTCCACGGGCTCCCGCTGGCCGAGTTCGCCATGATGGGCGTCCTCAATGGTTTCAAGCGCTCAGCAGAGATGGCCGCCGACCAGGCCGCCAGGCACTGGCCGGAGCTGCGCACGCCCACCCGCCTGGCCAGTGGCTCCAATGTAGTCATCACCGGACTCGGTGAGATTGGCGTGGCGACGGCCCGGCTGGCCCGCGCCTTGGGCATGAACGTCAGTGGCACCAAACGCACGGTGGAGCCGGTCGACGGCGTGGACACCGTCACCGACACCGCAGGCCTCCCCGGGCTGCTGGCGAAGGCCGACGCCGTCATCAACACCCTGCCCGGCACGCCCTATACGGAGAAAATGATCAATGCGGAGATTTTCGCGGCCATGAAGCCCGGAACGGTTCTGGTCAACGTGGGCCGCGGCACCGTCATCGACGAGGATGCACTCCTGGAGGCCCTGGACAACGGCCAGGTTTCCTACGCGTGCCTGGATGTGTTTGCTGTTGAGCCGCTGCCGGAATCCAGCCCGCTGTGGGAGCACCCGCGCGTCATGGTTTCCCCGCACACCTCGGCGCTGAGCGTTGCCGAGAACCGCCTGATCGCCGAACGGTTCATCGAAAACCTCTCGCGCTTCCAGACCGGTGAGCCGCTGCTGCACGTGGTGGACCCGGTGCACTTTTACTAAGCCACCACCGCTGCTGCACGTGGTGGACCCGGTGCACTTCCGCCAAAAGGGGAGCTTCCACACGGAGGCTCCCCTTCTGCGGTCCTGTCCTGCGCACCACACGCCCCGGGCCCGGCGCAGGACACTGTTGTACGCCGGGTCCGTCCCCAGTCCTGCGCCCGGCAGAACGCGCCGTCACCCCGGGGTAGCATTCGCGCCCGGTCCTGCGCCTGCCCAAACTCCACCGCCGGCAGGAGCCGTCGGCGTCGTGAAAGGCACGGGGCGAAGTCGCGCCCGGACAACGCAAGGTGCCACCGGCGTCGTGCCTGGAAAGCAGCGTTAAACGCCAGACGACGCCAGCCGGAGCGGGCGCCGTCAACGGATCGGGGGCTAGGAAGCGTCCTCGGTGAGGAGAAGGTCGCGGCCCACGGTTTCCGGGGTGACGAAGGTGGTGGCGAAGGAGATGGCCGCCAGCACCAGCGAGTAGCCGGCCAGCACCATCCAGGACTGGTGGGTGACGGCGAGTAGCAGGCCGCCCACGAATGGGGCAATGCCGCCGGCAAACACGGCCGAAATCTCCCGGCTCATGGCCACGCCGGTGAAGCGGTGGGTGGAACCAAAAAGCTCCGGCAGCAGGGCACACTGCGGGCCAAGCATGGACTGCACACCGAGCGCAATGCCGATGCTCATAACAATCCAGACCAGGGTGACATTGCCCAGGGAGATCAGGTAGAACGCCGGGAAAGCGAACAGCAGCTGGAAGAGCGCACCGTAGCGGTAGACCTTGACGCGGCCAATGCGATCCGAGAGGGCGCCGAAAGTGACCACCATGATGGCCGAGAATCCTGCGGCGATCAGCAGCCCGACGGGGCCGATGAACTTGTCACCCTCAAACACGCCGCCCTTAGCCGCCATGAAGCCAACCAAAAGCGTCGAGTAGATGGTGGAGTTCCCGTTCTCGCCCATCCGAAGGCCCATGCCGATCAGCACGTTCTTCTTGGAGGAGCGCCACAGCACGCCCACGGGGTTCTTGGTGACATTCTTGTGCTTCTCCAGCTCCTGAAAGACCGGGGTTTCCTTCAGCTTCAGGCGGATGTAGATGGCAATGGCGATGAGGATGATGCTGGCCAGGAACGGAACACGCCACAACCAGCCGGTGAGTACTTCCGGATGGGCCAGGCCCATCAGGGCGAAGGTGCCCGCGCCCAGCAGCGTGCCCACCTGGATGCCCACGAACGGCAGTGCGGCGAAGAAGCCGCGGCGTTTGCGCGGGGCCACTTCGGAGATCAAGGTGGTGGCACCCGCCTGTTCGGCTCCGGCGCCCAGACCCTGGATGATGCGCAGGATCACCAGCAGCACGGCGCCGAGCATGCCGGCCTGCGCATGGGTGGGGAGCAGCCCGATGCAGAACGACGCCGTCCCCATCAGTCCGATGGTCAGCAGCAGGACCTGCTTGCGGCCGAAGCGGTCCCCGATGTAGCCGAAGATCAACCCGCCGAACGGGCGGGCGGCGAAGCCGACCCCATAGGTGGCAAAGGAGGCAATCAGGGCCCCGGACGGTCCGAGCGGGGAAAAGAAGAGCGGCCCGAAGATCAGCGCGGTGGCCAGGCCATAAATGTAAAAGTCGTAATACTCAAGCGCCGAGCCAACCGAGCTGGCGAGCGTGGCCCGGCGGAGCTGCTGCGGATCCACGGGCACATAGTCCCGTCCACCTCCGGGATGTTGGAATGAAAAGGCTGTGTAGTCACTGGTTCTCCCTTGAAACTTCCCGGACCACCGTTGGGCCGGAAACGCGACACTGACCGCGAGGTCGATCACTATGTTGAACAGCGTACATCATAGTGAACGGTGCGCCAAGGGAAATTTGTCTATTGCGTCACTACCCCATTGGATTGCCGAGCACGCGCGTCAATTCAACAAGCTCGCCAACCATGGCATCACGCTGGGCGTCGGAGAACGTTGCCTTCAATGCCGTGACGGAAACGCCCAGGCTCGGCCCGTGGGCCCCGCGGGTGGGCACAGCCATGCCAAGGCACACCACGCCCAGCGTGGATTCCTCGTCTTCGAAGGCGTAGCCCTGTGAACGGGTCCGGGCGATTTCATCCTTGAGTGCCCGGCCCGTCTTTAGGGACTTGGGCGTCATGACGGGAAGCGGCAAGTCATCCGGATAAAGCTGCTCAATGTCATGGTCATGCAGCCGGGAGACCAGCGCCTTGCCGACCGCACACACGGAGACCGGCATCTTGTCTCCGATATTGGACGTGAGCCGTACGGCCGGGTGGCCCTCGTAGCGGGCAAGATAGATGACATTTTCCCCGTCAAGCATCGCAATGCGCACCGTCTCCCCCTTGAGCAGCGGCGCCTGCTCACAGAAGCGGTAAAACTCCCTGACCTCGTCACGCCGGCTCAAATACGCGGCGCCAAGCTCCACAAGCTTCACGCCCAGGGCATAGTCCGCGCCGAGTCGGGTGATCAGCTCCGCGTCCTCCAGCGCCTGCAGGAGGTTGGATGTCGAGGACTTGGGAATGCCCAGCTCGCGGGCGAGGTCGCTGAGCGTCAGCCGGCCGGAGTCCGATGCCGCCAGCGCATCGAGCACGGCCGCCGCCCTGGTGACCGCCGGCGCGGGCGTTGAGTTGCCGCGGGCGTCGTTGCCCCGCTTCGTGGCCTGGATTTCCGTCATGCGATTCCTAAACACTGGAGGGGCCGGGCCTTCCATTCGGCTGCGGCCCCGGTGCGTCACAGCAAAGTTGCAAGTTCACTGCAATGAACACTTCCCATCATACTGTCCACCGCAAGAGGTAGAACGTCCGGTCTTGTGATTGTCTGCCGATCACTGTATATTCGTTTGCAGACCTTCCACTGTGGCGTCCCCCAATAGCCACAGTGGAAGGTCCCTCAATTTAAGCAGCGGGTGTCATTTTTGTGCGGCCCACGCTCACTGCGCATGTTTGGCCTGGCGGGGCCGATTCGTGGAACCGGGTGTGGCAATTTGCTTCCGCCGCCCGCAACCGTTATATTTTTGTTACTGGCTCCTCTCCACAGCGTCCCCCAATAGCTGTGGCGAGGAGCCTTTCACTTTAAGCCACGCGTTCACGTTCAGTCACGCTGCGAGCCTCAGGCACCAACCCCCTCCCGTGGGATCACGTTCCAGATCCATGGTGGCGAGGTCACTGCGGGGATTGCGCCCCAGCCGGGCCTGCACCCGCCAGACCTCCACGTCGATGCGGCCCTGTCCCCGCGGCATCCGCTTTTGCTGCTCCCACCAGTTGGTCCGTTCAAACCAGCGCATTGGCCCTTCGGCCACCAGCCACTCACGCCCGGCCCGTTCCACCGCCACGGGTTCCCCTGACGGCGCGGTGCGAACCAGGACATGCTCCAACATTGACTTCATTCCCCGTACGTTACGGGCAGGCTCTGACAACCACGGCGTTACCCCGGCGGCGGGGCCGGGTTAGGCATTTGGCAATCGGGTGGACAAACCATTGCCACGGCCTGCTCCGGCGCTGTAGTGTCGAATCTGTTGGTTTCTTGGGCTGGGGCAAGACCTGAGCGAGTCCCGTGAGGGGCGTCTCGGAGAATAAGGGCCAACACACCTTGAGACCCCGGCGCTGCGGAGACGCAGCGCCGGGGTGCTTTACGTGCCGGGGATCTTGGGCGATGCCCTGCAGGACGACGCCCCGAGGGCTATGTGGGGCCATCCCACGGAACTTATGCACGACGCCGGTCCCGGGCTTGCCCGGTTTGTGGAGCCTTGCGCTACCTAAAGGCCAGCAGGCGCAGAAACTGTTGCTCACCCATGACGTGGATGTCCTGGCCGGCCGCGGCCAGTTCACGCGCCCGCTGCACCTTGCCGCTGGGCTCCCGGGAAACACCCAACCCGGCGCACACCACCATGGTGACTTTCCTGGTCGTGTTGTTCACGATGGTTGCCCCCTTCGCCGCTGCCGCGTCCTGGGCATCCGCCCGCGTCATGGCCGCCAGGTCGCCACTGAAAACCACTGTCTGGCCAAACAACGGACCGTAGGGGTTGGCGCCCGCGTTTGGCGCAGGCAGCTCAGCCACCCGGCGGGTGGGTCCGGCGTAACTGCCCGGCGCTTCGGAGCGCCGGCGGGCCGAGGGGACCGGCCACAGCGCGTCCAAGGATGTAGCGCCGCTGCGCCGCGCCAGCTCGATGGCGATGAGGGCGCTGGCAGTCGCGTCAGCCCCGGCGTCGTGGTGGCTGAAGGCCGGCAGCACCAGCGCACCCGCCACGTCGGAAAGCCTGTAGTGCGGCAGCTGCAGGTGCCTCCGGGCCAGGGAAAGGGTGCAGCGGAAGTCGAAGTCCGGCGTCTCGATGCCGCAGGCCTCGTTGGCCTTGCTGATCACCGACTTTTCAAAGCTCACATTGTGGCCGACCAGGGCGTCGGCGCCAATGAATTCCAGCATGGGGCCATAGCTGCCCCGCCAGTCGGCCAGCCCGCGAACCTGCGCGGCCGTTATGCCGTGCACACCGACGTTGACCGGAGAAAACTCACCGTACCCCGGCAGTGGCTTCATCAGCCACGCGGCCGAATCCACCACCCTGCCCGCACGGACCTTGGTAAGCCCCACGGCACAGGCTGATGCGCGGTAACTGTTGGCCGTCTCAAAGTCGATGGCCGTAAAGGAAATCCCGTTCATGTGTCCCCCTCCATTGAAAATTCCCAGCAACTTCAAAGGATACAAGCCGGCCCATTCATTTCAGGACCCCGGCGCGGCACAACAGCACGCAACGGACTGTTGTCAGGGTTTATGCGCCATTCACAAGGTGTGCTCGCAGGTTGGCCGCATAGTCTTTTTAGACCGAGGAAGAAGGAGAAGGACCATGGCGATCACCTTGCCTTTGCAGGCCGGCACCGGCGACAAGCTCGGGGACTTGGAGTTGCTCGGACAAGAGCTCCGGCGCCTGACGGCCACCGGGGAAGAACAGCCTTCGGCTGTCGTGTCCGCTGCGCACATCATCGGTTGCGAGATCCTGAACATTCTCAAGGGCAGGGCCCGCCCCGGGCACATCGACCTCGGGTAGGCGGTTCACGGGACGGCAAAAACAAAAAACCCGCTTGTCTCCGGCCTCTGCGGCCGGAAACAGCGGGATTCTTTGTGGTGGGTCCTACCGGGATCGAACCGATGACATCCACGGTGTAAACGTGGCGCTCTACCAGCTGAGCTAAAGACCCATTTCAGTGTTCAAATTCAGTGTCCAAGCGAACAGGCTTGGCGCCTGTCGGCGTGACCAACGAGAAACTACTGTACCCGATGGTTTGTCTGTTGCGCCAATCCGCCGGCCAGCCGCTCCAGCAGGTAGCCCAGGGACTCGCTGGCACCGGCCTCCAACTTCACCCGGGCCAGCCCGTCCCCGCGGGTGGCACCCCGGTTGATGATGACCACCGGCTTGCCATCCTTGACTGCCTTCCGCACAAACCTCAGCCCGCTCATCACCGTCAGCGAGGAGCCGGCCACCAGCAGCAATGCCGCGGAATCCAAAATTTCAAAGGCCTGTTCCACCCTGTCCTTGGGCACATTTTCGCCAAAAAAGACAAAGTCCGGTTTCAGCATCCCGCCGCACAAAGGACAACAGGCCACCCGGAAGGAATCGATCAACTGTTCGTGCTCCAAGTCGGCGTCTGCGTCAGGCCCCGCCTCCGCTCCCCCTACAGCTGCCACCGCCTCCACGAACCCCGGGTTAAGTTCGTTCAGGACCACGGCAATAAAGGCACGCGTGTACACCTCACCGCAGCGCAGGCACACCACGTTGTCAAAGCGCCCGTGCAGATCCACCACATTGCGGGCACCCGCGTCCTCGTGCAACCTGTCGACGTTTTGGGTGATGACGCCGGTGAGGTAACCGGCCGCCTCCATGGCCGCCACAGCAACGTGGCCGGCGTTGGGCGACGCCTGGCGCATCCTGGCCCAGCCAATGTGGTTGCGGGCCCAGTAGCGCCGGCGCAGGGGTTCCGAACCCACAAATTCCTGATAGGTGACGGGCTGGCGGGGAACGGCATTCGGGCCCCGGTAGTCGGGAATGCCCGAATCAGTGCTCACGCCAGCACCTGTCAACAAGGCAAGCCTGCCGGCGGAAAGGAGCGGCACGATGCCGTCAAGTACGGCACGGGCCCCGCCGTCCAGCAGCCCGGACGGACCCGGCTGGCTGCTCCCGGACGCCACGGACGGTGGCGCCAGCCGTGGCCCAGCTTGATTTTGCACGAACCCCGTCAGCCCGATTCCCGGCCGGACGGAATCAGGGCGCCCCACGTCCATGTCTACTGTGCCGCCATCTACAGGGCCGCCAGCGCCTGACGGTACCGCTCCAGCGGACGGGCCTGGCCGGAGGGTGTGCTGAAGGCGTCCCGGACCATGCCCGAGGAATCGATCACAAACGTCGCGCGCCCGGCCATGCCACGTTCGGACTCAAAGACGCCATAGCTACTTGCCACCCCGCCGTGCGGCCAAAAATCGGCCAGCAGCTCGAATTCGAACCCCTCCGCCGAGGAATAGGCGCGCAGCGTGTACTTGCTATCCACCGACACGGCCAGCAACCGAGTCCCCGAAGAGGCGAACTGCGCAAAATTGTCGCGCAGCTCGCACAGTTCACCGGTGCAGATCCCGGAAAAGGCAAAGGGGTAAAACACCACGGCAACGGGCGCCCCCCGCAGTGCGGAGAGTGTCACCGGTTCGCCAAACTGGTTCGACAGGGAAAAGTCGGGCGCCATGTCCCCGACACGAACGCCCCGGTGCGTGCCGGCGTCGGACATTACTGACGCTTGCGCGGAGCCAGACGCGTTGCTGCCCAGTCCGTGGAAACACCGGCGGTGGTGGTTACGTGCAGGCCGGCGGTGGGGGCAGCTTCCTGGATTTCAGCCGGCGGAACGTAACCGTCCCGGCCGGACTTGGGCGAAAGGATCCACACAATCCCGCCTTCGTCCAAGGTGGTCAGTGAATCGACCAGCGCGTCCACCAGGTCCCCGTCGTCCTTGCGCCACCAAAAAATTACGGCGTCAACCACGTCATGGTCATCCTCGTCGAACATCTGGGAACCAATAAGTTCCTCAATACTGTCGCGAAGCATAAAATCAACGTCGTCGTCGTATCCGAGTTCCTGGACAAGATCCCCATCCTTGAACCCCAAATTACCTGCCACCTTGGCAACAGTGCCGGCGTCGGCCTCGCTCACGTGATTCCTCCTGCGTTCAACGCTTCCGCGCTGGATAAAAGTTAGACAACCACCAGTCTAGGGGGTGCGCCCATCCCGCCTCCACTCCGTACCGCAGATCAACGCTTTTACACTGATTCATACGCTCCCGGCCACCGGCACAACGTGATTTGCGTTACCCCCAGCGGCAGTTCCCGGCTCCGGCGCCCGCCCGTTGCCGGGACGTCCTCTTCAGGGTCCGACGCCGGACCGGCACCGTGAGCTCGCACCGGACGGTCCCAGCTACGCACAAGAGGTGGGCGCGGTCTAGAGTGTTTCTAAACGTCCTGGGCCACAGCCTTGGGCGCCCACACTGCTTTTAAGAGAGGTCGGACGTGGCTGCAGGAGACGAAAGTTCCCATATTTTGAGCGGGTTGACTAACCAGTTGCCTGATCGTGATCCGGAGGAGACGGCTGAGTGG
>NZ_QJVD01000016.1 GCF_003219815.1 Arthrobacter livingstonensis
CGGTTGGCCAGGTCGTAGACGGCCGGCATGAGTTTCTTGCGTGCCAAGTCTCCAGTGACGCCAAAGAGCACCAGCGACGACGGGCCCGCCACCCGGGACAAACGGCGGTCGCGGCCGTCCCGGAGCGGGTTTGCTTGTAGTTTTGCAGCGTTCATGGGCATGGAGGGGTTCGGCCTTATGCGTCAGTGTGGCGGCCGGCAAGTGCGGCCACCACGGTCTTCAGTTGTTCTACTCCGGCGTCAATGTCGCTCAGGTGCAGGCGGAGCACCGGGCGGCCATGGTCGGCCAGCACCTGCGCGTCGCCTGCCGCCTGGGCGGCAATCAGCTCACCAAAGGTAAACGGACGGTCCGGGATTGCCAAATCCTCGGGGGCCGTGCCTGTCACCTGCAGAAACACGCCAATGGCCGGTCCACCCTTGTGGAACTGCCCTGTGGAGTGCAGGAACCTCGGCCCCCAGCCAAACGTGACGGGGCGGGACGTGGCCGCGGCGAGTTCGTCGCGGACCCTGGCCAGCGGAGCGTTGGCCAGGCGGTCAAGGTAGGCCTGCACGCTCAGGTAGCCGTCGGCCGGCAGGGTGGCATTGAGCGCTGCCAGCGCCTCGGCCACGGTGGACGCCCCAGCCAGCCAGCCGGCGTCGTCGTTGGCCGTGCGGACCTCAATGGCGCCGTCGGTGAAAATGGCGGGGGTTGCCTTCGGGGTGGCATCGAGCAGGCCCCGCGCGGCGGCCTTGGCGGCCTCCACATCGGGCTGGTCGAAGGGGTTGATGCCCAGCAGGCGCCCCGCCACGGCCGTGGCGAACTCCCACACCATCATTTGGGCGCCCAGCTCGCCGGCGATCGAGACTTCATTTGCCCCAAGTTCGACGTCGGCATCCGCGCCCACCAGCCGGACCACCAGGACGTCGCCGAGCCCTTCGCCGATCTCCGGCGAGCCGGGATCGGCGACGACCGGCAGGAGGCCCGTGCCGAGCTTTCCGGTGGATTCCGCGATGAGCTGTTCGGCCCAGTCCGCGAAACCGACAATGCCGGAGCCTTCATCGACAATGACCACTTTGTTGCGCAGTGGGACGGTCCCGCCCAGGGCCGCGCCGAGACGCAGCCCGATGTTGTCGGCGTCATCGTCGCGCAGGATCTCGGCGGCTTCCTCGGCCGAGTCCAGCAGGGCCGTGATGTCCACGCCGGCCAGGCCGGAGGGAACCAGCCCAAACGCGGTCAGGCCGGAATACCGCCCGCCCACGTTGGGATCCGCGTTGAACACCTTGCGGTAGCCGGCCTCTCTGGCAGACTTGTCCAGCGGCGAGCCGGGGTCGGTGACAATGACGATCCGCTGCTTCGCGTCAATGCCGGCGGACGTGAACTCCTGCTCAAAGATGCGCCGCTGCGAATCCGTCTCCAGCGTGGAGCCGGACTTGGAGGAGACCACAATGGCGGTCTGCGCCAGGCGGTCCGTCACGGCGGCACGGACCTGGCCGGGCTCGGTGCTGTCCAGCACCGTCAGCTCGACGCCGGCTGTGGCCGTGATGACCTCGGGCGCCAGGGAGGAGCCACCCATGCCGCAAAGCACAATGTGGGTGACGCCCTCGGCCGTGAACTCGGCACGCAGTGCAATGATCTCCGCCACCAGGGGCGCGGAGACCGCGGGGGCCTCCACCCAGCCCAGGCGGAGACGGGATTCCTTCTCCGCATCGGGGCCCCAGAGGGTGGCGTCCTTGGCGAAGATCTTGGAGGCCACCTGGTCGGAGACCAGTGTTGGAAGGTGGGCCGCACCGGCGGCCTGTGCGGCTCCTGTGGCCGCGAATGCCAGGGAGGTCATGCCTACGCCTCCTTGCCTGCGGCGTCCAGGGCGTCCTGGACGTGGTTCAGGAGGTCCTTCCAGCTGGCGACGAACTTCTCCAGGCCCTCGGATTCCAGCAGGCCCACAACGTCGTTGTAGGAGATGCCCAGGCCCTCGAGCTGGTTCAGCAGCGCGTTGGACTCGTCGTAGGTGCCGGCGATGGTGTCACCGGTGACCACACCGTGGTCGAAGGTGGCGTCAAGCGTCTTCTCCGGCATGGTGTTGACCACGTTCGCGGCAACAAGGCCCGTGACGTACAGCGTGTCGGGGTACGCCGGGTCCTTGACACCGGTGGAAGCCCACAGCGGGCGCTGGGGGAGCGCTCCGGCGTCGGCCAGCAGGCCCCAGCGCTCGGAGGAGAAAATTTCCTCGAAGACCTGGTAGGCAAGTCGGGCGTTGGCGACGCCGGCCCTGCCCTTGAGTGCCTTCGCTTCGTCGGTGCCAATGGCGTCCAGGCGCTTGTCGATCTCGGTGTCCACGCGGGAGACGAAGAAGGACGCGACGGAGTGGATGTCGGCCAGCTTGTGGCCGTTGGCCTTGGCCTGTTCCAGTCCGCTGAGGAACGCGTTCACCACCGCGCGGTAGCGCTCCAGGGAGAAGATGAGTGTTACGTTGACGCTGATGCCCTCCGCGATGGTCGCCGTGATGGCGGCCAGGCCCTCCTGGGTGGCGGGGATCTTGATGTAGACATTCTTCTTGTTCACCTTGGCGTAGAGGCGCTTGGCCTCGGCAATGGTGCCTTCGGTGTCCCATGCCTTGCGGGGGTCCACCTCGATGGAAACGCGGCCGTCCACACCCTTGGTGGCGTCGGCGACCGGCGCGAACAGCTCACAGCCGGCGGCGACGTCGGCGGTGGTGATCTCGAAGACTGCGTCCTCGGCGTTGACGCCCTGGGCGGAGAAGTCCTTGAGCTCGGCCTTGTAGTCGTCGCTCTTGGTGATGGCGGCCTCGAAGATGCTCGGGTTGGTGGTCACGCCGACCACGTTCTTTTCCTCGATGAGCTTAGCCAGGCTGCCCGAGTTCAGGCGGGCGCGGGTCAGGTCGTCAAGCCAGATGGAGACGCCGGCGGCGGAAAGCTTTGCGGTGGGGGTTTCGTTGGTCATGTCTTGTGCTACTTCCTTCAAAAAAGATGGACGGATGAGCGGGTGGGCCGCCCCGGTGCAGCGGAACGGCCGCGTGGCCGTCCCGCTGCACCGGCCGCAACGGGATGAACTTCCTAGGCGCCGGCGGCGGCCAGGGATTCCCTGGCCGCCGCTGTGACGGCCTCAGTGGTGATGCCAAATTCCTGGAACAGGCGCTTGTAGTCCGCGGAGGCACCGAAGTGTTCCAGTGAGATGGAGCGGCCGGCGTCGCCGACAAATTCGCGCCAGCCCAGGGCCAGTCCGGCCTCGACGGAGACGCGGGCCTTGACGGCTGCGGGCAGGATCTGCTCGCGGTATTCCGAGGTCTGGGCGTGGAACCACTCGACGCACGGCATGGAGACCACGCGTGCGGCGATCCCGTCGGCAGCGAGTGCCTCGCGGGCTTCCATGGCGAGCTGGACCTCGGAACCGGTGGCGATCAGGATCACCGCGGGGGTGACCACGGCGCCGTCGGACACGGCCTCAGCCAGGACGTAGCCGCCCTTGGCAACGCCATCGGTGGAGCCGAACTCGGTGGCCGTGGCCGTGCCGGTGCCGCGGGCATAGGTCGGGATGTTCTGGCGGGTCAGGACAATGCCGGCCGGGTTGTCCGTGGTTTCCAGGATCTTCTTCCACGCGGCAGCAACCTCATTGGGATCGCCGGGGCGGACGACGTCCAGGCCCGGGATGGCACGCAGGGTGGCGAGCTGCTCCACGGGCTGGTGGGTGGGGCCGTCCTCGCCCAGGCCGATGGAGTCATGCGTCCACACATAGATGGACGGGACGCCCATGAGGGCGGAGAGGCGGATGGCCGGTCGCTGGTAGTCGCTGAAGATCAGGAACGTGCCGGAGAACGCCCGGGTGGGCCCGCCCAGGTGGATGCCGTTCACGATGGCGGCCGCGGCGTGCTCGCGGATGCCAAAATGCAGTACCCGGCCGTAGGGGGTCCCGGACCAGGTGTCGGTTTGCTTGGACGCCGGCACAAAGGAGCCGAAGCCCTCAATGGTGGTGTTGTTGGACCCGGCGAGGTCGCAGGAGCCGCCCCAAAGTTCAGGCAGCACGCCGCCAATGGCGTTGAGGACCTTGCCCGAGGCCGCACGGGTGGAGACGTCCTTGCCGGCTTGGAACGTTGGCAGCTGCGCTTCCCAACCTGCCGGGAGTTCCTTCTTCTCGATGCGCTCGAGCAGGGCTGCGTTGTCCGGGTTCGCGGACTTCCAGGCGTTGAAGCCGGTGGTCCACTCGGCACGGGCTTGCGCTCCGCGGTCGATGACCTTGCGGGCGTGGGCCAGGATCGCCGGGTCGACGTCGAAGTGCTTCTCCGGGTCAAAGCCGAGTTCGGTCTTCAGCGCGGCCACCTCGGCGGAGCCAAGTGCCGAGCCGTGGATGCCGCCCGTGTTCTGCTTCTTGGGCGAGGGGTAGCCGATGATGGTGCGCAGCAGCACGATCGAGGGCTTGGAGGTCTCGGCCTTCGCTGCTTCGAGTGCCGTGTAAAGCTCGGCCGCGTCCTCGACGTATTCGCCGGTCTTGGTCCAGTCCACGCGCTGGGTGTGCCAGCCGTAGGCCTCGTAGCGCTTGAGCACGTCTTCGGAGTAGGCGATGTTCGTGTCGTCTTCAATGGAGATGTGGTTGGAGTCGTAGATGACCACCATGTTCCCGAGCTCCTGGTGGCCAGCGAGCGAGGAGGCCTCGCTGGTCACGCCTTCCTGGAGGTCGCCGTCGGACGCGATGACCCACACGGTGTGGTCGAACGGGCTGGTGCCGGGGGCGGCGTCGGGGTCCATGAGCCCGCGCATGCGGCGCTGGGAGTAGGCAAAGCCGACGGCGGAGGCAAGGCCCTGGCCGAGGGGGCCGGTGGTGATCTCCACGCCCTTGGTGTGCTTGTACTCAGGGTGTCCCGGCGTCAGGGAACCCCAGGTGCGCAGGGCTTCCAGGTCCTTCAGTTCCAGGCCGTAGCCGGAGAGGAAGAGCTGGATGTACAGCGTCAGGGAGGTGTGGCCGGGGGAGAGGATGAAGCGGTCGCGGCCCATCCAGTCCGGGTTCTTCGGGTCCAGGCGCATCACCTTTTGGAACAGGAGGTAGGCGGCCGGCGCCAGTGACATGGCGGTTCCGGGGTGTCCGTTGCCCACCTTCTCCACTGCGTCGGCGGCCAATACGCGAACAGTGTCCACTGCCCGCTGGTCATCGGCCGTCCAGTTGAATGTTGCTGATTCAGGATTTGACACTGACAGGTCCCTCTCGTTGGGTGCGTGCATAAAACAGGTGCGCGGCACACAGGTGGCCAGCGGGCGTGAACTCGTCCGCCACCCGGTACTGCGCACTGTCCAGCGTGGAAACTTTCATCTTTCTTCAGCTTAGCGCCACTGGTGCCGGACAGGCCCAAACGGGAGTGCTGGGCGGAATTCACAAAGCCGCCGGCGGCAGGGCATTTGATCTAGTTTTCATTAACTTGGCGCAATCCCTTGACTTATACGCATTCATGCCTTTTCTCGCGCGGGCAGCTATGATATTTAGAGGTTTGGTCTGCTGTCTCCCCTCTCGGCGGGATGGCGGGGCGTGCCAGGCTGCAGCGCCGGACCGAATGAAGATGCAGTGGACAACCGAGAAGAACATGGTGACATCACACGTGAGTGCAACGCATGCCCCGATCGCCGGAACCCCACCGGATGCTCCCGGGGCACGGGTGGGATTTTCCGCTAAAGCCAAGGGGTATCTGGCCCTGACCAAGCCCCGGGTGGTGGAGCTCCTGCTGGTGACAACGCTGCCCACCATGTTCTTTGCCCAGGGGTATTCCGGCAGGGGCGGGTTGCCCAACGTGTGGCTCATGGTGGCCACCATGGTGGGAGGCGCTCTGGCCGCCGGTGCCTCCGGCGCGTTTAACTGCTACATTGACCGCGACATTGACAAGGTGATGAACCGCACGTCCAAGCGTCCGCTGGTCACCGGCGTCATCACCCCGCGCGAAGCGCTCGTTTTCTCCTGGGTGCTGACGGTCCTGGCCGTCGCGCTGCTGTGGAGCATCAACCCGCTCACCGGCGTGCTCGGCATCGGCGCCATCTTCCTGTACGTCGTGGTGTACTCGCTGATCCTCAAGCGCCGCACCACGCAAAACATCGTCTGGGGCGGCGCCGCCGGATGCATGCCCGTGCTCATCGCCTGGTCCGCCGTCACCAACAGCGTGCAGTGGCCCGCCGTCATCTTGTTCATGATCATCTTCCTGTGGACGCCGCCGCACTACTGGCCGCTGTCCATGCGCTACAGCGACGACTACAATGCCGTCAACGTCCCCATGCTGGGCGCAGTGGCCGGCTCCCGCACCGTCGCCGTCCAGGTGGTCCTTTACACCTGGGCCATGGTGGCCTGCTCGCTGCTCATGATTCCGCTGGGCGGCGCCGGCATTGTCTACACCGTGGTGACTCTTGCCGCCGGCGCCTGGTTCCTGGTGGAGGCCCACACGCTGTACAGCAACGCCAAGAAGGACCTCGTCACCAAGAAGAACGCCATGAAGGTCTTCCACGCCTCCATCACGTACCTGACGCTGGTGTTCCTGTCCCTGGCCGTCGATCCCTTCGTGGGTTCCGCCCTGATGGGCTGATTTTTTCACCGCGTCCTTCACAGCGCACGACGCCGGCCGGCACCTTCCACACGGAGGTTGCCGGCCGCTGTTGGTTAAGCTGGGCACCACTGCATCAGTGGTGCACCGTGGGGTTTTGTCAAGCCTGCCCCGGAGCCTCACGGAAATGACACCGATCCCGCATTCAGAGCCCGGGATCCCGGTGTCGAATGGCGGGATCGGTGTCATTTTTCACGCATGAAGCACCGCGTGACGGCAAGGGGCCGCCGTCGAAGCCCACTTCTTAGGAGGACCGGACGGTGTCCGTGCCCCGGCGCAGTGCCACGTCCACGATGTTGGTGGCGCTTGCCAGCAGCAATGAGGAACCCGCCATGTGCAGGCCCACCAGCAGCGACGGCACGCCGGTGAAGTACTGCCAGTAGCCAATCGCTCCCTGGTAGACCACTGTCAGGATGAGCAGGATGGCGGCGTTGCGCAGGATGTCGCCCCGGCCGCGGCTCCACAGCAGCACCAGCAGGATCAGGGACACGGCCACGAGGAGGTAGACCGGCAGCACATGGATGCGGGTGACCAGATATCCGTCCAGGTTGGTGCGCGGGGACGTGGCGTCGCCGGAGTGCGGGCCTGAGCCTGTGACCAGGGTGCCCAGCGCCACGGCAAGGTACGTGCACGCGGCGGCCACCACGGTCAGCTGGCGGATGGTTTTGCGCGGTCGGACGGCCCCGGCCGGCGCGGTCCTGCCCGTGCGCCCATAGGCCCGGTTGACCAGCAGCATGGAGAAAACCACCAACGCGGCGGACACCAGAAAATGCAGGCTCACGACATAGGGGTTCAGCCCGGAAAGCACCGTGATGCCGCCAATGACGGCCTGGACCGGGATGCTGGCCAGCAGGGAGAACGTGAGCCAGAACAGGTCTCTGCGTTCCTTGCGGAGGTTCCACAGCATGACCAGCAGGGCCAGTGCCACGGCCGCCAGGGCAAACGTCAGGGTGCGGTTGGCAAATTCGATGACCCCATGGATGCCCATGGCCGGGGTGTTGGTGAGTGACCCGGCGGTGCACTGCGGCCAGGTCGGGCAGCCCAGCCCGGATCCTGTCAGGCGCACCACCCCGCCGGAGACAATCAGGATGCCCTGGCCAATGAGCAGGCCAACGGACAGGCGGCGGATCGCGGGCGTGACGGAGGTGGGCAGCTTGTCCGTGACGGGGCGTTTCGTGTTGCTTTGACTCACTTCATTCACGTCTTTCAGTTCCATTTGAACCATTTGATTGCCGCCACGGAACCGGCTACGGCCCAGGCAAGCAGGATGACAATTGCAAATACATCAAGACGGCCCTCCAGGAGTGCCGCACGCATCAAGGTGCCCAGCGCGCCGGACGGCAGCCAGTCAACGATGGCGGCCATGGTGGCGGAGAACTTTGTTGCGGGAAGCACAATGCCGCCCAACGCGGCCAGCAGAATCCAGCCGAGGTTGGTGATGGCCAGCGTTGCCTCGGGGCGGACGGTGCCGGCGATGAGCAGGCCCAGCGCCGTAAACGTGATGGCACCAAGCACCAGCAACGGGATGCCCAACGCAATTCCGGCGCCCGAGGGGCGCCACCCCATGAACGCAGCCACGGTGGAGATGATGGCCACCTGGATGGCCAGGGCCGCCAGCACGGCAATGACCTTCCCGGCAATAAGACCGGCCTTGCCCAGTGGAGTGGTGGAGAGGAAGCGCAACACGCCGTAACGGCGGTCGAAGCCGGTGGCTATGCCCTGGCCGGTGAACGCCGTCGAGAGTGCGCACAGGGCCAGGATGCCCGGGGTGGCCACGTTGATTCGGGAATTGCCCATCCCGTCCAGAATCGGGGTGACAGCCAAGGCAATAAGTCCCAGCAGGGGCATGACAATCATCAGCACCAACTGCTCGCCGTTGCGCAGCATGGTGGCCGCCTCGTACCCGCCCTGGCGAAGGACGCGCCGGGCCAGCGACGCCGGAAGGCCCGCGGTGGCATCGTGGAACAGGGTGCTCATGCGATCTCCGTTTTCAGGGGTTGCGGTTCCACTGAGGCCGCTATGGCCAGGAACACGTCCTCCAGCGACTGGGATGCCAGGTGCACCGACGTCGGCATGACGTTGAGGCCGGCACACCACTGCCCGAAGCGGTCCAGGTCGGCCGGCTCCAGCGAACCGGACAGCCGGTAGCTTCCCGGCCGGGTTTCCTCACAGCTGACGTCAGCATGGCAGAGGGCGGCGGTGTCCAGTCCGGGCACCGCCTCAAAGGTCATGACGCGGTGGGACTCGGTGGCGGTCGACTGGCTCAGCAGTTCCGGCACGGTTCCCTGGGTGACGGATTCGCCGTGGTTGACAATGTAGACGTAGTCGGCGAGCCGCTGGGCGTCGTCCAGCAGGTGGGTGGTGAGCACAATCGCCTTGCCGGCGCCACGCAGTTCGCGGATCAGCTCGAAGACCATCAGGCGCGACTGCGGGTCCAGGCCGGCGCTGGGTTCATCCAGGAACAGGACCTCGGGATTTCCCAGCAGGCTCGCGGCCAAAGCTACACGCTGTTTTTGGCCTCCGGAAAGCCGGCGGATGGTGGTGTTGGAAAATTCGGCAATACCCAGCCGGTCCACCAACGCATCAACACTGAGCGGATTGCTGTACAGGCTGGCCACGTGGCGCAACAGGGCCACGGGCCGGGCCGCGGGCGGCAGCCCGCCGTCCTGGAGCATCACACCAACGCGGGCACGGAGTCCGGCGTCGGCATTCTCAGGGTCCCGGCCCAGCAGGGAGATGCTGCCGCCGGTGCGGCGCTGCAGGCCTTGGGCGCACTCGATGGTGGTGGTCTTGCCGGCGCCGTTGGCGCCCAGCAGTGCTGTCACCTGGCCAAAGTGGGCCTGAAGGCTAATGTTGGAAACGATCCTCTTCATCCGCCCGTCAAGGGCGGCGATGGGACCAACATCCTTGACGAGGCCGGAGATGACCAGGGCAGCGTCCTGGGAGGGGGAGGTAGTCGGTGTCACGGGCCTATTCTACGTGATGTAGTACCCCGGAATGCATTGCCCGGCGCCGGCCGGCCCGCCCGCCTCCCGCGGGTAGGGTCGCCTTACTGGAATGTCGGGGCTAATTACGACATACTTGTGTTGTTTATTGTTGTGGTTCTATCCATGTGGCGGAGGTGCCGGGAATGACGGAAGTTGACGTAGGGCGGGCACCCGCCCTGGAGCCGGACGAACGGACCCGCGACCGCGTACTGACGGCAGTTCTCGAACACGGCCCGGTCAGTGCCGCGCAGCTGGGCAAGCTGCTGGGACTGACACCCGCCGCCGTCCGCCGCCACCTGGACACGCTGTCACGGCACGGCGTCATCGAAGTCAAGCTCATCAGCAACGCCAAGAACGGTGCCGGGCGGCCGGCGCGCCGCTACGTGGTTTCCCGGCAGGGTCAGACCGAAATTGGCGACGACTACCTGGAGATCGCCAGGCTTGCCCTGGCGGAAATCGCTGCCACGCGCGGCGACCAGGGCGTCATTGACTTCGCCGAACGGCGCTTCGCCACCATGGAGGCGAACTACCAGCCACTGGTCGACGCCGCCGGCAGCGACGTGGCCGCGCGCTCCAGGGCCCTGGCCCTGGCCCTGAATGCGGACCGCTTCGTGGCAACCTCCAATTCACTGAACCCGCATTCGGCCATGGCCGCCGAACAGCTCTGCCAGGGCCATTGCCCGATCCAGGAACTGGCCACCAGCTTTCCCGAATTCTGCGACGCCGAGACGGAAGTTTTTTCCCGCCTTCTCGGAGTCGACGTGCGCCGGCTCTCCACCATGGCAAGTGGCGGGCACGTGTGCACCACCCATGTACCTACGGGACGCGCTGTAGTACGCAAACGGGCCACAGTGTCCGAGAGCATTGAGCGCCCGTCGAGCAATATTCCCAACCATCAGCAAGAAAGGCCGTGATGACGGATCAATTGGCGCAGGATGTACGCGCGAATGATGTGGTGGAAGACGCCACCAACCACGATATCCTCCAAAGAAACCCGGAGCTGGAGGGCCTGGGCAACTACGCTTTCGGCTGGTCGGACAAAAACGCGACCAGCGATAACGCGCGCCGCGGCCTGAGCGAAGAGGTCGTCCGCGACATCTCGGCCAAAAAGAACGAGCCCCAGTGGATGCTGGACATGCGCCTGAAGGGCCTGAAGTACTTTGACCGCAAGCCCATGCCCACCTGGGGTGCCGACCTCTCCGGCATCGACTTCGACAACATCAAGTACTTTGTCCGGTCCACCGAGAAGCAGGCCGGCAGCTGGGAAGAACTTCCCGAGGACATTCGCAACACGTATGAAAAGCTGGGCATCCCGGAAGCCGAGCGCAACCGCCTGGTCGGCGGCGTCACGGCCCAGTACGAGTCAGAGGTTGTCTACCACCAGATCCGCGAGGACCTGGAAGCCCAGGGCGTCATCTTCACCGACACCGACACGGCGCTGCGCGAGTACCCGGAAATCTTCCAGGAGTACTTCGGCACCATGATCCCGGTGGGCGATAACAAGTTCGCCTCGCTGAACACGGCCGTCTGGTCCGGTGGCTCCTTCGTTTACGTCCCCCCGGGCGTCCACGTCGAAATCCCCCTCCAGGCGTACTTCCGCATCAACACCGAAAACATGGGCCAGTTTGAGCGCACGCTCATCATCGCCGACGAGGGCAGCTACGTCCACTACATCGAAGGCTGCACGGCCCCGATCTATACCTCGGACTCACTGCACTCGGCCGTCGTCGAAATTGTGGTCAAGAAAAACGCCCGCGTCCGCTACACCACCATCCAGAACTGGTCCAACAACGTGTACAACCTGGTGACCAAGCGCGCCATTGCACACGAGGGCGCCACCATGGAATGGGTCGACGGCAACATCGGCTCCAAGGTCACCATGAAGTACCCGGCCGTTTACCTGGTGGGCGAGCACGCCAAGGGCGAGACCCTGTCCGTCGCCTTTGCCGGCGAGGGACAGCACCAGGACACCGGGTCCAAGATGGTCCACATTGCGCCCAACACGCAGTCCTCGATCATCTCCAAGTCGGTTGCCCGCGGCGGCGGACGCTCGGCCTACCGGGGCCTGGTCCAGATCCGGGAAGGCGCCACCCACTCCGCCAACACCGTGCGCTGTGACGCCCTCCTGGTGGACAACATCTCACGCTCGGATACGTACCCGTACGTGGACGTCCGGGAAGACGACGTCTCCATGGGCCACGAGGCCACGGTGTCCAAGGTCAGTGCAGAGCAGCTGTTCTACCTGCAGTCCCGCGGCATGCCCGAGGACGAGGCCATGGCCATGATCGTGCGCGGCTTCATCGAGCCGATCGCGAAGGAACTGCCCATGGAGTATGCGCTGGAACTGAACCGCCTGATCGAACTGCAGATGGAAGGGGCCGTCGGCTAAATGACCGAGCTCACCGAAGAAAAAGTAATTGATTCCGCTGACGGAAAGGTTTGGTCGCAGGGATTCATCAAGGGAATGACGGAGGAAGGCGAGCAGCTTTCCGAGATCAACCCCGAGTCCGGCCCCCTGGGCGGCAGTGCCGTCAAGGCCCATTCGCACGGCGACAGCCACGGCGGCGGCATCGGCATCCCCGACAGCTCACGCGCCGGCCGCCTGACCTCCTACAAGCTGGCCGACTTCCCGCTGATTACCGGCCGGGAAGAGGACTGGCGCTTCACGCCGCTCAAGCGCCTGCGCGGCCTTGACCGGGTGGGCGTGAAGGGCCAGGAACTCAATGGTGCCGCGCCCGCCGTTGAGGCCACCGGGCCCGACGCCGTCACGGTTGAGACCGTGGGCCGCGACGACGCCCGTATCGGTTCCGCCGGGATCCCCGAGGACCGGGTGGCAGCTGCCGCCTGGGAGCACTTCAAGGAGGCAACGGTTGTCACGCTGCCGGCGGAATACGCCGGCACAGTCGAGGACGTCACCACCTTGACGCTGACCGGCTCCGGCGAGACCCCCGCCGCGGCGCACATCCTGGTGCACGCCAAGAAGTTCGCCACCGGCATTGTGGTCCTGGACCACCGCGGCACGGCCGTGCTGAGCGAAAACGTGGAAATCCTGGTCGAGGACGGCGCCAACCTCACGGTGGTCAGCATTCAGGACTGGAACGACGACGCCGTGCACGCCAGTGCCCAGCACATCAAGGTGGGCCGCGACGCCAAGGTCAAGCACGTCGTCGTCAACCTGGGTGGCAACTTGCTGCGCACCACGCCGTCGGCCCGGTATTCGGGACCCGGCGGTGACGTGGAAATGTACGGACTGTACTTTGCCGACGCCGGCCAGCACCTGGAGCAGCGCCTGTTCGTTGACCACTCCACCAAGAACTGCAAGTCCCGTGTCACGTACAAGGGTGCCCTGCAGGGGGACGGCGCACACGCCGTCTGGATTGGCGACGTCCTGATCCGCAAGGAAGCCGAGGGCACGGACACCTATGAGCTGAACCGCAACCTGATCCTGACCCAGGGGGCACGCGCCGACTCGGTGCCCAACCTGGAGATTGAAACGGGCATGATCGAAGGAGCCGGACACGCAAGTGCCACCGGCCGCTTTGACGACGAGCAGCTGTTCTACCTGCAGTCCCGCGGCATCGCCGAAGACGTGGCCCGCCGTTTGGTGGTGCGCGGCTTCCTCAACGAGGTCATCCAGCACATCAAGGTTCCCGCTCTGGAAGAGCGCCTGCGCGACGCCGTGGAACGTGAGCTGGCGGCATCAGCGTAATGACCGAAACCTCCGCGCCGGCCGGCGTCATTGTCTGTCAGGACAGCGACGTCCAGGTCAAGTCGTCCCTGCTGGTTGAGGTGGACGATTACCCCATCGCCATTGTCCGGGACTCCTACGGGGAGCTGCACGCCATCGGCGACACCTGCTCCCACGCGGAAATCTCGCTTAGCGAAGGCGACGTGGAGGACGGCACCATTGAATGTTGGGCACACGGCAGCTCGTTTGACCTGAAGACAGGCGAACCGGTGACGTTGCCCGCGTTTGAACCCGTGCCGGTCTTCGCCCTGTCGGTTCACGGCAGCGACGTCTATGTGGACGTCACCAACATTCTTAACGGTGTCAGTACGCAGTAACAGCGTCCCAACACACCCGCCACACAAAACATTCTTAGGAGAAAATAGAGTATGTCTACTCTGGAAATCAAGGACCTGCACGTCAGCATCGAAACCGAGCAGGGCGTCAAGCCGATCCTCAAGGGCGTCAGCCTGACCATCAATACGGGCGAAACCCACGCCATTATGGGCCCCAACGGTTCCGGCAAGTCCACCCTTGCCTCCACCATCGCCGGCCACCCCCGCTACACCGTGGACAGCGGTTCCATCACGCTTGACGGCGAAGACGTCCTGGCCATGACCGTTGACCAGCGTGCCCGAGCTGGCCTGTTCCTGGCCATGCAGTACCCCGTTGAGATCCCGGGCGTCACCATGACGAACTTCCTGCGCACCGCCAAGACGGCCATCGACGGCGAAGCCCCGAAGCTGCGCACGTGGACGAAGGACGTCAAGGCCGCCATGGCCCAGCTGCGCATTGAGCCGGAGTTCGCCGAGCGCAACGTCAACGAAGGTTTTTCCGGCGGCGAAAAGAAGCGCCACGAAATCCTCCAGCTCGAACTGCTCCGGCCCAAGTTCGCGGTCCTTGACGAGACAGACTCCGGCCTGGACGTTGACGCGTTGAAGGTCGTCGCCGAGGGTGTCAACCGCGCAATCGACGCCGGCGGGCTGGGCACCATGCTCATCACCCACTACACCCGCATCCTGCGCTACATCAAGCCGGACTTCGTCCACGTGTTCGTCGATGGCAACATCGCCGAGCAGGGCGGCCCGGAACTGGCCGACCGCCTCGAAGACGAAGGCTACGACCGCTTCCTGACTGTCGCGCCGGCAACGGCCTAGGCGAAAAGCGAAGAAGGAATCATGACTGACATCAGCGAAACAAGCGCCCCGTCCACGGCCGGGCCAACCGACCTCGAAGACGTCGAGGAGGCCCTCAAGGACGTCATCGACCCCGAGCTGGGCGTCAACATCGTCGATCTGGGCCTGCTGTACGGCATGCGTTACGGCGACGACGGCGCCCTGCTGTTGGACATGACGCTGACCACGGCGGCGTGCCCGTTGCAGGACGTCATCGAGGAACAGGTTGAAAACAGCCTTGGGCCCATCGTGGACGAATGGCGGATCAACTGGGTGTGGATGCCACCGTGGGGTCCGGAACGGATCACGGACGACGGCCGCGACCAGATGCGAGCCCTCGGCTTCAACATCTAGCCGCCCGCATTCCCAACGGCGCCAGTTTTTTGGGGTCCCGCCCGCGCGCGCCCGATGCCACCCCCGGCCCCAAAAAAACTGGCGCCTTTTTAGTCGGTTGGCTGGACCGCCGGGACGCTGATTGTGTCGCGGAGGCCACGGCGGTCCGCCGCCAAAAGAAATGTCCAATGCCCTTTATTGACCAGCTCCAGTACTGGGCCCGTGCGCAACCGCACCGGTCCGCCGTCGTGGTGGGCCCGGACAGGCTCAGCTTTGTCGAATTGCGCGACGCTGCAACGCGGGCCCAAGCCCTGGTGCAGGCCTCCGGGGCGCCGGCGTTTTCGGTCATCGACGAGCCGAACGGCACGGGCCTGGCGGTGAAATTCTGCGCCGCCGTGGCAGGGCACGGTGTGGCTGCCGTGGTGGATGCGGCCTGGCCTGCCGGACTCAAGGCGGCGGTCTCGGCCAAGGCGGGGGCCTGGGCGGCAGCGCAGGCCTGCCCGGCCCCGGCATCCGGCTTTCAGGATGGCCCGCCCGGCTCCACCTTCCTGCTCGGGCTCTCCTCCGGCACCAGCGGAGTGCCCAAGGCGTTCACCAGGTCGCGGGAGTCATGGCGGGCGTCCCTTGCACAAAGTGCCCGCTATTTTGGCGTGACCCCGTCGGACGTGACGCTGGCGCCCGGCCCCATGGCGTCGAGCATGAACCTCTATGCCCTGGGTGAGGCGCTGTCCACCGGCTCCACCTTTGTGTCCCTGCGGCAGTTCAGCGCCGACGCGGCCCTCCACGCCATCAAGCACGACGCCGTCACGCGCCTGGTGCTGGTCCCCACCGTTTTGGCCGTGGTTGCCCGGCGCGGCCTGGAGGCGGGGCAGGGGGCCGGGGCCGTCACATCCATCGTCTGTGCCGGCTCGGCGCTGCCCGCGGAGGTGCTGGACCTGGCCCGCCAATGGGCGCCCCACGCCACAATCTTCCATTACTACGGCGCGTCCGAACTCGGCTTCGTCGCGGCATCGGAGGCCGGTGTGGGGGCCGGATACCCGTGCGTCGGCCCCGCATTTCCGGGAGTGGAAATCTCGGTCCGCGGCTCCGACGGGGAGGTGGCCGGCACGGGCGTTTGCGGCAGCATCTATGTGCGCGGGCCCTATGTCAGCAACGGATATGCGTGGGGCGACGACGGCCTGGCGTTTAACCCGCTGCCTGGAAGCGATCCGGCGGGGGAGGCGTGGTACACCGTCCACGACCAGGGTTTCACCGACGCCTCCGGGAGGCTGCATGTGGTGGGACGGGCGTCGGACATGATTGTCACCGGCGGGGTCAATGTCTATCCGCAGCAGGTGGAAGCGGAACTGGCAACGGCAGCGGGCCCCGGCACGGTGGTGGTGGCCGGGGTGCCGGACACGGTGCGCGGCCAGCGGGTCGCCGCGGGGCTTTTCACCGGCACGGCCGGCCCCGCGAAGACCATGGCGCAGCTGCTGGCAGCCTGCCGGAAACATGCCGCGGGCCTGCCCGCACATGAGCGCCCCACCCAATACTTTGCCTTGTCCGAACTGCCCCTGACCGGCAGCGGGAAGCCCAGCCGTGCCCTGCTGCAGGCCTGGATCAGCGAACGGGACGCCCGTGCACAGCGGATCCACTGACCCGGCGGGCATGGACGCGGACCGCACCCCCGTCATCATTGCCGCCCGGCGGCTGCCCAACGCGAAGGTCGGTGGCGCCTACCGGAGCCTGCGGGTCCACGAGCTTGCCGCGCCCGTGCTCCGGGCGGCCCTGGCCGATTCCGGCGTGCCGGCCGCGGACGTAGCCGACGTCATTCTGGGCAATGCCACCGGCGGGGGCGGCAACATGGCGCGCCTGGCAGCCCTGACGGCGGGCCTGCCGGAGTCGATCCCCGGGCTGACGGTGGACCGGCAGTGCGCCTCGGGACTGGAGGCCGTTGTGCTTGCCTGCCGGCTCCTTCAGGCCGGCGCCGGGGAGGTCTACCTTGCCGGCGGAGCGGAAAGCATCAGCACGGCCCCTGCCCGCGCCCACCGGCTGGACGGCGGGGGCCTGGAATTCTTTGACCGCGCGCAGTTCGCCCCGCTGGAACGGGGAGACCCCGACGCCGGCGTTGCGGCGGAGAATGTTGCGGCGCGGTGTGGCATCAGCCGGGAGCGCCAGGACGCGTACGCGCTCGAAAGCCACCGGCGGGCCTCCTCCGCCGCGGACAACGGCGTGCTTGATGCCGAACTTGTGCCGCTGGCCGGGCTCACCTCGGACCAGGGCCCGCGCAGGACGCTGAATCCCGCGCTCATGGCCCGGTTCCCTGCGGCCTTTGTCGGGGGCGGGACCGTCACGGCCGGGAACTCGTGCCCCTACAGCGACGGTGCGGCCGCCGTTGTCGTCACCACACTGGCGAGGGCGCGGCGCCTCGCCGCCCACGGCCTCGTGTTCCGCGACAGTGCAACGGCCGGCAACGACCCCACGCTCATGGGCCTGGGCGCGGCCTGCTCCACCCGGGCGCTCATGGATACAGGGGCGCTCGATGCCCCAGCCCTGGGCCGGGGGCTGGTGGAGTTTAATGAAGCCTTTGCCGCGCAGGTCCTCGCCGTCGCCGACATGCTGGACCTTGACCCCGCCTTGTTCAACCGCGACGGCGGCGCCCTGGCCCTGGGGCACCCTTACGGCGCGTCGGGGGCCGTGCTGGTGGCGAGGCTGTTCGCCCAGGCACGGACACGCGGCGAAACGGGCCTGGACGCGGTGGCGATGATCAGCGCGGCCGGCGGCCTGGGAGTCACCGCCGCGTTCTCGTGGCAGGCGTTGTAGCAGCCTGCCTTGTAACGGCCAGCGCTTCAGCGGCCGGGCCCCGTCCCGCCCGATGCGTCGTCATCCGGCTCAGGGTCCCCAAGCCCCCGGGCCACCAACGCCTCACCCGTGGCGCGGGCATAGCCCACTGTGGCAATGACCACGGGCAGCGAACGGGCCAGCAGGTTGCGCTCGAGTCCGCGGGCGCGGGCGGCGTCGCGGACGTCGCTGAAGGCGCCAATGACAAAGGGAATGCTGCGCAGCATGAGTGCAACGGTGAGTGAAAACCGTTCGGGATCGGCGCCAAAACGCTCCAGCGGCCGGACCATGGCGGCCAGGCCGTCCAGCAGTTCATCCACGGGAGTGGTGGCCGTGAGGACATTGGAGGCCAGCACGGTGGCGACGATGGCCGCGACAACCTGCCACGCGACCAGGGCGCCGTGCTCCCACCACTGGTAGGCGGCAATGAGCACCAAAAACACCAGCATCAACTTCACGGCCCGCCACAGTCGCCCCCACGGCAGCCTGGCAACGCCATGGGACGCCACCGCCGCCAGCAGCACCGCGGTGGTGACCGCGGCACCGGCTGGCACGGAGACGGCGGGGGAGGCCAGGCACAGCACGGCCACTAGCAGCAGCAGGACGGCCTTCACCCACAACGGCATGCGGTGGAACGGTGAACGGCCCGGGATGTACCCGGCCACCAGGTGCGCGTGCCCGCGCATCAGCCCACCAGTGCCCGGTACCGGGCCACGGCGTCGTCCGGGGGACCGTCAAAGGCGATGCCGGCGTCGTCCACGACCAGCACCCGCCCGCAATCGGCGGCCAGGTCAAGGTCGTGCGTAGACATGACCACCTGCTGGGGCAGGGAGGCCAGGCGCTCGCGCAGCAGCCTGGTGTTGCGCAGGTCCAGCAGCGTGGAGGGCTCGTCCAGGACCAGAATGGACGGCTCCACGGCCAGGACCGTGGCCAGCGCCACCATCTGCCGCTCCCCTCCGGAGAGTTCATAAATGCTGTTGCCCGCCAGATGCGCCAGCCTGTAGCCGGCCAGAATGTCCAGGGCACGGGCCCGGCGCTCCTTTTTGGGCAGCTTCAGCCGCCGCAGCGAGAGCTCCACATCCTCCACCGGCGTGGGCATGACCAGCTGGGAGAGCGGATCGGTGAAGACAAAGCCCACCGTGCGGCGGACCGCGGCCCCGTCGGCGGCCGTGTCCAGGCCGTTCACGCGCACCGAGCCGGTGGATGGGAGCACCAGGCCGTTAAGCAGGCGCAGCAGCGTGGACTTGCCCGAGCCGTTGGCGCCGATGACGGCAATACGCTGTTCGGCCAGTTCCAGCGTCAGCGGCTTCAGGATGGTCTTGGGACCGGCAGCCGCGGCATCGGCCGGGACGATGTCCACCCCCGCGGCGGACAGGACAATTGACTGTCGTGCGGAAGCGCTCACCGGCGGCGGCGCACCAAAAGGTCGGGGAAGGCGCGGTGCAGGCTCAGGGCAATGGCCACGGCAATGACGTTCTTGAGGATGTCGCCGGGCAGGAAGATGACATCGGCACCAATGGCCGCCGGCAGTGCCATGCCCTTCAGTGTGAGCCCAATAATGCCGAAGACGTGGATGACCACCATGCCGGCAAGTGCGGCACCAAACAGCGCGGCTGTCTTGAAACGGCTGCGCACGGCCCAGGCGGCCAGCAGCCCCACCACAGCCGCGCCAAAGATAAAGCCGATGATGTAGCCGGCGGACGGGCTGGCCAGCACTGCCGGGCCGGCACGAAAGCCGCTGAAAATGGGCAGGCCCACCAGGCCGAGCAGGATGTACAGCCCCACCGCGGCGGTGCCCCGGGCAAAGCCGAGCACCAGGCCGCACAGGCTGACCACCAGGGTCTGCAGCGTGATGGCAACGCCCAGCGGCCCGACGTTGATGCCGGGGATGGCGATCGAGGCGGCGAGGAGTGCGGCAAACACGGCGATCAGGGACAGGTCGACGGCATTGAAACGCTGCCGGCGGACCGCCCGGGCGGCGGTGGAAGCGGAGGAGGGCTGCGGCGTCGGGCCCTTGGCCGTGACGTCTGGCGCAGGCCGTGACCGTGATGTGGGATTCATTGAGAGTGACTTTCCTCGCGCCGGGCTGCTGTGGTGCCCGAACGTCGTTAGACTGTATAGGTTGTGCCACCTGTGGCCAACCCTTGGCAGTGTGCGTTTTGCATCACCTGCCCCCTTACCTGAAAGGTTACTACGTTGATAACGGTCCAAGACCTTGAGTTACGCGCCGGGGCGCGCCTGCTCATGGACGAAGTGTCATTTCGGATCGACAAGGGTGACAAGATCGGCCTGGTGGGGCGCAACGGTGCCGGCAAGACGACGCTGACACGGGTCCTGGCCGGTGAAGGCCTGCCCGCCGGCGGCAAGGTAACCCGCACCGGCGAGATCGGCTACCTGCCCCAGGATCCCCGCACCCCGGACATGGAGCAGCTGGCGCGGGACCGCATTCTGGCGGCCCGCGACCTGGACAAGGTCATTACCAAGCTGCGCGCCGCGGAGCAGGACATGGCCAGCGAGGACGCGGCCGTGCGCGACAAGGCCATGCGCCGCTACGACCGGCTCGAAAATGAATTCCTGGCCGGCGGCGGGTACGCCGCCGAGGCCGAGGCCGCCGCCATCTCCTCCAACCTTGCCCTTCCGGAGCGGATCCTGAACCAGCCGCTGAGGACGCTCTCCGGAGGCCAGCGACGCCGCGTGGAGCTGGCCAGGATCTTGTTTTCCGGCGCCCAGACCATGCTCCTGGATGAGCCCACCAACCACCTGGACGCCGATTCCGTCGCCTGGCTGCGGGACTTCCTCAAGAGCCACCAGGGCGGGCTGATCGTGATCAGCCACGACACCGAACTGCTGGAAGCCACCGTCAACAAGGTGTTCCACCTGGACGCCAACCGCGCCACCATTGACCAGTACAACCTGGGCTGGAAGAAGTACCTGGCCCAGCGGGAAACCGATGAACGGGCACGGCGCCGCGAACGCGCCAACGCGGAGAAGAAGGCCGGCGTGCTGATGGACCAGGCGAACAAGATGCGCGCCAAGGCCACCAAGGCCGTCGCTGCCCAGAACATGGCCAAGCGGGCCGAACGCCTTCTGGCCGGGCTGGAGGACGTCCGTGTTCAGGACCGGGTGGCGGCCCTGCGCTTCCCCGATCCGTCACCCTGTGGCAAGACCCCGCTCATGGCCGAGGGCCTGAGCAAGTCCTATGGTTCCCTGGAGATCTTCACGGACGTCAGCCTGGCCATTGACCGCGGTTCGAAGGTGGTCATCCTGGGCCTGAACGGTGCTGGAAAGACCACGCTGCTGCGCATGCTGGCCGGCGTCGCCCAGCCCGATACCGGCGAGATCATCCCCGGCCACGGGCTGAAGGTTGGCTACTACGCCCAGGAGCACGACACGCTGGACGTCACCCGGACTGTGCTGGAAAACATGCGGGCCTCCGCCGGCGACATGAACGACGCCGAGGTGCGCGGCATTCTTGGCTCGTTCCTGTTTTCCGGGGACGACGTCAACAAGCCTGCCGGGGTTCTCTCCGGCGGCGAGAAGACCCGTCTCGCCCTGGCCACCATTGTTGCTTCCAGCGCCAACGTGCTGCTGCTGGACGAGCCCACGAACAACCTTGACCCGTCCAGCCGCGCCGAGATCCTGGGTGCGCTGAAGAACTACACCGGCGCCGTGGTGCTGGTCAGCCACGACGAAGGTGCCGTTGCCGCCCTGGACCCCGAGCGCGTGGTCCTGCTGCCCGACGGTGATGAGGACCTCTGGAACCAGGACTACCTGGACCTCATCACCCTGGCATAGGCTCCGCCGCCCGTCGGATCAGAAGCACCAAGTCCAGCAGGGATCTTGGCTCGACCGGTTCGGCGTCGTGGATGTTAACCGCATCCGTCAGTTGGGCGATGGCGTCGTTGAGAAAGACATCTGCCGTACCTCTGGCCTTGAGTGAGTAGTACTGCGCGGCCCGGGCCAGTGTCTGTGCCAGCCCGGTCTTGCCAACGCCCAGCAGGGCAAGACCGGCAATGGTGAAGGCCTCGACCAGGAGAACCGGATTCCTGACATCCAAGGACTCCGAGAACGTGGCGGCAATGCGCTCCAGCGCCTCGCCCGGCCTGGCTGTCTGCAGGGACAGCCAGGCCAGATTCGACTGGACCTGGATGAGAGAGAATGGCGTTGTTTCGTGGCGGGCCAGGGACAAGGCCTGGCCAAGGTGCAGGCCGGCCTCGTCAAAGTCTCCTTGCACAAGTGAGAGGTACCCCAAGCTGTTCAGCCTACAAACCTGAGATTCGCTGTGGTGCTCAAGTTCGTCCTCCAGCACCGCGTAGATGGAATCGCGGGCCTCTTGCCACCGTCCCAGGCAAGCAAAGATCGACCCGCGTTCATGATTGTAGGTAATCCTTCCCAGGGCCGTCGAGCGAGGAAACTGTTCGGTCAGGGCAAGCGCCTGTAACAAATCACCCTCAAGCCGGATGCGTGTCACTTCCGCCAAGATCCACCGTCGATACCATTCATTGTCAAGTGACTGAGCGAGTGGAGCAACTTGCATGGACAGGGACCTAAGGCGTTCCAGGTCGACGTCGGGAGCCTCGCCGAGGCCCAGGAGCAGCACGATGATGATCATGCTGCGCTCCAGTGGGGTTCCCAGCTTGCTGGAAATGGCCCTGTCGCTCCATTCCTTCACCTCTTCCCGACGGCCGTTGCGGTACCAGCCGAAGAGCAATGGCGGCAAGAAGCCAATGGTCCATTCGGGGGCGGGGGCCCAAGCCCAGGACACCGCCTGCTTGAGGTTCTGCTCCTCCACGCGAACGAACTGTTCAAAAGCACCCGATGCCGTAAAAAATTGTTCGTGTGCCCGAGCCAGGGCGTTCAAGTAGAAGGACCCATGCACCGCCATCATTTCGGGGGAGGTCCGGCCCGCACTTTGGGAACTGAGCCGGATTGGTTCGAGAATTCTGAACCGCACTTCACCGGACTGATTCAGTCTCTTGACCAAGGAAAGATCGATCAGGTGTGCCAGGACGATGCGGGGAGTGACTTCAACCCCGGAGGCTTCAATCAGCGCCGTCGCTGCGGCTTCGGAGAAACTACCCCGGAGTACGCAAAGGGCTTCCAGGCCGAGCCGTGCGGCAGTGCCGGCGTTCGCCATGCTCCATTGGACGGCAGCAGAAATACTCGAATGACGGTCGACGTGGTCCCGTGCGGAGGCATCCTCGATGGCATTGAGTGTGGCGGGGAGTTCGGCAAGGATTTGGTGCGCCGTCTGCCACCGAAGCGCGGAGGACAGCAGCTCGAGCGCCAGCGGGACGCCGTCGACCTTTCTCACCAGGGAGTCCAAGTCCCGACGAAGCTCGACCATGTCGGAGCCCCTGATCCCCGCACGATCCGCCAGGAGTCGCATGGCAGGGCTTGTGGTCCCCTCAACAGCCAGGCCATCAATGTCGAGGACGAACTCGGAGTGCAGGTGGAGAGGCCGCTGGGAGGTGACCATCACG
Source organism: Arthrobacter livingstonensis (assembly GCF_003219815.1). Classification (GTDB taxonomy): domain Bacteria; phylum Actinomycetota; class Actinomycetes; order Actinomycetales; family Micrococcaceae; genus Specibacter; species Specibacter livingstonensis. The sequence continues at coordinate 23,091 of NZ_QJVD01000016.1, forward strand.
TCAATACCCTCGATTGCCACCAATTGCTGCGCCATCTGCGCCGTGCCGTGAATGACGTGCTCGGCATTGTCCAGGACTATGAGGGTGGGCGAGTTCTGCAATAGACCACCCAGGTCGGCAGCCTCGCATTCCAGGACCGATGCGAGGCAATGTGGGACATCACCATCCTTGTCTGCCGTGGTCAGGTCTACAAAAATGGCCGAGCGCTCTTGATCCACTGATATCTGTCGTGCAATTTCGATGGCCAACCGGGTTTTGCCAATTCCGCCAGGTCCCACAAGGGTCACCAGATGATGCCCGTCATCAAACAACTTCCTCACCACATGAATGTCTTCCTCACGCCCGATGAGGGAACTCCCCGGGCGGGGGAGGACCAGTGTGCGAACCGGGCGTGGCGGGTGAACTTGAAGCGGCCGCCCAGGACCTCCGGCCAGGACGAGCTTGAAGAGGTCCTGGGTGGCAGCCGAGGGGGAGATGCCGAGCTCGTCACGCAGTCTTCGCCTCAAGGAGTCATAGGCGGCGACGGCGTCCGCTTGCCGCCCGACAGCGGCCAAGGACTGAATGAGGAGGGCCTGGAGGGGTTCGTTGAGCGGGTCCTTGGCCACTTCACCCCTGAGCACGACGGTGGATTCATCCATCCGATCAAGCCCCTGGAGGGCCCTTACCGTACAAATCGCCACGGCTGCGCGTAGTTCATTGGCGGCCTGGCGTGACGTTTCTGCCGCCGCCGAGGAGAGTTTGGCTAATGGTGTTCCCGCATAGAGATCCTCCGCGGCCTGTGCAGAGGAGAGCGCGTCCGCATAGCGCCCCGTCTGAAGATCTTGTCTGGATGCGTCCAAATGGTGCTCTGCCTCGAACCAATCAATGCGAAGGAGATCCGTTCGGAGCCGGTAGCCGACACGGCTGGCTTCAATAATCCCGGCCCCGAGCAGCCGGCGCAGTCTTGTAATAGCGACCTGAATTGAGTTTCGTGAGGAATTGGGCCCAATGTCCCACACGGCCTCAGTGAGGATTTCGGGGGTCAGGACGCGACCCCGGGCCAAGGCCAGGTGGGCGAGGACCGCGGAAGGAATCATACCCGGGGGAGCCATCAGGGCGGTGGAGTCCTCGCCGAAGGAGACTTCGCCCAACAGCCGAATGAACATCAGGACCACCCATCACGCAGAAGACCGATCCGCAGGAACGCATCTAGGGGAATTCTCCGCTGATACGGCTCGGAACAGCAACTAGTTCAATGGAATTCTTTTCCCCATTCACCCACTGGCACCGGGATGGTTCCCGCCATTATTGGATACGGGTCCGATAAGCGCGCAATAAGTGGCACCGGTGATAGTGGTTTCCATCAGTTCATTCACTCGTTTGAGAATCAGAAAGAGATGATCATCATGAACCAGAGGAAGCGGTCTTCAATCCGTTCGTTGCTGGCAACACTCGCACTCGGAGCTGCGATGGTGCTGGCGCTCTTGCCGGCAACGTCGGCGTCGGCCTACACCGCCCAGAACTCCGGCAGGCCAGGGGGCATCTACGTCACCAAGGTCCAGGGACTGCACTACAACGCTTGCGCCGGAACGCTCAAGACCTGCTACAACCCGGATGTCAACGTTCCGGCACCTTACGTCTACCGTTCGCCGGCATTGGCCGGCAACCAAACCGTCTTTCATATGACAACGCTTTATCGGTGGAGCGGTTCGGCATGGGTGGTGATCGCGACTCGCAGTGAACTCCGCACCCTTGCGGCAGGGACGCCCGGCGGGTACGTGCGGGCAGAGAACTTCACACTCAGCAAGGCGGGATACTACAAGGTCGGCGTCGGGTTCACGTGGCTGAATCCCACACGTACACACAACTACGGCACGCGGGTCATCGACTTCAACCAGGCAGGCGACTACCAATGCGTCGGCCGTTTCACCGCCTCATGCAACGCCCAAAACGGATACGTCTATCTCAGATCACCCGGGCTGTAACCCACCGCTATCGGTTCATTCACTTGCTCGAGTAGAAGAAGATGATCACCATGCACCAGAAGAAGCGGACTCCAATCCGTTCAATCGTTGCAACACTAGTGTTGATGGGGGGAATACTGCTGGCGCTCTTGCCCGCAACGCCTGCAGCGGCAACCACGATGCAGTACTCCGGGTCCGTCGGCGGGGTCTATGAATACAAGGTTCAGGGAATGCACTACAACTCCTGTCCGAACCAGGCATACACCTGCGAGAACCCGAGGATCTATGTTCCGGCACCCTACATTTACCGGGCACCAGCGTTGTCAGGCAACCAAACGATCCTCCACATGACAAACCTGTACCGCCTCATCAACGGAGCTTGGGTCGTAGTAGATACCCACAGCGAATTGCGGACGCTGCGTGCAGGAACCACCGGCGGATACGTGCGTGCAGAAGACTTCTATCAGGGGCAGACAGGAGCATTCCGAATCATTGTTGCCATCAGCTGGCTCAACCCGGCACAAACTCGAATCCTTGGCACCCGTTACGTCATTTACAGCCAACTGGGCGACTACCAATGCGTTGGCCGGTCAACTGCTCAGTGCTCCGCCGGAAATGGCTACGTATTCCTTTAGCGCCTCGACCGTTTCCCACTATTTCCTGACAGGGCCCCACACCTCTTGGCTGCGGGGCCCTGTCTTGTCACGACCGCACAGGGTCAGCGGACCGCCGTCGGCACCGCACCCGTGGCCTGTGCCAGTTCGGCATAGCTGAGCGACAGCATGGCGGTGTGGCTTTCGGCACCCGCCCACAGCACCGGGTATTGGGCCAGGTCCGTGTCCAGAAACGCTCGAATGTGCTCCTTGTGGCCCAGCGGTGCGACACCGCCCACGGGCTGGCCGGCGTGCTCCAGCACGAATTTGGGGGTGGCCCTGCTGATCTTGGGCAGGCCATGCTCCCGCGCCACCAGCTTCACATCCACCTTGGCCGCACCGCTCGCCAGGATCAGCAGGGGCGCTCCGCCACATTCAAAGATCAGGCTGTTGGCAATGGCTCCCACTTCACAGCCCAGCACCGCCGCAGCCGTGGCCGCCGTCGCAACGGAGTCGTCGACCACGACGACGGTGTCCGGCAGGCCGGCCGCTGCAAGAGCCGCGCGCACGTTTTCCACCACGGGGTTGACGGTTTCCTGGTTCAAGTCAGCATTCACACGGACCAGTCTATGATGAACGCCACAGTCGCCGCGTAACCGCGCTTTCCCCGCTCATAGGTGATTCGTCAACGGCTTTTGAGCGGCGAAAGCGCCCACAAGCGGGGAAAACGCGGTTAGTACCCCTGTGAGTCCAGGATGGCGTCCTCTTCCTCTTCCGCGGTGGGGCGGGCACCGGGCTTGCGGGTCTTCTTGATGACGCGCGGGTGGAACGGCGATCCGCGTCCATAGACTTCCTCGACGGGCACACCGCTTTCGGCGGCCTCCAGCGCATCGTACTCGTCATTGCGGCCCTGCATGCGGGCCGCATAGCCAAAGCCCACAAAGGCCAGCACACCGAAGCAGATCCATTGCAGGGCGTAGCTGAGGTGGGAGCCCGGGTCGATGGACGGGGCCGGGAAGGGCGTGGGGTTTGCAGCGGCGGCGGGGGATTCGCTGGCCAGCTGGCCGTAGGCGCCTGTCTTGATCGGGTAGCCCAGCTGGGAAGCGTAGTCGTTGAGTTCAATCGAGGCGATCTGCCCGGCAGGTGCGCCGCGGTCAAGTTTTGGTTCCGGCGGCCTCAGCCGGGCCACCACGGTGACGGTCCCGGGCTGCGGTTGGGGCACGACGTCGGGGTGTCCGGCTTCCTTGTTGCCAATGGGGAGCCAACCGCGGTCGATGATGACGGTGTCGCCGTTGTCGAGTTTCAGCGGCACGATGACCTCGTAGCCGGCTGCTCCATTGAGGGGACGATTGCGGACCACGCGCTGATCCGCCGTCATGTAAGTCCCCTTCATGGTGACCTGGGTCCACTCCTTGGCGGGATCCAGGTGCTCGAAGTCGCCCTTCAACTGCAGGTAGTCCACGGGTGTCCCGGAGTAGTTGGCCTTAATCTTGGCGATGTTCGCCATCGTGTCGTTGTTGCGGTTCATCTGCCAGTTGCCCAGCGCCACACAGGCAATGGCAAACACCACGGCAACGGCAAAGTAGCCGGCCCACTTGCTGGAGAACAGGAATCTGTAGGTCTTCATGTATCAGGCAGGTCCCTCGGGCGTCATGGACAGGGTTTCCTTCCACAGTGACCGCCCCTGAAGGTAGTCCTGCAGCCAGGCGGCGTGTTCGTCGCAGGCGAGCCAGATCTTGCGGCGTTCGGGCGTGTGGATTTTGGGATTGTTCCACAGCAGCTGGGTGGTCGCCTTGGACCGGCATCCCTTCCGGGAGCAGATCGCCTCCGCCGGCTCCTGTGCCATCAGGTCCAACAAATTCACTGCTGCTTCTCCTCGGGAGTGGCGCCGGTGTCACCGTCGCGGGCATTGTCCTGTGAGCCGTCGCCGGCGTCGTCCCGTTCATTGTCGACCAGCTCACCTTCGAGCACCACGGGGGAGTCGCCGTCGTCCTCCGCCCGGGGTTCGTCCAGTTCGTACCGGGGTGCCTCGTCAAGCAGGGTGTCGGTCTCCTGCTGGTTCGTGTCCGCACCGCCATTGGCAATGACCACGGCAATCCAGGGCAGGACCACGGCGCCAACCATGGGCACCAGTTTGAACCAGCCGTCAACGACGAAAATCAAGCCAATGCAGACCATGCGGATGCCCATGGCCGTGGCGTACTTGACGACCCTGCCGTGCATCTCCTGGCTGTGCGCCTCGGCGGCGTTGGTGATGGATTGGACCTCGGGGACGGCGGCGCTGTGGCGGTACTGATTCCTGCGCGGGGCGCCGGACGACGGCATGGCTGTTTGGTCTTTCATCACCCTCCAAGGGACGTTCCCATTCTCTCACTGCGGGTGTGCACATCCAAAAGCAAGGCTTTGTCCTTAAAACGGTGAAAGTGTGTGGGCTAGGCGCTTTCACCGTAGGATTCAATCCGAGCTAAACATCTTGGAGGAATACATGAATGAACCCGCAAGTGCACCCGCCCAGGGCCGCAGTGTCCTGATCACCGGCGGAAACCGCGGCATCGGCCTGGCCATCGCCCGGGCCTTCCTGGCAAACGGCGACAAGGTTGCCGTTACCTTCAGGAGTCCATCCGAGCTGCCGGCCGGCATCCTGGGCGTGCAGGCCGACGTCACCGACGCCGCATCCATCGATGCCGCGTTCACCGAAATTGAAGCAGCCCACGGACCCGTCGAAGTGCTGGTGGCCAACGCCGGGATCACCAAGGACACCCTGCTGCTGCGCATGAGCGAAGAGGACTTCACCTCCGTGGTGGACACGAACCTGACCGGCGCGTTCCGCGTCATCAAGCGTGCCTCCAAAGGCATGATCCGCATGCGCAAGGGCCGCGTGGTGTTGATTTCCTCGGTCGTTGGCCTCTACGGTTCACCGGGCCAGATCAACTACGCCGCCTCGAAGGCCGGACTGGTGGGAATTGCCCGCTCGCTCACGCGCGAGCTCGGTTCCCGCGGCATTACGGCCAATGTGGTGGCCCCGGGCTTTATCAGCACCGACATGACTGCAGCCCTGCCGGAGGACACGCAAAAGCAGTACCTCTCCACCATCCCGGCAGGACGCTTTGCCTCCGCCGGCGAAGTGGCGAACGTGGTTCGCTGGGTTGCCAGCGACGAGGCCGCCTACATTTCCGGCGCGGTCATCCCGGTCGACGGCGGACTGGGCATGGGCCACTAGGCCCGCACTTCACTTGATCATTGAGAAACGAAGGAATGTTTATGGGAAAGCTTGACGGAAAGAGCGTTATTGTCACTGGGTCCTCGCGCGGAGTGGGTGCCGACGTGGCCAAGTTCCTGGCCGCGGAGGGTGCCGCAGTGGTGGTCAACTACCGCCAGAAGGCCCCGCGCGCCAACAAAGTGGTCGCCCAGATCGTTGAGGCCGGCGGCCGCGCCGTGGCCGTGGGTGCGGACCTGACCACGCAGGCAGGCGTGCAGGCACTGGTCAGCGCCGCCATGGAGAACTTTGGCTCACTGGACCTGGTGGTGCTCAACGCCTCCGGCGGCATGGAATCCGGCATGGCCGAAAACTACGCGCTGAAGCTCAACCGCGACGCCCAGGTGAACCTGCTCAATGCCGCACTGCCCGTCATGAAACCCGGCTCGCGTGTGGTGTTCGTCACCAGCCACCAGGCCCACTTCATTGACACCGTGCCCACCATGGCCGAATACGAGCCCGTTGCCAAGAGCAAGCGCGCCGGCGAAGATGCGCTGCGCGCCCTGATCCCGAACCTGGCCGCCGAGGACATCTCCCTGGTGGTGGTCTCCGGCGACATGATTGAAGGCACCGTCACGGCCACACTGCTGGACCGTGCCAACCCCGGCGCCATCGAGGCCCGCCGCGCAGAGGCCGGCCGCCTCTACTCCGTGGCCGAGTTTGCCGCCGAGATCGCCGCGATGGCCACGGCCGACGTTGAGACCGGCCACACCGAGTACGTTGGCGGGGCCGACTCCTTCAAGTAGCCGCGAGCCGCTGTGGACCGTCATTTTTCCGTCCGGCCTTCCGGTCCTCGGCCGCGATCGGCCTCCGGGCCTCCCTGACGCCGGACTACAAAAAATGCCGGCTCCGCCGCCCCGACACCCGAATGGCGGCGCATCCGGTGTTTCCGTGGCCAGCGTAAATGAGACTGTAAGGCGCCACGCGCTCCCACAGCGCAAGGTCGGGGACGGTTCTCTCGGCGCCAGCCTTGAATCCTGAATCTTGAATGAGGACGTTTGCCCCGTCCGCACATCAGCATCAGGAATGGCCACTTGTCGCCGACCGCGAGAGTGCAACCACAGCGGCTTCCGGGGTGCCAGCCGTTGGAGCTGGTGTTAGGCGTTGGACCGGTAGTTACAACGTCCTTCTGGAAACGAACACCAGCCCAAACGAATCTGTCGCGGCTAACACCAGCCCAACTGAAGCACCGGATGCCTGGTGGCCGGCCCCCACCCAGTACCGGACCCGGACCCGGTTGGAGGCTTTCCATGTGTCTGAGGTGATGTGAGCGTTTTGCTTGGCCGCGGTTGGCGGGCTCGTCGCGTGGTGGGTGTGCCCTGATGTCCTTAAGGTGTGGGGCAGGGCGTTGTGGTCATTTGCTGCCGTTGCGGATTTTCGTGGTGGTTGCGGGGGTGGTTACTACCATTCGCGCACGGTGCACCGGGGGCGAATGACCACAACTAACCCCGCACCCAAAAAGTACGCCGCCTGATTGTTTCCCGGTCCGGCTCCGGCGCCAAAGGGCGGAGTGGAACCATGCCCGACCCGCGGCAACACGGCAGCGACATATACAGCCGCTTATCTCAAAGAGTCAGTGACCCGCTCATTTCCAAGGGTCAGTGACCGGGAATGCCGGCCAGCGCCAGCGCCACATCAAGGTTCGGCAGGTTGATCTGGGCATCCGACACTGCCCGCACGGCGGGCTTGGCGTTGAAGGCCACGCCAAGGGCCGCGGCGGCCATCATGTCGAGGTCATTGGCGCCGTCGCCGATCGCCATGGTGGCGCACTGGCTGATTCCGGCCGCTGCGCTCCATGCACGCAGCGAAGCAGCCTTGGCTGCGCGGTCAACCACGGCCCCGGACACCTTGCCGGTGAGCCGGCCGTCGATGATCTCAAGGTCGTTGGCCAGCGCAAAGTCGAGCCCGAGCCGGTCGGCCAGGGGAGTGAGGATCTGGGAAAATCCGCCGGAAACCGCGGCAACCGTATGTCCGGCCGCCTTGGCCTGCGCCACCAGGCGTCCGGCGCCGACGGACAGCCTGATCTTTGCGCCCACCTCGGCCAGCACGCTTTCGGGCAGCCCGGCCAGCGTCGCAACGCGGTGGTGCAGGCTTTCGGCAAAGTCCAGTTCTCCCCGCATGGCCGCAGCTGTCACCTTCGCCACCTCGGCCTCCGTGCCGGCATGGGCGGCCAGCAGCTCAATGACCTCCTGCTGGATCAGAGTGGAGTCGACATCCATGATGATGAACTTGCGTGCCGCGTTGCGCAGCGTGTCGGGCACGACGGCGGTGTCCACGTTCTCCATGGGCGCGGCGGCGAGTGCGGCACGCAGGCGGGAGACGGCGTCGTCCATGTCATTTTCGCTTGCGGCCAGGGCAAAGGTGGCGCATTCAAAGCCCGGGTGGCCTTCGTCGGCTTCTGCGGTGATCGCGAACCCGCCGGCCACCAGCACGGAGCGGATGTGGCGGAGAATTTGCGGGGGGAGTGTCGGGCCGTAGCTGACCGCGGTGAAGGTGGAGGGCATGAGCCGATTCTATCGAAACGGCTCCACCACGTTGTGCATGTGTGGCGGGACCGCACAGTTCGCGTTGCCAGCCCCGAGTGTCATAGGCTCATGGCTTATGAGCGAAGTTTTGGGTTTGGCCGGTGTCAGCGTGGTCCGCGGCACCAAGACGCTGTTGGATTCCATCGATTGGCGTGTGGCCGACGGCGAACGCTGGGTGGTCCTGGGCCCCAACGGTGCCGGTAAGAGCACGCTGCTGCAGATTGCCGGGGCGCGCATGCACCCCACCCGCGGAGTGGTGGGCATCTTGGACGAGGTGCTCGGCGCCGTCGACGTTTTTGAACTGCGACCGCGGATCGGGCTGGCCTCTGCCTCACTGGCCAGCCAGATCCCGGAACATGAAAAGGTCCTCAACGTGGTGGTCACCGCCTCCTACGGCGTCACGGGGCGTTGGCGAGAGACTTATGAGCGTGACGACGAACGCCGCGCCTTCCGCCTGCTGGAGGACTGGGGCATGTCCACGTTCCTGAACCGTCCGTTCGCCTCACTGAGCGAAGGGGAGCGCAAGCGCGTGCAGATCGCCCGTGCACTTATGAGCGATCCGGAACTGCTACTCCTGGACGAGCCCGGCGCCGGGCTGGACCTGGCCGGACGCGAGGACCTGGTCCGCCGGTTGAGCGAACTGGCCGCGGATCCCCTGGCGCCGTGCACCGTGCTGGTTACCCACCACCTCGAGGAAGTCCCGCCGGGCTTCACGCACGCCCTGCTTTTGCGCGACGGCGGTGTTGTGGCGCAGGGCCCCATCGACGCGGTGCTGACCGAGGAACACCTCAGCGCCACCTTTGGCCTGCCGCTCTCGGTGACCAACAACGGCGGCCGCTACGCGGCAACGGCCCGCCACTAGCGGTGCCTTCACTAGCGGTGCATCCTCTCGCCGTGTGTCCACGGTCAAAATCCTTGCGGGCAGTGCCGTGGACGGGCCGCTCATGATTATCCACCTGGACGATCCGGGAGATCCGCGCGTCAGCGACTACACCTCCCTGACCGATGTCCAGCTGCGCAAAGTGCGCGAACCAGCTGAAGGCATGTACATCGCCGAGAGCTCAAGGGTGCTGCGCCGTGCCCTGGACGCAGGGCACCAGCCGCGCTCCTTTTTCATGACCGAAAAATGGCTGCCGGAGCTCTCGGACGTCCTCGGCGCGCACCCGGACGTCCCCGTGTTCGTGGGCACGGCCCGCATGCTCGAGGACATCACCGGATTCCACCTGCACCGCGGGGCCATGGCCGCCATGCACCGGCCCACACCCCGTGACATTGCCGGAATGCTGGCCGGGGCCCGCCGCGTGGCCGTCCTGGAGGACATTGTCGACCACACAAACATTGGTGCCATCTTCCGTTCCGCCGCCGCACTGGGCGTGGATGCCGTGCTGGTGAGCCCCCGCTGCGGCGACCCGCTGTACCGCCGCAGCATCCGCGTCAGCATGGGCACCGTCTTCCAGGTTCCCTGGGCGCGGCTGCCCGCATGGCCCGGGGGGATGTCCATGCTGCGTTCGGCCGGATTTACGACGGCGGCCCTGGCGCTGAAGCACGACTCGCTGACCATCCAGGAACTCGCCGCCCGCCACGACGAAAAACTGGCCCTGATCCTGGGCACCGAGGGCGACGGACTCAGCGCAGGGACACTGGCAGACGCCGACCACGCCGTCATGATCCCCATGCATGCCGGCGTCGACTCACTTAATGTCGCCGCCGCCAGCTCCGTGGCCTTCTTCGCCACCCAGCCCGCGCCCGGCGTGCCGGCGTAGGATGGCACCATGAAAATTGGTGACGTTGTTTCGGACTTTGAACTGCCGGACCAGCACGGAAATGCGCGGAAACTCTCCGTGCTGGCGGCCAACGGCCCACTGGTGATCTTCTTTTACCCGTTGGCGGGCAGCGGCGGCTGCACCAAGGAGGCCTGCCACTTCCGCGATCTGGAGAAGGAATTTGCCGCCGCGGGTGCCTCGATTGTGGGCATCAGCACCGATGCGCCGGCCAAACAGCTTGCCTTCGCCACGGAAAACCACTTCAGCTACCCGCTGCTGAGCGACCCCAATGGCGAGGTGGCGGAGCAGTTTGGGGTCAGGCGGCACCTGTTGGCCAGGACGCTGCCCACCAAACGCTCCACGTTTATTGTTGACCCGTCGCGGACCGTGCGCTTTCAGGTCTCCAGCGAGACCAACATGGACGTGCACGCCAACGACGCCCTCGCCGCGCTGGCCTCGCTGGCCTGACTCCGCCGTCCGGTGCGCCCGGCTTGGCGAAAAGGGGCCGGAACCGGTAAAGTTCGTAGCTGGCCCGTGTGGCCATAACATTCATCAGTCTGGCAAAAACCAGGCGATCACATTTAGAGGTAACCCGTGAAGCAGAACACCCACCCCAAGTACGAAGCCATCGTCTTCAACGACCTGGCCTCGGGCACCAAGTTTCTGACGCGCTCCACCGCGACGTCAAGCAAGACCATTGAGTGGGAAGACGGCAACACCTACCCGGTCATCGATGTGGAAATCTCCTCCGAGTCGCACCCGTTCTACACGGGCAAGCAGCGCATCATGGACAGCGCCGGCCGTGTGGAGCGCTTCAACGCCCGCTTCGCAGGCTTCGGCAAGAAGTAAGTCTGCTTCACACCGGCATTGCCGACGTCGGGCCCGCACCATTTGGTGCGGGCCCGACCTGTTTTTCCGCCTCTTTTGGGGCAGCTTTTGCGCCACCGCGCCATTACTTGGGAAACTAGGGGCATGGCATCCCAACTGCATGGCGAATACAAGGTCCACGGCGGCAAACTGGTGGTGGTGGACCTGGAGGTGGCTGAAGCGAAACTGTCCAACGTCTCCGTCAGCGGAGACTTCTTCCTGGAGCCCGACGAGGCACTCGATGACATCAACAGTGCGTTGACGGGCCTCGCCGCCGACCTTCCTGCCAGGGCGCTGGCCGACGCCATCAACGCGGCTTTGCCCGACGGCGTCGTCCTCTTTGGCTTTTCCGCGCAGGCCGTGGCCGTTGCCGTGCGGCGTGCCCTGGCCAAAGCCACCAGCTGGCTGGACCAAGAGTGGGACATCATCGCCCCCACCGTTCTGCCCACGGCCGTCAACGTGGCCCTGGACGAGGTGCTGGCGGAGGAAGTTGGTGCCGGACGGCGCAACCCCACGCTGCGATTTTGGGACTGGAACGAGCCCTCCGTGGTGATAGGCAGCTTCCAGTCGGTGCGCAATGAACTGAACCCTGCCGGCGTCGCACGGCACGGCATCAACGTGGTCCGGCGGATCAGCGGTGGCGGGGCCATGTTCATGGAGGCCGGCAATTGCATCACCTACTCGCTGTACCTCCCGCAAAGCCTCGTGGACGGGCTCACCTTTGAGGACTCGTACAAGTTCCTGGACGCCTGGGTCATGTCAGCCCTGGAATCCATCGGCGTGCAGGCGTTTTACGTGCCGCTGAACGACATCGCCACCGACCAGGGCAAGATTGGCGGGGCAGCACAAAAGCGCTTCGGCAACGGCAGCATGCTCCACCACGTCACCATGAGCTATGACATTGATGCCGACAAGATGGTCGAGGTCCTGCGCATCGGGCAGGAAAAGCTCTCAGACAAGGGCACCCGGTCGGCAAAGAAGCGGGTTGACCCGTTGCGGCGCCAGACCGGCCTGACGCGTGCGGAAATCCTGGCGCGCATGATGGAGACGTTCACGGCACGCTACAACGCCTCGCCGGCGCAGCTCACGGAGCAGGAGCTGGACGAGGCCGCCCGGCGCGTGGAAAGCAAGTTCGGCACGTCCGCCTGGCTGAACCGAATCCCGTGAGCGGCGCAGGGCCCGGCACTGCCGCAGGTACCGGCCCGCAGTCGTTCCTGCGACGCTGGTGGCGCCACCAGCCGCCGGCAGCCTTTGCGTTCGTCATGGCCACGGGCATCGTCTCGGCCGCGCTGGCGGATGCCGGCGCCGCTGGGGCCGGGCTGGTGCTCCTGTGGCTGGCCGCCGCCGGACTGGTGGTGCTGACCATTGGGTTGGTGGGCCGGCTGGCCACCGGCCGCGGTGCCGCCGTGGCCGACTTCCGCAACCCCCACGCCGGCTTTGGCTACCTGACCATGGTGGCCGCCATGAACGTTGTCGGTGCGGGCTTTCACCCGACGCATCCGGCCGTCACGTGGACGCTGGCCATCATCAGCCTTCCACTCTGGCTTTTCCTGGCCTATGGCATTCCGCTGTCCATGATGCTGCGCACGGAAATGGGGGAAAGCGTCCAGCCGCGCCTGCTGCCGGTGGACGGCACCTGGTTCCTCTGGGTGGTCTCCACGCAGTCGCTGTCCGTGGCCGCCGCCACCCTGGCTGGCGGTGACACGTCCATCCGGCTGCTCAGCGACGCAGCCGTTGCCTTCTGGGGCATCGGCATCCTGCTCTATCTGACGCTGACCACCATGGTGATCCTCCGGTTGCTTACCGGCGGCGAGAACCGCGGCGGGATCGTGCCGGCGAACTGGATCTTCATGGGTGCCACGGCCATCACCGTCCTGGCCGGGTCCATGATCCTGAACCTGCCGGCGGGCGTGCCCGTGCTGGAGCTGGCGGCGCCCACAGTGGGCGGCCTCAGCTACCTGCTGTGGGCGTTCGGCCTGTGGTGGGTGCCACTGCTGGTGGCGTTCGGCATCTGGCGGCACATCATCCGGCGCGACCCGCTGAAGTACTCCACCGCCCTCTGGTCTATCGTGTTTCCGCTGGGCATGTTCTCCGTTGCCACGTACCGCTTCGGGCACGAGAACGGCATGCCGCTGGTGGCTCTCGTCGGCCAGTGGGCGAACTGGATTGCTGTGGGAGCGTGGCTCCTGGTTGCCGCCGGCATGGTTGCCGTGGCCATGGCTTCACTCCGCCGCCCGGCAGGTGGCTAAGAATCGAAAAGCCGGCCTGAAAAGGCCTTTGCAATACCCATTCAGGGCAGTGTCCGACCCACAGCCCTTCCGGTGGTCAGGCGCCGCGGGCGGCGGCCTGTGCAGTGAGGGAGCGGACCAAGTGGTCGCGCTGTTCCACCAGCAGGCGGCGCAGGCCCGTGGCGGCATCGGCATTGCCGGCCAGCCACGCATCCGTCCGGGACACCACGGGGTGCGCCAACGGGTCCATTCCGGCGGACAGGTCCTGGCGGGCCGGGAACAGCCCCCGCACAATCCGGCCGGCGATTTCAATGCTGCGCTGGTCCCACACGTCATTCAAGGCGGCAAAGTACGGTTCCACATAGGCGTCGAGCAGATCATGCCCGCCCACCATGAAACCTTCTATCGTGGCGCTGAGCAGCTCATTGGTCAGACCCGTCCCCACCACGGAGTCCGACCAGGCCGCGGCCTTGGCCGACGCCTCGGGCAATGACGCACCGGCGGTGGTCCTGGCAACGCGCGTCTCCGCCGTGGTGTTGAGCGCCAGTTCCGCATCCAGCTGCGCCCCGGTTGCCCGGCCCCGGGCCGCCAGTGCCTGCCACAGCAGCCAACGCAGCTCCGTGTCGACACGCAGGCCTGCCGGGATGCCGGTTCCATCGAGTAGCGCCCGAATACGCACGGTGGACGCATCGGTTCCCCTCCCCAGTGTCGCAAGGGCCCGGGCCCACACCAGTTGTTCGTCGCTGCCCGGGGCAGCCGAATCCAGGTGGTGTTCGATGCCGGCCAGCAGTTCCGCCCGCACGTCCCCGCGCGCTTCGGGCGGGCTGTAGTTGACGACTGCGAACCGCGCGTTGTCCGCCAGCGTCTGCAGTAGGGCAATGTCCGGCTCACCGGCGGCGTGGTCGCAGACGGCACGCACGTAGCTTTGGGCCGGCAGCTCGGCATCCCGCACGGCGTTCCACAGCGACGACCAGACCAGGCTGCGCGCCAGCGCGTCGTCCACGGCGCCCAGTGAGGCCAATGCCGTGTCCAGGGACGCAGGATCGAGCCTGACCTTGGCATACGTGAGGTCCTGGTCGTTGACCACAATCAGGGCCGGCGCCGGCAGCCCTGCCAGTTCCGCCACGTCCGTTACGGACCCCAACACATCGACAGCGGCCGAGTGGGTACGGACCAGGCGTCCGGCGTCGTTGCTGTCGGGGGCGAAGTTGAACAGTCCCACGGACAGGCGGTGCGGTCGGAGGGCGGGGCGGCCCGTCACCGGATCCACTGCCTCCTGCGCGATCGAAAAGTCCGTGATCTTCCCGTCTTCCACCGTGACAGCGGACGTCAGGGTGGAGATGCCGGCGGTCTGGAGCCAGTCGGCCGCCCAGCCGGCCAAATCGCGGCCGGACGCGGCACCCAGGGGCCCAAGCAGGTCCGCCAGGGAGGTGTTGGAGTATTCATGGTTTCGGAAGTACTCACGGGAACCGGCCATGAATGCGTCGCGGCCCACGAAGGCCACGAGCTGCTTGAGCACTGAAGCGCCTTTGGCGTACGTAATGCCGTCAAAATTTTGCTTCGCCGCCTCCAAATGTGGAATGTCGGCGACGATGGGATGGGTGGTGGGAAGCTGGTCCTGCACGTACGCCCAGGCCTTGCGGCGGCTCGCAAACAGGGTCCACGACTTGTCTCCCCATTCGGTGGCCTCGGCGACGGCCAGGTGGCCCATGAAGTCGGCGAAGGACTCCTTCAGCCACAGATCATCCCACCAGGCCATGGTCACGAGGTCGCCAAACCACATGTGCGCCATCTCGTGCATGATCGTGTTGGCACGCTGCTGGTACTGCGTGTCCGTGGCACGTGACGTGTAGATGTAGGACTCGGTGAACGTCACCAGCCCGGGGTTCTCCATGGCGCCGAGGTTGTATTCGGGCACGAACGCCTGGTCGTACTTGCCGAAGGGGTAGGGGTAGTCGAAGAGTTCATTGAAGTAGGCAAGCCCCGCCTTGGTGACCGCGAAGATGGGGTCGGTGTCGAAGTTGGCGGATAGCGAGGCCCGGCAATAAGACGTCAGCGGGATTTCCAGGCGGGTCCCGGCGTGCGCGCTGTCCGGGCCGAACGTCATGTTGAACTGGTCCGACACCTTGAAGTAGGGGCCCGCCAGGATGGCGGTGATGTAGGTGGAGATGGGCAGCGTGGGCGCAAAGTCCCAGCAACCGGCCACAGCATCGCCGAGGGCATCCACCTCGACGTCGGCGTACCCGGCGACTGGCTGGTTGGAGGCAACCTCCCAGTTCGCCGGGGCCGTGACGTGGAAGGTAAACGGGGCTTTGAGGTCGGGCTGTTCAAAGTTGGCAAAAACGCGGCGGGCGTCTGCGGGCTCGTATTGCGTGTAGGTGTAGACCTTGCCGTCGGCAGGATCCTCGAAGCGGTGCAGGCCTTCGCCGCTGCGCGAGTAAGCCGCTGTGGCCCTGACCGTGGCCTCATTCTCCAGCGCGAGCCCCGGCAGAAGGATGCGGGCGTCCCGGACCACCTGCCTCACGTCCAGTTCGACACCGTTGAGCACCACGGACTCCACGCCCAGACCGATGAAGTCCAGGAACGTTTCCGCCCCGGCGGTGGTGCAGCTGAACGCGATGGTGCTTTGCGTGGCAAACCCGGGGTCGTCCAGGCTGGCGGCGTTGCTGATGTCCACCCGGACGTCGTAGGAGTGGACCTTGATCAGTGATTTTCGCGTGGCAGCTTCGGCACGGCTGAGGTTTGAATTCGACACCATTTCATTCAACCACGGACGGCGGCCAGTCCGGGCGGCGGAGAGCCCAGTACGGCGGCGGTGCGGGCGACGGCGGCCAGTCCGGGCGTCGGAGAGCCCCTGCGCCCGGCGCCCTGCCTGCGGGCAGACCGCGTGGACGCACTGGGCCCGTCTACGCGGTCAGGACCCCATCAGGTGGACGGCGCCAAATGCCAGCGCGGCGATGAGCGCCCACGCACAGAGCGCCATCATGGTGGCCCGCACACCCGTCTTGAAGAGTTGGCCCACGCGCACGGATGCGCCAAGGCCAAAGAGCGCCGCGCCCAGGGCGATGTCCTGCGCAACCGATCCGGCCCCGACCACGCCGGCGGGCAGCCAGCCGGTGGTGCGCAACACAATCATGGCCAGGAAGCCCGCCACAAACAGGGGCACCACCGGCGGGAACCTTGGCTTGCCGGCGGAATCGGTGCCAAGCGGGCCGGCAGGCGCATCGGCGGCCTGCGCGCGGCGGACGTGCCGGCGTCGTTCCAGCCCGCCCACCACCCCGACGATGGGGGCCAGCAGCACCACCCGGGTGAGCTTGATGACGATGGCGGCACTCAGGGCCACTGTCCCGGCAGTCTGGGCGGTTGCCACCACTTGTCCGACGTCGTGCACGCCGGCGCCCACCCACTGGCCGAACTGCAGGGCGTCAAGGCCGAGCGGGTTCATCAGCAGCGGCAGCACGCCGATGGCCAGCGTCCCACAGAGGGTCACCAGAGCCACGGGGAGCACTGTGTCGCTGTGCTTGGTGCCCTTGACGGCGGCCATGGCCCCGATCGCTGACGCGCCGCAAATGGAAAAGCCGGTGGCAATCAGGAGGGGCAGGTCGCCGTCGAGCCTGAAGAGCCGGCCGAGTGCGTAGGTGCCGGCAAAGCTGAGGAGCACCACGCCCACCACCAGGGCCACCGTCACCCAGCCAAGGCTCGCGATGTCGCCCAGGCTCAGCTTCAACCCCAGAAAGACGATGCCCACCCGCATGAGGTGCTTGCCGGCAAAATTCAGTCCGGCGCGCAGCGGCCCGTCGCAAAGCGCCGACGTCCCGGGAAGGTTCACCGCGGCAATGCCAAGCACGACGGCGATGGTCATGGCCGGGAGGACCGGCACCAGGCTGTGGACCGCCAGGGCAACGGCAACAGCGGCGAGGGCGGCGGCAAGGCCGGGGGCAAGGGGTACGGTGCGTACGCGCCAACCCTTGCCGGTCTGCCGGGTGGCGCCTACCAAGGGCTCGGCTTGTAGTCCTTGAGGAACACGCCATATTGGTCTTCCCCGGATTCGCCCGTGACGATGGGATCGTAGACGCGGGCCGCGCCGTCCACCAGGTCAAGGGGCGCGTGGAAGCCCTCCTCTGCCAGCCGGATCTTGGTGTGATGGGGCCGTTCGTCGGTGATCCACCCGGTGTCCACGGCGGTCATGAGGATGCCGTCGGCGTCAAGCATTTCCTGGGCGCTGGTCCGGGTGAGCATGTTCAGTGCTGCCTTGGCCATGTTGGTATGGGGGTGGCCCGGGCCCTTGTACGCGCGGGAGAACTGGCCCTCCATGGCGGAGACGTTGACGATGTATTTCCTGCGTGCGGGGGAGGCGGCCATGGCGGGGCGAAGCCTGGAGACCAGCAGGAAGGGTGCGGTGACGTTGCACAGCTGCACCTCCAGCATTTCCAGCGGATCCACCTGGTCCACCACCTGGGTCCAGCTGTTGATGGTGGCCACGTCGGGGACCAGGCCGCCGGCGTCGATGGCCGTGCCGGCAGCAACCCGGTCCAGGGAGGCCGAACCCATGGAAAGGGCCAAGGCGGCGATTTCATCCCCTCCCAGCTGGGGGTGGGAGGTGATTTGCCCGGCAAGGGCCAGCGGGTGCTTGTCGTGGGCGTGCCCAAACGTGAGCAGTTCCGGCAGGGGGGAATCGTCGGGGAGTGGTTCCAATTCAGCATCCACCAGTGGCTTGTAGGCGTTGCCCGAGCGGCGCACTGTCTGCGCCGCATTGTTAATGATGATGTCCAGCGGGCCCGCTTCGTTCAGGGAATCCGTCAGGGCGATGACCTGTGCTGGATCGCGAAGGTCAATCCCGACGACGCGCAGGCGGTGCAGCCAGTCGGAGCTGTCCTCCATGGCTGCGAAGCGGCGGGCGGCGTCCTTGGGAAAACGGGTGGTGATGGTGGTGTGGGCGCCGTCGCGCAGCAGGCGCAGGGCGATGTACATGCCAATTTTTGCACGGCCGCCGGTCAGCAGGGCGCGCTTGCCGGATAGGTCCGTGCGGGCGTCCCTCTTGGCGTGGTTGAACGTGGCACATTCGGGGCACAACTGGTGGTAGAAGGCATCAACCTGCGTGTAGTGCTGTTTGCAGATGTAACAGGGGCGGGAACGCTGCAGCGTTCCCGCCATTTTACCTGTCGCGGATGCCTTGAGCTTGTTGCCGCGCGTTTCATCGTCAACTCGGTCCGGAGCTGCCGTGGCCGTTTTTGCAATTACGGCACGGTCCGCCTCATTTACGGCGTCCCTTTTAACGTTCCGGCGATATCGCTTTACCGCCTTGAACATTTTTCCGGTTGCCCGGCGGACTTTAACGTAATCCGAATTGTCTTCGTCATAGATGTGAATATTTTCTAAAACCTTGATGCAGTTTTGGATTTCTTCGGGAGTCAGTTCAGCGGCAGTCACTCCACAATTTTAGCCGCTTCCCCGTCGGGCTCCGACACGTTGCCCGCCAGACCAGCTGGACCGTTGGACGAACCGGCCGCGGAATCAGGGGCGGAGCCGGCCGTCAGCACGCCGTCCCGTCCCACAGCCGAGCCTGCGTCCCGCAGGGCAGCCGAGTCAGCTGCAGTGAGCTGGTTGCCCACCACCAGGTCCATCGTCTCCTTCGACAACCGGTGCTCGGCGATGGCGAGTTCCAGGGCGGCTGGCGTCGCCGCGGCGGCCGCCTTGGCGACGGCCACTTCTTCGGCTGCCGGCGCCGGAACGATCTGACCTTTTCTCAGGACCGTAAGCCCGGACTCGGTGATCATAAATCCACGTGCCCGGTCGAGTTCCGGATTGACGCCGATCGTGGCACCGGCAGGAATGCGCACGGACTTGTCAATGATCGCGCGTTTGACCACGGCGCCCGCTCCCACCACCACGCTGTCCATAAGTACTGAATCCATGACCCGGGCACCGGTGCCTACAAAAACATCGTTGGATAGGACGGAATTTTCCACCACGCCGCCGGAAACCACCACGCCGGGGGCAACGATGGAGTCCAGGGCCGCGCCAACGGCGTTGTGCTCACCGTGGACAAACTTGGCCGGCGGCGAGGTGGTGTTGCGCGTGTAGATCGGCCAGGCACGGTTATAGAGGTTGAAGATCGGCAGCGGGGAGATCAGGTCCATGTGCGCGTCGTAGTAGGAATCGATGGTCCCCACATCGCGCCAGTAGTTGCGGTCACGGTCCGTGGCATCGGGGATGTCGTTGGTGCTGAAGTCGTAGACAAAAGCTTCTCCGCGGTCCACGAAGTGTGGGATTATGTCCCCGCCCATGTCGTTCTTGGTGTCGCTCTTGACTGCATCCTGCTCGAGCGCCTCGACCAGGGCGTCGGTATCGAAGACGTAGTTGCCCATGGAGGCCAGGAATTGGTCCGGAGCGTCGGGCAGGCCGGGAGTTGATGCCGGCTTTTCGACGAAGGCGGAGATCTTGTGGGCACCGACAGCACCGGTGTCGAATGAGGTGTCCACCTCGATGACGCCAAACTGGTCGGCCATGGTCAGCGGCTGGCGCACGGCGGCAACAGTGGCGCGTGCGCCGGACTTGATGTGGCTCTCGACCATCTGCTCAAAGTCCATGCGGTAGACGTGGTCGGCGCCGACCACCACCACAATGTCCGGTGCGGCGTCAACGATCAGGTTCATGGACTGGTAAATGGCGTTCGCGCTGCCCAAAAACCAGCTTTTGCCGCGGCGCTGCTGCGCCGGAACGCTGGCCACATAATTGCCCAGCTGAGTGGACATTCGCCAGGTCTGGGAAATGTGCTGGTCCATGCTGTGCGACTTATACTGCGTCAACACCACTATTTTCAGGTACCCGGAATTAACCAGGTTTGACAATGCAAAATCGACGAGCCTGAATCCGGCGAATGGCACTGCAGGTTTGGCACGGTCTGCTGTCAAGGGCATCAAACGCTTGCCCTCACCGCCCGCCAACACAATCGCCAGTACTTTCTTGACAGCCATACCCCAACCTCCGACAGCTTGAATGTTGCGATGAATAACGTCCCGCGAACGGGTACAACACCTTCACACTAGAACAACCAGTTCAAAGACACTACATTGGGAACGTGCGTATCGATATTGTGACTAAAGAATTTCCTCCGGAGATATACGGCGGTGCCGGCGTCCATGTCGCCGAGCTTAGCCGCGTCCTGGCCGCGAAGGTGGACTTGCGGGTGCACGCCTTTGGTGCGGACCGGGAACCCGGCTTCCACGGTGCCGTCGTGTCCTCCTATGGGAACCTTCCCCAACTGGCCGGCGCCAATGCGGCGATGCAGACGCTGGGGGTGGATCTGCAGATCGTCCCCGACATTGCCGGTGCGGACCTGGTGCACTCTCACACCTGGTACGCGAACATGGCGGGGCACCTCGCATCACTCCTGCACGGAATTCCCCATGTGCTCAGCGCCCACAGCCTGGAGCCACTTCGCCCGTGGAAGGCTGAGCAGCTCGGCGGTGGTTACGCCGTTTCTTCGTGGGTGGAGAAGACGGCGTATGAGGCAGCTGCAGCCATCATCGCCGTGTCCGATGGCATGCGCCAGGACATCCTGCGCAGCTACCCGGACGTCGACCCCGCCAAGGTGAAGGTAATCCACAACGGCATAGACGTTGATTCCTGGCAGCGTGATGAGAAGGACGACGTCGTCCGTTCGCTGGGGATTGATCCCGGCCGTCCCAGCGTGGTGTGGGTCGGACGCGTAACGCGGCAGAAGGGTGTGCCCTATCTTTTGAAGGCGGCCGCGGCGCTTCCGCCGGAGGTGCAGCTGGTCCTGTGCGCGGGGGCTGCCGATACTCCCGAACTCGGCGCCGAGGTGAATTCCCTTATTGAAGGGCTCAGGGCCCAGCGCGACGGTGTGATCGTCATTGAGCGAATGCTGCCGCGCAACGAACTCATCCAGGTGCTCAGCCACGCCACCGTGTTTGCCTGCCCTTCGATATATGAACCGTTGGGCATCGTGAACCTCGAAGCCATGGCTTGCGGAGCGGCCGTGGTGGCCAGCGCCACGGGTGGCATTCCGGAAGTGGTTGCCCACGGTGAGACGGGCCTGCTGGTGCCGTTGGAGCAGGTCACCGACGGAACAGGCACGCCGTTGGACCAGGAGAAGTTCGTTGCCGACTTTGCGGCCGCCCTCATCGAGGTTGTCAGCGACCCGGACCGCGCCCGCGCGATGGGGGAGAAGGGGCGAGTCCGTGCACAGGAAAACTTCTCGTGGGGATCAATAGTTGAAAAGACCCTTGCGGTGTATCGAAGCGTCTTGCCGCAATAGTTGCGGACCCGGTGGCCGGTTCCGGGCAGATCCCCGGAGCCATTTCTCGGCCGGGCCGTCCGTGGTCTTGGCCCCCATGTAGGGATCGGTAGCCCGCCGAGGCTGGTTCCCTGTAGTCGGTCCCCAGCCGTTCCCGGTCTCATTCATTGCCCTGGGCCATTCTTGCGGGGGTGTCCCCATGTCGGGGCCGGATAGCCTGTCGAGGTCGGTTCCCGGCAGTCGGTCCCCAACCGTTCCCCGGACCCATTCCCCGCGCCGTTTCTTGGCCGGCCCTCGGGGGTGGACCCTTGTCGACGCCGGGCGTCGAGGTCTGGGTTCAGTCAGTGTCGCGGGGAAGGCCGTGATGGTAGGTGTTGCGGCGGGGGCGTTGGGCGGGGTCGATTTTGTAGGGTGGTGTGAACAACGGGATGCCGTGGACGAGTTTGACCGTCCAATCGGTGTCGTGGAGCAGGTGGTGGTGGTAGCTGCATGCGATGACACCGTTGCCGATGTTGGTCTTGCCACCGTCCTGCCAGGGAATGATGTGGTGGGCTTCAGTCCAGTAGGCCGGGCGCGTGCAGTCGGGGAAAGCGCACCCGATGTCGCGGGCGGTCAAAATCTTGCGTTGTGCGAAGGTGAACAGGCGTTGGGTGCGCCCCACGTTGAGGATGTCATGGCCGTCGCCGAGGACCATGGTGGTGACGTCCGCGTCGCAGAGGTCTGGGGCGAAGAGCACAAGCGGCTGGGGGCCGGAGTAGGGCAGGAAGGCGATGCCGCCGGGCCTGCCGTCCTTGGTGCAGCGTTGGAGGTCTGCTTTGGTGGTGCCAATGAACAATTGGGTCTTCAGCCCGCCATTCATGGGCAGCAGGCCCTTGCGTGCGGCAAGTTTGATGCAGTCGATGCTGGCGTCGAGGAGTCGTTGGGCGCGGGAGCGCGTGTCCTGGGTTGCCGCGTCGGTGCTGGCGGGGTCAATGGGGTTCAGGCCGGGGATGTCTTCGTCGGTGCCGGGCTCGGACACACTCATGCCGTCGACCATGTGAGGCCATGGTTCCGTTCCCAGCGCGGCACCGCCTGCGCCGATGCCGGCGCCTGGGTTATGAATGCCCGGCAGCGACCAGCCATGGCTGTCTTGGGATTGGTTCGGCGTGACCCAGCCGTCATCCGTGCCGGTATCGGGGAGAGGAATCCAGCCGTTGTCCTCGGCTTTCGTCGGCGGCAGGGGTGCCTGGGCCCAGTCCGGGATGGGACCTTGGGTTGGCGGCCAGGCAGCGGTGCCCCCGGCCACGTCAGCTGACCATGCAAACGGCCGACCTGGACCTGCCCGGCCGGATCCTGTGCCACTGGTGGCAGGTTCTGGTGCTGCGGGTGCCGGGGTGGTGGCGGGTTCTGGTGCTGCGGGTGCCGGGGTGGTGGCGTTGCGCAGCAAGTCCAAGAATTCCGTCTGCCCGGGGATCACGTCAGCGGGATCGGTCCGCGGGCTGGATGTGCTGCCGGGCTCGGGGTCGGGTCTCAGGGAATCTGCGGGGTTGAGCGGGTCCGCATCGGCATTGACCGTGTTGATGTCATTGTGTGCGTGGGGGTTCAAAGCAGATTCGATGGCCGTGCGCCACATCTCGTATTGGGCGATCGTCAGATAGCCGTTGAAGCCGACGAGTCCGCGGCGTGGACGGCGGAAGACCAGTCCCTGTTTGACTCGCAGTTCGCCTTCGCTGGGTTGTTGCCCGTCGGGGTCCAGCACGTTCACGGCCCGGGTCCCGATGCGGGCCAGGGAGTCCGGGTCCATGTCCCGGGCATGCCGGGTGAGTGTTCGTTCCAGTTCGGCGGCCAGTTCTGGCTCGATCTGGCCTGCCTCTACAAGATGTTGCGCTTCCTCGGTGAAGCGGGAGACCGTGTGGGCCTGTTCCGCGGAGAGGTTCCCGGCGAAAAACGCCGACGCCGCGACCGGCTGGGCAGGCGGGGTCGTGACAAGTGTCAGGGCGTTCGTGGTGGGCATGAAGTGCTCAGCCAGGCGCAGCCGGCGGGCCGATTCGGCCCGGCTGAGCTTGAGCGTGGCTGAAAACAAGTCTGCAGGCTGCTTCACGCCCTCGGCGTCGAAGCGGCCCGCCCGCACCCGCCCGGCCAGGGCCGCGGCGACCTGGACCTGCAGGGCCTCCATGACGTGCGAGAGCGCTTCAAGGTCCTGTGCCCAGTCCGTTAGCTGCGCATCCGCTAGCGCTTCAAGGTCCAGCCCCAGGGGCGCGCCGACCAACCCCTGCCCAGTGCCCTGGTCGGTGCCGGCAAAATCGCTGGCGGGTGCTGCCTGCGGATGGCCGTCTGCGGGACGGGCTGCGGCTGCCCGGGTGGCGATGGTGAGGGCGGCAGCAAGGTGAAGGATCTGGTGAACGTGTTCACCAGCGGTCCCTCTCCCTGTGTGGTTGCCGGTTTTTCCCGGCTGCCGTGCCTTATCTTCCATACCCAAAATTTTACCGGAGACCACTGACATTCTACGAGAAGGTACCGAGAATGTGGAAAACACTAGGACATATATACGCTGTGGAGGAAGCCACCCCAAAAGATGCATCCCTGGCCGCCTTCCGTGCCCGTTCACGGGCCTGTCTGGCCACGCAAAGTCCTCCCTTGGGATCTCGCTGGCCATGGCAGCCCACTCCACCCAGCATGACTGGGCTGTGGATATCATGTGGTCGGGGTCACTTATTTGGGGTAGCTTGTTGTCTAGCTGAAGTGGGGTCCCCTCAGGGCGGATCCCCGGAATAGATTCCCGCGGGGGCCCGCATGATTACCATCAGTTTGCACTCACAGCCACATCGCACCCCAACGCGCCGGCACCGTCGACGGCGGCAGCACCTGGCCGCGGCCTTCCTCACCCTGGCACTCGCCACGGCACTGTCCCTGACCGGCTGCACTCCCAAGGACGCCCCGCTCAATGCCGGAACCGACCCGGCCACGGCACGTGCAACGATACCGGCCACGAGTTCCGCGCCCACAACGCCGCCAGCCGCACCGGTCTACAAACCGGCGACCGCCAACGGCCGAGCCCAAAACGTGCCGGTACCCGTCCTGCCCGTCAAAGCCAAGGAATACTCCAAAGCGGGCCTCGAAGAATTCGCCCGCTACTGGTACTCCACCCTCGGCTACGTATATGAGACGGGTAATTCGGAGCCAATGATGGCCATTACGGACCCATCTTGTAAAACGTGTGCACGAACTAATGGTCCTGCCAGCGAGTGGTACGAGTCAGGCGGGTGGATAACTGGTGGCAAGATGAAGGTCTATTCATCGACCAGCTCATTCCAGCAGGCGTCAGATGGTTCATACCAGGCAGTCCTCATGATCGAACAGGCCCAGGTGAGCTATTACACCCCCGACGGTACCCTCGACGAAGCACTAGACCCCACCGTGGCCCGGGCGGACATCGTAGTAGCCACGTATACCGACGCTGGGTGGACTGCGCAAACGGCTGAGCATTTGACCAAGGAATAGAAATGCGCCGATTCATTGCTTCGATGGTGCTTATCTCTTTTTTCTCTTTGGTGCCGGGTGCATCCGTCGTGTTCGCGTCCAGCGACCGCCATAGGTCGAACTGGGGCGACACTGGAGTTGGGACTGATGTCTGGAGCAAGGTTTCTGGAAAGGACTTGTTCGGCCCGATTCCTGAGTCTGGGCCGTTCGACCCATACATGTTCAAGTACGTTTTATCCTGCACCGAATCAAACTCAAACCAGGCAACAAACTGCATCATAGGCGCTCGTGAGTGCACTGCGGCGGAGGGCGGACAGTCTGTCGACTGGTTTAGATCACTTAAGCCGCCGAATCCACAGCGCTGGACTGTCGTATCCCGTGCGACCTGCATTTACGCCGAAAAGCCCCGCGACATCCTAGCCGAAATCGCAGCCCAAATCGCCCACGAATTCCAAAAATCACCGATCCAACCAGCCACCGTCGGCAGCCAACCCGGCCCCCACACCCTCCGCGGCCAGGAAACCAACTTCTACGCCGACGCCACAGTACAGGAATTCAACATCACCCTCCTGGGCCAAAAAGTCCACATTACCGCCACCCCCGCCACCTACACCTGGAACTACGGCGACGGCACCCTCTGGGGCCCCACCATCAGCGCCGGCGCACCCCTCCCCGACGAACGAATCGGCGAACAAACCAAAACCAGCCACATCTACACCGCCACCGGCAAATACGCCATCAACCTCACCACCCACTTCAACGGCACCTACACGGTCAACGGCGGACCCAACCTCCCCATCCCCGGCCAAGGCAACATCGCCTCCAACCCCCTGGGCCTGACCGTCTGGCGCGCCGTCACCCACAACTACGCCGACAACTGCAACGAAAACCCCAACGGCACCGGCTGCTGACGCCATCAAAACTCCAACGGCGGCACCCGGCAGGCGAGTGCGCCTGGCCGGCTGCCGCCGTCGAACTTCAACTTCTGAGCCCGCGGTGGGAAGCCTCTCCCCACAAAGCGGATCTCCCCACAAAGCGGAGCAGTCGCTCGAATTACTTCCTGCCGTGCGCTTTGGCTTTCTGCAGCAGGACTTTTTCGTCCACGGGCGCGTCCTTGCTGGCACGCAGGGTCCGGTAGTACTCGCGGGCCTCGTCCTGGCGCTCACGCTCAATGCCGGTGGCGATGGTGGCCCGCAGGTGCTCGGGACCATACCCAAAAGCGTCGACGAGGTCCAAGGCGTGCGGGCGTAGCTTGGCCAGCACGCGGTTGATGTAGGGCGACAGGGTGCGAGCACGCTGCATCGAGATGCGCCCGTTCATGAGGTACCAGTCCAGGTGCTTCTCGATGAGCGTCAGGCCAAAGAGATCACGCAGGCGCGTGAGCACCTTGTGGGTGCCCGGGTCGGTAATCCCGCGCAGTGCTGCGGTGAACGCCTCCCACTGCAACAATTCAGCGTGGGCGCGCGCAGTTTCGATCAGCTCATTTTGGTGCTCGTTGAAGATCTCCGCGCCCTTCTCCTTGGGCATCTTCGCCGCTCCCTTCAGGGCAGTGGCGACCTCCGCCACCATGGTCTGCACGCGATCCGCCAGCATCTCGTGCTGGGTGTCCTCGTCCTTGAGCGCCTTCGCGGACTTTTGTGCCGAGCCGGAGTCGGCCACGAACTGGGCCACCGCCCGCAGGCCCGTCCGGTGCCAGGTCAAATCGGCGGCCTGGCCCACGACGAACCGGGCCAGCACGCCAAAGTCCAGGTTTCGGAATTCCTTGGAGTAGTCCGCCAGCAGACGCTTGGCCACCAGTTGCAGCAGCACCGTGTTGTCGCCCTCGAACGTTGCGTATACGTCCAGATCCGCTCGCAGCGACGTGAAGCGGTTCTCCACCATGAAACCTGCCCCTCCACAGGCCTCGCGGCACTCCTGCAGGGTGTCCAGCGCATGCCATGTGGACAGCGACTTAAACGCGGCAGCCAGTGTTTCAAGGTCCTGGCGGTCTTCGTCGGTGTCGTGCGCCCCGGAGAACACGTCATCGAATTTTTGCAAAAGCTGCTCATGGGCAAACGCAGCGGCGTAAGTCGTGGCCAGGCGGGGCAATAGCCGGCGCTGGTGGCGCTGGTAGTCCAGCAACACCACTTCCTCAGTGTCGGAAGCCGCGTTGAACTGGCGTCGTTCCGTGGCGTACTGGATGGCGATCTTCAGCGCCACCTTGGAGGCTGCTACGGCGGCGCCGTCCAGGGATACGCGTCCCTGCACCAGCGTGCCCAACATCGTGAAGAAACGCCGCCCAGGGCTGGCGATGGGGGAGGAGTAGCTGCCATCCACGGCCACGTCGCCATAGCGGTTGAGCAGGTTGGTGCGCGGGATGCGGACATTGGCGAAGTGCAGGCGGCCGTTGTCGATGCCGTTGAGCCCTCCCTTAATGTTGTCGTCAATGCCGCCAACGCCCGGCAGGAACTCCTTGGTGTCAGGGTCGCGAAGTTCAACGTAGAACGCGTGCACGCCGTGGTTCACCCCGCGGGTGACCAACTGGGCAAACACCACTGCGGCCAGGCCGTCGACGGCGGCGTTGCCGATGAATTCCTTCCACGCCGCCCGGAACGGGGTGTTGATGACGAACTCCTCGGTGGCGGGATCGTACGTTGCTGTCGTGGCGATGGAGGCCACATCGGATCCGTGCCCAATTTCCGTCATGGCAAAGCAGCCGGGGATCTCCAGCGACATGATCCCGGGCAGCCACTTGTCCTGGTGTTCCTGAGAGCCCAGGTGCATCACTGCGGAACCAAACAGGCCCCACTGCACCCCGGCCTTGATCTGTACCGACGGGTCCGCCGTGACGAGTTCCTCAAAGCCGGAAACGTTTCCTCCGTGGTCGTCGCTGCCGCCCAGCCGTGAAGGGAACGCGCGGTGCACGCCGTTTTGCTCCACCAGGATGCCCAGCTGCTTGAAGGCCCGTTCTCGGTGTTCGGTGTGGGTGAGCCCCTCCACCTTGTGCAGTTCGGGCATGCCGGCCAGCTCACGGGCCTGGAGCCGGATATCGGCCCACCGGCCCAGCAGTGCCCGGCCCAGGGCCGCTACGTCAACGCTCGCACCGTCGTCTCCCGAGGCCTTCGCTGCAGGGGTCAATAAGTCAGTCATGGAATTCCTTCTGATTGAAGTTGTTGGAGTGGGCGGGGGAGACTTGCTGCCCGACGCCGTCGAAAAGCCAGTCGGACATTTGTTCAGCCATTGCGCGGTGGTCTGGTTTTGCCCGGGAGGCTGGCGTCTTCAGCCACAATTCCCCCGCGGTGCGCACCAGACCGATCGCCGCCGTCGGCCAGTAGCCCAACAGGGGCGAGTCGGCGTCGCCCAGCAGGTCACGCAGGGGTTCGGAGATCATGGCCGTCACGGCGTCAAAGAATCCGCTGAGCTCGCCTTGCGGCAGGGCTCCGGCATCGGAGGGTGACGTCACAAACGTGTAGACGTTCGGGGACGTCTCGGCCATCTGCAGGTACGCGGTGACCATGTTGACCAGGCCCTCGCGCGGAGTCCTGGCAGTCTTCCCGGCCGCCACGATGGTGGCCTGCATCTGGCCGATCACCACCTTGCCCACCGCCTGCTGGAGCCCGGCCTTGTCGCCAAAATAGCGGTAAAACACGGACTTTGAGGTGCCGGCATTGGCCGCAATGTCCTCCATGGACGAGTCAAAGCCAAGCTGGTGGATGGCCCGGCGGGCTGCCTTGATGAGCTCACGACGGCGTTCCTCGCGGTGCACTTCCCACCGCGCCGAGCGCCCGTCAACTGTTGTGCCGGCGCCGTCGGGAGAGGGGGCCGGCGGCGGCATGGCCTGCCCTGTCTGTAACATGTTCACGATACCCAGCGTATCAGGTACGCTGGGTATCAGTAATCCAAGGCACATCGAAGGAGACCGCTCCATGAGTTCCCCCACGGCAGAAAACACGGCACGCCCCGCCGCCAACCGAGGCATCCGCAAGGCGGTCATCGTCGGCGGAAACCGCATCCCCTTCGCCCGGTCGGGCGGAGCCTACGCCCACGCGTCCAACCAGGACATGCTCACGGCCGCGCTGGACGGACTGGTGGCACGATTTGGCCTGCAGGATGAAGCCATCGGCGAGGTCGCCGCCGGTGCGGTCCTCAAGCACTCACGCGACTTCAACCTCACCCGCGAGGCCGTGCTTGGCTCGGCGCTTTCGGCCACCACCCCTGCCTACGACCTCCAGCAGGCGTGCGCCACGGGCATGGAAGCCGTGATCGGGCTGTCCAACAAGATCAAGCTCGGCCAGATCAACTCCGCCATTGCCGGCGGCGTCGATTCCGCCTCCGACGCCCCCATAGCTGTCAGCGAGGGCCTGCGGACCATCCTCCTGGACCTCAACCGCGCGAAGTCCCTGACGGACAAGGTAAAGATCCTGGGCCGCATCCGCCCCAAGGACCTGTCCCCGGATGCACCGTCCACCGGAGAGCCGCGCACCGGGCTGTCCATGGGTGAGCATCAGGCCCTGACCACTGCGCAGTGGAAGATCAGCCGGGAAGCCCAGGACGAATTGGCGCTGGCCAGCCACAAGAACATGGCCGCCGCCTATGACCGCCACTTCTTTGATGACCTCGTGACGCCGTACCGCGGCCTGACCCGCGATTCCAACCTTCGCGCCGATTCCACCCTGGAAAAGCTGGCCAAGCTCAAGCCCGTCTTTGGCAAAAACCTTGGCGACGCCGCGACCATGACCGCCGGCAACTCGACCCCCCTCACGGACGGCGCCTCGGCGGTGCTCCTGGCCTCCGAAGACTGGGCCCAGGCCCACGACCTCCCCATGCTCGCCAACGTGGTCGACGGCGAAGCCGGCGCAGTTGACTTTGTCCACGGCAAGGACGGGCTCCTCATGGCGCCCGCGTTCGCCGTTCCGCGCCTCCTGGCACGCAACGGGCTGACACTGGCCGATCTTGACTACCTTGAAATCCACGAAGCCTTTGCCGGCACTGTCCTGAGCACCCTGGCCGCGTGGGAGGACGAGGAATTCGGAAAGACGCGGCTGGGTCTTGACGGCGCCTTCGGCACGGTTGATCGGAGCAGGCTCAACGTCAACGGCTCCTCACTTGCGGCCGGCCACCCGTTCGCCGCCACCGGCGGCCGCCTGGTCGCCACACTGGCCAAGATGCTCAGCGAGCGCGGCCAGGTCGACGGCCGCCCGGCCCGCGGACTCATCTCCGTCTGCGCGGCCGGCGGCCAGGGCGTTGTCGCACTGTTGGAAGCAAGGTAGAGGGCATGGCTGCACAGAAACCTGCACAGCAGAACGATCACCCGGACAAGTACACCGAGTTTGTCAGCCGCGGCCTGGGCCGCGACCTTGCCAAGCGGCTGGGGCTGCCTCAGCCGGCAGTCCTGCGCCGTTACACCCCGGGTGCGCCGCTGGTTCAGGGTCCCATCCTGGTGGTCGGCCACACCGAAGGGTCCGATGCCGTTGCTTCGGTTCTCCTTTCATGGGGCCAGGACGTGCGCCGCCACGCCACACCCAAGGAGAAACTCGGCGCCGTGGTGCTGGTGCTGGACGAACTGGCTCATCCGGACCAGCTTTCCGCTCCCCTGCGGGAGGTGGGCGCTGCGCTGCGCGACCTCAACCGCAATGGACGGATTATCAGCATCTCCGGGCAGGTCCGCAGCGACGATGCCCCCGAGGTGGCAGCCGCCCGCAACGCCGTCGACGGAATCATGCGCTCGCTCGCGAAGGAACTTCGGGCCGGCTCCACCGCCAACGGTGTGGTCCTGGCCAACGGCGTCTTGGCCAACGCGCCCAGTGCCCTGTCCGCATTGCGCTTCTTCCTTTCCGCGCGTTCGGCCTTCGTGGACGGACAGTTCCTCACGGCCGCCGCCGAGGGCACCGCGGTGCAGCAGGACTGGGACAAGCCGCTTCAGGGGAGGGTGGCCGTCGTCACCGGCGCGGCCCGCGGCATTGGCGCCGCCATTGCCCGCACACTCGCCCGGGACGGCGCCCGCGTGGTGGTGGTGGACGTGCCGGCGGCGGGGGACCACCTGGCCGCCGTCGCCAATGAAATCCACGGGACGGCGCTCCAGCTGGACATCACCGTCACCGAGGCTGGCGCCCGCATCCTGGATCACGCGGCGCAGCGCCACGGCCGGCTGGACATTGTGGTGCACAACGCGGGCATCACCCGGGACAAGCTGCTGGCCAACATGGATCCCGGCCGCTGGGATTCCGTAATTGCCGTTAACATCGCCGCCCAGCTGCGCATGAACCAGGCGTTCCTGGCCAGCAGCCACTTCACGGACAATCCAAGGATCATCAGTGTCTCCTCCACCAGCGGCATTGCCGGAAACCGGGGCCAGACGAACTACGCGGCGTCCAAGGCAGGCGTCATCGGCATGGTCCGCGCCACGGCCCCACTCCTGAGCGGGAAAGGGGGAACGGTCAACGCCGTGGCACCGGGCTTCATTGAAACGGACATGACGGCGAAGATCCCGTTTGCCACCCGCGAGGTGGCCCGCAGGCTCAACAGCCTGCAGCAGGGAGGGAAGCCGGGCGACGTCGCCGAGGCCATCGCCTTCTTCGCGTCGGAGGCGTCGGACGGCGTCACCGGCAACGTGCTGCGGGTGTGCGGACAGAACCTGGTCGGACAGTGACCGCGGACCACGTGCTGACGGAGATGCCGTCCCTGTCCAAGCTCTATGTCAACGCGGCGGCCACTGCGGCCCGGGCGCGGATCAAGCGGGTCGAACCCGTGGTGGCGCTGCCCCCGCGGGCGCTGGAAGTCCGCGGCGTCACCGCAGACCTTGCCAGGTTGACGCAGTTCCAGCACCTGATGGGCAAGCCGGCCCGCGACGTGCTGCCCTCCGGCTACATCCACGCCCTGGCGTTCCCCGTGGCGATGAGCGTCATGGTCCAGGAGGACTTTCCGCTGCCGCTGCTGGGGATGATCCACCTGCGCAACCAAGTGGACCATTACGCCCCCGTGCTGTTTACGGACGTACTGACCATCCGGTCCTGGGCCAGGGACCTGGCGGGCCACCGGGCAGGCACGCAGGTGCAGCTGGTGGTGGAGGTGCGCAACAGCGAGGGCACCGAACTTCTTTGGCGCGGCGTGTCAACTTACCTGGCCAAGGGCATTTACCTGCCCGGACTGGACAAGCCTGCGGCCCGCCCCGCCGGAGCGCCCCGCGAGACGTTCTCGCCGCCGCGGCCAACCGCGCAGTGGAAGCTGGGCGTAGACACCGGGCGCGCCTACGCAGCCGTGTCCGGCGACTTCAACCCGATCCACCTGAGCGTGCTTTCGGCGAAGGCGCTGGGGCGGCGGCGGTCAATCGCCCATGGAATGTATGCCGCTTCCCGCGTTGTCTCCGACATTGGTTCGCCCAAGCCGGACGCCTTCAGCTGGGACATCACCTTTGAGTCCCCGGTGTTCCTTCCGGCCACGGTGTCCCTGCACATCGCGGACACCAGGGCGGACGACGGCGGCTGGCTGGGCAGCGAGTTCACCGCCTGGAATGCCCGCAGCGCCCGGCTGCACTTCCGCGGCAGCGTTGCTGCCGGGACCAAGCAGGCCTGAGCTGCCCTCCCGGACGCAGTGCCCGCCCGCCACCAGTGTCACCGGTGGCGGGCGTTGCCTTTTAAGTGACGCATCTCCCCTCACTATTTAGTTGCCCTAAGGATTCCCGGGTTTTATAGTTGTGAAAGGCAACTTCCAATGTCGTCCCGCTGTGGGCGCCGACGCCGCACCCCCCCACCTTGAGCACTAAGACGAATAGGCACCATGAAAAACAGATCGACCCCGGCCCCACCTGAGAAGGCGGCACGGGCCACCCCCGCCTCTGCCACCAACAGCGCAGGAATGACCCACCGCCAGGTCCTTCAGGCACTGACAGGCCTGCTGGCCGCGTTCTTCACGGCAATCCTCTCCTCCACCATCGTGGCCAACGCCCTGCCGACCATCATGGACCAGCTCCACGGCACGCAGACGGACTTTGCCTGGGTCATCACGGCATCCCTGCTGGCCAATGCTGCCACCACGCCCATCTGGGGCAAGCTGGCGGACCTCTTTGACAAGAAGCTGCTGGTCCAGGTGAGCATCATCATCTTCGTGGGCGGCTCGGTCATGGCCGGTTTCGCCACCACCATCCCGTTCCTGTTGACGGCGCGCGTCATCCAGGGCATCGCGATGGGCGGGCTGACCGCCCTGGCCCAGGCGATCATCGGCACCATCATCGCCCCCCGCGAGCGCGGGCGGTACTCCGGCTACATGGGTGCCGTCATGGCCGTGGGCACCGCAGGTGGACCACTTCTGGGCGGCTACATTGTGGACAGCCCCCTGGGCTGGCGCTGGACGTTCTTCGTCTGCGTGCCATTGGCCGTGCTCTCCCTGCTGCTCCTGCAGTTCACCCTGAAGATTGAGCACATCCGCCGCCCCGCCAAGGTTGACTGGGTCGGTTCGCTGCTGCTCGCCTCCGGTGTCAGCCTCATCCTGATTTGGGTCTCCTTTGCCGGACAGGCCGGCTACTATGACTGGATCTCGGTGCAGTCCGCCCTCATGGTCGGCGGCACCGTCGTCCTGCTCGCCGCGCTGATCTGGGTAGAAACCAAGGTTTCCCAGCCCATCATCCCGCTGAAGATCATCGTCCAGCGGACCCCTGCCCTGGCCATCATCGCCTCGGTCTCCGTGGGCATTGCGATGTTCGCCGCTTCGACCTACCTGGGCCAGTACTATCAGGTCGCGCGCGGGGCCACTCCCACCGAGGCCGGCCTGCTGACGCTGCCCATGATCGCGGGCAACCTGGCCGGCGCCGTGTTCTCCGGCCAGATGGTCACCCGGTACGGCAAGTGGAAGCGGTTCCTGGTGGGTGGGGCCATACTGCTCATCGTCGGATTGGGCTTCACCGGCACCATCAGCCACGAGACCAACCTGACGCTGGTCGGCAGCTACACATTCATCTTCGGCCTGGGGCTGGGCATGATGATGCAGAACCTGGTCCTTGCAGTCCAGAACACCGTGGCCGTTAAGGACATTGGCTCGGCATCCGGGGCAGTCGCCTTCTTCCGCACCGTGGGCGGTGCGGCCGGCGTGGCAGTCCTTGGCGCCCTCATGAGTACCCGCGTCGCGAACCTCATCAACGAGGGCCTGGCCAAAATCGGCATCAAGCCCGCCGGCGGTTCGGGCGCCACCATGGACCTGACCAGCCTGCCGGCGCCCGTGAAGGTCATTGTGCGCGCAGCCTACGGCGACGGCGCCGCACTGATCTTCATGATCAGTGCCATCATCACGGTGGTGGCACTGATCGCAGTGCTGTTCATGAAGGAAATCCCGCTGCGCCGAACCATCGACATGGTGGACACCAAACCGGCAGCCGAGCCCGGTGCAGGCAGTGCAGGGGCGGGGAGGCATGCTGCTGGCAGCGAAAGTGTCGTAACCGTTGCCGAGGAGTCCCTGGAATCCATGGCTGACGCCGTCGTCGGAGCCCCCGAACCAACGAAGTAGGACATCAAGCCCGCAGGGGCGCGCAGGTGGTGCCAGTTGTCACAACTTGCACCGGCTGCCGTCTCTTAAACAAGGACCCACTGGGGCCCCCTGCTTGCGGACCTCCATGCGGCCAGCTTTGCGGACCGGGCCCTACCTGGCTTCCGCGGCGGGCGCCGGGGCATGGCGGCTGCGCGCTGACGGCTTGTCTGCCGCCGCCAGGGCCACGGTGCCCACATTCGAGGCTTTTGGAGAGGGAAGTTGCCGGACACTGAACCAGCGGCGGTGCCACTGCGTTCAAGAAATGCGGCAGCTGAATGCCGCGAGCCTGCAGCGAATGGAGCGCACCATCATGAAACGGCAAATCTGGAAACTGTCAGCCGCAACGGCACTGGGGGCGTTCTTCCTGGCGGGATGCTCCAGCGGCGGCACCGCGCCTCCGGCCTCATCGACCGTTGCCGGCAGCCAACCGTCCGTGGCACTCAAAACTGGGCAGACGGCATTGGGCACCATCGTGGTGAACGGGCAGGGGATGACCGCCTATGTCTTTGACAAGGACACCGCCAATGCCGGCACCAGCGCCTGCACCGGCCCCTGCATCGCCCTGTGGCCCGCCATCACCTCGCCCACGGCCAGCCCGCAGGTCAACGGTGTGACCGGCAAGGTCGCCACGATCGCGCTGCCCAATGGGACCAGGCAGGTCACCGTGAACGGATTGCCGCTGTACACGTACACGCCCGACACCAAGCCGGGCGAGGATGCCGGCCAGGGGTACGGTGGAATCTGGTGGGTCGTCGGGCCTGACGGCAACAAGGTCGCCGCAACACCGGCACCAGCCACCAGCGGATCATCGGGGCAGGGGTACTGACGGCAAGGCCGGCGGGGGCCTGTTCCTCAGTCAGGGCCTGGTGCCAGGCTCCGCGAACCGGCCCTTCGGCACCCTGTGGCAAGTCCCTGCCCCCGGCGGCTCCGCCGCAAGAGGACGACCATGCCCCCCTGGCCAACTTCATAACTGCACTCGACGGCCTCCAGGGCGAGTTTTCCACGCGCCCGCACTAGGTCATCGACACCGCACTGCCGAACGCGAAAAGCCACCTCCGGCACGCGCACCATGTCTGGCTGGACGGCGAGACTGGCTGGACGGCGAGACTGGGGT
Organism: Arthrobacter livingstonensis; assembly: GCF_003219815.1. Classification (GTDB taxonomy): domain Bacteria; phylum Actinomycetota; class Actinomycetes; order Actinomycetales; family Micrococcaceae; genus Specibacter; species Specibacter livingstonensis. The sequence goes on from NZ_QJVD01000016.1 coordinate 58,594, forward strand.
TGCAGGCTTCGCGCCGTATCCGTGCCAGTCACCCTCATAATGTGGAAGGCGGCACCCATCCAGGACTGTTCAGGCACCCTCGAGGCAGGGCCTCGGATGTCCACCGTAAAGGACGGTTCAGTGGATGAAATCGACGTAGCCCCCGCGGAAAACCGGCTTGGCCAGGCAACGGCGTAGACGGCCCCGGCAGTGGGCCGCCTCCGCAGTGACCGGCCCATTGGAACCCTGACGCTAGAGTTGCGCGCGCAGCAACGGGGCCAACGGGCCGGGGGAAGCATTTTCCTGGATGAGCAGCTCCTTCATCGACGCCACCGGAATCGTGGTGGTGGCGACCGGGGAGACGGTGCTTCCCGGTGCAGCCTGCCACGTCGCAACGACGACGTGGTCGCCCGCCGTGGTGACCACCACGAGCTCATACACCGTCGCAGCCGCCGTGGGACTGTAACGGGAGTTCTCGCCAGGGCGGCTGCCTGACGCACTGTAGCTGCACGTCCACGACAGCTGTGTTCCCCACGGTTCCGGCCGTGCCTGGCCGTGCGCGGCCAGCAGCTGCTGGCCGGTCGAGGTGAAGGCAAGCTGCACGCCGGCCGTGCCAGGCGTGGCCGTTGTCTGGGCAGACGAAGGGGGTCCCTGTGGCAGCAGGCCGGCGGTCACCGCAGCCGTGCTGCCTGCCAAAACAAGCACAGCGGCAGCTGCGGCGGCCGCCCAACCGGCCCTCCGGCGTCGTACTTTTTGGGCAAAAACAGCATAAGGTGCCGGATTCAGCGGTGGCGCGGCGGGATCCAGTGCGCCCGCGTCAACAAGGCCCAGCAGGCCCGGGAGGCCGGAGAGCTCGGCGAGGCGGCCGCGGCACCGGGCGCAGCCGGCCACGTGCTGTTCATACTCGTGGCGCTCGGACGGGGGCAGCGAGCCCAGCACGTAGGCCGCATCCCAGTCCGCGTGCGGGTCAAGGGGGGACGGGGTGGGGGTCACCGGCTGCTCACGCCCCTTTCCTCGAGGGCCAGCCGCAGGGCCCGCAGGCCGTAGTGCAGCCGGGATTTGACGGTGCCGTCCGGGACACCCAGCGCGCCGGCGATGGTGCGGGTGTCCTGGCCGTCGAAGTAGGCGAGCCGGATGACCTCGCGGTGTTCGGGGGTCAGCGTGAGCAGGGCGTCCTCGACCAGCCAGGCGTCGAGGATGCGGTCCGTCTGGTCGGGCCCGGGCTGTTCCGGGAGTTGGTCGGTGCCGATCTCGCGGCGGTGCCGCGCGCTGCGCCAGTCGTCAATGACCAGGTTGCGGGCCACGGTGAACAACCAGGCGCGCAGCCCGGGTTCCGGCCGCTGGAGGACTTCCGGATTCTCCCAGGCGCGGAGCAGGGTCTCAGCCACCACGTCCTGCGCCACCGTGCCCTCGCTGGTCAGGCGCTGAACGAAGCGCGCCAGTTGCGGGGCGTAGTCGCGGTGCAGCGCACGCATGGCCTCTTCGCGTGCCGGCGCGCCGGTGCGTGCATGCTGTTCCACGGCGCCCCTTTCTGCTCCAGGATGGCTCTGCCGCAGCTGCGGTGTACCCATACTACGAAGCCCCGGCCCGATTGGTTCACTGCCTTGACGGCCCGATGGAATTCTGCCCGTTGCAGCCGCCCGTTGAACCCCTCAGGGCAGGAGACCGTCTTACGGCTGTGGGTTGCATTGCCAATAAACCAGTTTCCACTGCCAGGGGGCGGTTCCATGAACTATGAATTCAACGGCCTTCCACTGCATATACTCCTCGTTCATGCCGTGGTGGTCGCACTTCCCGTTGCTGCTTTGTGTACGGCGGCCACCATGCTGTGGCCCACCGCCAGGCGCCGACTGGGTATGGCCACTCCACTGCTGGGGTTGGTGTGTCCTGCCCTCGTGTTTGTCACCCAGCAGGCGGGGGAGTGGCTGCTGCTTCGGGTGGGGCACACCCCCGCCATTTTGGCCCACGCAAACGACGGCAGGACGCTGCTCCCGTGGGCCTGGGCGCTGTTGGGGGCGTCGCTCGCTGCCTGGCTGTGGCACCGCGTGTCAATGCAAAAGCGCATCGCCGTCCACTTGGGAACCGGGTGGGGCCGCACCGCGGCGGTGCTCCTCATCGTTGCGGTGTTGGCCGTCTGCGCGGGCGCCACGGCTGACGTGGTGGTCACCGGTGAGGCCGGCTCGCGGGCCGTTTGGGGCGGTGTCCTCGGGTCCTAGGCGGTGCGGGGCCGGGTGAGGCGTCATACACAAAAAAGGCCCGGAAGATCAGTGACGATCTTCCGGGCTGTGTGTGCGCGGAGGGGGACTTGAACCCCCACCCCGTTTCCAGGACTAGCACCTCAAGCTAGCGCGTCTGCCATTCCGCCACCCGCGCAAGGTGATTACGGGAGGAGCGATCTTCCTAACGGACTAATCGTTCGCCCCCGAAGCAGCGAGAAATACGATAGCACAGCTTTTGACTGAAACAACAATCGGGTAATTTGCGGACCTTTCACGGCCCGGTTCACGGACCTGTTGGGGCACGGATGTAGGCTGAAGTGAACACCCGAAAAGCCCCAAGGAGTCACGCGTGAACACCGTTCGGCCGGAAGACGAAGTCGTAAGCATTTGTCAGGATCTTATCCGCTTTGACACCAGCAACTTTGGCAACAATGAGGGGCCCGGGGAGCGTGCGGCGGCCGAACACGTGGCCGCCCTGATCTCCGAGGTGGGGCTGTCCCCGGAACTCTACGAATCCGATCCGGGCCGCGCCAATGTGGTCACCCGGGTGGCGGGAAGCGATTCCTCCCTGCCGGCGCTGGTGGTGCACGGACACCTCGACGTCGTGCCTGCCCTGGCGCACGAATGGAGCGTGGACCCGTTCGGTGCGGAGGAGAAGGACGGGCTGATCTGGGGCCGCGGCGCCGTCGACATGAAGGACATGGACGCCATGATCCTCTCCGTGATGCGTTCCATGGCGCGGGACGGACGCAAGCCAAAACGGGACATCGTGTTTGCCTTCTTCGCCGACGAGGAAGCCGGGGGCATATACGGCGCCCGGTGGTCGGTGGAGAACCGCCCCGAACTTTTTGAGGGCGCCACCGAGGCGATCTCCGAGGTGGGCGGCTTCTCCGCGGACATTGGCGGCAGGCGCGCCTACCTGCTCCAGACGGCCGAGAAGGGGCTGGCCTGGCTCCGGCTGACCGCCCACGGCCGCGCGGGACACGGTTCGCAGATTAATACTGACAACGCCGTCACCCGGCTGGCCCGTGCAGTGACCCGGATCGGTGCGCACGAATGGCCCATTGAGTACACGGACACCACCCGCGCCTTCCTTGAGGGCGTCTCCGAGCTGACCGGCGTTGAATTTGACGAAGGAAACCCGCAAACCCTGCTGGACCAGCTGGGCACGGTGTCCCGCTTTGTCGGTGCCACCTTGCAAAACACGTCCAATCCCACGCTCCTTTCCGGAGGCTACAAGGCCAACGTTATTCCGGCCACGGCAGAGGCCATGGTGGACGTGCGCACCCTGCCCGGCCAGCACGAACGGGTCCTGGAGCTGGTTCGGGAGCTGGCCGGGGACGGCGTGGACGTCACCACCATCCACGACGACGTGTCCCTGGAAACCCCGTTCGCCGGAAACCTGGTGGACGCCATGATCGACTCCCTGCACGCGGAGGACCCCGGCGCCACCGTCCTGCCCTACACGCTCTCCGGCGGTACCGACAACAAGTCACTTTCGCGCCTGGGCATCACCGGCTACGGCTTTGCGCCGCTGCAGCTCCCGCCGGAATTGGATTTCACCGGCATGTTCCACGGCGTCGACGAACGCGTGCCCACCGCTTCGCTGAAATTCGGTGCCCGGGTCCTCGACAGGCTGCTGACCAACTACTAATCCCCACCGGCCGGGCCGACAAATCGCTGACGCGATTTCCCGGCAACCTGGCCGGCGTGGGCCCACCTTCGACCACGGAAGGCACAATTATGACACCCGAGGACTTGCTGCCGGACGAAATGCTGGAGCGGTTCCGCATCCGCGCCAAGGGCTACGACGAACGCAACGAGTTCTTCCACGAGGACCTGGCTGAGCTCAAGGGGCAGGGCTACCTGGCCATGTTTGCGGCCACGGACGACGGCGGTCTCGGCTTTGGGCTCCAACAGGCCGCCGCCGCGCAGCGCAGGCTCGCCACCGCTGCCCCGGCGACCGCCCTGGCGGTCAACATGCACCTGGTGTGGACCGGCGTCGCCCATCTCCTGCAGGCGCGCGGAGATGACTCCCTCCACTACGTGCTTCGGGAGGCGGTGGCCGGGGAGGTGTTTGCCTTCGGCAATTCGGAGGCCGGCAATGACTCGGTGTTGTTTGATTCCAACACCGTGGCGAAACCCCTTGCGGATGGCGGCTACTCGTTCACGGGCACCAAGATCTTCACCTCGCTTTCGCCCGCCTGGACGCGACTGGGCATCTTTGGCAAGGACTCCACCGGCGAAGAACCCGTGCTGGTCCACGCCTTCATTACGCGGCAGACACCCGGCTACACCATCAAGGACGACTGGGACACGCTGGGCATGCGCGCCAGCCAGTCCAACACCACCGTGCTCGACGGCGTCGTCGCACCTGCCGGGCGCGTGTTCCGGAAGCTGCCCGTGGGACCCAACGCCGACCCGCTGATCTTCGCCATTTTTGCCTGCTTTGAAACCCTCCTTGCGGCCGTTTACACGGGGCTGGGGGAGCGGGCCCTGGACATTGGCGTGGAGACAGTACACAGGCGCATGTCCAAGAAGTCCGGCAAACCGTATTCACAGGATCCGGACATCCGCTGGCGCCTGGCCGACGCCGCCATCGCCATGGACGGCCTGTACCCGCAGCTGGACGCCGTGGCAGGCGACGTGGACGCACTGGTTAACCACGGCGCCATGTGGTTCCCGAAACTGGTGGGCCTGAAAGTCCGGGCGACCGAAACCGCCCGCACCGTGGTGGATGCGGCAATCCGGGTCAGCGGCGGCGGCAGCTATTTTTCTGGCAGTGAGCTCGGCCGGCTGTACCGGGACGTCCTGGCCGGCATGTTCCACCCGTCCGACGACGAATCCGCCCACGGCACCGTGGCCAACGCGTGGCTGGGGCCCATCGAAGAGTAGTCAGTACACGTCCAGCGTGCGTTCGACCCGCATCACCTTGCGCCGCATCCAATACCTGCGGCTGCCGCCAATGTAGAGGCGGGTGCGCTCCAGCTCCCACTTGCCGTACTCGGCATGCTCGCGCAGCCGCTGGTAGGCAATGGGGACGGGTTCGTCGGGGCGTACCGACAGTATCAAATACTCGTACTGCCGGCTCGGCGCACCTTTTCCGGTGCGCACCGGCTGCAACGTTTCCTTCATCGCCATCCATTCTTCATCCGCCACGCGGGGTGCATACCCTCTTGCTTAAAGCTACCCGTTCCAGTGCCCGCCAGGGGTCTTTCATGTTGGCAGACACACTGGTAGCGTCGTGCGCATGAGCATTGATCCGCGTGCAGCATTGAGTGCCTTGACCACCGCCCTCGAGGAACACCTGATTGCGGCTTCGGCACGCCGTGGAGAGGAAGACCCCATTGTGGAAGCGACCTTCCTCGGCATCATTGATGCCTTTGAAGTCTATGAGGAAGCGCTTTTTGATGCATTTGACGAGGTGACCCCGCTGGTCATTTACGGCGAGGACGAGGCAGGCTTTGACGATGACGACTCAGGCGAGGCCCTCGACGACGACCTGGACCCCATCGACGGCTGACGCCCGGTCAGCCGGATACTTCATTGAGCACCGTGGCAATCTGTTCCGGCAGCGGGTCCAGGGAGGACTGAAGAATTTCCTCCAGCTGTTCGGTGGTGCGTGGCCCCACCACCGCGCCGGCCACTGTCTGCTGGTCAAGAACCCAGCTCAATGCCACGTCCAGGGGAGGCCGGCCAAGGCCCTTGGCCGCGGTGACCAGGGCCTCGGTGATCCGGCTCGGCCGGCCCTTCAAGTAGGGCTCCACATAGCTGCCCATGGTTTCACTGGCGCCACGGGAATCCGCAGGTATCTGCCCGCGGTACTTCCCCGTCAGCACGCCGCGGCCCAGGGGGGCCCAGCACAGCACGCCGCTGCCAACATGTTCGGCGGCGGGCATCACTTCATCTTCCACACCCCTGGCCAACAGGGAATACTCCACCTGGTTGGCCACCAGGGCGGTTTCAGACAACGTCGCGGCCCGCGCCAGCTGCCAGCCGGTGTAGTTGGAGACCCCGGCGTACCGGGCACGGCCCGTTGAAACGGCCAGGTCCAGGGCGCTCAGGGTCTCCTCCAGGGGAACGTTCTCGTCCCAGACGTGGGCCAGCCACAGGTCCAGGTGGTCAGTTCCCAGCCGTGCCAATGTTGCATCCAGGCTGGCCAGCATGGCCCGACGCGAGGTATCCACCATCTGCCTGCCGCCGCGGTGGCTGACGCCGGCCTTGGAAACGAGCACCACATCGCTGCGCGGCACCACGTCGCCGAGCAATTCGCCAAGGATGGCCTCGCTGCGGCCCTCGCCGTAGCTCATGGCCGTGTCCACGGTGGTTCCGCCCGCGTCCACAAATGCGCGCAGCTGCTCGCTGGCGGTTTCCGCGTCGGTTTCCCGTCCCCATGCCATGGTGCCCAGTGCCAGTGCGGACACCCGCAGTCCGCTGGTGCCCACGAATCGTTGTTCCATGCGCTCCAGCTTACGGGGAACACGGCGGTGCTTTTGCGGCGCGGTCACCGCGGCCCGCTGCCGGGATGCTTTAGGCTAAAGCCCGTGAACTGGTTTGAAGCGGCCTTCCTGGGCCTGATCCAAGGCCTGACGGAATTCCTCCCCATTTCCTCAAGCGCCCATCTCTTTATTGTCGGCAAGTTCCTGCCAACGGGTGAGGACCCCGGCGCAGCCTTTACCGCGGTCAGTCAGCTCGGCACCGAAACCGCCGTGCTGGTCTTTTTCTGGCGTGACATCGTGCGCATCATCAAAGCCTGGTTCGGTTCCCTCCGCGGATCCGTCCCGCGCGACACGCCCGACGTCCGCATGGGCTGGCTGGTCATTATCGGCACCATCCCCATCGCCATACTCGGCGTGGTCTTCCAGCACTACATTGAATCGACGCTGCGCAACCTGTGGATTGTGGCGTGCACACTGATCGTATTTGGGCTGATCCTGGCCGTGGCGGACTCCGTGGCCAGCCAGGAGCGTGAACTTAAGGACCTCAGCTATAAACACGGCATCATCTACGGATTCGCCCAGGCCCTGGCCCTGATTCCGGGCGTGTCCCGCTCCGGCGGCACCATCACCGCCGGCCTGCTCATGGGCTACACCCGTGAAGCCGCCGCCAGGTACTCCTTCCTGCTCGCCATCCCCGCCGTTTTCGGCAGTGGCCTGTACGAACTCTACAAAGTGCTGGGCAAGCACGAAGGTGCGGAGGGGCCCTTCAACATCGGCCAGATTGCGCTGGCCACGGTCATCGCCTTCGGTGTGGGATATCTCATTATTGGCTGGTTCCTGAAATTCATCTCCACGAAGAGTTTCCGCCCGTTCGTCTGGTACCGGATTGCCCTTGGCCTGCTGCTGTTCATCCTGCTGGGCCTGGGCGTCATCACAGCCTGACTTGGCCCGGGGCCCCCCGGACGCCAGCGCCGTCGCGCCCTCCCCAAACTCGCTGCGCTCACCCGGGGCCCCCCGGACGCTAGGCTGGGGGATGTGAAAACTTGGAAATCCCGTCCTGTTCCTGAACTCCCCGGCGCCATCTCGGAGCTTTTTCTCCATGAAACGACCGAAAATCGCGTCATCGCGTTACCCGGTGGAGACCTGGCGAGCCTCTACGTCTGCGGCATCACCCCCTACGACGCCACCCACATGGGCCATGCAGCCACCTATGTCGCCTTTGACCTGCTGAACCGGGCCTGGCTCGACGCCGGCCGCACCGTCAGCTACGTCCAAAACGTCACGGACGTGGATGATCCCCTTCTGGAACGTGCCACCCGCGACGGCGTTGACTGGCGAGAGCTGGCCGCCGCGCAGACTGCCCTGTTCCAGGCGGACATGGAAGCACTCAATGTCGTGGCACCCAACCACTACATCGGGGCCGTTGAGGCCATCGAATGGATTGTGCCGAAGGTCCAGAAGCTGGTTGAGTCCGGCCTGGCGTACCCTGTCGCCGGCGCCGGCGGCGAGCCCGACGGCGACATTTACTTCTCCGTGGAAGCCGCGTCCGCCGCCACGGATCAGGGCGGCATCGAAGGCCCCTGGTGGCTGGGGCAGGTGTCCGGGCTGACGCAGGAGGAAATGCTCCCCGTTTTCGCCGAACGCGGCGGCGACCCCGGCCGCGCCGGCAAGAAGCATCCCCTCGACGCCCTGCTGTGGCGCGTGGCCCGCGATGGGGAGCCCAGCTGGGACGGCGCTTCCCTCGGCGAAGGCCGCCCCGGCTGGCACATTGAATGCACCGTCATCGCCCAGCGCTTCCTTCCCGAGCCCTTCACCGTGCAGGGCGGCGGTTCCGATCTGATCTTCCCGCACCATGAGATGGGCGCCGGGCACGCCTTCGCCCTCAGCCACGTCCCCATGGCCGGGCACTACGCGCACACGGGCATGGTGGGCCTCGACGGGGAAAAGATGAGCAAGTCCAAGGGCAACCTGGTCCTTGTCTCCAAGCTGCGCGCCGACGGCGTGGAACCGGCCGCCATCCGGCTGGCCATCCTTGCCAACCACTACCGCTCCGACTGGAGCTGGACCGACTCCCTGCTAAAGAATGCGCAACAGCAGCTGGCTACCTGGCGCAAGGCCGTGGATGCCGCCCCGGAAGGCTCCGCAACCGCGGTGGTGGGAGAAATCCGGGCCGCGCTGGCGGCCGACCTCGACGCACCCAGGGCGCTGGCCGCCGTCGACCATTGGGCCCGGCAGGCACTTGCAGGGGAGAAGGAACGTTCGGAGCGCGACGCCGCGCTGGTGTCGGACGCCATTGAAGCGCTGCTCGGCGTCGAGCTCTAATTTCTGGTTAGAAGCATGCGGCGGAGTCGGCATTTTTCCGTCCGGCTTTCCGGTCCTCGTCCGCGGGCGGCCTCCGGGCCTCCCTGACGCCGGACTACAAAAAATACCGACTCCGGCGCGGGATCTCGACAACCTCAATACCCCGGGCGGCTGTCTCTATGGCTGGTCGCGCTCTACGGCTGGTCGCGGCCGCGGCGGCGCAGGTAGCGCTCAAACTCCTTGGCAATGGACTCGCCCGTGGCCTCCGGGAGGTCCTCGGTGTCCTTGGCTTCCTCCAGCTGGTGCACATAGGCGGCGATTTCGGCGTCACCGGCCGACAGCTCGTTCACCCCGCGCTCCCAGGCCTGGGCGTCGTCGGCAAGCTCGCCCGTGGGCAGCGCAACCTGGAGGAAGTCCTCGATCTTGTTCAGCAGCGCCAGCTCTGCCTTGGGCGAAGGTGCCTGCGCAACATAGTGCGGCACGGCCGCCCACAGCGAAATGGTGGGCAGCCCGGCCAGCAGCGACAGCTCATTGAGCACGCCCACTATGCCCACGGGGCCCTCGTATTCGCTGGCCTGCAGGTCCAGGCGTTCGCGCAGTTCGTCATCGTCGCACGTGGCGGTCACCGGGATGGGACGGGAGTGCGGGACATCGGCCAGCAACGCGCCCACCAAAAGCACATAGTTCACGTCCAGTTCCGACGCCTTCGCCAGCAGCTCTGCGGTGTAGGCGCGCCAGCGGTAGGACGGCTCGATGCCGTGCACAAAGATCACATCGACGTCCGTGCCCGGAATGGTCGCCTTGGCAATCTTGGTCACGGGCCACTTGATCTTGCGGGCCCCCGTGGCGGTTCGGCGCACCTCGGGCCGGGTGAACTGAAAATCGTAATATTCGTCAGGTTCGATGACGGAAACGCGCTTGGCTCCCCACAGGCGGTGCAGGTACTTCAGGGCATCGCTGGCCGCCTCGCCGGCGTCGTTCCACCCCTCGAAGGCGGCCATCATCACGGTGGCACGTCCGCCGCCGCCGGCCGGGCCGAGCAGGCGGTGGAAGTCTGCGGCTTGGCCGTTGTTCTCAGTCGTCACGCCTCCAGCCTACGTCGCACAGCGATTTGCGCCACTGCAAACCGCCCGCAGGCGCGCTGCGGAAGTAATGCGCCGCGCCGGGCCACGTAGACTGGAGGCATGCATTTACCCCCTGCCGCCACGCTGCAATCCAGTACTGCGCTGGAATCCAGTGCTGCGCCGACACCCGCCACGTCCCCCGCACTCAAGGCCGTCCTCTGGGACATGGACGGCACGCTCGTGGACACCGAGCCCTACTGGATTGCCGCTGAAATCGAGCTGGTCGCCGCCCACGGCGGCCAGTGGGACGAAGAAATGGCCACCACGCTGGTGGGCAACGCACTGGAATCATCCGCGGAAATCTTCCAGGGCCTTGGCGTGAAACTGTCCGTCCGTGAGATCGTGGAGCACCTCTCCGCCCAAGTGGTTGCCGGGGTGCGGCGGAAGCTGCCCTGGCGCCCCGGTGCCCGGGAACTGCTGGCCGAGCTGCACGGCCGCGGCGTGCGCTGCGTGCTGGTGACGATGAGCGAACGCCCCCTGGCGCAGGAGATCGTCAATGCGCTCGATGAACCATACTTTGAATTTCTCGTCACCGGGGACCAGGTGCGCCGCGGCAAGCCCCACCCGGAGCCGTATCTGACCGCCATTGAGATCCTGCGCGAAACGGATCCGACGCTCACGGCCGGCGATTGCGTGGCCCTGGAGGATTCCATTCCCGGCGTCGCGTCCGCCATGGCGGCGCAGGTGGCCACCATCGGAATACCGCATGTGGTGCCGCTGCCCGAGGACGCGGGGCGCGCCACCTGGCACACCCTTGCAGGGCGGACGTACGACGACGTTGCCGCTGTTTTGGCCGCAAGTGGCGGTCCCGCCGGGGCCGCCTTGTGAGCAGTTCCGCCACCGGGAAGGCGCCCCGGCGCGAAGGTATTGTGCTGGGCTCCGTACGTGGTACCCCGATCATCCTGGCGTACTCGTGGTTCCTGATTGCCGGGTTCACCGTGATCGTGTTTGGCCCGCAACTTCTGAACGCGCGTCCGTCGCTGGGCGCGGGCGCCTATCTGGTGGCCTTTGCCTACGCCCTTCTCTTGCTGTTCTCGGTGTTTGTCCACGAACTGAGCCACGCCGTCGCCGCGAAGGTGTACGGCTGGCCCACCCACAAGATTGTGCTCAACCTTTGGGGCGGGCACACTGAATTCGACTTTACGAAAGCCACACCCGGCCGGGCCCTCGTGGTTGCCTTTGCGGGGCCTGTCGCGAACTTTGTGCTGGCCGGACTCGCGTGGCCGTTGCAGCTGGCTGCCTCGAATCCAACATCCCTCTCAGGGTCAATCGTGCTGCTGCTGGCCAACATCTTCATCTGGGCCAACCTGCTCATCGGCCTGTTCAACGTGCTGCCCGGCCTGCCGCTGGACGGCGGCCGGCTGGTGGAATCGATCGTATGGAAGGCCACGGGAAACCAGGAAAAGGGTACCCTGGCTGCCGGTTGGGCCGGGCGCATCATCGTGGTGCTGATTGTGGTGGGTGTCCTGGTGCTGCCTTATGTGCGCGGCACACAGCCGGACCTGACCACCACGTTCATTGTGGTGCTGCTGGCCGGTTTCCTGTGGATGGGGGCGTCGGCGTCCATCAAGGGTGCCGCCATCCGGCTGCGCCTGCCCGCCATCAACGCTTCGGCGCTGGCGGCCCCTGCCGTCAGCGCCGCCATCGACTGCAGTGTTGCACAGCTGTGGACACTGAGGTCCCGGTATCCCAACGAACCCATCGTGCTGTGCTCGGCGGACGGCCGCCCTGCCGCCGTCGTCGACGAACATGCGCTGGCCGCGGTGCCGCCCCACGCAGCCGGCCAAACGCCCGCCAACGCGGTGGCCCGCTCGCTGACGGCCGGGGCCTTTGTGCCGGAATCCGCCTTCGGGGAGGAACTGGTCCAGTACCTGTCCCAGCTCCCGGATACAGAGTACGCGGTCATCGACGCCCGGGGCCGGGTGACGGGACTGCTCAGCCAGGCAAAGGTGGTTGCCGCCATCACCGGAAAATAGCATCGCCGCCTGCACCTGCACCACAAAACCCCGCACCAACATCACTTCGCGCCACGACGCCCGTTAGGACACCACGCATGAGCCAAAGCGAAAACAACAACAACACAGGCACCACACCCGGCACGGCCGAAACCGGCGAACCGCACGGCGCGGCAGCCCGCCGCGGGCCCTTCCGTTCCGGCGAGCGGGTGCAGCTGACGGATGAGCGCGGCCGGATGAACACCATCACGCTGACGCCGGGAACGGCCTACCATACGCACAAGGGCTTCCTGAACCACGATTTGCTGATCGGCCAGGTGGAAGGCTCCGTGGTGGAGAACAATGTGGAGCAGCAGTACCAGGCCCTGCGTCCGCTGCTCTCCGACTTTGTGCTGTCCATGCCGCGCGGCGCCGCAGTGGTTTACCCCAAGGACGCCGGCCAGATCATCACCATGGGGGACATCTACCCCGGCGCACGGGTGGTGGAGGCCGGAGTCGGCTCCGGCGCCCTGTCCATCTCGCTGCTGCGCGCCGTGGGGGACTCCGGCTACCTGCATTCCTTTGAACGCCGCGAGGAGTTTGCCGACATCGCCCGCGGCAACGTCGAGACCATTTTCGGCGGCCCGCACCCTGCCTGGAAGATCTCCCTAGGGGACTTTCAGGACCAGGTGGTGGCCCAGGAGGCGCCCGGCAGCATAGACCGCGTGGTGCTCGACATGCTGGCACCGTGGGAGTGCCTGGATGCCGTGGCCACCGTGCTGGCCCCCGGAGGCGTCTGGGTCAACTACGTTGCCACGGTCACCCAGCTTTCCCGGACAGCGGAGGCCATCCGCGCCGACGGACGCTTCACCGAGCCGGATGCGTGGGAATCAATGGTGCGCGGCTGGCACCTGGAAGGGCTGGCCGTGCGGCCGGACCACCGCATGGTGGCCCACACCGGCTTCCTCATGGTCACCCGCCGGCTGGCCGACGGGGTGACAGGGCTGAACCTGAAGAAGAAGGCCAAGGCCGAATTCAGTGACGAAGACCTGAGCCACTGGACGCCGGAGGCTGTGGGGGAGCGTGCCGTTTCCGACCGCAAGCTCCGCCGTGCCGCCCGCGACGCGGCCTCCACCGTGCAAACCAAGCGCACCAAGAGCAAAAATGAAAATGCCGCCACCGAAACACCCGGTGGCCCAGGCGACCAGTAAGGTCAGTAGTAGAAGCATTTGGCTATCTGCAGCACGTAGCAGCGGAGCGCCGGCCCCCGGCCGCACCGCCACCGGATCCTTGCGGAAGGACACAGCATCATGAGCGACGCAACGAACAATCCAGCCGGCCACGGCGCGGCCGAACCACCGGCGCCCGGGGCGTTCCCGTACGCGGCAGGTCCCGGCCAGCTGGCAGTGCTGGAGCGCCAGCTCAACGTACTGCGCGACAAGGCCCGCAACCTGGACCGGCAGCTCTCCACGGCCACACAAAACAACACCAGGCTCGTCACCGTGCTCGAGACCGCCAAGGCTGAAATCCAGAAATTGCGCAGTGCCCTGGAGGACGATGGCCAGCCGCCGTACGGCTTCGGCACCGTGGTGGCGCTGCACCCGCGCGCAGTGGCAGGGCCGGCCGCCGCCGGCACTGCCGGAGCGGGCGTCGCCGTCACCGAGGAAAGCGTCGACGTTTACGCGTCCGGGCGCAAGATGCGTGTGGGCGTTAGCCCTCTGGTGCCGATCGGCCAGCTGCGCGTGGGCCAGGAAGTGCTGCTCAACGAGGCGTTTACCATCATCGCCGGGCTTGGCTTTGAACGGGTGGGCGAGGTGGTCACGGTCAAGGAGCTGCTGGGCACCGACCGCGTGCTGGTCACCGGCCGTTCCGACGACGAACGGGTGGTCCGGCTCTCCGGGGCATTGCAGGAGGAACGGCTGCGCGTGGGCGACGCCCTGACGGTCGAAGGCAAGACCGGCTACGCGCTGGAAAAGATCCCGCGCTCCGAGGTGGAGAACCTGATTCTGGAGGAGGTTCCGGACATCTCCTATGCCGACATTGGCGGCCTGGCCTCCCAGATCGAACAAATCCGCGACGCCGTGGAACTGCCCTTCCTGCACCCGGACCTGTACCGCGAGCACGGGCTCAAGGCACCCAAGGGCATCCTGCTGTACGGCCCTCCCGGCTGCGGCAAGACGCTCATCGCCAAGGCCGTGGCGAACTCGCTGGCCCAGCGCGCCGCGGAACGCTCCGGCGTGAAGGACCAAAAGAGCTATTTTTTGAACATCAAGGGCCCGGAACTGCTGGACAAGTACGTGGGGGAGACGGAGCGCCAAATCCGGCTCATCTTCAGCCGTGCCCGCGAGAAGGCTGCTGACGGCAGCGCCGTCGTCGTCTTCTTTGATGAGATGGACTCGCTCTTTCGCACGCGCGGCACAGGCATTTCCTCCGACGTGGAAACGACCATCGTCCCCCAGCTGCTCAGCGAGATCGACGGCGTGGAACGGCTGGACAACGTCATTGTCATTGGCGCCTCCAACCGGGAGGACATGATCGATCCGGCCATCCTGCGTCCCGGGAGGCTGGACGTGAAGGTCAAGATCCACCGGCCCGACGCCGAGGCTGCCGCCGACATTTTTGCCAAGTACGTCACCACGGACCTGCCGTTCCACCGCTTCGACGTTGAAGCGAACAATGGCAGCCTGCAGGAAACCGTCGACGCCATGATCCAGCGCACTGTCGAGGCCATGTACGCCACGGACAAGTCCAACGAATACCTGGAAGTCACCTACGCCAACGGCGACACCGAGATGCTGTACTTCAAGGACTTCAATTCCGGCGCCGTCATCCAAAACGTGGTGGACAGGGCCAAGAAATACGCCATCAAGGACCTGCTGCTCAGCGGCGAGCGGGGCATCCGGATCGAGCACATGCTTCGGGCCGTGGTGGACGAGTTCCGTGAACACGAGGACATGCCCAACACCACCAACCCGGACGACTGGGCCCGGATCTCCGGGAAGAAGGGCGAACGGATCACGTATATCCGCACCATTGTCCAGAGCAAGGAAGGTCAGGTGCCGGGCAGGACCCTGGAAACAGTCCACAACACGGGCCAGTACCTATGAGCGTTTGCCGGGTCATGGGGGCGGAAACCGAATACGGCATCCACACCCCCGGAACCAACACGTTCAACGCCACGTGGCTGTCCACGCAGGTGGTCCACGCCTATTCACGCGAGACCGGGCACCGCGCCGCGGCAGGCGGGGAGACCCGCTGGGACTACACCGATGAGGACCCGCTGGCAGATGCCCGCGGCTGGGCCGTGCCCCGCAGCCAGGCGGACCCAAGCCAGCTCACCGACGTCGAGCCCGAGTTGACGGCCGCCCAGATCGCACTGGAGGGCGGCGAGACCCTGGAGCCGTCGGGGCCGTTGATGATGAACATGGTGCTGGGAAACGGCGCCAGGCTCTACGTTGACCACGCCCACCCGGAATATTCCTCTCCCGAGGTGACCAACCCCCTGGACGCCGTCCGCTGGGACGCGGCCGGGGACCTTGTGGCGCTCGCTGCGGTCCGCCGGATCGCCGCCACACCGGGGCTGCCGGCCATCAACCTGTACAAAAACAACACGGACAACAAGTCCGTCTCCTACGGCAGCCACGAAAACTACCTCATGCCGCGGGCGGTGCCGTTCAACGCCATTGTGGCCGGACTGACCCCGTTCTTTGCCACCCGCGCGCTCATTTGCGGCGCCGGCCGGGTGGGACGCGGCCAGGACGGGGCCGGAACCGGGTTCCAGATCAGCCAGCGGGCCGACTTCTTTGAGGCCGAGGTGGGGCTGGAAACCACCATCCGCCGGCCCATCATCAACACCCGCGACGAGCCCCATGCGACGTCTGAAAAGTACCGGCGCCTGCATGTCATCATCGGCGACGCCAATCTGAGCCAGGTCTCCAACTACCTGAAATTCGGCACCACGGCACTGGTGCTGGACATGATTGAACACGGCACGTGCCCGGAACTTCAGCTGGCCGATCCCGTTGCCACCCTCCAGGACGTCAGCCACGACTGGGAGCTGGCCCGGACACACCTGCTCTCCAACGGCCGGCGCATCAGAGCCCTGGACATCCAGTGGCGCTACTTCAAGGCCGCCACGGCTCATGCCGCGGCCAACGGTTCCTCGGACCCCGATACGGGGGACGGGCACACGGCCGCCGTGCTGCAACGTTGGGAACAGGTGCTCAACGGGTTGGGCACCGACCCCATGGCCTTGGCCCCGCAGCTGGAATGGGTGGCCAAGCTGAACCTGCTCCAGCAGTACCGTGCCCGGGACGCCCTGGCCTGGAACGATCCCCGGCTTGGGCTCATTGACCTGCAATGGTCGGACATCCGGCCGGAAAAGGGCCTGTATTACAAATTGTTGCAATTGGGCAAGATGGAACGCCTGGTCAGCGACGAATCCATCGCACGGGCCGCCCAACAGCCGCCCGAGGACACCAGGGCGTACTTCCGGGGCCAATGCATCCAGCGGTACGGGGCCAATGTGGTGGGGGCCAGTTGGGACTCGGTCATCTTTGAACTGCCCAACCAGCGCCGGCTCCAGCGCATCCCCACCAAGGAACCGCTGCGCGGCACGAAGGAACTCACGGGCGCGCTCTTTGAGACCAGCCCGGACGCGGCAACCTTCCTGGGCCGGCTGCTCGCCGGAACACACTAGCCTGCCAAACACAGGCCACGCCACACAGCGCATTCCAGGTGCGGCCGTGGCAGGATGGAGGAGAACGACCGGCTACCAGGCATAAGGACACATCATGGCTTCCCAGGAACAAAAGAACGTCTCCTCCCGCACCGAGGAAGAACAACTTGACGAGGCCCCGCTACCCACGCCCGCTCCGGATTCCGGGGCCGGCCAGGCTGCCACGACCGGCGTTGACGACCTCCTGGATGAAATTGACGGCGTGCTGGAATCAAACGCCGAGGAATTTGTGCGCGGATTTGTCCAAAAGGGCGGACAGTAGGCTCCGTGGACTTCCACCAAAGGGGTGCCATCCCGTCGCTGGAAGCCGCAGGCGCGTCGTCGTCGTTCCTTGACTTCGTCACGCAAAGCAACCCGGCCCTGCTGCCGTTTGGCCGGTCCCTGCCCGCCGGCCAGCTGCCCCCCACCCCGCACGGCACCACCATTGTGGCGCTCACCTTTGCCGGGGGCGTGTTGATGGCCGGGGACCGGCGCGCCACCATGGGCACCATGATTGCCAACCGGCACATTGAGAAGGTGTTCCCCGCGGACCGGTACTCGGTGCTGGGCATCGCCGGGACCGCCGGGATCGCGATCGACATTGTGCGCCTGTTCCAGGTGGAACTGGAGCACTACGAGAAGATCGAAGGCACGCTGCTCAGCCTGGAGGGCAAGGCGAACCGGCTCGGCGCCATGATCCGCGCCAACCTGCCCATGGCGCTGCAGGGCCTGTCCGTGGTGCCGCTGTTTGCCGGCGTCGAAACGGACGGTTCCGTGGGGCGGCTGTTCTCCTACGACGTCACCGGGGGCCGGTACGAGGAACTCGAACACCACAGCGTGGGCTCCGGCTCCGTCTTTGCCCGCGGTGCCCTGAAGAAACTGTGGCGCCCGGACATGGACCAGGCCGGTGCCGTCGAGGTGGCGGTGGAGGCCCTTGTTGACGCGTCGGACGACGACTCGGCCACCGGCGGCCCCGACCTGGTCCGCAAGCTCTGGCCCATTGTTTACGTGGTGACGGACGACGGCGCCACCCGGGTCCCGGCCGAAACGCTGGCTTCGGTGGTGCACGGCATCGTGGACCGGCGGACCGCCGAAGGAAGGGAGGCCTGAGATGTCACAACAGTTCTATGTTTCCCCCGAACAAATCATGAAGGACCGTGCCGACTTTGCCCGCAAGGGCATAGCCCGCGGCCGCTCCGTGGTGGTGGTCAGCTTTGCCGGGGGCATCGCCCTGGTGGCCGAGAACCCCTCGCCCACACTGCACAAGATAGGCGAGATTTACGATCGCATCGGGTTCGCCGCCGTCGGCAAATACAACGAGTTTGAAAGCCTGCGCCAGGCCGGAGTGCGTTATGCGGACGTGCGCGGCTATTCCTACGACCGTGCCGACGTCACTGCACGCGGGCTGGCCAGCGTCTACGCGCAAAGCCTGGGCACCGTCTTTACCGCCGAACAAAAGCCCTTCGAAGTGGAACTGGCCGTGGCTGAGGTCGGACCCACCCAGGCGATGGACCATATCTTTCGGCTCACCTTTGACGGCTCCATCGCCGACGAACAGGGTTTCCTGGCCATGGGCGGCCAGGCGGGCCTGGTCCAACAGCGGCTCGCCGACGTGTGGGGGGGCGGCGCCGACTTGGCGCTGACGCTTTCCTGGGCCGTTGCCGCACTCCGGGCCCCCCGCGAGGCGGCCGCCGGTCCGGGGCAGCCGGAGCCGCTGGACGCGGCCAGCTTGGAAGTGGCCGTGCTGGAACGCGATGTGCGTGAAGTGCGCGGCACGCAAAGGGCTTTCCGTCGCCTGCCCGAAGCGGACGTGGCGCACATTCTCACTTCCAGCGGAAAGGCCTAGCGGTGGACCGTCGCATCTTTGGCATCGAGACGGAGTTTGGCATTGCCTACTCGGCGCCCGGTTCGCGCCCCCTGTCACCCGAGGAGGTGGCCCGCTACCTGTTCCGGAAGGTGGTCAGCTGGGGCCGTTCCTCCAATGTGTTCCTGCCCAACGGCTCACGCCTGTACCTGGATGTGGGCTCGCACCCCGAATACGCCACGGCCGAATGCGACGGCCTGGAACAGCTCATTGCCCACGACCGGGCCGGCGAGCTGATCCTGAACGACCTCGTCACCGAGGCGCAGGCCCGGCTGTCACTGGAAGGCTATTCGGGGAAGATCTTCCTGTTCAAGAACAACGTTGACTCCGCCGGCAACTCCTACGGCAGCCACGAGAACTACCTGATCACCCGGCGCGGTGAATTCAACCGCGTCGCCGACATCCTGATCCCGTTCCTGGTGTCCCGCCAGCTCATTGCCGGCGCGGGCAAGGTGCTCGGCGCCGCGCAGGGCGGACACTTTGCGTTCTCCCAGCGCGCCGACCACATTTGGGAAGGCGTCTCCTCCGCCACCACCCGGTCCCGCCCCATCATCAATACCCGCGACGAACCCCACGCCGACGCGGAGCTGTACCGCCGCCTGCACGTGATCGTGGGTGACTCCAACATGTCCGAGACCACCACGATGCTCAAGGTCGGCACCGTGGACCTGATCCTTCGCATGATCGAGGCCGGCACCATCATGACGGACATGCGGATGGAAAATCCCATCCGCAGCATCCGCGAAATTTCCCATGACCTCACCGGCAAGCACGCCGTCAAGATGGCCGACGGCCGCACCATGAACGCCATCGACATCCAACGCCACTACCTGGAGAAGGTCACCGGCTTTGTCCGCTCACACGGCGCCCACAACGAGCTGGTCCCGCGCATCCTCGAACTGTGGGAACGCACCCTGAACGCCATCGAAAGCCAGGACTATTCGGCCATCGACACCGAAATCGACTGGGCGATCAAGCTCAAGCTGCTGGCAGCCTACTCGGCCCGGCACGACGTCGGCATGGGCTCGGCCAACGTGGCACAGCTGGACCTGCGCTACCATGACATCTCCCCACAGCGTGGCCTGTTCAACGTGCTCGAACGCCGCGGCGCCACGGCACGCGTCACCAGCAACGACGCCATTGCACGCGCCGTCGACGAGGCTCCGCCCAGCACGCGGGCCCACCTGCGCGGCCGCTTCGTCCAGGCGGCCCGTGACTCCGGCCGTGATTACACGGTGGACTGGGTGCACCTCAAGCTCAACGACCGGTCCCACCAGACCATCCTGTGCAAGGACCCGTTCCAAAACACTGACGAACGCGTCGATGAACTGATCGCGTCTCTGAGGCCGGACTACTGAGGCCAGACTACTGAGACCGGAACACTGGCAGGGATGCGGGGCCAGGACGCAACGCAGTAGGGACGGACAGCTTTTGTTCAGCTTTGGGAGATAGGCTGAACGGGTCCCAGAGCCCCAATAGGAGGCGGGGCCTTGATATCCCCACGATTCCTGCCATCGAAAGTGTTCTCTGTGCGCCGACTTCTTATACTGCTCCTTCCCCTGCTGCTGGTGGTGACCGCGTGTGGCGCGGGAACACAGGCGAAGCCGGGTGACTCCCCAACCGCCGGCGCCTCGGTCTCGATTCCGCCGGCCAATGCCGAAGTGCTCTCCTCCGTCAAGGTGGCCGACCAGGGCAAAAAGAAGGCTCCGAAGGTCACCTTTGTGTCGCCGCTGAAAATCACCGCCGAGTCCATGAAGATCGTCAAGGACGGCACGGGTGCTGCCGTCAAGGACGGCCAGGTGGTTGACTTCCACGAGATTGCCATGGATGCCACCACCGGAAAGACCGTCGGAGAGAACTTTACCCAGGACGCCGGCAGCACCATCACTTTGAGCGAGACCTTCAAGAGCCAGTTCCCGCTGGTCGACAGCACGTTCACCGGTGCCAAGGTCGGCGCCTACATTGCCTATGGCACCCCGGCCACGCCCGCCGTGGCAGCTACGGCCACCGCCGCGGCGCAGCCCGCCAGGGGTGCCGCCATGAGCGTCTTCCAGATCACCAGCGCCAAGGATCCGGCCAAGCTCATGAGCGCCAAGGACGTCTTGGCCCTGGAAAAGTCCGGTGGACTGCCCACGGCAAAGTTTGACGCCAAGGGCATTCCCAGCATCACCGTCCCGAAGAAGGCCGCACCCGCGAACATGGCCGTGCAGGTCCTGACGGAGGGCAAGGGCGAGGTCCTCAAGGCCACCGACTCCGTTTCCGCGCTGTACACCGGCTGGACCTGGTCGGATGGCAAGAAGTTTGATTCCAGCTTTGACAAAGGCGCGCCCGTCGACTTCAGCCTCCAGAGTGTCATCCCGGGGTGGACCCTTGGCCTGGCCGGACAAAAGGTTGGCTCCACGGTTTTGCTGACCATTCCGTCCTCGCTGGCCTACGGCGACTCCCCGGATTCGGGCAAGCCTGCCGGGCCCCTGGTGTTTGTTGTTAAGATTGATGCGAAGAAGTAATCCACACACCCCAGACCCAAGGAGCACCATGTCATTTGGCACCCGCGATTTCGACCGTACCAAGCCCGAGATTGATTTCCCGGACCACGCCGTCCCCACTGAACTCGTCATCGAGGACATCATTGAGGGCACGGGTACCGAAGTTGTCCCCGGCAGCACCGTGTCCACCCACTACGTGGGCGTTGCCTTTTCCTCCGGCGAAGAGTTCGACTCGTCCTGGGGCCGCGGCACGCCGCTGGACTTCCGCGCCGGCGTCGGCCAGGTCATCCAGGGCTGGGACCAGGGCCTGATCGGCATGAAGGTCGGCGGCCGCCGCCGCCTGGAGATCCCTTCCGAGCTGGCCTACGGCTCGCGCGGCGCCGGCGGAGCGATCGGCCCCAACGAAGCGTTGATCTTTGTGGTTGACCTTGTGGGCGTGCGCTGACCTGCCAGCAGTCCATGTCCGACGCCGGCCCCCAGGTTTTTCTTGGGGGCCGGTGTTGTCGTTGGCATGGAGCATGGATTTGCCCGGCCGCCCAGTAGTCTGGTGGGGTGCCAACGAAAATCGATTCAGTCGAACGCCTGCTCAACCTGGTCATAGCGCTGCTGGGGACCCGGCGCGGACGGAGCAGGAAGTTCATCCGCCAGAACGTCAACGGCTATGCCGGCTCAGGCCGGACCGCCGACGGGGAGGAAAAGCTGCAGGTGGCCTTTGAGCGCATGTTCGAGCGCGACAAGGACACCCTGCGCCAGGTGGGCATTCCCATCATCTCCGCCACCAGTTTTGACGACGACGAGCAGGAGCAGACCCTCTACCGCATCGACCCGGCCGACTATCGGGTCCCGGAGATCCGCCTCGACGAACAGTCCATGATGATGCTGGCTGTCGCCGCGAACGTGTGGAGCGGGGCGGCCTTCAGTGAGGCGGCCCAATCCGCCCTGCGCAAGGTTGCCACCCGCGCCGGGCTGGGATGGTACGACGACGACACCATCGTGCAGTCCCGCATCCGCACCCTGGAACCGGCCTTCGAACCCCTGTGGGCAGCGCTGCGCAACGGCCACCCGGTGTCCTTTGGCTATCGGGGCGCCGGTGCCGCAGAAACCGCCACCAGGACCGTCCGGCCCTGGGGCCTGGGCAGCAAGTACGGTGAGTGGTACCTTTCCGGATTTGACGTAGACAGGGACGCCCCGAGAAACTTCCGGCTTTCTCGCATCTCCTCCGAGGTGGCCATTGACAGTACGGGGCACTTTGAGCGCCCGGAAGGATTCTCCATTGCCCAGGTACTGGAAGGCCTGGGCACCGGGGAACCGGCCAGCGCACTCGTCGAGGTGCCCACGGACGGGGCGCACCACCTGCGCAGCCGGGAAGGCACCGCCATCGCCGGCGCCGGGTCACGTCCGGGTACCGAACTTCTTTCCATCTCCTACCGGGAACCCGAACTGATGGCTGACGACCTTGCCTCCCTCGGTGCCCAGGCTGTTGTGCGGGAACCGGCTTTGCTGCGCCGGTCCGTGGTGCAGCGGCTTCAGGCGGCAGACGCTGCGGCCCGGGGCGTGGTGCCCGGCGGATTCGGACCCGAGGTTCAACGCGGCTCCGTGAAGCGGGCCGATTCCCGCGACCGCCTGCTCAGGCTGCTGTCCATGGCGCCGTTCCTGGTCGCCAACCCCGGGATTCCCGAAACAGAACTTGCCGCCGAATTCAACCTGGCCCCTGCCCAGCTGGCCCGCGACCTGGATACCCTCAGCGTCACCGGCCTGCCCGGCTACCTGCACGGAGACCTGATGGATGTCGTGACCGAGCGGGGCCAGGTGTTCATCCGGGACGCCGAAACCCTCTCCGCTCCGCTGCGCCTGACCCAGGAGGAGGCATGCGCGCTGCTGGTCGGCCTGGAAGCACTGACAGCCGTTTCCGGCAGCAGCGAGGCCGGCTCCCTGCACACGGCCATTGACGCCGTCAAGCGCGTGGCGGGCCGGGACGCCTGGCTCGCGGACGCCGTCGCACTGCAATTGGTGACAGGCACGGAGCTGGAGACCATCGCGGCCCTGCAGGCCATGATCCGCGACCGGACGGCAGCAGGCATGAAGTACCTGGTGCGCCGCCGTGATGAATACACCGAGCGCATCATTGAACCGCGCCGGATCTTCTCCATCGACTCCACGTGGTATGTGCGCGCCTGGTGCCGCACGGCGGGCGGGCTGCGCAGCTTCAGGGTGGAGAACATCCGGTCCCTGGCCGCGGCCGGACCGCAGGTGCAGTCCATGCGGCCGGACCCTGGCCGTCCGGACGGCGCCTACACACCTGGCGCCGGGGACACAGAGATCCAGCTGCTGGCTGACGCCACCACGGCCCGCCGCCTGGCACCGGCCTACAACGGCGTGCTGCACGAAGTTCCGGCCGAACCCGGCGGACCCAACGAAACATCCAGCGGGAAGCAGCCGCCGCTTTTGGGCTTGCGGATCCTGGTGGGAGATGTCAGCACGGTGGCGCCACTCATGGCCAGGCTGGCCGGGCACGCGCAGGTGGCGGGGCCGGCGAACGTCCGGGTCCAGGTCCAGGACTGGCTGGCAGCGGCGCTGGCCGGCTATGCGGGCGATCACGCTGTGGGCGAAAGCGTACCGCCTACACCCAGACTGGATGGCTAGACTCGAGCTATGCCTTGGTGGTCATGGATTGTAATTTGGGTTGCGCTCGTGGCGCTGGCCTTGCTCTTCGTCGTACTGATGGGCTTGAAGGTGTGGCGGGACGGAACGAAGACGCTGCACGCCGTCACGGCAGTGGGCGATGAACTGAGCGCCCACTGGGCGGACCGCGAGCGTGCCGCTGCACAAAAGCCGACGGCAGTGCGGACGGCGGTGCCGGGCGCGGCGATCTTTGCAACACCGGAACAAATGAAGGATGATTACCTAGCTGCCAAGGAAGAACGGCGTTTTGCCCGACTTCAACGGCGCGTCGCCCGCAGGAAAGAACGCGGACAGCTCCAATCCTTGCGCGACATCAATGCACTTGAAGACGTAGGATGAACCAAAAGGAAAGGCGTTAAACCGTGGGAAGAATATTTGAGAACCCGGCTGTCATCATTGTCCTCATCATTGTGGTCGTGTTGCTGTTTGCCGCACCGAAGCTCCCTGGCATGGCCAGAAGCCTGGGACAGTCCATGCGGATCATCAAGTCCGAGGTCAAGGAAATGAAGAACGACGGCAAGGACACCCCGCCTGCCGGCGCTCCCGCCGCCACGCCGGAACCGCCCGTTGAGGGCAAGATCGTCAACAACCCGACTCAGCCGGGCAGCACGTCAGGCGACGGTGCCGGCACGGGCACCGGCGCCCAGTCATAGAAGCTCTCGCAGAGCCGGTGAACGCGTCGAAGGGCCGCAAAGCCAACCCCGAAGGCAGGATGCCGCTTAAGGCACACCTGATTGAGGCAAGGAACCGGCTGTTCAAGAGCGCCCTGGCCATGATCCCGGGCATCGTCATCGGCTGGATCCTTTACGTGCCGTTGATGGCGGCTCTGACCGCCCCGTTGGTGCAAATGGTCGCGGAACGGCACACCTTCATGTCGCTGAACTATTCCGGGGTCACCACATCCTTTGACCTGAAGCTGCAGATCTCGCTCATCCTGGGCCTGGTTATCGCCTCGCCGGTGTGGATCTACCAGCTGTGGGCCTTCATCACACCGGGGCTCACCAAGAAGGAACGCCGCTACACGCTGTCCTACATGGCTGCGTCGGTGCCTTTGTTCCTGGCCGGGGTGTATGCCGGCTGGATCATCTGGCCCAACATTGTCCGCGCCATGACGTCGTTTACGCCCCCGGGCGGATCCAACATCCTGGACGCACTGGACTACCTGCGCTTTGCCATGCAGCTGATGCTGTTCATGGGTGTGGCCTTCCTGGTTCCCGTGCTGCTGTTCGCCCTCAACGCCGTGGGCCTCGTCCGGGGGAAGACCTACCTGAAGGCCTGGCGCTTCACCATTTTGGGCGTCACCATTGTCTCGGCCATGGCCGCCCCGGGCTCGGACGTCATGTCCATGTTCTTCCTGGCCATCCCGTTGCTGGTGCTGTACTTCGGCGCCATCGGCCTCTGCATTCTCAACGACAAGCGCCGGGACCGCAGGAACGCAAAAAAAACACAGGAGACCGAGGCAACGGCTGACACTGCCTCACCCTTGTCCGAGATCGAAGGCCCCTAGCCTGCGCTTGTCCCTGTCACGGGCACCGCACGCGCTGGCATAGGCTGGAAGAATGCCGATGAATCAGCCCGCAACACCCGCCGAGCGCTACGCTGCGGCCAAGGACAATTCAGCGGATGCCGGCACCGACTTCGGTGCCTTCAGGCAGAGCCATGACTTTGACCTTGACCAGTTCCAACTCACCGCGTGCCGTGCCGTACAGGCCGGCCGCGGTGTCTTGGTCGCGGCACCCACCGGGGCCGGCAAGACCATTGTGGGCGAGTTTGCCGTGTATTTGGCACTGGCCCGCGGCTACAAGGCGTTTTACACCACCCCCATCAAGGCGCTGAGCAACCAAAAGTACCAGGAACTGGCCCGCAAGTACGGCTCCGGGAACGTGGGGCTGCTGACCGGGGACACCAGCATCAACTCCGAGGCACCCGTGGTGGTCATGACCACCGAGGTGCTGCGCAACATGCTGTACGCCGACTCAGACACGCTGTCCGGGCTGGCCTACGTGGTCATGGACGAGGTCCACTACCTGGCGGACAGGTTCCGGGGTGCCGTCTGGGAGGAAGTCATCATCCACCTCCCCACGGAAGTTGCCGTGGTGTCGCTGAGCGCCACCGTCTCCAATGCCGAGGAATTTGGTGCCTGGCTCGGCACCGTCCGCGGCGACACGGCCGTGGTGGTCTCCGAACACCGGCCGGTCCCGCTCTGGCAGCACGTCATGGTTCAGCGTGACATCGTGGACCTGTTCGCCACCAACCAGTCCTTCGACGAGATCGCGGCGGAACTTGGGGACGGGGCGGACGCCACCACCGCGGCAGGGCGCTTCAAGGTCAATCCGGAACTGCTGAAGCTGGCCCGCAGCGAATCGGGCCGCCCAAACCGGGGCGGCTACGGATCCCGGCCGGGCCGGCGGGACCGCAGGGGCGGCAGGGACAAGAGGGGCGGCGGATCCTTCGCCGGCCACGCGCCGTCCGACGGCGGAATGGTCAAGCGGGCTTCACGGCCGCAGGTAATCCGAGCGCTGGAAAGCCGGGACCTGCTGCCTGCCATCACCTTCATCTTCTCCCGCGCTGCCTGCGACGCCGCCGTGGAGCAATGTGCCGCCGCCGGCCTGTGGCTCACCACCCCGGGCGAACGTGAGGAAATCGCCCGCCGCGTCGACGCCGCATGCGCCGATCTGCCCGATTCGGACCGCGAGGTCCTGGGCTACTGGGGCTGGCGCGACGGGCTGCTGCGGGGCCTGGCCGCCCACCACGCCGGCATGCTGCCCAGCTTCAAGGAAGTGGTGGAGTCGCTGTTTGCCGACGGGCTGGTGCGGGCGGTCTTTGCCACCGAGACGCTGGCCCTGGGCATCAACATGCCCGCCCGCACCGTGGTGCTGGAAAAACTGGAAAAGTACAACGGTGAGGCCCACGTGGGCATCACGGCGGGGGAGTACACCCAGCTCACCGGACGGGCCGGGCGCCGGGGCATCGATGTGGAGGGTCACGCCGTGGTGCTGTGGCAGCCGGGCACGGACCCCACCGCCGTCGCCGGGCTGGCCTCCCGGCGCACTTACCCGCTAAATTCCAGTTTCCGGCCCACCTACAACATGAGCATGAACCTGGTGGCCCAGTTCGGCCGCCGCCGCACCCGGGACATCCTGGAATCCTCCTTCGCGCAGTTCCAGGCCGACAGGTCAGTGGTGGACCTCGCCCGCCAGGTACGCTCCCGCGAGGAGTCCCTTGCCGGCTACGAAAAGGCCATGAGCTGCCACTTGGGCGACTTCACCGAATACGCCAAGCTCCGCCGAGAACTTTCCGACCACGAATCCGGCGCGTCCAGGACCAAGGCGAAGCAGCGCCGGGCTCTGGTGGCGGAATCCCTGGCCACGCTGCGTCCCGGGGATGTGGTGATGGTGCCGGCCGGCCGGAACCCGGGGCCCGCCGTCGTACTTGAGTCCGATCCCCACGCCCGCGAGCCGCGCCCCGGGATCCTGACGGCGGGCAGGGAACTGCGGCGCCTGGGCATCCATGAACTCGACGGCCCTGCCGTTTCGGTGGCCCGCGTGCGCATCGGCAAGGGCTTCAACGCGAAGCTGCCCAAGGACAGGCGGAACCTGGCGCAGCAGGTCCAGGACGCCGTGGCCGGCAGCGGGTCCCTGCGCCCGGAGAGGTCATCCGCGTTCACCGTTCCGGACTCCGCGCGCAGCCAGGACGAAGCCATCGACACCTTGCGCAGGGCCCTGCGTGCGCACCCCTGCCACGGCTGCCCGGACAGGGAGGAACACGCCCGGTGGTCCGAGCGCTGGTGGAAGCTGCGCCGCGAAACCGACGGCCTGGTCCGTGCCATCGCGCAGCGCACCAACACCATTGCCAAGACGTTTGACCGGGTCACCGACCTGCTCGCCGCCTACGGCTTTGTAGAGACGGACGACGCCGGTGACCTGCGTCCCAGCCCCGACGGCCAGCGGCTGCGGCGCGTCTACGGTGAAAAGGACCTGCTCATAGCCCTCGCCCTGCGCGACGGCGCCTTTGGCGACCTGGACGCCGCCGAGCTGGCCGCCTTTGCCTCCGCCGTGGTCTTCCAGGCCAAGCGGGACGACGGCGGCACCCGGCCCCGGATGCCCAGCGTCAGCCTGGAAACGTCAGTGGAAGCCGTGGTGCGCCTGTGGTCCGTGCTGGAGGACGCCGAGGAGTCCCACCGGCTGCCATTGACGGGGGAGCCGGAACTCGGGCTGGTGTGGCCCATGTACAAATGGGCCAGGGGCCGGTCCCTGCAGGAAGCACTCAAGGGCACCGAACTGGCGGCCGGCGACTTTGTGCGCTGGACCAAACAGGTGGTGGACCTGCTGGACCAGCTGGGCAAGGTGCCGGGAATGGAGCGGGAGTTCTCCCGGTTGTGCAGTGCGGCCATCGGCTTGATCCGGCGCGGCGTGGTTGCCTACACGACGGTTGTTCAATAGCCGCAATTTTTGCTGTCCCCGTCCCGGACCCGCCGGGAATCCGTTTTTTGAAAGGACCCCACCACCATGTCATTGACCATGTACCGCAACGGCTCCGTCTACAGCGCCGCCGACCCGTTCGCCACGGCCATGCTGGTTGACGGCGGCACCGTGGCGTGGGTGGGCTCCGAGCATGCGGCCGCCTCGCTGCTGGACGCCCGCATGCGGCTGGTGGACCTCGACGGTGCGCTCATCACGCCGGGCTTTGTGGACTCACACGTCCACGTGACGGAGACAGGCCTGGCCCTGGAATCCGTTGACCTGTCCGGCGCCCGTTCCGTGGCGCAGGCGCTGGACCTGGTTGCAGCAGCCGCAGCCGCCGGGTCGGGCGTGGTCTTGGGGCACGGCTGGGACGACTCCGCCTGGGCCGAGCAGCGCCCGCTGGCGGCGGTTGAGCTCGACCGAGCCACCGGCGGCCGCGAAGTCTACCTGGCGCGCGTGGACGTGCACTCAGGCGTTGTCTCCTCCGCCCTGGCGCAACGGTGCGGGCTGGCGAACCTGGGCGGCTGGGACGGGAGCGGACTGGTGACCGGGCCCGCCCATGCCGCGGCCCGGGACGCCACCCGCCGGCTTGACGCTGGCAGCCGCCGGCGCGCGCAGGAACGGGCCCTGCGCCACGCCGCGGCCAACGGCTATGTGGCGCTGGCCGAGATGGCCGCCCCGCATGTGGGTTCCCCTGAGGACCTGGCGGCGCTGGCCGCATTAACGGCCGCCGATGCGCCGGCGGCCCTGCCGCAGGTCCTGCCGTATTGGGGACAGGCCGTTTCCAGTGCTCAGGAGGCACACGAGCTGCTGGCGTCGCTTGGCACGCCCGTGCTGGGACTGGCCGGGGACCTGAACATTGACGGCTCGCTGGGCTCGCGTTCGGCGTTCCTGCGCGGACCCTACGCCGACCTTCCCGCTGGCGCAGCCGGCAACCACGGCCAGGCCTACCTGGACGCCGGGCAGGTGGCCGACCATCTGGCCGCCACGTCCGAACTGGGCATTTCCGGGGGATTCCACATCATTGGCGACGGCGCCATGGCCATTGCCGCCGAAGGCCTGGCGCGTGCGGCCGAACGGGTTGGGCTGGATAAGGTCCGCGCCGCCGGGCACCGCTTCGAACATGCCGAAATGGTGGACGCCGCCGCCATGGCGGCATTGGCCCATCACGCCGTGACAGTTTCCGTCCAGCCCGTCTTTGACGCCCTGTGGGGCGGGGGAGAGGGCATGTATGCCCGGCGCCTGGGTGGGGAGAGGGCCGCAACGCTCAACCCCGTGGCGGGATTCTACGAGGCCGGGGTGCCGATCTGCTTCGGTTCCGACGCGCCGGTCACCCCCCTCAACCCCTGGGCCAGCGTGCGAGCGGCGCTGAACCATCACCAGCCGGCACAACGCATATCCGCCAGGGCAGCGTTCATAGGACACACCCGCGCCGGCTGGCGGGCCGCCCGCGGGTCCGACCCGATGCTGGGGCAGCTCGCCCCGGGTGCGCCGGCCACCTTCGCCCTCTGGGAAATCGACCAGCTCATGGTTCAGGTGGCCGATGAGCGCGTGCAGTCCTGGTCCACCGACGCGCGTGCCGGCACGCCCCTGCTGCCCGCCCTGGACACGGACCACAGCCCCCGCTGCCTGCAAACCGTGCACCGCGGGCGGGAGCTCTATGCGGCGGGTGATTTCGCCTAGGATCCGCCACGCCGAACAAAGGCACAACACGCCGGGACGCGGAGAACATTCGCTGCGCCGGCACCACGGCCTGACCTGCAGCAATATCCATCACCGCAGGTCAGCGCCGTGTTGACAGCCAGGGCGGTGGGAATTAGTTTCTATTAGAGCGGACCACCCCAATGGGGGATCCCAGCCGGATTCGGCCTTACCCCGTTCCGGTGCTCGGGAGATAAGTTCACGCGCCAGTAGAA
Organism: Arthrobacter livingstonensis; assembly: GCF_003219815.1. GTDB lineage: Bacteria > Actinomycetota > Actinomycetes > Actinomycetales > Micrococcaceae > Specibacter > Specibacter livingstonensis. Next base: position 88,718 of record NZ_QJVD01000016.1, read on the forward strand.
AACAAACGGGACGGTTGGTCCTTGGCCGCAGCCCCGTTTGGCCCGAAGGCGCGTGGGCTTATCTCTACTTCCAGCCCTTTTTGCCCGTGCTGGCCCCCGGCATATTCCGCTCCGGCCTCGCTCCGGCCCAGTTCCGGGAGCGGCCGGCAACGTTCCGTCACCTATAATGGGGACTTGGCTCCGCGCGCCGGCTGCATTCCATGGGATGCTTCGTCACGTGGCGGCGATGGTCGGTGCCGACCCCTTGCTCTGCCGTTGCCTGCACTGCCCTTATACACTTTCCTACGGAAAGGCACCCCTGTTGCGTGTCCTGACAATCATTCCCACCTACAACGAGCTTGAGTCCCTGCCCAAGACTCTGACGCGGCTGCGCTCGGCAGTTCCGTATGTTGACGTACTGATTGCCGACGACAACAGCCCGGACGGCACCGGCCGCATCGCTGACGGGTTTGCCGCCGCCGACCCCCAGGTGCACGTGCTGCACCGCGCGGGCAAGGAGGGGCTGGGCGCCGCTTACCTGGCCGGCTTTGCCTGGGGCATGGAAGCCGGCTACGACGTTCTGGTGGAAATGGATGCCGACGGCTCCCACCAGCCCGAGCAGCTGCCTCTACTGCTGGAGGCGGTGGAGCAGGGCGCAGACCTGGTGCTCGGTTCCCGTTGGGTCCCCGGCGGCAAGGTGGTCAATTGGCCATTGCACCGCAAGCTGATCTCCACCTGCGGCAGCCTCTACTCCCGCATCCTGCTGGGCATCTCCGTGCGGGACATCACCGGCGGATACCGGGCCTTCCGCCGCAGCACGCTGGAGGCCCTGGACCTGGACGCGGTGGACTCCGTGGGCTACGGCTTCCAGGTGGACATGCTCTGGCGGGTCTGCCAGAAGGGCTTGACAGTGGTGGAGGTGCCGATTACCTTTGTGGAGCGCGAATTTGGGGCCTCCAAGATGAGCGGCAACATCGTCCAGGAGGCCATGGTCAATGTCACCAAGTGGGGCCTGGCCGCCCGCTGGAACAAGCTGACAGGCCGCAACAAATAACATCTGTGTTGCAGATATTGCATTGGATAGCGCTCTCCGAAGCGGTTTTAATGTACCTACTGCAACACAGATTCCAGTCTGAATAAATGACGCCCCTGAGAATCATCTCAGGGGCGTCATTTGCGCTCGGGCATTTCCGGGGACTAGACCTTCTCGCCGCGCTTCTCGCGCAGGATGGTTAGGCGGTCGGCCAGGATGGTCTCAAGCTCCGGCAGCGACCGGCGTTCCAGCAGCATGTCCCAGTGCGTGCGCACGGGCTTGTCGTTGGAGGTGTCGGGTGCCTCGCCATTGACGAGCAGTGCCTCCTTGCCTGTTTTGGAAACCCACACCGGGGGGATTTCCGCCTCGGATGAGAACGTCACGAACACCTGCTCGCCATCGGCGCAGCGGTATTCCACACGCTGACGGGGTGCCGGCTCCACCCCTGATTCGGTCTCCATGCTCTGTGCGCCCAGGCGCATGCCTCGCAAGCTGCGATCGCTCATGACTTCTCCCTCATGTTGTTGCCGGTTCACAAGGCGAACCGGCTCGGTTCCCGTTGCCCACGTACGGGCGGCCTGCAGGAACCTTGTTCGTCATTGGTTCAACGCATTGCCGGGCGCGTATGTTCCGCCGTTCCCTCCAATGCATGAAAATGTGGCCGGGGAAAACGCCGCACGGCCAAACACCCATTATACGTGCTTGGCCGTGCGGTTGATGCAGATGGTGCCGGTTTCACCCGGAGGCTTACGGCTGGGCCTCGCGCGCGACGTCGGACGCGTCGTCGCTGTCGCCGTCTGCGGCGGTGTTCCCCAGGACGTTGCCGATTCCCTTCAGGGCCTCGCCCACCTCGCTGGGAATGATCCACAGCTTGTTCGAGGAACCGGAGGCAATCTTGGGCAGGGTCTGCAGGTACTGGTAGGCCAACAGCTTCTGCGTCGGGTTGCCCTTGTGGATGGCGTCGAAGACCTTCTGGATGGCCTGCGACTCACCGTCGGCGCGGAGAATGGCGGCCTTGGCATCGCCTTCGGCCTTCAGGATGGAGGATTGGCGCTCACCTTCAGCAGTCAAAATGGCAGACTGCTTGGTGCCCTCGGCCGTCAGGATCGCGGCGCGGCGGTCTCGTTCGGCGCGCATCTGCTTTTCCATGGAGTCCTGGATGGACAGGGGCGGGTCAATGGCCTTGAGCTCAACGCGGCTGACGCGGATGCCCCAGCGGCCTGTGGCCTCATCAAGCACGCCGCGCAACTGCCCGTTGATCTGGTCACGGGAGGTCAGCGCCTCTTCCAGGTTCAGGCCGCCGACCACGTTACGCAAGGTGGTGGTGGTCAGCTGTTCAACGGCCTGGATATAGTTTGCGATCTCGTAGGTGGCAGCCCGCGGGTCGGTGACCTGAAAGTAGACCACTGTGTCGATGGACACCACCAGGTTGTCCTCGGTGATGACCGGCTGGGGCGGGAAGGAGACAACCTGCTCGCGAAGATCCAGCAGCGGCAGCAGCCGGTCCACGAACGGAATCAGCACCGTCAGGCCCGGATTGAGCGTGCGCTGGTACTTGCCCAGCCGTTCCACGACCCCGGCCCGGGCCTGCGGGATGATCCGCACCGAGCGAACGAGGACAATGACTACGAATATCAGCAGGACAATAACAACGAAAAGCCACACTACTGCTCCGGCTCCATCTGGCATGAAATCCCCTCTTTTCTATGTGAAGAACGCGTATCCCGTGCGCCTTTTGGCGCAGGAAAGGTCTCGCCCGGCAGCCTCAGCCTGAGGGTGCTAGGCGGTTGTTGTGGCGGTTCCGGTGGTTTTATGCACATTGGGGAAGCTGACAATGGCCGTGGCGCCGTCGATGGCGGAGACCTCAACCGAGGCGCCGGCCGGGACGTCAACCCCGCCGCGAGTCCGCGCGGTCCAGACATCCCCACCGATCTTAACGAGTCCGCGATTCGCGCCGACCGCTTCCAGGACGACGGCCTGGTGCCCGATGAGGCGCTCAATATTGGAGAGCGAATCGGCCGGCCCGCGGCGCAGATGCGCCAGTGCGAGGGGTCTGATCAGCACCGTGGTGGCCAGGGCAACCACGCAGAAGATGACAATCTGCAGCCACAGGTCGGCGTGGAACAGGAATGCCACCAGTGCGGCAAGGGCGCCGACGGACATCAGGATGAAGTATAGGTTCAGCGTCAGCATTTCAGCGACGGCCAGCAGCAGGAAGACTGTCAGCCAGATGATCCAGCCGAAGTCATTGATCCATTGGAGCATTGAGTCCCCCTTTGTGACTTAACGTATAATCCAGCCTACTACGTATGTGTGGGAATATCCCGATTAGATCACCGCCTGCAGTGGCATCTTCAAGGGATCGGGCCCAACCTGGGGGCTGATCCGCCCCAGTATGGCAACGCCGTCGCGCAATTGCCCGGCGCCGTTGCCAAACGGCAGGCGCAGGAACCGTTCAAAGGCCCCATCCAGTCCAAACCGCGGCCCCGGAACCAGTCCCAGACCTTCATTGCGCGCGGCCAGCGCCAGGGCCGAGGTGGAGACAGTGCCGGTGTTGATCCACAGGGACAGCCCGCCGTCGGGCACGACGACGTCCCATTGCGGCAACTGCTCCGTCAGCAGGGCAACGAGCGTGTCCCGCCCAATCCTCAGGTCCAGGCTGCGGCTGGCTGCCAGCTGTGGCAGGTCACGGACCAGGGAGGTGGCCACGAGCTGCTCAAACAAAGGCGTCCCCAAGTCCGACGACGGGCGGTTGCGCAGGAGCCTGGCGAGGACTTCCCGGGACGCCCGGACCCAGCCGATCCGCAGCCCGCCCCAGGCAATCTTGCCCAGGGAACCCAGCGTGATGACGCTGGGGGAGAAGCAGGCCAGCGGCGGAAGCGCGCCGCGGTCAATGTCCAGCAGTGCCGTGGTTTCGTCGGCCACCAGCACGGTGCCCTCCCGTCCGGCGGCGGCGGCCAGGTATTCACGTTCCGGGATGGTCATGCTCATGCCGGTGGGATTGTGGAAGTCGGGCATCAGGAACGCCATGCTCGGCGCGGCGCGGCGGATCTGCAGCAGTGCCTCCGGCAGGTCCCAGCCACCGTCCTGCCGCACCGGGAACGCCAGGATGCGCGCACCCACGGAGGCAAAGGTGTCCAGCGCGTGCGGATAGGTGGGTTGTTCCACCAGGATCCGTTCGCCGGGGGAGTAGAGGGTGCGGGTCACCAGGTTCAGCGCATGCTGTGCACCCACCGTCACCATGACCTGGTCTGGGGATGTTGGCAGGCCGCGGTCCCGGTAGCTTTGCGCGATCGCCTCACGCAGGTCCGGCAGGCCCACCATGTCAAAGCCGTCGCGGGTCAGGTAGCCGGGCATCTCCTGCGCGGCGGCGAGGTAGGCGGCAGCCATGCCAGGGTAGGCGGGTGCTGTGGCCTTGGTGAAGTCCAGCGGAAGGCCGTTGTGCAGAGTGTGTTCACCGCGCTCGCGCCCGGGCAGGACCAGCGTGCTGCCGGAACCGCGAACGCTGGCGAGGTATCCATCGTCGCGCAGCTTGGAATAGGCGGCGGCCACGGTGGTCCGGCTCAGCGCCAGGGCAGTGCTGAGTTCCCGTTCGGCGGGAAGGCGCGCGCCGCTGGAAAGTCGTCCGTCCATCAGCAGGACCCGTATCCTGTCCGCCAGTGCACGGTAGGCCGGCCCCGCGGACCGCCATTCGCCCAGTTCCCGCGCCAGGCGCCGTCCGGTGACAAGAGTGTTCATAAAGCCACCTTAGGGCAATTGGCCCTAGTGCATAAGGCCAGTTTGGCTAAACTTGTTCCATGCCCCGCCTCGTCACAACCCCAAACCTCCCCGTCCGCCTGGCCCGCCTGGTGGTTGGCCTCTTTCTGTACGGGATCGCCATCTCGTTGATGATCCGCGGCAACATCGGTGCCTCCCCGTGGGACGTGTTTGCCCAGGGCGCCTCACGGACCACCGGGATCTCCTTTGGCCTGTGCACCATCATCATCAGTGGGATCGTGCTGTTGTTCTGGATACCGATCAGGCAAAGGCCCGGCTTCGGCACCTTCGCCAACGCCGTGCTGGTCGGCGTCTTCGCCGACCTCGGGCTGGCGCTCATCCCGCAGGCCAACCACCTTTTCCTGCAGTGCCTGCTCTTTGGAGCGGGCCTGTTCATCCTGGCCTTCGCCACCGCCCTCTACATTGGCGCCGGCCTGGGTCCCGGTCCGCGCGATGGCCTGATGACCGGCCTGGTGCGAGTCACGGGCAGGCCGGTTTGGGTGATCCGCACGGGCATTGAGCTAACCGTGGTGGTGGTGGGGTTCTTCATGGGTGGCGTGGTGGGCGCCGGCACGGCGGCGTTTGCCCTTGGCGTGGGGCCGCTAACCCAGGTAACGCTGAAGTGGCTCCACGTGGACCTGCACGGCAGCTCCGCCAAGTCCCGCCTGGTGGACGTCAGGACTCCCGCGCCGGTGCAGCCGGCCGAAGGCGCCCTCTGCTCCGGTGAAGGCGACCATCCCCTTCGTTGAGGTTTGTGATATTCCCCGTCCGCTCCTGCTGCTGGCGAGTTCACAGCGGGTCCCTCGCGGCAGTGGGCCCACACAACTTGCCCTCGCAAACGCAGGCCCTCGCCGCGGTTCATGCGGGTAGTTTCCCCGGATCCCGGCTGCTTTCTCGATGATTGAGGCGGGATACAGACCGGCAGTGCGGCCAGGCTTCAGTTGAATGGGAGCACGCAGCGGCAGATACGTTTGGGCTGGTGTTGGCAACCAAAAGGCCGTTGTTACTACCGGTCCAACGGCTAACACCAGCTCCAACGCCCAACTACCGGTCCAACGGCTAAAACCAGCCCAAACGTCATCCCACGCCGGAAATCGCTGCGGCTACCCTGCGACCACGTCAGCACCATGGATGGAACCATGGAAACAGCCCCACGTTGCGAACCTACGACGAAGCGGCAGGCGTCAGGGAAGCCGGCGGAACACTGAAATGGTGAATTCGGCCGTGACATCCGTCCATTTCGGCAGCCCTGCCACGGTGCGGTCCAGCTCCCGTGGATCCAGGTGGTGCCCGGCCGGCCCCATCAGCGCCACGTTGGCGATGTCCGCCACGGTCAGGCGCAGGGCGGCCGTCACCGGCTGGCTGCTTTCGAGCTCAAAGTGGGATGCCAGGGATGCCGCCAGGGCCGCGTCCTTTTCCGGGTGGATGCCGAGCATGCCGGCCTGCCGGGCGATCTCCGCCAGGTGCCCGGGCCGCGGCGTCACCACCACCAGCCGCCCTGCCGGCGTGAGCACCCGCGCAAACTCCGCGGCGTTGCGCGGTGCGAAAACCACCAGGACGACGTCGGCCCGGTGGGCTTCCATGGGCAGCGGCTGCCACAGGTCCCAGACCAGGCTTGCGGCGAGGGGGTTGCGGCGGGCCGCCCGGCGCAGTGCGAACTTGGAAATGTCCAGCCCGATGGCGTCGACGGCCGGTTCGGCACCCGCACCCGCGTTGGCGTCCGCGTCAGCATCCGCGCCTGCGACGGTCTCCAGCAGCCCGCCATCCCCACGGCGTGCCAGCAGCTGCTGCAGGTACCAGCCCGTTCCGGTGCCGGCATCGAGGATGAGCGGTCGGTGTGCGGGGCTGGCCGCCCCGCTGCGGGCGGCCGCCAGTATGTGCTCCACCGTGCCTGCGAGCGCGTCGGCCAGTGCCCGGTAGTGGCCGGCGTCGAGGAACTCGTCGCGCGCGGCCACCATGGCTGCGGTGTCCTGGGTGAATTTGGTGCCATGCCCGGTCAGCAGGTTGACGTACCCCTGGCGTGCGATGTCGAAGGTGTGCCCGTCGATGCACACCAGTGACATCTCCCCGGGCAGGACCTCCATGAATTCCAGTCCGCAGACAGGGCAGATGAGGGCGTCGAGCGCACGGTTGTCCATGAATTCATCCTAGGCGGGCGGGCCGGCCCGGACGTGCAGGCTCAAAAGTGCAGGGTCTCGCGGGCTTCGGCAATGTCGGGCAGGGACCAGTTGGCAGCGTACTCGGCGTTGGAGGCCAGGGACCGAGTGTGGGCCTTGTCCAGGTACATGGTGCCGGCGAGGTGGTCTGTCTCATGCTGGACAATCCGTGCCTGCCACCCCGCGAGTCGCAGCATTGCCGCGGCGCCGTTTTCATCGTCGTAGGCCAGGTCAATGGTGGCGGCGCGGTCCACCACGGCCTGCCAGCCGGACATGGAGAGGCAGCCTTCATAGTGCGACGCCGTTTCAGCTCCCACCGCGGTGTAGTGCGGGTTGAGGATGGCGAAGAAGTCCAACGGCCGGCGGTCGCGGGCTTCGGCGTTCTCCTCCGGGACGTCATAAAGGTCCTCGAGGACGGCCAGCTGCAGGGGGATGCCTATTTGCGGGGCGGCCAGCCCGACCCCGGGGGCGGCGTGCATGGTGTCCCGCATGACCTCGATGAGCCTGGCCAGCTGCGCCGCCGGCAGCTGGCCGGTGAAGGCCACGGCCTGGGCGCGCAGCACCGGGTGGCCCGCCTGGACAATGGCGGGCAGGGTATCGGCCTCCAAAACGGCGGCCACGGCCTTCCGGACGTAGGCGTCCGTGTACAACAGCCTGCCCCCGGTGGCTCCGTGGAATCGGGCACTCATTGGCCGTCCTCGATCCGCCACGAGCCAACGGCGGTGTAGGCGCTGTCCATGATGGCTTCACCCGAGCCGGGTTCCAGCGGGTGGTGGCCGACGTTTCCCGCCCAATAGTGCAGGATCCGTCCCAGCTCCTCGGCGGGCGCCTCTTTAACGGCGTCCAGGACAACTTCAAGAACGAACTTCATGGCAGGCTCCTCAGGTGCGGCGGGCGGTGGCAACCATTGTGTCAAAAACGGCCCCACCCAAGGCCATCCTGCACGCCCTTGCTATCGGTGCGCTTATGGCTATGGTGGGCCTAAAAGGGTTAATGAGCAAAGGATCGACATGTCTTCCAACAGTTTCGACGCACGCAGTGGGCTCACGGTTGATGACCAGGACTACGAAATATACCGGCTGGACAAGGTGTCCGGCTCGGCCAGGCTGCCGTACAGCCTGAAGGTCCTGCTGGAGAACCTGCTCCGGAATGAGGACGGCCGGCTCGTCACGGCCGAACAAGTCAGCGCCGTCGGGAATTGGGACCCTGCGGCGGAAGCTAACGCGGAAATCCAGTACACCCCGGCCCGGGTCCTGATGCAGGACTTCACCGGCGTCCCCTGTGTGGTCGACCTGGTGGCCATGCGGGACGCGATGTCCGACCTGGGCGGGGATCCAAGGAAGATCAACCCGCTGATCCCCGGGGAACTCGTCATTGACCACTCGGTGATCGCGGACGTTTTCAACGTGCCCAACGCGTTCTCCATCAACTCCGAGTATGAATTCAAGCGCAACCAGGAGCGCTACCAGCTGCTGCGCTGGGCACAGCAGTCGTTCAACGACTTTCTGGTGGTCCCCCCGGACACCGGGATCTGCCACCAGGTCAATCTCGAATACTTGTCCCGTGTCGTGTTCACCAGGGACCACGACGGCGTCAGGCAGGCCTATCCGGACACCCTCGTGGGCACTGACTCGCACACCCCCATGGTCAACGGCCTGGGCGTGCTGGGCTGGGGTGTGGGCGGCATCGAGGCGGAGGCCGCCATGCTGGGCCAGCCCATGAGCATGCTGGTCCCGCAGGTGGTGGGCTTCAAGCTGACCGGCGAACTGCTCGAGGGCACCACCGCCACAGACCTGGTGCTCACCGTGGCCGAACTGTTGCGCAAGACCCGCGTGGTGGGCAAGTTCGTTGAGTTCTTCGGTCCCGGCGTGGCCAATGTGCCGCTCGCGAACCGGGCCACGCTGGGCAACATGAGCCCGGAGTACGGCTCCACCTGCGCCATCTTCCCCATAGACCAGGAAACGCTGGACTACATGCGCCTGACCGGCCGCAGCGAGCACCAGATCAAGCTCGTGGAGGCGTATGCGAAGGAGCAGGGCATGTGGCACGATCCCAGCCACACGCCGGACTTCAGCCAGGTGGTGGAGCTGGACCTCTCCACGGTCGAAACCTCCATCGCCGGGCCCAAGCGGCCCCAGGACAGGATCCCACTGCGCAGCGCCGCTCGTGCCGTGCGCGGGCTGCTGGCCGGGGAGTCCCAGGAGGAAGCCGTGCTGGCCGGCGGGCTGGACGACGCCGGGGACGAATCGTTCCCGGCCAGCGACCCCGTGGCCATCAGCTCCCGCATTGCGCGGGACGCGCCGCCGCGCGTGTATGAGGACGACGGCGTCGAGCTCGAGTGGCCCAGTGACCCGGCAGAACTTGTCCTGGACGGACAGAAGCTGACGTTGGACCACGGCGATGTGGTCATCGCCGCCATCACCTCCTGCACGAACACCTCCAACCCGTCGGTCATGATCGGTGCCGGGCTTCTGGCGAAAAAGGCGGTGGAACTTGGGCTCTCCAGCAAGCCCTGGGTCAAGACCACCCTGGCACCGGGTTCCCGCGTGGTCACGGACTACTTTGACCGGGCGGGCCTGACGCCGTACCTGGAGAAGCTTGGCTTTGACCTGGTGGGCTATGGCTGCACCACATGCATCGGCAACTCCGGGCCGTTGATCCCGGCTGTCAGCCAGGCTGTGAACGGCAACGATCTCTCCGTCGCCGCCGTGCTCTCCGGCAACCGCAACTTTGAGGGCCGCATCCACCCCGAGGTGAAGATGAACTTCCTCGCCTCCCCGCCGCTGGTCATCGCCTACGCGCTCGCAGGCAGCATGCACGTGGATCTCCTCAACGACCCCCTGGGCGAGGGCACCGACGGGAGCCCCGTGTACCTCAAGGACATCTGGCCGACGACGGCGGAGATCAAGTCCGTGGTCGACTCCAGCCTGGAAGCCCAAATGTTCACCGACGGCTATGCGGACGTTTACCACGGAGACGACAACTGGCGTGGCATGCACGTCCCGGAGGGGGACATGTTCGCCTGGAACGAGGAATCCAGCTACGTGCGCAAGCCACCGTACTTCGACGGCATGGAGCGGGAGCCCGCTCCCGTGGCCGACATTGTGGGGGCCCGCGTGCTGGCCCTGCTGGGCGACTCGGTCACGACGGACCACATCTCCCCGGCCGGCAACATCAAGAAGTCCTCCCCAGCCGGGCAGTACCTCCTCGAGCAGGGCGTGGCCCAGGCCGACTTCAACTCCTACGGCTCCCGGCGCGGCAACCACAATGTCATGATCCGCGGCACCTTCGCGAACATCCGCCTGCGCAACCTCCTGGTGCCGGGCGTGGAGGGCGGCTTCACGAAGCGCTCGGCGGACGGGGACGTGGAGACCATCTTCGACGCCTCCAACGCCTACCAGGCAGAGGGCACGCCGCTGGTGGTCATCGCCGGCACCGACTACGGCTCGGGCTCCTCCCGTGACTGGGCGGCCAAGGGCACCATGCTGCTGGGTGTGAAGGCGGTGATCGCGGCGTCGTTTGAGCGCATCCACCGGTCCAACCTGATCGGCATGGGCGTGCTTCCGTTGCAGTTCAAGGACGGGGACACTGCGGAGTCGCTGGGCCTGACCGGCATGGAGACGTATTCCATTGTGGGACTCGCCGGTGCCAGCCCGCTGCCCCGCGAGATCACTGTACGCATCGAGGCCGAGGGCGGCTCCCGCGACGTCGTGACCACCCTGCGCATCGACACCCCCGCCGAGGAGGCCTACTACGTTCACGGCGGCATCCTGCAGTACGTGTTGCGGCAGCTGCTGGACGCCTGAGCCTGCCTGTGCTCGGGACGGATGGACGGCCGCGCCGGGCCGCCGCCGTCCATCCCGGCTCCGGCCGGGGGAGTCCTGGTCGGACCTCGACGCCAGCCAGGGCTTCAGCCGCTTTACGCCGGAGGCGCGCAATGCGGTGGTGGCCGCCCAGAATGAGGCCCATGCTGCCGGCAGTGCCGATATCCAAGCCGAACACCTGGTGCCGGGGCTCTTGGCGGAGCCGGAGTCCGTCGGAGTAAGGCGCTTCTGGAGCAGGGCATCCCGCTCCAAGCCGTGCGCGATGCTGCGGCCAAAGAGCTCCCCGCGCGCGTGGATTCCGTTCCCGAGCTCCTGCCGTACGACGGCGGCGCCGGGAAGGTCCTGCAGCTGGCCTTTCGCGAGGCCTTGCGGCTGGGCCACAAGCATGTGGGCACCGGACACCTTTTGCTGGCCCTACTGGGGTACGGCGCCGGGACCGGGGTTCTAGCCAAATTGGCGGTGGACACGCCCGCTGCAGTGAACTTTGTTACGCAAACGGTAGCCGCCGCACAGGCCGATGCCGAGGCAAACCATGCAGAATGGGTAAATGGAGACCATAACGACGGAACGACTCATACTGCGGCCATGGCAAGACTCGGACGTTGACTTTGTGTTTGACCTGTACTCCCGATGGGTGGTGCAGCGCTTCATCGGCAACGAGCCCCGCGTCATGGAAAGCCGCTCGGAAGCGGTGGAGCGCGTGGCCCGTTTCCAGGCCGTCGACCATGAGGTGCACGGCATCTGGGCCGTGACCCGCAAGGATGACGGGGATCCTGTGGGCGCCCTGCTCCTGAAACCCATTCCCGCCTCCGGTGAGGAACCGCTCCAGCCCTCCAACGACGTCGAGATTGGCTGGCATCTCCATCCCGACCACTGGGGGAGCGGTTTTGCGTCCGAGGCGGCGCAGGCAGTGCTGGAGCATGCCTTCGCCCACGGGCTGGAGCGCGTGGTGGCGGTGACCAACCCCGCCAATGAGGCCTCCCAGAGCGTGTGCCGCCGCCTCGGCATGAAGGGAAAGGGCCTGTCCAAGAAGTACTACAACGCCACCTGCGAACTGTTTGTGGCCAAGAAACCTGGGCTGAATTCCTAGCCCGGGTGGTTGATGCCGCGGAGAAGATCGTGGTCGGCAGCACCACCGGACCATGCGGCATCTTGATGTGCCTTCGGCCGGCTTCGTCGCCACGTTTTCCGGAACGCAGCACCCAACGAACACTCCGGCCTCCGCTGGGTCGACACGGACAAAGTCCTGAAACTGGACCCCAGCCACGCCGAATACGGGACTTTCCTGAGGGGATTCATCGCGGACGCGCACCTTCCCCAAGTTGAACCGAAGGGCACCATGACTGAACCATTGCGCGGCGGGAACATGAACGCCGTGGAGCGCGACGGCTGCACCGTCACCCGCCATGCCGGGCCGTGGACGCCAACGGTCCACCGCTATCTGCGGTACCTGGCCCGCGCGGGCGTGGACTGGATCCCGCAGCCGCTGGGAGTTGAATGCGGGCGGGAGCGGCTGACATTTGTTGGGGGAGAGGTGCCGCTGTACCCGCTGCCCACATGGGTTTGGGAGGAAAGCGTGCTGGTCGACGGCGCCCGCAGGCTTCGCCAGCTGCACGACGCCAGCATCGGGTTCGGCATGGACGGCGCTGTATGGCAGTCCCCGGCCAAGGTCCCGGCGGAAGTTATCTGCCACAACGACTTTGCCCCGCACAACCTGGCCTTTGCAGCGGGCCAGCTGACTGGTGCCATTGACTTTGACATGTGCTCGCCGGGCCCCCGGCTCTGGGACCTCGCCTACTTCGCAACCCGCGCCGTCCCCCTGACGCAGGATCCGCCGTCGAACGCTCCAGGGATGAACCACGCGCGCAGGCGCGTCCAAGTCATTTTGGCTGCCTACGGCTCCGAGGAGACATGGGAAGACGTGGTGCGGGTGGCCGTCATCAGGTTGTGGGACCTGGCGGACATGTCCAGGGTGAAGGCGGTTGAGCTCGGCAAGCCGGAACTGAACGGCGACGCCGACATGTACGAGCGCGACGCCCGGTTCCTGGCAGCCGTGTCGACGGAGGCGGAATGACGGGACCCGCGGCAGCGATTGACTACGAGGCTGCGGCCCGCCCAACCCTCCCGGAGCTGCTGGAGTTGTTCGATGCCGTCGGCTGGACCACTTATACAAAGGAACCGGAGGCCCTGGCTGCGGCGGTGCGCGGTTCCTCCACGGTTGTGGCCGCCAGGTCAGGCGGTCTGCTGGTGGGCCTGGCCCGCGTCATCTCCGACGGCGCCACCATCTGCTACCTGCAGGACGTCCTCGTGCACCCCGGCTTTCAACGCCTGGGGGTTGGCCGCGAATTGGTGGTCCGGGTGCTGGCCCCGTATGCGAAGGTGCGTCAAAAGGTGCTGCTGACCGACGGCGAGCCTGGTCAGAGAGCGTTCTACCAGTGGCTTGGATACCAGGAAACGGTTGATTTTCACGGGGGAGCGGTGCGGGCCTTTGTACGATTCGACTGATTTCCGGCTCTCGGCGGAGGCAGGATAATGGCAGCGCAGCTGATCCTGGTCAACGGCCTGCCGGCCTCGGGCAAGTCAACCTTGGCGCGGGCCTTGGGGAGCCACCTGGACATTCCGGTCATTTCAAAGGATGCCATCAAGGAACCGCTGGCCGACATCACCGTCGGCACCGTGGGACGCACGGCGTTGGGTGCCCTCGCCTCCGACACGATGTGGCGGCTGGCGGGACTGGTCCCCGGGCGCGCCATCGTGGAATCGTGGTGGTTCGGTCCGCGTGACTTGGACTATGTGAAGCAGGGTCTCATTGCGGCGGGAACCCCGGCAATGGTTGAAGTCTGGTGTGAGGTTCCCGCGCGGCTGGCCTGGGAGCGGTACTTGGCCCGGCAGCCGATCCCGTGGCGCGATGCCCCGCCTACCTGCCGTTCAAGCCCGAGCTTGCGCTGCGGGCGGCCTGGCGGATGAACGAATCGGCGAAACCGCTCAGCTTGGGTGTTCCCCAGCCCGTGGCCGCGTCCCATCCGGCACCGGCGCTAAACCCGGCGATGGGCGGCTGGGCGTTGTTGCCGACCGTCACATCGTGGAGCACGGCCGGGTATATCAGCTTCGCGGCGCCCAGCGCGTACAGGGTTGGATTGAGGAAGCCCAACGCGAATCCCGCGCGCTGGTTCAGGTCCGCAACCACTCCGGCCCAGGCAGGCGAGCCTTCGCTGGTGCCGCCAAAGATGTAGTAGCCGTTGTTGCCGGCACCCAGGAAACCAAGGTGGACAAGCACACCCGTATTGGGATCCGCATTAAAGGAAATGTCCGGGACGGCACGCTGTCCGGCCAGGATCCGCTGGTCCTGCCTCGGCAGCAGCCGCTGGTAAAACGGTTCGGCCGTTGCCTTGCTGACGCCGCCGCCGGTGGCCGAACCGATGCCGTCATTCCACACCGTTTCGCTCTGGTAGGCACCGGTGGTGCTTGCATACAGGCTGGTTCCGCCCACGGCAGTGACCCACGGTGAGATGGCGGGGAAATTGACTGTCGGGTACGGATATGTGGAGCCGTCCACCGCGACGTTGGCGGTCCCGGAATCTCCCGTGGAGCCCAGGAACGTGACGCCGCGCAGCGTGGACTGGCGGTAGAACGCATTGAACTGCGCCATCACAGCCCGGCCCGACGTCGTCAGGAGTGTCTCTTCCGTGGCTGCCCAGCTTTGCGAAACGATCTTGCCCAGGTGGTGGTTGACGGCATATTGCTCAAGCTGCAGGAATTCGGGCAGGCCCTGCACGCCCTCCGTTTCCGACACCGGACTGGTCATCACCACGATGCCGGCGCCCGGCGCCATGGCATGTGCCCACTGGACATCCAGGGAAGTCTCCTCCGCCCAGCCAAGCATGTCGTTGTTGGACGGATCGAACGGCACCGTCCCGAGGGGGGCGAGCACCTTAAGGCTGGGCGGGGCGGGCAGTCCGAAGTCGGCGTCGAACACCGCCAGGTCCGCCTCCAGCGTCGGGCTTCCATAAGAGTCAATGATGACAATTGTCTGCCCCGCCCCGGTGTAGCCCTTGTTGAGGAGCGGCGTGAGCCCGTAGGCCTGCCTGATCTCCTGCGGGCTGTAGCAGGGGACACCAATCTGCGCCCTGCACTGTGCGTCGCTCGGTGCAACTTTTGGCCCGGTGATGTGCAGTGGCAGGCTGGCATGCAGGGATACTGCGAGAGTGCCGGGCGGCGGCGCAAGGGGAACGGATCCACCCCGGGCGGTTGCCCCGGGGCCCCACACCATGGCCATCGCCACCGTGAGGAGCAGGACAGAAATGAAACACCAAAACGCACGCAAATGCAGTCGAATTGCCATGACCGCCACCCCATTATCAGAGTAATGTTACAGGAACGTTATACGCGCCCACCGGACCGTCTGCAATGAATTAAATGGAATTGGCAAACTCATGTCCCATTCGGGTTCAAGTGTTCCAAAACGACAGGGCGGTGCCAACCCGGTGTTGCAATCGCCAAAACCAGGGGAGGTGGGCCCGCTGCAGACGCCAGGCAACGCTGACGGACGGAATGGGCCGCCCAACGGGGGCCGGCACCTGCTTCCGAATGGACGCACCCTTATCCGGCGGGCGACGGACGGCGACATCGCCGGGACGCTGCCGTCAACAGGGCTTCCGGGCGCCCGCCAGGGAGCGTTGCCGCATTGCATCTGGCGGTACGCGACCCTCACCGCCTGGTCCTCGTCGCCACGGCAGGCGAAGTCGTCATGGGCTGGGGCAAGACCCACTATTGGGATAAGCCGGACGGAGCGGCTCCGGTCGGCCATTATTTGGGCGGCATTGTTATCCGGCCGGAACTTCGACGGCGTGGGCTGGCCACGGCCTTGACCCAAACGCGCCTGGACTGGATCTGGGCGCGCGCGGGCGAAGCATTCTATGTGGTCAATGCCTCCAACCTGTCCTCGATCGAGCTCCACCGGCAATGGGGCTTTGCGGAGGCGGCACGGGCACCAAGGTGCCACACCACCGGCTTCACCGGCGGCGTCGGGCTGCTCATGCGTGCCGTGCGGCCCGCCCCGGCGGACCTTCGATAGAGGAGCAGACCGCAATGTCCCGGAACGTCGCCGTCTTTCCCCGGTGGAAAAATTGCTGGCGAAACCGGCGGCGGCATGTGGGCAGGATTCAAGAAGCGCCACCCGCGCCGGGCACCTAGAGTTGAATTCGACAGCACACACCGGGCCGCCATGGCCCACCATTGAAGGAGTCGTCATGACCGGTTCACCCAGGCAGGAATCGAACACTGAAGGAATTAAGATCGTGCTGCATCCGGTCAGCGACCTGGCGGCGGCCAAGCGGGTGTACGCTGCCTTGCTCGGCATGGAGCCGCAGGCGGACTCGCCGTACTACGTCGGCTTCGATGCCGCAGGGCAGCACATCGGACTGGTGCCCAATGGCGGTCCGCAGGCCATGGCCGCGCCGGTGGCCTACTGGCAGGTGGCGGACATCGAGGCCAAGCTGGCCGAACTGACCGCCGCGGGTGCCACCGTGACGGAACCGGCCCACAACGTCGGCGGCACCCGCTGGGTGGCGAGCGTCACCGATCCCGACGGCAATGTACTGGGCGTCGTCGAGGACCGCTGAGCGCCGGCGTCGTCCTGGGGCACCGATAAAGTAGACAGCAACAACCAGCCACAGGGAAACGAGCCAGCATGACCACGGACACTGGAACCGAAACGCCCGCGCCGGCGTCGCACGCTGCCGACAGGCACGATCTGATCCGCGTACAGGGCGCGCGCGTGAACAACCTCAAGGACATCAGCGTCGAGATCCCCAAGCGCCGGCTGACGGTATTCACCGGCGTGTCCGGTTCGGGCAAGAGCTCCCTCGTGTTCGGCACGATTGCCGCGGAGTCGCAGCGCATGATCAACGAGACCTACAGTGCCTTTGTGCAGGGTTTCATGCCGACGCTGGCACGTCCCGACGTTGACGTCCTGGAGGGCCTGACCACCGCCATCCTGGTGGACCAGGAGCGCATGGGCGCCAACCCCCGCTCCACTGTCGGCACCGTCACCGACGCGAACGCCATGCTTCGCATCGTCTTCAGCAGGCTCGCCCGGCCGCACATCGGCTCGCCCCAGGCCTATTCGTTCAATGTCGCCTCGATCTCGGGCGCCGGTGCCGTCACCATTGAACGCGGCGGCGAGAAGGTCAAGGAACGCCGCAGTTTTTCCATCACCGGCGGCATGTGCCCGCGCTGCGAGGGCATGGGCAGGGTCAACGACTTCAACCTCGAGGCGCTGTTCGACGCCGGGAAGTCCCTTTCCGAGGGGGCCCTCATGGTCCCCGGCTACAGCATGGACGGCTGGTACGGCCGCATCTTCGCCGGCTCGGGCTACTTTGACATGGACAAGAAGGTTGGCGGGTTCACCAAGAAGGAACTCAACGACCTCCTCTACAGGGAGCCCACCAAGATCAAGGTTGAGGGCATCAACCTCACCTATGAGGGGGTCATCGTCAAGATGCAAAAGTCCATGCTGGCCAAGGATGTTGACTCCCTGCAACCCCACATCCGCGCCTTTGTGGAGCGCGCCGTCGTCTTCACCACCTGCCCGGAGTGCGAGGGGACGCGGCTGGCCGAGCACGCCCGGTCGTCGAAGATCAACGGTGTCAGCATCGCCGATGCCTGCGCCCTGCAGATCAGCGACCTCGCCGCCTGGGTGCGTTCCTTGCAGGAGCCGTCGGTGGCCCCGCTGTTGGGGGCGCTGGGCGACTCGCTGGACTCCTTCGTGGAGATCGGGCTCGGCTACCTCAGCCTGGACCGTCCGGCCGGGACGCTGTCCGGCGGCGAGGCGCAGCGGACCAAGATGATCCGCCACCTCGGCTCCTCGCTGACGGACATCACCTACGTCTTCGACGAGCCGACCATTGGGCTGCACCCGCACGACATTGCGCGCATGAACAAGCTCCTGCTGCAGCTGCGGGACAAGGGCAACACCATCCTGGTGGTTGAGCACAAGCCTGAAGCCATCGCCATTGCCGACCATGTCATTGACCTTGGTCCGCTCGCGGGAACCCAGGGCGGCGAAGTGGTGTACGAGGGTACCATTGAGGGCCTGCGCGCCAGCGGCACCCTTACGGGCCGGCACCTCGATGACAGGGTTTCCGTGAAGGAGTCCTTCCGCAACGCCACAGGCGCGCTGGAGGTGCGGGGCGCCGACACCAACAACCTGAAAATGGTCGACGTCGACATCCCCCTTGGCATGTTGACCGTCATCACCGGTGTGGCCGGCTCGGGCAAGAGCTCGCTCATCCGCGGATCCGTATCCGGGCGCGAGGGCGTGGTGACGGTTGACCAGGGCGCCATCCGCGGATCCCGCCGCAGCAACCCGGCCACCTACACCGGGCTGCTGGAACCGATCCGCAAGGCATTCGCCAAGGCCAACGGCGTCAAGCCCGCCCTGTTCAGCGCCAACTCCGAGGGCGCGTGCCCCACATGCAACGGTGCAGGGGTCATCTACACCGATCTGGGCATGATGGCCGGCGTGGCCACCCTGTGCGAGGAGTGTGAGGGCAGGCGATTCCAGGCGGCGGTCCTGGAGTACCACCTGGGCGGACGGAACATCAGCGATGTCCTCACCATGTCGGTGGACCAGGCCCAGGAGTTCTTCAGCTCCGGGGACGCCACGCTCCCTGCCGCACACAGGATCCTCACCCGCCTGTCCGACGTCGGGCTTGGTTACCTGACGCTGGGCCAGCCGCTGACCACACTCTCCGGCGGTGAGCGCCAGCGCATCAAGCTGGCCACGCATCTGGGGGAGAAGGGCGGGGTCTACGTGCTTGACGAGCCAACCACCGGACTGCACCTGGCCGACGTCGAAAAGCTCCTGGGGCTGCTTGACCGGCTGATTGATGCCGGCAAGTCGGTCATCGTGATCGAACACCACCAGGCGGTCATGGCCCACGCCGACTGGATCATTGACATCGGCCCCGGCGCCGGCCACGACGGCGGAAGCATTGTTTTCGAGGGCACGCCCGCGGACCTGGTGGCGGCCCGGTCAACCCTCACCGGCGAACACCTGGCGGCCTACGTCGGCAGCTGAACCGGCACCGGCGGTCCGGCCGGCGGCAGGGGAGTGGACCCCTGCCCTTAAGCGATCCTGCGCCGGTAGGCGGCCATGGCAAGGACATAGGCGAGAATGAGAATTCCCAGGCACCAGGCGAGTGCAACCCAGATGTCACTGCCGGCCGGCCGTTGGGCAAACAGATCCTGAATCGTGTTGACGATGGAGGTCACCGGCTGGTTCTCAGCAAAGACCCGTACGGGACCCGGCATGGTGCTGGTGGGGACGAAGGCCGAGCTGATGAACGGCAGGAAGATCAGCGGGTAGGAGAATCCACTGGCACCGTCCACGGACTTCGCTGACAGGGCGGCGAGAACGGCAATCCAGGTGAGCGCCAGGGTGAACAGCGCCAGGATGCCGGCAACCGCAAGCCAGGCCAGGGGACCCGCCGAAGTACGGAACCCCATTACAAGCGCCACGACCACAATGATCACGAGCGTGAGCCCGTTGGATACCAGCGAGGTCAGGACATGTGCCCACAGCACGGAGGACCGTGCGATCGGCATGGAGTGGAAGCGCTCGAAAATTCCGCTGTTCAGGTCGTTAAACAACCGAAGGGCTGTGTACGCGATGCCCGACGCGATGGCGATCAGCATGATTCCGGGCAGCAGGTAGTTCACGTAGTTGCCGGCGCCTGTCTTAATTGCACCGCCAAACACATAGACGAAGAGCAGCATGAGGGCGATCGGCGTGATCGCAGTCGTGATGATGGTGTCCAGGCTGCGGGTGATGTGGCGCATGGAGCGGCCCAGCAGGACGCCCGTGTCCGCGAAGAAGTATTTGCTCATGGCTGGTCCTTGGTTGCTTCGTCCTTGCCGTCATTGCCGACAAGTGCGAGGAAGATGTCCTCGAGGCTCGGCTGCTTTTCCACGTACTCGACCTTCGCCGGAGGGAGCAGTTGTTTCAGCTCGGCGAGCGTGCCGTTGGCGATGATGCGCCCCTGATGAAGAATGGCGATCCGGTCGGCGAGTTGCTCGGCCTCGTCAAGGTACTGTGTGGTGAGCAGAACGGTGGTGCCCTGATGGGCAAGATCCTTAATGACCCGCCACACTTCGATGCGTGCTTCGGGGTCGAGACCCGTGGTCGGCTCATCAAGGAAGATCACTCGCGGTTGCCCGATCAGACTCATCGCGATGTCAAGGCGGCGGCGCATGCCGCCTGAATATGTTGACACCTTGCGCGATGCCGCCTCGGCAAGCTTGAAGCGGGCGAGAAGAGTATCCGCCACGTGGCCGGGGTCAAGCAGATGCCGCAACTTGGCAACCAGTACCAGGTTCTCCCTGCCGGTGAGGATTTCATCGACCGCGGTGAACTGCCCCGTCAGGCTGATGGATTCGCGAACCTTGACCGGTTGCGTCGCGACGTCGAAGCCGTTGACGGAGGCTGTGCCGGCGTCCGGCCTCAGAAGCGTGGACGAGATTCGCACGATAGTGGTCTTTCCGGCCCCGTTCGAGCCCAGAAGGGCGAAGATGCGCCCCGGTGCCACATCGAATGTCACGCCGCGCAGCACGTGCAATTCCTTGTAGGACTTTTCCAGGTCCTGCACTTCAATGGCGGGCAGCTGTATCTGATGCGTTGTCATGGGGATTTCCTTTCCCGCTCCCGTTACGGTTCGTTGTCCGCGACGCCGTTAATCGCGTCGGTGAGCCGCTTCCGCTCCTTGTTGATCCACTGGCCCTCCGAGTAGTTCGCCAGGAACGTCTCCGCGAACTCGACGGCGTCTTCCCCGACGATGTCGCGGACCGTGGTTCCATTCGCGGCGCTCTGCTCAAAGAGATCGGCGAGATCCTCCATCATCGACACCAGGGTTTCCCCTTTTGTGATGGACCCGAAGTACATCAGGTACCGGTCCAGCGCCTCGATCGCCGTGCGGTAGTCCGCGGGAAGCGCCTTGGTGCGGGCCTTGCACTGCTTGTACTGCTTCTTTTGCTCGAGCGAGCCGGTGACCAGCTCGATCCAATTCTTGGCCATGGCTATTTCCCTTCCTCCTTCAGCTGTCCCAGCCGTTCGGCCAGGAAGCCCCATGTCGTCCAAAACTCTTCAAGGTATTCCCGTCCGGGGACGTTCAGTGAGTACACCTTGCGTGGCGGACCCTTCTCTGACGGGACCTTCTCCACCTCGACGAGGCCGTTGCGTTCAATCCTGACGAGCAGTGCGTACACGGTGCCTTCGGCAATATCGGTGAATCCCTGCTCCCGCAGCCGCTGCGTGATCTCGTATCCGTACGCGGGCTGCACGGAAAGGATGGCAAGGACGATGCCTTCGAGCGTGCCCTTGAGCATCTCCGTTATTTGCTTGCCCACTCTGCTCCTCCTTCAACTACTCTGTGTTACTAGCTACTAGTATATAGTAGCGTTAAGTAGCAGGAGCGCAACACCCCCAACGAGGATAAACTTCGACGGAGTTTCTGTCGGCCTTGCTGCCGGCCTTGCCTTCGGCGCGATGGGGGAGCGCGAGGGCTGTTCCACCAATCAGCGTCCCGAGTCCCAATGCGAAATCATCGATGCGCCACAGGTGAGAGTTGCTCTCGCTTGAACGGCGGGCGAAGCCGCAGGCCACCCCGATCGAATTCCTTGTCAAAATGGTTCGGCGCCGGGTTGCGGGCGTCGGCTTGCGAAATAGTCAGGGCGCTTCAAATGATGCGAATTCTTGTTTCGCCGCCC
This sequence comes from Arthrobacter livingstonensis, assembly GCF_003219815.1. Classification (GTDB taxonomy): domain Bacteria; phylum Actinomycetota; class Actinomycetes; order Actinomycetales; family Micrococcaceae; genus Specibacter; species Specibacter livingstonensis. The sequence goes on from NZ_QJVD01000016.1 coordinate 110,230, forward strand.
GACGAAGGCTGGTCGGAATCATCCGGGAGATGGATAAGCTGATCTTCAGCGGAGGGACATGGCTCACGATTTGCCCGCCGCGCCTGGACGCTAAACTTGAGCCTGTTTTGAACGCCGGAATGTGTACTGGTTTACCGCCGATAATCTACATTATGTAAAGTAGATGTGTAACTGATCCTTCTGACAGTTGTCCCCTGACGCCACAACCGGTCATCTGTCGGATTCCTGGATGATCCGCTTCGAGAATTCCCTCCCATCCGACGCACCGCCGCTTACCAGCGGCAACACAACTTTGCGGGCCTGTGGCGCTGTGCAACGAACCGGTGCCATGTTGGGTTTGAGTACTGGTGTGATCGTGACCACTGATGCGCTTGGACCTTGATCCAGGCATGGTGGGTGTGGCTTCGCAGCCCTTTGGGATTACCCTTCCGGCCTCGCTCCCCCAGGCTTCACCCCATCGGCACTTAAGCGGCCACCCACGGTTCCCTCGACGAGACCAAGGCATCGCTCGTGCTGACGGAGTGGCCGGACAAGCTCCGCTTGTGCTGTCGGCCATTGAAACGTTGGAGCCGGTTGAAAGGGAGGATGACGCCGCGTGTCCGCAGTGTCATCCCCCTGCGTCCGTTAGCTGACCGTCAGGACGGTCTTGCCAAGGAGCTTGCCATTTTCCGCGTCTTCGTGGACGGCGCGCAGGTCCTGCAGCGTCCGGCGGTCGACGATGTTGAGTTTGATCCGGCCCTGATCCAGGCGCGACACCAAGTCAGCCAAGTGGGAACCGTTTGGCGTCACCCACACACTCGCTGTCCGCACCATGCGCTCATCGTCGGCTGGCACGGCTCCAGCGGAGCTGACCGCAATACCGCCGTCAGCAACGTAGGCCCTCAGTTTCGCCAGACCCTCCGGGTCGAGGCGGACGTGGTTGATCACGACGTCGAAGGGCCCGCCCACGGCCATTGGGCCAGCATCGAGATCCAGCGGGCCGGCAACCTGGGAGGCGCCGAGCTCGAGCAGACGGTCGGCATGCTGCAGCCCGTCGACGGCGGTCACCGTCGCGCCGGCGTCGACGGCGAGTTGCACGACGATGCTGCCCACTGCACCACCCGCGCCGTTGACGAGCACGCTCTGCCCGGCTTGGATATCGGCCAGTTCAATGGCGGCCTGCCGGGCCGCCAGTCCTGTCAGCGGCAGTGCCGCGGCCTCGGCCAGCGGCAGTGTGCGCGGTGCTGTGGCGACGAACTCGGCTGCGATGACCGCGTACTCCGCGGCACCGCCGTGCTCGTTGAGAGGGAACATCCCGATGACGAGGTCATCGACCTGGAGCCCGGTGACGCCCTCACCAAGTTCGACGATCGTGCCCGCAACGTCCAGGCCCGGCGTGATCGGCAGCGGGGTCGGGATGGCTTCCGCGAGCATGCCCAGTCGGATGTGGCCGTCCACCGGGTTGAACGAGGTCGCGGCTACCTTCACGAGCACTTGGCCGGGGCCGGGAACGGGGAGTTCCACCTCCTCCACGCGCAGAACCTCGGTGCCGCCGAACTGATGGTATCGAATTGCCTTCACAGGACTCTCCTCATGATGTTTATGGTCAACGGTCCTGCGGTAATGAGGGCCGAATGCTGCTCCGGAACTTGCCTGGGCAACTGAGAAGACTCTGCCTGACTTGCCTCGGCAAGTCAACCGAGTTTAAGCTGAGGTATGCTTTGGTGTCATGACCGATTCCCCCCGATGGCTCGACGAGCACGAACAGGCGGTGTGGCAGGACCTGCTCACCGTCGTGATCGCGCTGCCGACGCTGCTCGATCGCCAGTTGGAACGCGACGCCGAGACGACGAACTACGAATACAGCGTTCTGGCCCGCCTCTCCATGGCCCCAGACCTCACCCTCCGCCTCAGCGACTTGGCCGCTCAATGCGACAGCAGCCAGCCCCGGCTATCGAAGGTCATGGTCCGCTTCGAGCAGCGCGGCTGGGTCACCCGCAGCCCTGATCCGGACAACGGGCGATACACACTCGCCACGCTGACCGAAACCGGAGTTCAGAAAGTCGTGGCGAGCGCCCCTGATCATGTGAATCGCGTGCGCGAGCTCGTGTTCGACCCGCTCAGCATTACGCAGCAACGCAACCTCGGAATTGCGCTCTCCCGCATCGCCGGGACAGTCCGCGAACAACTCGACAACCGCAAGTGATGCTGTCCCCGCGACAGCCCACACCGCCGCGCAATCTGCGGCCTGGGCCCGATTGCTAGATTCGAGGGTTTGATTCGCTGAAGTGATAAGGATGGGCAGGATCGAGACATTTCAGTTGAACCAGAAGCCGAGATCTGGCGCTTTTCGTGCTTCAACTTGGGGTGTTCCAGAGCACAATGGCAGCGGTGAGGAGGTTGAGTCCGGAGGCGCGGTAGCGTTGTTGTTCATTTCCGGGTCCCGGATTTCGCCAAGGCGGTTGAAAAATACTGCGCGTGCAAGCGCGTTGCGTGCCTCGCCCTTGTTCAGTCCGGCGTTGACCCGTCGGCGCAGTTCGACGCTTTGGAGCAGTCCAGGATAGAGAGTGTCCGTTCGATCCGGCCCAGTTCGCGCAAGGCGATGGCCAGGCCGTTGTGGCGTGGGTAGCTGCCGAGCTTGCGCGGCATCAGTGATGCGGTCACTGTGCCTTGTTTGATGGAGGTGGCCAGCCGCAGGGTCTCGTCCCAATGAGTACGGATGGCTTTGACATTGGGGGTGCCACCGATGAGGGGCTTGAGTGCGTCATAGGTAGTGTCACCTTTGGGAATGTACAGCTTGGTCTCGTCCAGGTCGCGGATGCGGGGTGCGAAGCGGAAGCCGAGTAGGTGCATCAGGCCAAAGACCTGGTCGGGGAATCCATTTGTGTCCGTGTAGTGTTCCTCAATCCGCAGATCCGACTCGTGGTAGAGCAGGCCGTCGAGAACGTAGGTTGAGTCCCGGACGCCGACATTGACGATCTTGGCACTGAAGGGCGAATACTGGTCCGAGATGTGGGTAAAGAACATCCGCCCCGGCTCCGTGCCATATTTGGGATTGATGTGGTGCCGTCGCCCCAGTTCCCTGCCAAGGGTTGCCGGGATTGCGCATTGACCAGTTCAGCGAGAGCGGCCCCGTAGGTTTCGTCCCGGATGTGCCAGGCTTGCAGCCACGATAGTTTGGCGTAGGTTGTGCAAGGGCAGGATTCGGCCATTTTGGTCAGCCCGAGGTTGATCCCGTCGGCCAAGATCGTTGTCAGCAGGAGTTTTTTGTCCTTGACCGTGTCTCCGTTCTTCAAGTGTGCGAAGTGGCCGGTGAATCCGGTCCATTCATCGACCTCCGTGAGCATGTCGGTGATCTTGATGTTCGGCAGCTGTGCTGCTGGCTGATCGATCAGGACCTGCGCCGCGTCGGGAACAGCGGCGTCGAGCGGGGTGACCTTCAACCCGGAGGCGGTGATGATGGCATTGGGCAGACCGTCGTTCCCGGCCAGACGGTCGACCTTCGCCCATTGCTGTTCCAGCAATCCGAGTCGGTCATGCAGGAAGTGGTCACAATCGCTGGATATTCCCAATGGCAAGGCGCCAGCAACTTTGAGATTGACGAACGTTTCCGTGGGAACGAGGTATTCGTCGAAGTCCTTGAGCTGGCGTGAGCCCCGTACCCAGATATCACCTGAGCGCAACGCGTTCTTCAGCTCCGACAGCGCACAAAGCTCGTAATACCTCCGGTCGATCCCCTCGCTGGTGAAGACAAGTTTGGTCCAGCGGCTTCACGAATCCGGTGGTGCCTCTGCCGGCACCTTACGCACGGTATCGATGTTCATGGAACGTAGCACGTCGATGGCCTCAAGTAGGTCCTTGGCGGCCGGTGCTGCCCGCAGTTTGAGAACGGCTTGGAATGCAGGTGCGTAGCGGCGCACCGTTGCATAGCTTTCACTGATGCGGTGTAGGAAGTCGAAATCCCCAGGTTGGGCGAGCTTTTGAGCCTCGTCCACACTGGCTGTGAAGGCATCCCAGGACATAACGGATTCGATCGCAGCCTATGGGTCGGTGCGGCTTTCCTTGGCATCCAGCAGTGCTTTGCCGATGCGCCGAAGAGACGGACCTTGTCGTTGATTGCTTTTCCGGAGGCCTGGAATTGTTGCTGGTGTCGGTTCTTGGCCGTATTGAAGAGCTTGCCGATGATGCGGTCGTGCAGGTCAATGATTTCATCGGTGACGGTAGCCATGCCTTCTGCCGCCACCGCCACCAACGTGGCGTAACGGCGTTGTGGTTCGAACTTGGCCAGATCGGCTGGCGTCATCTGGCCACCCTCGCGTGAGATCTTGAGCAGACGGTTCTGGTGGACCTGACGTTCGATGCCGGCGGGCAGGTCCAGCTCCTGCCAGGTTTTCAAGCGCTCAATATGCTCGAGCATGTGCCGCGAGTTCGGCTTGACCGGTGATTGGCGCAACCAGGCAAGCCGGGTAGATTTTCCTTCTTCTCGACGTTTGAGCAGATCGTCCAAACGCCGTCGATGGTCACTGGACAGGGAATCCGTCAAGGCGGCGTAGATGCGGCGGTTGGCCTGCGTGATGACTTCGGCGCAGATGCGTTCGATGACTTCCAATGCCGGAATCACCACATGCTGTCGGCGAAGGGCCTCAAGCACGCGGCCTGCCAGCACGATTCCCTTATCGGACTGCAGGGCCAGCTCCGTGGCCGAATTCAGAGCACCGCGGTAGTCAGTAATGCCAAAAGGCTTCACGCCGAGGTAGGTGCGCAGTTCGAGCAGATGCTCCCGGCGGGTTTCCTCCCGCGCGGCATATGCCGGCCAACAGATCGGGTCGATTTCAAGTTGCGCGCCAATCCAGTGCAACAACGTTGCGGGAACATCTGCCTCGGACGATAGGCCTTGTCCGGGGAAACGGAGTAACACAACTGCGCAGCAACGCCCAAACGGTTCGCTTCGCCGCGTCTCTGGCGGATCATTGCCAGGTCGGATTCGCTGAATGTGTACTGGCGAATCACCTCGTCCTCAGCAACGGGCAGCGCGAGCAGACTTTCGCGCTCATCAGCAGACAGGATCGAACGACGGGGCATTGGCGTTCCTCTCGATAGCGAAGGAAATGGAGAATCAGGGTAGTGAAAACCTAATGTCAGCGGCCGACGATGGGCATGCGCAGGTTATGGGCTAGTAGTACCTGGCTTCCTACGCTGGCCGCGTTCAACCGCCCGGTAGATGGTGGATCGGCTGATGGAGAATAGTTCGGCCATTTCGGCCATAGTGTATTCCCCCGCATCGTGCAGTTCCAGGAGGTGAGCTTCTTGTTTCGCCGTGAGTTTTGGCTGTTTTCCCCGGAGCCGTCCGTTGGCCTTGGCTACCTTCATTCCTTCGCGGGTACGCATACTGATGAGGTCGGCTTCGAACTCGGCGATCATCGCTAGGACGTTGAACAGCAGTTTGCCCATTGGGTCGGTGGGGTCATGGACGGAACCACCGATTTTGAGTTTGATTTCACAGCTGGCGAGGTCATCTGAAATTTCATGGGCGTCCCGGACGGAACGGGCGAGGCGGTCGAGCTTGGTAACGACGAACGTATCTCCGGCCCGGCACGCAGCGAGGGCTTCGCGAAGTCCGGCACGATTCTTATTCCTGCCGGTAAAGCCATGATCAACATAGATCCGTTCCGGCTCAACGCCAAGCGAGGCCAGGGCATCACGCTGGGCGGTGAGGTCTTGCTCTTCCGTGGACACGCGTGCGTAGCCGACCAAAATTTTAGACATGTAGAAGAATGTGTCACATAGGGACCCGTCACCGGTCAGTTCACCGGACACCCTATACGGAACAGTCAACGGCCAACGGTCGCAACGAAGCACTTCAGAGGTGGGTGCGTCCGGTGGAGGACCGGCTTGCGGGACACTCTGATGACGCCTATACGATACGCCCCTTGCGGGGACTGCATAGCTCTTCGAAAAGCCAAGAATGCTCTTTCTCGTTCAGACAAGGAGGTGGCGACAACGTGTCGAATGCCCTTTTTGATTGCCCGCACTGAGAGTTCGGTAATAATTGAAAACAGGCTAAGCGTGAAGGGATGAATTAGCGGATGACTGGTAGCGGGTTTGCTGAGTACACACCCAGCCGGCGTCCACAGGGCACCACGTTGGCTGGCCCCGTGGAGATCAGGCTGGCCACGAGTGGTGATATCGATGCAATACGTGGCATCGACGCAAAAGCGGGTCGGCCACCCACTGAGGTGTCGGCCTTGGCCACTGCCATTCTTGACGATGCGCGACTGGTTGTAGTCGCATCCATGGATGGCACCACTGTCGGGTGGGGCAAGACTCACTTCTGGTCTTACGCCGATGGGCAGGCATCCAGCGGGCACTACTTAGGCGGCGTTACGGTGCTCCCCGGGCTAAGGCGCCACGGTGTAGCCAGGACTTTGACTCAAGTGCGACTGGACTGGATTTGGGGACGCGCCGATTCGGCTTGGTATATCGTCAACCCAGCCAACAAAGCATCGATCGATCTTCATCGACAGTGGGGGTTCACTGAAGTTGCCAGATCTGCGAAATTTCACACGACCAGCTTCACCGGTGGCGTGGGGCTACTGATGCAAGCGAAACAGCCACTAGACGAGTAATAGGATTCCCCAGATTCCTATCACCAACGTCCCTGAATGCGCTAGCCAACCGGGTCAATTACGCAGCCCAGCAACAGCTTGTCCCGCCCAACGTTCCCCATCGGGCCTTCGGAAGCGCTGTTACCGGCAGTGCACGTGGCACGATGTTCACATGGGAATCAGTGCCGCACACGCAAGCGCGTTTTACGACGAAGTACTTGGCTATCGGACGGTCTGGGCCATTAGCGACGTGAATGGATACCCGGCACCTCGCAATGGTGACGGGCACCGCAGCATGCCATTTTGGTCTGCAAAGAGTCGCGCTGAAAGAATTACCGCCTCCTTGGACGCCTACAAGGAATTCTCAGTCGTTTCGATTGCCCTCGATGAATGGCGTTCAAGGTGGCTTCCGGGACTCGACGCCGACGGAATTCTCGTAGGACTCAACTGGTCCGGAACCCACGCCACAGGCTATGACGTGGCACCAACCGAAGTCATGGTTTCGCTGTCCACACGAGAACTCAGATAGTCGGTCGCTCAATCACTCCCACATGTCCCGACCAAGGTTCCCTCACCGGGCCGCGGCGCTGGCATGCCGTGGTCCCGATTCCGACATGTTGACTTCCCACGGGCGGCCAAGAATCATTTCCACATGAAGCGGGGGAAACGAATTGCAATCTGGGCACTGTGCGCCGTCCTTCTCGTCGGCATAGGCACTGTGGGAATGCAGCTTTGGACCGTCCACCAGATGACGTCGGATTGGACGCTGTGGCCTACGGAGGTGCCGTCCAAGGTCCAGTTCGCCGGTCGCGACTTCAACTGCGGACCGAACCTTGCACCAAGCACCCGTACTCTTGACGGACTGAGCTTGCGCGGTAAAACGGCCGGTGGCGTCGATATTTATAGTGTCGAACCCGGAACGGGGCAGATGACCGTGACTTCGATTCTGGTCAAGTCGGACATCGCAACTTATTCGTGTGGCGTCATGGGCGGCCCATCCCTGCTCCTGGGCTCAAGCCCCGCCCGGTGAGGGATCCGTTACCGAGTGACGGAGCCAGGAACGCTTCTAAAGGGGGCATCTGCAGAGATGACTGAGGCAGCGACCATAACGTGGCATGATTGAGCTGGATTCTGACGGGACTCTGTAGGCTTACCGCCTGGTGGAGGACGAAAATTGGGGACGAATTGAAGACAGCCGGGACGATCTGCGCCATTGCCATTGCTCTGGCCCTTTCCGGATGCACCGGTCAGGCTACGGCGCCATCTGGGGGCGCAAGCGCATCGCCCGTGCCGCCCCCCACCGCTCCGGCGTCTGCCCGGCCGAGCCAGGTGGTTGCCGCCACAGTGAATGAGGGCACCGGCTCCTTCCCCAAGGGATCTGCGGTCTGCAACGACTCGCTCACTGACAGCAACCCGCTGAACATCGCCACGGCGACCCTTTCAAGCGACGGAAAGAACCTCTCTGTCCTCATCACCCTCGATTCGCCCTACCCCGTGCAGCACGGGCGGGCGTTCAGAGTCGTGATGGGTGCAGTCCAGCACCAGGAGGACTACGTCGCGGCGATCGAGGAGACCGCCGACGGCGGCGTGACGACGTCCGTGACGGACTCCCAGAGCGGCAACACCATCCAGGTGCCCGCCGCGGCGGCTTCGATTACTGACCGGAAGGTCACCGCCGAGATCCCCACGGCGGACTTCCCACGGCTGGGCGCCCCCTTCACTTGGAAGGTCGAGGCCCAATCGGGCGGGCAGAGCGTCGACATCTGCCCCAACGAGAATATGGCGGGAGTTCGGGTCTGGATCGGCTTCCCCCAGGGCTGATCGCCCGATCGGGCCGCAGCGCCCCAGCACCCCATGTACCGGTGCGTCGGGGTCGGCACTGGGGCGAATTTCCATTCCTCGATTGCCGTCCGGTGCGGGATCCCTCATCGGAATGTTGTAGTCACAAGGCCTTACCGTTGCGAGAAAGGAGTCGTCGTGTACGCGAAATTGGACGGTCCCTGGTTCTGGCTTCGAAGCCTGAGGCCGGGTCTTTGGCGTCCTTCGCCGATCGCGTGCTGCCGTCTCAGGGTCAACGCCGAATGTGGCTCCGGCCTAGTAGTCGTAGCGCAGGTATACGCGCAACTCATCGCCCGCGTAGCTGGAACCAGTGCAAATCCGGCTCAAAGTCAGCAGGTTCCTGGCGCTACAGCGCTCCTGGGACAGATCCATCTCATCGATGAGCTCGTTGGCCACATCAGCCGAACCGGCTTCGATGACCATTTCGCGCCAGCATCCTCCTGAACCACACTCCTGCGAGGTGCCCTTCACGACTGCCGGCCCGGGGACGCCCGGGAACGCTGAGCCAGGTGGCGTTTTCCCCTCGTCGATGAAGGTTAAACCAACACTGGCCACCCAGACAAACGCCAGCAAGGACACGGCAATGAAGAGTAGGTGTCTACGGCGCTTCCCCATTGAACAAACCTATCTGGAATCCCTCGAGAACCTGGCCGTCACCCCACACTCATCGGAACGAACTCGAGGACAAATCATTTCAACCCCGTGCCTGCATCAAAAAGCGGGGCTCACCAGGTCGTCCCGTTCAAGGTTCCCCCTATGCAGACGGGCGGGCTGTGGGGAGAGGACTGAGACGACAACCGCCCGGAATAATGTCAGGTGCACGGGGTGATCCAGTACATTCAAAACTATGACCGAACTGTTTATCGGATGCGCTCTGTTATCCACCCACGATCCAGAGCTCATCACCCAGAAGAGTGCGCTGCTTGCCGTTGGAGTCATGCCTTCCCGAGTCGGACGAGTAGCGGCCTCATGAGCGGCAATCCTGAGAGCTTCCCGGTGGCTGGGGACCTATGTCTTATTTCCGATGGCCGTCCCTCTGGCGACGGGCCGGCCTGGGCCGAATCAGGGCTGCGCCGACGGTACCTGAGACGACATTGGGTGGCTGGGGTAGTGGCTGTGCTGACGGTTTTGCTCTGGGCCGTTGGGTTCTGGGTTCTGACAAGACCATTTCACGAAAACTGGCCGGTCACCGAGGCGAGGGTAGTGCGCACCCACCAGTTCTACGCCAAAGGGGAACACTGCGAGGTCTATGTCCAGTTCACGTCCGAGGGACAGCCACGTACTGTCATGTTCTCCGGTTATGCCCCTTGCAGCGAGCTTCCATTCCGTGGAGAAACCGTCAAGGTTGCTCTAGACCCGTGGGACGCAAGCTCGGTCCGCATCATCGGCTATGACGGGCCTTTGTGGGCGGATATTGAGTTTGCCGCGTTGCTCCTGGCAATGCCAGGCTTCGGTGCGTGCGCATATTTTATCGCTGACGGGTTTCTTTTCCGGCGTGCGCACAAGGCTGGCGGTGACCGCCCGTGGCGGTCGGTGACAGTCCGATTCGTCTCACGGGCCATCTACCGGGGCACTGCCACTTGCCGCTTGTTGGCGCTGGACGAGCACGGCAAGGAACGTACGTTCCTCCTGTCAGGTCCGAGGAAGGACTTACCCGGTTTCGTACACGCCAGCCCCGGAACGACGATTGGGTTCTGGCTTGTAGGGGATGGCAACGGCAACGTTCTGATCAACCAGCCGGGTTTCGGACGTGCAACCGTAGGCAGGGTATCTGTCCCAAACGAGTTTGAATTCCGGACCATGACATAGAGCCTTCTGCACTCGCCCATGACAGCCGACCTGGTATAGGGCTGGTCAGTTTTGGTAGTGCATCAAATGTCGCGCAGGCGGTTACTCACCGGCGACCCTCGCGCTGCCGACATCAGGCGGTTTCCAGCTTAACCAGACGCTCCGCTATCCGGGTTCCTGCACGGTTTTCCGCTGGGCAACGAGCCAGCCATCTTCTCAACACGGCAATTTCCGCGTTCCTTTGTGAGAGCTTGCGGTGGACAATGGCTGCCTGCTCCGTGTACCAAGGGGCCGGCATCCCACCACCAGCGTCGCCCTCTGCCCCCTGGATGGCTTTGTAGCAAAGGATCAGGGCCTCTTCGAGCCGGCCCTCGCGTTTTAGCTCCTTGATCGGCTCAACGAGCTCAAGGTAATGGACGCCATCGACCATTCCCCGTTTAAACTGGGCAGCCCGCGCCCCGCCGCCGTCCAAGGCTTCCCTGACCATCTCGGAAACGTGAGTTTGGGCGCTGTTTATCCGTTCCCTGGATGTAAGCGGCGGCGGGTTCTGTTCTGTGTACGGCCATTTTGGCTCGCCGTCGCCCAGCCAAACATAGGCCTTGGCCAGCAGCTTCTGTTCCCGCAGGATGTGGAGCTGGTACTTGACCGGTTCGCTGGCACCGACCACTACGGTGACGTCCGTTGTTGCATAAGAGGGTAGGTATCCGACCCTCTCGCCGTCAACGAACACAGCGACGGCCTCGGAGTTTGCGAGGTTTTTCGGCTCTCTCTGGAGCTGGGCCACACCCTCGAAGTATCCGCGCTTCCTAAGCCTCTTCCGTTCGGCAAGGGCGGCTACGGCTTCCTTGGCGAAAGTGGTTGTGCCAGCCACTTCCAGACACGGGCTGAAATTTATGGAGATTGTCGGTTTCACGGGTGGTTCCCTAGTGGGACGGCTCGATGCGGACTGAAGGGTTAGAGTCGTGAGCAGCTTCAGCATCTGTTGCCGCAGCGAGTTCACTGTCAGAAACACTCAACATCAACGAGCTGTTGCGCCTGTTGAAGAAATGCAGATCTATTTCCCGACCATTAACCTTCCAAGTGCTAGGTGGCACTTCTTCGTTGCTCAACAGTCTGGTGGGCTGCCCATACAGGTCTGTCAGAATGCCGCAAACAGCGTCGTGACCGAGACGGGTGGTGCGGGACTCGGCCTCTGGGAACGAGTAAGCGTGGAGGTTGATGCTCATGAATTTTCCGTTGTAGGTGCTCCATGAGGCAAAAGAAATACCTGGCAGTTCGGTGACTAGTGCAAAAGATGTCGTTGAGGATCCTTCAATGCCCTGATTCAAGCGTTCCCCAGATTTGAACGGCACGCGCTCGAAGAGATTCTCGCGTTCTGCATCGGAGCCGGGCCATGTCCCCTCCACCAGTTGCGCCACTACAGCAGCAATCGCCGATGGATCAGGAATCAGTTCACTTTGCGGCTCTACCGTGGGCATATGGCGACACTACCGCGTGGCCATAGCGAACGACACCGGTGAACATCCAAAAACCCATTGGTAGTCCGCGGAACAGAAACACCGGACTTGCCGGACACCGCAAACAAGAATTTCCGCCCCGGCCGACCTTGCCACCACTGTCCCGTAGGTGGTTAGGATCCGGTCATGGCAGATAAATCCGTCCGTCGCGTCATCCGCCTGTTTCCTGACTACGGCCATCGGTGGCCACTGTGGGAGAACAGCACTGCCGAGCGACCGACGAAATACACAATGGAGCCCGCGGACTTTGGGCTATCGCAGAGTCTCACGCTCCGACTTCGCGCGTGGTACGACGTCTGGGATGCTGAGAACTTGTATGACGCCGGTTGGAGCTCGCCTGAAAACGAAACAGCTTGGAACGTGGAGGGTGCCAGTATCGCTGAGCAACTTCGTGAAGAAGTCAAGGCCTTCGCTGACGTGGAATACGACGAGCAGAACCGGTGCCTGTAAACGACATCGTCAGCGCCCGGTCAAGGTTCCCTGCGGATGGAATCTGGGAGGCTTGCTCCGACCGGGCTGCGGTCCAGTGGTTAGGCATCTGAGAGAGGCGCTACCGTTGGATGTTTTTCTTTTCCCAAGCTCTCTACTTGGTCTCGTTGGGATGCTTGGTATGGACCTGCTCCAGATAGACCACCGGGCCCTCGACGTAGAACCAGATACGAGCATCGCCCTTTAGCGTTGGCTTGTGCTGCCATCGCTCATGGGTGGAGCCATTACGGGTCACGACGCCGTGTTCACCACGCAAGTGATAATTGGTCGGTGTAACAGACAGAGGTGTCCTCGTCAGAAAATCCCAAGCATCAGCCAAGGGGCCCCTGATCGTGGCCTTTAGATTCATCCAGCCACGCTGGGCCTGGGCAGAGGCGAAGTGAATCTCGTATTCAGACTTCTTGGTTGGTCGCTCGACCTCCAGGTTCTTGGCCATCCTTTAGGGGCGCTCAACGACTACGGAGTCATCGAGCCATTCCACGGGCTCCTGGCCGAGGCCGGCGGCGATAGCCGTCGCCGTTTCGCGCCAAGCTGTGAGTTCAGCAATGGCCAGGTGCGGCTGGTTGGTGGCGAACGAAGCGCGTGCGGCGGACAAAATATCATTGGCACACGTCTCGCGATCAGCCAGGCTCAGCGCCAGCATCCAAGGGAACCTGTCGATCATGCGCCTTACGAGAGTTCCATCGGTGCTCGTTGAAACCGCAACAAGCTGGGCTGCCAGCTCCAGCAGATTAGTGCGTGCTCGATCTGCACTGCCGGACATCAGCACCAGAGATTCACCGTCACGACGAGTGACCTCAACAGGATGATCTGCCGCAGCCGCGAAGACCTCAGCGGAAGAGCGGCTCAATTCAGAAGACTGAAACGTGGTTCGGGAACGGGTGAGTGTATTCATGCTTCGAGTCTAATTCAGAACGTATTCAGAAGACCATTGGATTCTTGTTCCGTGAGTCTCAAATGGTCCCGCAGGAGGTTCCCCTTGCGGAGAGTGAACCGCCCCGGCGCCGTTGGAGACGCCCGTCGTGCGTGAGGAGAATAGGATGCTCGTGTTCCCGTGCGACGGTACTTCAGCCAAGCTGCGGACTGGTGGCGACGTGACGGAGGAAGACGACGCCGTAGCCGGCTGTGCACAAGCCGAGTCCGACACCGACGAGTGC
>NZ_QJVD01000017.1 GCF_003219815.1 Arthrobacter livingstonensis
CTACAATTATTGGTATAAAAGTGGCCCTTTCCCCGGGATCCAGCGAGAAACCGGGGAAAGAGCCTACGTAACTTCAGCTTAGTCTTGAGGGGACCCACCCACCGATCCGGGCCTCGACGGCCTCGACCACCGGAAGGGCCCGACCACATTCGTGGTCGGGCCCTTCCCTGTTGTCTCAGTGCAGCCTCAACCCAGCTGGAGCACGCCGTCTACGCGACGCCGGATCCCCAGCGGGTTGTCCTCGCGCAATGCCTCGGGCAGCAGCGCCGCCGGGGCATCCTGATAGGCGACGGGGCGCTGGAAGCGGCGCACCGCCGTCGCACCCACCGAGGTGAACAGGGACGTCGTGGCCGGGTACGGCCCGCCATGCTGCTGGGCCCAGTTCACGGCCACGCCCGTGGGCCAGCCACCAAACAGCACGCGACCGGCGAGGCCGGTCAGCTGGTCCACCAGCGGCGCCACGTTCTCGCCGCCCGCGGCATGGACGGTGGCCGTCAGGCTGCCCGGCACCAGCGCCAGCGCAGAAGCCAGCTCGGCCTCGGATCCGTATTCAATGAGCAGGGCGGCAGGCCCGAAGCACTCCTCCAACAGCTCGTCCGGGCGCTCAATTACGTTGGCCGCCGTGGTGGAAAACAATACGGCGGACGCCCCGTCCGCCGCCGCGTCCTGTTGGGTGGTGCCGCTGAGCACCGTGACGCCGGGCTGCCCGGCCAGGCCGGCCAGCCCTTGCGGGTAGGCGGAAGCAATGCGGTCGGTCAACATCGGAGCAGCTGCCCTGTCTGCACATTCGGCCGCCACCTCGGTGCCGAAGCTGGTCCCGGCCGGGATGAACACCAGGCCGGGCTTGGTGCAGAACTGGCCGGCACCCATCGTGAAGGATGCGGCCAGTCCTGCCGCAAGGCCGGAGCTGCGGGCGGCCATGGCACCGGCGGTAATGACCACGGGGTTCAGGCTGCCCAGTTCGCCATAGAACGGAATGGGGTCCGGCCGGGACACGGCCAGGTCAAATAGGGCCCGGCCGCCAGGGATGGAGCCAGTGAAGCCCACAGCCTTGATGTGCGTATCCTGCACCAGCGCGGTTCCTGCCTCCCGGCCGGCGACCAGGGCAAACAGGCCGGCGGGAGCACCGGCGTCGTTCAAGGCCTGGGACACAATCTCAGCGGTGCGCTTGGACAGTTCCAAGTGGCCGGAGTGCGCCTTGACGATCACGGGGCAGCCCACGGCCAGCGCGGAGGCCGTATCGCCGCCTGCCACCGAGAAGGCAAAGGGGAAGTTCGACGCCGAGAACACAGCGACCGGGCCCACGGGACGCAGGATGCGGCGCAAGTCCGGCGACGGCGGCGTGGCGTCCGGGTTGGCGTGGTCAATGACGGCCTCCAGGTAGGAGCCTTCGGTGATGACGCGGGCGAACAGTCGCAGCTGTCCCGTGGTTCGGGCCACCTCACCGGTCAGGCGGGCGGTGCCGAGCCGGGATTCGGCGTCGGCGATTTCCACGAGTTCGGCCACGTTGGCGTCGAGGGCGTCGGCCACTGCCAGCAGCCAGGTAGCGCGCACGGCGTCGCTGGCGGCTGCGGCCGGTCCGGCTGCCGCGTGGGCGGCAGCCGTCAGGTCTTGAAGGTCTTGCGTTGCGGTCTGCACGAAAATGATTCCTTTAGTTGGGGGTGACGCTGTCGACGAAGTCCAGGCCGAGCCCGGGGCGCCCGGTTCCGGAAAGCCGGCTGTCGCGGATGGTGACCGGGGACGGCCCGGTCAGGATGCCGAGCTGTTCAAAGGAGGAGTCCTCCACGTCCTCCACGGCAACCGGGCTGGCCAGGGTCAGCGCCAGCTGCCCGGACAGTTCCGGCAGCAGGTGCGGGGCCACGGCGATGCTGTGGGTGCGGGCCAGCTCCACGATCCGGCGGAACGGCGTGATGCCGCCCACCCGGACAATGTTGGGCTGGATGACGTCCACCGCCTCTGCGTCGATGAAGTCGCGGAAGCGCTGGATGGTGTGCACGTTCTCGCCCAGGGCGATCGGCACGGGCGAGTGCTTGCGCAGGCGCCGGTAGGCCCACAAATCATCGGCGCGGATCGGTTCCTCCAGCCAGTGGAGGTTGAACTGCTCCAACCGCGTCAGGGCCCGGATAGTGGTGGGCAGGTCCCAGCGCTGGTTGGCATCAATCATCAGCGCCCGGTCCGGGCCGATGACGCTGCGGACGGCGGCCACCCGCTCCACATCCTCGGCGATGTCCGGCTTGCCCACCTTGATTTTCACCGCGGAGTGGCCGGCCGCAACCCAGCGTTGCGCCTGCGCCACCAGTTCCTCGAGCGTGTAGTGCAGGTTCACTCCCGAGCCGTACACCTCCACGGACTCCCGGCGCTGCCCCAGCAGCCCCGGCACGGACGTGCCGGCATTGCGGGCGGCCAGGTCCCACAGGGCCAGGTCCAGCCCGGCCATGGCGATGGTGGTCAGCCCGCCGCCACCGGCCTCGTGCAGGCGCAGCCACAGCGCATCCCACAACGGTTCCGGCTCCGCAGGCAGGCCCACGGCAAAGCTGGCGATGTCGTTGTCCAGCAGCGCCCGCACGGCCTGGGGACCAACGGTCGGTGTCCAGGAAAACCCATGGCCGGTGCCGCCGTCGTCCGTTTCCACGGTGGTGGCAATGATGTGGTTCTCCGGCGCATCCACACCCCAGCTGCGGCGCAGGGGCACCGTCAGCAGGGCGGTGCGCAGGGCGGTGATCTTGGCGCTCATCGGGCGGCCATGGTCAGGCGTTGGCCAGCGTATGGCTGGCGGCAAGCTCGTGGCCCTTGGCCAGGATGGCGGCCAGGCGTGCTTCCTGTTCGGCCGTCGGGTTGACCAGCGGAGGCCGGACGGAACCGACGGCGAGCCCGGACTGGCGCAGACCGGCCTTGATGAGGGAGACGCCGAACCCCGGGGTTTCGTCGCGCAGGCGGACCAGCGGGGCGTAGAAGCCGGCAATCAGCTCTTCGCGGCGTTCCTCGTTGCCGTCGATGTAGGCGCGGTAGTAGGCCGTGGCGATCTCCGGGGCCATGGCGAACGCGGCCGAGGAGTACAGCGGCATGCCCAGTCCGCGGTACGCGCCCTGGGTGAGCTCGGCGGTCAGCAGGCCGTTGAAGAACAGGAAGTCCTCGCGGCCCGTGGCGCGGACAGCGGAGACAATTTCCTGGGCCAGGCCGACGTCGCCGATCCCGTCCTTGAAGCCGATGACCTTCGGGTTGCCGGCCAGCGCGACCATGGCTGCGGCCGTGAACTTGGCATTGGCACGGTGGTAGACGATCACCGGCAGCCCCGTGGCGCCGGCAATGGCCTCAATGTAGGCGACGAGGCCTTCGACAGGGGCACCGACCAAGTACGGCGGCAGCACAAGCAGGCCGTCGGCACCCGCTTCCTCGGCGGCACGCGCAACGTCCAGGGCGTGGCCCAGCGGACCGCCCGCACCGGCGATGACGGGCGCCGCGCCATTGACAACCTCGACGGCGGCGCGCACCACGGTCCCCACCTCGGCCAGGCTCAGGGCATGGAATTCGCCGGTGCCGCAGGCGGGGAAGATGCCGCCAGGACTAAAAGGCAGTCGTGAGGCGATGTGCTCCTTGAGCAGGGCAACATCAACGTGGCCGTCCCCGGTGAACGGGGTGACGGGAAAAAAAAGAATGCCTTCGAAGTTCATGGTGGTCTCCTACTGTGAGTCGGCGGCGACAAAGTCCGCGCGGTTGGTGTCGACGAGCTCGGTGCGCCAGCTGCGTTGCGGCGTCCAGCCCAATACACGTTGTGCCTTGGCAATGGAGAATGCTGGGCTTGCGCCGGTGAGCCCGGCGGCCAGTTCCCCGCAGCCGGGCAGGAATTCGGGCATGAGTTTGGCCAGGGGTTCAACGGCGAGCGCGTCCGCGGCGCCCACAAAGAACGTTTGGGCGTTCTCGATGGTGTCCATCCTCTCCAGCAGCACGGCCAGGAAATCGGCCACGTCACGGGCGTCCACGTAGTTGAACAGTGCCGGCGCCGACAGTGCCGGGTCGGCCAGGCGCTGCGCCAGGGTGTGGCCCTGCTGGGTGGGGGCGCCTTCCCATTCCTCCGGTGAGATGACGTAGCACGGCCGGAACGCGGCATAGCGGATGGCGTCCCCGTGGGCGGTGGCGAACATCCGCATGACCTGTTCGGCCACCAGTTTGGACAGGGCATAGGCGTTCCACGGCTTGGGCGTGGTCCGTTCGTCCAGCGGGAAACCTTCGGGCAGCCAGCCCCGCGGGTTGCCGTAGCCCAGGACCGTGGGGCTCGAGGCGGTGACAATCCTGCCCACGCCGGCCTCGGTGGCCGCGTTGATCACATTGAACGCCAGCATGGTGTTCGTCTTAAGTATCACGTCTTCGGGGGCGCTGAACGGCACGGCGATGGCGGCCAGATGGATGACCGCGTCGGGTGCGTGCCGGCGCATGGCCGCACCCACGGCTCCGGCGTCGAGGAGGTCAACGGTTTCCTGGGCGACGCTGGCAAACGCCGGCCCGGCCGGCAGGGCATCGCGGTCCACGGAGACCACGCTGTGCCCGGCCGCGGCAAAGCCGGCCACAACGCTGCGGCCCAGCCGCCCGGAGCCGCCGGTGATGAGAACCTTGGTCATGCCCTAGTCCTTTCCGGAGTGCAGGGGTGCGGCCTTGGCCAGGTCCGCGCCGAGTCCAAGTTCCGGAACGCGAACGGGCAGGCCGGTGGCCAGGGACTCATTGCCGGCGATGCCCACGGCCACCGCGCGCAGGCCGTCCAGGATGCCGGACGGACGGCCCAGCGGGTCTTCCCCCGGGCCGTTGAACAGATCGGAGAGCAGCAGCACGTCACCGCCGCCGTGTCCGCCGTCCCCGTTGACGATGGGCACCTCGTAGGCGGCCTCCCAGTGGCGCTGGACCACCAGGCGCTCACCGTTGCGGCGCACGGCGTCGTCCTCCTCGACGGGAGTGGCGCTGGGGTCCACCACGTTCTTGGTGTCGGTGCTGTTGAGCACGGCAGCGCGCTCCACCACCTCCAGCTCGGCCCGGCCCTCGGTGCCGTTGACGCTGACACGGTAGCCTTCCCACGGGCTGTGGGCGTTGAGGGAGTAGCTGAGGGTGGGGCCGCCGTCGTAGTCCACGGTCAGGGCCATATTGTCCTCGATGGTGATGCCGCCGGAGAATACGTCCTGGTCGCGGAGGTAGCCGTCGAACTTCTCATTGTCCAGGTACAGGGCGCGCAGTTTTTCGTCCTCACGCAGGTCCAGGGCAAAGGGGTCCTGGACGTTGCGGTCAACCGTGCCGCGGGCCGGGCGCGCGCCCAAACCGCGGGCGGCGGCGTTCTCCGCACCGTAGAAGCGCAGGCCGCCGGAGGCGTAAACGCGGGCGGGTGAATCGTCGATCCACCAGTTGACCAGGTCAAAGTGGTGGGAGGCCTTGTGGATAAGCAGGCCGCCGGAGTTCTTCTTCTCGCGGTGCCACCGGCGGAAGTAGTCCGCGCCATGGACGGTGTCCAGCACCCAGCTGAAGTCGATGCTGGTCACCTTGCCGATCACGCCGCTTTGGATGATCTCCTTCAGCGCGCTGTTGCGCGGCGAGTAGCGGTAGTTGAAGGTGACGACGACGTTGCGCCCCGTCTCCTTGATGGCGGCGGTGATGCCGCGGCAGCCGTCCACGTTGATGGTCAGCGGCTTTTCCACGACGACGTCGGCCCCCGCCCTGAGTGCCTCGACAATGTAGTCGGCGTGGGTGTAGTCCGGGGTGGTGATGATGACCCGGTCAATGGCATGGGCCTGGATGTAGGCGGTCAGTTCGGATGGCTCAAAGCTGTCCAGCCGTGCGGCTCCGCCGTCCGCGCCGCCATCGGCCCCGAGGCCGGCGGCCAGGGCGCGGTAGTGCTCCACACGGCCGGGGTTGACGTCGCTGATGGCCACCAGTTCGGCCACGTCGGCGTGCGCCCCCAAGACGGCGCGAATGTACATTTCGGAGCGGGAACCCGTGCCGACCAGGACGAGCCGGGCCTTGGCCTTGCCGCCTGCTTCCTCTGCGGGGATCTGCGGGGACGTCGCAAGGATACTCATGAGCTTCAACTGCCCTTTCATTTCTGCTTACGCTGCGGTTGGCTTGCCCTTGCGCCGGCGGAACTTCTTCGTTGCGGGGACGAGCGATATGGGGATGATTGAGAAAGCGTTTTCTCAATCCGTTATATGCTTTGTATCAACACTCTGGGCACCACGTCAAGGAGCACAGCCAATTGGCGTTGCTCCGCGAGGCGGCGCCCTGGAACCCAACTCGAACGCAAGGAGCATCATGGCGAAGCGAGCCCGGACCACCCGTGTCGGCATCTCCGACGTAGCCACCAAGGCCGGAGTTTCCCTGGCGACCGTCTCGCGGGTCATGAATGGGAACTTAAGCGTGGATCCGCAGATCGCCAAGCGTGTGCGCGCGACGGCGGCCGAATTGAAGTACCTGCCGAACCCGACCGGCCGGAACCTGGCGCGCGGCAAGACGGACACCATCGGCGTGGTGGTCCCGGACCTGGGCAACCCCACCTTCCAGGCCGTGCTCCGCGGCGTGAGCCGCGCCGCTGCGCAGGACGGCTACCGCGTCCTGATCGCCGACTCCTCCGAAGTCTCAAGCGAAGAGGCCATCCTGGCCGGCGAGGCCCGCCGCCGCTGCGATGGCGTGGTGCTCTGCGCGCCCCGCATGGGTGCGGCGGAGCTTGAGGAGCTCGCGCCATCGCTGCACCCCATGGTGCTGGTCAACCGGGCTACCAACGCCACCGGAAGCCCCAGCGTGATGGTCGACTACGGCAAGGGCATCCAGGACCTGGCAGCACACCTCGTGGAACTCGGCCACACGCGTCTCGCCTACGTTGCCGGTCCGGCCAGCAGCGCCTCCCACGGACTTCGCCTGGCGGGGCTGGAAACCTTCAAGCGCTCGCACCCCGGCATTGAGCTCAAGGTCCTGCCCAACGGCTCCACCTTCGAGGACGGCTACAATTCCGCGGACGCCGTGGTGGCCTCCGGGGCAAGCGGCATCATGGCGTTCAACGACCTCACCGCCATGGGCCTGCTCAGCAGCCTCAATGAGCGCGGCATCAGGGTTCCGGCGGACATGTCGGTCACAGGCTTCGATGACATCCCGTTCGCCCGCTACACCACCCCGGCACTGACGACGGCGGCGGTGCCGATAGTGGATGTGGGTGAACAGGCCTGGCGGCAGATGCGGGAACTCCTCAACGGCACCGCCGGGGGCGGCACCTCAGCGACGCCTGGCCAGGCTGGATCCGAGGTGGCGGCGGGCACGACGGCGGCGCCCACAACCAGCATCTTCACCCCTACCCTGGTGGTCCGCGGCAGCACGGCCGCCCCGCCTGCCACCGGGCGGTAGGTCCGTCGGGGCGCCGAACATTGCCAGGGGCGGCGCCCCGTTGCGGCGCCCCGTTGCGGCCCCAGGGAATGGCGTGCCCTTGCGTCACGCTTCCCTACACCGACGCGGGCACCGGCCATTGACCACCGGCCATTCGATTGATACGTTTCACTGAGAAAGCGTTTTCCATTTGAAGCGAGGGCCCTTGAGCAAGCCTGCCTCCCACCCACCAGTCATCCAACTAGCTGCCGTCCAGCCCTCAGCTGTCCGGGCCGGTGCCGCCCGGGCCGGTGCCTTCCAAGCTGCTGCAGACCAAGCTGTTGCGAACCAGTCCGAATCCGCCCACACCGGGGCAGCCGCGCCAGTTCGCGTTTCCCTCCTGTTGACCGACGGCCGGCGCTGCCCGCTGACCGTAACGCTCACCCCGACCTTCAGCTGGCAGCTGGCAGGGCAGGGCCGGGCTGCCCGGCAGGACGGCTTTCAGCTCGCGGTGTTCGACGCTGCCGGCACGCCCCACTGGGGCTCCGGCCTGCGCCCGGGCGGGAGCCAGTGCTGCCGCTATGACGGCCCGCCGCTGGAACCGGATGCCGACTACACATGGCAGCTGCGCCTCCGCGACGGCCGCGGCGCTTTTTCCCCCTGGTCGGAGCCCGCCGCTTTCGGTACGGGCCCCTCCAACTTCGGCGCAGCCTGCGAAGCCGCGGCACCGGGCGCCCGCCACGCAGCCGTGGAGGCTGCAGGCAGCAGCCGGGCCACCTGGATTTCGCGGGAGCCGGGAGGACGCGCAGCTGTGTCGATCGCCGACGGCAACTTCCGGGTTGCCGCCGTCGAACTGCTCCGAATTCCCCTTGGCCCCGCGGCAGACTTCACGCTGCGGACCAGGCTGCGCGTTTCAATGGGCGGACTGACGCTGCTGCTGCGCGCAACCGGCGGCGGCATCGCCACCACCACCCACACCGCTCGCACCGGGGCCGCCGCCGGGGCAGCTGCGGATGACGCCTCACCGGACGGCATCGCGCTGCGGCTCACCGGAACGCTGCAGTGCAGCTGGGAGGACATCCCGGGGACTCCCCGGTTGGCCGAACCACAGGAGGCGCCGGTTTTTGTGGGCCTGGATGGCAGTCCCGGCTGGCACGAACTTGAGGTCCGGGCCGCCGGCAGCCTCCTCACGGCCGCCGTCGATGGCAGCATTGTCTCGACCTTCCACTCCGACATTGCCGGCCCGGGATTCCTCGCCATCCGGCAGGCACCGCGGGAACAGGCAGAGTTCAGCTCGCTGGCCCTGGAGACAGCCGCTGGAACGCAGGAGCTGTCCTTTCCGCAGGCGGGTCTGGACGGCTGGGATCTGACCACGCCCGGTCGGGAGATCGACGAATGGACCCTGGCCCGGGGCACCTTTCCACTGACCGGGCGGGTGGCTCGCGCCCGCCTCTACGCGGCCGGCTGCCACCTGTATGAGCTCCACGTCAACGGCCGCCCGGCGGGCCGGGGCGGCACCTTCAGCTACGCCGGCGAAGGCAGGTATCAGGCCTTCGACGTCACCGAACTGGTCCAGAACTCCCCTACCGTCACCCTGGCCGCCCTCCTGCACTGGTCTGGTCCCGGCCAGGGCCGCGCGCCCGGCACTCCGGGCCTGCTGGTGCAGCTGTGCGTGACGTACGACGACGGCACCCGGGCGGCCTTTGGCACGGGAGCCGGGTGGCTGGTGGCTCCAGGACCCTACGAACAAAGCGGCTACCGCAATGACGAAGGCGATCCCGTGGAGCACCTCAACGCGTTGCGCTGGCCCGGCGGCAGCCCGGAGGCGTGGCGCCAGTCCGGCTTTGACGATTCCGGCTGGCAGCGCGCCGTGGTGGCGGCACCGCGGGAAGCGGCCGGACTCCTGCCGCAGGAAACCATGTTGGCCGAAGAATTCGTGGCCGCCGCAAAGATCCTGTGGGCGGCCGACGGCACGCCCGTGGCCGACTTTGGCCGGGTGCTTCCGGCCCGGCCCGTCGTGGAGTTCCTGGACGGCACCGCCGGCCGGACCGTGTCACTTCGCGCCGGCTACACGCTTGGCCCGGACGGCCGGGTGAACCGGGACAAGCTGCAGACGCAAAACACGGACATGTCCTTTCCGTACACCCAGGCGGACGGCCCCCAACAGTATCGGGCGTTCACCCACCTCGGCTTCCGTTACCTGGAGATCCCGGGCATCGCCGCCGGGGAGCTGGGAGCCGTGGGCGCCGTCGTCGTGCACGGCAGGCAGCCGTTTGACGGCGTGCTGCGCAGCTCGGACCCGGGCCTCAATGCCGTCATCAAGCTGCTGGCCGACTCCACGCTATACGGTATCCAGGAGCAGTTTGTGGACACGCCCACCCGGGAAAAGGGCCAGTTCCTCGCCGACGCCGTCAATATTTCCTACGCGGCCATGTCCCTTTTTGGCGACCGCGCCTACACCCGGACGGCCCTGCTTGAATTTGCCGCATCCGCCCGGCGCTACTGGTCCGGTGCACAGGAGCGCGGCCGGTACAACGCCGTGTACCCCAACGGCGACGGCAAGCGGGACATCCCCGACTTTTCCCTGCAAATGGTGGAGTGGGCGCTGGAATACCACCGGCAGTCCGGTGACGCGGCACTCCTGGGCGAGCTGTACCCGCAGCTGAGGGACACGGCCGAGTATGTGCTGCGCCACCTGCCGCAGGACGGGCCCACGGCTGGGCTCGTGACGGATTTGGGCGGCGGCTCCGGCCCCTACCTGCACGGGATTGTGGACTGGCCGGCGCCCGGACGCTTCGGCTACGACATGGACACGGCGGCCCGGACGACGGTCAACGCGCAGGCGCACGGCGTCCTCGACGGAGTGGCCCTGATTTCCGAACTGCTGGACCGGCCTGCGGGCGAGACCGCGGACTACCGCCGCGCGGCGCAGGCCCTGGCTGCGGCCATGAACGCCAGGTTGCGGGTGGCCGGGCGTTTTGTGGACGGACTGCACGCCGACGGCTCCCCCAGCACACACGCGTCGTCCCACGCGACGTCATTCCCCCTGTCGCTGGGCGTGACGGATCCGGAGTATTGGGAGTCCGACGCCGGATACCTCGCCTCCCGCGGCATGCGCCAGGGCCCCATGACCGTGCACCGGCTGTTCCGCGCGCTGCTGCGCGCCGGCCGGGTGCAGCCGGTGGTGGACCTGCTGACCAACGCGGACGGGCCCGGCTGGATGCGCATCCTGGCAGCAGGAGGGACGTTCACCTGGGAGGCCTGGGACTTGGTGGAGGGCACGGACTACAGCCAGTCGCACGCCTGGAGCGCATCGGTCCTGCGCGAAATTGTGGAGCACCTGCTCGGCGTTCAGGTGTTGGAACCGGGGGGCGCCTGCCTGAGGCTTTCCCCGCCGCTGTGCTCGCTGACTGCCTTTGCCGGCACCGTGCCCACCGGGCGCGGTCCCGTCTCACTGGCTTGGGAACGTGACGGGGACGCCCTGCGCATCTCAGCCAGCCTGCCGGCCGGAACAACGGCCACCCTCGAGGTGCCCGCGGGAAGGTACCGTGTTGGCGGAAGCGGGAGGCAGGAGCCGTATTCGTACGAATCAGGGCCGGAAATCGAGTTGCCGCCCGGAAGCTGGGACATTCAGCCGGTGGGATAGCCTGCCGCCGTGGCGCTGGCTGTCCGGGCACACCCTCTGGCGGCCAACGGGTGTGCCCGGAAACTGCCGGCCGCGGTGGGGCGAGGGTTGGGTCAGCGCAGCGGGTTGAAGTGGCGCATGATCGCCGGCGGTGTGGTGCCGGTCAGCCCGGCGGCTATCATCTTGCCGGTCAGCGGCCCCAACGCGATGCCCCACATGCCGTGCCCGCCGGCCACGTGGACACGTGGCGACCTCGAGGCGCCGACCAGCGGGAAGCCGTCAGTGGTGCAGGGGCGGGCTCCCACCCATTCCTCGGCGCGGTCCTCCCAATTGATGCCCGTGAACATGGGCGAGGCGGCCTCCACGATGGCCTTGATGCGCCGCGGGTCCAGCGGGGCGTCGACGTTGCGGAACTCCATCATGCCGGCCACCCGGAACCTGTCACCGAGCGGCGTGCAGGCCACCCGCTGGTCGGGGAAGTAGATGGGGTGGCTGGGCATGGCCTCGGGCACCACGGTGAAGCTGTAGCCGCGGCCCGCCTGAACCACCCGCTTGACGCCGAACTTGCGGGCCAGGGCACCCAGCCAGGCACCCGTGGCGAGGACAACGGCGTCGGCCTGCAGGGAGCGGCCCTCGGAGCCAATGACTTCCACTCCCGTGCCGGTGTCGCGTACGTCCACCACGTTAAACGCGCCCGTGATCGTGGCGCCCCGGGACGTGACGGATTCTGCCAGCGAGTCCATGAACGCCGGCGGGTTGATGTAGCGCTGGCCACGGATTTTAATGCCGGCCACCACGGCAGGGCCCAGGGTCGGTTCCAGTGCACGGAGCTGTTCGCCGGACATCAGCTCATAGTCCACGCTGCCGCCGGTTTCGCGGATGACGTTGAACTCCCTTACCAGGGCGTCACGGTCCGCCACGGAAGCGAAGCCGGTGAGAAAGGGCTCGGCCGGGTGGGTGGGTTCGGCACCGGGCCCGGCGGCCTGGGCGATCTCATCAAAGGCGTCCAGGCCGGTGTGGCCCACCTCGGCGAAGACGCCCATGGCCGCACGCCATTTGCCGGGCGTGCAGTTGCGGGCAAATCCGGCCAAAAACTTCAGCAGCGACGGGTCCGCGGAGAACGGGATGTACAGCGGCGACGCCGGGTCCAGCATGGCCTTGAGTCCAGTCCTCAGCACGGACGGCTCGCTCAGCGGCAGGGTTAGCGCCGGGGTCAGCCAGCCGGCATTGCCCCACGAGGAGCCGCTGGCAACGCCACCGCGGTCCACCACGGTAACTTTGATGCCGTGCTCCTGCAGATACCAGGCCGTGGATAATCCAATGATCCCCGCACCAACCACCACCACATGTCCAGGCGCCTTTGCACTGACCACGATTCACACTCCCTAGACGTTGGCCGGCGTCTTTGGCGCCGGCACCATCCCCAGCGTATCCGCAGTCCCACCGGGACTGGAATCAGGAGCCGGCGCAGGCAGTCAGGCGCCAAAATGGGCGGCGAGCCACCCCAGCCGTTCCAGTTCGTGGAACTCCTGCCCGCCCTCGTGCCCGTTGTAGGGGTAGACGCGGATTTCCTTCTCGCGGTGGCCCCAGGCGTTGAAGCTGGCGAACACCGTGGAGGGCGGGCAGGTGACGTCCATCAGCGCCACGGAAAACAGGGCGGGCACGCGGGCCAGCGCGGCGAGCGCCGTACCGTCAAAGTAGGACAGGGTCCCGAACACCGCTTCCTCACGATTCCGGAAGCGGCGCAGATAGGCGGCAATTTCGGCGTAGGGGAGGCTGTCGGTCACGGTGGCGGCACGGCGGAAGTGCTGCAGGAACGGCACGTCCGGCATGGCTCCGGTGACGCGCTGGGAGAGGGCAGCCGCGGCGATGGCGATGCCGCCGCCCTGGCTGACCCCGGCCACCACAATCCTTTCCGCATCCACCAGGGGGTGCGCGGCAGCTGCGTCCACGGCGCGGACGGCATCGGCATACACCCGGCGGTAGTAGTAGTCGCGCGGGTCCATGATTCCCTGTGTCATGCGTCCGGATACGGAGTTTTGCCCGGCCGCGGGGTGGTCATCGGGGGTATCCCCCGCCGAGCCTCCGGCACCCTGCCCGCGCGTGTCCATGATGAAGTGTGCATATCCGGCCTGCGCATACAGGGTGCCCTGGTGGGCCAGCCCGCGCCCGCCGCTATAACCCACATATTCCACGACCGCCGGCAACGGCCCCTGTACACCTGCCGGCACTTTCAGCCAGCCCTTGACCCGCGTGCCGCCAAAACCGGTAAACGTCACGTCGTAGCTGTCGATGAGTGCCAGGGAGTTTTCCACCAGGGCAAACTCCACGGTGTCAGCAGCAGCCGGAATGCCGCTGAGCGTCTCCTCCCAGAACGGCACAAGATCGGCCGGAACGGCAATGTCCGGCCGGTAACTGCGCAGTTCCTCCAGGGGAAGGTCAAACAGGGCCATGATGCTCTTTTCGTGAAGATCGGCGTCGCTGCGGGGAAAGTGTTTTCGAACTGACCCTACGACGGCGGACCGCCCCGGGCAAACGGACCGGCGCCACGTTGCGGACCATTGCGGCACGGTCCGCAGACTGCCGCAGGCACTGGAATTGTGACGGCCGACACGGCTAGACTGACAGCTTATGAATCCTTTCAATTCCTGATTTCCCTGACTGCCGCGCACCCATGACTGCCGCGCACCGCTGGGGCGCACAACCGCAAAAGGATCCCCATGCCGTACCCATCGTCTGATACCCCCGCTGCCAACCCAAGCCCGGCGGATTCCCGCGCCGCCCGCCTGTGGGAAGCCTTGCCCGGGCTCTCCTACGGCGCCGACTACAATCCGGAACAGTGGCCCGAGGACATCCGACGGCAGGATGTGGAACTGATGAAGGAAGCCGGCGTCACTGTACTGAGCGTCGGCATCTTCTCCTGGGCCTGGCTGGAGCCGTCCGAGGGCCGCTACGACTTCGCGTGGCTCGACGGCGTCCTGGACAGCCTGGCGGACGCCGGCATCAAGGTGGCCCTGGCCACCGCCACGGCAGCCCCGCCGGCCTGGCTGGTGCTCAAGCACCCGGAAATACTCCCGGTCGCCGCGGACGGAACCACGCTGGGACCGGGCTCACGGCGGCACTACTCGCCGTCGTCGTCCGTCTACCGTCGGTACGCGGCCCGGATGACGCGCGCCCTGGCGGACCGCTACGGGGACCACCCGGCGCTGGCCCTGTGGCATGTGGACAACGAACTCGGCTGCCACATTTCCGAATACTACGGTCCGGAGGATGCGGAGGCTTTCCGCGGCTGGCTGCGGCGGCGCTACGGCAGCATCGAGGCCTTGAACGATGCCTGGGGCACCGCATTTTGGTCCCAGCGCTACGGCGGCTTTGCCGAAGTCCAGCCGCCGGCGCCGGCGCCCACCACCTTGAACCCGACCCAGCAGCTGGACTTCCAGCGTTTCAGTTCCTGGGCGCTGATCGACTTTTACAACATGCTGGCCGCCGTCATCCACGAGGTCACCCCGGACGTCCCGACCACCACCAACCTGATGGCCTCCAGTGCCACCAAGTCGATGGACTATTTTTCCTGGGCCAAGGACCTGGATGTCATTGCCAACGACCACTACCTGGTGGCCGCGGACACCGAACGCCACATTGAGCTGGCCTTCAGCGCCGATCTGACCCGCGGCATAGCTGATGGAAAGCCGTGGATGCTCATGGAGCATTCCACCTCCGCCGTGAACTGGCAGCCGCGCAACCTGCCCAAGCTCCCCGGCGAGATGGCGCGCAACTCCCTGGCCCACGTGGCGCGCGGATCGGACGCCGTCATGTTCTTCCAGTGGCGCCAAAGCCGGCAGGGCTCGGAGAAATTCCACTCCGCCATGGTCCCCCACGACGGGACGGCCACCCGCGTTTGGAGGGAAGTGGTGGAACTCGGAGCCGCCCTGAAGGCGCTGGCACAGGTCCAGGGCTCCCGCGTGGAGTCACGCACCGCCATCATCTTTGACTACGAGGCATGGTGGGCCAGCGAGCTCGATTCCCACCCCAGCCAGGACGTGAAATACCTGACGCTGCTGCGCGCCTTCCATCGGGAACTTTTCCTGCGCGGCATCACGGCGGACCTTGTCCAACCCGGCGCCGACCTTTCCGGCTACAGCCTGATCCTGGTGTGCACGCTGTACACGGTCACGGATGCCGCGGCGGCCAACATCGCGGCCGCCGCGGAGCGCGGGGCCACGGTGCTCGTCAGCTACTTCAGCGGCATTGTGGACCAGCACGACGCCGTCCGCCTGGGTGGCTACCCCGGCGCCTTCAGGGAACTGCTGGGCATCAACTCCGAGGAGTTCCACCCGCTGCCCCAACACGGCACCGTGGGGCTGGACAACGGCTGGAAAGGACGGATCTGGAGCGAAAACGTCCGCCTGGCCGGCGCCGAAGCGGTGGTGTCCTTCACCGGCCACCCCTTGGCCGGGGTTCCGGCTCTGACCCGGCGCGTCGTGGGGAGCGGGGCAGCCTGGTACCTGGCCACGTTCCCGGACGACACCAGCCTGGCCGGCCTGCTCGATTCCCTGCTGGCAGAATCCGGTGTAGCCGCACCGGCGACGGCGCCTGCCGGGGTTGAGCTGACACGCCGCCTGGGTGCCGGCGGGGCAAGTTTCCTGTTTGTCATCAACCACACCGGCGCCGAGGCGGACGTGGCCGCTTCCGGAAGGGAACTGGTCACCGGAACGCAGTTCTCCGGAGTCGTCCAGCCAGGCGCCGTCGCAGTGATCGTGGAAGACGCCCCGGGAGGCCAGCCAGGTTAATAGCCGGGTCACCGCCGTATTCGGGCTGACATCAGCCCAGGGAGTTGGACCCTTCGTCGGACAGGATACGGCGGCCACCCTCGGGCGCCTCCCCCGAAGCCAGGGACTCCGGCACACCAGCGCCCTTCCGGTAGCGGTAGACGCCGATGGCAACCACCACGGCAGCCAGCGCCACTGAGGTCAGCAGTGCCTGCCGGGTATCGGAAACGATCACCATGCCCACCAACAGCGCCACGATGGTGACGATGGACAGCCAAGTCAAGTAGGGAAAGAGCCACATCTTCAAGGCGAGATCCTTCGCTCCCGCACCCATCCGGCGTCGCAGGATCAGCTGGGAGATGGCGATGACGAGCCACACGAAGAGGGCGATGGCACCGGAGGTGTTTACCAGGAACAGGAACACCGCTTCCGGGGCAAGGTAGTTCAGGCCCACCGTGATAAAGCCAACCACCGTGGAGGCGAGTACGGCCGTCGCCGGCACGCCGCGCTTGGAGATCTTGCGCCACGACTTCGGGGCGTCGCCGCGGGTGGACAGGGAGAAGACCATGCGGCTGGCCGTGTACAGGCCCGAGTTAAGGCAGGACAGCACCGAGGTCAGCACCACAATGTCCATGATGGTGCCGGCACCGGGGATGCCGAATAGGTCGATCACCGCAACATAAGGGCTCTTGGCCACCGACGCGTCATTCCACGGCAGCAGCGTCACCACCACGGCGATGGAACCGATGTAAAAAATCAGAATGCGCCAAACGGTGGACTTCACAGCCTTCTTCACCGCATCCACGGGGTTCTCCGACTCCCCGGCGGCAATGGTGGCAATTTCTGCGCCGAAGAAGGAAAATACCACTACCAGGATTCCGGCCAGGACCGCGCCGGGGCCGTTGGGGAAGAATCCGCCGTTGCCGGTCAAGTTGCTCAGGCCCGGAGCGGCTACGCCGGGTATCAGGCCGAGGATGGCCGCGACGCCCAGAAGGAGGAACAGGATAATGGCGACCACCTTGACGGAGGCAAACCAAAACTCAAATTCGCCGTAGGACTTCACCGAGGCAATGTTGGTCAGCGTCAGCAACACCATCAGGACCAGCGCCCACTCCCATTGGTCCACCGCGGGCACCCATCGGTGCATGATCGCGGCACCGGCGGTGGCTTCCACGCCCAGCACGATGATCCAGAACCAGGCGTACAGCCAGCCGATGCTGAACCCTGCCCAACGTCCCAGCGCCTTGTCGGCGTAGGTGGAAAACGACCCCGTTTCCGGGTTGGCCGCAGCCATCTCCCCGAGCATGCGCATCACCAGAATGACGACCACGCCCGCCGCCGCGTAGGCGACGAGGATGCCCGGTCCCGCCTGCTGGATGGCGACGCCGGAGCCCACGAACAGGCCGGCGCCGATGACGCCGGCAATGGCGATCATGGAAAGGTGCCGGGGCTTGAGCGTTTTTGATAACTGTTGGTTCTGCTGCACTCGCAATACTTCCTTTGGACTGGCATGGCCGCGGCCACATTGCCGCGGACCTCAGTGATCTGTCCCACGGAGACTATTCAGCTTAAAACTGGCAAAGTTTGAACCATTTAGACATTGACCCAGAATTGTGGAGCAAAACTAGACAAACGCACATTGCCACGCAGTGCTGGGCGCATTTGTTTACCATGAGAAAACACGCACTGCCGCGGCTCCGAAGACGGCGACGGTCCTACATCCCCGCGATCTTGCGGTGCAGACGCCGTGTGGGATCCACCCGGACCGCCCACGGCGGGGATCATTGGGGCAACTTGCCTCACCGGGCAAATCGCCCTTGTTACGGTAAATCCGGATGACTGTGACTCGCCGGTTCCTCGCACACGGCCACGTCCAGGAGGTCGCCGACGTTCCTGGACGTTCTTGGACGCGACAGGACCCCGACTACGTCCGGTGGGCCGAGCTGTGGGTGCCGGCCTGAAAGTTCCCGCCGGTGGCTTGGGATCCCCAAATACTTTCGGCGCGTCCCCCACGTGGGTGGGGAACACGCCGAAAGTACGTGGCCAATGGTGGGCCGCGAAAGTATGGAGCCTTAGATCAGGCCCTGGGCCAACATGGCGTCGGCCACCTTGACGAAGCCGGCGATGTTGGCGCCCACCACGTAGTTGCCCGGGGAACCATAGGTCTCCGCGGTCTCGGCGCAACGGTCGTGGATGCCGACCATGATCTCAGTGAGGCGCTGCTCGGTGTGCTCAAACGACCACGCGTCACGGCTGGCGTTCTGCTGCATCTCCAGAGCCGAGGTGGCCACGCCGCCGGCGTTGGCCGCCTTGCCGGGACCGAACAGAATACCGGCATCCTGGAAGACCGAGACGGCACCGCTGGTGGAAGGCATGTTGGCGCCTTCGGCAACCGCAATGAGCCCGTTCTTCACCAGGCGCGTTGCGGCTTCCGTGTTGAGTTCGTTCTGCGTCGCGCAGGGCAGCGCCACCGCCGTGTCAACGTCCCAGACGGAGCCGCCTTCGACGTAACTCACCGAAGCGCCACGGCGGACCGCGTATTCCTTCAGGCGGCCGCGCTCCTTTTCCTTGATCTGGCGCAGCAGATCCACGTCGATGCCGGCCTCGTCCACAATGTAGCCGGAGGAGTCCGAACAGGCCACAACCTTCGCGCCAAATTGCTGGGCCTTGGCGATGGCGAAGGTGGCCACGTTGCCGGAGCCCGAGACCACCACCCGCTGGCCGTCAAAGGAGGTGCCGCGGGTCTTGAGCATTTCCTGGGTGAACAGCACAGTGCCGTAGCCGGTTGCTTCCGGGCGTACCAGGGAGCCGCCCCAGCCAATTCCCTTGCCGGTCAGGACCCCGGATTCATAGCGGTTGGTGATGCGCTTGTACTGGCCGAACAGGTAGCCGATCTCGCGACCGCCCACGCCAATGTCGCCCGCGGGGACGTCGGTGTATTCGCCAATGTGGCGGTAGAGCTCGGTCATGAAGCTCTGGCAAAAGCGCATGACTTCGCCGTCGGACTTGCCGCGGGGGTCAAAGTCGGAGCCGCCCTTGCCGCCGCCGATCGGCATGCCCGTCAGGGCGTTCTTGAAGATCTGCTCAAAGCCGAGGAACTTTACAATGCCCAGGTACACCGAGGGGTGAAAGCGCAGCCCGCCCTTGTACGGGCCCAGCGCGGAGTTGAACTCGACCCGGAAGCCGCGGTTGATCTGCACGCGGCCCTGGTCGTCGCTCCACGGGACACGGAAGATGATTTGGCGCTCGGGCTCGCACAGGCGCTGCAGGACAGCGGCGTCAACAAATTCTGGATGTTTATCCAGTACCGGGCCGAGGCTTTCGAAAACCTCGACGACTGCCTGGTGGAATTCCTTTTCCCCGGGATTGCGGGCCAAAACCTGCTCCCGGATGGCTTCGAGCCTGGTGTCCATGAATCTCCTGAGAATGGTGGGGCGTCGAAATGTGACGCATAAATATGCTCAGTTGCAATTTTCCAGTCACACCGCGCCATTAAGCCAATTATTCTTGAGATTCGAGACTGCGTGCGTGATCCTGCAGATATTTGAGGATCACGGCTGTTTTTGGGGTCCGGAGGCGTGACGGCCCGGGCCGGTCAGTCCCTGCGGCGGCGGAACGCAGGCAGGTTTGCCAGCAGGTCCGCGGCCTTGTTGGCGGCCCGGCCCACGCTGCGGGTGATGTGCTGCTGCACGGACGGATCTTGTCCCCCGGCCGGCACGACGACGGCGGCCCTTGCGGCGTCTGCCGGGGCGGCGGCCCTCACGGCCCCGGTGGCCAGCGCTATCCCCGCTGCCGGTTCCAGTGCGGGCCTCGCAGCCGGTGCCGCCTGCGCCGCCGGTTCCAGGGCGGGCCGGGCTCCAGCCGGGTCGGTGCGCCCGTCGATGGCAGGCGACCGGGAGGGCCCACCGTCGTCAATTGTGGCGGGGCCGCCCGCCGGCGCACCATTGCGGGCAGCAACCGCTGTCCGCGCGGCAGCTGCCGGGGCGGCCCCCGAACCCGCGGCCGATCCAGCCGCAGGCCGCGCCCCGCGCGCCACCCCGGCACCGAGTCCGTCAAGCCATTCGGCGACCAGCGACAGCGGTTCCGTATTGATGCTGTAAAAACGTTTTTGGCCCTGGGCGCGCATGGTCACCACGCCGGCCTCGCGGAGCACGCGCAGGTGCTTGGAAACGGTGGGCTGGGAAACGCCCAGTTCCTCAACGAGCTGACCCACCGCCTTGTGCTCCCCCGCCAGCGCCTCCAGGATGTCCCTGCGCGTGCCCTCGGCAATGACGGCAAATACTTCTTCTACGACCATCACACCACCCTAGCGACATATGCCCGCCACGGCATCTTCAGTCGAACCACGGATCCAGCCCGTACAGCGGGAACACCGCTTTGCGCGTCGCCATGACGGTCCTGTCCAGCGCGTCGGAGGGGTTGTAGCCCACTTCCCACGACCTCCACCAGGTGTCGGCGTCTTCGCCCATCAGCAGCGGCGCCACCCTGCCGTGGCGCTCCAGCACATAGTCGCGCCAAGGTTGTGGCACGGGAGCGCGCAGCGGCACCGGCCGTCCGGCGGCAATGGCCATCAGGTGGGTCCACACGCGCGGCACCACGCTGACAATGTTGTAGCCGCCGCCACCGGTGGCCAGCCAGCGCCCGCCGCACACCTTGTCGGCCAGTGCCGCAATGGACAGGGCCGCCTCGCGCTGGGCGTCCACGCTGGTATTCAGGTGGGAGAGCTCGTCGTCGCGGTGCGAGTCGCAGCCGTGCTGGCTGACAATGACCTCCGGAGCGAAAGCGGCCACCAGCTGCGGCACGACGGCGTGAAAGGCCCGCAGCCAGCCGGCGTCGGAGGTGCCCGCCTGCAGGGCCACGTTGACCGCGGTGCCCTGCGCCTGCGGCCCGCCAATTTCGTTGGCGAAGCCGGTGCCGGGAAAAAGTGTCAGCCCCGACTCGTGCAGGGAGATGGTCAGTACCCGGGGGTCGTCCCAGAAGATGCTTTGGGTGCCGTCGCCGTGGTGAGCGTCGATGTCGATGTACGCAACCTTCCGCACGCCGGAGTCGAGCAGGCGCCTGACGGCCATGGCGGCGTCGTTGTAGATGCAGAAGCCGCTGGCCTTCTCACGGCTGGCATGGTGCATGCCGCCGCCAAAGTTCACGGCGCGCACCGCGGCCCCTGAGATAAGTGCATCCGCGGCGCTCAGGGATGCGCCTCCCAGGCGGGCGCTGGCCTCATGCATGCCGGCAAAGGCCGGATCGTCCTCGGTGCCCAGCCCGCGGTCCGGATCGGACAATGTGGGATCGGCCCCTACCCGGCGGACCGCGGCGATGTAGTCGCGGCTGTGCACGGTGGCGAGTTCGTCGTCGGACGCCACATGGGAGGCTTCCACGCTCACCTGCGGAAGGTCGAAGATGCCCAGCTCCCTGGCGAGCCGCGAGGTCAGCTCCAGCCGCTTTGGCGACATGGGGTGGCTGGGGCCAAAATTGTACGCAGACATGGCCGCATCGCAGACTATGCTTGTCGGGACGGCCGCGGGCCCGGTGCTGGCAATGGATGACATCCATCACAGGTTACCGAACTCCGTTCGACTTTGCCGTATCGGCGGGGTCGGGGCGGGAACGAATAGGCAAATCACGGGCAGGAGGGCTGGCAGACACCTTGGCCATTAAACCCACCCAGGCGCACGGCACGCGGCGCTGGCCCTTCACCCAAGTGGCAATGGTCCGCGACTTTGTGGACCGGGTTGCCAACAGCTCGCCCGCCCGGCTCGCATTGACCGTCTTTGCTCTGGTCATTCTGGCCTTCACCCTGGCGCTGACCCTGCCGGCAGCTGCCCGCGACGGTCAGGCCACCTCCTTCCACGACGCCTTGTTCACCGCCACCTCCGCCGTGTGCGTCACCGGCCTGACCACCGTCTCCACCGCCTTGCACTGGTCGTTCTTTGGCCAGCTGGTGATCTTGATCGGCATCTTTGTGGGCGGCCTGGGCATCCTGACGCTGGCCTCGCTGATGTCCCTGATGGTCAGCAAGCGGCTCGGTGTCCGGGGAAAGCTCATCGCCCAGGAGGCCATGAATGCGGGGCGGTTAGGCGAGGTCGGCACGCTGCTGCGCATTGTCATCAGCACCTCGGTGGCCATCGAGGTGGTGCTGGCCCTGGCGCTGGCGCCGCGGTTCCTGATTCTGGGTGAATCCCTGCCCGAGGCCATCTGGCATGCGACGTTTTACTCCATTTCCGCCTTCAACAACGCCGGCTTCACACCCCATTCCGACGGCGTGGTCCCGTACGAGGCTGACTTGTGGATCCTGGTTCCATTGATGGTTGGCGGTTTTATCGGCAGCCTGGGCTTTCCCGTGCTGATGGTTCTGCTGGCCACCGGTTTCCGCTTCAAAAAGTGGACACTGCACGCCAAGCTCACCATCGAGGTCTCGCTCATGCTGCTTGTCGCCGGTGCCGTCGCGTGGGGTGCCATGGAGTGGACCAACCCCGTTACCATCGGCAAGATGAGTGTGGGCGACAAGATCACGCACTCCATCTTTGCCTCCGTCATGACCCGTTCCCTGGGCTTCAACCTGGTGAACATGGACCAGATGCATTCTTCCACGATGCTGCTCACGGATGCCCTGATGTTTGTGGGCGGCGGTTCGGCATCCACGGCCGGCGGCATCAAGGTCACCACCTTGGCCGTGATGTTCCTGGCGATCGTGGCCGAGGCCCGAGGCGACACCGACGTGAAAATTCACGGACGCACCATCCCGCAGGGGAGCATGCGCGTGGCCATTTCCGTGATCATGATGGGCGCCACCATGGTCGCGGTGGCCTGCGGCCTGCTGCTGGCGATCAGCGGCCAGCCCCTGGACAGGGTTCTGTTCGATACCATTTCCGCCTTTGCCACCGTGGGCCTGAGCACCGGGCTGAGCTCCGAGCTGCCGCCCGCGGGCGTCTATGTCCTCACCGCCATGATGTTCATGGGCCGCGTGGGATCCATCACGCTTGCCTCGGCCCTGGCACTGCGCCAGCGCCGCCAGCTGTACCACTATCCGGAAGAGAGGCCGATCATTGGCTGACAAGATGAATTCCAGCGACCGCCCGCCGCACAACGCACCGGTCCTGGTGATCGGGCTGGGCCGTTTTGGCGCGTCCACGGCCCACCAGCTGGTCAAACAGGGGCGTGAGGTGCTCGCCATCGAACGCGACCCCGCCCTGGTGCAGAAGTGGGCCGGCGTCCTCACCCACGTGGTGGAGGCCGATGCCACCAACATTGACGCGCTCCGCCAGCTCGGCGCGCAGGACTTCAGCTCCGCCGTCGTCGGGGTGGGCACATCCATCGAATCCAGCGTGTTGATCACCGTGAACCTGGTGGACCTGGGGATCGCCCACCTGTGGGTCAAGGCCATCACCCAGTCGCATGGGAAGATCCTGACCCGGATCGGTGCCAACCATGTCATTTATCCGGAGGCCGACGCCGGCGTCCGCGCCGCACACCTGGTGGGCGGGCGCATGCTGGACTTCATCGAATTCGACGACGACTTCGCCATCGTGAAGATGTATCCGCCCAAGGAGACCCAGGGCTTCACGCTCGAGGAGTCAAAGGTGCGGTCCAAGTATGGGGTGACCGTGGTGGGCGTGAAGTCGCCGGGCGAGGACTTCACGTATGCGCAGCCCGGCACCCGCGTCTCCAGCCGGGACATGCTCATTGTCTCCGGCTATGTCGACCTGCTTGAGCGCTTCGCGGCCCGCCCCTGACCTCACGTTTTCGGGCCGGCCGGCGTCTACAGGGCATGGAGGTAAAAATGATGCTCAGGCACATAGTTTTTGACTCACCCATCGGTCCGCTGACCGCAGTGGGGAACGACGCCGGACTGGTGGCCGTGTACATGGCGGAGCACAGGCGCCGGCCGGGTTGGGAGACGTTGGGCGAGCGGGTTCCGGCATCCGATTCGCCGGTGCTTGCTGCCGCGGTTGAACAGCTGGGCGAGTATTTTACCGGCGGCCGCCGCGAATTTTCGGTGCCGCTGGCCCCCGCCGGGAACCCGTTCCAGCACCGGGTCTGGGACGCACTGCGCCAGATTCCCTTCGGGGAACTGCGCACGTACGGGGACCTGGCGGCCATGCTCGGGGACCGCTCCATGGCTCAGGCCGTGGGGTCCGCCAACGGCCGCAACCCCATCAGCATCATCGTCCCGTGCCACCGTGTGGTGGGCGCCGACGGTTCGCTGGTCGGTTACGCCGGCGGGCTGGAACGCAAGCAGTTCCTCCTGGAGCTGGAAAACCCGTCGCGGGTCCAAACTGAAGCGTTGTTTTGAGCCGGATTTCCGCCGCGGTTCCGCCGCCGTCGCAGGAGGGCGGAGCGCGTGCACTTCCGCCGTTCGAGTCCCTCGTGGCCTCCCACGGCCCGGCCGTGCTGCGGGTGTGCCGGGCACTGGTCGGGTTCCAGGACGCTGACGACGTCTGGCAGGACACTTTCCTGGCCGCCCTGCGCGTCTATCCGTCCGCACCGGTGTCCAACTATGAGGCATGGCTGGTGGCGATCGCACGGAACAAGGCGATGGACCACCACCGCAAGGCTGCAAGGCTGCCCGTCCCGGCTGGCTCCGGCGGTTCCGGCGAAACTGCCGGTGGCCTCCCCGGCGGCCAGCTTGCGGGCGGCCAGCTTGCGGGCGGCCAGCTTGGCGCGCCCCGCCCGGGCGGGGCGCAGGCGGCAGGAGGGGACGGCGTCGCACATGCCGTGGAGGCCGGTGAGGACGCCGCCGTGGTGTGGGCGGCGCTTGGTACGCTGCCGGCCAAGCAGCGCGGGGCCGTGGTGTACCACCACTTGGCCGGTCTCCCCTATGCCGAGGTTGCGGGGTTGCTGGGGAACTCGGAGGCGGCCGCGCGGCGGGCCGCGGCCGACGGGATGACGGCGCTGCGGAAGTTCTTGGCGCACGACGGAAAGGGACAACCATGACGAAGACACGATTCCCGGCGTCCGCGATCCTCCCCGCGGCGGCAGTCGGTTCGGGCGGATCCGGCCAACTGCCACCCGAACTGGCGCGGCTCGCGGGCGGGGAGCCGGAAACGTTGGCACGGCTGGGCGGGCTGCTCCTGGCCGCGGCGGGCAGGGACGGCCTGGTGGATGTGGCGTACCGGGTGGTCGACTCCCCCGTGGGGCCGCTGCTGCTGGCCGGCACGGATGTCGGCCTGGTCCGGATTGCCTTTGCCATCGAGGGGCACGACGCAGTGCTGGAGTCCCTGGCGGCCACCATCAGCCCGCGCGTGTTGCGCGCCCCGGCCCGGCTGGACGCGGCGGCCCGGGAACTCGACGAGTACTTTGGCGGGAGCCGGCATGCCTTCGACCTTCCGCTGGACTTGCGGCTGGCCAACGGATTTCGTCGCGAGGTGCTTGCGCACCTGCCGGAAATTGGCTACGGGCACACGGCCAGCTACGCAGCCGTCGCCGCGCTGACGTCCAGCCCCCGCGCCGTGCGGGCGGTGGGGACCGCGTGCGCCCGCAATCCGTTGCCGCTGGTGGTTCCGTGTCACCGCGTGGTCCGCTCCGACGGCGGCAGGGGCTCGTATCTGGGCGGGACCGCCGCGAAGGCGCTGCTGCTGGACCTGGAAGCGGCCGCCGAGTAGCCCCCTCCCGACGCCGTATCACCTTTGGTGGCAAATCCCACGACGCCGTATCACCTTTGGTCGCGATTCAAAGGTCGCCGTATCACTCCCCATGCACCTGCTCAGCCGGTGCGGTATTTGGTGATACAGCGTCCGCGATAAAGGGACCAAAGGTGATACGGCGTCGGCGAAAGATGCGCCAAAGGTGATACCGCGTTATTGCGCGGCGAGCTCCTTGGTGATTTCGGCGGCGCGTGCCGCGGCGGCCTTCGCTCCGGCACTCACAATGCCGGGCAGGCCCAGCTTCTCAAAAGTGGCGATGGCCTGTTCGGTCGTGCCTTTGGGGCTGGTTACGCCGCGGCGCAGCGCCTCCGCGTCCGCACCGGGCTCGGCGAGCATGAGGCCCGCCCCCGCCACGGTTTCGCGGGCAAGGACCTGGGAAGTCTCGGCGGAGAGCCCGAATTCCTGCGCAGCGGCCGCCATGGCCTCCACCAGGTAGAACGCGTAGGCGGGTCCGGAACCGCTGATGGCGGAGACGGCATCCTGCTGGTCTTCAGGAACGTCGAGCACCACGCCGGAACCGTCAAAGATCTCGTGGGCCGCAGCCAGGTCGTGTTCGTCCGCAGTGGTCCCGGCAGAGAGCGCCACCACGCCACGTCCCACCTTCAACGGAGTGTTAGGCATCGAGCGGACCACGGGCTGGCCCGGGCGCAGGGCACCTTCGAGCTGCTCCAGTGAAACGGCCGCGGCCACACTGACCACCACGGCACCGGGATCCAGGTGTTCGGCAATCTCGCGGCAAAGCGCTGCAATGCCAACTGGCTTGACTCCGAGAATCACCACGGAGGCGCCGGCCACTGCCTCCGTGTTGGCGTTGCTTTCCTCATTCGAGGCCAAGGCAGTAACTCCATGGCGTTGGGCCAGTTCCTCCGCCCGTTCAGCCCGGCGGACGGTGACGGTCACGGATTGTGGGGGCGTCCCAGCGGACAGCAACCCGGTCAGAATTGCCTCGCCCATGGAACCACAGCCTAGAAATACGATCTTTTTGCTCATGCCTCCATCTTTCTTGTCCGGCTCCCGGCATGCAACAACGGGCCAAACATTGGGCGTACATGTCGCCCCGCGATGGGATTGCCAGACTTCTCCCAGCCCGGTGGGGGTCTTTGCCCAGAAAGCCGGATTAGTGTCTTAAGTACCTCATAGAGGTGCGAGTGATGATGGACCGGCGGTTGTTTTCAACTGGTGGCCCGGAGCGCCGGAAGTGGCTAGGTATCCCCCAAGATCTAGCACTGCTTCCGGCGTTTCCCGCGCTTAAGGCCGAAGTTCCGAGGTTGGGGCGGGCGCCAAACACTTAAAGGCAAACGCACAGCCTGTGCCCCGGCTATTCCCAAGTGCGGCCCCTATTGTTTTAAGTACCTCATAAGGGTGCGAGTGATGATCGGACTGGTCTTGTCCTGAAGACCAGTCAAATCGCCGGAGAACTCGCCAGTGTTTCCCCCCATCCACTGGCATCAAGTTCTCCGGCGATTTCGCATTTAAGCCTCCGACGCCGATTGCGCCTGCCGGCCCCGCCATCTCAACCAGCACTGGTCAGCACCGTCCCAACGACAAACGCTCCCTTCGGGGCCAAAAGGGCAAACGCTCCCTCTCCCAATGAGGGAGCGTCCTGGATTTAACCCCCAGAGCTGCGGGAGC
This sequence comes from Arthrobacter livingstonensis, assembly GCF_003219815.1. GTDB lineage: Bacteria > Actinomycetota > Actinomycetes > Actinomycetales > Micrococcaceae > Specibacter > Specibacter livingstonensis. The sequence goes on from NZ_QJVD01000017.1 coordinate 26,994, forward strand.
GTCTGTCAAAAAACACGCCAAGGGTGAGGGAGCGTCCGGGGCTCGATCGCGGAGCCCCGCTACGAAAGCGTCTGCCCCAAGTGCACGCGCGCGAATTCAAGTGTTTCGGCCAGCCATTCCTCGCGCTGCCCGGCGCCCTTGGCCTTGCGGGTGGAAATCTCCGCCACCACGGCGCCGTCGAAGCCGTTGCCGGCGATGTGCTGGAGCACCTCGACGCATTCCTGGGTGCCGTGCCCCGGGATCATGTGCTGGTCCTTCGTCGACGGCGAGGTGCCGTCGGTCAGGTGGATGTGCCGCAGCCGCGAACCAAGGGCGAGGACAGCGTCCAGGCTGGAGGCGCCGGCGGAGGCAGCATGGGAAAAGTCCCAGGTGACGTCCTTGTAGTCCTGCGGCACCGGGTCCCAGTGCGGCAGGTAGGCCAGCGCTTCGCGCCCGCGGACCCGCCAGGGATACATGTTTTCCACGGCGATGCGGATCCCGAACGCGTCGGCAATGTCGCGCACACCGTGCGCGAAGGTCTCCGCGTAGTCGTTCTGCCAGCGGAACGGGGGATGCACCACCACCACGTCGGCCCCCACGTCCACGGCCATCTGCGCGGAGCGCTGGACCTTGTTCCACGCACTACCCCACACCTGCTGCGTCAGCAGCAGCGTGGGCGCATGGATGGCCACAATGGGCTGGTCGTACCTTTCAGCCAGCGTGTTCAGGGCGCGGGCGTCCTGGCTGTCGCCGTTGTGCGTCACCAGCACCTCGACGCCGTCGTAGCCCAGGTCCGCCGCCACGGCAAAGCCGTCATGGACGCTCAACGGGTAGACCGACGCCGTGGACAGGGCCACCGGAATCCTGCGCCGGGGCACCTGCGTGCCGGCCGCCGTCGGGCCTTCGGAGGGGATGGGATCGGTTGGTGTTGTGTTCATGACCGCCTAAAGTGTCGCCGAATTGGTCAGCTTACCCACATGCGCGGGCCGATCCAACGGTCCGTCAAAGACCAGCTGGTCCAGGCGCCGCAGGATCAGGCCCTCGCGCAGCGCCCACGGGCTGATTTGCATGGACTGGACCTTGAACAACTCCAGGGCCGCCTGCGCCACGAGCGCCCCGGCCAGCACCTGTTTGGTCCGGGCCACGGAGACGCCCGGCAGGTGCAGCCGGTCCGCAGATGACATGGCGGAGAGCCGCTGGCTCCACAGGCCCAAGTCCGTCAGGTGCAGTTCGCGCTTGACATAGGGTCCCATGGACGACGGCGCCGCCCCCGTAATGCGCGCCAGCGCCCGGAAGGTCTTGGAGGAGCCCGTAACGATGTTCGGCGCCCCGAGCGCCTGGGTCAGGGCGACTGGCTCCTTCAGGGTGGCCCTGATGTGCCTGCGCAGTTCCTTCACGCTCTTGGCCGTGGGCGGGTCCTCGGTGAGCCAGTCGCGCGTGAGCCGGCCGGCACCCAGCGGCACCGAATGGGCCAGGTCGGGAAGTTCGTTGGAGCCCTGGGCAATTTCAAGGGAGCCACCGCCGATGTCCAGGTTCAAGATGGTGCCTGCGTCCCAGCCGTGCCAGCGGCGGACGGCAAAGAACGTCATGGCTGATTCCTCCTCGCCGGTCAGCTCCGTCAGCCGGATGGTGGTCTCGTGCTGCACACGCGCCAGAACCTGGGCACCATTGGTGGATTCGCGGATGGCGGAGGTGCAAAACGCCAGCAGGTCCTTCGCCTTGTGCTTGGCGGCGAACTCCCACGCCTCCAGAATGAACTCGATGAGTTCATGCTGGCCCTCGTCGGTGATGTTGCCGGCGGCGTCCAGGTACTGCACCAGGCTCAGCGCCCGCTTGTGCGACGCGTAAGGCACCGGCATTGCGCCGGGTCGGGCATCAACGAGCAGCAGGTGGACGGTGTTGGAGCCGATGTCGAGCACGCCTAATCTCATGTGCCCATTATTGCGCGTTCCAGTTCCCATGAGGCGACGGTCCCGTACGTTACTTCTTCGACGCCGCCTTGCGCTTGGCCGGCGCCTTGGCAGTTCGCTTGACGGGGCCGCGTTCGCGCTTGTCGGCCAGGAGTCCGACGGCGATTTCCCGGGTCAGTTCCTCCACCTCCGTGTCGCGGGGCACGGTGATGTTGGTGACGCCGTCGGTGATGTACGGGCCAAAGCGACCCTCCTTCACCACGATGTTCTTGCCGGAGACGGGATCCTCGCCAAACTCGGCCAGCGGGGCCACCGCGGCACGGGCACCGCGCTGCTTGGGTTGGGAGTAGATCTCCAGCGCCGCCTCCAGTGCGATGGTGAAGATCTCGTCCTCGCTGCCAATGGAGCGGGAGTCGGAGCCCTTCTTCAGGTACGGGCCAAAACGGCCGTTCTGGACGGTGATCTCGTTGCCCTCGGCATCGGCACCGAGCACGCGCGGCAGGCTCATGATGGCCAGCGCCTCGTCGAGCGTGATGGTGTCCACGGTCATGGTCTTGAACAGCGAGCCCGTGCGAGGCTTGGCCTTGACAGGCTTCTTGGCAGGCTTCGGCTTGCCGTTCTTGTAGTACTCCACCGGCTGGTTGGCGAATTCTTCCTCGGTCATCTCCGGGATGACCTCGGTGACGTATGGTCCGTAGCGGCCGTTCTTGGCCACGATGGTCCGCCCGGTGGCCTCCTCGACGCCGAGCACGCGCTCTTCCGGGGCGGCCGTCGCCATGAGCTCCTGCGCCTTGGCGGGCGTGAGCTCGTCCGGGGCCAGGTCCTCGGGGACGTTGGCGCGGGCCGCCTCGATGATCTCCCCGGTCTTGGGGTCCAGCGTGGGGACGGTGCTTTCCAAGTACGGGCCGAACTTGCCGACCCGCAGCACCAGGTCCTCGCCGATTTTGATGGAGTTGATGTCCCGGGCGTCGATCTCCCCGAGGTTGTTCACAATGGCCAGCAGGCCGGCGTCTGTGTCGTCACCAAAGTAAAAGTGCTTGAGCCATTCGGAGCCCTTGTCCTCGCCGTTGGCAATCCGGTCCAGGCCGGTTTCCATGCCGGCGGTGAACTTGTAGTCAACGTAGGAGGTGAAGTGTTGTTCCAGCAGGCGGATCACGGAGAAGGCAATCCAGGTGGGGATCAGGGCTGAACCCTGCTTGCGCACATAGCCGCGGTCCATGATGGTGGACAGCGTGGAGGCGTAGGTGGACGGTCGCCCGATGTCCCGCTCTTCCATTTCCTTCGTCAGCGACGCTTCCGTAAAGCGCGGCGGCGGGGAGGTTTCGTGGCCGTTGGCCGTGACGTCGGCCGCCTTCAGGGCGTCCTTTTCCTTCACGTTGGGCAGGCGCCGGTCTGAATCGTCCGCATCGTTGCGGGACTCGTCCCGGCCCTCCTCATAGGCGGCCAGGAAGCCGCGGAAAGTGATGACGGTGCCGGAGGCGGAGAACTCGGCGTCCTGCCCGGCGGCCGCGCCGCCCACGGCAGTGGCACCGAGCTTGATGGTCGCCGTCGAGCCCTTGGCGTCGGCCATCTGGGAGGCGACGGTGCGCTTCCAGATGAGTTCATACAGCTTGAACTCGTCGCCGCGCAGTGCGCTGGCCACCTGGGCCGGGGTGCGGAAGGAGTCGCCTGCGGGGCGGATGGCCTCGTGTGCCTCCTGCGCGTTGGAGCTCTTGTTGGCGTAGACACGCTTGGCCGCGGGAACAAATTCGGGGCCGTACAGTTCCGAGGCCTGGCGGCGGGCGGCGTTGACGGCCTCGTCGCTCAGCGAGGACGAGTCGGTACGCATATAGGTGATGTAGCCGTTTTCATACAGGCGCTGGGCGGTCTGCATGGTTGATTTGGAGGAGAAGCGCAGCTTTCGCCCGGCCTCCTGCTGGAGGGTCGACGTCGTAAACGGTGCGGCGGGCCGGCGCGTGTACGGCTTGTGCTCCATGGAACGGACGGCAAAGTCGGCGTGCAGCAGGCTGGCGGCCAGTGCCTTGGCGGCCACCTCGTCCAGTTGCGCCACGTTCTTCCCGGTGAGCTCACCCTTGTCGTTGAAGTCCCGGCCGGAGGCGACGCGCCTGCCGTCCAGGGCGGAGAGCTTGGCACTGAAGGGCTCGCCCGCGGAGGCGTCGGGGGTGAATGTGCCCAACAGGTCCCAGTATCCGGCGGAACGGAACGCCATGCGCTCACGTTCACGCTCAACCACCATGCGGGTCACCACTGACTGCACGCGGCCTGCGGACAGGCCGCGGGAGACCTTGCGCCAGAGCACGGGGGAAATCTCGTAGCCGTAGAGGCGGTCCAGGACGCGGCGGGTCTCCTGGGCGTCCACCAGGTCGGTGTCCAGCTCGCGCAGGTTGCCCAGGGCGCGCTGCAGGGATTCCTTGGTGATTTCCGCGAAGGTCATGCGGTGCACGGGCACCTTGGGCTTGAGCACCTCGAGCAGGTGCCACGCGATGGCCTCGCCTTCGCGGTCCCCATCAGTTGCGAGGTAAAGTTCGTCGGCGTCCTTGAGCTGTGCCTTCAGCTCCGCGACCTTCTTTTTCTTGTCCGGGGAGATGACGTAATACGGTTTGAAGCCGTTCTCCAGATCCACGGCAAACTTGCCGATCGGGGACTTTTTCAGGTCCGCGGGCAGGTCCGAAGGCTGCGGCAAATCCCGGATGTGGCCAATGGAAGCCTCGACGACGAATCCCTCGCCAAGGTACTTGGCGATGGTCTTGCTCTTGGCAGGGGACTCTACGATTACGAGCTTCTTGCCGGTCTTCGGCTTGCTGGCTGCCTTGCTTGGCACGGTACTCCTACAGGGAATGAAAGGTTGGGCTGGAGGCGCCCCCCATGTGCCTAGTTCACCATATTTTTACCGCGAACACGTATTGCAGGGGAAACGCGGGCATGATTGCGTCAATGTCGGGAGGTCGGCGGCGGAGCGTGCGCGCGGCGTTCCGGGAGGCGCGCGGCTACTCGATTTCGTCGTCGAAGGTCACTGCGGCGATGGTGGGCAGCCGGGCCAGTTCCGCGAGCAGGCCGGTCTTCGCACCGAGGCCCTCAATTTCAAGTTCGACTTCCACCAGGCTGGCCGAGTCCGGCATGGATTCGGCGTTGAAGAGCCGCCCCATGGTGCTGGCGCCACCCTCGGAAACTGTCCTCGTGCTGAAGCCGAGGATCTGAAAACCCTGCTGTGTGCAGGCCTGCAGGATCTCCCGAAGGGCGCCTGTGCCGTCCACGTACTGCACCTGCAGCACGTGGTAGCGGCGGCCGGACAGCCGCCCGCGCTTCAGGACCTTTGAATACGCCACCACCACCAGGAAGTACGCCGCTGTGACGAACGCCGCATACAGCACCAGCCCGGAGCCGGCGGCCGCCCCCACCGCGGCCGTGAGCCAGACGGATGACGCCGTGGTGAGCCCGCGGACCTTGTTCCGGCGCACAAACACCAGGCCGGCGCCGATGAAGCCGATGCCGGAGACGATTTGGGCGGCCACGCGGGAAGGGTCCAGCGTAACGGTGCCGGTGGCGACGACGTCGGAAAATCCATATTTGCCGACCACAACGAACAACGCAGCGCCCAACCCGACCAGGGCGTGCGTGCGCATCCCGGCCGACTTGTTGTTGATCTGCCGTTCCAGCCCGATCAGCGTGGGGAGCACGACGGCGGCCGTGAGGCAGAGCAGGATGGCCCACCACGGCGCGTTGGCGGCGAGGATCATGGCGCCGCCTCTTCCGAGTCCGCCGTGTCCGCGGGGAGGAGGAAGCCGTCGCGGACCAGATTGCGAACTTCGGCTTCCAGACCGTCAACAAATTCCGGGTCCGGGCGCTCCAACAACGCGGCAAGGGCGCCGATGAGCTGGCCCACCGTCAGTTCACCGTCGCTTGCGGAGACAAAGCCGGCCAGTTCAGTGCTCAGGAGGTTGGTACGGCGCAGCCCCGAGCCCTGGCGGAGCAGGATGACGCCCGGGTGCTCGGCCCCCGGCTTTTGGTGGCGCTCCTCGGTGACGTCCCCGGCCACCACAAAGTACTCGCCCAGGATGGAGTCGCGGGCGTCCAGCCAGGCTTCACGGTCCAGGGTGGCGGCCAGATGCGGGCCCACGGGCTGTTCGATCGGGTACAGAATTTCCTCAAAGCGGGTGGAGGTGTTCAAGGGGTCCGGCGTGCTGCCGGAGGCGGCTGCGCGCGGATCCGTCCCCTGTGCTGCGTCCTGAGCGGCGCCCCGGGCCGCGTCCGGCTTGCGCAGCAGAATGTAGCCAAAGCCGATCCCGGCCACGTTGCGGGAGGTGAAATCGTGCAGATAATCAGCGTAAGCACTGGCGTAGGCGTCCGCATCCCGGCCCTGCGAGGCATCCTGCAGCCAGGTTTCGGCGTAGGCACCGGGGCTGACTTGCTCACGCTGAATGAACCAGGCCTGCACGTCCTCCGCGAGCCACCGACTGGGGCGGGCGGCCCACTCAAGGTCCGTTCCGGCGTCGCCCTTCACCACTTCCCAGTTGCCGAGCATCTGGGCGATACCGCCCGGGGCCAGGATGGTCGGGAGGCCGCGGACCAGGGTTTCCACGATGGCGTCGCCAGCCAGCCCGCCGTCGCGGTAGGTGAACTGTGTCCCGGAGTCCTCGCCGCGGTGCCGGGGCGTGATGACGAAAGGCGGGTTGGAGACCACCAGGTCGAAGGTCTCCCCGGCCACCGGTTCCAGCAGGCTGCCCAGGCGCAGGGAAACGCGGGCGTCCTGATTGTTGGGGTCAAAGTCGGCAGCGGACAGTCCCAGCGCCGCGGCGTTCAGAACCAAATTGAAGCGGGTGAACGCCAAGGCACGTTCGGAAATGTCCGTGGCCACCACGGTGTTGGCGTGGTGGAGCAGGTGGAAGAGCTGGATGCCGCAGCCGGTGCCCAGGTCCAGCGCACGGCCCACCACGCGGCGGATGGTGCCCTGAGCCAGGGTCAGCGACGCCTGGCCAATGCCCAGCACGTGGTCCTTGCGCAGCACGCCGGGGCGCTGGTGGGCGCCGAGGTCACTGGCCACCCAAAGGTCTGTGTCCGCACCGCCGGGGGTTTCGGCGGGCCAGCCGTAGGGGCGCAGGTCCACGGCGGCACGCAGCAGTGCCGGGCCCCGGGCCGCGGCATTTTCGGCCTCGCTGGCGGACTGATCCACAGCTTCACTGACGGCTTCAGGCGCGGCTTCCGACTCGGCTTCGACCAGGCCCAGGGTTGCGAGCGCGTCCAGGCCCACCCGGGGCAGCGCTTCGGCGAGCGCTTCCGGGGTAACGGCCTCGGCCAGGAGCCACAATCTGGCGACGGTAGCCAGCGGCTCCGTCCGCCCATGCAAGGCAAGCGACGCCGGCACCGTCTGGTCCCGGCCAAGCGCCTGGTGAGCTTCCGCACCGAGGAGCCCCGCCACGCCGTCGACCGTGTAGTCCAGGGCGGCCAAATCGGCCGCGAGTGCCGCCAGGACGGCAGGGTTGTCGCTGCGTGGGGCATCCGGGACGGTGGCAAAATCGTTCATGCCCCCAGCCTAACGAGTACAGAGTGGGCGCTGGGCACTGGCCACTGGCCACTCGCGGAGCGACTTGCTGACTGGGGCACCGCGGTAGGGTTGGGCCATGAATGCGGCTTCTGATCGAGACGGTGGGGGCGCTTCGGGCACCCCGTTGATTCTGCACTTGGGGCATGAGGAACTTGTCATTCGCCAGCGCTACGAGACGGTCAGCATCGTGAACGACCTGTTGATCGGTGGCTGGTTTCTGGTGGGGAGCTTCTTCTTTTTTTCGCCCGCACTGACCCATGTCGGCACGTGGCTGTTCGTACTGGGCAGTATTGAAATGCTGATCCGGCCTGCCATCCGCTTCACGCGAAGGGTGCACTTGCGCCGCTACCACCCGGATGTCCCCGGAATTGGCGACGGCGGCCACGACTTTTAGCCGGACGTTGCGTTGTAGCGCGACGAGACGGTTCATGCGCGGGCCCCACTCCACACAGAACCCGGGAAGCTCTTTGCGAGCTGGCGAATGTGCCGGGATCAGTCGGCGCAGCCTTGGGGGCATTGCAGCGTGGCGGGATCGGCGGAGCACCTGGCGCAGTACAGATTTAAGTTGCGGCAGTTCGGATTGGCACAGTTTTCAAACTTGTTGGTGGGGCTTTCGCAGCGGATGCAGCGGCCGATTTCCTTGGCCTCGTCGCTGAACTCCATGTGCATGCGTTTGTCGAAGACGTAGAGGGATCCTTCCCACAGGCCCTCGTCCTTGAACGTTTCGCCGTAGCGGACAATGCCGCCGTCCATCTGGTAGACCTCCTTGAACCCGCGGTTGACCATCAGGGAACTGAGGACTTCACAGCGGATGCCACCGGTGCAGTAGGTGACCACCGGCTTGTCCTTGAGGTTGTCGTACTTGCCGGAGTCCAGTTCGGCGATGAAGTCGTGTGTGGTGGCGACGTCCGGGACGATGGCATTTTTGAACTTGCCGATCTGGGCTTCGAAGGCGTTGCGGCCGTCAAAGAAGACGACTTCCTCGCCGGTACTTTTCTTGGCTGCGACCAGTTCGTGGAGTTCCTCCGGCAACAGGGACGTCCCGCCGCCCACCACGCCGTGCTCGTCCACCTTTAGTTCGCCGGGGGCACCAAAGCTGACGATTTCGTCGCGGGCCTTTACGCTCAGCCGTGGAAAATCGTCGCCGCTGCCGTCAGACCACTTGATGTCGATGTCCTTGAAGCCGGCGTATTCGCGCGTTGTCTTCAGGTACTGCTTGAGGTTCTTGATGTCCCCGCCCACTGTGGCGTTGATGCCGTCCTTGGAGATGAGGATGCGGCCCTTGAGATTGAGTTTCTCGCACAGGGCACGCTGCCAGAGCCGCACCGCGTCCGGGTCCAGGACCGGGGTAAAGCCGTAGAAGAGCACAATTTTGTTCAAAGCCACGTATTTAAGCGTACGGGGTGGCGCCAAACCGAACACATCGTGGCTGCTCCGCTGACGACGGCATAGGCTGGTGGCATGACATCTGGTTCCACGGAGCTTGAGCAGCTGCTCGATGCTTGGTTTGCCGGTTGGACCGGACTCCGAAGCTACCGGACAGCCTTTGACACCGGACATCACGCCGCCTTGCGCCTTGACCGCAGCGGCGATTGGGAGTACTTCATCAGCGACCCGGCACCCGCCCCGTTTGCCGTTCTGGCGGCCGAGGTTGCCCAGTCCGAAAACCGGGCCATGAGCGTCGTGGGCCCTGACGTCCACCGCTACGTCAAGCAGGCGCATGCCGCCGGACTGGGCATGCTCTCGACGTCGGAACAAATGATGATGGTCGGGATGGAATCCCAGGACAACCAGGACCCGTTCCTAGGCGACCCCGACATTACCCTGCGCGTCACGCGCATGGGCGGGCGCCGCACGGCCTCGGCCTGTCAGGCCCGCCTTTCCGGCTCGATCGTGCGGGGCGGGACGGTCCTGGCCAGCGGAAAAGTGGCCATCTACGGCGACTACGCGGTCTTTGACCAGATAGAAACCCATCCCGGCCACCGCCGCCGCGGCTACGGGAAGCTGCTGATGCAATCACTGGCGGCGCGCGCGAAGGAATACCCGGTCACCACGGGCCTGCTGCTGGCCAGCACCGAAGGGCAGCGGCTCTACCACAAGATGGGGTGGCGCAGTGTCAGTGCCGTGACCGTGCTGGTGCCGCGGGCCCGGCTGGAACGGGAAATGGCCAGGCCATAGCCTGGCCGGCTGTCCCTTGGTGACCTGGTGCCGGCAGTGCCCGGCGGTGGGCCCGCCCGGCGGTGGCACAATGATGGAGTGCCTGCCACCAATTCATTGATCTCCCTTCTGGGCGGAGGTGAACACCCCGCCCAGCTTCAGCATGTCCGCCACATTCCGGCGCGGCAGGCCGTAACAGCTCCCTGGCCTGGGTGGGTCCATCCGGACATCGCGCAGGCGTATTCGATCCTTGGCGTCGATTCGCCGTGGCGGCATCAGATGGCCGGTGCGGAGGCCGCCCACAACGGTGAAAACGTAGTCATTGCCACCGGCACCGCCTCCGGCAAGTCGCTGGCCTACCAGCTGCCCGCCGTCGACGCCGTCCACCGGGCCGAACTGAGGGTCCTGGAGAGCCCCGGCAGGTTGGAACATGACGGCGCAGTGACCTTGTATCTCTCCCCCACCAAGGCGCTGGCGGCGGACCAGCTTGCCGCCCTGGCATCCCTCCACCTGCCGACGCTGCGCGCTGCCACGTACGACGGCGACACGGCTCCCGGGGACCGCCGCTGGATTCGGGACCACGCCAATTTCGTCCTGGCCAACCCCGACATGCTTCACTTTGGGGTGCTGCCCAACCACACCTGGTGGGCCAGGTTCTTTCGGCGCCTGAAGTTCGTGGTCATCGACGAGGCCCACAGCTACCGGGGCGTCTTTGGATCGCATGTGGCGGTGCTGATGCGGCGGCTGCGCCGTATTTGTGCCCACTATGGATCCAGCCCCGTCTTCATTGGTGCTTCGGCAACCTCTTCCGACCCCGGCGTTTCATTTTCACGGCTCATCGGCGCACCCGTGACCACTGTCACGGAGGATTTCTCACCGCACGGGGCCACCACAGTTGCCTTCTGGGAACCGGAACTCACCGAATTCAAGGGAGAGAACGGCGCAAAGACGCGGCGGACCGCCATTGCTGAAACTTCCCATCTCCTCGCCAACCTGGTCTCCGCCCGGGTACGCACGATTGCGTTCATCAAATCCCGCCGCGGAGCCGAGACCATTGCCAGCGTGACCCGGCGTCTGCTGGAGGACGTGGATCCCAGCCTGCCCGGGAGGGTCGCCGCCTACCGTTCCGGATACCTCCCGACGGAGCGGCGCGCCCTGGAACGGTCGCTGCGCTCCGGGGAGCTTCTCGGCGTCTCCAGCACTTCCGCATTGGAACTGGGCATTGACATTTCCGGCCTGGACGCCGTGCTGGTGGCCGGCTGGCCCGGAACGCGGGCGTCCCTGTTCCAACAAATTGGCCGCGCGGGCCGCGCGGGCCAGGACGCGCTGGCTGCCTTTATCGCCAGCGATGACCCGCTGGACACGTACCTGGTGCACCATCCGGAAGCCATCTTCGACGTTCCCGTGGAAGCCACCGTTTTCGATCCCTCGAATCCGTATGTGCTGGGCCCCCACCTGTGCGCAGCCGCCGCTGAACTGCCTCTCACGCGCGGGGACCTGGCACTGTTCCCGGACAACACCTTGAAGCTGTTGGACCAGCTGGTGGCTGACGGGTACCTTCGCAGGCGCCCCGCCGGATGGTTCTGGACCCATCCGCAAAGCGCCGCGGCCATGGTCAACCTGCGGGCCGACGGCGGCGGGCCCATTAACATCATTGAGGCGGACACCGGTGCACTCCTAGGCACCATGGACTCTCCCCAGTCTCATTACCAGGCCCACGCGGGTGCCATCTATGTGCACCAAGGGGAGCCGTACATGGTCTTGGAACTCAACGAACAGGACCATTGCGCCTTGGTCCGCCGCGGTAACCCGGACTACTACACCACGGCCCGCGACGTCACCCAGATCGCTGTGCTTGAATCTGAACAACACGAGGTGTGGGGACCGGTCGAGATGCACTTTGGCGAGGTCCAAGTCACCACGCAGGTGGTGTCCTTTCAGCGCAAGGCGTTCATATCCAACGAGGTGCTGGGCGAGGAACCCCTGGAGTTGGGTGCCAGGGACCTGTTCACCAAGGCAGTCTGGTTCACCATGGACAACCGCACCTTGCTGGACGGCGGCCTGGTGGAACCCCAATTCCCCGGCGCCCTGCACGCCGCCGAACACGCCGCCATCGGGCTGCTTCCGCTGGTGGCATCAAGCGACCGCTGGGATGTGGGCGGGGTTTCCACCGCCATCCACGCCGATACCGGCCAGCCCACCATTTTTGTCTACGACGGCCACCCCGGCGGAGCCGGTTTTGCCGAACGCGGTTTTGCCATGGCCCGCGTCTGGCTGGCGGCAACGCGGGACGCCATCAGTGCCTGCGAATGCGAATCCGGCTGCCCGTCCTGCGTGCAGTCCCCGAAGTGCGGCAACAAGAACAACCCGCTCGACAAGGCTGGGGCCGTCACCCTCCTCAGCGTCCTGCTCAAGCACGCCGGCTGACACTCACCGCTCTGGCGGGGGCCCAGCCCGCGCCAAGCCGTGTGCCGGCCAGGGCAGGCCGGTGCGCACGGTGACCTCAACCTGGACGGTGTCCGCCCAGGCACCCAGCACCTTGCATGTTGTGAGCGTGGCCCCGTGGCGCGCGGCCAGGTCCGCGGCCACCTGGCACGGGTCCCCCTCCGCCAGCCCGCGGGCGGCATCGGCTGCGGCGAGCGCCGCAAGGTCGGCGGCGGTGGCCGCCTTCCCTGCCGCTGTTGCAGCTTGGCCCAGACACAGCACGCCCACCAACAGCAGCAGCACGGCCATGGCCAGTCCGGCCGCCACTACCGTCCCTGCGCCGCTCTCCTGCGCACTCACGGCTTCCCTCCGCTCCACAGACGGCCGCCCCCGGGACCCAATTCCAGGGAACCGTCAGCCGTCAGCGCCCAATCCATCGAACCGCCATCAACAGCGGGCGCGCGGGCCCAGCGCCACAGGGCTGTCTTGCGCAGTGGAAGGGCAATCCCCACGCGCGGCCCCATGGCCAGCCCTTGGTCCGGCTCGAGGTCTTCAAGTCGCGCGGAGGCCCGGGCACTTTGTTGCCACGGCACCATTGCGGCCAACGGGCCGGACACCCTGCCGGTGAGCGTGACGGTGGCATAGCCGCCGCTCAGGTCCACCGACACCGCGGTCTCCCCGCCTGAAAGGCGCCTGGCAATTTCAGCAGCCTGGGCTGTGGATTCTCCCCTGGCCAGCGCCCGGGCACCCGCACGGGCTCCTTCTTCCAGACGGAGCTGCAGGACGCCGGCACCGGCTCCCAGCAACAACAGGGCCAGCAACGCTGTTACAGCGGGCAGAACCACGGCAAACTCGGCAGTGACGGAGCCCCTGCCGGACGACCGCATCCAGCCAAACCATCGGCCCGTCAGGACGCAAACACTGTGGCCCGCCAGACCGACATGGTCTTTGGACTTCCGCGGCTGGCTTCTTCCGTCCACGCTGGACCATGCCTCACCCTGCCCAGCGCCGCCCACACTCACGCTGTCCTGCACCCAATTGCATTGCCGCAGCCGCCACCACCGCATCTCCACCGCCTCCTTCCCTGCACTGACATCAGGGCGAACAACTCAGAAGCTCAGGGCAGTGCGAATGATGTTAAGCAGGAACCCCCGCACCTCGTCGCTTTTGAGAATGACCACGAGCAGCCCGGCAAACCCCACCGCGGCCAAAGTGGCAATGGCGTATTCCGCCGTGGCCATTCCGGCTTCCCGGCCCAGCCGCGACAGCCCCCGCCGGTCCTGCAGGCGTGCCCCGCTGCTGGCCCCGGGGAAGATCTCCCGCACGTTGTCCAGATCAGCGAACGGCGTTTGTGCTGGTGCCGCTGCCCCATGAAATTCGTTGCTGTACATCTCGACTCCTTGTGTTGGTTTTCACGTGTTGGACGTTCTTGCTGCTTCCGTCCGGCGGGCCACCGGAGCGGCGCCTGCCAACCACTTTTCCCGGTTCAGCCCCCGCATGAAAGGCCAATTCGTCCGTTCGTGGATCGGGCGGGTCTCAGGCTCCCTTGTGGAGGAAGCAAAGGGGAAAATCCGCTTCGCCTGGCCCGGTTCCGCCGCTAAAATGTCGGAACCATGGCGACGACCACAGGCACAACCCCGAGGCAGATGAAGGCGGGCAGCGAACAGAGGCCCAACGGCACCACGAGTTTGACACCCAGTGCTGCTGCCCGTTTCTCGGATTCCCGTTGGGCCTGCCGACGGCGCTGCCCGGCTTCGGCGTAGAGCAGCGGTGCCGCCGGCGCTCCGGTCAGCGCTGCAAAGCTCAGGGCAGCATGCAGCTGACCGACCTCGTCAATGTGCCGGACGCCTTCCCAGGAGTGCTCCCACGAGGCGCCGATCTGGAGCCCGGCCACGACGTGGGACAGGCCCGCGCGGATCTGGACCGTGGACACCCCTGCCACCAGTTCCAGCGCCCAAGGAATGGCCAGTCCGGCATCCAGCGCTGCACCCAGGAGTTCCAACAGGAGGGGCACTTCCGCGATCCCCACGTCGTCGGCAGTCTCGACAGGTCCGGTGCCTGAAATTCCGTGTCCCGTTTGGACAGTGGTGCTGAGTTCGTGCCAGCGCCGGGGCGCATCTGTCCCCAGGAGGCAGCCTGCGGCGAGGGTCAACAGGGCGAATAGGCCAACGGCTGCCATCACTTCGCACCTGTCGAAGCCGGCCGTCCCATGGCCACCGGCGTGCTTCCGCGAGGGACCCCTTCGTGGTGCGATGGTGGCCGGACAGCCGCCGAGATCAAGCGGCGGGACCACCACCGGCCGGCGGCCACCAGGGCCAGCCCCGCGGCAAGGCATGACCAGCCAGGCGGGGTCCCCAACAAGACGCCAAACGGATCGACCCCCATGGCCAGGCCCAGGCCGAGCCCAATGAACGGCAGCCAGGTCAACAGACGCACGGTGGCCCGCGGGCCGGCCAGTGCCGTCTCCCGCTGTTCAGCCGTGTCCAGTTCCGTCTCCAATCGGTCGGCCAGCCGGGACAGCACTGCTGCCACCGGCGCCCCGCTGGCCTCGCAAACTTCAAGGCAGGCGGCCAGGTCCTGCCATACCTCCACCTGGCCAGGCGAAAGTCCGGGCGATTTCCAACGCGATCGGCGGCTAGGAGTCGGAGCCGCGTTCTGCCGGCAGGCGTTCCTGACTGCTTCTGCAGTGGGCAAGCCCAGGGCGCTGGCGCGCTGCACTGCCAGAACGAGTGCAAGGGTGGGATGGTCCGCCGCCGCGGCATTCCGGCCAGGGAACTGGCCGGCGCCCAGTCCCGGAAGGTGGCCGGAGTTTAGCACAGCGACTGTGGCGGCAGACGCGTAGCCGGCAAGGGCATGCTCGGTGGCAAGGACTCCCGCGAGCGCCGCCCACAGGACCGGCCCGCTCCGTCCAGACGCCAACAAAGCGGAGAGCTGCCGGACCAGCCGGGGCATCGATACTTCCGCCCCTCCGCGGCGGACCGGCCAGAACAACCCAAGCTGTGCCGGGCCCACCCGGGCGCCGGCGAGCCGGCGCACCCTGTTGCCGTGCCCACCGGGCCAATGCCGCCGTCGAGCGGAAAACACCATGCACGCAGCCGCCGCCAGCCCAAAGACCATCACGGCTGCCATGGTTGCCTCCCCCCGGCCAATGAAGGGTCAAGTCCCAGCCGCAACGCCAGCTCCGGCCAGGCGGGGCCTGCGGCAAGCAATGGGTGCGCCGGCTGCGGCCCGCCCGAACCATTAATCCTGCCCAGTGCCACCGGCTCCATGCCCAGTGCCGGCACCACCTCCAGGTGCCCCCCGCGAAGGGCCACCACCCCAACTCCTGAGACCAGGCGGCCACTGGCGCCGCGATTAATGTGGATGACAACATCAAGTGCGCTGGCTGCTTGGAGGGCCACGGCTCCGGAGCTCATCCCCGCCAGCGCGCCCAACGCCGCCAGTCTGGCCGGCACATCCACCGCGCTGTTGGCATGGATGGTTCCGCCGCCTCCGCTGTGGCCGGTGTTCAGCGCCATCAGCAGCTCCCGGACCTCCGGGCCCCGGCACTCACCCACTATCAGCCGTCCCGGGTTCATCCTCAGGGCCTGGCGGACCAGTTCCTGAAGGTCGATGTTGCCTGCGCCTTCGGCGTTGGCATGCCGTGCCTCCAATGTCAGGACATGGGGGTGATTGGGTGCCAGCTCGGCGGCGTCTTCAATCAGCACCAGCCGTTCGGTGGGCCGGCAGAGACCCAGGAGCGTGGAAAGCAGCGTGGTCTTGCCGGCGCCGGTGGCACCGCTGACCAGGAATCCAAGCCGGGAGTCGATGACACTTCGCAGAACGTCGGCCACCACCGGATGCACGCAGCCCCCGTCCTGAAGTTCGGCCAGCGTGAAGGAGCGGCGGCGCCCGATCCTGATGGACAGCAGCGTACCTCTGGAGGAGATGGGTGGAAGCACTGCATGGATGCGGTACCCAGGGCTGATCTTGACGTCCACACAAGGTGAGCTGTCGTCCAACCGCCTGCCCCCGGCGGCGATGAGCCGCACGGCCAGGGCGCGCAGCGCTCCCTCGCTGTCAAAGGCCACGTTAACGGGTTCAGGACCGGCGCCGCGGTCCAGCCACACGGAATTGGGTGCGTTGACAAAAATGTCGGTCACGCGCGGGTCCAGGGCCAGGGTCTGCAGCGGACCCAGGCCGTTGAGTTCGGCGCTGATCCTGTCCATGGCCACGAGGGATCCGGCGGCACCCAGGAGCCGGCCGCTGTCGCGCACCGCGGCCGCCACCCGAAGGTCCGTTACCGGTCCCGCTTCGGCCAGCACCGTTTGCCGGACAGATTCCAACAGGGCGGGGTCCACCCCGGCAGCCGCGTGGGTGGCGGACCGCGCAGCTGCCGGGAACCCGTCCCCGACTACGTGCCGGCTCATCGGCCACTCCTTCGGGAGGACGCCACGTTTCCGTCCGGGGAGCCCTCCCCCTCCAGCCAGCCCAGGATGCCCCCGGCCAGCCTGCGCACCTTCCGCCCCTTGGCCACGTCCTGCAGGCGTCCAGCGTCCAGCGTCTCTTCCAGTCCCTTCAACTGGGGAAAGTAGCCCACACATGGCACCCCGACTGCGGCTGCCACCAGTTGTGGGTCGACGCCGTCGCGAAGCGGGCCCCTTGCCACCAGGCCCACGGGTGCGGCCGGCATGGCCTGCAACACGCGGCCCGACGCAGCTGCAGCACGCAGACGGCCGGGAACAAGCATCACAAATCCATCGCAGTGGACCCCAATCCCAGACAGCGATTCCGTGGACCTGCCCACGTCAACCACCACCAGTCCGTAGGCTTCACGGGCAGCCCGCATGACTTCGCCGGCCGCCGCGGCCGCCAGCGCATCGCCGCTTCCGCCATCGTCCGCGGCGCTCCACGACAGCAGCGATACGCCCGCAAATTGTGGCAGGGACGCGGCAAGCTGTTCCGGATTGATCGCCCCCGACGCATGCAACAGGTCCGGCCAGCGGAGCCCTGGGAGGTCGTCCGCCGCAACAACGGCGTCCAATCCCCCGCCCCACGGGTCCCCGTCCACCAGCAGCACCCGCGTCCCCGTTGCCGCGGCATGGCCGGCCACAAGTGCGGCTAGGGTTGACGCCCCTGTTCCCCCGCACCCTCCAACAATCCCCACGACGCCCGCACCCGCAGCGGGCTCCCGCAGCCGGGTGAAGTAATTGGCCAGCCACTGGGCGGAGTCCGGCAGGACGGCGACCCTGTCCGCACCCAACCGCGAAGCCTGCAGCCACATCCGACCGGCATCCTCAGCTGGCCCGACCACCACGGTGGGCCCGCGCCACCCGGACAGCCCTCCGGCCACGTCGCTGCCAATGAGGATGGCCGCCACATCGCCCCACCTCCCGCCGCTTTGTTCCACGGTTTCCGCAATGACCAGCCCGACGGCGGCTGCCGCACTGACCCTTCCCACGTCACCTTGAAGCGCCGGGGACCCTGAAATCACCATCACGGTTGTTCCGCGCCCGGGCAGCCACGGCATCCCTGCAACCTGCTGCCCACTCATCGGGGGAGGCTTGAGTCCGGCGCTTGCGCCGGGTCCGTGGCGGGCATTGGTTCGCGTAGTCATGGCACCACTGTCCGCCTCCAGATTCCCCTGTTCCAGCGGGCGGCTGGCGAATGTGAACAACCCGGCGCGGAGGTGTGGCTGTGGAGGAAGCGGGCTTACCCCGCGTCACCGTACTTTCGATATTTCACAATGAAGATCCCAGAGGGTCGTCTATATATTCGAAAACGGACCGGGGCAGTGGACAATGGAGGAATGTACGCGTTATTGGCCGCAGCACCCCGGAGCGCTGCCGTGCAGCTCCAGCTGTGGACCCCGGAAGGCACCCCCGCGGCCGCTGCGCAAACCGTGGCGCTTGAGTTCCTGGCCGGCGTCGTGCGCGGCATCGAAAAGGACCACCAGCCCCGCTGGGTGTGGGACCGGGCCCAGAACTGGTATCCGGCGCTGCTGGCGGCCGGTGTGCGGGTGGAACGCTGCCATGACCTGGGGTTGTGTCAGGCGATCCTGCTGCACTCCGCGTTCGCGTCGGCCACCGGCTACCGGCAGCGCGCGCCGGCCCTGCCTCCCGAAGCCGTTTCGTCGTATCCGGACACCAACTCCGCCCAGGGAAGCCTCTTCGAACAGTCTGTCGAAAATTCCGCCTGGGGCCTTTCCGCCGTGGCCGCCGAACTCGGCTCCCAAAAATCGGCCATTGCTTCCTCCACACACCCGGACAGGCTCGCACTTCTCCTAAGCGCGGAATCTGCGTGCGCTTTGGTGGCCGCGGAGATGCAGTATGAAGGCATCCCCTGGCGAGGGGACCTGCACAGGAGGCTGTTGGATGAACTCTTGGGACCTGAACCGCCGGACCATGTCCGTCCGCCAAAACTGGAGGCCCTGGCCCGGGACCTGCGGGCCGCCCTGGACGCGCCCACGCTGAACCCCGACTCCCCGCAGGACTTGATGCGGGCACTGCACCGCGCCGGGATTGATGCAAAGACCACAAGGTCGTGGGAGCTCCAGGAATTCCACCATCCATCCATTGAACCGCTGCTGGCCTACCGAAAACTAAGTCGGCTTTTCACCACCAACGGCTGGACATGGCTGGAGCAGTGGGTACGCGACGGCAGATTTCATTCCGAATACGTGGTGGGAGGGGTGGTTTCCGGCCGCTGGGCGTCCCGCGGCGGCGGCGCCATGCAGATACCCAAGCAGATCCGTGGAGCCGCGCTGGCCGATCCTGGACACAAGCTGATCGTGGCGGATGCCGCGCAGCTGGAGCCTCGCGTGTTGGCGGCGCTGGCGCAGGACTCAGCCATGGCCGCGGCCGGACGCGACAAGGACTTGTATGCGG
This sequence comes from Arthrobacter livingstonensis, assembly GCF_003219815.1. Taxonomy (GTDB): domain Bacteria; phylum Actinomycetota; class Actinomycetes; order Actinomycetales; family Micrococcaceae; genus Specibacter; species Specibacter livingstonensis. The sequence goes on from NZ_QJVD01000017.1 coordinate 45,872, forward strand.
GCATCGCCGCCCAGGGCTTTGGCGGTGAACGCGCCATGGCCAAGGTGGCGCTGCTCGGAGCCATCTACGGATCGACGTCGGGCGAATCGGGACGTTTGATGCCGCAGCTGACCCGCATGTATCCACGGGCCGTGGGCTTCGTGGAGGAGGCTGCCCGGGCGGGTGAACGCGGTGAGCAGGTGTCCACACGGCTGGGGCGCAGCACTCCCCCGGTTTCAGAGCAGTGGCGCGCAAGCCAGCGCAGCGGCACCGCCGAAGAGCAGCGCCGGGCCGAATCCGCGGCACGTTCGCGGGGCAGATTCACCCGGAACTTTGTGGTTCAGGGGACGGCTGCGGAATGGGCCTGCTGCTGGCTGGCGGAATTGCGGCGACGGCTGCGCGCCCTGTCACCCGCCGCCGGTGCTGGCACGGGCGCCGCAGCTGCGGCCCGCCCGGAATTGGTCTTTTTCCTGCACGACGAGGTGATGGTGCATTGCCCCGACGAGCTGGTAGTGGCTGTGACGGAGATGGTCCACGAGTCGTCCCGGGTGGCCACACGCCTGTTGTTTGGACAGATCCCCCTGGAATTTCCTGTCAACGTCACTGTGGTGGAGTCGTATGCGGACGCCAAATGAGGTGCGCGCGGACGGCGCCATCCGTTCGCAGCGGCACCCTCGCGTGGGATCGTTCGCGGCGGCGCCCAAGGGTCGGTGGCGGGTTTAGAGGGGTGCCGGAATCTCCCGGGAGGCATCCCACGGAACGGACCAGCCAAGCTCGTCGAAGACGTGGGTCAGGATTCCTGCGGTGAAGCCCCAGACCACCAGGCCATTAACTGCGAAAGCAGGTCCGCGGTACGTCTGGCCGGACCGCTCGAGGGTGGCGGTTACCCGGTTGTCGGGGTCCAGAAGATCACGTACGGGAACACGAAACACTTGGGCCGATTCGCCGTAGTCCACGACGTCTACCGGTGACTGTCGGGCCCACCAGCCCAGCACGGGCGTGACGATGAAGTTACTGACGGGGACCGGGACCTCGGGGAGCATGCCAAGGATTTCGACCCCGGAGGGGTCCAGCCCGGTTTCTTCCATTGCTTCCCGGAGCGCGGCCGCCACCACAGAGGAATCCATGGGATCGACACCGCCGCCGGGGAAAGCAACCTGCCCGGGGTGGTTCGTCAGCGTGGCGGACCGTTCAACGAGCAACAGGTCCAGATCCGCTGACGCGAGGGGTTCCAAGGACGCTGCCGGGACATCGTCCAGCGCGCCAAAGAGCAGCAGCACGGCAGCCGGACGCGCCGTTTTGCGGTCCATGGGAGAGTTCCACAAGGCGGCCCGGGAGGTGTGAAACTCACCGGTCCGGGCCCGCCCCGCCAACGCCTGAAGGTCGAAATAGGCGCTCACCGGCGAGTTCCGCCCGCGGCACCCGCCACGCCCGGGGCACCCCCGGGATCCGCGGCACGCCGTGTCGCGGCACCCCGCGCCGCAGGCCCCTGGCGTTCCACGTCCAACCGGGCCGCTCGCTGGGACTGCTGGCGGTATTCGGCCGCCCGGCCGACGTCGGCAAGCATGCGGGCCAGGAGATCTTCCTGTCCCGGCGCCATCTCATACTTCAACAGTTTGGCGGCCTTCACCGGATCCACTTCGCCGTCGCCGTAGGCGGGGCACAGGTGGGCAATGGGGCAGGCCCCGCAGGCGGGTTTGCGGGCATGGCAGATGCGCCGGCCGTGGAACACCACGCGGTGCGAGACCATGGTCCAGTCCCGGCGCTCGAACAAGGCGGCAACATCGGCCTCGATCCGCACGGGGTCCTCCGAGGAGGTCCAGCCAAAACGGCGGGCGAGGCGGATGAAGTGGGTGTCAATGGTGATGCCGGGGACGCCAAACGCATTCCCCAGCACCACGTTGGCGGTTTTCCGCCCGACCCCCGGGAGCGTGACGAGCGCTGCCAGTGTCCCCGGCACCACGCCGTCGTACTCGTCAACAATGCGGGTGGCCAAGGCCAGCAGGTTCGCTGCCTTGGCCCGGAAAAACCCCGTCGACTTGATCAGCGTTTCCAATTCCACGGTGGCTGCCTCGGAAAGCGCCAGCGGGTCGGGATAGCGGGCAAAAAGGTCGGGTGTGACGGCGTTGACCCGCACATCGGTGGTCTGGGCGGAGAGCACGGTGGCCACCAGCAGCTCAAAAGGATTCCGAAAATCCAGTTCCGCGTGCGCATAGGGGTACAGCTGGGCCAGCTCGCGGTTGATCTTCCGGGCACGCCGCTTGAGCGCCAGCACCGATTCCTGCCCCACCTCTTTCAATGCCTACTGGCCCTCCGGCGCCCGCTCAACTCCCACCAGGTCCAGCAGCAGGCCGGTCTTGCCGTGGCTGTCCTGCACCAGGAAGCTGCTGCCCCGGTCCTCCAGCGCAAGGATCCAGGACCCCGGGATCAGCTTGAAAACGAATTGGCGCGTGTGCTGGTCCACCACGTTCTGCGGACGGTCCACGGCAAACCAGAACGGATCGGCCACGAACTGCGCGGCGGCCTGCGGGTCCACCGTGGCGCCGATGCTTTCCGCGGGAGGGGCAGCATCAACCACCTTCGGGTTCAGCATGGTGGCCGGGGCGCTGTCGGCTGCATCTTCCGCTGAAGGCACGACGCCGGCATCCACCCCTGTGCCCTGCGGCACCGTGGTGCCATCCGAGTTGACGGCCGCGCGGACAAAGGCGTCCGTAGCCTTGGATCCGGCCGCTTCCGGTGCCCCCGTGGAATCGGGAATTTGTGCCGCTGCACCGTGGGCTGTTGCGGCTTCGGCCGCCTTCCGGCCCCCGGCATCCCCTGCGGCGGATTCAGCACCTGGCGTCGCACTGTCGGGCGTCAAAGCGTTTGACGACCCGGCGTTTGATCCTGCAGCATGTGATCCTGCAGCGCCGGGCGCCGCGGCATCCGGCGTTGACGCTCCGGTGCCTTGGCCGGAGGAAGCCGCATCACCGGCGGGAGTGAAAATCTGCCCGGCGGCCGTGTGGACGGGAGCCTGGACGCCGGAGTTCCAGCCCTGGCCCGCCTGCGCCTGGCCGGGAGCCTGTTGGAACTGGCCGGTTTGGTTCTGTCCCGGCTGGCCGGGCCGGGCGCCGGCAGCGGGTCCGGCGGACAGGGCTAGCACCGGCTTGGGTGCGGCCGGGCGGCGGGTGGCGGCAACGGCGTCGCGCGCCACTGAATGGGCTGGCGTCTCGGCGCGGCCGGCAAAGTCAGCGGCAAAGAGCGGGATCCAACGTGCCAGCACCGTCGCGGCCAGCAGCACCAGCGCGCCAACCAGCCCCACCAGGTAGGACACCTGGAAGCCCGTCACCACATTCACGAAGAAAAAAGCGGTGGAAAAACCGGCCACCACGGAGGCGAACTGGTCAGCGGAAAGCGAGCCGACACGCGGCTTCATTTCCGGGCTCAGCCGGCGGATCACAAACAGCACGGCAACAACCAGGGGCAGGATGACCCCGATGCCGATGAAGAACAATCCGAAAAAGTTCCACAGGTTGCCGGTGATGCCAAACCGGAACACGACGGGCAGCAGGGAGGCCACGAAAATCACCAGGACACCTGCGAGCGCCGTAATGTCGCGGGCCGTCAGCGGGCCAAGGAGGGCCTTGCTGACGCCGGGGCCCTTGCGTTCTGACGCCACCGCGGTGGTTGACGCATTTTGCTCTGTCATTGGGTCACTCCTCAAAGTCACGGTTCTGTTACAGCCTAATGACCGCCGGGGACCAACACTAGCCAGCCACAGCCAAAACAGCCCAAAATTGGCGTCGATGGGGACTCCTGCACATGGGCGCCAACCAGCAGGAATCCGCGCCGCCTCCCGCAGCTGGGCGCAGATCCGCCCCCGCTGGCCCCTTTTGGCTGTGACGGCAAACACGTTGGGGGTCCCGGCGCGATACAGTGAAAGCTGGAAAACAACGTTGTGCCGCCGCCTGCCTTCAAGCACTCGCAGCAGTGCGGACATGCAGGGGCACGGCATCCGTCAAGTAAGAATGAAGGGGTTATAGATGTCCGAGGACACTACCAAAGCGGCAGAAACGAGCGGCGACGCACTGGAGAATCTCTCCACGGAGAACCGCCAGTTCCCGCCGAGTGCGGAATTTGCCGCGAACGCCGTCGTCAAGCTCGGCGAATACGAGGCCGCGAACGCCGACCGCCCCGCATTCTGGGGAAAGCAGGCCCGCGAACTGCTGTCCTGGAGCAAGCCCTTCACGAAGACCCTGGACTGGACCAACCCGCCTTTTGCCACCTGGTTTGAGGACGGCGAGATCAACGCGGCGTACAACGCGCTGGACCGCCATGTGGAGGCTGGCAACGGCGAGCGCGTCGCCATCTACTTCGAGGGCGAGCCCGGCGACACCCGCACGTACACCTACGCCCAGCTGACGGACGAGGTCAAGAAGGCAGCCAACGCCTTTGAGGCGCTGGGCCTGGCAAAGGGCGACCGCGTGGCCGTCTACCTGCCAATGATCCCCGAGGCCGTCATCACCCTGCTGGCCTGCGCCCGCATCGGCGCCATCCACTCGGTGGTGTTTGGCGGATTCTCCGCCGACGCCCTGCGCTCGCGCATTGACGACGCCGAGGCCAAGCTGGTGGTCACCGCCGACGGCACGTTCCGCCGCGGCAAGCCCAGCGCACTTAAGCCCGCCGTGGACGAGGCGCTCACCGCACCGGGGCACTCGGTGGAGAACGTCGTCGTCGTCAGGCGCAATGGCCAGGACGTCAATTGGGTGCAGGGCCGCGACAAGTGGTGGGACGACACCGTCGGCGCCGCCTCCACTGAGCACGCCGCCGTCGGGCATGCCGCCGAGCACCCCCTGTTCATCCTCTACACCTCCGGCACCACCGGCAAGCCCAAGGGCATCCTGCACACCACCGGCGGCTACCTCACGCAGACGGCCTACACGCACAAGGCAGTGTTTGACCTGCACCCGGAGACGGATGTTTTCTGGTGCACGGCCGACGTCGGATGGGTCACCGGCCACTCCTACGTCACCTATGCCCCGCTCATCAACGGCGCCACCCAGGTCATCTACGAGGGCACCCCGGATTCCCCCCACCAGGGCCGATTCTGGGAGATCGTTCAAAAGTACAAAGTTTCCATCCTGTACACCGCACCGACGGCGATCCGCACGTTCATGAAGTGGGGGGAGGACATCCCCGCCAAGTACGACCTCTCCTCCATCCGCGTGCTCGGCTCCGTGGGCGAGCCCATCAACCCCGAGGCGTGGATGTGGTACCGGCGCGTCATCGGCGGGGACTTGGCCCCCGTGGTGGACACCTGGTGGCAGACGGAGACCGGCGCCATCATGATCGCACCGCTGCCCGGGGTCACCTCCGCCAAGCCCGGCTCAGCCCAGACGCCGCTGCCCGGGATTGCCGTGGACGTGGTGGACGAGCTAGGCACCCCGGTACCGGACGGGCACGGCGGCTACCTGGTGATCCGCGAGCCATGGCCGGCCATGCTGCGCGGGATTTGGGGCGACAACGACCGCTACAAGGACACGTACTGGTCCCGCTTTGATGACATGTATTTCGCCGGCGATGGCGCCAAGAAGGACGAGGACGGCGATGTCTGGCTCCTGGGCCGCGTGGACGACGTCATGAACGTCTCGGGCCACCGCCTTTCCACCACGGAGATCGAGTCCGCCCTGGTCAGCCACCCATCCGTCGCGGAGGCCGCCGTCGTCGGTGCCGCTGACGAGACCACCGGCCAGGCTGTCGTGGCGTTCGTGATCCTGCGTGGCTCAGCCGTGGAGGATGCCGACATCGTCACCACGCTGCGCAACCATGTGGGCAAGGAAATTGGCCCGATCGCCAAGCCGAAGACCATCCTGGTGGTTCCGGAACTGCCCAAGACCCGTTCGGGCAAGATCACGCGCCGCCTGCTCAAGGACATCGCCGAGGGCCGCGAGGCCGGCGACTCCTCGACCCTGGCGGACAACACCGTGATGAACCAGATCTCGGCGTCGCTCAAGGCCTGACCCCGCAATCTGTGTTGCAGTTGTTGGACCGAATTCGGCCTTTTGAGCCGTTTTGGGTCCAACAACTGCAACACAGATTTGTTTAAGGGCAGCCGCAGGAGCGGCGCAGGACCAGCTCCGACGGAATGACCACGTGCACGGGTTCCGTGGGATTGTGCGGGCCCAAAAGGGCACCGACCGCTGCCGCGGCCATTTCCCGTACGGGCCGCTTGACCGTTGACAGCGGGGCCAGCAATACTCGGCGTCGGCAGATCCGTCAAAGGACACCATCGCCATGCCGTCAGACACCGGTACGCCCGCTTCATTGAGCGCACGCAGGATGCCAACGGCCTGCATGTCCGAATTGGCGAAAACCGCCGTGGGCCTGCCGGCCGAGGCAAGCAGTCGCTTCCCGGCGGCGTAGCCGCCCTCCCGTGTAAACAGGCTGCGCACAATGGGGCCTTCCGGCAGCCCGGCCGCGGAGAGCGCATCCAGCCAGCCGAGTTCCCGTCCGTCGGTGTCCCCCGATACATTGCTGCCCATGGCCAGGGCGATGCTCGTGTGGCCGTGGCCAATGAGGTGTTCAACCGCGCCCCTTGCGCCAGCCCTCAGGTCTGTCCCCACCGCCGGGAATCCGGTGACTTCCCGGCTCGTGGCCAGCAGCACCGCCGGAATGTTGGCAACACGCAGGTCAACGCACTGTTCGCAAAGGAACTCTTCGCAAAATAGCAGTTCACAAAGCAACCGTTCACGAAACAACATTTCACAAGCAATCGCGCCGCGGCGCCGCCGTCCGGATTCACGGACGGCGGCGCCGCGGTGATGTCACATTGGCACATTCCGCCGTCATCTATCGACCCGGGTACCGCTGCCGCCGGCGCGGCCGGCGCCAGTCGTGGCCGAAAGAGGGCCGCGCCAGCACAGAGGGAAAGCCCTTACCCGCTGCGCGTGACGCAACGGGGGGACCCGCCCGTGATGGGAATGTGATCAAAAAGTTTTCTTTTTGACTATTGACGTTCCCTTTTGGCGGTTTCATGATTGATTCATGTGATCCACTTCACAGGATTGTGCTTTTCAAGGGAGAAATCATGTCAAGCAATGAAGATCGGCCCGCACACGGAATCCTCCGGCCGGGCTTTGACCGCCGCACCCTATTGAAGACCCTCGGCGTGGGTGCCGTCGGCGCCGCCGGCATCCCGCTGCTGGCTGCCTGCACCGGCGGCGCCGCCCCGGGCGCCTCGGCTTCCGCTTCGACCTCGCTGACCTTCGGGTCCGGCTCCTCGGACGACGTCCCCAAGGCCGCCTACAAGGCGGTTACCGACGCCTTCACCGCCAAGTCGAAGATCAAGGTCACTACCAATGTGGTCCCCCACAACGACTTCCAGAACAAGATCGCCACCTACCTCCAGGGCAGCCCGGACGACGCATTCACCTGGTTTGCCGGCTACCGCATGCAGTACTACGCGGGCAAGGGCCTGCTGGCCCCCGTCGACGACGTGTGGGAAAAGGTCGGCGCAAACTACTCCGACGCCATGAAGAAGGCGTCAACGGGCCCCGACGGAAAAATGTACTTTGTCCCGAACTACAACTACCCCTGGGGCTTCTTCTACCGCAAGAGCGTCTGGGCGGACAAGGGCTATGAGGTCCCCACCACCTTCGACGCACTGAAGACGCTGTGCGCCAAGATGAAGTCGGACGGGCTGATCCCGATCGAGTTCACCGACAAGGATGGCTGGCCGGCCATGGGCACCTTCGACTACATCAACATGCGCCTCAATGGCTACCAGTTCCACATGGACCTGACCGCGCACAAGGAATCCTGGGACCAGAAGAAGGTCAGCGACGTTTTTGACACCTGGAAGGCCCTGCTGCCGTACCAGAACCCGGGAGCGCTGGGCATGACGTGGCAGGACGGCGCCATCAACATGGGCAAGAAGAAGTCCGGCATGTTCCTGCTCGGGTCGTTTGTGACCCAGCAGTACACGGACAAGACGATCCTGGACGACATCGACTTCTTCCCGTTCCCGGAGATCGCCATGGAAGGCCAGGACGCCGTGGAGGCTCCCATCGACGGACTGTTGCTGTCCAAGAAAGGCGGCAACAACCAGGGCGCCCGTGACTTCCTTGCCTTCATGGGGACGCCGGAGGGCCAGGATGCCTACGCCAAGGTTGACCCGTCCAACATTGCCACCGCCAAGGGCGCGGACACGTCCGCCTTCAGCCCGCTCACCAAGAAATGTGCGGAGACCATCGCCAACGCCAAGAGCATCAGCCAGTTCTTTGATCGTGATGCACTGCCCGCCATGGCCACGAACGTGATGATTCCGGCCCTGCAGGGGTTCATCAAGGATGGCTCCATCGACGTCAAAAACCTTGAGTCGCAAGCCAAGGCGCTCTACGCCGCGCAGTAATCCCCACTCGCCGGCCGGAAGAACCGCTGGAGCGATCCTCCCGGAACCTGGCAAGCGTGGGCCCACCCACTCGCCGGCCGGAAGAACCGCTGGAGCGATCCTCCGGGAACCTGGCAAGCGTGGGCCCACCCACTCGCCGGCCGGAAGAACCGCTGGAGCGATCCTCCCGGAACCTGGCAAGCGTGGGCCCACCCACTCGCCCCAAGGAAAGAACCCATGAGCACGCCAACCGAGCTTTCCGAATCTGCCGCTCCCGGCTCCCGGGCAGGCAGCAACAAACCAGTGCGCCCGGCCAAGCCGGGGCGGGTCAAGCGGCTCTCCGGTCGGGACAAGGTGGTGCTGGGCATCATGGTGGGGATCCCGACCCTGGTGCAGCTTGCCTTTGTTTGGATTCCCACGCTGCTGTCCATCCTGCTGTCCTTCACCCGGTGGAACGGACTCGCACTCTCGGACATCCGCGCCGCCGGGCTGGCCAACTACAACTACGTATTCAACGACAGCCCCGCGTTTTGGCCGGCCGTCCAGCACAACATCCTATGGCTGCTGTTCCTGGCGGTGATTGCCACTCCGCTGGGCCTGCTCCTGGCTGTGCTGCTGGACCAGCAGATCCGCGGCAGCAAGATCTACCAGAGCATCTTCTTTGTCCCGGTCATGCTGTCCCTCGCCCTGGTGGGCATCATCTGGCAGCTGTTTTACCAAAAGGACAACGGCCTGCTGAACTTCCTCCTTGGCACGGCCGGGACCCCCCAGGCCGTGGACTGGTTTGGCGACTCCAACATCAACATCTGGGCGGCCCTGGTCGCTGCCACGTGGCGCCATGCCGGGTATGTCATGATCCTGTACCTGGCCGGGCTGAAAGGCGTGGACGCGACGCTGAAGGAAGCGGCATCCCTGGACGGCGCCAATGCAACCCAGACGTTCTTCCGCATCGTCTTTCCGGCCATGGCACCCATCAACATCGTCATTGTCGTGATCACCATCATCGAGTCGCTGCGGGCGTTCGACGTCGTCTGGGTCATCAACAAGGGGACCAACGGCCTGGAACTCATCAGCGCCCTGGTCATCACCTACTTGATCGGTGAAGGGCAGTCCATCGGTATTGGATCGGCCTTTGCCGTGATCCTGCTCGTCATTTCCCTGGTGCCCATCACCATCTACCTGTCCCGCACCTTCCGGAAGGAGAAGTTCTGATGTCTGCTTCCACCACCAAACAGGCCAGGAACAGCATTGGCCATGGCCGCAGCCGGCCGCACTACGGCACCCACATCTTCCTCACGGTCATGGCCGTCATGTGGATGGTTCCCCTGGGCTGGGCGCTGTTCACGGCGCTGCGGCCCAAGTCGGACACCGACAAGTACGGCTATTTCAGCCTGGGCGGCGCCTTTAACTTTGACAACTTTGCGCAGGCCTGGACCCAGGGCGGCTTTCCGCGTTACTTCATGAACTCGCTCATCATCACCGTGCCCACCATCATCCTGGTGCTGCTGTGCAGTTCCATGATGGCCTTTGCCGTCAGCCGCGTGAACTGGAAGTTCAACATTACGCTGCTGATCATGTTCACGGCCGGCAACCTGCTTCCGCCGCAGGTCCTGGCCACCCCGCTCTTTGAGATGTTCAAGCTGATCCAGCTCCCCTACTGGTTCAGTGATTCGGGCAGCCTGCTCAACACCTACTTCTCGGTCATCATTGCCAACACCGCCTTCCAGATCGGCTTTTGCACGTTCGTGCTTTCCAACTACATGAAGGCACTCTCGGCGGACCTGACGGAGGCTGCGCTCGTGGACGGGGCCGGAATTTGGCGCCAGTACGTCTCCATCATCATGCCCCTGTGCAAGCCGGCCATCGCCGCCCTGGCCACACTGGAACTGATCTTCATCTACAACGACTACTTCTGGCCCCTCCTGTTCATCCAAAGCGGGGACCGGCTGCCCGTCACCACGGCCATCAACAACCTGCAGGGGACGTTCCTGTCCAACTACAACCTGCTGGCCGCCGGCGCCACCATCACCGTCATCCCCACACTGGTCATTTACCTCGTGCTGCAACGGCAGTTTGTGGCCGGCCTGACACTCGGTTCCAGCAAGGGTTGAGCGTCCACGTGAGAGCCGAGAAGCACATGAGAAACGTGAGAGCCGAGCCCGTCCCGCGAACCGAGGAGGCGCCCATGCTGGCCGACGCCAGGCGCACCGAAATTGTGGCCACGGTTTCCCGTGAACGGGTGGTGCGGGCCTCCGACCTGGCCGAACTGTTCGGTGTCTCCCTGGTCACGGTCCGCCGTGACATCGAGGCCCTGGACGACGCCGGACTGGTCCAGAAAATCCACGGCGGCGCCAAGCTTCCCGGCGGGGCAGGAACGCACGAGCCGGGGTTCGAGCTCAAGTCCACCCAGGGCACGCTGGAAAAACAGGCCATCGCACAGGAGGCGCTGCTGCTGGTCCGGGACGGCATGGCGATAGGGCTCAGCGCCGGCACCACCACGTGGGCGCTGGCCAAGGCGCTGAGCACCCGCAAAAACCTCACCGTGGTGACGAACTCCGTTAAGATCGCCGATGTTTTCCAGGGTGCGGGATCCAGGGTTTCGGTGATTCTCACGGGCGGCGAGCGCACGCCGTCGGACGCCCTGGTGGGACCCATCGCCACACAGTCCGTGCGCTCGCTGCACCTGGACGTGCTGTTCATGGGCGTGCACGGCGTGGACGCGGACGCCGGCTTCACCACACCGAACCTGCTCGAGGCCGAGATGGACCGGGCGCTGATCGAGGCGGCCCGCAAGGTGGTGGTGCTCGCCGACCACAGCAAATGGGGCACCGTGGGCATCAGCACCATCGCCTCCATGGACGACGTGGACGAGGTTATCAGCGACGACGCCCTGGGCCTGGAGGCGCAGCGCATCCTGCGCGCACGTGTCGGCAAGCTGCGGCTGGTCAGCATCACCCCGCATTCACAGGTGTCATAGGACCCCTGCCCCTATGAAACGACAGGAGTCACCCGTGCCAGCAATTTACCTACGTCAGGGCGGAACATCGCTCGTCATCGAGCTCGACGGCGGTTCCCCGCAAGTCCTGCACTGGGGAGCGGATCTGGGACCCGAGCTGCCGGACCTGGGAATCCTGGGCGACGCCGTCCCCCACTCGGCCCTGGACACGCCGGTGGCGCTGGGCCTGATCCCGCAGGCGTCGGCGGGGTGGCGCGGGCGTACCGGTCTGCGCGGGCACCGCATGGTGGACGGGCTCCCCGGGCCCGGGTTCTCCCCGCAGCTGCGCCTGCACGGCTGGTTCCACTACGGTGCCGAGGCCCGCGTTGAGCAGATGGACGAGGATCTGGGCCTGTCCGTGGTCACCACGCTGACCCTGCACGACGGAGGCCTGCTGGAATTCCGCCATGAGGTGGGGAACCGCGGCGGCACGGACTTTGCGCTCGAGGAACTGGCCGCCATTCTCCCCGTGGGCCCGGACGGCACCGAGATTCTTGACCTGACCGGGAGGTGGTGCCGCGAACGCCACCCGCAGCGGCGGCCGATCGGACAGGGCACGTGGGTGCGCAGCGGCCGCCACGGCCGGACCGGGCACGACTCCTCCCTATTGATGGCGGTGGGAACCCCGGGTTTCGGGAACCGCCACGGCAAGGTATGGGCCGCACACTTTGGCTGGAGCGGGGATCACGAACAATTTGTGGACACCGTGGCGGACGGGCGCACCGTGATGGGCGCGGCCGAGCTCCTGGGCTCGGGCGAAGTGGTGCTGGCACCGGGTGAAAAGTATGTGACGCCGTCGTATTTTGGGGCGTATTCGGACCACGGCCTGGACGGCATCTCCGCAGCTTTTTACGCCTGGTTCCGGGCCCGCGGCCACCATCCGGCCACGCCCCGGCCGGTGGTGCTCAACGTCTGGGAGGCCGTTTACTTCAACCACGACCTGGCCGTCTTGACCGAGCTGGCCGATTCCGCCTCGGAACTGGGCGTGGAGCGCTTTGTTCTCGACGACGGCTGGTTCCGGCACCGCCGCAACGACCTGGCGGGCCTGGGCGACTGGTACGTGGACGAGGGCCTGTGGCCGGACGGGCTGCACCCGCTGGTGGAGGCCGTCACCTCCCGCGGCCTGCAGTTCGGGCTATGGGTGGAACCGGAGATGGTCAATGGGGATTCCGACGTGGCCCGGGCCCATCCCGATTGGATTGCAGGCCCCGTTCCCAGGCCCGACGCCGGGTCCCGGCTGCCGCTGCAGTGGCGGCACCAGCAGGTCCTGGACCTGGTGAACCCGGAAGCCTGGCAGTACATCTTCGACCGCCTCGACGCGATCTTGACCGAATATCCCATTGACTACCTCAAGTGGGACCAGAACCGGGACCTGGCCGAGATGGGCCATGACGGCCGGCCCAGCGTGCACCGCCAGACCCTTGCCGTGTACCGGCTGCTTGACGCGCTAAAGGCCGCCCACCCGGGCCTGGAAATTGAAAGCTGTTCCTCCGGCGGCGCGCGCGTGGACCTGGGCATCCTGGACCGGACGGACCGGATCTGGGCCTCGGACTGCAATGACGCGCTGGAACGCCAGACCATCCAGCGCTGGACGTCCCTGGTGGTGCCGCCGGAGCTGGTGGGATCGCACATCGGCCCCACCACCTCGCACACCACGGGGCGCACCCACGATCTCTCCTTCCGCGCCATCACGGCCCTGTTTGGGCACTTTGGCCTGGAGTGGGACATCCGCCAGGTCGCGGGGGCCGAACGTGAGGAACTGCGCGCAGTCATTGGGCTGTACAAGAAGCACCGGGACCTCATTCACACCGGCCAAATGGTGCGCGCGGACGTCCCGGACCCGTCCCTGATGCTGCAGGGCGTGGTGGCCGGGGACGGCGCCCGGGCACTGTTCACGCTCGCGGCGGTGTCGACGTCGTTCTCGGAGCAGCCGGGGCGGGTGGCCCTTCCCGGCCTCTCCCCGGACAGGCTGTACCGGGTGGCGCTGTGCTATCCGGGGACGGAGGCGGCCGGCGCCACCTTTGTGCAAACGGCCCCGCCGGCATGGCTGGCCGACGGTGCCCTGGCGTCGGGGCGGTTCCTGGCCGAGGTGGGGCTGCCCATGCCGATCCTGAACCCGGAGCATGCCATCCTGCTGGAGGTCACGGCTCGCTAATGGGGCTGCGCGCGCGTTTCCGGCGCCCGCCGCGGGCCGGCGGCGTTGGTTTGGCCGCCAGCAGCACTTCGGCTTGGCGCAACATCGCCGGTGCGGGCGCGGCGTTGGCCGGCCCGGAAGCGGGCGGCACCGCGCCATCGCGCGCCGCGCCATCACCGCGGGCGGAATCGTCCCGGGCGGAATCGTCCCGGGCGGAATCGTCCCGGGGCGCTGCTCCTTGATGCACCGCGTTCCTCCGGGGCGCCGGGGCGCCGCCGTCGAGCCCTTCCTTGATGCTCCACGCGATCGCATCAAATAAGGCGGCATCCTCGGGGGCAGCGAGGCTGCTGGTTTTCAGGCTGGTGAGCACGATCAGGCCGGCAAGTTGTCGGTCGCTGCCGGTGTCCAGGGCGGATTCAATGGCCCATTGCGCCCGGGCCCACCATTGGTCGCGCCGGTCTGCGTCGAGGGCCTGGCGGTAGGCGAGATAGGCGACCAGTGCCGTAACAAACACCCCGGCGACGGAGATGACGGGCAGCCAGTCCTGGACCCATGTTCCCAGGTCCGCAAGTTGCCGTCCCCACCATGTGTCCATAGCCGCATCCTACCGCCGGACCATCCCGCCGCGGTGCGGATCGTGCGGCATGATTAAGCCATGACTCCCACAACCGACGCCCCCGCGCGTTCCAGCAGCGCGGCCCGCGGCGAACTGCTCATACTCAACGGCCCCAACCTGAACCTGCTGGGTACCCGCGAACCTGCCATTTACGGCAGCGCCACACTCGATGACGTCGCCGGGCTCGTCACGTCGGCCGCCAACGCGGCCGGATTCAGCGCCGTCTGCATCCAGTCCAACCACGAGGGCGAGCTGGTGGACGCCATTCACGCGGCCCGCGGCACGGCGGTGGGCATCATCATCAACGCCGGCGCCTACACGCACACGTCAGTGGCCATCCGGGACGCGATAGCCGCCGTCGAGCTTCCCGCTGTGGAGGTGCACATTTCCAATGTGCACAAGCGCGAGGAGTTCCGCCACCATTCCTACCTGTCAGCCGTCGTCGACGCCGTCATCGTGGGCGCCGGCATCCACGGCTATGCCATGGCGGTCAGCTACTTGGACAACGTTCTGGCCTAGCTGGCGTCACTTGACGCTGCAGCTGCCCGAGCCCACGGAGCTGCTCAGCATGGGTGCCGCCGCGATGACTGGAGCCACCTCGGTCATGGTGAACGCGAAGCCCACGGGCTCGGACGTGGTGGACTTGGCGAAAACCACGCCCACCACGCGGCCGGAGGTGTCCAGCAGCGGGCCGCCGGAGTTGCCTGACTGGATGTTTCCGGCCAGCTGATAGATGTCCAGCAGCGACTTCTGCTTGCCGGTGATGTCCGGGACCAGCATTGGCCCGCTGGACAGTACCGTGGCGGGACGCACCTGGAGCGGGCCACCCAGCGGGTAGCCGGCAAACGCCGCCTTGGAGTTGCCGTGCAGGGTCGCGGCAGTGGACAGTGGGGCCACGTTGAGGCCGTCGACGGCGAGAATGGCCAGGTCCTTGACGGGATCAAAATAGACCACCCGGGCCGGGAGCGAACCTTGCGCCTGCGTGGCCACCACGGGCATGGAAACTCCGGAGACCACGTGCGCATTGGTCATGACGCGGTTGGGTGCGATGACAAAGCCGCTGCCGGTCTGGTTCTGCCCGCACTGGAAGGCGGTGCCGGAGATTTTCAGGACGGACTTCGCCGCATTGGTCCAGGCGGGGGTGTTGGTGCTGGAATTGGGCGCGGCGACCTGGACGTTGGGGCCGGCCGGGTTCAGCAGCTGCGGAATTCCCTCATCCAGGACCAGGGACCGCATTTGGGCTGCCGCGGCCTTGACGGGGTTAGGCGTCCAGTCGTCGATCTTGGAAATCACCACGGAGCCGCTGAGCTGCTTCGACACTGCCGGGATGCCCAGATTGGTGACGCCAAAGGCGAGGATGGAGATGACCACCGCACCCACGACAAGATTGAGCGCGCCGCCCAGGAGCCGGTTCACGGTGCGGACGGGGCCGAACTTGACCCGTTTGCCAATGGCCCGGCCTATCCTGATTCCGACGGCGTGGCCGGCGGCAATCAAGATGATGGTGGCTCCAATGACAAACACCGTCCGCCACCCGGGGCCAGGAGCGTGGCCGCTGACGAAGGGTGCGGCGAAGAACGCCCCGACGGCACCGGCAACAAAGCCCACCAGCCCGCCCAGGCTCACCACGAGGCCCGCGCTGAGCCCGTATATTAGCTGCCACAACAGCCACAGAATCAGGGCCACATCAAGCCAGGAGAAACCAAACACCGTGTCTCCGCCCTCCAGGCACCCGCCCAAGTCTCTTCCGCAGGCCACCGGATGGCACCTGCTCCGCACATATTACCGGGACAATCCGTGCAATCCCTGTGTCCGATTGCGGTAGAACCCCGATCGGGAACGCCGCGAATGCCAAATTGGTCACAAAAGCTGGAAAGTTCTGAAAGAATCAGTAACAGGTCCCAATAGTTTAGATACATATTTCAAGGAGATTTCATGGACATCGAGGTACTGCGCCGCGCACCACTTTTCACCACACTCGACGACGAGGCCTTCCGGCTGCTGACCGACGAGCTGACCGAGGTGGACCTCTCCCGTGGCGCCTCCGTTTTCCGTGAGGGCGACCAGGGCGACCAGCTGTATTTCATCGTCTCCGGCAAGGTGAAGCTGGGCCGCACCTCCCCTGACGGCCGCGAATCCCTCGTGGCCATCCTGGGCCCGGGCGAGCTTTTTGGCGAAATGGCACTCTTTGATCCGGCCCCGCGCAGCACCACCGCCACGGCCGTTTCCGAGACCCGCCTGGCTGGGTTGAAGAACGAATCGCTCAACGCCCTGCTGCGCAACCGCCCCGAGGTGTCCATGCAGCTGCTGCAGGCCCTGGCACGCCGCCTGCGCCGCACGAACGACAACCTCTCGGACCTGGTGTTCTCGGACGTCCCCGGCCGCGTGGCCAAGGCCATCCTGGACCTCGCGGACCGCTTTGGCCGTCCGGCCACGGACGGCATCCTGGTTGCCCACGAACTTACGCAGGAAGAACTCGCCCAGCTGGTCGGCGCATCCCGCGAAACCGTCAACAAGGCGCTGGCCGAATTCGTCCAGCGTGGCTGGCTCCGCCTGGAGGCCCGCGCCGTCGTCATCCTGGACGTCAACCGCCTGCGCCAGCGCTCCCGCTAGACTGCGCAACATTGAGGGGTGGACCACCACGATGGTGCTCCGCCCCTCCCCCGACGCCGTATCACCTTTGGCGCCATTTCTGCCGACGCCGTATCACCTTTGGTTGCGATTTCAAGAACGCGGTATCACCTGCCGCTCACCGCCTCGGGTGATGCGTGCTTTGGTGATACCGCGTTCTGGAAAAGTGGACCAAAGGTGATACGGCGTCGGTGATGCGGCGGCTCCTTACGGCTACCGCTCGCGGCAGGCTGCCCCTTCGGACGCCGGCGCCGCCTGGACCTCCAGCTCAAAGTTGCCGTCGGGTTCGGCGACCAGGGCGGGCTGGTATTCGTTGATGGGGCGCTTGTGGCTAAGGTAGGCGATGCAGCCGCGGGCCGCACCAAGCTTCTCCAGGATGATTTCCACCCCGGGCACCACCAGCTCGCCCAGCGTCAGCCCGGCCGTGGTGTCCACGCCGATCTCGTCGCCCAAGGCGGACGTGGAGCGCGCCGCGAGGATGTCGGCGGCGCACACCCACCGTCCCCAAACACCCTTGCTGGAGAGCAGCTGCGGTTCCTGACTCACTGGGCGGGCGGCAGCGAAGTAGCGGGTGTCAAAGCGGCGGTGGGCAAAGTCAGGGCTGAGCCAGTGGCTCAGCGGCTTAAGCAGGTCGGTGCGCAGTGCAAGCCCGCGCCGCTCCAGCAGACTGGCGAACGGGACGTCCTGCGCGGCAAGGGCCTCACGCGCCTTCATCCACTCCGGCCCGGAAACCCCCTCAACCAGGGACGTTGCATCCGGCCCGGCCAGGAGGATGCCGGTTTCTTCAAAAGTTTCCCGGATGGCTGCCACCACGTGGCGTTTCGCCGCGTCAACGTTGGCGGTCCCCAGGCTCTTGGCCCACTGCGTCGGCGAGGGGCCCACCCAGTCGGTGACGTCGTCGTCCGCGGGTTCAACGGTGCCGCCGGGAAATGCCACCAGGCCCAGCGGCGACCCGCCGGGACGGTAGGTCATGAACGTCCGCAACCCGGTGGGGCTGTCCTTCAACAGCACCACCGAGGACGCGGAACGGGGTTTACTGGGGGTGCGTGCGCCAAACTCAACCCAGGCCTCGGCGGCTTCGCGCTGGCCGGCGTTCAGCGGAAAGATCCGCTTGATTGCGGGCCGGGGGCCCGCAGGGGTGTTACTGAAATTCGGCAATCAACTCAACCTCGACAGGTGAATCCAACGGCAAAACGGCAACCCCGACGGCGGAACGGGAGTGGACCCCCGCGTCACCAAATACCTCACCCAGCAGCTCGGAGGCGCCGTTGATGACACCGGGCTGGCCGGTGAAGGACGGGTCGGAGGCCACGAAACCCACGACCTTGACGATGCGGATCACGCGGTCCAGGTCGCCAATGACGCTTTTGAGGGCGGCAATGGCGTTGATGGCGCAGGTTGCCGCAAGTGCTTTTGCGTCCTCAGCGGAAACTTCGGCCCCCACCTTGCCCGTCAATGTGAGCTTGCCATCAACGAAGGGCAGCTGCCCGGAGGTGTAAACGTGGTTGCCGCTCACCACCGCGGGCACGTAGGCGGCCACGGGCGCTGCCACGGCTGGCAGGGCCAAGCCAAGCTCGGCCAGACGGGCCTCAATGCGTGAATTCCCTTGTGTTTGAACGGCTTCCATGGCTAGGCCTTCTCCCGCTTCAAGTAGGCAACCAGGCCGTTGCCGTCCGGTCCGGTGACTACCTGGACCAGTTCCCAACCGTCCTCGCCCCACTGGTCGAGGATCTGCTTTGTTGCGTGGATAATCAGCGGAATTGTGGCGTACTCCCATTTGGTCATGCTTCAAAGCGTAGCCCTTCCCGGTAAACTGGAAAAATGGCTGCAAAAAAACACCCCATTTTCGATACCGCCACCACCTTGGGAAAACTGATGCTCTTCCTTGGCGTGAGCGCAATCTGTGGGGTCCTGGTCGCCGGTCTGATGGTCCCCGCCGTGGCGCTGACGGGCAACACCGCCACCTCCTCCATCGACTTCTTTGACCAGTTGCCGGATGAGATGAACGTGGGCGTGCCGGCCCAGTCGTCGAAAATCCTGGCCTCCGACGGTTCCGAGCTGGCCACTTTTTATGACCAGAACCGCACCGAGGTCAAGCTTGCCGACATCTCGCCGTTCATGAAGAACGCCGTCATCGCCATCGAGGACGCACGCTACTACGAGCACGGCGGCATCGACACCAAGGGCCTGATGCGGGCCGTGGTGTCCATGGTGCAGGGCGGCGCACGCCAGGGCGCGTCCACCATCACGCAGCAGTACGTGAACAATGTGATCATCCAGACGTACGCGGCCAACGGCGAGAACGATAAAATCAAGCTGGGCTCCGACAAGACAGCCGGCGACAAGGTCCGCGAGATCAAGCTCGCCATCGCCATGGAGAAGAAATATTCCAAGGACGACATCCTGCAGGGCTACCTGAACTGGGTGTTTTTCGCCAACAACACCTATGGCATTGAAGCCGCATCCTCCTATTACTTTGGCGTTCATGCCAAGAACCTGACGCTGCCCCAGGCCGCTCTTCTGGCAGGCGTGGTGAACAGCCCGACCCGCTACGATCCGGTGGTTAACCCGGACAACGCGATCTCCCGGCGCAACATGGTGCTGGCCAACATGCTCGACCAGAAGAAGATCGACAAGAAGCAGTACGACGCCGCCGTCAAGGCCAAGCTCGACCTGAAGATCCACGAGATCAAGAACGGCTGCTCGACGGCGGTCCGCGCCGAATACTTCTGTGAATACGCCACCAACCTCATTGCCAATGACCCGGCCTACGGCAAGACCAAGGCGGACCGTGAAAAGCTGCTCTACCAGGGCGGCCTGACCGTCAAAACCACGCTGGACCCGAAACTGCAGGACGCGGCCCAGGCCCAGTTCGCAAACTACACGCCGATGAACAACAACCCCGACAAGGTTGGCCAGGCACTCGTCACGGTGCAGCCCAAGACCGGCAAGGTCATGGCCATGGCGCAAAACACGAAGCTCCACGCCCCCAAGGGCCAATGGAGCACGGAGTACAACTTCGCAGTGGATAAGTTTGACAAGAAGGGCAACTCCCTTGGAGGCTCCGGCGGCTTTGACGTGGGCTCCACCATCAAGCCGTTCACTTACGCCGAATGGCTCAACTCGGGCCATAAGATCAATGACATCGTCAACGCCTCGGTCCGCAGGTACCCCGTCGGGTTCAACTGGCAGAATTCCTGTGGCACCACCACCGGTGCCTACGATTCCAGCGATCCCGTCAACGCGGCCGACGACCTGCAAAACGCCGAGGACGGCCGCTACAGCCCCATCACCGCCCACATGGGCCTCGCACTGTCCTTGAACACCGCGACCGTCGCCAGCGCCTCGCAGCTGGACCTGTGCAACATTCAAAAGATGATGACGGCCACCGGCATCCACCTGGGCGGAGACCCGAACAAGCCCTACGACGTCAGCAACATCTCCAGCCTCCTGGGCAGCGGCGAGGTTGCGCCGCTGACCATGGCCACAGCCTTTGCCACGTTCGCCTCCGGCGGGGTGCACTGCGACCCCATTGCGCTGGTGTCCGTCACCAACGCCAAGGGCGACAAGTTCCCCGTCCCGACGGCCAACTGCAAGCAGACCGTCAAACCGGAGGTCGCCGCCGGCGTGGTCCACACCCTGCAGCAGGTGCTCAAGAACGGCTCTGGTTATAACATTCCGCTCCAGTACCCGGCGGGCGCCAAGACAGGCACCACCAACGACTCCCAGCAGACCTGGACCACAGGCTTCACCAAGGGCCTGGTCACCTCCTCCTGGCTCGGGAGCCCCGAGGACAAGAACCGCGGAAACAACGACAAGCTGATCGCCAACACGCGCATCCCGTACGTGGACGGCTCCACCTATGCCGGCAAGGCCTGGCAGTCCTACATGAACGCGGTTGCCGGCACCTTCGACACCAGCGGCTTCCCGGAGCCGCCGTCGAGCATGCTTAACCCGATTGTGGTGCCGCCGCCGCCCAGCGCCCCCACTGACACCAAAAAGGACACCAAAAAGGACGACAGCAACAAGCCGCCGGCCGCGAAGAAGAAGGACTAAGCCGTCAACGCCATGAGCACCCAACGCGCCCTTCATCCCCGTCGCGCCGCCCTTGGCTGGGCGGCGGGCCTGGCCGCGGCCGGCGGCGTTGGGTGCGTGGCTTACGGCGCGTTTATTGAGCGCAACTGGTTCACCCTTCGGGCGGAATCCCTGGCCATCCTGCCGGCCGGGGCCAAGCCGTTGACGCTGCTCCACCTCTCCGACATCCATCTCTCCCCCGGCGAGCGCAAAAAGGCCAACTGGCTGCGAGGGCTGGCCGCCCTCAAGCCGGACCTGGTGGTCAACACCGGAGACAATCTCAGCCACCCGGACTCGGTGAAGCCACTGCTGGCCGCACTGGCCCCGCTCATGGCGTTCCCAGGCGTGTTTGTCCCCGGCTCCAACGACTATTTCGCCCCGAAGTTCAAGAACCCCCTTGCCTACCTTGCCGGGCCGTCCAAGCTGCATCCGCGGGCCAAGCGAAGCCCGCTCGTGTTGGACACGGAGGCCCTCCACACGGGCTTCGGCCGGGGCGGCTGGGCCAACTTGACCAACCGGGCCCAATCCATCCCGCTCAACGGCATCCGCTTTGACTTCAGCGGCGTGGACGATCCACATCTCAACCGGGAACGCTACGCCGGCTGGCCCCGCGGCTCCGCGAACCAAGACACCGCCCCCCACGTGAAGATCGCCGTGGCCCATGCCCCGTACCAACGCGTGCTGGACCATTTCACCGCCGACGGCGCCGACCTCATCCTGGCCGGCCACACCCACGGCGGCCAGGTCTGCATCCCGGGATACGGCGCCCTTGTCACCAACTGCGACCTCCCCACCTGGCGCGCCAAGGGCCTGAACGACTGGAGCACCAACGGCAGTACGACGCCGGTCAACGTCTCCGGCGGCATCGGCACCTCCCGCACGGCCCCCTTCCGCTTCGCGTGCCGCCCGGAAGCCGTGGTCCTGACGCTGACAGCCAAGCCAGGCAGCTGAGTTCCAGTGCGGGCCCGGCTTGAGGGCGCAGCCGCGGGTTTTGGCGGGCCAACCGCTTCCGCAACCTTGCATTTAGTTTGTCCTGACAATAGGATGATCCGGGATAGTAGTTCGTGCCACATCCAGCACCCGCACTGTCCACAGGACCCGCCCTAGGAGCACGACATGGCCAACTCGCTGAACCTGAACATCGACCGTTCCTCTCCGGTGCCCCTCTACCACCAGGTGGTCCAGGGCATCGAGGCGGCCATCCGCAGCGGGAACCTGGAACCGGGCAGCAAGCTGGAGAACGAGATCGACCTGGCCGCGGCCTTGAACCTTTCCCGTCCCACCATGCGCAAGGCCATGGACGAACTGGTCCGGGCCGGGCTCCTGGTGCGCAAGCGCGGCGTCGGCACCCAGGTGGTGTCCAGCCAGGTGCGGCGACCTCTGGAACTGTCCAGCCTGTATGACGACCTCGTGGCCCGCGGGGGCAAGCCCACCACCGACGTGCTGACGTTTTCCCACGTCGACGCCGATGCCGCCACCCGTGAGAAACTGGCGCTGCACCCGGGGGCAAAGGTCTACCACTTCACCCGCCTGCGCAAGGTGGATGGCAAGCCGCTGGCACTCATGGAGAACTGGGTGCGGGACGACATTGTCGAGTTTGACGGGGCTGCCCTGGCCACGGCCGGCCTGTACGGCATCCTGCGCAACGGTGGCGTGAACTTCCGTCTCGCCACTCAGCGCGTCGGGGCCATGATCGCCAACGACTACCAGGCCCCGTTACTGGATACCACCCCCGGCGCCGCCCTGGTCACGATGGAGCGCACGGCCGTGGACGACACCGGACGGCTGGTGGAGACCGGCCACCACGTCTACCGGGCGGACAACTACAGCTTTGAAATGACCCTTGTGCAGCGCTGACTGCCGCCACCAATCAAAGGAAACCCGCGCATGACCAACTGGGTATACCCCCTGGGATCGGCCCGCGACGGCCGCTGGGATGTCTCGCTGGGCACCTCCGATTCCACCCTGGCCGTGGCCGGCTGGGCCCACACGGGACTGAAGGTGGCAACGCTGGAGCCGGGCGCCGCCCTCGAACTTCCCGCCGCCGGCGAGGAGCGGATCGTGATCCCGCTCAACGGCGCGTTCACCGCCACGGTGGATGGCACGGAATTTGAGCTGGCAGGGCGCGCCAGCGTATTCAGCGGCCCCTCCGACGTGCTGTATTCAGGCATCAACAAGTCCGTCACTGTTAGCTCGGCCGACGGCGGCCGCGTTGCCATTGCCACCGCCCCGGCCCGCACGGGGTACCCCACGCGCCTTATCACCGCCGCCGAAATTCCGGTGGAGCTGCGCGGCGCCGGCAACTGCTCGCGGCAGGTGCACAACTTCGGCACGCCGGCCGCCCTGGAAGCGGACCGGTTCATCGTGTGCGAGGTCATTACCCCGGCCGGCAACTGGTCCTCCTATCCGCCGCACAAGCACGACGAGGAGAAGGACGGCGAAACCGCGCTCGAGGAAATCTACTACTTCGAAACCCAGGTGGCCGCCGGCTCCCCCGCTCCGGCCGACGCCGATGCCATCGGCTACCAGCGCGTGTATGCCTCCGATGAGCGGCCCATCGATGTCAATGCCGAGGTCCGCACCGGGGATACCGTCCTGGTCCCCTACGGCTGGCACGGGCCCGCCATGGCCGCCCCGGGCTACGACCTGTACTACCTGAACGTCATGGCCGGCCCGGGCCCGGTCCGCGAGTGGCTGATCAGCGACGACCCCCACCACGGCTGGGTCCGCCAGACCTGGGACCCCGCAGCCATCGACCCCAGGCTCCCCTTCTAGCAAATCGATCTTAGAGGGCGACTCGGACCGGGGCGCCGGTAAGGAGGGACTCCTGGGCGGCGTCGGCCACCTTGGAGGCGGCGACGGCGTCCTCCGGGGTGCACGGGTTGGTGCGGGTGCCCTGGATGAGCTCCACAAAAGCCTGCAGCTCGGCAACGTAGGCGGACCCGAAACGCTCCGCGAAGGTCCGGTGCGGCGTGCCGGCCGGGAAGGCGATGCCGGCTTCGGCGGATCGAAAGGCGGACTGCCCGTCCAGCCCGACCATGACGGAGCCCTTGGAGCCCTGGATTTCCAGCCGGACGTCGTGTCCGGCGCCGTTGTAGCGGGTGGCGGCGACGGTGCCCACCGTGCCGTCGTCGAAGGTGATGACGGCCAGGGCGGTGTCCACGTCGCCCACCGCGCCGATGGCCGGGTCGCCGTTGTTGGATCCCCGGGAGTAGACCTCCACGATCTCGCGGCCGGTGAGCCAGCGCAGGATGTCGAAGTCGTGCACGGAGCAGTCGCGGAACAGCCCGCCGGAGGTGGCCAGGAACTCGACCGGCGGCGGCGTCATGTCACCGGTGATGGCGCGCAGGGAGTGGATCCAGCCGAGTTCGCCGGCGTCGTAGGCGCGCTTGGCCTCCAGGTAGCCGGCGTCAAAGCGGCGCTGGTGGCCGATCTGCACCGTACCGCCCTTTTCGCGGATGTACTCAAGGATGGGCAGCGACTCCTCCACGTTGACGCCCACGGGCTTTTCGCAAAACACCGGGATGCCCACGTCGACGCCGGCCTTGATCAGCTCCGGGTGGGTCGCGGTGCCGGTGGCGATCAGCAAGCCGTCAATCCCCGCCGCCAGCAGTTCCTCCACAGAGGGGAAAAACTCGGCGCCGAGGCCGGCCGCGACAGTGCGGGCGTGGTCGGCGGCGACGTCGGTGAGCTTGAGCTCCACGCGGACGTCCTGCGCGGCAAGCACGTCGTTGAGGGCGGCGATGTTGGTGGCGTGCATGACGCCGATGCGCCCCACTCCGACCAGGCCCAGGGTGATGGTTTTCATGCGGGTTTCCTTATTTGTTGGGATGCCGTTGCTTTCACTCACGATGACACGGCGGACTTGAAGTGGTGTTCCAGCTCTTCAAGGGACTTGCCGCGCGTTTCCGGGACCACCCTCTTGACCCAGACGATGGCGCAGATTTGCAGCGCCACGAAGATGAAGAACGTGGATGAGATGCCGATCCCGGCCACGAGCTGCGGGAAGAAGAAGCCCACCAGGAAGTTCACCATCCACAGCACGAACACGCAGATGCCCATGGCCACGCCCCGCACGTGCAGCGGGAAGATCTCCGCCATGGTCAGCCAGGTGACGCAGCCGATGAACGCCTGCATGAACGCCAGGAAGGTCACCATGAAGAACAGCACCAGGAAGCCGCGCAACAGGCTCTCGGGCACCACCATGGAAACCACCGCGATGGCGAACAGGGACGACGCCGTCCCCGACAGCCCCATGACGAGCATGAACTTTCGCGGCAGCCGGGTCATGAAGTACATGCCGGCTACGACGGCCACCACGGAGACAACGCCGTTGAGGACGTTGGCGATGAGCGCGCCCTGGTCGCCGAATCCGGAGGAGGAGAGGATGGTGGTGCCGTAGTACATGATGGCGTTGATGCCGCTGATCTGGTTGATGACCGCCATGCCCAGCCCCACCACGAAGATCCGCCGGATCCACGGCACCGAGAGGTCCTTGAGTGTGCCCATCTTGGCCTTGTAGTCCTCGCGGGCGGCCTCCCTGACTTCTTCGAATTCAGCGTTGATTTCGGCCGGCTCGCGGGCCTGGCGCAGCACGTCCAGGACTTCGTCGAAGCGGCCTCCGGCCGCCAGCCAGCGCGGGCTTTCCGGCAGCACCAGCATGCCGAACCAGAGGATGACGGCGGGCAGGGTCGCGATGACCAGCATGTAGCGCCAGATGTGGCCTGCGTCGGGGAACATGTTGCCCAGCAGAGCGTTGAAGGTGAAGGCCAGGAACTGCCCGGTCACAATCATTAGCTCGTTTTGCGTGACGATCCGCCCCCGCTGGGCCGCCGGGGACATCTCCGCCAGGTACACGGGAACAATCACCGAGGCACCGCCGACGCCGAGTCCCAGGATGGTGCGCGAGAGCACCAACAGCCCGGCGGACGGCGCGATGGAACAGCCGATGGTGGCAATGACAAAGATGAGGGCCAGGCCCATGATGGTCTTGCGCCGGCCAAAGCGGTCCGAGAGCCGCCCGGCCGTGAGGGCGCCAAAGGCGGCGCCCAGCAGCAGGGTGGAAGTCACCAGGCCTTCAGTCAGCGGCGTCAGTCCCAGGTCCCGCTGGATGAACGGAAGCGCACCGTTGATGACGCCGGTGTCGTAGCCAAACAGCAATCCGCCAAAGGTGGAGAAAAGCGCCACCTTGCGCATGAATTTTCGCGGCGCCAACTGCTGGCCGCCCGCCACTGGGGCTTGGGCTGCGGGCGCGGTCTGCCCTCTGGGAAGTCCCGCCATCAAACCACGGCCTTTCGGGCCCGTGTGACGTGATCGCCAATGGTCTGGAGCTGGTAGCGCGAGACGTTTTCGGCGTCGTCGTCTTCGGCAAAGACGCTGGAGACCATGACGGCGTCGTCTCGGTCCAAAAAGCCGATCTCCGCCAACCCGCCAAAGAACTGCTCCCAGTTGACGTCGCCGTCGCCGATTTTCAGGTGCTGGTGGACACGGACAGGGTTGCCGGGCGGGTTGGTGATGTAGCGCAGCCCGTGGGAGGCATGATGGTCCATGGTGTCGGCCACGTGCACCAGGCGCAGCTTGTCGCCGGCCGCGCGCATGATCGCCAGCGGGTCGTCCTTCATGTGGAAGCTGTGCGAGGCCACGTAGGCCAGCCCCACGTTGGGTGAGTTCAGGCCGCGGATGACGCGGATGGCGGCCAGGCCCTCCTCGACAAAGTCGTCCGGATGGGGATCGATCAGCAGGTCGATCCCCTCCCGCTCGATGATGGGCAGCAGCTCCTCCATCGACCGGGAAAACGCCCGCTCGGACTCCTCGGCCTTCTCGGGCCGGCCGCTGAACTCGGTGTTCATGGTCGCAACGCCGAGGTCGACGGAGATTTGGATGGCGCACTTCCAGTAGCGGACGGCGGCCTCGCGGGCGTCCTCGTCGGGTCCGGACCAGCGCAGCACGGGCAGCACCGAGGCAATCTCGATCCCCGCATCCGCGACGGACTTCTTCAGCGCGGCCACGAGTGCGTCGTCGGCCCTGGGGTGGTTGTAAAAGGGAATGAAGTCCGGGTGCGGGGTCATTTGCATGTAGCTGTACCCCAGGTCCGCCACGAGCAGTGGGAACTCGAGCAGGCTGTGGCTGTGGTGGAACGGCGTGGGGTCCAGTGCGATCTTCATGATGGTTTTAGTTGTACAGCCCGGGCTTCGGGGCCAGCACGACGGCGGTCTTCGCGCCTGTCCTTTGCGCCTCGACTCCCGCTTCGCAACAGGCCGCGGTGGCATAGCCGTCCCAAGCGGACGGCCCGCCAATTTCCCCGCGCAGCGCGGCGTCGGCCCACGCCTGGACCTCGACGTCGTACGCGGTACCGAAGCGCTCCTCAAAGCCGGGGGTGATCCGCCCGCCCCAGCGTCCCTGCGTGCGGACGTACGGGCCGCCGTCGTTCCCTATGTTGACAATGCCGTCCTCGAAGGAGGCCTGGGTGGCGACTTCGTAGCCAAACTTGGCGTTGACGTAGATTTCAACATCGGCCAGGACGCCGGATTCGGTCTCGAGCAGCACGTGCTGGGGATCGTGCTGGCCCTCCGGGGCGTTGCGGGTGGGCTTGCCCAGACGCACCTGGACGGAGGTGATTTCCTCCCCGGTGAAGAAGCGGATGGCGTCGAATTCATGGACCACGGAGTCGTTGATGAGCATCTCGTTCGTGAAGCCGGCCGGGGTGTCCGGGTTGCGGTGCTGGTGGTGGAGCACCAGCAGCTCACCGAGCCGGCCCTCGGTGACGATGCCGCGCAGGGCGGCGTATTCGGCGTCGAAGCGGCGCATGAAGCCCACCTGGATGCGCTTGCGGCCCGACTTCGCCTCCGCCTCAACCACCTTCAACGCGCTGGCGGCGTCCGGGGTGAGCGGTTTTTCGCACAGGATCGGGATGTCGCGTTCCAGCGCCTTGAACAAGATGTCCTCGTGGAGGAAGCCGGGGGTGGCGATCAGCACGGCGTTCACGTCTCCGTTGTCCAGCGCTTCCTCGGCACTGGCAAGGGCCACCGCCCCCGGAATGCCCTTGATGGCGGCTTCGGCGCGGGCCACGTCAATGTCGACGACGGCGGCCACCTCGGCCCCGCTGATTCGGTGATGCAGTCGGGCAATGTGGTCCGCCCCCATGCGTCCGGCCCCAATAACGGCTACGCGAAGTTTTTCAGTCATGGCTAGCTTCTTTCTAATTAACAGCCGTGCGGGAGCCGCAGCTGAGCAGGTAGTTGCGGGTCCGCTTGGCGATGGGCATGGGCACGTCGAAGGCCACGGGATACATGTCCTGCTCCACAATGCCAAAGATTGGCTTGTTGAGTGCCTCGACGGCTTCAATGACGGCGCGCAGGTCCGGCAGGCCGCCGGGCGGTTCGCTCATGACGCCGGCCAGGTTGGCGGCGGCCCAGGTCATGTTTTCGGCGTTGACGCGGGCCAGGATGTCGGGGTTGATCTGCTTGAGATGCAGGTAGCCGATGCGCTCGGGGTACTTGCGGATCAGCTCCAGCGAGCTGGCCCCGCAGTATTCCGCGTGGCCGGTGTCCAGGCACAGGTTCAGTAGTTCCGGATCGGTTTCGGCCAGCAGGTGTTCAATGTCGGCCTGGGCACCCACGTGGGAGTCGGCGTGCGAGTGGAATTGCTGCTTGAGGCCAAAGTCCTTGAGCAGGACCTCCCCCAACCGGTTGTGGCCGGCAAACAGCTCCGTCCACTGACGGGCGTCGAGGGTGCCGCTTTCCACGGCGTCGCCCGTGACGTCATCACGCCACATGGCGGGAATGACGACGACGTTCTCCCCGCCCATGGCGGCCGTCAGTTCGGCCACCTTCCTGGCCGGCTCCCAGGCCTGCTCCCACTGGTCCGCGCCACGGTGGAACGCGGTGAAAACGGTCCCGGCGGTGACTTGCAGGTCCCGGTCCGCCAGCTCCCGGGCCAGGCGTGCGGTGTCGATGGGCAGGTAGCCGTAGGGGCCGAGTTCAATCCACTTGTACCCGGACTCGGCCACCTCGTCGAGGAAGCGCTCCCAGGGGGTCTGCTTCGGGTCGTCCGTAAACCAGACGCCCCAGGAATCCGGCGCGGTGCCGATGATCAGCTTGTTATCAGTCATGAGGATTCTTTCCGGGATGCTAGGGGCCCCGCCCGCGAGGGCCCCGCGGCGAGCTTGCGAGCCGTGGGAGCGGGTGGGGACTAGTTGGAGGGGAAGTTGTAGCTGGCGTCGGAGACGTGCTGGGGTTCGGGCCAGCGGGAGGTGACGACCTTGGCGCGGGTGTAGAAGGCCACGCCTTCCTCGCCGTAGATGTGCTTGTCGCCGAAGAGTGAGTTCTTCCAGCCGCCGAAGGAGTGGTAGGCCACGGGTACCGGGACGGGGACGTTGATGCCGATCATGCCCACGTGCACGCCGCGCTGGAACTTGCGGGCGTTGGCGCCGGAGGAGGTGAAGATCGCGGTGCCGTTGCCGTACGGGTTGGCGTTGATCAGGGCAATGCCCTCCTCCACGGTCTCCACGCGCATCACGGCCAGCACGGGGCCGAAAATTTCCTCCGTGTAGGCGGTCATGTCCGCGGAGACGCCGTCCAGCAGGGTCGGGCCCACCCAGTAGCCGTCCTCCTTGCCGGGGACGGTGAAGTCCCGGCCGTCCACGACCAGGGTGGCGCCGGCGTCGGCCGCCTCCCCCACGATCTTCAGCACCCGGGCCTTGGAGGCGGCGGTGATGACCGGGCCCATGTCCGCGTCCGGCTCGGTGCCCTCGGCGACCTTGATGGCTACGGCGCGCTCACGCACCTTGCCCAGCAGCGTGTCCGCGGCATCGCCGACGGCGACGGCCACGGAGATGGCCATGCAGCGCTCGCCCGCGGAGCCGAAGGCGGCGGCGGAGAGGTGGTCGGCGGCGTTGTCCATGTCCGCGTCGGGGAGGATGATGGCGTGGTTCTTCACTCCGCCCAGGGCCTGGACACGCTTGCCGTGGGCCGTGGCGGTCTCGTGGACGTACTTGGCGATGGGGGTGGAGCCGACAAAGGAAATGGCGTCCACGTCCGGGTGGGTGAGCAGTCCGTCCACGGTGTCCTTGCCGCCGTGGAGGACCTGGAACACGCCGTCGGGCAGGCCCGCCTCGGTCCACAGCTTGGCCAGCAGCGTCGGCGCGGAGGGATCGCGCTCGGAGGGCTTGAGGATGAACGCGTTGCCGGCGGCGATGGCGATGGGGCACATCCACAGCGGCACCATGACGGGGAAGTTGAACGGCGTGATGCCCGCAACGACGCCCACGGGCTGGCGGAAGGAGAACACGTCGATGCCGGTGGAGGCCTGGCCGGAGTAGGCTCCCTTGAGCAGCTGGTTGATACCGCAGGCAAACTCGATGACTTCCAGGCCGCGGCCAATTTCGCCGGCCGCGTCGGAGAGAACCTTGCCGTGCTCGGCGGTGACCAGGGCGGCCAGCTCGTCCACATGTGAAGCGACGAGCTCGCGGAACTTGAACAGGACCGTGGTGCGCTTGGCGAGCGAGTAGTCGCCCCAGATTTCGGCGGCGGCCTTGGCGGCGGCGACGGCAGTGTCCAGGTCCTGGCGGCTGGCCAGGTTCAGCTGGGCCGAGACGGCACCGGTGGCCGGGTTGTACACCGGCTGGGTGGCCCCGCCCGTGCCGGCGGACTCGGCGCCGTTGATGAAGTGCTTGATGGTGGTCAGCGTTGCTGTTTGCGTCATGTCAGATTCTTCTTTCCAAGTAAGTGGGGGTTTAGCCGAGCATCTTGCGCTGGCGCCCCTTGTGATCTGTATAAGTGGTGTGGGCCTGCTGCGTGGATTCAAGGTCGGAAACTTCCGAGACGGGCACGTCCCACCAGGATTCGGAGCTGGGCGCGTCCAGGAGCGGGTCTGATTCCACATGAATCAGCACGGGCCCGCCGTCTTCCGGCGCGGCCTTGGCCGCCGTGACGGCGGCTTCCAGGTCGGCAATGACGTTCCCGCCGGGGGCCACCCGGATGACTTTCACGCCGAGGCTTTCGGCGTTCAGGGCCAGGTCGATCGGGAGCTTGTCGCCGTCGTCGAAGGTGTGGTGTTCGGTGTCGAGCGTGCGGTACTTGGTGCCGAAGCGCTGCGAGCCGAGCTGTTCGGACAGCGCGCCGATCGAGGCGTAGCCATGGTTTTGGATCAGCACCACAATCAGTTTGATCTTCTCGGCGACGGCGGTGACCAGTTCGGTGTGCATCATCAGGTAGGAGCCGTCCCCCACCATGACGACGACGTCGCGCCGGGTGCCGCCGCCGGCCGCCTCGGCGATGGTGGCGCGCTTGACGCCGAGCCCGCCGGGGATTTCATATCCCATGCAGGAAAACGCATATTCCACGTGGTAGCCGAAGGAATCCCGGATCCGCCACATCTTGTGCAGGTCCCCGGGCAGGGATCCCGCGGCGCAGATGACCACGTCTTGGGCATCCATGGCGCGGTTGGTGGCACCGATGATCTCGTTTTGCGAGGGCAGCGGCGTGTAACGGGTGTCGAAAGCTTCGTCGACGATGGCGTCCCAGCGCTTCTTTTGTGCGGCCACCGTCCGCTCCAGCTCGGCGCCGACACGGTAGCCGCCCAGCGCCGCGTTCAGCTTGACCAACGCCTTGCGGGCGTCGGCCACGATCGGCAGAGACGTACCGTGCTTGTACGCGTCCAGCGGGGTGACATTGATGTTGATGAAGCGCACCTCCGGGTTTTGAAAGGCCGTGCGGGATGCGGTGGTGAAGTCCTCGTAGCGGGTGCCGATGCCAATGATCAGGTCCGCGTTCGCGGCGACGGCGTTGGCCGCCGTCGTGCCCGTGGAGCCGATGGCGCCGAGGGACTGGGGGTGGTTCCAGGGCAGCACACCCACGCCGGCCTGGGTGTTGCCGACGGGAATGCCGGTGGCCTCGGCCAGCTTGGACAGCTCGCCCTCGGCGTAGGCGTACAGCACACCGCCGCCGGCCAGGATAAGGGGGTTCTTCGCGTTCTTGATGGCGTCGGCGGCGCGGCGGATGTCGTCGTCGTCGGCATCGGGACGGCGGATGCGCCACTCCCGCTCGGCCAGGAATTCCTCGGGCACGGCCAGCGCTTCGGCCTGGACGTCCTGCGGCAGCGAGATCGTCACGGCACCGGTGTCGGCCGGGTCGGTGAGCACGCGCAGGCCGTTCAGCAGCGCCGAGAACAGCTGCTCCGGGCGGGAGACCCGGTCAAAGTAGCGCGAGAGCGGGCGGAAGGCGTCGTTGACTGACACGTCGTAGGCGTCGGGGCGTTCGAGCTGCTGGAGCACCGGATCCGCGGCGCGGGTGGCGAAGACGTCGCTGGGCAGCAGCAGCACGGGCAGACGGTTGGTGGTGGCCAGGGCAGCGCCGGTGAGCAGGTTCGTGGAGCCGGGGCCCACGGAGGTGCTCACGGCAAAGGTGGCGCGGCGGCGGGTGTGCCGGGCATAGCCCACCGACTGGTGCGACTGCGCCTGCTCGTTGCGGCCCTGGTAATAGGGCATGAGGGTCGGGTCGCTCACCTGGTACTGCTTCAAGGCCTGCCCGACACCGGCCACGTTGCCGTGGCCAAAGATGCCGAACATGCCCGGGATCAGCCGGCCCCGGTATTCCTCGGCGCCCACCTTGTCCACCGCGTACTGCTTCCCCAGGAATTCCACCACGGCCTGGGCCACCGTCATTGTGCGAGTTGACATGTCTTATTCCTGTCCTTCTGCGGTTTGGCTCAAGGCGGCGCGGTTCAAGAGCGAGGCCGCCGTGGCCACGGCCCCGGCAACGTCGCCGTCCTGGGGGTACAGCAGGGTCCGCCCGACCGTCAGGCCCTGGACTCCGGGCAGCGCGAGTGCGGCGCCCCAGCTGGCAAAGACCTCGTCTGGCCCGGCGTCCGGGTCCCCCCCCAGCAGGACGGTGGGCATAGTGGTGGCGGCCATGACGCGTTCCATCTCCGCCACCACGGGCAGCTTCATCCACGTGTAGGCGCTCGTGGAGCCAAGGCCGGAGGCGATGCTGACGGACTTGATAACGGCGTCGGCGGAGAGGTCGTTGCGGACGCGGCCGTTCTCCCGCACGGACAGGAACGGCTCCACCATGGCGATCAGCCTGCGCTCCGCCAGCGAGTCAATGGCCTTGGCCGTGGCTTCCAGCAGTGCGACGGTATCCGGATCGCCCAGGCAGATGCGGGTGAGCATCTTGCCGCCGTCGGCGCCGAAGTCCGCCAGCGCCTGTGCGGTGTGGCCGGTGAAGCGGTCGTCAATTTCGTTGACGAGCCCGGCCAGGCCGCCACGGTTCATGGAGCCAAACACCAGCTTGCCCTCGAGTGCGCCGAGCAACAGGAGATCATCCATGATGTCCGGGGAGGCCAGGACGCCGTCCACGGCCGGGTTGGCCAGCGCAATTCGGAGCCGGTCCAGCAGCTCTCGCCGGTCCGCCATGGCCGTGGGGTTCGCTCCCACCGAAATGGCGCCACGGGCGGGGTGGTCGGCGGCGACGATGAAGTTTTGCACCCCGCTCTTCA
This sequence comes from Arthrobacter livingstonensis, assembly GCF_003219815.1. Lineage (GTDB taxonomy): Bacteria > Actinomycetota > Actinomycetes > Actinomycetales > Micrococcaceae > Specibacter > Specibacter livingstonensis. The sequence continues at coordinate 79,164 of NZ_QJVD01000017.1, forward strand.
CGCCGGGGTGCCGGCGACGGGCCTTGGCGGCGCGGGCCACTGCGGCCGGGTCTTCCAGGCGCAGCGCCGTCAGGTGTGCGTAGCGGCGGGGATCGTCGTCCACGCCGGCGGGTGCCGTCGAGGTGCTCACTTAAGTGCCCCTTCCGCGGCGGAGTCGGGCACAGCCGCCCCGGGTAAAGGGGCCCCGGGTACCAGTCGGCCGCGTTCGGCCAGCAGCAAGGTGACCTCCTCCGGCGTCGGCATGGCGTCGGCGCAGGAGAGGCGGGAGGCCACAATGGCGCCGGCGGCGTTGGCATAGTCGAGCACCTGGGCCAGCGGCCAGCCTGCAAGCAGGCCGTGCACAAAGGCGCCGCCAAAGGAATCGCCGGCGCCGAGTCCGTTGACGGTTTCAACGGGGACGGGGGCGGAGACCACGCGCTCGGTGGCGGTCTTGGCCATGACGCCTTCGGACCCCAGCTTCACGACGGCGATCTCAACACCCGCCGCCAGCAGGCGGTCGGCCTGTTCGTCCGGTGTCCCCGCCCCGACGGCGACGGCGCATTCCTTGTCATTGCCGATGGCGACGGTGGCATGTGGGAGGATCTTGGCGATCTGTTCGCGGGCGTCCTCCTCGTAGTCCCAGAACATGGGCCTGTAGTCCAGGTCCAGGATGGTGTACTGGCCGGGGGTCAGTTTGGCACGGGGGCGGGCCAGGTGGGCGGCCAGGTGGGCGCCGCGGCTGGGTTCCTGGCACAGGCCGGTGACGGTGGACCAGAAGATGCGCGCGTCCTTGATGGCCGCGGTGTCCAGCTCGTCGGCGGCGATCTGCCAGTCCGGGGCGGTGGGGAGCCTGCCGTAGAAGTACAGCGGGAAGTCCTCGGGCGGCTTGATGGCGCAGAAGGTGACGGGCGTTTGCAACTGGGCGACCGGACGGACGAACTGGTCGTCCACCGTGAACTTCTTCAACTCGCGGTGCAGGTAGTGGCCAAAGGAGTCATCTCCCGTGCGGGTGATGACGGCGGTCCGCCGGCCATGCCGGGCAGCGGCCACGGCAACGTTGGTGGCGGAACCGCCCAGGTATTTTCCGAAGGACGTGACGTCTTCCAGATCCACGCCAATGTCATTGGGGTAGATGTCGACGCTGATGCGCCCGATGGTAATCAAATCGTGGCTCACGTTGATCAAAAGGACCTTTCACTTCGGGAACTCGCCTTGCAACAGGTGGGTGGGGGGTGAACCCCTGCGCTGCGCCGGCCACGTGATGGCCGACACACATACTACTTTGCATGAAATTTCATGTCCTGTCAAAGGTTTGTTCTGACATAAGAACATTAAGCCGTTTGATGGTGCGTAACATGCCTCGTGGTGAAGGCGCCTCAGGCCCCGGCCAGCGCCGGGACGGCAAGTTCTCCGGTGGCGTACTGGGCACGGCCGAAGCCGAACGACCAGTCCCCCGCAGTGTTTTCCATGTACCCGATGAACACATCATCACCTGCGACGCCAAGGCCGGCAAAGTTGGCTGCGATGGCGGCAAAGAGCGACTGCTTGGCCTCGAGCGGGCGCCCCTGCTGCGTGACGATCTGGATCATGACGACGCCGCTGCTGCGCTTAAACCCCAGCCCGGCATCCTGGGCAATGACCCGTCCGGCACCATGCTCGGTCAGAATATGAAAGTAGTCCCGCTCCGGGACACCATATTCGGCCAGGATGGCGTCGTGAATGGCGCGGCTGAGTGCCTGCAGCCCTTCCGGGCGCGGTCCTCAGTGACATCGATGCAAACCAATGACACTTCCCACTCATTTGTTCATTTGTCCTGTCGTACTATCAAAGTTCGCGCACGTTGCCATAGCCGGACCACTCCATGACTGGACAGTAGTGGCGGCTCCGACGGCTCGTGGCAGCCACTACCGTCCAGTGACGGCGCGCCATTCCCGCCGCGACCCGACGCATGACTAAAACCGCTTGCCCTAGTTAACAAGTTAACTTGGCTGCCTTCCCGCAACCACGACGCGTGCGGGCGTAGGCTGGAATCCTCTGAAAAAAAATATCGATTCAATGGGCAGTTGAAGTTGGGCAGTCGAAGTATCCCCATGACAGACGCAGACAAATCCACGGACAACACCACGCTCTTAGCTTCCCTGGGAAGGCTTGCCCCGCAGCTCAAACCAATTTTCGCCCCGCTCATCTGGGGCCTCCTGAGCGCGCTTGCCGCCAGCGTTGTTGCCCTGCTTATTCCACAGGTGTACCGCGTGCTCGTCAACTCCGCCCTCCAACCGGGGAACGGGACGAAGGGCCTCTGGACGGGTGCCGCCGTCGTACTTGGACTGGGGATTTTGGAGGCAGGGCTCATCGCCTTGCGCCGGCAGTTTGTGATTGTGCCGGCCACCACGGTGGAAACCCGCATGCGGACATCGTTCTACCGGCACCTGCAGTCGCTCGCCGTCGAATTCCACGACCGCTGGGGTTCCGGGCAGCTGCTCAGCCGCGCCATGAGCGACCTGAACTTCATGCGCCGCTGGATGGCCTTTGGTGCGATCATGCTGGTGGTCACTGCCCTGACCGTGGTGATCGGAGTGGCCCTGATGCTGTCCATGAGCTGGGAGCTGGGCCTGATCTTCGTGGCCGCGGCGGTGCCGATCGTCGTCTTCGGCTACAGGTTCCGGCGTTCCTACGGGCTGGTCAGCCGCAGGAGCCAGGACCAGGCCGGCGACCTCGCCACGGCCGTGGAGGAATCCGTCCACGGCATCCGCGTGCTCAAGGCGTTCGGGCGCGGCCGGGAGGCGCTGGATTCCTTTGCCGGGCAGGCGCAGGAGCTCCAGGCCACCGAAATCCACAAGGCCAAGTCGCTGGCCGTGTTTTCCCTGGTGGTCACGCTGCTGCCGGAGCTGGCCCTGGGCGCCGGACTGGTGGTGGGCATCCTGCTCGTTTCGCAGGCAAGGCTCGACGTCGGCGCCCTCGTCGCGTTTTTTGCCACGGCTGCCGTCGTGGCCGGGCCCGTGGAGTCCATGGGCCCGCTGATGGCCATGACCCTTGCGGCCAAGACCGCCGTGGACCGGCACTTTGAAGTCATGGACGCCCCCAACACCATCACGGACCCAGCCGAGCCGGTTCGCCTCGGCCCCGTCCGCGGCGACCTGGAATTCCGCGGTGTCCATTTCCACTATCCGGACACCCCGGCGGGCACGCCGGAGCTGCTCAACGGCATTGACCTGGTCCTCCGCGCGGGCGAAACCATGGCACTGGTGGGCGTCACCGGCAGTGGCAAGAGCACGCTGCTGAACCTGGTGCCGCGGCTTTTTGACGCCACGGCCGGCGCCGTCCTGCTGGACGGCACCGACATCCGGCGGCTGGCCCTGGCCGATCTGCGCCGGCACGTATCCGTAGCCTTTGAGGACACCACCTTGTTTTCCAACTCCGTGCGCGGGAACGTCCTGCTGGGTGCCGCGGAACACCCCGGACTGTCCCCCGACGAAATCCTGGAGCAGGCATTGGAGGTGGCCCAGGCGGGGTTCGCCTACGCACTGCCGAACGGCGTGGACACGCTGATCGGCGAGGAGGGACTCAGCCTGTCCGGCGGGCAGCGGCAGAGAATCGCCCTGGCCCGCGCCATCGCCGCCCGCCCCGCAGTGCTGGTCCTGGACGATCCCCTCTCCGCCCTGGATGTGAACACCGAGGAACGCGTATCCGACGGGCTGCGGGCCGCACTTGTTGGGACCACCACGTTGATCGTCGCCCACCGCCCGTCCACCGTGGCGATGGCCGACCGGGTGGCCCTGCTGCAGGACGGGCACATCACGGCAGTTGGCACCCACAGCGAGCTGCTCGCCGGCAATGACCACTATCGCTACGTGCTGGCCAGCCTCAGCGAGGAGCCAAAGGACTTGGACAGCGATTTGGACACAGACACCGAAAATGAACTTGCCGACGAGCTGGGTGCGGCTCCCCGAGGCACCGGCCCGCTGGACGTCGTTCACAGGGGAGCAACGGCGTGAGTGCCAGGTCAAGGCGCGCCCCGGCTCCGGCGTCGAACATCAACGCGGCACCACCGCAGGGAACTGCCGGCGAGGACCGCGTGGAGCTCAGCCGGCAGGACAGCAAGGCCGTGCGCCGCCGCTCGGTACAGCTGCTGGGCATGCTGCTTCGCCCGGTCCGCCTGCGCTTCGCCATCACGGTTGCCCTGGTGGTGCTGTCCCAGGCGGCAAAGGTGGCCGGTCCGCTGTTGATCGCGTTCGGCATCGACACGGCCCTGCCCGCCCTGAAGGACCAGGGCGCCAACCCCGTTCCGCTGATCGTCACCGGCGGCGGCTATGTGGTCGCGGCGCTGCTCGCCTCCTGGCTCACGGCCGCGTACCTGACGGCCACGGCCCGGCTCAGCCAGGCCATGCTCCTGGACCTGCGCATCCAGGTGTTCCGGCACACGCAGCGACTGAGCATGGAGTTCCACGAGAGCTACACGTCCGGGCGGATCATTTCGCGCCAGACCTCGGACCTGGAGGCGCTGCGCGAACTGCTGGACTCGGGCATCTCCTCCCTTGCCTCGGGCTTGATCTTCATGGCCCTGACGGCTGTGAGCATCTTTTCGCTGGACTGGATCACGGGGCTGCTGGTCATGGCCTCCGCCGTCCCGATGTTCTTCCTCTCGCGCTGGTACCAAAAGCGATCCCAATCCGCCTACAGGTCCTCCCGGGTCGTCTCGGCGCGGCTCATTGTCCACTTCATCGAAACCATGACCGGCATCCGCGCCGTGAAGGCCTTCCGGCGCGAAGCGGACAACGCGGCCACCTACGACGAACTGGCCGAGGACTACCGCCGCGTCACGGTTCGGTCCATCAACCTCAACGGCATCTTCCAGCCGGGCCTGGTGCTCATCGGCAATGTGGCCGTGGCGGTGGTGCTGCTGGTGGGTGGCTTCCGCGTGCTCGGGGGCGCGCTGGAAGTGGGCGCGCTGCTGGCACTGCTGCTCGCCACTAAGCGCTTCTTTCAGCCGGTCGGCCAGATGGCCATGTTCTACAATTCCTTCCAGTCCGCCCAGGCCGCCCTCGAGAAGGTGTCCGGGCTGCTCGAGGAAGTCCCCACCGTGCAGCCGCCGCGAAACCCGGTCCCCCTGCCCGTCGCGCACGGTGACATCCGCTTCACCGGGGCCGAGTTTGGCTACGGCAACGGACCCGTGGTGCTGCCCCGCATGGACCTGCACATTCCCGCAGGGCAGACAGTGGCCGTGGTCGGGGCCACCGGTGCGGGCAAGTCCACGCTGGCCAAGCTCCTGGCCCGCTTTTATGACGTGACCGCCGGTTCCCTGAAGCTCGACGGCGTGGAGTTGCGTGAGCTCTCCACCGCGGACTTGCGCCGTGCCGTGGTGATGGTGACCCAGGAGGCTTTCCTGTTCAGCGGCACGGTGGCCGAGAACATCGCCCTGGGAAACCCTGCCGCAAGCCGGTCCGCGATTGAGTCCGCTGCACGCGAAGTGGGGGCTGACACGTTCATCCGTGCCCTGCCCGACGGCTACGACACCGATGTGAACAAGCGCGGCGGCCGGGTGTCGGCGGGGCAGCGGCAGCTGATTTCCTTTGCCCGTGCATTCCTGGCGAACCCGGCCGTGCTGATCCTGGACGAGGCGACGTCGTCGCTGGACATCCCGTCCGAACGGCTGGTGCAGGGCGGGCTGCACCGGCTGCTTGGCGCCTCCGGGGCCACGGGCGTTGCTGGCACCTCTGGCGGCGACGGCCGTGGCCAAGGCGGGCCGGGCCGGACGGCGCTGATCATCGCCCACCGGCTCTCCACAGTGGCCATTGCCGACCGCGTTCTGGTGGTCCACGACGGCCGCATCGTGGAAGACGGAACTCCCGCGGAACTGATCTCCGGCGGCGGCCGCTTTGCCGACCTCCACGGCGCCTGGCAGGACTCGCTGGTGTAGCCGGCCCGGCACGACGCCTGGCTGGGGTCCGGGCTGCGGGCCGGGCAGGACCTCGTGCGCAATCCGGCCGGTCCGGGCATCCGACCGGGCAGCGTTGCGGGTTGCGGACCGGGGCCGCGATTTCGCGTAACCGGCATCCGTCCGCTATTCTTGAGAGGTTGCTTTTCCAGACCTTCACAGGTTTCGGAAGCGCAATGGATCGGGGTGTGGCGCAGCTTGGTAGCGCGCGTCGTTCGGGACGACGAGGCCGCAGGTTCAAATCCTGTCACCCCGACCAAATGTTAAAGGCAGTGTCCATGCGGGCGCTGCCTTTAGTGTTTTTGCGTCGGTGGTTTGGGCGGAATGCCGCTTGTGCTGGTGTTAGCTTCCAGACCGGTAGTTACACCGCCGCTTTTGAAGCCAACACCAGCACACGTGCCGCCCGCTCCCACTTGACGGCCGTGCCCGCGTGTCAAGAGCACCGCCAGCCGCCACACGCGACGCCCTCGCCGCGTACGTGGGAAACGTGGCGGCTACGGTCGCCTCATGCCCGGACTGCGCCAAAACTTTTAATGGCTTATATACAGCCAACTCACTCACTCCTTACAAGTGCCGGGCGTATTTTGCTTAGAGCAACTAAGAAACCGCCAAAGGAGATGGTTTTGCGATGAGTGCAGCAACGGAAAGAAGCCCCCAAGGAGGCCTTCCCCACCAAGGAACAAAGCTCAAGCGGCATTTGGGGCCCGTGGGGCTCCTTTTTACCGCCATTGGTTCAATTATCGGCTCGGGCTGGTTGTTCGGAGCCTACAACGCATCACAAATTGCCGGGCCTGCGGCAATTTTTTCTTGGCTGATCGCCGGGCTCATGGTCATGATGATCGGCCTGTGCTACGCCGAGCTGGGACCCATGTTTCCCGTCTCCGGCGGCGTGGTCCGGTACCCGCACCTGGTATGGGGCTCGTTCGCCAGCTACTCGCTGGGATTCATCACCTGGGTCAGTTCCGCCGCCGTCCCGGCCATTGAGGTCGAGGGCGCCCTCACGTACGCCACCAGATATGCACCCTTCACCGTCGCCCAACGGGTCTCGGGCCTCACGGTGCACACCTTGACGCCGCTGGGCCTTGTGATAGCCGTGGTCCTGATGGCCGTCTTTGTGGTCATCAACTTCTATGGCGTGCGCCTGTTCGCCCAGATCAACAACGTCCTGGTGTGGTGGAAGCTGGCCATCATCGTGCTGGTCATAGCCACGTTCCTGATCATGGCCTTTGGCACCACCCAGATGGGTTCCGTGAAAAACTTCACGTCGCTGGGTTTTGCCCCCTCCGGCGCTTCGGCCATCTTCACCTGCATCGCCACGGCCGGGATCACCTTTTCCTTCCTCGGCTTCCGGCAGGGCATCGAACTGGCCGGTGAAACAACCAACCCGAAGCGGAACATCCCGTTCGCCATCATCGGCTCCCTGACCATCACCGCAGCCATCTACGCACTGCTGCAGGTCGCCTTCACCATGGGCATCCCCGAACACGTGCTGCAAAGCTCGGGGGCCTGGTCCCATCTGTCCTTCACCAACGACGCCGGCCCGCTGGCAGCCCTGGCCACCCTGGGCGGGCTGACCTGGCTGGCGTACCTGTTGTATGCAGACGCCATCATTTCCCCGCTGGACACCGGCCTGATCTACACCACCATTGCGGCCCGGGTCTCCTACGCGCAGGGTCGCAACGGCAACGCCCCGCGGTGGCTGGCACGCACGAACAGGCACGGCGTGCCGCACTGGAGCCTGTTCCTGACATTCGTGGTGGGCTTGATCATGTTCCTGCCGTTCCCCAGTTGGCAGCAGCTGGTCGGCTTCATCACCTCCGCCACGGTCCTGTCCTTCGGCTCCGGCCCGCTCGTCGTCGCCACTCTGCGCCGCCAGATGGGCGACCGGGTGCGCCCGTTCAGGCTCCCCGGCGGTTTCACCATCCCGCTGATCGCCTTTTACTGCGCCAACCTGATCGTGTTCTGGGGCGGTTGGACCGTCAATCTGAAGATCTTCATCACCATCCTGCTCGGCTACATCCTGTTGGTAATTTTCGAGTTCACCGGCGACCGCAGCATCAAGCCCAAGCTGGACTTCAAGGCCGGAGCCCTGTGGCTGATCCCCTGGCTCGTCCTGGTCGGGTTCCAAAGCTGGCTCATGGACCCCACAGCCCATCCCGGCCTGTTCTGGTGGGCCTTCCTGAGCAACGCCGTCATCACCGTGATTGTCTTCTTCATTGCACTGAGGACGCACCTGCCGCTGGCCGAGGTGCAGAACTACATTGACGACGCCGAAGAGGAGTCCCGCGAGGAGGAGGCCGAGCTGGGCACCGTCTAGCTAACCGGCCGGGCCCCGGCCCCCCCCGGGGCGGACCGGAATGACTCCGGCGTCGAGCGGAGACATCCAGCTGGAAACGCAGCGCGGCCGCCCCGGATAGAATGGGGCGCATGAGTGAGACACTTCCCGCGTGCCCGGAATGCGCCAGTCCGCATGGTTATGCGATGGGCGAGCTGCTGGTCTGCCCCGAGTGCGGCCACGAATGGTCCCCCACGGAGCAAACCGGCGAAGCTGAAGAACCCGACGGGGCACGGTCTGCCGTCAAGGACGCCGTCGGGAACATTCTGGCCGACGGCGACACCGTCAGCATCACCCGGACCATGAAGGTCAAGGGCAGCCCCCAGGGCCTGAAGGCGGGCACCAAGGTGCGCAACATCCGTCTCGTTCCGCCCGTGGACGGCCACGACATCGACGCCAGGATCGACGGCTTCGGGCCGATGAAGCTCAAATCCAGTGTTGTCAAAAAGATCTAGGCGCACCGCAATCAACTGCCGAACCACTAGCAACAGGACACGGGCGTGACTTCATGGATTGAGGCGGTGCCCGCTATCATCGCGGCCCTGTTGATCCTTGGCGTGCCCGGCGCCGCCGTCCTGGCCGTGCTGCGCCTGCGTGGTCTGGCTGCGCTGTGCCTGGCCCCGGCCGTGTCCGTTTCCGTCGTCTCCGTCAGCGCCGTGGTCGCGCCGGCCATCCACCTGCCCTGGGGGTGGCCGGTACTGCTGCTGGGCACGGCCATCGCCGCCGTGGCCGCGTTTCTGGCCCGCCGCCTCATCCCCGCCCTGCGCACCGCCGTGCAGGACGCTCCGCACGGTCGTGGCACGCTGCCCGGTTCCGTGTCCGCCCGCGGCACTGTGGTGGCCGCCACCGTCGGCGTGCTGGTGGCACTGGCCATAACCACGGTGTTCCTCACGGTCTCTGCCGCCAACCCGGAACAGTTCACCCAAGGCTACGACTCGGTCTTTCACCTGAACGCGACGGAATACGCGGTGCAGACGAAGGATGCGTCCTCGTTTGCAGTCTCCGGCTTCATCCTGCCACCGGGCAAGTCGGCGTTTTACCCCGCTGCCTGGCACGGGCTGGCGAGCCTCCTGGTGCTCCTGACCGGCATCAGCATTCCAGCAGCCACCAACATCATGTGGCTGGCCGTGTCCGGCGTGGTGTGGCCGCTGGCCTGCGTGTTCCTCACCCTCATACTGGTCGGTGAAAAGCGCACGGTGCTCCTTGGTGCGGGCGCCCTGGCCGCTGCCTTCCCGGCGTTCCCCTACCTCCTACTGCAATATGGCTCCGTCTACCCCAATCTGCTGTCCAACGCGCTGGTCCCCGTGGGCGTGGGACTGGTCCTGCTGATCATTCGCCCGCCGGCGCATGCGCCCCTGGCGCCGGCCATGGCGTTGACGCTGGTGGTGCTTTTCCTCCCCGGCGCCGCCATGGCGCAGCCCAATGGCGTCTTCAGCATCCTGCTGGTCCTCACGCCGCTGTTGGCCTATCTCCTGTTTGCGTGGCTGCGCACCGGCTACAAGCACACCCGGCGCCGGGGCTGGGTCCGGACCGCCCTTCTGGTGCTCGCGGCGGCGGCCGTGGCCGGCATCCTCTTTGCGCTGCCCCAATTCCGCAGCCTGTTCAACTACACCAGCCCGGCGTTCATGGCCTTCCCGCTGGCCCTGCTGCGCAACTTCACCCACGCCCCGGACCCCATTTGGTTCCCCGCAGTCGCCCTGGCCCTGCTTGTGCTGCTCGGGGTGTGGACGGCCGCCATGGCACACAGGATGCGCTGGCTGCTGGTCTCGCTGGTCCTGATCACTTTCACCTACGCCCTGGCGGCCGGAACCAACCTGCCACTGGCCAACGTGGTCATGGCCCCGTGGTGGGACAACCCGGAGCGCATCGCCGCCCTGATGCCGCTGGTCGCCGTGCCGCTGGCGGCAGTGGGCCTGGGCCGCTGCCTGGACTGGCTCCCTGCCAGGTATCCGCGCGTCCGCCTTGTCTCCACGCGCCCGGGAAGGACGACGGCGGCCGCCGCCCTCGCCGTCGTCCTCGCCTTCTCCAACCCCGGTTTTTGGCAGATGGCCGGCGCCGTGGGGCAGATGTACAACGTGCCCGCCGAGCCCGACGGGCTGGCGCAGGTGGACGCACAGGAGCTGGCGCTGATCCACCGCCTCGATCAATTCACCACCCCCCGGGACGTCATTGCGAATAACCCGTACAACGGGTCGGCCCTGGCCATGGCGCTGGCCGGACGGCACATGCTCTTTCCCTACAGTTCGCAGGGCGACCTCACACCGGACATGTATACGCTGCGGTTTTGGCTCAACCGCGTGGGCAGCGACCAGGCCGTGTGCGCCGCGGCAAAACGACTAGGCGTGACATATCTGCTGGATTTCGGCACGGACTACATTCCGGCGTTTGACAACCCCAAATCGTTGTATTCGGGGGTGACGCTGGCCCCCGGTTCGGAGGGCTTCACGCTGGTGGCAAAGGAAGGACACGCGGCGCTGTACAAGCTCACGTTGTGCGGCGGGGTGCCGATGTAGGCCCCCGGCCCCCCGGGAGGGATAATGGGGAGGGACAATGCAGGCCCCAGGAGTGACGACGGGGCACCGGAGCGGGCATCCGCGTCGCCACACGGTATTGACAACTTTTGTAGATTATTATCACTAACTAGTCATAGAGCTTAGAGTTGTGAATACAGTTTGCGTCAACGCAATGGTTTGATCAATGCAGTGGTTTGCAAGAGGAGCAGCATAGTGGGCAGCAGTTTCGGCGATCGACTTCGTCAAGAGCGTTTGGCACGGAGCCTTACCCAAACGGAATTGGGCGGCGCCCTGTATTCGGCCAGCTATATATCCCTGCTCGAAAACGGGCGCCGCGAGCCCACTGTAGAAATAATCAAGCAGCTTTCCCGCCAGCTGCAGCTGGCCCCGCATTCGATCGAGGAATGGGTGCAGCCGATTTCCGCGGCGGAAAGCGACTACCTCATTGCATCCCTCTATGCCCGCCAGTGCTGGGACACCCGGGACTATGTGGGTGCGGCACAAAGTGCAGGCGCGGCCGCGGAAAAGGCCAGTGCCAGCCATGACTCCGTCACTTGGTGGAACATGACCTACCTGCAGGCCAATTCGCTGCTGCGCTGCGGCTCCCATGCCGAGGCGCTCGAGGTGCTCAAGAGACTGCTGAACAACTCCCTGACCTCAGACAGCGACGCCCTGACGATGCGCACCCGCCAGACCATGGCCGCCGCGCTGATGAGCCTGGGCCGCCTCCCCGAGGCGATCGAGGAAGCCACGCTTGCCGTCGAAATTGGCTCGGGAGACACCGATGAGGAATACACCGCGTACCTCATTGCCATGCAGACCCTGGTGGGTGCGCTGGCGGAGTCCGGGGATCTGGAAGGTGCCTGGCAGCACTGCGTTGCCTTGGTGGACGCCGTCACGGACTCCACCCCGAAGCAGCTGGCCGGTGAGATCCACTGGGTCATTGGCAATGTGGCGTTCATCAGGCAGGACATCAACACCGGCCTCTCCCACCACTCACAGGCAGGCCGGCTGCTTTCACCCACCCAGGACCTTTCCCGCTGGGCCCAGTTCAACAAGGCAACCGCTTGGGTGCGCCTGGCTGCCGGCGTGGTTGAACCGGCCACGCTGGAGGCCATCGAGCGCAGCGAACTGGCGCACTCAGTGGTGGGTGCCACCCGCACCGAGACCCTTGAGGTTTCGCTGCTGCGCGCCCGCTGGCTCTACCTCAATGGCGACATGGATGCGGCCCTGACGCTGTTGGAAAGCATCGGCTCCGAACGCGATGTGCTGGCGAACCACATTGCCGGCGACACGGCACTGCTGCTGGGCAAGGTCCTCAAGGCGCAGGACCGCACGGAGGACGCCCTGGCGGCCTTCAACGATGCCAAGGCGATGTTCACCGAAGCCGGCGCCACGGAAAGGATCTCCCAGGCAATGGAAAGCATCGTGGAGATCGAGTCACTGCGCCGTTCCGGTTCGCGGCAGTAGATCCGGCACCGCCCGCCTGAAACGCCGCTAGCTGAACGCTGCGCCGGTCAGGCGCTCGTAGGCGTCCACATAGCGTGCGCGGGTCCGTTCCACGACGTCCGCAGGCAGCGGCGGCGGCGGTGTGCCGGAACCCTTGTCCCAGCCTGATTCCGCACTGGTCAGCCAGTCGCGCACGTACTGCTTGTCAAAGCTGGGTTGAACCCCGCCGGGCGACCATAGTTCCGCATCCCAGAAGCGCGAGGAATCGGGCGTTAGGACCTCATCCCCCAAGGTGACGACGCCGGTGGCCGGGTCTGTACCGAACTCCACCTTGGTGTCCGCCAGGATGATGCCGCGGCCGCGGGCGATCTCCTCGGCCCGGGAATAGATCTCCAGTGTCAGGCTGCGCAGCTTGTTGGCGGCGTCCCGGCCCACGGTCTCGACCATGGTCTCAAAGGTGATGTTTTCATCGTGCGTGCCCACCTCCGCCTTGGCGGACGGTGTGAAGATCGCCGGCACCAGCCGGGATCCGTCGCCCAGCCCGGCCGGCAGCGGCAGTGCGCACACCGTCTGCCTTTGGCGGTACTCCAGCAGGCCCGATCCCGTGAGGTAACCGCGGGAAATACACTCGATGGGGAACATGTCGAGCTTTTTGCACACCATGGCCCGGCCGGCCACCTCCACCGGAACACCGTCCTCCACCGTGGTGGCGAGCAGGTGGTTGGGGACGTCAAGCTGGTCAAACCACCACAGGCTCAGCTGGGTCAGGATGCGGCCCTTGTCCGGAATTTCGCTGGACAGGATGGTGTCGAACGCGCTGATCCGGTCGCTGGCCACCACCAGGACGACGTCGCCGCGCCCGGCGAACGGTTCAGCACCCTCCGCACCAGGGCCCACGGCGGCGAGGGACCCGGAACGGGGGCCCACGGGGGCGAGGGACCCGGAACGAGCTTGCGAGCTCCGGGAGCCGCTGGGGACCTGCGAGCTCTGGGAGCCGCTGGGGATGTAGAGATCGCGGACCTTGCCGGAGTAGACGTGCTTCCAGCCGGGCAGGACGGGGGCTGTGGTTGTTCTCGAAGTCATGGGTTTGTTCCTAATGCGTGGGCGGCCGGGCCGGCCACTGTAATTTCGCCGCGTGCGGCCTTGGCGGCGATGTCTTTTCGGAACTGGCCGCCCTCCAGGGAAATTTGCCCCATCCCCGCGTAAGCCTTCTCCCTGGCGTCCTCCAAATCAACGCCCAAGCCGACCACCGCGAGAACACGGCCGCCCGCGCTGATGGTGTTTCCGGCGTCGTCCACGGCCGTGCCGGCGTGCAACACGTGCACGCCGTCCAGCCGCCGTGCCTTCTTCAGCCCGCGGATACGTCCGCCGGTCCGCGGCGCGTCGGGGTAGTTTTCGCTGGCCAGGACGACGGCGACTGCCGTCTCGGGTGCCCAGCGCAACTCATCGATCTTCTCGAGCTGACCCTTGGCAGCAGCCATCAGGACACCGCCAAGGGGCGTCTTGAGACGGGCCAGGACGGCCTGCGTCTCCGGGTCGCCGAAGCGTGCATTGAACTCGATGACCCGGGTGCCGCGGCTGGTCAGCGCCAGACCGCAGTAAAGGACACCGGTGAACGGAGTGCCGCGGCGGGCCATTTCGTCGATGGTGGGCTGGGCCACGCGGTCAATGACGTCCTGGACCAGATTGGCCGGAACCCATTCCAGCGGCGAGTAGGCACCCATGCCGCCGGTGTTGGGGCCCTCGTCGCCGTCAAAGATGCGCTTGAAGTCCTGGGCGGGAGCCAGCGGCACCACGCTGCGCCCGTCGGCCAGCACAAAGAGCGAAACTTCCGGGCCGTCAAGGAACTCTTCGATTACCACCGTGCCGCCAACATTGAAGCAGGACTGCGCATGGGCCAGGGCTTCATCGCGGTCTTCGGTGACAACCACGCCCTTGCCGGCGGCCAGTCCGTCGTCCTTGACAACATACGGGGCGCCGAACGCATCCAGGGCGTCGGCTGCCTCCTCGACAGTGGTGGCGACCCTGGCCATGGCGGTGGGAACCTGGGCCTCGGCCATGACCGCCTTGGCAAACGCCTTGGAGGCCTCCAGCTGGGCGGCGTCCCTGCTCGGCCCGAACACCGGGATCCCGGCCGCCTGGACGGCGTCGGCCACGCCCGCTGCCAGCGGTGCCTCCGGTCCCACCACCACCAGATCGCTCTCCAGTCTCAACGCCAGCGCCGTCACGGCCGCGGGATCATTGGCGTCAATTCTGTGGGTGGGGACAATCTCAGCGATTCCGGCGTTCCCGGGTGCCGCATGGACCTCCGTGACGTTGGGGTCACGGAGCAACGATCGGACAATGGCATGTTCGCGGCCGCCCGGGCCAATCACTAGAACCTTCACGCTTCAAGGGTACTTGGATTGGCCGCCCGGGCCATAAAGCTGCGGCGGCACGAAAGGGCCACCACGTCAATGGGCAGTTCGTACCCTCTCATGTCAGGGGCGAAAGGGCTCGACACGCCGTAATATAGGCAATTGAGCATTGCAGCCCATAACTCCGCTTGCTAGCTTAACGAATGGTGATTGCCCGGACAGATCCGTGTCGGGAGGCGGTGCCGTCCGTGCCGGGTCATTTCCATGCGCAGGCGTCTTTCACCTACTCGTCGCACGTCTTCAGGGGGAACAAGTCATGCAGGCATTCACACGCGCATTCGTCAGACGCACAGGAGCGGCCTGCGCCGCGGCCGCCGTCTTGATCGGGGGCACCTTTGCCGCCGGCGCCGCCACGGCAGCACCTCAAAACGACCCGTCGTCGGGAGCGAGCCCCAGCTCCACCGTCGCGAGCGCTCCTGGGCCCACGCCAGGCACCGGCTCCACCCCTGCGCCAGGCGCCGGCTCCACCGCGCCCCCATCGGACGGGGCCCTGCCCGCCGGTTTGCAAGAGGCCGTCAAGCGCGATCTCGGCAAGACCGTTGCCGAGTTTGACGCCAACGGCGAACTGGCCAAGAAGGCTGCCGTTGTCCAGGCCGAAGTCACGAAGGTGGACCCCGAATCGGTGGTCTCCGTCAAGGCAGGCACCATCGAGGTCAAAACCAGCGCGCAGGCAGCGGCGAGCGCCAAGGCGGCGGCTGGTACCGCAAAGATCGTGCTCGCGCCGGCGGAGGCCCCCTCGGCCGGTGCCAAGGTTGGCGCTTCAAGCGTCGATGCGCTGTTTGCCGACTATGTCGCCAAGTTTGGCGTCAAGAACCTGCAGTCCGTCATGGTCAACACGGCCGGTGACTATGTCATCCGGACCGGCGACACGAAAATCGGTGCCGAATCCGCGCCATCCACCGCCGTGACCTTTAGCGCCGCGGCCAGGCCGTCAGTGGCGGACTTTGAAGCCAAATACAACAATGTGGTCGTGACGGCGGCCAGCGGGCCGGCCACGTCCCTCGCGGTGAAGTCGCCTGCAGGCGACGTGGCGAACGGTCAGGGCTACGCATCACACATCATCGATAAAAACTATGAAACCTGCTCCATCGGCTGGAATGGATTCAACAGCAAGGGCGACCCCGCCGTCATCTCGGCCGGCCACTGCACCCGTGACGGATCACTTAAGGACGCGCAGCTGACGGATCCCCTGCACGACACCGCCGGCAAGCCGGGCTCCAGCAACATTGTCCTGCTGGACCGCCTGGGCACCTTTGGTTTCTCCCAGTTCGGCGGCCCCGGCAACAGCCCGGTCACCGGGCTTACCCCAACCTCGGGTCCCGGGGACTATGGCAACATTGGCACCGACGTCTCTGTCATAGACAGCATCACTGCCGGTCTGAATCAGCTCCCCCGGGTCACGGACTGGAAGAACCCGGCCAATATCACGGCCTCCGGCCCCAAGGTCACCGGCGTCTCCTCGGCCATCATGGGCGCCGACATTTGCAAGTCGGGGCGCACCACGGGCTGGACGTGCGGCACCGTTGACGAGGTCGGAATCTTCCTGGTGGGCGGCGTCCAGAACCCCATGAGCGCAGCCGACGTCAGGGCAGTGCGAGGTTTCGCGTCCACAAAAATGGCCAGCGATCACGGTGATTCCGGCGGCGCCGTCATTTCCGGCACCACAGCGGTGGGCATCCTCAGCGCCGGGGATGGCCACTCCACCTACAGCACTGACCTGCCTGACGCGCTGGCCCATACCAACGGTTACACGGTCAAGGTCTTTGTGAACTCCCCCACCCTGACCATCCCGGCCAACAACGGCACCCTCCACCGCTCCACCACCATCACCGGCAAGGTCGCAGGTGCCCAGGCCGGAACCAAGGTCACCGTCTCCCTTGACGGCAAGACCAGCACGGTTGCCACGGGCGCCAACGGCGCATGGTCCGTCAAGGCCCCCAACAAGTTCGGCACCTTCAAGATCACCGCACAGGCCAAAAGCGGCTTCAGCAGCTCCGCAGTGGCCAACTTCAGCGTGAGAGTCGTCAAGCAGACGCTGGCCGCCCCAACCTTCACGGCTCCGGCCGTGAATGGCTCGGCGCCCGCACCGGTCAAGGCCATCACGGGCACCGGCAAGCCCGGCGCCACGGTTGAGCTGTCCGTTGGCATTACACGCACCGCGGCTAAACTGGCCGGCGGCATTGCCCGCACCGCAGTGGTTGGCGCCAACGGCAAGTGGTCCGTGGCGGTGTCCCCGACCCTCGCTGTGGGAAGCTACACCGTCACGGCACGCCAGAGGCTCACTGACTGGAACGACTCCACGTTGGTCACCAGCAAGTTCAAGGTGGTTCCGGACACCCCGGCCATCGGCTCGCCCACGAACGGCCAGAAGTTCCCGGCCGCCAGCGCACCGATGGCCATCTCCGGCAGCAACACCGCCGGTGCAACGGTGTCCGTGACCATCAACGGCCAGAAGTTCGACGTAAAGGTGGTTGGCGGCACTTGGACCGTTGCGTTTGGCGCCAGGTTTGTCCCCGGCAACCACTCGGTCTCGGTGACGCAGACCATTGCCGGCCTGACGTCCGCAGCCGCGAGGTCGTCATTCACGGTCTTGGCCATCCCGGCTCCGCCCGCCGTCCAACAGCCGAGCAACCCGGGATCCGCGCCCGCAGCCCCCGCAACACAGCCTCCGTCCGATGACGGCAGGCTGGCCGTAACCGGTGCATCAAGCACCGTGGCCGGCTTCGGTGCAGCCGGTGGCGTACTGCTCCTTGCAGGTGCAGCGCTAAAGTTGTTCCGCCGCCGCAAGGGCACCAACTAACAGCACCACGTCCCAGTCTTAAGGCAGCAGTTGATTGACGCACACTGGCAAAGACTGACAATGGTTGAGAGGGCAGTGGGCACCCTCGTCTGAAAGGGGTCTACTGCCCTTTCAACACAGCCAGCCTTTTCAACGGCATGGAGGAAGCAATGAACGGCAGGAAGATGACAGCAGTCCTCGTCGCCGCCACCATGACAGGAGCATTGGGCATGAGTGGATGCGGCCAGGACCAGTCCCCCGGCACTCACAGCACGTCTGCGCCCGGGCCACGGTCTGCCACAACGTCCCCAACCGCCCAGCAGTCCACCGAGCTGCTGATGCTCAACGACAGCTTGAAGGCGAAGCTTGGCAGCGCCTACTCCGATTCCTGGATTGAGGACAAGCAGCTTCATGTGGCGGTCACCACGCAGGACGCCGCGAAGGTAGTCTCCGAGGCCGGTGCCATCCCGAAGCTGGTCGACTTTGACGCGGCACAGCTGGAGGCGGCGCTGCGGGCCGTCGCGGCATGGCAGGCCACACTCCCGCAGGACCAGGCGGCCGCCATCCACCGGATCATCACGGACGGACGCTCCGGAACCGTCACCATCTATGTGACGTCCGAGCAGATCAACACCGTCTCCGCGGCAGCGGCCAAGGCCAATCCAACCGGCAGGATCCCCTTGGCCATCAAGGAATCCACCGGACTCGCAACTCCCCTGTAGGACCCACCCCCAACGACGCGCCAAGGGGACACATTAGTCGCTAGGATGACAGCATGATCCAGACCTTCCGGGCGCACGACGCCGTTGAGCTCGCCGTCCTGGAACGCAGTGGATTTGTCGAGTCCCGGCACCTTGGCTCCGCCGTGGTGGTGGCTGCGGACGGGTCCGTGGTGACTTCCCTTGGCGCCGTCGACTCCGCCATCTTCCCGCGCTCCGCGGTGAAGCCGTTTCAGGCATTGGCCGCCATGCAGGCAGGGGTGCCGCTGCGCGGCGCGCAGGTTGCCATTGCCGCCGGGAGCCACAGCGGATCACTGGAGCACATGGATGTGGTCGCCGGCATGCTCAAGGCCGCCGGCCTCACCGAGAACCACCTGGGCTGCCCGGCCGCCTGGCCCGGCGATCCCGAGGCACGCGCCTGGCTGGTGCGCGCCGGCCGCGGCAAGTCCAAGCTGGCCATGAACTGTTCCGGCAAGCACGCGGCCTTCCTGTGGGCCTGCGCCGAGAACGGCTGGGACACGGCGGGCTACCTGGAACCCAACCACCCCATGCAACGCGCCGTGCGCACGGTTCTCGAGGAATATACCGGCCAGCCGATCCGGCACACCGGCGTGGACGGCTGCGGCGCACCCGTCATGTCCGTTACCCTCAAGGGCCTGGCCCGGGCCTTCACGACGCTGGCCAAGGCGCCGTCGGACAAGAACGCCAATGCCCGCGCCGCCACCATTGCCACGTCCATGCTCGACTATCCATGGGCCGTTGAGGGCCATGGCCGGCCCAATACGGTGGTCATGGAAGAACTGGGCGTCTTGGCCAAGCTGGGAGCCGAAGGTGTCCTCGCGATGGCCACCCCCGCCGGAGCCTCCGTGGCCGTGAAGATGCTCGATGGCAACGGCCGCGCCGCCACCTTGGTGGCTCTCACGCTGCTCGCCGCCTGCGGTGCCCTGGAGGTCCCCGAGGTGGCCGACGTCCTGAGCAAGGTGGTCCCGCCCATCATGGGTGGCGACCGGCCCGCCGGAAGCCTGCGCCTCGGCCAGGCCGTCAGCGCACTTCTGGACTGACCCCGGACCGAAAGGAACATCCCGTGGCTTCCCGACGCCGCATTGACATTGCCGAGGGCCAGGCCGCCCTGGCCGCCTGGCGGCAGGGGGAAGCGCCCCGCGCCGTCACCGCCATGGCCGTGCGCTACACATTGGAGGAACTCACGGCCCGCGCCCCCGGGAACTCCGTGGAGGTGCGCGTGCCGCCGTTTGGGGTCACCCAGTGCATTGCGGGGCCGCGGCACACCCGGGGCACTCCGCCCAATGTGGTGGAGTGCGACGCCGGCACCTGGCTTGCGCTGGTGACCGGACGGACTGGCTGGGGTGACGCCGTCGAACACGGCCTGGTGGCTGCCTCGGGGCTGCGCGCCGACCTCTCCGAGGAACTGCCGCTGTAGGAAGGCGGGTACCCTTTAAGTATGACTTCCCAGCCTGCAGACCCCCGCGCCGGTGCCGCAAAGGCACCGGCCGAGCGCCGCGAACTCACGGTTCGCCGCGCCCCCAAGTACGTACCGTTCATGATCGCCGGCGCCGTGGTGGGGGCCATCGTGGCGGGCATTCTCACGCTCACGTCCTCGGCAGTAGAGCAATTTGACGCCGGCAGCATCTTCGGCTTTTTCGCCGTGCTGCTCATGCTTCCGGGAATCGGCCTGGGTGCCGTAGTGGCCCTGGCCATCGACCGCCGGAGCCTGCGCCACACCAGCACGGCCGTGCTGGAGTCCGTTCCGGAGGACTAAGCCGGCAGATGCCACGCCTGGCAGCCGTGACACAAGGTTAGAGCCCGTTGCCATTACGTGAGACAATTTTCTGGTGGCACGCGGAGACGGAAAACTATCCCATGACCTTTTACCCGGCGAAAAGGGACCTCAGGACGCTTGCGGCGTTCTGGGCATCTGGGCACCCGGCGAAGAGGTTGCAAAACTAACCTATTACGGGCTTTACTCCCTGCAGCACCGTGGGCAGGAATCGGCGGGCATCGCTACCAGCGACGGCCTGCGGATCAGCGTGTACAAGGACATGGGGCTCGTTTCCCAAGTCTTTGACGAATCCACGCTGAACACCCTCACCGGGCATATCGCCGTGGGCCATTGCCGGTATTCGACCACCGGTTCGTCCAATTGGGCCAACGCCCAGCCGACGCTGGGCGCCACCGGGAGTGGCACAGTGGCTTTGGCGCACAACGGCAACCTGACCAATTCGGCCGAACTCTATGACATGGTTGTGGCCACCGGCGGTGTGCCCACCTCCGGTGAGATGGCGCAGGGCAACACCTCGGACACGGCCCTCGTCACCACACTGCTCAAGGGTGAGGAGGGCCGCTCGCTGGAGGACACCGCCATCGAGCTGCTGCCCAAGATCCACGGCGCGTTCTCCTTTGTCTTCATGGACGAGCACACCCTGTACGCGGCCCGTGACCCCCACGGCGTCCGGCCCCTGGTTCTGGGACGGCTGGAAAACGGCTGGGTGGTTGCCTCCGAGGGCGCCGCCCTGGCCACCATGGGCGCCAGCTTCATCCGTGAAATTGAACCCGGCGAATTCATCGCCATCGATGAAGACGGTGTGCGCACCCAGCGCTTCGCCGCCGCAACGCCCGCGGGCTGCGTCTTCGAGTACGTCTACCTGGCCCGCCCGGACGCCACCATTGCCGGCCGCTCCGTGTATGAATCCCGTGTGGAGATGGGCCGCCAGCTGGCCCGCGAAAACCACGCCGACGCGGACCTGGTCATCCCGGTTCCGGAATCCGGCACCCCGGCCGCCATTGGCTATGCCGAACAGTCCGGCATCCCGTTTGCCCACGGCTTCGTGAAGAACGCCTACGTTGGACGCACCTTCATCCAACCCAGCGAGACCCTGCGCAAGCTCGGCATCCGGCTCAAGCTCAACGCGCTGGAGTCAGTGATCCGCGGAAAGCGGATTGTGGTGGTGGACGATTCCATTGTCCGAGGCAACACCCAGCGCGCCGTCGTGCGCATGCTGCGTGAGGCCGGCGCCGCCGAAGTCCACGTGAAAATTTCTTCCCCGCCGGTACGGTGGCCCTGCTTCTACGGGATCGATTTCGCCTCGCGCGCCGAGCTGATCGCCAACGGCGCGGCCATTGACGAAATCGCCAAGTCCATTGGCGCGGAATCCCTGGCCTACATCTCCGAGGACGGCATGATCAATGCCACCTTGCAGCCGCGCGAGAAGCTGTGCACCGCCTGCTTCACCGGCACCTACCCAATCGAACTGCCCTCCAGCGACCGCCTCGGCAAGAACCTGCTGGAGCGCACCAAGGCCGGCGACTCCACCACCTCCACCGGCTGCGATCCGGGACCGGATGCGGAACTGGAAACCATCCTGACCGACCAAGACCGCACCGCCGCAGACGGCTCCTAAGCACCCGGCTCCCAAGAAACTTGCCAGAAAGAGACGCCATGACCAACGCCTCCCAGGACTCCACCTCCATCACCTACGCCAGCGCCGGAGTTGACACCGAGGCAGGGGATCGCGCCGTCGAGCTCATGAAGGAGGCCGTCAAGGCCACCCACGGCCCGTCCGTGATTGGCGGTTTTGGCGGATTCGCCGGGCTGTACGACGTCTCCAAGCTGCTCACGTACAAGAAGCCGTACCTGGCCACGTCCACCGACGGCGTGGGCACCAAGGTGGCCATTGCCCAGGCCATGGACATCCACGACACCATCGGCTTTGACCTGGTCGGCATGGTGGTCGATGACATCGTCGTGGTCGGTGCTGAGCCGCTGTTCATGACCGACTACATCGCCACGGGCAAGGTAGTCCCGGAGCGCGTGGCGGACATTGTGCGCGGCATCGCGGCAGCCTGCAAGGTGGCCGGAACCGCGTTGGTGGGCGGCGAAACCGCCGAACATCCCGGCCTGCTGGCGCCCGACGAGTACGACGTTGCCGGCGCCTGCACCGGCGTCGTCGAGGCGGACCTCCTGCTGGGACCCGAGCGCGTGCGGACCGGCGACGTCATCATCGGCATGGCCTCCTCCGGCCTGCACTCCAACGGCTACTCCCTGGTGCGCCGGGTCATCAACCACGCCGGCTGGGCCCTGGACCGTCAGGTTTCCGAACTGGGCCGCACTTTGGGCGAGGAACTCCTCGAGCCCACCCGCGTATACGCCGCCGACTGCCTGGACCTGACCCGTTTCCTGCCCGTCACCGGTAAAAAGGCCGTCCACGGCTTCAGCCACGTCACCGGCGGTGGCCTGGCCGCCAACCTCGCCCGCGTGCTGCCGCAAGGCCTCATCGCCACGGTGGACCGCTCCACGTGGAGCCTGCCGGCCATCTTCAACCTTGTTTCACAGCTGGGGAATGTGCCACTGGCCGATCTGGAGCGCACACTCAACCTCGGCGTGGGCATGGTGGCCGTCGTGTCCGCCGACGCCGCCGACGCCGCCGTGGAGCGCCTGAACTCCCGCGGCCTTCCGTCATGGGTCATGGGCACCGTCACCACCGAGGCCTCCGACGCCGACCGCACAGGGTCCGATTACACCCAGGGTGCCAAGGGTGTCGATGGCGGCGCCGTCCGCCTGATGGGCAACTACGCTTCCTAGAAATCGGATGCAACACCCGGCGGCGGCCCTGACTCTTTGGTAGGTTCCGCCGCCGCGCATTAACTCTCGGCCTTGGCGGCCGTGGCGCACGGTTACAGCGTAACGGTGCGTACGTCCAAACCCGCTAGTGACTCTTGGGCAGTCCCGCCGTGGTCGCCGAGCCAAGGCACAGCAGGGGTGGGCAGGTTGGTCTGATTGCGTGGGCCCCGAAGCAGAAATGACACCGATCCCGCTTTATGATCCCGGGATTCCGGTGTCCGAAAGCGGGACCGGTGTCATTTCCGCGTAAATGCAAACAACAAAATCCCCGCCCGTCGCCGGAGCCCCCAGGCTCTGCGTCGTGCAGGGTTTGTTGCGTTAGGTGAGCTACGCGTCCCTAGCCAATGCGGCGGGAGTCTGCCTCGTCGTCGTCCTCAATCTGATCCGCATATTTGTCTTCATATGCCGAATAGTCAGGCTCTGCGGGAACCTCAATGTGATGGCTCGGGGCTCGCCGAGTAGTCGCACCGAGCTCTTTTTGCAGAGCTGAATAGTCAGTGTTCGGGGAGTAGTACTTGATGTCCCGAGCCTGCTTGGTAGCCTTCGCCTTTTGACGGCCGCGCCCCATGGCGTGACCCCCTTTTTACACTTGGACCGGAGGTGGTCGCTCGGCTGAGAGCGAGGCTCCGGAATATTCGGTCAATTTGTCGTACTCCTAGATTACATGAGTTCGGCACCGGCTGCGCCCGCCCATGGGCTGGCGTCACGCCCGGGCCAATAAATTTCCGCGACGACCGTGAAATGTTCGGTAGAGTCGAGGAGACGGGGAGTCAGCTCCCGAAGGCGAAACATTATTTGCGCCATGGGTAAGGCCAATTTCCTTTTGTCCAGGCGACAAATTCCAGGCGGTAGATTTGTGCTGGCCGCCGGCGCAGCAGGGAAGGTTAGTTCTTCATGAACGATCACGACAACGCAAACGGCCACGATCCTCAGGCCGCTCCGCCCGCCGATTCGGTGCCCGATGCGGAAGCGGTGCCCGACGCGGCGCAGGAGCCCCGACTTTCCGGAACCGAATACGAATTTGCCGAACCCCAGTTGGGCGCCGCCGAAATCAGCTCCGAAGTTGCCGAGACCGTGGACCTGGACAAGGTCCAGGCCGAAACCGCGGCGGTGGAACGCGAAGCCGAACGCTCCACGCAGCTTGCCGCCTCGGAGGTCATCTCCTCTGTGCCGCCAGCCAACGTGGACTTCAAGGCCCCTGCCGCCGAGACTGGCTGGGACGTTGACGAATCCACAGTGCTGCGCACGGATTTCACCAAGCCACCTGTGGCGAACAACCCTTGGACCAACAAGGCCGGCCCGGCAGATTCCCCCGAGACCGATGGGGCTTTGGGGGCCCCTGCGGAATCGACGGCAGCGCCCGCCGGGGAAGCCCAGCCAACCGCAGCGCCCGCCGGGGAGCCTCCCGCAGTTGCAAAGGACGCCGCGACAGACTCGCCGCAGAGCAGCCGGACCGCTTCGACTGCCCCGCAGGCAGCGCCGGCCCAGCCGGCTTTTCCGCCTCGCTCCGTCCAGCCGTCCACCCCTGACGCGCACGAACCTGACGGGCAGGTTCCTGACATGCACGATCCTGACATGCACGACGCCGGCCGGCCACCGGCAGCCCCTCCCGCCGGGCCCGAGGCCGAGGCAGGAGCAGAACAAGGCGGCGCCAAGGAACTTGCGGAAGGTGAACGCGTCCAGGGCGGCGCTCCTGAGGGGGGCCCTGCCCGACGCCCGTATGTGGGCCGCGGCATCGACGACGGTTCCGGCTGGCATCGGCCCGAAACCCCGTGGCAGCAGTCAGCAACGCCATGGCAGCCACGGGCCAATGCCTGGCAGTCACCCGGCCAGGTCGCCCAGGGCGTTGCTGATGCAGCAGCCGCAGCGGGGCTCGCTGCGTCCGAGGCTGCAAAGGGCAGTGCTGCCACGGAGACACCCAACGAGCCCCAAGGCGCCTCCGCCCAGCCCGAACGGCCGGACCAGCCCGGCTACCAGCCTCCGTACGGCAGCCCCGCAGCTCCCGGCAACCAGCCCGGCGTGCAGCCGCCCCATGGCAGCAACCCATCCCATGGCACCTCGAGCCAACCTGGCACCGCTGTCCACGGCGGAAATCCTTCACAAAATGCAGGCCCGTCCGGAGCACCTGCCATCCCGCCGGTACCTGGCTATCCCGGCCAGGGCGGTCCCGGCCAGCCCGGCGGGACCCAGGGTTCCGGCACGCCGGGATCGCCCGGAAACAAGAACAAGCTGTTCATCATTCTCGGTGTGGTCGTGATTGGCCTGTTTCTGGTGGGGCTACTGATCTGGATGGTGCTCAACCTGTTCGCTGGCAGCACCAAGGCTGACTCGTCCGGCCACCAGCCCGTCACCGCGACCGCCGGCAGCAGCAGCTCCGGCCAACCCTCAGCTGCGCAGAGGGCCAGCAGCGAGCTGGATGTCATCCTGGCAAAGGCAACACCGGAGGAGTGGTTCGACGGCGACTGCCTGCGCGGCTACACCACCTTTTCCCAACCAGCCGATGTGGTCGTCTGCAACAGCCCACACTCTGCCCAGGTGGTAAATTCCCACATTTACGCTGACTCGGATACCTTCCCAGGCGACAATGCGCTGGCGGACATGGGCACGAAGGCCTGTAAGACGGCCCCTGTGACGGATGCCGCCAAGGCCTACAAGGGCTTGAAGGAATTCCAGACCTATCCGTCGGAAAACTCGTGGAATATGGTCAATGACCGCACAGTGCACTGCATTGCGGTTGATCCCTCGGGCGAGAACTTGACGACCTCACTCATCAAGTAAGGCGCCCAACAAAAGGGGCTGTTCCGGTGGAAATTACCACCGGAACAGCCCCTTTTGTTCGAGTCGCGGGCTACTTGCGCCGGACGGTCAGCCCCGACTCGCCAGCGGGAACGTCGGCCATGGTGAGCGCATCGAAGTCCGCTGCCGTGTCCACCAGGACGGTGTCGCCGTCGGTGATGGCGCCGGAGAGAATCTCCTTGGCCAGGCGGTCGCCAATCTGCCGCTGGACCAGCCGGCGAAGCGGCCGGGCGCCGTACGCGGGGTCGTAGCCGGACAACGCCAGCCACGCCTTGGCCGAATCCGTCACCTCCAGCGTCAGGCGCCGGCTGTACAGCCGGGCGGCAAGCGCCTGGACCTGCAGCTCCACAATCCTGGAGAGCTCGTCCACGCTCAGTGCGTCAAACATGACAATCTCATCGAGGCGGTTCAGGAACTCCGGCTTGAACGATGCCTCCACGATGGACATGACGGCCCGGTGCTTCTCGTCGTCGGACAGTGAAGGATCCACCAGGAACTGCGAACCCAGGTTCGAGGTAAGCACCACAATGACGTTGCGGAAATCAACGGTGCGGCCCTGCCCGTCGGTGAGGCGTCCGTCGTCGAACACCTGGAGCAGGATGTCAAAGACTTCCGGGTGGGCCTTCTCCACCTCATCCAGCAGCACCACGGAATACGGACGACGCCGGACGGCCTCAGTGAGCTGGCCGCCCTCGTCGTAGCCAACGTAGCCGGGAGGGGCGCCGACCAGCCGGGAGACGGAGTGCTTCTCCGAATACTCGCTCATGTCGATGCGGATCATGGCGCGCTCGTCGTCGAAGAGGAAGTCGGCAAGGGCCTTGGCCAGCTCCGTCTTACCCACACCGGTGGGGCCCAGGAACAGGAAGGAACCGGTGGGCCGGTCGGGGTCGCTGATGCCGGCCCGGGCCCGGCGAACGGCGTCGGACACCGCTGTCACGGCCTTGGACTGGCCAATCAACCGGGACCCCAGCACCTGCTCCATCTGCAACAGCTTTTGGCTTTCGCCCTGGAGCATGCGCCCGGCGGGGATGCCCGTCCAGGCGGAAATGACCTCGGCAATGTCGTCGGCGGTGACTTCCTCGGCCACCATGAGCTCGGGTTTGTCGGAGGATTCCTCCTCGGCCGCCGCCGCTTCCAACTCACGCTGCAGCGCGGGAATCTCGCCGTAGAGCATCCGCGAGGCCAATTCCAGATCGCCGTCGCGCTGGGCCTTGTCCGCCACCGAGCGCAGCTCGTCGAGCTTGGCCTTCAGGTCGCCAACCCTGTTCAGGCCCGCCTTTTCAGCATCCCACCGGGCGTTGAGGGCGGCGAGCTCCTCCTTCTTGTCCGCCATGTCGGCGCGCAGGGCCTCCAGGCGTTCCACCGACGCCGCGTCGCTCTCCCCCGAAAGGGCCAGCTCTTCCATGGTCAAACGGTCGACGGCGCGGCGGAGCTGGTCGATCTCCTCCGGCGCCGAATCGATCTCCATGCGCAGGCGGGACGCGGCCTCGTCCATCAGGTCGATCGCCTTGTCCGGCAGCTGGCGGCCGCTGATGTAGCGGTTCGACAATGTCGCTGCGGCAACCAGCGCGGAGTCGGCGATGGCCACCTTGTGGTGCGCCTCGTAGCGTTCCTTGAGGCCGCGCAGGATCCCGATCGTGTCATCGACGCTGGGCTCGCCCACGTACACCTGCTGGAAGCGGCGCTCCAGGGCGGGATCCTTTTCAATGTTTTGGCGGTATTCATCCAGTGTGGTGGCACCGATCAGGCGCAGCTCGCCGCGGGCCAGCATGGGCTTGAGCATGTTGCCCGCGTCCATGGAGCCCTCGGACGCACCCGCACCCACCACGGTGTGGATCTCGTCAATGAACGTCACGATCTGCCCGTCGGAGGCCTTGATCTCCTCCAGCACGGCCTTGAGGCGTTCCTCAAATTCTCCGCGGTACTTGGCACCGGCCACCATCGAGGCCAGATCCAGGCTGATGAGAGACTTGCCGCGCAGGGATTCGGGCACGTCCCCGGCCACCATACGCTGTGCCAGGCCTTCGACCACCGCGGTCTTGCCCACGCCGGGCTCGCCAATGAGCACGGGGTTGTTCTTGGTGCGGCGGCTGAGCACCTGGATGACGCGGCGGATCTCTGAGTCGCGGCCGATCACCGGGTCCAACTTGCCGGAACGGGCGATCGCGGTCATGTCCACGCCGAACTTCTCCAGAGCCTCGAAAGTGTTCTCGGGATCAGGTGTAGTGACCTTGCCATCTCCGCGAACAGTGGGCAACGCCGCGTCCAGCGCAGCCCTTGAGGCACCTGCGCCGCGCAAGGCACTTCCTGTTGCTCCGGCGTCGTCCGCGAGGCCCAGAAGCAGGTGTTCGGTGGAGACATAGCCGTCACCCATGCGCTCGGCGGCCTGCTGCGCGGCCTGGACAGCGAGCAGCGTGTTGCGGCTGAGCTGGGCCTGCGCCACGGAGGTGCCGGACGACGCCGGGAGGTTGTGGATGGCGGTGCTCGCGGCGACACCGACCGCATCCGGGTCGACGCCGGCAGCCTTCAGGAGTGCGACGGCGACACCCTGGCGCTGGTCCATGAGTGCCTTGAGCAGATGGGCAGGTTCGACCGTGGGATTTCCCGCCGTGGAGGCGTTCATGGCGGCGGCCGAAAGAGCCTCCTGGCTCTTCGTGGTGAATTTGGTGTCCAAGAGAGGTCCTTTCAGGGGCTGCTTTGGGAGTGATCGTGTCGAACTTGAGTCTAGTACGCTCAAGTTCGCATTCGTCACTTTGCAGCTTTGTTTCTTCCCACGGCGAAATTGAATCTTGACCTTGCCGCAGCGTCAACGTTTAGCGTTGATTCCATGGACGTTAGCGATTGGCCCATTTCGCAGATTGCAGCCCTCACCGGGACCACCAGCAGGACGCTGCGCCATTACGATTCCGTGGGGCTGCTGGCACCGAGCAGGATCGCCGGCAACGGCTACCGGCACTACGACCAGGCTGCACTGGTGCGGCTGCAGCGGATTCTGCTGCTCCGGGAGCTCGGACTGGGCCTGCCGGCGATTGCCGACGTCTTGGACCACCAGGAATCGGCCACCACCGCGCTGGAGACCCACGTTGCCTGGCTCCGGACCGAGCAGGAAAGGCTGAGCAGGCAGATTACGTCAGTGGTAAAGACCATTGACTCCCTACGAAAAGGAGAAGCCATCATGGCCGAGAACATGTTTGACGGCTTTGACCACACGCAATACAAGGACGAAGTCGAACAGCGGTGGGGCAAGGACGCATATGCCCGGAGCGACTCCTGGTGGAACGGCATGGGCGCCGTGGGCCAGGCTGCCTGGAAGGAGCGCATGGCCGCCCTGAACCGGGACTGGATTGCCGCGTTTTCCAACGGAACTGCACCAGACTCAGCGGAGGCGCAGGCGTTGGCTTGGCGCCACGTGGAGTGGCTGGCGTCCATTCCGGGAACACCGGCAGCCACTCCGGGCGGCGATCTCAGGGGATATGTGACGGGGCTGAGTGGGATGTATGTGGCCGATCCCCGCTTTGGCGCCAACTACGGCGGCGAGGCAGGCGCCTCGTTTGTCCGGGATACCCTGGCCGTTTACGCGGAACGGGAGCTGTAGGCTCCGTTTCTGGTAGACGTGCCCGCCAGCCCCTGCGCCGACGCCGTATCACCTTTGGCGCGTTATTCCAGAACGCCATATCACCGTTGGCGGTGAAATGCCGGACGCCGTATCAGCGTAGGGGTGGTTTCGCTGAACGCTCGCGCACCAACCGTGGGTGCGGCCCCCGCGTTCACTCCCCGGGCCTCGTCCCGGCGGTGTCCGGCGGTCATTCCCCGGGCCTCGTCCCGGTGGTGTCCGGCGGTCATTCCCCGGGGTCGTGTCCCGGGGCCGTGCGACGGGAATCAGGGACAAGCAAGTCAGAAAAAATAATTAGAATAAATCTTCGGATATATATCCGAAAACAATAACAGAACACGTATAATTTGTGTTATGAGCAAGCCGGTTCTTGACCCCGGCGACGGGGACGGTCCCGCCACACAGGATGTGGCGGCACTCATCGGTGCGGTTGTTCTTCCCTCCATTGAACCCTTTGGC
>NZ_QJVD01000018.1 GCF_003219815.1 Arthrobacter livingstonensis
CAACTCGACCACCGCAACAACACGACAGCAGGCCTGGGGACCGGCGCGGCGGCGGGAACGGCGCCAGGCGCCCGGGCGGCGGGCATGGCAGCATCCCGGTTCGACCGAAGCCACAGCCCGCTCGAAAACCTCATCGAATACAACATCAAGCCCCACACCAACGAAGACCACTAACAACGTTCCCGGTATACAGGAACCAACGAGTCTCAACGGGCCTCGGCCGCCGGTTACCGCCCGGCTGGGGATCTGCAGGGGATTGCCTGTGAAAGCCCCGGAAAAGCGCTTGACGGCGGAGCAGGCGTGGGAACATCGAATCCGGGCCAGGTGTCGACCGGGCCGTGAGGAGACATGCATGGAACCGGAAAGCAACAAGCAAATCGAGGAAGCGCGCAAGAAAGCCGCAGCCGTCGTGACGGCCCAAAAGACGAAAGAACGGCGACGCCGCGTGATGATGTGGTCTGGCACCGGTGTTGGACTGGTGGCTGTGGTGGTCGCGGCCGGAGTGGGCATCAGCACTAAATCAGCAGGTAACGCCGCCGCGAACAGCACCGCAAGCGTTGCCACTGTCCCTGCATCCCAGGGCTCCACACAGACACCGCCGTGGGCCGCGCCCGCCGATGCATCGGCCCGTGCCAAGGTTGCCGGACTGTCCATGTTAACCGCAGAGGGCACGGCCGAACACATCCACACCCACCTGAGTGTCACCGCGGAAGGCAAACCCATCACGGTGCCCGGCGACCTCGGCATCGACCTCGGTGCGCAGTTGATCTCGCCGCTGCACACGCACGATGCCACGGGGATTGTTCACGTGGAATCGCCCGTCCAAAAGAACTTTAATCTGGGCGAGGTGTTCACGGAATGGGATGTGGCCCTTTCGACCGGCCGGGTGGGCTCCTATGCAGCGTCCGGCGGCTACACCATCACGACCTTCGTCAACGGCACGAAACAGTCCGGAGATCCGGCCTCGATCCAGCTGGCCGACCACGAGGACGTCGATATCGTCATCACCAAGGGCTCCGAGAAGGCGGCGGCGCCCGCAGCATTCACCTGGCCAGCAGGTTACTGACAGGCCCGTGGGTGCAGACTGTGCGGACCACGCCGCCGCTACTGCATGGTGAAGCGGCGGGCCACGGCGTTGCGCAGCCGGGCGTTGCCAAATGCCCGGCCCACGGCCGCATTGCGGACATCCATGAACGACGCCGGGAGGGGCCTTCCCAGCGCCATGTTTAGTCCCGCCTGCCAAGACGCCCGACGCGCCGCGGCCATCCGGGTACCCTCAAACCTTTCCAGCCGGGCGCCGGTGGGCTGACCGCGCAACGCCGCGACGACAATGGGGGCCAACGCCGCGGCGTCGAGCCAGCCAAGGTTCATGCCCTGCCCGCCAATGGGGCTGATCTCATGAGCCGCGTCGCCCACCAGCACTGCCCGGCCCTGCACCATGCGGGTTGCCAGCCGGGAGCGGACCCCGAAGGCGCTGAGCATGCTGTTGGCGCGGGGGTCCACAGTGGCGCCCGTCCGCTGGCGGATCAACTCTGCCAGGTCCCCGGCGGACGCACCGTCCAGCAGCGAATCGGTGTGGACCACCCACCGCCGCAGCCCGTCCGGGAGCGGGAACGACTCCACGATGCCGCCGGGCTCCAGGTACAGCACGGCCGTGGTGCCGTCGCTGCCGGTGTCGGGAAAATCGCCCATCAGGTAAGTGTCGGGGTAGTCGCGGCCGCTGGTGGGGATGCCCAGTTCGCGACGGATCGTGGAATGCGCGCCGTCTGCGCCGACCACCAGCCGCGCCGAAACAGCCGTGGTGGCGCCGTCAGGTCCCGTCCCACCAGACCCTTCCCCGGTGCCCGTCGCGGCTGCGAGCCTGACGTGGGTGCCGGCGTCGTGCATGGACTGGACCCGGAATCCCCGCAGCAGCGCGCCAGAGGACAGTTCACGGAGCCGGGCCTCGAGAACGGCCTCCGTGCGCGCCTGCTTGAGCGTCAGGATAAAGGGTGAAGCCGGTGCGGCCTCGGCAAAGGACAATTCCCGGACAAAACGGCCCCGGCTGCGGGCGACGCCGTCGCGAATGTGGACGCCCTCCCCCGCGAGCGCTGCGGCCACACCAGCCTGCGCCAGCGCGGCCAGGGCCGGCGGATGGATGCCGATGGCGCGGGAATGCGGATTCGGCACGCCCCGCTGCTCCAGGACCCGCACGTTCAGTCCCTGCTGGAGCAGCAGCGCACCGAGGTACAGGCCCACCGGCCCGGCACCCACGATGGCCACGTCAAGCATGCGGGGGTCCGCGGCCGGCAACCCCTCAGCCAACGCCGTCACCGGCGGTGAACAGCAGCAGGTTGCGGTAGGGCCTTTCGGCCCGGACACTCCAGCCCCGCGGAATCAAGGCACGCAGTTCCGGGGCCGTGTAGCTGCGCCGAATGGAGGTGAGCCCGTCGCGGCGGATATACGATCCCGGGAAGAACGGCAGCGTCCCGGCCCAAAACAGTGCATACGCCATCGGGCTTCGGGCAATGTCGCTGTGGATCACCGCGCGCGTGGCCAGGAGCGCGGAATCGGCCAGCAGCTCCTGGAACTCGCCGGGGGAGAGGTGGTGGAGCATGTGGTTGGAGATGACCAGGTCAAAGGAGGCCCCTGCCTGGACCAGCTCGGAACTGTAGGCCTGCCGGAACGTCAGGCGGGGTTGCGGCGGCGCGGAGGTGGCGAAGTCAAAGGCGCGCCGGTCGGGGTCGATCGCGGTGATCTCCAGCAGCAGTGAATCGCTGGCCGCCCACGCGGCCAGCTTCCGGGCAATGTCCCCGCCCCCGCAGCCGACGTCCAGCAGCGAGGTGGCCGTGGCGGAGGAGAGCAGCGGCCGGATCCGTTGCCGGTACACGCCGCGCCACCCGGACACCACGGAGTTGACGAGCGGAAACTGCGCATAGGTGCGTTCGAGCCGGTCCGCATCGCAGTCCCGCCGGTCCATCTCCTCCACCGCGTCCGTGGCACGTTCCCGCAGGAGCCTCACCGACTCAGACCCGCGCAGCATTTTCCAATGCCGACGGGTCTGTCGTTTCGCTGGCAGCCGGAACCGCGGCGGCGCGCCCAGGGGCCCGGCCGGCACCCACGCCGGGCGAGACCTTGGTGAACAGGCCGGTTTCCACCGTCAGGCCGGGGCCAAACGCCATGGCACAGATGCTTTCCTCGGCTTCGGCGGCGGGCTGGTCCAAAATGTGCTTGAGCACGAACATCACGGTGGCGCTGCTCATGTTGCCGTAGTTGCGCAGTGTCTCCCGGGAGGGCACCAGCTGGTCCGGTGTGAGTTCAAGCTTGGCCTCCACCTTGTCCAGGATGCTGCGCCCGCCGGGGTGGATGGCCCAATGCCTGATGTCCCGGTACGGCTGCGCGGCCAACGTCGGTTCGTGGGCGAGCAGGGGCGCCAGCGCATCCACGATGTGTTCGTCGATAATGCGAGGAACGTAGCTGTCCAGCACCATTTCAAAGCCCTCGTCGCCAATGTTCCAGGCCATGGAGTCCTCGCCCACGGGTGTCAGCACTGTCTCAAAATGGTCCAGCACCACCACCGGGCCCGCGCCTGGCAGCTCACGGGCGGTCACGACGGCGGCCGCCGCGCCGTCGGCGAACAGGGACGATCCCATGATGGTGTCGGGGTTGTTGGACGTGCGCACGTGAAGGGAACACAACTCGGCGGAGACCACCAGCACCACGGCGTCGGGGTCGGCATCGCAAAAGGCCTTTGCCGCCCGCAACGCCGGGAAGGCGGCGTAGCAGCCCATGAACCCCAGATGGTAACGCTGCACCGAAGCGTCGAGCCCCAGCGCCCGGACTATTTTGTAGTCGGGACCCGGATTGAAGAATCCCGTGCACGAGACGGTGATGACGTGCGAGACATCCGCCGGGGACACGCCGTCGCACGCAGTCAGGGCCTTGGACGCCGCTTCGATGAACAGCCGGGTGGCCTCCACCGTGAACAGGTCGTTGCGCACCTTGGTGCTGGGTGAGAGCAGCCGCCCGGAAGTAGCGTCGAAAAACACTGGATCGTCGCTGTGGAAGTCACGGGACATCTCCGCCACGGCCGTGTGGCGCGTGTCAATCGCCGCCGAATCAAAACAGGTGCGCACCAGCCGCTGGCCGAGCCGGGTGAGCCCGGGCTGGGCGGCAAATACATCCCGTGCCTCGGGTTGAACCAGGATTGTGGGCGGAACAGCGGTTTCCAAGGATCTCAGCGTGACCGTCATAGTCCATTCTTAGGCTCCCCAGCCCGGGAACGCAATGCCCGGGAACACAATGCCCAGGCCGCAGACGGCCGCCGGGATGACAAATGTCATGGGGAGCAGGTGACAGGCGTGTGGGGGTCGGCATCGGGAAGCCCGGGAGCATGGAATCACAGCCGGAACAACCACCAAGGGACCACCATGAACAACTCCACCACCAGCCCCGAGCTGGCGCCGCACCCACAAATTTCCCCAACAGCGCCGCCACCGGCCGCGCTGTTGGCCGTTGACGCCACCGGCCTGCACAAGTCCTTTGGCACCGCCGGCCGGAAGGTCCACGCCGTCAACGGCGTCGACCTTCAGATCCGGCCGGGCGAGGTGGTGGCGTTCCTGGGCCCGAACGGCGCCGGGAAGACAACCACCATCGACATGCTGCTGGGACTGTCCAAGCCCGACGGCGGCAGCATCACCATCTTTGGCCTGAGCCCCCGTGCGGCCATCGCTCAGGGCCTGGTCAGTGCCGTAATGCAGTCCGGCGGCCTTCTCAAGGACCTGACCGTGCGTGAGACCGTCTCCCTGACCGGCTCGCTCTTTTCCCAAACGCAGCCGGTGGACGAGGTCCTGGAGCGTGCCGGCATCCTTGACATCGCCGGCCGAAGGGTGGAGAAGTGCTCCGGCGGCCAGCAGCAGCGGCTGCGGTTCGCCATGGCCCTGCTCTCCGATCCTGGGCTTTTGATCCTGGACGAGCCAACCACCGGCATGGACGTGGAGGGGCGCCGGGATTTTTGGTCCGCGATCCGTGCGGACACCGCCCGTGGCAGGACCGTCATCTTCGCCACCCACTATCTGGAAGAGGCGGACGCCTACGCAGACCGGATCGTGCTGGTGCGCCGCGGGGAAATCGTGGCCGACGGCACGGCGGCGGAAATCAAGAACCTCGCCTCCGGCCGGACTGTAAACGCCAGTGTCCACAATGCCGACGCCGCCGCGCTCGCCGCCATCCCCGGGGTTGACTCCGTGGAAAGCCGCGGAGGCAGGCTGAGCATCCGCACCAAGGATTCCGACGCCGTGGCGCGCTACCTGCTCACGGCCACGGACGCCGTCGACCTTGAAATCACCTCCCACAACCTTGAAGACGCGTTCGTTGCACTGACCGGGGACCGGGACGGCTCCGACGGCTCCGACGGTCCCGACGGCTCCGACGGCTCCGACGGACCCGACGGACCCGACGGCTCCGACGGACCCAATGACAACACGGGAAAGTAGCCCGACATGACAACCCTTCCCAGCAGTGCCACCGCAGCACCCGTCACACGGCACAGCCGCAACGTGCCGCCGTTTGGCGCCTTCAATGCCACCCTGCTCGGCATCGAGATCAAGCGCCGCTTCCGCAACCGCCGCACCTTGTTCTTCACCATCGCCTTTCCCGTGGCCATGTTCCTGGCCTTCGGGCTCCAGTACCGGGACACGTCAATCGAAACAGGCCGCACCGTGGCCCAGGGCGCCCCCTCCGTGGCGGCGTTCATCATGATCTCCATGGCCGTCTACGGTGCCATGATGGCCTCGACCTCGGCCGGAGGTGCGGTGGCCATTGAACGGCAGTTGGGCTGGAGCCGTCAGCTGCGCCTGACCCCGCTGACCCCGGTCGCCAACATTGCCGTAAAGATCCTTGGCGGGCTGTCGATTGGCCTGCTGGCCGTGCTGGCCACCTTTGCCACCGGACTGGCGATCGGGGTGCGCCTGCCG
Organism: Arthrobacter livingstonensis; assembly: GCF_003219815.1. Classification (GTDB taxonomy): domain Bacteria; phylum Actinomycetota; class Actinomycetes; order Actinomycetales; family Micrococcaceae; genus Specibacter; species Specibacter livingstonensis. Next base: position 5,955 of record NZ_QJVD01000018.1, read on the forward strand.
CTGCACGTGTGGCTGGTTGCCGGGGTAACGGCGTGGCTCGGCTCGCTGGTGTTCACCGCCATGGGCCTGATGGTCGGATATTTGGTACCCAGCGAAAACGTCATGCAGTTCATGGGCCCGGCGCTGGCCTTCCTGGCATTCTTTGGCGGGCTGTTCACCCCGCTGGATTCCATGGCCAAGCCGCTGCAGGACATCGGCGTCTGGACCCCCACCTACGGGCTCGGCGAGATAGCCCGCGCACCCTTGAGCGGCGACGCGTTCAACTGGCTTGCCGTGGGCAACGTGATTCTCTGGCTTGCCGTATTTGGAATTGGTGCCGCCCTGGCATTCCGCCGCGACACCAAACGGGTATAGCGGTTCCGGCCGCAACGCCTAAAGTTGGCATCATGGCATCCATTGCACCGCACGCACGGCGGGACCACCCACAGGAGGACGTCGGTTGGTTCCCGGCCACCGGCCACGTGCCCGCCATCCGCGAACTTGCCGCCAGCCGGGGCCCGCGCCGCTGGGTGCTGGGGGCCGGGATCTCCTCCCTGATCCTGCTGGTCAGCAGCGGCTGGGACCTTACCGCCGGGGAGCACTCGCCGTGGGTGAAGGCCTTGTTATGGTGCCACCTGCTCCTGTTCGTCGCCGTCTTCATGGCGGGGCCGCCGCTGAGCTGGTACCGCAGCCAAAGATTCAAGGCCCTGCTGGCACTGGGCTTCTTTGCCATCAGCGTTGCGTTCTTTGCCTACCGGGACGCGTCGTTGGGGACCACCTGGCTGTGGGCTTTTGTGTCCGTTTTCGTGGCCAGCCAGGGTCACCCGCGCATGGTGGGCATTGCCGCCATCGCTGGTTTGTCCGGCGGGGCGTTTGTCATCAACACCGCGCAGGGGGCCACCGGCGCCAATGCGTTTTCCCAAGCTGTCACCATCGGTTCGCTGGGCATGATGATGATGGCATTCTCCCGCCAGCTGACCACCATCCGGGAATTGCGCCAGACCCAGCACGAACTTGCCGAGCTGGCGGTGCGGGAGGAACGCAGCAGGGTGGCCCGGGACATGCATGACATCCTGGGCCATTCCCTGACGGTCATCGCCGTCAAGGCCGAGCTGGCCGGTCGGCTGCTGCCCATCGCCCCGGAAAAGGCGGCCACCGAGATTTCCGATCTCGAGGACCTGGCCCGCGGCGCGCTGGAGGACGTCAGGGCAACCGTGGGGGGCTACCGGGGAGTGAACATCCTCTCCGAACTTGTTAATGCACGCACGGCCCTGACGGCCGCGGACATTGACGCCGATCTTCCCGGCGCGGCGGACGGCGTTCCCGCCAAGCACCGCGAACTGTTCGGCTGGGCACTGCGCGAAGGCGTCACAAACGTTATCCGGCACGGAGACGCCAACCGCTGCAGGGTCACCCTGTCCGCCCGCCTGCTGCAGATCGACGACGACGGCGTTGGCCCCTCCGCGCCGCCCGCCGGCCTGGGCGAGGCCCGGGACGGCGAGGCCCGGCAGCCGGCAACGGCCTGAAAGGCCTTGCCGAACGGGCCGACGCGGCCGGGGCAATGATGGAGGTGGGCCGTTCGGAACTGGGCGGATTCAAGCTAAGGCTCACACTGTGATCCGCCTGGTGATCGCCGACGACCAGGCACTGGTCCGCGGCGCCCTCGCCGCGCTCCTAGGCCTGGAAACGGACATCGAGGTGGTCGCCGAGGTGGGCCGGGGGGATGAGGTGAGCGCCGCCGTCGTGCTTAACAAGGCCGATGTGGCCCTGCTGGACGTGGAAATGCCCGGGCTGGACGGAATCGCCGCCGCGGCGCAGCTGCGCACCGCCGCCCCCGACTGCCGTGTGCTGATGGTCACCACCTTTGGCCGGCCGGGCTATCTGCGCCGCGCCATGCAGGCCGGGGCAGGCGGGTTCGTGGTCAAGGACACCCCGGCGCGGCAGCTCGCGGACGCCGTACGGAAGGTGGCGGCCGGGCTGCGTGTGGTGGACCCTGCCCTGGCCGTGGAGAGCATGACCGCTGGCGAAAGCCCGTTGACCGAACGCGAAACCGACGTGCTGCGCGCGGCTGGCACCGGGGGAACGGTCGCAGACATTGCCGCGGCCACGTTCCTCTCCGAGGGGACGGTGCGCAACTACCTCTCCAGCAGCATGGGCAAGACCGGTGCCAGGACCCGGGCCAATGCCGTGCACATCGCCGAGGAAAACGGCTGGCTCCTCTAAGTGAGGGTTGGACCCACAAGCCGAGGGGTCCGGCTCGAGCTTGCGGGTGGAGGGAGCGACGGAGGATGAAGACCCCAAAGCCGGCTGCCGTGTCCAGGGATTGATGGTTCCCACCCGCCGTGTCCTAGGATGGGAAGAACGCCCTGACTCGCCGTACCTGCCCTGAAATGCAGCGGCGGAGTCTTCCGGGCCCGGAAACGATGGAGGTGAGGCGCATGGACGACGGACCTAGTCGATCTACCGCACCGCGCGAGCCTCGCCAGCGCCATCGGGAAACAACCTCCCCTTAATCCCCAACACTTGCGGCAACCCGCGGAGTCCTTCCGCAATTCCTTCGTTGCCGCGCATTGGATGTGAAGTCCGGGCATTGCCCCGGACGAAAATGGGATTTCCCTTGTGGCAGTGTGCTCGTGCGGTGGCAATTTCGCAGCCCCACCACACATGCCCATTCTTTGCGCACGCCACGGTTCACGCCGTGGAACTCCTATGTGTGCTTTCACCGGAGGGAACCGGACCATGATCAAATCCCCCACCCAGACGTTTGACGCCAGCGCCGAACTTTTGGGCAAGGCCCTGGGTACCAACGACGTTGCAGGTGTTTCACGCGTGCTGGCGCCGCTGGACCTGACCGAAACACTCGAACAACTGGAGCGCCTGAGCACCATTGACCGGGCGTTGGCCTACCGCACACTGCCCAAGGACCGGGCCATGGAGGTCTTTGAGCGCCTGGATGCAGCGCTCCAGGCCGATCTGGTGTCAGGGCTGCAGGAAGCCGACGTTGCAGAGGTTTTTGCGCAGCTGAGCCCCGATGACCGGGTGGCGTTGCTTGACGAGCTTCCGGCGTCCGTTGCCAACCGACTGATTTCCGGGCTGAACGAGAAGGACCGGGCGCTGACCAGCACCGTGTTGGGCTACCCCCAGCGTGCGGTGGGACGCTACATGAGCCCCGAGTTTGTCAACACCCATCCGCACCTCAGCGTCGGGGAGACCTTCGCCAGGGTGCGGAGGGAGCTGGACGACGCCGAAAGCGTCTACACCATTCCCGTCACGGATGCCGGCCGGCACCTTGTTGGCGTGGTGTCCCTTCGCGACGTGCTGAGGGCCGACGAATCCGAATTGATCGCGGACATCATGAAAACGCCGCTCAGCGTTCCGGCGGTCCAGGACGCGGAGGAGGCCGCACGCTACTGTGCCGATGCCAAGGTTTTGGTGCTGCCCATTGTTGATGCCGAAGACCGTTTGGTCGGGATCCTGACGGTTGACGATGCACTGCGAATTCTTGAGGATGCCGAGAGCGAGGACGCTGCACGCTCGGGTGGCACCGAACCGCTGCGCAGGCCCTACCTGGCCACCCCGGTCGGCAGCCTCGTGCGTGCCAGGGTGGTATGGCTTCTGGTGCTGGCGGTTGGCGCAACGCTTACCGTGCAGGTCATAGGCGCCTTCGAGGCCACACTTGAACAGCAGGTGGTGCTGTCCCTTTTCATCCCCTTGCTTATTGGCACCGGTGGGAACACCGGCAACCAGGCGGCCACCACCATTACCCGTGCCTTGGCCCTCGGGGATGTGCGTCCGAACGATGTCTTCAAGGTGCTTGCCCGTGAAGTGCGTGTCGGTGCCTTCCTGGGGCTGCTGCTGGGGGCCCTGGGATTCACCATTGCGTCCCTGGCCTTCACAGTGCCCATTGGTTTGGTCATTGGGCTGACACTCCTGGGGGTTTGCACGATGGCGGCCAGCATTGGCGGACTCATGCCGCTGCTGGGCAAGGCCGTGAGGGCGGATCCCGCGGTGTTCTCCAACCCGTTCATTTCCACGTTTGTGGACGCCACGGGGCTGGTTATCTATTTCCTGATCGCCACGAGCATTCTGGGGCTCTGAGGCCCGGCGCCGGCCCGGGCCGCATCACCTTAGCTAGGGCACGCCGGCGACGGTGCGCGGCATGGCGGCGGCCGCGGCGAGCCCCAGGATCCCGCAGGCCAGCACGGCCAGGAACACGCCGCGGGCCGAGGCAATGATGGTGGCCGGGTCCGCAGGGCCCAGGCCGGAGGACGCCACAATGGAGTTGGCCACGGCCCCGAAGATGGCCACGCCCACGGAGCTGCCGATGGCCCGGGCCAGCATGTTCGAACCGGTCACCACGCCGCGCTCGCCCCAGCCCACCGACGACTGAGCGGCCACGATGGCCGGCGTGGAGGACAGTCCGAGGCCGGCGCCAATGACCAGGCAGCAGGCCGCCACGGCCCACACATTTGGCCGCACGGAAGCAAGGAAAAGCACCAGGGCGCCGAGGACGATGACAGACATGCCAAGCACCGCCGTGTTGCGGAAGCCGAAACGCATGTAGACGCGGCCGGAGAAACTGGACGCGATGGGCCACCCAATCGACTGGGCCGCCACGGCCAGCCCCGCCAGAAGCGGCACCGTGCCGATCGACCCCTCCAGGAACGTCGGGACGTAGGAGCTCAGCCCGATCAGCACGGCGCCGACGCCCAGCGAGACGAGCGTCGTCGTCAGCAGCAGCCGGCGTGAGAGCACCCACAGCGGCAGCACGGGGTCGGCGGTGTGCCGCTCCACCAGCACGAAGGCGGCGATGCAGGCGGCACCAAGTGCGAAGCCGCCAACGCTCGGCGGCGAGACCCACGCCCACGCCTGCCCGCCGTCCAGAACGGCCAGGATGAGCAGGGACAGGCCGCCGGCGAGCAGCACCGCGCCCGGGGAGTCGATGTGGACCCGGCGGCGTTCCACGTGCTCGTGATAGGAGCGCAGGAGCAGTGCCATGGCCACCAGGCAGACGGGGACGTTGATGAAGAAGATCCAGCGCCACGTCGCGAACTGGGAAAACAGGCCGCCGATGGCCGGTCCGAGCACGGCCGCCACCGCCCACACTCCCGACAGGTAGCCCTGCGCCTTGCCGCGTTCCTCGACCGTGTAGATGTCCCCGGCAATGGTCGAGGTGGCCGGCTGGATGGCGCCGGCACCGAGGCCCTGGACGAGGCGGCAGCCGATCAGCACGGGCATGCTCCAAGCCAGCCCGGCCAGAACCGATCCCACCAGGAAGATGCTGATCCCGGCCAGCATCACGGGCTTGCGGCCGATCGTGTCGGAGAGCTTCGCATAGACGGGGACCGTGACCGCCTGGGCGAGCAGGTAGACGGAAAACAGCCAGGGGAACAAGGAAAAGCCGCCCAGGCTGCCCACGATGGACGGTACGGCCGTGGCCAGGACGGTCGAGTCCAGCGCCACGAGCGCCATGCTGACCATGAGGGCGAGCAGGACCGGGCCGCGTTCGGAGCGCAGTCCCACCCCGGCCCCGGCGGACATCAGCCCTCCGGCCGGCCCGCCACCGCAACCGCCGCGGCGACAGCGGCCGCCCCGCGCCTGCCCATCACGATCGTGTAGTGGTTGACGTCGGGCACCCCGGACACGACCAGCCCGGGCAACCGGGCGCGCCACTGTGCCAGGGCCTCGGGGGAGTACAGCGGATCGGCGTCCAGCAGCCCGCGCGGGGCGGTGAGAAGCGGTGTCCCCGCCGGCAGGGCCGCCAGGGCAGCGTCGACGGCGTCCGTGCCGAACAGATCGGCCGAATCCAGCGCCATGGCTTCGTAGCTGGCGCTGGAGTGCAGCCGGGGCGCCTCGCCCACGAGGTCGTAGTCCACATAGGCCTCGATGTCCGCGTTCCACGCGCCGGCCAGGGCGGGGTGCGCCTTCCACAACGCCCGGTAGGCGGTGCGGTCGGCGAACTCCATCGTCAGCCGTTCGGCCGCCGGGCCGAGCGTGTCGTTGACGCCGACCCCGGGCGGCAGCACCAGCGGCAGGCCGCCGTCGACCAATACGGTGGCAGCCGTCCGCCCCGGATGCCGCAGGCCGAACACGAGGGCCGCGAACGCGCCCATCGAGTGCCCGACGACGGTCGCGGACGGAACGCCCAGGTGGTCCAGCACGGCCGCCAGGTCGGCCGCATGCGCATCCATGCAGTAAGGCCCTCCGAGGTCGCGGCTCCCCCCGCGCCCGCGCAGGTCCGGGGCGATGACGTGGAACCCCGGCAAGGCCCGGGCGACGGCGGCCCAGGCGAGATGGTTGGCGGTGATGCCGTGGATGGCCAGCACGGCGGGGGAGCCGGGATCGCCCCACTCGCCGAAGGCCAGCGAACCGGGCACCCTGGAGAGCCAGTAGTTCATGGTGCACCTTTCCCGCGTCGGTACCGCTTCCTTCAATGTGCCCTAAAGTGGGGCTCATCACAAGCAGTCGCCAGCAACGTGAACAGGGGTCCCCTCGTGCCACTCTTTGACGGCATCACCGCCATCACCGTCCAAACCGGCCGACTGGCCGCGAACGTACTCACCCGCACGGGGCAGCGCACGGACGGCCCCGCCGTCGTGTTCATCCACGGCAACGTCTCCTCGTCCCTGTTCTGGCAGCCGGTCATGCTGGCCCTGCCCGAAGACATCGCAGCCTACGCCGTGGACCTGCGCGGTTTCGGCGGCAGCGGGGCGGAGCCCGTCGACGCCACCCGGGGCGTGCGCGACTTCAGCGACGACGTCCACGCCGTGGTGCGTGAACTGGGACTCGGCCCGGTGCACCTGGTGGGCTGGAGCATGGGCGGTGGAGTTGCGCTGCAGTACGCCCTGGACCACCCCGCCGCCAGCATCACCCTGCAGGCGCCTGTCTCGCCGTATGGCTTTGGCGGGACCCGGCTGGACGGCACCCGGCTTACCCAGGACGACGCCGGCACCGGGGGAGGCGGCGCCAATCCGGGCTTCGTGGCCGCGCTCGATGCGGGCGACACCAGCCGGGACAACGCCCTTGGGCCTTGGGCCGTGTACAAAAGCTCCTATGTTTCGTCCGGATTCGCGTCCGAACACGAGGACACCTGGGTTGAATCGATGCTCACCACGGCGACGGGTGAGGACAACTACCCGGGGGACTCCATGCCATCGGTGAACTGGCCGGGCTTTGCCGCAGGCACGCGCGGGGTGCTGAACACCATGGCACCGGGCCATTTTGACGTCTCGGGCATTGCGGCGCTCGCCGTCAAGCCGCCCATCCTGTGGGTGCGCGGGGATGCGGACGCCATCGTCTCCGACGGTTCCGCCTTCGACCTGAACTTCCTGGGCCGGGCCGGCGTCATCCCTGGCTGGCCGGGCGAGGAGGTGGCGCCGGCCCAGCAGATGCTGGCACAGACACGGGCCGTGCTGGATCGCTATTCGGCGAACGGCGGCCGCTATGCCGAGGAGGTGTTTGCCGGAGCCGGCCACGCACCCTCACTTGAGCAGCCGGAACGGTTCGCCGGACTGCTCACCGGGCATGTCCGCGGCGCGGCCTGACGGATCCATTGGTGCCAGCAGCGGCAGGCGGGGCTCAGGCGGCAGACGGGGACCCGGCGTCGAGTTTTCCGGAAAAGGTAAACAACAAGGCGGCCGACACCTCGGCGGCCGGCGTGCCCGGGCTGAACAGCAGCCATTCCAGCCCGCCCATCAGCACGGCCCCAAAAATGCCACCGGCCATCAGCAGGCGCGTGCTCTCCGAGGTGTCCCGAGGCACCAGCGGTGCGAGGGCCGCTTCGATTTCGGACAGTGCCTCGCGCCGGAGCGAAACCATGGTCTCCTGCCATGCCCTGTCGGTGCGGAAAATCTCCGCCGCCATCAGCTTGGCCAGCGCCCTGTTGTCCGCTATCAACGTCAGCATGCCTGCCACCATTGCCTCAATGCTGGCGAAGCCGGTGGCGGACAGCCGTGCCTCCCTGAGCGTCCTGGACAGTGAGCTGACGCCGGAGGTCAGCAACTCCCCAAATAGCCCATCCTTGGAGGCAAAGTTGTAGTAGACGCTGCCCTTGGCCACGCCGGCCCGCTCGGCCACCTCGTCCATGGTGGTTCCGGAAATCCCGTGCAGGGCACCCAGTTCCAGGGCGGCAGCCAGGATGGCCTGTTTTGTGGCTGAGATGCGTGGCATGGGAATCCTTCGGTGCTGGGCGGAACGGAGCGGTCCGGTCCACAACCGCGAGTCTATTCCACCCGTCGAGGTCTCCCGAAGTCCGCTGGCAGCGGGGCGGCCCGGCGGCCTGCCGGAAACGTAGCTGGGGTGTGCCCTCCAGCCCCCGGGCGCTTAATTTGGACGCATTTGAGAGAATTGGAGGGTGACTGTTACAGATATCCCCTCCAGCGACACCAAGTTGGACCTGCCTCCCCTGAAACTTGGCAACCTTACAGTGGAAACGCCGGTGGTGCTGGCCCCCATGGCGGGAATCACCAATACGGCGTTCCGGCGCCTGTGCCGCGAGCATGGCGGCGGCGTGTTCGTCTCCGAAATGGTGACCTCGCGGGCCCTGGTGGAGCGGACACCGGAGTCGATGCGCCTGATCAGCCATGACGACGACGAGAAGATCCGCTCGGTGCAGTTGTACGGTGTCGACCCAGAAACCGTGGGCAGGGCCGTGCGCATGCTGGTCGAGGAAGACCACGCTGACCACATTGACCTGAACTTTGGCTGTCCCGTGGCCAAGGTGACCCGCCGCGGCGGGGGAGCGGCACTGCCGTGGAAGCTGGACCTCTTCACCGCCATCGTGCAGACCGCCGTCCGCGAGGCAGGCAAGGGGGATGTCCCGCTGACCATCAAGATGCGCAAGGGCATCGACGACGATCACCTGACCTACCTCGAAGCGGGCAGGATTGCCCGGGACGCCGGCGTGGCCGCCGTGGCGCTGCACGGCCGCACCGCCAGCCAGTTTTACTCCGGCCAGGCCGACTGGGACGCCATCGCCCGGCTCCGCGAGGCGCTCCCGGACATTCCCGTCCTGGGCAACGGCGACATCTGGAGCGCCGAGGACGCCATTGCCATGGTGCGCCAAACCGGCGTCGACGGCGTGGTGGTCGGCCGCGGCTGCCAGGGCCGTCCCTGGCTGTTCGGAGACCTCATGGCCGCCTTCGAGGGCAGCGACCTCCGGCACAAGCCCGGCCTCGCCGAGGTGGCCGCCGCCGTGTACCGGCACGCAGAGCTGCTCATTGACACCTTCGACGACGAAAACAAGGCCCTGCGCGACATCCGCAAGCACATGGCCTGGTACTTCAAGGGCTACGTGGTGGGCGGGGAACTGCGCGCCCAGCTGTCGGCCGTCCCCACCCTCGAGGTCCTGCGCGGGCTGCTGGACCAGTTGGACATGGACTCCCCGTACCCCGGCGCCGACGCCGAGGGCCCCCGCGGCCGCGCCGGCACCCCCAAGCGCACAGCGCTGCCCGAAGGCTGGCTGAAGGAGCGCACCCTCAGCGGCCCGCAAAAGACGGACCTTGCCGGCGCCGAGCTGGACGTCTCCGGCGGCTAGAAATGGCCCTGTCAGCAAAAATGATCCCGATCCCGCTTTCTGACACCGGGATCCCTGCGGCAGAAAGCGGGATCGGGATCATTTTTCCGTTCGCGGCCGGCAGTCTGTGGACATCGTCCGCGGGAGTTTATGCGTTGGCCCTAAACTAAGGGATATGTCTACCCCCGCGCAGCCAGAGTATTCGACCAGCGATGTGGAGCGGTGGGTCCAGGAAGCCCATAAGAGCAGTTTTCGCACCGTCTTTGAGCGGGACCGGGCTCGTGTGCTGCATTCCTCGGCCCTGCGCCGGCTCGGTGCCAAGACGCAGGTGGTGGCCCCGGACACCGACGACTTTGTCCGCACCCGGCTCACGCACAGCCTTGAGGTTGCGCAGATCGGCCGCGAGCTGGGCCGCACGCTGGGCTGCGATCCCGACGTCGTCGACACAGCCTGCCTGGCCCACGACCTCGGCCACCCGCCCTTTGGCCACAACGGCGAGTCGGTCCTCAACGACCTCTCCCACGACATCGGCGGCTTCGAGGGCAACGCCCAGACACTGCGCCTGTTGACCCGGCTGGAGTCCAAGGTCATGACGGCCGACGGTGGTTCGGCCGGCCTGAACCTGACCCGCGCCTCCCTGGACGCCTCCTCCAAATACCCGTGGTTGGCCGCCGACGCCCCTCTGGTGGGCGGCCGCCGGACCAGCAAGTTTGGGGCCTATGCCGACGACCTGCCCGTATTTGTTTGGCTGCGCCGTGACGCGCCGGCCGGCAAAACGTGCATTGAGGCCCAGGTAATGGACCTGGCCGACGACATCTCCTATTCCGTCCACGACGTGGAGGACGCCATTGTCGCCGGCCACGTGCAGCTGAAGTGGCTGGCCAACCAGGACCAGCGCAACCGCGTCCTGGGCTACACGCAGCAGTGGTACCTGCCGACGGTGGACACGGCCGAAATCGACGCGGCCCTGCAGCGCCTGGAAGCGGCGGACGTGTGGGTCCGCCACGCGGACGGCAGCCGGGCCTCGATGGCGGCGTTGAAGGACATGACCAGCCAGCTGATCGGGCGTTTCTGCCAAAGCGCAGTCGGCGCCACCCAGGCCATCTATGGGACCGGACGGCTGACGCGCTACGCGGCGGACGTCGTCGTGCCTCGGGAAACCAGCGTCGAAATTGCCGTCATGAAGGGCCTGGCCACCACGTTCGTCATGACCACGGACCACCGCCAGCCCATCTACCAGCGGCAGCAGGACGTGCTCAGCGAGCTGGTGGCCGTCCTGAACGCGACGGGGGACGCGCACCTGGAGACCATGTTTGCGGCGGACTGGCGTGAAGCGGACGACGACGATGCCCGGCTTCGCGTTGTCGTCGACCAGATCGCCTCCCTCACCGATGTGTCGGCCCTGGCGCTGCACGAGCGGCTCGTGGGGATGGAACGCACGCTGCTCTAGCCGCAGCGGCGCGGGCCGGCCACGCCGCCGTCAGCGGGACTCCCACCGGAACCAGCGGATGCCGATGGTTGCGCACACCGCTGTCCAGGCAACACAGGTCACCAGGGACCAGGCGTCCTGGGCGCTCCAGGCCGCCTGGTTGAGCACGTCGGCGAACAAGGTCATGAGCGCGCCGACCGGGGTCCACTGCGAGATGGTGTTGAGCGTGTCGCCGAGCAGGCCCGTGCCGCCCACCAGGCCCAGCAGGATCAGGACGATGAAAATCAGCCGGCTCACGGCCAGGACGGCGGTGGCCGACTTCACCAGCCCCACCACGGCCTGCCCGATCGCCAGAAACGACACGCCGCCCAGAAGTGCCACAACCAGGACCAGCAGGAATTGGCCGGCCCCCAGCGCCAGGCCGTGCAGGATGACGCCGACCACCACAACAATGATGGACCCGGCGAGGTTGGCGGCCACCTGGATGCCCATGCGGCTGCCCATGATGCCCCACGTGGGAACGGGGGCGGCCCGCAGCCTTTGCAGGACGCCGGTCTCCCGGTCGTGGGCGACGGCGAGGGTGTACCCCAGCATGCTGGAGGTGAGCAGACCCAGGGTCAGGGCCAGGCCTATGGTGAGCGTGCTCCCGCCGAGACGGGACTGGGACTTCCCAAAGGTGGTGGCCACCAGAATAACTATCGGCAGCAGGACGCTCAAGGTTGCAGATACCTTGCTTCGCAGCAGGACGGTTGCGTCGGCGCGGAGCAGTGAGCTCAGGGCCAGGCCCAGCGGCGGCCGGGCAGTGGCACCGCCCGTGTTCGTGCCGGCGTCAGTCATGGCTCCCACTTCCCGTCAGTCCAATGAAAACGTCCTCGAGCGTGACGGCCCCGTGCGCCACCTTGATTACCTCGGCGTCGTCCTTGTACTTTTCGATCAGCCCGGACGGCGTGGACAGTGCCACGAGCACGCCGTGGTCCATGATTGCCACGCGGTCGCAGACCGCCTGCGCCTCGTCCATGGAATGCGTGGTGAGCAGGATGCTGCGCCCCTCGGATCGAAGGGACTCGATCCGGTTCCACAACTGGCGGCGGGACTGTGGATCCAGTCCGGCCGTTGGCTCGTCCAGAAGGAGTAGTAGAGGCTCGTGGATGGAGGCGATGAAGAGGGCGAGGCGTTGCTGCTGCCCGCCGGAGAGCTGCTTGAACCGCCGGCCCAGTTCCTCGCCAAGCCCGATGGACTCCAGTCGGGCGCGGAGCTCGTTGCTGCTGAGCTGCACACCGTACAGCCCGGCATAGAGCTGGCGATTTGTTCGATGCCCAGCTCGGCCTGAAAGCTGCAAGACTGCAGATGCACGCCCAGGCGGGCCTTTACCTCCAGGGGCTGTGACATGGCCTCGATGCCGTCGACGAGAATGCGGCCCGATTTGGGGCGGACCAGGCCCTCGATGGCGCTCAGCGTGCTCGTCTTACCTGCGCCGTTGGGGCCCAGCAGGCCGAAGATCTCCCCGGGGTCGATGTTAAAACTGACACCGGCGACGGCGATTCGGGCTCCGTAGGCCACCTCAAGTTTGTCAACCACCAGGACGGAAGGTGGGGCCGGTTCGTCCGCGTCAGCCATGATGGCACACCCTCTCCGGGGACCGGCGGAAGCCTGCCGCGCCCCCAAGACCAATGCTAGGAGCGGAGGCTGTTAGTCGCCTGTGGGCAGGTGATGCGTTTTCTGTTTGCGGTGCCGTCCTCATTACGGGCCAATCGGCGCCGCCCAGCCGGGGCGGGGGATGAGGCAGAACGGGTGTCCGGCAGGATCCGCGTAGACAGGGGAGGCGGACCCGCCCAGCCGTGTGGCACCCAGGGCGAGGACGCGCACGCCGGCGGTTTCGACGTCGTCGACCATCACGTCAAGGTGCATTTGCTGAGGGGAGGCAGGATCCGGCCAGCGGGGCGCACGGTGGCCGGGGGCCAGCTGAAAGGCGAGCCCGGAGCTGTGGTCATCGGCGGAGACCACCACAAAGTCGTCGGAGCGGTAGGTGACGGGCTGGCCGAGCAGTGTCGAATAAAAACCTGCCAGGGACAGCGGGTCCGGACAATCGATCACAAGGTGGTGCAGGCGCCCGATCATGCCGCCGAGACTACCACCGCAGGACTGGAACTGGCCATGGCCGTCAACAGGAGCGGGCAGCCGCCGGCGCTACATGGCCGAGGTGTAGCTCCCCATGGCTGCGGCAAAGTTGGACAGCTGCTCGGGACTGGACAGGGAAAACAGGACACCGACGACGGCCGTCATCGCGGCGGCGACGCCGACCGTGGCCGCGGCGACCACGGCGATGAGCTTGGCGTCGTCGTCGATCCGGCCGGGCATCTCCAGCGCGGAATCGATCAGGTTCGGGGCGAAGTCAAAGGTGCCGTCGGCCAGCACGGCCACCACCTGGCCATGCCGGCGGTCCAGGCGCATGGAGGAAATGGCGTTGCCGTGGCGGGCCAGCAGGATGTCCGATCCAACGGAACGGCGGGTTGCGTACGAAATCATTGATGGCTCCCAAGGTGTGCGGCAGGGGGCCTGCGTCCTGTGCGGCGCAGGCATGTCCGCGCCATTGGGGGCACTTCCAGAATATCGCCGCATGCTCCGGGGGGAGCCGCGTTTTCCCGAAGATCCGGGGTGATTCCGGACACCCAGGCGTTCTCCACAAGCACCGGCCTGGCTGGTCCGGCGCGGGGGAATCTCACGTAAACTGGCCGGGTGGCTGGATTGATAAAACGCGAAGACATTGACGAGGTGCGCACCCGCACCGACCTCAAGGAAGTCGTCGACGCCTACGTCACCTTGAAGTCGGCCGGAATCGGCTCCTTCAAGGGGCTGTGCCCGTTCCATGATGAACGCAGCCCCTCGTTCCACGTCCGCCCGCAGATGGGATATTTCCATTGTTTTGGCTGCCAGGAGAGCGGCGACGTCATCTCCTTCATCCAGAAAATGGACCACATTCCCTTCTCCGAGGCCGTGGAGAAGCTGGCGGGGCGCATCGGCTTTGAGCTGCACTATGAGGACGGCGGCACCGGCCCCCGGCGCGAGGAGATCGGGCGGCGCCAGCGGCTCCTGGATGCCCACAAGATCGCCGGGGAATTTTTCCGGGCCCAGCTCCTGACCCCCGCGGCGGCGTCAGGCAGGGCATTTTTGCAGGAGCGCGGATTTGAACGCAGCGCCGCGGACCGCTTTGGCGTGGGCTTTGCCCCGCAGGGTTGGGACGCCCTCCTCAAGCACCTCACTGGAAACGGCTTCACCCAGGAGGAGCTCAAGCTCACCGGCATGTTCTCCGAGAGGTCCGCCGCAGGTGGACAAAACCGGATTTATGACCGTTTCCGAGGGCGCCTCATGTGGCCCATCCGGGACATCGCCGGGGACACCGTGGGCTTTGGCGCGCGCAAGCTGTTCGACGACGACCAGGGCCCCAAATACCTGAACACCCCGGAAACACAGCTGTACAAGAAGTCCCAGGTCCTCTATGGCATCGACCTGGCCAAACGGAACATTGCCTCCAAGCGCCAGCTCGTGGTGGTGGAGGGCTACACGGATGTCATGGCCTGCCACCTGGCCGGGGTGGATACGGCCGTGGCCACCTGTGGCACGGCTTTTGGCGCCGACCACATAAAGGTGGCCCGCCGCCTGCTGTCCGACGACGGCACCGGCGGCGAGGTGGTCTTCACCTTCGACGGTGACGCCGCCGGCCAGAAGGCAGCCCTCAAGGCCTTTGACGAGGACCAGCGCTTTGTGGCGCAGACGTTCGTGGCGGTTGAGCCGTCCGGCGCCGACCCCTGCGAACTGCGCCAGCGCCGCGGCGACGAGGCCGTCCACTCACTGATCCGCTCCCGCCGCCCGCTGTTTGAGTTTGCCATCCGCTCCACGCTGGCCAAGTTTGACCTGAGCACCGTGGAGGGCCGCGTGAACGGCCTGCGTGCGTCAGCACCTGTGGTGGCCGCCATCCGTGATGGCTCGACCAGGATGGGCTACAGCCAGGAACTGGCCGGCTGGCTGGGCATTGCGGACCCCGACGAGGTCCTGCGGGCCGTCAAGGGCGCGGAGAAACGTGCCCATTCTGCGCCGGCCCAGCACGGCTCCGCGCCGGGAACCCGGCAGGCCGGCTCGCAGCCGGCTCCCGCCCGGACGTCGTACGACGCCGGGCCCGGCGCCTCCCAGCGGCACGGCGGGAACGGGGCGCCCTCCCGGGGAGCGGGCCCGCAGGGCCCGTTCGCTTTCGGCGGGCAGGCGCTGGGAGGGGGAGCCGGCGTCGTACTTGTCGAGGGTCCTGCCGACCAGCCCGCCCAACAAAGGGTGCCCAGGCCCGACCCGCGTGACCCCCAGGCGCGGATGGAGCGGGAGGCGCTGGAGGTGGTGCTCCAGCATCCCGGGCTGCTCACGGCCGGGAATTGGCAGCATTTTGCCGCCACCGAATTCCAGGTTGCCGCGTACCGTGCCATCCACTCGGGGATTGCGGCCGCGGGGGAGTCGCTCGCGGCGTCGTCCCAGTGGCTGGAGGCCGTGCGGGCCAACGTGCCCGAAGAGCTGGGGAACCTCGTCGCCGAGCTGGCCATGAGCCCGCTGCCCACAAAGGCAGACGAGTCACTTGAACGGTATTGCCGGGCGATGCTGCGCAGGCTCTTCGAAGGGCAAATCACGCGGCTGAAGCAGGAGCGGCTCGGTGCCCTGCAACGCATGGACCCGGCAGTGGATCCCGAGGGGTACCGGCTGCTTCAACGCGAGCTCATGGAGCTGGAAATGGCACGCCGGGCACTGCGGGGGGACTGAACCCAACAGCCTGCGGGCGCCCGATTTCGCAACCGGGCCAGCCTTTGTTATTGTTGTTCGTGCGCGATCCTCTGTAGCTCAATTGGCAGAGCATTCGACTGTTAATCGAAGGGTTACTGGTTCAAGTCCAGTCAGAGGAGCTTGTCATCCAACGGCCCCTGCCTGAAATTCAGGCAGGGGCCGTTGGTTTTCGAAAAGCCAATTCCGTGAGTTTTCGCGCAGCAGATAGTGTGTCTGAAGGTTTTTTGTTTTTCCGAAAATGCCCTGCTAATCTATTGTCTGCTTCATTCCTCTGTAGCTCAATTGGCAGAGCATTCGACTGTTAATCGAAGGGTTACTGGTTCAAGTCCAGTCAGAGGAGCTTGAAAATTCCCCCGCACTCACTACGAGTGCGGGGGATTTTTATGTTCCAAACAGGAGCTAGATCTTCGGCACCGTGCGGGGCCGGACAATGAACCACAAGGCGGCGATGGCCAGCAGGATGCAGCTACCCATGATCAACGCCATGGGCGTTGCCGTGGCAACGCCCAGCAGCCCCACCACGGGGGTGATGATCCCGGCGAAACCAAACGTTGTCGCTCCGAGCAGGGATGCTGCAGTGCCGGCCTGGCGGCCGTTACGGGCCAGGCCCATCACCTGGACGGAGGGGAACATGAAGCCGGTGAAACAAATGAAGAACCACAGTGGCACCATGATGCCCCACAGCCCCAGGCCGAGTTGGTCAAAGATGATCATGGCAGCCGCGGCGCACACCTGCCCCACGGTGGCCCAGGCGATCACCCACTGCGGCCCGGTGTGACGCATCAGGTATGCCGCGATTTGGACACCGGAGACAATACCCAGCGAATTTGCCGCAAAAAGGAAGCCGTACTGCTGCGGGGTAAATCCGTACGTGGTTTGGAACAGGAACGTCGACGCGGACAAATAGGTGAACAGGGCAGCAAAGTTGAACCCGCCCACAAACAAGGTGCCCACAAAGATCCGGTCGCTGAATACCGCCTTGTAGCGTCCTCTGACGCTTACGCCGCCGGAATGGCGCCGTTCTGGCGGCAGGGTTTCAACGATGAACATAAAGGCTGCAATGACCACCAGCGCACCGTAGCCGGCCAGGAACCAGAAGATGCCGGGCCAATCCATGATGCCCAGCAGCTGGGAACCGATGACCGGGGCCAGGATGGGGGCCATGCCGTTGACCAGCGACATGCGCGAGAGCATGCGGACGAGCTGGTAGCCGCCGAACAGGTCGCGAATCATGGCCATGGCCACCACCCCTCCACCGGCCGCACCAATCCCCTGCAACACGCGGAAGATCCCCAGCATCGTGATGTCGGTGGACATGGCCGCGCCGACGGAGGCGGCCACGTGCAGGGACGTGGCCAGGACCAGCGGCATGCGGCGGCCGAACTTGTCGCTGAAGGGGCCAACGATCAGCTGGCCGGCGGCAAAGCCGATGGTGGTCGCTGTCAGGGTCAGCTGCACGGCGGTGGCGCTGACGTTCAGTTCATGGCCAATGATGGGGAATGCTGGCAAATAGAGGTCTATCGTGAACGGACCCAGGGCGGTCAGCAGGCCGAGCACCAGAATGTAGATGAGCTTTTGCCGGCGTGTCAGGCTGTCGCCGGGGTGGGTGATGATGGTCAAAAAGAAAATCCTAGCTGCCTGGAAGAATCGAGTGGGTTGAAGCAGAGGGCTGCGAAAGCGCCACGCAAAGACGCCTGTGTGCTTATGTTATGCGTATATGGCGTGTGGCAGGAACGGCCCTTTGGGCTAGAATTCCAACCACACGGGGGCAAGAACACCGGTGCCGCCATTCGTATTCCGTGATGCGTCGAATCGTTGCATCCGATGGATGGTAATTTTGTGTTTACGGCAGCGCCGCGGAATTGGGGCGCAAAAAGATTCCGCCGCCCATGAAACGGGTGCGGAACCAAAAGATGGAGGCGGATCCATGGCAGGTGGGCAGCAGTCAGCGCACGTCGACTCGGAAGAACGCACGGAGCCTGAGGACTCAACCCTGGTTGAGGCGGTGAAGACGACTGCCCGGCTGGTTCCCCGCCAGGTCACCGACGAAATTGATCTGGCCAAGCTTGAATTGGAGCACAAAAAGGCCCGTGTGGGCGGGATTGCAACGTTCGCGGCGCTGGCACTGGTGTTCGTTGCACTGCTGGTCATTGCCCTGGTCGTAGCGGCCATTGCGGGGCTCGCCACCGTCGTGCCGCTTTGGCTCTCGGCCCTGATCATCAGTGCGGCCCTGCTGCTGCTCCTGGCCGTCGCCGCTCTTGTCACCTACAGGAAAGTCAAGGGGCTGCTTCCCCTGATGCCCGAACATGCCTGGCGCGGTCTCAGGCACGATCTCGGAATTGTTAGGGAAGGCCGGGCCTTTGACGCATCAACCCTCGACGCACAGGACCTAAGCAAGGCCGAAAAGAAAGCCAAGAAGGCGCAGGAAGAGGCCGCCAAGGAGAAGGCCAAGGCAGAACGCGCGGCCAAGTCCGCCGAGCATGGCCCCAAGGCCAGCCAGGCCGAGCTGATCGAACGCACTTCGGCACGCCGCGAGCACCTGGTTGCCCTGCGCGAAGAGCTGCTGGAGCAGGCGGACGTGAAAAAGCAGGCCTCCCACTTTGTGGACCTTGCCAAGGACAAGGCCGCCGAATCGGCGCGGTCCGCTGCCACCGTCGCACTGTCGCAGGGCGTGGAGACGGCGAAAACGCGATGGAAACCACTTGCCGTCTTCGCCGTGTCGGCCGTGGCTTGCGTCGTGTTCCTGCGAAAGTTGTTCAAGAAGTAAAGCCTTGGACATCCTGCCGGAAGCGTGGCGGGCCTAATTATCAGCGGGGAGGGATGACACGCATGTCTGCCGGATCAAACACGGGCAATCCGGGCGCCATCGTCACCATCCCCAACATCATTACCGTGGTCAGGTTTCTCGGGACGCCGCTTTTTGTATGGCTGGTCCTTGGACCGCGCGAATACGGCTGGGCGGTTTTTGTTCTGGCCATGATGGGGTGCACCGACTGGATAGACGGCTTTGTGGCCCGCAAGCTCAACCAAACCTCAAAGCTGGGCCGGATCATGGACCCGCTGGCGGACCGCGTGGCCCTGGTGGCCGTCACCATCACCCTGGTTATCGCGGCGATCCTGCCGCTCTGGCTATTGCTGCTGCTGCTGATTCCCGACGTCGTCCTGCTGGCCGCCACGCTGTACCTGTTCCGTGGCGACGCGGACCTGAAGGTGACCATGCTCGGCAAAACGCGCACGGCCGCGTTGATGATTGGCACTCCCATGCTGCTGCTGGCCAAGGCGCTCGATTCGGACTTCACCACCGTCCTGGCCTGGGTCTTCCTGGGCTCGGCCATGGTGATGCACGTGATTGCCTTTAGTCAATATTTCCGCGCGTTGCTGGCCAAGCACCGCGAAATCCACCACCCGCCGTCATCCGACCAAGTTGGCCTCCCATGATGTGGCTGGCGGTGGTGTGTGCAGTGATTGCAGCATTTTTCCTCGCGTTTGGCGCGCAACGCCAGGGCACCGCAGTGCAGAACAACACCGGCGGCCTGGCGTTGGGCAGCTCTGGTTTCCTGCGCCTGCTGCGCAACCCGCGCTGGGTCTTCGGCCTCCTGCTCCTGGGCGCCGGGATGGCCCTGAACGTCGTCGCCCTTACACTGGGCACGCTGACGGTCATCCAGCCGATTGGCTCCATTGCCCTGGTCATCACCACCATCGTCAACTCCCGGGACCAGGGCATCCGCCTCAACCGCGCCACGGTGGTCGCCATCACCGCCTGCGTCACCGGGAGCGCGCTTTTTGTGCTCATGGCCGTCAACGTGGTCAGTGAGAACACCCACGTCAAGTCCTCCGAAGAACTCACCGTGGTCATGCTGTTGGCCATTGTCATTGTGATCTTTGGCGGCTCGCTGGTGATGTTCAAGCACCGGCTAAAGGCCTTCTTTTACATCCTCGGCGCCGGTGTCCTGTTCGGCTTCGTCGCAGTGCTCACCCGCATCATCTCCCGCCAGATCTTTGACCCCAACGGCCTGTTCCTGCTCAATGTCCAGTGGTACTCCATCATCGCCCTGGCGGCCGCGGGCGGGCTGGGCAGCTGGTTTGTGCAAAGTGCCTACGCGAGCGGTCCGCCCGACCTCGTCATCGCCGGACTGACGGTCATCGACCCGATGGTCGGCATTGCCATCGGGATCACCATCCTGGGTGAGCTTCGTCCTGACGTGCCGCCGGTGGTGGCCATATCCATGGCGGGGGCCGCTTTGCTTGCTATCGTTGGGGTGGTTGCCTTGTCGCGGCACCATCCGGACGTGGTGAAGCGCCGGGCGGATGCCAAGAGGGAGCAGCGAAAGTAGCTTCCGCACGAAGTGGTCCTGCGCCAGCGGAACCAGTCAATCCAGAAGTACGACGGCGTTGGGGACCTCCGCGGTTTCCTTGCGTCGGGGCGCCGGTCCAGTCCGACGGCCGATCAAACCACCAGGAGTCTTATCCGTGACAACCACACCCGGCGAGAGCCCGCAGAAGCCGCTGACGATCTTGATCGCCGCCGACACCTACCCGCCGCACATCAACGGTGCCGCGCAATTCTCGTTTAGGTTGGCCACCGGCATGACAGCACGCGGCCATGACGTGCACGTGATGGCGTGCCGCGCGGACAGCGGTCCCATGTTCACGGAGAAGCGCGATGAGGCAACAGTGCATCGCCTGCGTTCACGGTCGGTTCCCACGAACGAATATTTCCGGATCAGCCTCGGGTGGGAAATTAAGAAAGACATTGTGGCACTGTTTGACGTTATCAAGCCCGATGTTGTGCATGTGCAAAGCCACTACATGATTGGCGGACGCGTGGTGTCCGAGGCGCGGCGGCGCGGCATCCGCATTGTAGCCACGAACCATTTCATGCCGGAGAACCTGAACCCGTTCCTGCCGTTCCCCCAGTGGTTTAAGAACGTTGTTGGGCGGGTTTCCTGGCGTGACATGGGCAAGGTCATGAGCCGGGCTGACGTGGTCACCACCCCCACACCGCTGGCGGCCAAAGCCATGCACCAGCATGCGTTCCTGCGGAAGGTGCTGCCTCTGTCAAACGGCATTGAAGTTGGCAACTATGAGCTGGCGGAAGGTGAAGTTCTAGAACCGAACATGTACCCTACGGTGATGTTTGCCGGCCGTTTGGCGGAGGAGAAGCACATTGACGTGCTCATTGATGCCATTGCCAAGACGCCTGCCGAATTGAACCTGCACCTGGTGGTGGTTGGTGGTGGCGAGGTCAAGGCTGCCTTGAAGGCCCAGGCTGAAAAGCTGGGGCTAGCCGGCCGTGTCAGGTTCACCGGATTGATCAGCGATGCGGAACTGCGCGACCTCTACCTCAAGGCTGACTTGTTCGTGATGCCCGGCACCGCCGAACTGCAGTCCCTTGTGACCCTCGAGGCCATGAGCGCCTCCACCCCGGTAATCCTGGCCAACGCCATGGCCCTGCCCCATCTGATGGAGGAGGGCGTCAACGGCTACCTGTTCACCCCGAACGACAGCAACGACCTGGCCGAAAAAATCACCACGATCATGCGGCTGTCGCCGGAGGACCGTGCCGCCATGGGGTCCGCCAGCCACTCCATGGTGGCCCGCCACGGACTGGCGAAGACGTTGGACACATTTGAAGCCATTTATCGTGGCGGCAGCTACGAGGACTACGCAGTTTAAGACGGAACCGTTTAGTATTGCAGGAGTGCTTTTCCCAGTGCCGGAATCCCGTCGGGGCTCCAGCCGGGGGAGGCACGCTGCGAGGGGCCATAGCTCAGCTGGTTAGAGCGCGGGACTCATAATCCTTAGGTCCTCGGTTCAAGTCCGAGTGGCCCTACGTGCAAGGAAATCCCCGGAATCACAACGATTCCGGGGATTTTTCGTGTGCAAGGCGGCCCGAATGTCGTGCGGTGGGCCGTACTCAACCTCCGGACCTGCCGGCGCCGCGCTGCGGGGTGAAATCGTCCAGCTTATTGCCCGGCTCACTCCTTTGCGATAAGTTACTCGTGAGTAACAAGTTTGGCGAACCGCTGAGCCGCTGACTTTCAATATCGCTCCCAAGCAAAGGAATGCCCGTGTCCCACGCTGCTGTTGACCTTAACAACCTGCCGTACGCCGATGGCGACTTTTACCGATTTGAGCTGTTGCTCTCCGAGGCTGAACGTGAGCGCCTGCAGGAGATTCGCGACTTCCTTGCCAAGGAAGTCAGGCCCATTGCCGTGGACTGCTGGAACCGGGGCGAGTTCCCCCTGGAACTCATCCCCAAGCTCGCCGAGGCCAATCTCATGAGCCCGGTCCGCCGGCAGGGGCACTCAAACGTCTTTGCCGGGATCGTGCACGCCGAATTCACGCGGGCGGATTCCTCCATTGCCACCTTCATGGGGGTCCACGACGGCCTCTTTACGGGCTCGATCGAGGCCCTCGCCTCCGAGGAGCAGAAGGCGGCCTGGCTACCGGACATCTACGCCATGAGGAAAATTGGCGCCTTCGGGCTCACCGAGCCACTTGGCGGCTCGGACGTGGCCGGCGGGACCCGCACCACCGCCGTGCGCGACGGCGACAACTGGATCATCAACGGCGCCAAGCGCTGGATTGGCAACGCCACCTTCTCCGATTGGGTCGTCATCTTTGCCCGCGACGTTGCCGACAACCAGGTCAAGGCCTTCATGGTGGACACCGCGCTGCCGGGCTACACGGCCACCAAGATTGAAAACAAGACAGCCCTGCGCACGGTGCAGAATGCGGATATCACGCTGGAAAACGTGGTTGTTCCGCATGCGTTCAAGCTGGCCGGAGGCAACAGCTTCCGCGATACGAACAAGGTCTTGAAAGTCACCCGCCTCTCCGTGGCCTGGCAAGCCGTCGGGCAGCAGATGGCCGCCTTCGACGCAGCACGGCGCTACGCCGTGGAACGCCAGCAGTTCGGCCGCCCCATCGCCTCGTTCCAGCTTGTCCAGGACCAGCTCGTAAAGATGCTCGGCAACATCGTTGCCTGCACCGGCATGATGGTCCGCCTGGCCCAGCTCGAGGACCAGGGCCTGGCCAAGGACGAACAGTCCGCCCTCGCGAAGGCCTTCACCACGGCACGCATGCGCGAGACCGTCGCCCTGGGCCGCGGCATCTTCGGCGGCAACGGAATCGTCACCGACTATGAGATGGCCAAGATCTTCGCCGATGCCGAGGCCATCTACTCCTATGAAGGCACCTACGAGATCAACACCCTGGTCACCGGCCGCGCCATCACCGGCATTTCGGCCATCGTCTGACCTCCCACGAGGTCGGTGCGGGGAACCCGGCGGGCTCAACCGCCGGTCACTGGCAACAGCACTGACGGGCGCAGGTCGAGAATGAATTGCAACGGGTTGAGGTATGTGTCCCCCCGGCGCACGCCCCAATGCAGGCAGCTGGTTTCGCCCGGCGGGCCGGCGTCGCAGTGCGTTGGCCCGGCAAGGGTTCCCAGTGTTTCGCCGCGGACCACCGCTTCTCCCGCCCGGAACGGGGATTTTACCGGTTCGAAGCTCAGTCGCAGCCCCCCGGCAGTGGTAATGGTCAGCACGGGCCGGTCAACCACGACGCCGGAAAACGAAACCACCCCAGCCGTGGGCGCGAGGACGGGGGAGCCTTGCACTGCAAGGAGGTCCACGCCGCGATGCCCGCCCAGCCACGGCTTGTCCGGCGGATCAAAGGCGTGGACCATCCGGGGTTTGCCAGCCAACGGCCAACCCCAGGAGAGGGAGGCAGGCAGGGGACGGGCCGCCGTCGTACTTGGGGAAAGCGTGCGTGGGGTGACCATGCCTGCAGCAACCGTCCCCGGGGCGGGCGCCGCCGCAGCACCGCCTGTGGATGCTACCGAAAGTGGGAGCAGAGCGGCGGCCAGCAGCGCCACCTGAAGCAGGCGCCACCACCGGAAGCAAAGAAGGGCTGTCATGGCTCCAGCCTGCACGCCTACCGGACAAGCAGGCGCCGCACTTTCCAAAAATGGGTGCAAGGCGGGGGTGAGGGCCGCCTGTGGAGGACTCAAGGGTGGTCGGCCACCACATTGGCCCTGTAGTAACATGGACAGAGCAGTGTGCTCTTTGTGCACTGACTACGCGCACCCCACCCTGACGAGGTGCCCAAGGGAAATCTTGGGTCCTGCCAACGGATTGCGCCCATACGGTCCGCCACGTGGCGGTTAATGGACGCGCAATAGGGTGCCAGGAGCAAAGCCGCCGGCGGAATTCCCCGCCACAGGCTGAGAAGCTAAAGAACCGTAAAGAACAAGAAGGAGCGCCGGCATGCCCGTCGTAACCATGCGCCAGCTGCTTGACAGCGGCGTCCACTTTGGACACCAGACCCGTCGTTGGAACCCGAAGATGAAGCGATTCATCCTCACGGAGCGCAACGGCATCTACATCATCGACCTGCAGCAGTCACTGTCTTTCATTGACCGCGCCTACGAGTTCGTCAAGGCCACCGTTGCCCACGGCGGCACCGTTCTCTTCGTCGGTACCAAGAAGCAGGCACAGGAAGCCATCGCAGAGCAGGCCACCCGCGTGGGCCAGCCCTACGTGAACCAGCGCTGGTTGGGTGGCATGCTCACCAACTTCCAGACGGTTTCCAAGCGCATCTCGCGCATGAAGGAACTCGAAGAGATCAACTTCGAGGACGTTGCTTCCTCGGGCCACACCAAGAAGGAGCTCCTGCTCCTCAAGCGTGAGCTCACGAAGCTGCAGACCAACCTCGGCGGCATCCGCAACCTGACCAAGGCACCGTCCTTGATCTGGGTTGTTGACACCCCGAAGGAACACCTCGCCATCGACGAGGCACACAAGCTGAACATCCCCGTTGTTGCCATCCTGGACTCCAACTGCAACCCGGACGACGTCGACTTCCCGATCCCGGGCAACGACGACGCCATCCGATCCGTTGCACTGCTGACCCGCGTGATCGCCGACGCCGTCGCCGAGGGCCTGATTGCCCGCAACGCCAAGGCCACTGGCAACGACGAAGCTCCGGCTGAGCCGCTGGCCGAGTGGGAGCGCGAGCTGCTGGTAGGCCACGCGGCTGCCGAAGGCGAAGCCAAGGCAATCTCGGCTGAAGAGGCCGCCGAGGTGCTCACCGGCGACGAGGCCGAGAAGGCTGCCGCGACGCTGATTGCGGACGCGCCGGCCAAGGATGCCGCGGCGGTCCTCTCCGAAGAGAAGACCGAAGACAAGTAACTCCTTAGCCTGCCGGGATGCCACTTGGCGTTCCGGCAGTGCTATGCCCGCCCGGCGCGGGACATTAAGCAACTGGCAAGCAAGAGAAGAAGAAACAGGAGTTTCAATATGGCGAATTACACCGCAGCAGATATCAAGGCTCTGCGCGAGCGCACGGGCGCCGGCATGATGGACGTCAAGAAGGCCCTCGACGAGGCCAACGGCGACGCCGAGAAGGCCATGGAATTCATCCGCATCAAGGGCCTCAAGGGCGCCACGAAGCGCGAAGGCCGCTCCACTGCAGAAGGACTCGTTGCCGCCAAGGTCGAGAACGGCGTCGGCGTCATGGTCGAAGTCAACTGCGAGACCGACTTCGTTGCCAAGGCCGCTCCGTTCATCGAGTTCTCCAACAAGGTCCTGGCAACTGCCATTTCCTCCGGTGCTGCCGACGTCGAGGCCCTGCTGGCCGTGGACGTCGATGGCAAGCCGATGTCCGAGGTAGTCATTGAAGCTGGCGCACTGCTGGGCGAAAAGGTGGCCATCCGCCGTCTGGCCCGCGTTGAAGGTACCACGGTTGACGCGTACCTGCACAAGACTTCCAAGGACCTCCCCGCCCAGGTTGGCGTGCTCTTCGCCATCGACGGGGACAACCAGGAAGTTGCCCACGACGTGGCCGTGCACATCGCTGCCATGTCCCCGACGTTCCTCTCCCGCGAAGAAGTTTCGCCGGAGACCGTCGAGAAAGAACGCCGCATTGCCACCGAGACCGCACAGGCCGAGGGCAAGCCCGAAGCTGCCATGACGAAGATCGTTGAAGGCCGCCTGACAGGCTTCTTCAAGGACATCGTCCTGGTTGACCAGTCTTTCGCGAAGGATGCCAAGAAAAGCGTCGGCGCCGTCCTTGACGAAGCCGGCGTGAAGGCTGTTGGATTTGCCCGCTTCCGCGTTGGGGCATAAAGCAACGGCACATTGATGTGACGGGGAAGGGGCAGCCGCCGGTGGCAGCTGCCCCTTCTTCATGCCCGGCGTCGGATAGGATTTTAGACGCACCCACCCGTGCCGTCCCACTTTCGAGGGCATGGAACCCGCGCGGCAGCCACACTGCCCGCAAACTGGTCCGACACAACTGCATGAGGAACCCGGCCCGTCAATGAGAGCGGGTTCCCACGGAAGGCAAAATGACAACGCACACCCCAGCCACCACCCAGGACATTGCGCACAACCCGTCGGGCGCCGTCAAGCGCCGCCGCGTGCTGTTGAAGCTCTCCGGGGAGGTCTTCGGGGCCGGCAAGCTCGGCGTCGACATGGACACCATCCGCGACATCGCCAAACAGATCGCCAGCACAGTTGACCGGGTGGAGGTCGCGATTGTGGTGGGCGGTGGCAACTTCTTCCGCGGCGCCCAGCTGTCACAGGCCGGCATGGACCGCTCCCGCGCGGACTACATGGGCATGCTCGGCACGGTCATGAACTGCCTGGCCCTGCAGGACTTCCTGGAACAGGCCGGGGTGGACACCCGCGTGCAGAGTGCCATCACGATGGGCCAGGTGGCCGAGGCCTACATTCCGCGCCGCGCCATCCGTCACATGGAAAAGAGCCGTGTGGTCATTTTTGGCGCCGGCGCCGGCCTGCCGTACTTTTCCACCGACACCGTGGCCGCCCAGCGCGCGCTGGAAGTCCACGCCGACGTCGTGCTGATGGCCAAGAACGGGGTGGATGGCGTCTACACGGCCGACCCGAAGAAGGACCCCACCGCCGTCAAGCTGGACCACCTCAGCTACGACGAGGCCATGGCCCGCGACATCCGTGTCATGGACCAGACCGCCTTCAGCCTGTGCAAGGACAACAACGTCACCATGCTGGTCTTTGGCATGGAGGGCGAGGGCAATGTTGCCCGCGCCATACTCGGCGAGGAACTGGGCACACTCGTTACGCCGTAACGGGCTTCGACGCGGACCGACGCCGGCGCGGACCGGCCCGCCGGGTGTCCCTGTCCGCCAGCCCGCCCACGGTAGGATGGTTTGAGAATTACCGCGTGCAAAGGCCGCGGATGTGTCGAAAGAGTCACAACAGTTGAGGGAGATAGACGTGATCGAAGAAACTTTGCTCGAGGCCGAAGAAAAGATGGACAAGGCCATCGAGGTCGCGAAAGAGGACTTCTCGGCCGTCCGGACCGGCCGTGCCAACCCAGCCATGTTCTCAAAGGTATTGGTGGACTATTACGGTGCGCCGACACCGCTTCAGCAGCTCGCGTCCTTTGCCGTGCCGGAAGCACGCACGCTGCTCATCACGCCCTTTGACAAAGGTGCCCTGCACGAGATCGAGCGGGCCCTGAGTTCCTCCGAAGTTGGCGCCAACCCCTCGAACGACGGCACCGTCATCCGCGTCGTCATGCCGGAACTGACCCAGGAACGCCGCAAGGAATACGTCAAGCTGGTCCGCACCAAGGGCGAGGACGCAAAGGTGTCCGTCCGCAATATTCGCCGCAAGGCCAAGGAATCACTGGACAAGTTGGTCAAGGACGGCGACGCCGGTGAAGACGAGGGCTCTCGCGCCGAAAAGGAACTTGATGTCCTGACGAAGTCACACACCGACAACATTGACGAGATGCTCAAACGCAAGGAAGTCGAGCTTCTCGAGGTCTAATGACGGACCCCAAGCCTGCGCCGGACGGTTCCCCAGGGGAGGAGCCTGCCGCACCGCTCCCGGGCGCCGACGGTTCCCCGGGCCTGGAGGCGTTCCAGTTCCCCACCCGGAAAGCGCGGCGTGTAGCTGAACTGACGGGCATGATTGCCGTTGTCGTGCCCGAAAAGAGTGGGGCTAAAAAGGCAGCAGCAAAAAAACCAGCAGTAAAAAGGGCGGCTCAAAACGCCGTGCCCGAAAACGCCGTGCCCTTCAAGGCTGCGCGCAGGGCCGCAGCCTTGAAGCACGACGCCGCTTCCCGCCCGGGTGCCCCCGTCGCCGACGCTGGTGCGCGCAAGCAGCCGGCACCCGGGTCGGCGGCGGCGGTCCCTGCCGCGGGCCGACGCAGGGCGGATGGCAGGACCGCCGCCAAGGCCGCCAATCGGGCCGGCGCGGCGAAGCCCGCGAAGAAGAATCGGTCGGCGCAGGATTCAGTCGTGCGCCAGCCCGAATCAGACGCGCGGAATCGGCCGACGCAGGAATCAGCTGTGCGCCAGCCGGAGCCTGCCGCCGGGAATCCGACGCCGCAGGAACCGGCAGCCCGCCCGCCGGAGCCTGCTGCCGGGAATCCGGCGCCGCAGGATTCCGGGATAGGCCAGCCAGAGCGCGCCATCGGGAACCGGTCGCAGCGGGATTCCAGGGTGGTGCGCCCGCCGGTGCCCGCCGCATCCGTGACGGGCCTGCCGGCCGTACCGGTGGCGCCCGCGCCCATCGCGCCCATTCCTGCTTCCGCGGCCGCCCGCAAGGCGCCCCGTACGCCCAAGGCCGGACGGGACCTTCCGGCGGCCATTGGGGTGGGCGTCGCGCTGCTGGTGCTGGTCCTGGGCAGCCTGCTGTTCTTCCCGCTGGGGTTTGTGGTGGTTGCCACCGCGTTCGTGGCCGTGGGCGTGTGGGAAGTGACGCGCGCTATCGGGACCAGGGGCATCAAGGCGCCGTTGACCCCGGTGATGATCGGCACGCTGGCCATGCCGGCGTCGGCTTATTTTGCAGGCTCGGAGGGGCTCCTTTTCGCCCTGGTGGCCAGTGCGGGGGCCACCTTGCTGTGGCGTTCGCTTGACCCCGAACCCGGGGCCGTGAAGAGCATCCTGGCTGGAATCTTCTCACTGATGTGGATCCCGTTCCTGCTCAGCTTCGTTTTCCTCATGATGGTCGGGGAACGTCCGCCCACCACCGGCCTCACCCTGGACCTGGCCAACTTGAACCCGGGGATCCTCGAGGTGGTCATCATGCTCCTGCTGGTGGTTGCCAATGACACCTTTGGCTACCTGGTCGGGGTGCTGTTTGGCAGGCACCCCATGGCACCGAAAATCAGCCCCAAAAAATCGTGGGAGGGCTTTGCCGGTTCCATGGGAGGCGCCATGCTGGTGGCCATTCCCGCAACCGTGTTCTTCCTCGACGTACACTGGTGGGTGGGGTTGGCCCTCGCCATTGGTATGGTCTTTGCAGGCACCGGCGGCGACTTTGCCGAGTCCATGGTCAAGCGTGAACTTGGCGTCAAGGACATGAGCAATCTGCTGCCCGGCCATGGGGGCGTCATGGACAGGCTGGATTCCATCCTGTTTGCCGCTCCCGTTGCCTATGCCATTTTTAGTGTTCTAGGCCGGCTCTGATGCGCACCCTGCGGGTACGCACATGCCCGGTTTCCGTCCAAGCAAGCACCACCCCCGAGGAATGACTGTGACTGTGGAAGAGAAGACTCGCACCAACTCGAAGTTCAAGCTGGTTGGTCCCAAGGAAATCGGGTACAACGTCAAGCAGGTTGACGTGTTCCTGGACCGTGCCCGGTCTTACTTTCTCAATGCGGACACGGATGGGAAGGCCATTACCAGCCACGACGTTCGCACCGCATCATTCGACCCGGCCCGCGGCGGCTACAACGCCCAGGCCGTGGACGCAGCCATGGACCGGATCGAGGACGAGTTTGTGCTGCGTGAGAAGGAACTCCTGATCGGTGCGGAGGGCGAAAGGGCGTGGATGATCAAGATTGGCAAGACGGCGTCCCTGCTGCGCGCGCGCCTGCACCGGCCCGACGGAGAGCGGTTCCGCCGCCCCACCCGCAAGAACATCCAAAGCTACAACACCGACGACGTCGACGTGCTGTGCCGTGAGCTGCTGACGTACATTGAGGACAACGGGGAACTGAGCGTCGACGTAGTACGCCGGGCGATCTTTGCGCCGGTCAAGGGTGCCGAGGGTTACGAGGAAAGCCAGGTGGACGCGTTCCTGGACCGCGTGGTGGAGCTGATGGCCACCATAGACATCGCCGCCGACAAGTAGGCGCCCTCCGCCATCGGCCAGGCAGTCAGCACAGCCCGTGGGGCGGCCGAAACAGCCCGTTAAACGGACTGGCCCGGAAGGGCATGGGGGCGTTCGGGCACATGCAGCTTTGACATGAACCTTGCCACCCCGGGGTTGCGGCGCCCGGCTGTTGCCAGCGACACCGCCACCATGGTCACAAAGGCTGCCGGGACCGTCCACGCCGCCGGCTGAGTAAGGAATTCACGCCACGGCGAATCGGCCCCCAACTGCGCGCCGAACAACATGGCGGTCCCGCACAGCACCCCGCCTGCCAGCATGCCGGCGACTGCGCCGGCGTCGGTGAGCCCGCGCCACCAAATGCCCAGCAGCAGCAGCGGGCACACGGTGGAGGCCGTGAATGCAAACACCATCCCCACACTGCCGGCCAGTGCCAGAGAATCCGTGCCGAGCGCCACGCCCAGTGGCACGACGGCGGCGGCCACGGCGGCAATCCGGAAACCACGGACATTCCCGCCCAACAGGTCCTGGCTGATAACTCCGGCCAGCGACACCACCAGCCCGGAGGTGGTGGACAGGAACGCCGCAAAGGCGCCGGCCACCACCAGCGCTGAGAGGATGTCCCCGCCCAGTCCCCCAATGAGCGTGCCCGGGAGCAGCAGGACCGTGGCATCGGGGGAGCCGTGGGCAGCCAAACGGGGCAGGAACACGCGCCCCAGCACCCCGTAGATGGTGGGAAACAGGTAAAAGACGGAGAGCAGCCCCAGCACGATCAGCGTGGTCCGCCGTGCCGCCGCGCCGTCGGGGTTTGTGTAAAACCGCACCAGAACATGGGGCAGTCCCAGAGTGCCAAACAACAGCGCCACCATGAGCGAAAGCGTCCCGTACATGCTGGAGCCGTTGAGCGGATCGGCCAGCGGGAAGAACTCCGTTCCGACCGGCAACGCTGCGGGCTGGCCGCTGTGGGCGCCAAGCTGGAGCAGGATGAAGATGGCGGGCACCGCCAGCGCCGTGAGTTTGAGCCAGTACTGGAAGGCCTGCACAAAGGTGATGGAGCGCATTCCGCCGGTGATCACCGTCAGGCAGACAATCACGACGACGGCGCCGGCCCCCACCCACGACGGCAGTCCCGTGGTGGTGCGGATGGTCAGGGCCGCGCCATGCAGCTGCGGCACAATGTAAAACCAGCCAACCACCACCACCAGCACGCTGGTGACATGCCTGGCCCGCGTCGAGTTCAGCCGCGCCTGCGCAAAGTCGGGAACAGTGTAGGCACCGGAGCGGCGCAGGGGAGCGGCCACGAAGAACAGCAGCATCAGGTAGCCGGCGGTGTAGCCGATGGGGAACCAGAGGGCATCGAGGCCGGAAATCATGATCAGCCCGGCGATGCCCAGAAAACTGGCGGCGGAGAGGTACTCCCCGCCGATGGCGGACGCATTCCACCACGGCCGCACGGTCCGCGAGGCCACATAAAAGTCACTCGTGGTGCGTGATATCCGCAACCCGTAAAAGCCGATCAGCGCCGTGATGACGGAGACGGAGATCAGGGCCGTGTAGCCGATGGCCGGGTTCATTTCCCCTCCACCAGGTCGCGGTACTGGTTCTCGTTCCTGGTGGCAGCCCGCACATAAAGCCAGGCACTGGCGCCAATGATGGGGTACACGCCCACGCCCAGCATG
Organism: Arthrobacter livingstonensis; assembly: GCF_003219815.1. GTDB lineage: Bacteria > Actinomycetota > Actinomycetes > Actinomycetales > Micrococcaceae > Specibacter > Specibacter livingstonensis. Next base: position 37,488 of record NZ_QJVD01000018.1, read on the forward strand.
AGCCACGGGGCGGGGATGCCAAGAATCCGCCAGTCGGCGAAGGCCGGCACCCACCGCACTGCCATCCAGCAAATCAGCAGCGCCGCCATGAAGCCGGCGCTGACCACCAGGGCCAGACGCAGCTGCGAGCGGATCAGGGACCGCACCATGACCTCGCCCACGGCCGACTGTTCGGCAACTTCCTGGGAAACGCTGGTGCTGGCGCGAATCGACCGGGCCTGGCTCCGCGGTGCCACCACACGCACGCGGCCGGCAGCGGGTGGGGACGCCGGTGGGACTGGCTGGGAGGGAACCGCGGCGTCGTCGTCGTTCATGCTGACGGCCGAACCCTGGTGGCCTGAAGGCGTTCGCGCAGGGCCGGCAGGTGGCGCCGGCTCACGGGCAGGTCCGCGTTGGAAACCGAAACCGTGGGCTTGGCCGAGCCGAGCTTCAGCGCCGTGACAAACTGCATGCAGACCAGGTAGGAGCGGTGGATCCGCAGGAACCCGGAATCCTGCCAGCGCTGCTCCAAGTCTGCGAGCGGGACACGGATCAAATAGCTGGCCTCGGCGGTGTGCAGGCGGGCATAGTCGCCCTGGGCCTGGACGAACCTGACCTCGTCCAGGCGGATGATGCGGCTGACGCCGCCCTGGTCGACGGTGATTAGCTCCACCGCCTCGGCGACGGAAGGTTGGGCGACCATTTCGGCCACACGCCCGACCGTCTTGGCGAGCCGTTCGGTGCTGACCGGCTTGAGCAGGTAGTCGACGGCGGCGAGGTCAAAGGCTTCCAGCGCGCGGTCGTCGTCGGCGGTGACAAAAACGACCACTGGCGGGCGGGGCGAACGGCCAATCACGCGCGCCAGCTCCAGTCCGTTCAGCCCGGGCATGTGAATGTCCAAAAACACGGCATCGACGTCTTCCACAGCCAGGATTTCCAAGGCGCGGGAGCCGCCCATGGCCCGGTGGATGGTGCCGATGCGTGGGTCCCGGCCCAGCATAAACGCCAATTCCTCGACGGCGGGTAGCTCGTCGTCGGCGACAAGGACGTTGATCATGGGACCAAGCCTAGCGGCCGAGGGGCCCCAAACGAGCGCAGCGAGTTTGGGGAGGACGCGACGGCGCTAGTCCCCACGCCCTCCCAAAACTCAGCCGCTGGCGCGTCTGCCCTTTGGGTCCCACGGGCGCGTGGGCCCAGCCGAGGGGCCCCAAACGTGGGCCCACGGCGGCTAGGGCCCCGCTGTGAGCTTGCGAGCAGTGGGAGCGGCCGGGGATTGCGAGCGGTGGGAGTCGCCGGGGACGCAGCGAGTTTTGGGGAGGACGGTAGGCACTAGTCCCCACGCCCTTCCCAAAACTCAGCCGCTGGCGCGTCTGCCCTTTGGGTCCCTCGGGCGCGTGGGCCCAGCCGAGGGGCCCCAGCCGAGGGGCCCCAAACGTGGGCCCACGGCGGCGAGGGCCCCGCTGCGGGGGCCCACTGCCACGAGGGACCCGCTGTGAGCTTGCGAGCAGTGGGAGCGGCCGGGGATTGCGAGCGGTGGGAGTCGCCGGGGACGCAGCGAGTTTGGGGAGGACGCGACGGCGCTAGTCCCCACGCCCTTCCCAAAACTCAGCCGCTGGCGCGTCTGCCCTTTGGGTCCCTCGGGCGCGTGGGCCCCCGGCGGCGAGGTGGCGTCTGGGTGTCAGGCGTCGTGGCCGGGTTGGTTCTTGGGTACGGTCATGGTGATCAGCATTCCCCGCCCCTCTGCCGTGTCGAAGGCCAGACCGTGGTCGTCGCCGTAGACCTGGCGCAGCCGCGCATCGACATTGCGCAGACCCACATGCGTGCCGTCGTGCAGCCCGGCAAGGACGGCCCGGAGTTCCCCGGGGTCCATGCCGACGCCGTCGTCCTCGATGGTGACCTCCGTGTAGGCGCCCAGGTCGCGGGCACAAAGCTGCACCAGGCCTGGCCCTTCCTTGGCCTCGAGCCCGTGCCGCACGGCGTTTTCCACCAGCGGCTGCAGGCTGAGGAACGGGATGACGGTGCTGAGGACTTCGGGGGCAATTTGGAGGCTGATTCGCAACCGGTCGCCAAAGCGGGCGCTTTCGAGCAACAGGTACCTGTCGATGCAGCGCAGTTCCTCTGCGAGGGTGGTGAAATCGCCGTGCCGGCGGAAGGAATAGCGGGTGAAATCGGCAAACTCCACCACCAGGTCCCGTGCCCGCTGGGGGTCGGTGTTGATGAAGGAGGCGATCGCGTTGAGCGAATTGTAGATGAAGTGGGGGCTGATCTGGGCGCGTAGGGCCCGGACCTCCGCCTCGGCCAGCAAGGTGCGGGAGGCGCTGAGTTCGGCCAGTTCCAGCTGCGCCGACACCCATCCGGCAACCTCGTTGGTGGCCCGGACCAGCCCGGCGCTGGGCTGCTTGCTGAGAATGATCACGGTGCCCACCACCCGGGAGTCCACGTTGAGTGGGCAGATCACCGCGGCCTTCAAGTCCGAGTCTTCCTCCGGCAGCCCCAGCGATTCCCGCAGGGCCGAGTCCAGTACGGCCACCTGGGTGCGTCCGTTGCCGAGGGCCTGTGCTGCCAGGCCCATGACAACGCCCGAGTCGGGCTGCTTCGCCGCCGCGCCGGAACCGTCCCAGGCCAGCAGCCCCGAGCCGTCGGTCATGGCGAACGCGGCACAGTTCAGCAGGGCGCGCAGCTGCCTGCTGGCCTTCAGTGCGCCCGCCGGCTCCAGCCCGTTGCGCAGTTGGGCACCGGCCGCGGCGGCCGAGTGCAGCGCGCGGAACGTGGCTCTCTCGGCGTCGGTGCCCAGCTCGCGGTGTGAACGCGAAAGCCGGAAGCCGGCCACAGCCACCACGGCGACGGCGGCCGCCACCACGGCGATGGTGATGATGAGCAGGAGCGTGGAGTCACTCAAGGGATCGGCGGACATGGGATAAACACTAGCTGTCCCCAAGCGCGCCCTGCCGTTGGGCGCATGCCCGGTGCCATTCGGCGCGCATCCGCCATTCCTAACGGAAATGTGATTCAGGACACTCCATAGTAGAGGCATCACATCACCCAAGGAGGAATGATGGGTAATTCTGCCCATGCAAGTCAAGGAAGTCCCGACGTGGACTTTGTTGAAGTTCAGGCGTCGAAGGAATTCAGGGACCTTCGCAAGAGCCACCGCAGCTTTGTGTTCCCGGTGGCCGTCGGCTTCCTGCTCTGGTATTTTGCCTACGTGCTTTTGGCGGCGTATGCGCACGACTTCATGTCCATCAAGGTCTGGGGCTCCATCAACATCGGCCTGGTCATGGGCCTGCTGCAATTCGTCACCACCTTCGGCATCACCACGTGGTACGTCACGTACGCCAACAACAAGCTCGACCCCAAGGCAGCAGAGATCCGGACCCGCCTCGAGGCGCAGATCGCCGCTGCCAACTCGACCAAGGAAGAGGTTTAACCCGTGGGCCTGACATCTGCTCTGTATCATGTTGCCGCCCTGGACAAGTCCTTGGGCGAGCAGACCAAGGAGACGTCGTGGATCAACATCCTGATCTTCGTCGCGTTCGTTGGTGTCACCTTGGTGGTGGTGTTCCGTGCCAGCCGCAACAACAAGACCGCCGCTGACTACTATGCGGCGGGCCGGTCCTTTTCCGGCGGCCAAAACGGCACCGCGATCGCCGGAGACTACCTCTCCGCCGCTTCGTTCTTGGGCATCACCGGAGCCATCGCCATCAACGGCTACGACGGATTCCTCTACTCGATCGGATTCCTTGTAGCGTGGCTGGTGGCCCTGCTGCTGGTGGCCGAGCTGCTGCGCAACACCGGCCGGTTCACCATGGCCGATGTTCTTTCCTTCCGCCTGAAGCAGCGGCCAGTCCGCATCGCCGCGGCCACCACCACCCTGGTGGTCTGCTTCTTCTACCTCCTGGCCCAGATGGCCGGTGCCGGAGGGCTGGTTTCCCTGCTCCTTGGCCTGGACAACGGGAACAAGACGGGCCAGGCCATTGTCATTGCCGTGGTCGGCGTGCTCATGATCGTCTACGTATTGATCGGTGGCATGAAGGGCACCACCTGGGTGCAGATCATCAAGGCCTGCCTGCTCATTGTCGGCGCCGCCATCATGACCATCATCGTGCTCGCCATGAACGGCTTCAACCTGAGCACGCTCATGGACGCCGCCGTGCAGACGTCAATCGATGAAGGTGGCGCCGGTGCGGCCCTGCTGAACCCGGGAGCCGCGTACGGGAAGGCCCCGCTTGACTTCATCTCCTTGGCCCTGGCCCTGGTGCTGGGCACCGCGGCCCTGCCGCACGTACTGATGCGCTTTTACACGGTCCCCACCGCCAAGGAAGCGCGCAAATCCGTGGTGTGGGCCATCTGGCTCATCGGCATCTTCTACATCTTCACCCTGGTGCTCGGCTACGGTGCCGCTGCCTTGATTGGCAAGACCGCGATCCTCGCGGCTCCCGGCGGCGTCAACTCCGCCGCACCGTTGCTCGCGTTCGTGGTGGGCGGGCCCATCCTGCTGGGCTTCATTTCCGCCGTCGCCTTCGCCACCATCCTGGCCGTGGTGGCCGGGCTGACCATCACCGCGGCAGCCTCGTTCGCCCATGACATCTATTCCAACGTGATCGTCAAGGGCGAACCGAAGCCGGAAATGGAAGTCAAGGTGGCACGACGCACCGTGGTGGTGATCGGCATTGTGGCGATCGCCGGCGGCATACTCGCCAACGGCCAGAACATCGCGTTCCTGGTGGCGCTTGCCTTCGCCATCGCGGCATCGGCCAACCTGCCCACCATCATCTTCTCGCTTTTCTGGAAGAAGTTCACCACCCAGGGCGCCCTGTGGAGCATGTACGGCGGCCTGGCCGCTGCCATCATCCTCATCGCGTTCTCTCCGGTGGTATCCGGCAGCGAAAAGGCCATGATTCCCGGTGCCAGCTTCGACTGGTTCCCGCTGGCCAACCCCGGCATCGTCTCCATCCCGCTTGCGTTCTTCCTGGGCTGGCTGGGCACGGTGTTGGACAAGAACGTGGAGAATCCGCGCATCCAGGCCGAAATGGAAGTCCGTTCGCTGACTGGCGTCGGTGCCGAAAAGGCGGCGGACCACTAGACCCGGCCGTCACCACCCCTAAGGGCCCCGTGCGTTCCCCACATAGCTTGGGAACGCACGGGGCCCTTTTTGGGCGGTCTGTCAGTGGTGATGGCCGGAGTGCTTCAACTGCTCGAGATTGCCTGGCAGGGGAGACCCCGGGGTGGTGGCGCCGTGTCCGGAATGTGGAACTGCCAGTTCACCGGCCGTGGAGGCCGCCATGCCCACCGTTGTCACGGAGGCCACCAGGATTGATGCGGCAAACAACGTACCGACCACGGCCAAGGCCGACGGCTTGTGCCTGGCACCCGGGACCCGCACCCGTAGGCCGCTGTTGTGCTGCCAGCCAAGCACGGCAATCACTGACATTTCCAGCACGAGTAGTGAAGCCAGGGTCAGGTCAAGTGACCTCAGGTCCTCGGGCAGGCGCCACATGCCCACGATCAGGATGGCCAGGTGGGCCGAGGCCGCCGCCACCACGGCCCGGACCGTCAAGATGGTCGGGAGGTTCGCGGTGCGGAAACTGACAAAAGCGTAGAGCAGCCCGGCGACTGCCCAGCTTGATGCCGCGATCACGGCCACCCATTGTCCCCAAGCCGCTGCCCCGCCCACGCCGTTCAAGCCCGCAATCAGGCTGGACGCCGCGGCACTGCTCAAGGCCGCAATACCCACTGCGGCAATGCTGACGTACAGGCTGGCCAGCTCACCGCCGGTCTGGGTGGAGACCCGGGGCTTCCCCCGGAAGGTGCGCTGGGCAATCCTCACCTCGGGGGAAGCGGCGCTCAAGGCTTGGATGGCGGCCACGGCTAGGCGGTCCGGGCTGCGACGGTCCGGTCCTGCGACAGGCCGACTGCCAGCAGCACGAGAGCGCTGGCGAGGTGCAGGACGTTGTCAGCACCGTTGAGCGCGATGATGTTCAGCGCGGAGCTGGTCAGGAACAGTCCCACGATGCCCACCAGCAGGTAGACGGCACCGACGGTTGAGTTGGCGGTCTTGGCCGCCGTCACGGAACCCAGTCCCGCGAGCAGGAGCGCTGCGCCGATGGCCAGGTGGATGATGTTGTGCAAGGGGTTGACCTCGAAGACGATCAAGTTCCGGCCCTCCGTGGCGAAGAACCCAATCCCGCTGGTCACAAAGAATCCGACGATGCCCACCAGTAGGTAGACGGCTCCGAAGACGGTGGCGAGTAGCCTGTTCGGTGAAGTGCGCATGGTGTTCAATCCTTTTTGGTAGTGCGGAGTTGCCTGTCCGCATCAACTTGAATGGGATCCGGGTGGAGCCCATGGAAGTCATTCGGAGGCCACCCCATTTTGGATTGCGCCTTCCAGGCTATTTTTTGGGGCGTCCGTGGCGTTCCCGGCTACTTGTCCAGGACCCGCTCCAGCAGGGGCGTGAGGCGGAACGGGACAAGCTCATTCATGGCCAGCGACGTTTCGGTGCGCTCCACGCCGTCGCACGCGAGGATCTTGCCGTTGATGCGGAACAGGTCCTCGGCGCCCGTGGAGACCACCCGCGCCAAAATGTCGGCCCGGCCGCTGAGCCCGTGGGCCTCGATCACTTCAGGGATGGCAGCAAGCGAAACGGCCAGCGGTGCGAGCTTTTGCTGCTGCACGTGGATGGAGATGAAGGCAGTCAGCGGGTACCCCAGCACGGCCGGGTTGATGCGGCGGTCGAAGGTCAAAAAGGCGTGCCGCTTCTCCAGGGACGCCATCCGCGCCTGAACAGTGTTGCGTGACAGGCCCAGCTGCTGGGAGAGCGCCACCACTGTCTGGCGGGGGTCCGCCACCATGGCCAGGAGGATGCGGGAGTCAGTTCCATCCAAAGTATGCATAGTGCGCAGATTAGCACGGTCAGTCCACCGCATAAAGAGCAAAATGCTCAGTCTTTAGAAGAGACATTGCGCCAGCTGCATGCTGTGAGTAGGGTCACAGCTAAGGGTTGCAATGACGCCGCCCTGCCGCGCGCGACAACCCAACGCCTGCGGCCTGGGGGCCTGCATCCACAAGATGCGCCGGCCCATTGCCGGGAGCCAAGGCTCCGGGCGAGACGTTAAGGAGGCGAACTGCCGTGCTGGAAGCATCAGCCAACTCCGGGGCATCACCGCAACCCGGAATTCACCAGCTTATTGCCGCAGACGGCACCGGCGTGGACGATGAGGAATTGGCGCCCCTTGTCGCCGACGTCGACGACGAACAACTCATCCAGTTCTACGCCGACATGGTCACCATCCGGCGGATCGACATGGAGGCCACAGCCCTCCAGCGCCAGGGCCAGCTGGCCCTCTGGCCGCCCATGCTGGGCCAGGAAGCCGCCCAGGTCGGCTCGATCCGGGCCCTGGACCAGGACGACTTCATCTTCCCCACCTACCGTGAAAACGGTGTGGCCTTCCTTCGCGGGGCTGACTTGGCCGGCATCATGAGCACCTGGCGGGGCAGCGCCAACACCGGCTGGGACCCGCACAAGTTCAACATGGCCACCCCGCAAATCATCATCGGCGCACAGACCCTGCACGCCACCGGCTACGCCATGGGCCTGGTCCTGGACGGCAGGGAAACGCTGTCCATCGCCTACCTGGGCGACGGCGCCACCAGCCAGGGCGACGTCCATGAATCCATGGTCTTCGCCGCCAGCTTCCAGGCCCCCGTCATCTTTTTCTGCCAAAACAACCACTGGGCCATCTCCGAGCCCGTGGGCCTCCAGGCGCACACGCCGATCGCCGGCCGGGCGCCGGGCTACGGCATTCCCAGCATGCGCGTTGACGGCAACGACGTCCTCGCCGTCCTGGCGGCCACGCGCTGGGCCGCGGCCCGGGCGCGCAGCGGCGGCGGCCCCAGCTTCATCGAGGCCGTCACCTACCGCATGGGCGCCCACACCACCGCCGATGACCCCACCCGCTACCGGGGCGTCACCGAACTGGAGGAATGGGCGGCCAAGGACCCCATCGCCAGGGTCAAGGCGTTCCTGCAAGGCCGGGGCAAGCTCGACGCCGCAGCGGAAGCCGAGGTGGCTGCGCGGGCCAACGCCGTGGCCGCCGAGCTGCGCGAGGGCTGCATCAACATGCCCGATCCCGCACCGATGAGCGTCTTTGACAACGTCTACACGACCGAACATGCCATCCTGGACCGCCAGCGCGACCACTACGAGCGGTATTTGGCTGGCTTTGCCGGCACGGAATCCGCCACCTCCAAGCTGGAAGGAAGCCGGTCATGAGCAGTCTGACACTGACACAGGCCATCAACGCCGGGCTGCGCAAGTCCATGGAGGAGGACCCGAAGGTGGTCCTCATGGGAGAGGACATCGGCACGCTGGGCGGGGTGTTCCGCGTCACCGACGGGCTGATGAAGGATTTCGGCTCGCACCGGGTCATCGACACGCCCCTGGCCGAATCCGCCATCATCGGCACCGCAGTGGGCCTGGCCTACCGCGGCTTCCGCCCGGTGTGTGAGATCCAGTTCGACGGCTTCATCTACCCGGGATTTGACCAGATTGTCTCCCAGGTGGCCAAACTCCACATGCGCACGCACGGCCAGGTGCGCATGCCGCTGACCATCCGGGTGCCGTTTGGCGGGGGCATCGGCTCTCCTGAACACCATTCGGAATCGCCCGAAGCCTATTTTGTGCACACCTCCGGCCTGCGTGTCATCAGCGCCTCCAACCCGCAGGATGCCTACACCATGCTGCGCCAGGCCATCGCGTGCGACGATCCCGTACTCTTCTTTGAGCCCAAGCGCCGCTACCACACCAAGGGGGAGGTGGACCTGGATGCGGACCTCTCGCGTGCCCCCGCCATGGGCGCCTCCCGCATCGTGTCCGCCGGCACCGATGTCACGCTGGTGACCTATGGGCCGCTGGTCAGCACCGCCCTCGACGCGGCCAAGGCTGCCGCCGACGACGGCATTTCACTGGAAGTGATCGACCTGCGCTCGCTCTCGCCCATCGACTACGGCCCTCTGGAGGAATCAGTGCGCCGCACCGGCCGGCTGGTCATCACGCACGAGGCCTCCGAAACCCTGGGCCTGGGTGCCGAAATCTCCGCAGCCGTCACCGAACGCTGCTTCAACTACCTGGAGGCAGCACCCGTGCGCGTCACCGGCTTCGACATCCCGTATCCGCCCTCAAAGCTGGAGAAGCACCACCTGCCCGACCTCGACCGCATGCTCGACGGCGTTGACCGCGTCCTCGGCCGCCCCAACTCCCTTTCGGGGCTGGAAGGATGACCACCATGATCCAGGAATTCAAGCTGCCGGACCTTGGCGAAGGACTCACGGAATCGGAGATCGTCAGTTGGCACGTGGCCGTGGGCGACACCGTTGAATTGAACCAGGCCATCGGTGAAGTGGAAACAGCAAAGGCCGTTGTTGAACTGCCGTCACCATTCGCGGGCACCGTCACGGCAATCGCCCACGAGCCGGGCACCGTCGTGGAGGTCGGAGAAGTCATCATCACCTTTGAGGTTGACGCGCCAGCCGGCACCGGCCCCCGCCGCAATGGGACCCCCGCCAGTTCCCAGCCGGTGACCGGGGAGGAACCACAAAAGCGCGTCCCCACGCTCGTTGGCTATGGCGCCGATCCCGAATCGTCGAAGCGGCCCGCCCGGCGGGCGCGCTCGTTTGCTGCGTCCGGCTCAACCACCACCGCGACCACGGTTCCCGCCGCGGAAGCCGCGGCCCCTCTGGCCTCGGCACGTGTCCAGGCGGACCGGCCGAGGTCCACCCCGCCGGTGCGAAAGCTGGCACGGGACCTGGGGATCGACCTGGCCGTGCTGGTGGGCTCGGGCGACCGTGGGTTGATTACGCGCGGGGACGTCACCGCACTTGTCGGGGACCCCACCCGGGAATCGGGCGCTGCGGCGGAGGTTCCGGCGTCGAACGGGGAGGGCAGGACCGGCAGCTGGAACGCCGCAGGCAATGCTGCCCGGGAGGTCCGCACACCCATTAAAGGCGTGCGGAAGTTCACGGCAGCGGCCATGGTGCAGAGTGCCTTCACGGCACCACACGTCACGGAGTTCCTGACCGTGGATGTCACGGCAGGCATGGACTTCCTGGCGAGGCTGCGGGCGTCCAGGGAGTTCGCGGACGTCAAGCTCACGCCGCTGACGCTGGCCGCGCGGGCCGTGTGCCTGGGGATTGCCCGGCAGCCGTCGCTGAATTCGCGGTGGGACGGCGGGGCCAATGAGATCGTGACCATGAACTACGTCAACCTGGGGATTGCAGCCGCCACGCCCCGGGGGCTGGTGGTGCCCAACATCAAGGACGCGCAACAGCTGGGGATGCACGGTACGGCCGCAGCGCTCGGGGAGCTGTCGTCCACCGCCCGGAGCGGGAAGACCCAGCCGGCGGACCTGGCCGGGGGCACTTTTTCCATCACCAACATTGGAGTGTTCGGCATTGACGCCGGAACGCCCATCCTGAATCCCGGAGAGGCCGGGATCCTGGCGTTGGGGGCCGTGCGGAACACGCCTTGGGAGTACCAGGGCGGCATTGCGCTGCGGCAGATCATGACACTGAGCCTGTCTTTCGACCACCGGCTGGTCGACGGCGAACAGGGCTCACGCTTCCTGGCCGATGTCGGTGCCATAATTTCGGATCCGGCCATGGCGCTGGCCCTGTCCTGAACCGCGGCCCTACTGCAATCACCGGCCTCTGGAATCGGCGCCGCAGCAGACGTATATTTGTAGTGACCCCCACTTTGGGAGCCAACTGACGGGAAACCTGAAGGAGGTTGGTATCGATGAAGAAGTGGAACAGCTGGCAAGATTATGTTGCCGTGATTGCAGGCCTTTACGCCGCGTTGTCAACATTGTGGACAGCACAGCAAGGCAGTTCCATGGTCATGATGATCGGCTGCGGAGTGCTGCTGATCGTTGCGGGCGTCTGGAACCTGATGAGCCCCGGCACGCCGGTCGCTGTATGGGTTCTGATGGTGCTTGGGGCGTTGCTGTTCATCTCCCCGTGGATTGCCGGATACACCGGACACATGGGGGCGGCCTGGACGTCCTGGATTGCGGGTGCTGTGGCCTTGATTGCCGGCGTCCTGGCAGTCCAGCCCAGCATGCGCCAGCACACGGTGGGCCACGACAACGGCCTGGCTGCACATTAAAATTCATTCCTGCTAAACCCTGGAAGCGCCGGGAACCCCGGCGCTTCCTTCGTGCTGCTGGATCCCGCGCTGTCTGGCACCAGCGGATCGCTCGGACCTGGATCGATGCTCCAGGCTAATTCCCAGAAATTCTCACATTCATGTCACATTCCTACGACGTGCATCACCGTTGTTGACAATGACCGCGCGCTGTTGCAAGTATGACGTCCAAACTGCCTGGGATCAGTGGGTTATTGGCGAGCATAGAGCCAGTTTTTGTCGGAGCCAGAAGAAGGGGGACCCGTGAGGGACTTGAATTCTGTCCCGTATAGCGCCCGCCGCCCGCTCACCGGGCTTTTTCGCGGGCTTATGGGACACTCCCCAAGTCTCTGATTCAAACCTGCAGTCCAGAGGGCATTCTGTCCGGTGAGGGACCGGTTTGCGGGACACGGAGAAAAGCCATTCCGGGCAAACTCCTAACGGGACGTTGTCGCCTATTCGGGAGCAAAGAAGTGTCTTTTCTGGTTGGGTCACTGCGGTAAGCGCGAAACGAGCCTGAATCGCTGGAGCACCAGTATGGTGTCGTCATTGACCGTGAAGTGCAGGTCGTTCATTTCATCTCGTATGTCCTGCGAATGCCAGAACTCCTCGTGGCCTGCGCGCCACTGGTCGATGGTAGTGAAGCCCTCGCCCTCGTCGATGGCGTGTTGCAAATCCACGTCGTCAAGGCGGGTCTGGCGTACTTCCGTCATCTCGATCACGGCCACTGGCGTTCCGGCGGAGTCGATGACCACTTCTTTCAAACCGGCCACGGGCAGATCTTCCTGATCAATCTCGTACCCAATGAGCATTGCCGTCGTGGAGGTCTTGGAACCGTCCAGAACGGCGGCCACCAGCTGGTCCCGGAGAGGACCGGGGAAGGCAAACTCACATACGGGCAGGGCGCTGTAATCGGTCATTGTGACAGCGTATCGCCCGGCCAGGCTTTTGATGTCCCTCTGCATCAATTCATCGGACAGGTGTTCGGCGGCTTGGTCTGGCGACAATTCAAAGCTCTGGGCGTGTGAAAGAGTCATTCTCGAATCGCGAATGGGGTCCGACCTGGCGATGTGCGCGCACATGCTGTGCCGGTCAGCGTTTCCCAGCGGTCAGGCCAGTTGATGTCGAGTGCGGTGCTTGTCAGGTCTTTCCCAATGGGGCATGCTCAGCAGCATGGTGCGAAGCGTTGCGGTCTTATCGGATATTCATGGCGTGTTGCCTATTCTCGATGCTGTCTTGGCGGAACCGGCGGTGATGGAAGCCGAACTGATCGTCGTGACTGGCGACCATGCTTCTGGCCCCCAGCCAACTCAAGTGTTGGATCGGCTGGCGTCGCTCGGGGACAGGGTGCTGCTCGTGCGCGGGAACGCGGACCGGGAGTTGGTTTCCCTGGCCCGAGGCGAATCAATAGGCATTCCCGACGACGTGACGCCATGGGCGGCCGCACAACTCTCTCCCGACCACATCGCCCTGCTTGCTGAGCTGCGGCACCCGGTGAGCGTTGATGTTGAGGGGTTCGGCCCCGTCTTGTTTTGCCACGGAACGCCTCGAAACGACGAAGAAGTCGTCCTTGTGGACAGCAGCCTGAAACGTTGGTCCGACGTGTTCAACGAACTACCCGAAGATATTCAGACCGTAGTGTGCGGGCACACGCACATGCCTTTCATCCGGCTCGTCGACCGACGTCTTGTGATCAATCCCGGAAGCATCGGCATGCCCTACGGCCACCTAGGGGGCAGCTGGGCATTGCTCGACAAGGGTTCCGTTGCGCTTCACCGGACCATCATTGATATTGACGCAGCAGTCGCGCAGGTAGTCGCGGAATCGACTTTCCCTACTCGTCAAGAGTGGGCTGACTTGTTCATACGCTCAGCCGCCAGCGACGCCGAAGCGCTCACCACCTTCAGCGCCCGCGACGGCCGTCCCAGCTAACGTTCCACATACGACCCGCGAAGTCTGCCAATCGAAGCTGGAATTGGCCGCTAAACGATGTACGAGGTTAAAAGTCACAGGATGGAGAGTGCTGCCGGCGGATAGTTCCAGCTCCGATCATCTGGGACAGCACAGATCCGAACCAGACGTGCATTTGGAATCGATGGAGTTCCCTCCCCGAAGACGGACTGATGATGCTCGCGAGGATGCCGGAGTGCCGCCCAGATCGGGCCGACGTTTACATTGGACCATTTGTAAGCGTTGATGGTCGCTGGCTTTCAGCGTCCTTGGGTTTGCAGAAAGCGCCTCAGTCCAAGTGCAGTATTTGCCACGCCTATGATCAGCATTGCAACTGCCAGCAGAGTTTCGCGATTCACGAACATATAGATTGAGAGGGCAATTAAGACGATGCCGAGAGCGAGAAGTATGATCGCTAACGTTCTTGGTGTGGGCGGGACTCGTTTCGGTTCATTGGGGGTCATTTTCCATCTCCTTCATGCTAAAAACCGTCCACGATTTGCGGATTTCCTTAGGAAACGAAAGCCACCTCGAGTCATTTTGGGTTGAAATCACTTGGACCCCTCAGCCTCGCTCATGCCCTGACGCTACAAGCAGCGTCAATATTTGCGAAGCGGGCAGAATTGCACGGTCTCACTCTGACCAGGTATTTGCGCTTCTATGCGCTTCATCCGACCGGGTTCTGAGTGCAACGCGCCCGAGACTCCATATCTTGTCCGGTCAGCGTTCCCCTGCGGACGCGGGAGGGATGTGCTGACGTCTTCTGAAATTCTGTGCACAGCACTTCTGACAAGTATGGACAGTGAGCACGACTCCTGAAATTTGTGCACTCGTCTTCGGAAAATGACACCCAGCTCGAGGAACTGTTGAAGTTCGCCCGCGATGGCGACACCATAGTCGTGCACAGCATGGACCGGCTAGCACACAACCTCTATGACCTGCGCTCCGTGGTGCAAAAACTGACCAGCCGCGGCGCCCGCATCGAGTTTCTCAAAGAAAATCTCGTCTTCACCGGCGAAGACTCACCCCTGGCAAACCTTATGCTCTCCGTCATGGGGGCATTCGCGGAATTCGAGCGGGCCCTCATTGGTGAACGCCAGAGGGAAGGCATTGCCCTGGCCAAGAAGCGCGGTGCCTACCGCGGACGCAAGAAAGCTCTCTCCGCCGAGCAGGCAGCCGAGTTGGCCCGGCGCGCAGCAGCCGGGGAGCCGAAAGCGGCCCTGGCCCGCCAATACGGCATCAGCCGAGAAACCATCGACCACAACGTCCGCGGCTACATTGACAACGCCAAGCTGGGAAATGCTGCCTAAAAACTCAAGACAAACGTCAAAGTTTGAAACACCAAGGAACGCTAGGGATCAAGCCTTGCACTGGGAGGAAGCGGTGCCGGTCACGCCCGTTTCCGTTCGGTGCGGGACCACCTTTAGCTCTAACTTTCCGATCAAAAAGGGGTTGCGCTCTGACCGTTTCGGACTAATGTTATCGATATCACACTCTGAACGATACGTTTATTTTTCTCCTCATCCGGTCCAACGAAGTAGCTAGGTAGACACATGAGACACGCTGCCCCACACCTCGACCACACACACCGAAGGTCGTGGACCATGTTCGCGGGCGCCTCCGTGTCCGCCCTCGTCGCCGCGATGTTCATGCTCGGTGCGGCCGCGCCTGCCAACGCCGATCCCGTCGTCCCACCGCCCGGCGCCGGAATCGCCGACTCGCACTACACCCTGCTCGACGTCGACTCGCAGTCGGCCGCGTACCCGGCTCCGCCGTCGCTTGACGGCACTGCTACCGGTGCGTTCGACGGCGATTACTCGACGCAGTGGGCGTCGAACTACAACGGTGGCAACCCGGACCCGATGCCGCACTACATCACGTTCGACACCGGTGCCGAGCACACTCTCACCGGTCTTGGCTACTCCGTCAAGGTACAGGGCAACGGCCCGGTGAAAGACGTCGAGGTGCTCACCACAGACGATGCGGGCGTCGCGGCGGACGGCAAAAGCACTAAGTGGGCCTCGGCAGGGACGGCGACGTTCCACCAGCCCACAAGCAACACCGAGATCCAGTACGTCACGTTCGCCCAGCCCGTCACTGCGCGGTATGTCGAATTCAAGGTTCTCGATGCGGTGAACGGCTCGAACAACGCCTCGGCGTCCGAGATCGTCGTGTACTCCACTGACGACACCTCGGCTCTGCCGGCGGGCAAGGCCATCACCAACGCCCAGTACGCAGTCCTCGGGAAAGACTCCGAGGCTGCCAGCAACGGCGACGGTTCTGCGGAGGCTGCGTTCGATCAGAACTATTCGACGCAGTGGGCCAGTGAGTGGCAGACGAACCCGCAGCCCGGCTTCCCGCACTGGATCACGTTCGACGTCGGCGGGTCGTTCGACCTCACCGGCCTCGGCTACTCAGTCAAGGTTCAGGGCAACGGCCCGGTGGAGGACGTCAAGGTCTTCACAACCGACGACGCCGCAGTCGCCAAGGACCCGAACGCGTCCGGATGGACGCAGTCCGGTACCGCGACCTTCGCACAGCCCACAAGCAACACAGAGATCCAATATGTCGACTTTTCCAAGCCGGTCAAGGCACGCTATGTGCGATTCGAGGCTGAGAATTCGATCAACGGCTCGGCCAACGCATCAGCATCCGAGATCGTGGCGTATTCGACTGACAGCGACACCACGCCCGCACCGACAACGCCGAGCGGGCCGCCCTCGCCTTACACGGTCAAGGTAGATTCGGTGAACTCGTCCGGCTGGAAGTACCCGGATGACACTCCGGCGAGCCCGTTCACGGACAAGGACGGCACCTTCCACTTCGGTGAGTCCCACGCCAACTACGGCAATGAGGCGGACGGCAGCAATGGCAACATTCGCCAGTGGAACTGGTACACAGGGGTGAACATCGACACGGCCGGCCCCGACGCCGCGCTGAATGCTTCCGGCACGAACCCCGATACGACGAACTTCTGCAACTCCAGTCCTACCGGCAAGGAATCGACGAAGGCGCCAGAGGGATCCGGCTACAAGCAGCCGAACTACTGCGACATTACGCAGATGTGGGTCGACCCCGACACAGGTGACTGGTACGGCCTCGTTCACAATGAGTTCACGCCGCAGCCGTTCGGTGATGGCTTGCACTACGACGCCATCGACTATGCAGTCTCGCATGATCAGGGAAAGACCTGGAGCATCCCTGGCCACGCCATCACGACGCCGTACAGCACGGTCCGCGGTGACACCGCGACGTTCCCGGAGCAGACGTATTACTACGGCGACGGGGACCCCCGCCTCTACGTCGATCAGGCCTCGGGCTACTTCTACGCGTTCTACGGCTCCCGCGTCGTGAACAAGAGCGGAAGTTGGGTCGCGTTCTACGAGCACGTCGCCCGTGCCCCCATCGCCGACAAGATGGCGACAGGATCGTGGCAGAAATGGTACGACGGGGCGTGGACGCAGCCCGGCGTCGGGGGCAAGGAGAGCAACATGACTCCTGTCACCGAGAGCAGCACGACCGGCTACACGGCCCCCGACAAGGAATACAACCCGAACACACCGGGATCGGCCCAGCAGCAGATCACGAACGGCCAGATGCCGGCGACGTCGCCGCTGTTTGTCATGGATGTCACGTACGATGCGTACCTCGGCCTGTATATCGGCGAGCCACAGAACCCCGACCAGTCGGGTACCGCACCGCAGGAGTTCTACGCCACGAAGAACCTCGCTACCCAGAAGTGGTTCAAGCTCGGCGATACGGGCAAGGCCTACACGACGGCGTCGTGGTACCGCTGGTTCATCGACCCGGCCAACAAGACGAACTCGGCCGTCGTAGGCAAGTCGTTCCGCTCATACTGCTCATTCGGTTGCATGAACAACTCTTCAGCGCAGTACGCAAACATCACGATCGACGTCGACAAGCCAGCGGCCGCGATCGACACCACCAAGGCGTACACAATCGCGAACGGTGACAAGCAGTTGCTCACCGTGACCGCCGCCGGCACGGGCCTGACAAGCGCGGCCACGGCCGACAAAGCAGCCGGGGCCTGGACCTTCGCTGCCAGCGGCGATGGCGCGTACACGATCACCGACCAAGCTGGCGTGCTGCTCGGCGTCGACGCTTCGAAGACGTCGGACCGCGCCTGGGGCACACCGTTGACCCTCACGGCGAAGGATGCAGCCGGCGTCGGCCAGCAGTGGTTCATCGTGCCGAACACGTCGCCTACAACAGGGGAGGCGACCGGCAGCTTCCGGCTCGTCAACCGGTACTCCGGGCTGGTTTTGGGGATCGGTTCTGCAAAGGCAGCGACCACCCCGGGCCGCACCTGGGACCAGAAGACAGCTGCCGCGGGCGGCCTCACCACGGCCGCGGAGCAGACGCTGACTCTCGCCGTCTACCAGGGATCCGGCACCACAACGACTGCGACCACAGTGTTGAAAGACAGCCGCGGGAACCCGCTGGCCGGCGGAACCGCATCTTATTATGCCAGTGGGGCCTGGCATACGATCGGTACCACTGGCATTAAGGGCACGGTGGATGCGCAAATCCCGCCCGGTAGCTACTCGTTCGCGATGACCTACAACGGCACTCGGCAACAGGTCAACGGTCAGGTGGTATCCGGCATTTCGCAGTCCGTCGAATTCCATACTGCGTTGGTGAACGTGTGGACCCAAAGTCACACGAGCACGCCCATCGGTGGTGCGTCCGCATCGTATTATGCGGCTGGTGAGTATCATCCGATCACGACCCCCAATGCGAACGATTCCCGCATAGTGCAGGCCCAGATGCTACCCGGCACGTACTCCTTCCAGAATGTCTACAACGGCACTCGGGAACAGAAGAAGTTCACGGTCCTCGAACCGAACCCGAACAATGGTGCGAATAGCAGCCAGTCCGTGTACTTCCACACCGCGTTGGTGAACGTGGGCCTGCAGAGCAGCAAGGGCGCCGCCCTCACTGCCGATTCCGCGTCGTATTATGCCGGCAGCTGGCGCGATATGACCGGTGCGCAGGCTGAGATGTTGCCGGGCACCTACAGCTTCGCAGTGACCTACAACGGGATGCGCAGCCAGAAGCAGTACACGGTCATAGAGCCCAACCCGAACAACCACGCGAATGCGACGCAGACTGTTGCGTTCGCGACCACGCTGGTGAATGTGCAGACACAATCGGTCACCGGCGCAGGCAAGGTCAGCGGGATCATCAGCGGCGCGGCGTCCTTCTACGCCGGCAGCTGGCGCAACATCACCACTGAGAACCCAAACAACAAGAAGATCGTGCAAACCGAGATGCTCCCTGGCACCTACAGCTTCGCGGATGTCTACAACGGCAAGCGGGTACAGAAACAGGCCGCAGTCGGCACCGGTCCCAACCAGATCGTCTACTTCAACTACACCATCTGACAAATACCAGGGCCGCATGGCCGTAAGTCAAAGTCAGCGTTCCAAGCGGCGTGACCCGGTAGTTCGGGGTCACGCCGCCTTTGAGTCCCATAAGAGGTTCCCTTTGCGGGACGCACGGATCATCGACTGGCTCGGGAGTCTTGGTCTTGTTGACGTCCACACCAGGCCAAGGCTTGGTGACCCGAATTTGAGAATACCGACAGCCAGCTTGAGAACCTACACGTGCCTGGCCGCACCAACACCCTTCCGCGCATGGCATCGGCACCATGGGCCGGTCGCCGTCATGGCGGCCCGTCTACGGCAGCGTGCCGGCCAGCCCGTTCCAGGCCATGGTCTCCAGCACCGGGCGGGCCGTGGCCGTATCGGCGCGCCGGCCGTGCAGCCGCACGCTGTGTGGGGTGGAGTTGATCAGGCCAAACACGGCGTGGGCCTGCAGGCGCCGCAATGGTGCATCCCGCTCCGGGTAGAGCCGGCCCAGCACCTCAACCCACAGCTCCACGTAAGCGCGCTGCAGGGCGCGCACCTGGCGGCGGTCCTCGGGGCTGAGCGAATCAAAGTCCCGGTCCTGGACGCGGATCACATCAGGTTTAGCCAGGGCGAAGTCGACCTGGAACGCGAGCAGTTCACGCAGGGAGGTGGCGTCGTCGGCCCCGGCGTCAAGTACGGCGCGCCCGCCGGCCAGCAGGTCCTCGCTCACGCCCACCAGCAGCGCGCCCAGGAGGGCCTGCTTGCCGCTGAAGTGCCGGTACACGGCCGGTCCGCTCACGCCGGCGGCCGCGCCAAGGTCCTCGATGGACACGCCGTTGAAGCCGCGCTGGGCAAACAGGAGGGCGGCGGAATCGAGCAGCACGGTGCGACGGTTGGCCTTGGCCTCGGTGCGCGTGGTGGCTGGGGACTCGCTCATGCTTTTCCTTGTGCTGGACATCACAGAATTCACGGGCTAACCTGAAACTCAGTTAGTGACTATTAACTTAGCATGTGAATTCGGCCGATGTAAGGCACCGTCCGGTGTCTGCGGCCGGGAACGGAATACTCGTCAATGGAGACTTTGCAAAGCCGCGTGGAGCCGGGCGGGGACGCGTTCGTGCGCAATGACGCCGCGCAGCGTGAACTGGTGGCCGAGCTGCGCGGACGCCTGCGCACCACGGCGCTGGGCGGTCCGGCGAAATCCCGCGAACGCCACGTGGCGCGCGGGAAGCTGCTGCCGAGGGACCGTGTTGACCGCCTGCTTGACGACGGCAGCCCGTTTTTGGAGATCGCGCCCCTGGCAGCCAACGGGATGTACGACGACGCATCGCCGGGGGCCGGGGTGATCGCCGGCATCGGCGTGGTCCACGGCCGACACGTCATGGTGGTGTCCAACGACGCCACCGTCAAGGGCGGGACCTATTACCCGATGACGGTGAAGAAGCACCTGCGGGCGCAGGAGATTGCGCTGGAAAACCGGCTGCCGTGCATCTACCTGGTGGATTCCGGCGGCGCCTTTTTGCCCAAACAGGACGAGGTGTTTCCGGACAGGGAGCACTTTGGCCGGATCTTCTTCAACCAGGCCCAGCTGTCTGCACGGAAGATCCCGCAGATCGCCTCCGTCATGGGATCCTGCACGGCCGGCGGCGCCTACGTTCCGGCCATGAGCGACGAGACCGTCATAGTCCGCAACCAGGGCACCATCTTTTTGGGCGGTCCGCCGCTGGTGAAGGCGGCCATCGGGGAAATTGTCACGGCGGAGGAGCTGGGCGGCGGCGACGTCCACGCCCGCATCTCAGGCGTGGTGGACCACCTGGCCGAAAACGACGAACACGCCCTGCAAATTGTGCGCGACATTGTGGCCACCCTGCCGGAAAACCCGTCCCCGGCCTGGGATCTGGATCCCGTCCTGGCACCGGAGGCGGATCCGGGCGAGCTGTACGGCGCCGTCCCCACTGACCTCAACACTGCCTATGACATCCGCGAAGTGATCGCACGCCTTGTCGACGGCAGCAAATTCCATGAATTCAAGAAGAACTACGGCACCACGCTGGTCACCGGCTTCGCCCGGCTGCACGGCCACCCGGTGGGCATTGTGGCGAACAACGGCGTGCTGTTCAGCGAGTCGGCCATGAAGGGCGCGCACTTTATTGAACTGTGCGACCAGCGCGGCATTCCGCTGATCTTCCTGCAAAACCTCAACGGCTTCATGGTGGGCAAGGACTACGAACAGGGCGGCATTGCCAAGCACGGCGCCAAGATGGTCACCGCTGTCGCCACGGCGCGTGTGCCCAAGCTGACCGTCATCGTGGGTGGCTCGTTTGGCGCCGGCAACTACTCCATGTGCGGGCGGGCCTACTCGCCGCGCTTCCTGTGGATGTGGCCGGCCGCCCGCATTTCCGTCATGGGGGGCAACCAGGCCTCCTCCGTCCTGGCCACCGTCAAGCGGGACCAGCGTGAACGGCTTGGGGAGGAGTGGTCCGCCGAGGACGAGGAGGCCTTCAAGGCCCCCATCAGGGCCCAGTACGAGGACCAGGGCAGCCCGTATTACTCCACGGCCCGGCTTTGGGACGACGGCGTCATCGACCCCGCGGACACCCGCACCGTGCTGGGCCTGGCCCTGGACGTCTGTGCCCGGACGCCGCTGCCGGACACCTCCTTCGGCCTCTTTAGAATGTGAGCCAGCCTTGACCCCAACCCTTGAACCCGCCCTTTTTGACACGGTTCTGGTCGCCAACCGCGGCGAGATTGCCTGCCGCGTCATCCGCACCCTGAAGACGCTGGGCATCCGGTCCGTAGCCGTCTATTCCGTGGCCGACGCCGGTGCCCGCCATGTGCGCGAGGCCGACGAAGCGCTGTGCATCGGCCCGGCTGCCGCGAGTGAAAGCTACCTGAACATTGCCGCCATCGTGGCCGCCTGCCGGGAATCCGGCGCACAAGCCGTCCACCCCGGCTATGGCTTCCTGTCCGAAAACCTGGCGTTTGCCCGGGCGCTGGCGGACGCAGGCATCACGTTCATCGGCCCCAACATCGAGGCGCTGAACGTCATGGGGGACAAGATCCGCTCCAAAAACCATGTGTCAGCGGCCGGCGTGCCCGTGGTTCCGGGCATCTCCGAGCCAGGGCTCACGGACGCGGACCTGATGGCGGCTGCGGAAGGCATCGGCTACCCCCTCCTGATCAAGCCGTCCGCCGGTGGCGGCGGCAAGGGCATGCACGCCGTGTGGGGGCCGGAGGAACTGCCGGCCACGCTGGCCACGGCCCGGCGCGTGGCGGCCAGCTCCTTTGGCGACGACACCCTGTTCCTGGAACGCCTCGTTTCCACCCCCCGCCACATTGAGGTGCAGATCCTCGGCGACAATTACGGCAATGTGATCCATCTGGGCGAGCGCGAATGCTCCCTCCAGCGCCGCCACCAAAAGGTCATTGAGGAGGCCCCGTCACCGCTGCTGGATTCCCTGGACGACGGCGGCGCCACGCGGGCCCGCATCGGAGCGGCCGCGTGCGCCGCGGCCGCCAGCGTGAACTACACGGGCGCCGGCACGGTGGAGTTCCTGGTCTCCAACGACAACCCCGAGGAATTCTTCTTCATGGAGATGAACACCCGGCTGCAGGTGGAGCACCCCGTCACCGAAATGGTGGTGCGGGCCAACGGGGAAACCCTTGACCTGGTCGCCTGGCAACTGCGGATCGCGGCGGGGGAGAGGCTCACGGTGGCCCAGGCCGGCGTCGTGCTCGAAGGGCATGCGGTAGAGGCCAGGGTGTACTCGGAAAATCCGGCGCAGGGGTTCCTGCCCTCGGTCGGCACCGTGTCCGTGCTGGATGAATCCGTGGCCGCGCGCACCGGCGTGCGGGTGGACGGCTCGCTCCTGCCGGGCCTGGAAATTTCAGCGAACTACGACCCCATGCTGGCCAAGGTCATTGCCTGGGGTGCGGACCGTTCCGAGGCGCTGGCCCGGCTGGATGCGGCGCTGCGCGACTATGTGGTGTTGGGTGTGTCCACGAACGTGGAATACCTGCGCCTGCTCATCAACGACGACGACGTGCAGGCCGGTCGGCTCGACACGAACCTCATTGAGCGCAAGCTTCCCGACATGGCGTTCCGACAGCTGGGGGCTGCCGAGTACGCCGCGGCGGCGCTGTGGTGGCGCTCCGCGGTCGAGCTCGTCGAAGCCCGCGTCGAGACCCAGGCTCCCTCGGCGGCGGACCAGCGTTCCCTCGGTCGCTTCCCGGCCGACGGCCGCGGGCGGCCTTACAGCCTCCTTGACGTGAGCTACGGAAACGCTGGCTCCACCGCCTATCCGGTGGTCGGGTCTCCGCCGCCTCCCCGTCCGTGGTCACGCACCGACGGGTGGCGGCTTGGCGATTCTGCCCCGTGGCGGGTTGCCTTTGCGGGTCCCGGCCGCACCGATGTGGTGACGGTCAGCGGCACGGAAGGGGCCGGCGTCGTGCATGTCATGGCGGCCGGCGAAAGCAGCGAACACAGCGCCCGGCTCGTCGATGCGCAGGGCAGCGGGCTGGAGCTGCTCTGGGACGGCGGGTCCCGACAGTACCGGGTGGCGTTTCAGGGGGGCGCCGTCATCCTGGGCAGCGATGGCTGGACCGTCCAGGTGCCCGTGCTGACCCGCGACGCTGCCACACACCGCATGCTTTCCGGGATCGAGCATGAGGACGCTGCCGCCAACCCGGACGTGCGCAGCCCCATGCCCGGCACCGTCACCACTGTGAGCGTGGACAGCGGATCGCGAGTGGAGGCCGGCACCGTGCTGCTGGCTGTCGAGGCCATGAAGATGGAGCACCAGCTCACCGCCGGCGTGGCCGGCACCGTCCACCTCAGCGTCACCGTTGGCAGCCTGGTCAAGGCAGACCAGATTGTTGCCACCATTCAAGCCTTCGAAGGAGAACCCAATGCCTAATTTTGACCTCAGCGACGAATACCAGGACCTCAGCGACACCGTCCGGGACTTCGCCGACAACGTGGTGGCCCCCGTGTCCGCCAAGCACGACGAGGAACACAGCTTCCCCTATGACGTCGTGGCGCAAATGGGGGAGATGGGCCTGTTCGGGCTGCCCTTCCCGGAGGAATACGGCGGCATGGGCGGGGACTACTTCGCGCTGGCGCTGGCCCTGGAACAACTGGGCCGAGTGGACCAGTCAGTGGCCATCACGCTCGAGGCCGGCGTCTCACTGGGCGCCATGCCGGTCCACCGCTTTGGCACCGAGGCCCAAAAGCAGGAGTGGCTGCCCTCCCTGGCTGCGGGCGAGGCGCTTGCCGGCTTTGGCTTGACCGAGCCCGACGCCGGCTCCGACGCCGGGGGCACCACCACCAAGGCGCGGCTTGAGGGTGGGGAATGGATCCTCGACGGGCACAAGCAGTTCATCACCAACTCGGGCACGGACATCACGAAGTTTGTGACCATGACGGCGGTGACGGGCACCTCCGAACGTGCCAACGGCTCCGTCAAGAAGGAAATCTCCACCATCCTGGTGCCCAACGGAACGCCCGGGTTCACCGTGGAGAAGGCGTACAACAAGGTGGGCTGGAACGCCTCCGACACTCACCCACTGACCCTCGTGGACGTGCACGTGCCCGAGGAAAATCTGATCGGCGTCCGGGGCCGGGGCTATGCGAATTTCCTGTCCATCCTGGACGAGGGCCGCATCGCCATCGCCGCCCTGGCCACCGGAACTGCGCAGGGCTGCGTGGACGAGGCCGTCCGCTACGCCAAGGACCGCTCGGCCTTTGGCCACAACATTGGCCACTACCAGGGCATCTCATTCAAGATCGCCCGCATGCAGACCCGCGCCCACACCGCCCGGCTGGCCTACTACGACGCCGCCGCCCGCATGCTGGCCGGCAAGCCGTTCAAGACCGAGGCGGCCATCGCTAAGATGGTCGCAAGCGAGGCGGCCATGGACAACGCCCGCGACGCCACCCAGGTTTTTGGCGGCTACGGGTTCATCAACGAGTTCGCCGTGGCCCGCCACTACCGTGATTCGAAGATCCTGGAGATAGGGGAGGGCACCACGGAAGTGCAGCTCATGCTCATAGCCCGCGAACTCGGCCTGTGACTGACGGTGTCGAGCCTGTTGAGACCAGTCCCCAACACAGTGAAAGGTATTAGCGATGATTAACAAAGTGGTTGCCTCCGCTGCCGCCGCCGTCCACGACATCCACAACGGAGCGTCCATGGCCGTGGGCGGCTTCGGCCTGTGCGGCATCCCGGTGGCACTGATCCAGGCCCTGCACGACGCCGGCACCACGGAATTGGAGACCATCTCCAATAACTGCGGCGTGGACGACTGGGGCCTGGGCGTCCTGTTGACTGACGGCCGCATCCGCCGCACCATCTCCTCCTACGTGGGGGAGAACAAGGAGTTTGCCCGCCAGTTCCTGGCCGGGGAGCTCGAAGTCGAACTCACCCCGCAGGGCACCCTGGCGGAGAAGCTTCGCGCCGGTGGCGCCGGCATCCCCGCCTTCTATACAGCCGCCGGGGTGGGAACCCAGGTCAGCGAGGGCGGACTGCCCCGCAAGTACGACGGCGCCGGCGGCGTGGCGATTGCCTCCGAACCCAAGGAGGTGCGCACCTTCAACGGCGCCGACTTTGTGCTCGAGGAGTCCCTCACCCCCGACTATGCGTTGGTTCATGCCTGGAAGGGGGACCGCCACGGCAACCTGGTCTTCCATGCCACGGCCATGAACTTCAACCCACTGTGCGCCATGGCAGGGAAGACCACCATCGCCGAAGTGGAGGAACTGGTGGAACCCGGCGAGCTCGACCCCGAGCACGTCCACGTGCCGGGCATCTTTGTCCAGCGCGTGGTCCACGTCCCGGCCGGCAGCCCGGGCAGCGAAAAGCGCATCGAAAAGCGAACCGTCTCCGACCCGGTCGTCGCGCCTGTCGAAACGAAGGAGGCCTGACCATGGCACTGACACGCAACGAACTTGCCGCCCGGGTGGCGCGGGAACTGCACAACGGGCAGTACGTGAACCTCGGCATCGGTATGCCCACCTTGATTCCGAACTTCATCCCGGCGGGGGTGGAGGTGGTGCTGCATTCGGAAAACGGAATTCTCGGCACCGGCCCGTACCCGCTGGATGCCGACGTCGATCCCGATTTGATCAACGCCGGCAAGGAAACCGTCACGGTCAACAAGGGGGCGGCTTTCTTTGATTCGGCGCTGTCCTTCGGCATGGTCCGCGGCGGCCATGTGGATGTGGCCGTGCTCGGTGCCATGCAGGTGGCCCAAAACGGCGACCTCGCCAACTGGATGATCCCGGGCAAAATGGTCAAGGGCATGGGTGGCGCGATGGATCTGGTGTTTGGCGCCAAGAAGCTGATCATCATGATGGAGCACACCGACAAGGCGGGGAACCCGAAAATCCTCGAAAGCTGTACGCTGCCGCTGACGGGCAAGGGCTGCGTGGACCTGATCGTGACCGATCGTGCAGTCATTGAAGTGACGCCGGACGGGCTCGTCCTGAAGGAACTGGCACCGGGGGTGACAGTGGCGGAAATAGTCGCCGCCACCGGTGCACCGCTGAACCTTGAGATGCATGATTTGGACACTGTATGAGCGCGGAGGAACGGGTGGTCACGCAGAGGGGACTGTACTACGAAGAGCTGGGGACCGGCGTCGTGTATCAACACCGGCCCGGGCGCACCATGACGGAGACGGACAACGTCCTGTTCACCACCATGACCATGAACACCCAGGCCCTGCACCTCGACGCCGCATGGAGCGCCACGCAGCCGTTTGGCCAACGGCTCATGAACTCCATGTTCACGCTGTCCACCATGGTGGGGCAGTCGGTGGCGCAGCTGACCCAGGGCACCATCGTGGCGCAGCTGGGAATGACGGACATCTCCTTCCCGCACCCCCTGTTCCACGGGGACACGCTCTACACGGAGACGGTCGTGACGGAAAAGCGGCTCTCATCATCCCGGCCGGGCCAAGGCATTGTCACCATGGTCCACACGGGCCGCAACCAGGACGGCACCGTGGTGGGCAAGGCCAGCCGCACCGCCCTGTTCTGGCTCACGCCAACCAAATGAGGTCCCGGCACCACGAACCCGACGCCACGAATACGGCACCCAAGGAGCGCACCATGAACGTCCCGAACAAAACCTTCGCCATGGGTCCCACGCTCCTGTTTACCCCGGCCGACCGCCCCGACAGGTACCCCAAGGCCGCGAAGCGTTCCGACGCCGTCATCCTCGACCTGGAGGACGCCGTGGCGCCGGAGGCCAAGGCCCGGGCCCGCGGGCACCTCGTGGAAAACCCGCTGGAGACGGCCACCACCCTGGTGCGGATCAACGCCCTGGGTACCCCGGAAAGCGAATTGGACCTGGCGGCCCTGGCCCGGACCGGGTACCGCACCATCATGGTCGCCAAGGCCGAGGATCCGGGTGCGATTGCGGCGCTCGCCGGCTACAGGGTGGTGGCCCTGTGCGAAACCGCGGCGGGCATTCTGGCTGCCCCCGCGCTGGCGAGGGTGGCCAACGTCGTCGCACTGATGTGGGGTGCCGAGGACCTGGTGGCTTCCCTGGGCGGCACCTCCAGCCGCTTTGACAGCAGCAGCCCCCGGGCGGGCACCTACCGAGATGTGGCGCGCCATGCACGCTCGCAGCTGCTGCTCGCCGCCGGGGCCGCCGGAAAGGTGGCCGTCGACTCCATTTATGCCGACATCGCGGACCTCGCCGGACTCTCCGCCGAAGCGGACGACGCCGTGGCCAGCGGCTTTGCTGCCAAGGCCTGCATCCACCCCAGCCAGGTGCAGGTCATCCGTGACGCCTACCGGCCCACGAAGGCGGACGTTGCCGCCGCCCGCGAACTGTTGGCCGCCGCCGACGCTGCAGGCACGGGGGTTTTTGCGTACAAGGGGCAAATGGTGGACGGTCCCATCCTGAAGCACGCACTGGAAACGCTGCGCCGCGCGGCCCCCTGACCCGATCGACGCTGTATCACCGTTGGTAGGTTTTCGGGCGACGCCGTATCACCTTTGGCGCCTAAATGCGGAACGCCCTCCCGTCTGAAGGGAGGGCGTTCGGTCCGATTGTCACACCAGTGTTACGGCGTTCATCAATCCCGTGCCAAAGGTGATACGGCGATTCAGAAAACGGCACCAAAGGTGATACGGCGTTGGGTGGGGCGTGCGGGAATCAAAAGTACGACAGCGGGTGGATGGGCCCACAAGAGCGAGGGACCCGATGCGAGCTTGCGGGCATGGGGAGCGCTTGGGGAATACTGGAAGCATGCAACAGCGAAAAGTGATCATCCTGGGTTCCACCGGTTCCGTCGGCACCCAGGCCGTGGACGTCGTCGAACGGGCCACCCTGCCGGACGGGACGCGGCGGTTCACCGTCACCGCACTTAGTGCGGGGGGCGGCAACCTTGAACTGCTGGCGGAGCAGGCCGTCCTGACCCGTGCCGGGGCCGTGGGCACTGCCGCGGACGACGCCGGGCACCTCCGTTCGCTGATCGCCTCCCGTGCCGCTGCGGCAGGGGACCCCGGATACATGCCGGAGATCGTGGCCGGCCCCGATGCCTCCACCGCCATCGCCACGTGGGCGGCGGGGACGGAGAATGCGGCCAACGTGGTGCTTAACGCCATCACCGGGTCCATCGGGCTGGCACCGACTCTGGCCGTCCTGGGCACCACGGCCATCCTGGCCCTGGCCAACAAGGAGTCGCTGATTGTGGGCGGCCAGCTGGTCAAGGACGCGGCCTCTCCCGGGCAGCTGGTGCCGGTCGATTCCGAGCACTCCGCGCTTGCCCAGGCCCTGCGCGCAGGCTCGCCCGGTGAGGTGGAAAAGTTGATTGTCACCGCTTCCGGCGGGCCGTTCCGCGGACGGACCCGGGCCGAACTGGGCGGTGTCACCCCCGCCCAGGCGCTCAAACACCCGACCTGGGACATGGGCCCCATGGTTACCACCAATTCCGCGACCCTGGTGAACAAGGGCCTGGAAGTCATCGAGGCGCACCTGCTCTTCGACGTGCCGCTGGACCGCATTGAGGCGGTGGTGCACCCGCAGTCCGTGGTCCATTCCATGGTGCAGTTCACCGATGGTTCAACGCTGGCCCAGTGCTCGCCGCCGGACATGCGCCTGCCCATCGCCCTGGGGCTCGGCTGGCCCGAACGCGTCCCCGGTGCGGTGCAGGCGTGCGACTGGACGAAGGCTGCCACCTGGACGTTCGAACCGCTGGACAACGCCGCGTTTCCCGCCGTCGAGCTTGCCAAGGAAGCCGCCCGGCGGGGGAGCACCTGCCCGGCCGTATACAATGCGGCGAACGAGGAGGCCGTGCACGCGTTCCATGCGGGGCGCATCGGCTTCCTGGACATTGTGGACACCATTGCGGAAGTTCTCAGGGAACACACACCGGATTCGGAGCTGACGCTAGAGTCGGTGCTGGAAGCTGAAGTGTGGGCCCGGCGGCGCGGCAACGAGCTGTTGGCCGGCAAGGCCTGAACGGCTTGGCCGCAGCAGGGTTTGTGATGTGCCGGAAAACTTGTAGCTAGAAAGTTCATTGTGACTGTATTGCTTTTCATTAGCGGCGTGCTATTCGTCGCAATCGGCGTGGTGGTTTCCATTGCGCTGCACGAGGTGGGCCACCTGCTGCCCGCCAAGCTCTTCAACGTCCGCGTGAGCCGGTACATGATCGGCTTCGGTCCCACCATCTGGTCCCGGAAAAAGGGCGAAACCGAATATGGTTTCAAGGCCATCCCTGCCGGCGGCTACGTCGCCATGATCGGGATGTACCCGCCCAACCCGGTGGACGGCAGCGTCCGGCCCTCCAGTACCGGCATGTTCCAGACGCTGGCCACCGAGGCCCGCAGCCTGGCCCACGAGGACGTGCGGCCCGAGGACTCCAACCGCGTGTTCTATAGGCTGCCGGTCTGGAAGAAGATCATCATCATGCTGGGCGGGCCCGCCATGAACCTGCTGATCGGCATTGTTCTCACGGGTGTGCTGCTCATGGGGTTTGGCTCGGCCCAGGCCACCACCACGCTTTCACAGGTCAGCGCCTGCCAGGTGGCGTATGGGCAGCCCGAGCCCGCGGACCATTCCACCTGCACCAAGACGCCGGCCGCTGCTGCTGGGCTGCTGCCCGGCGACGTCATCAAGACCTTTGACGGCAGGGCCGTTACCAACTGGACCACCCTGACCGAGTGGATCAGGGCCTCCGCCGGCAAGTCCGTGCAAATGAGCTACCAGCGCGGCGGCGAGACCATCACCACCGCCATCACCCCGGTCCTGACCGCGCGGCCGGTGGTGGATGCCAACGGCAACGCCAAAGTTGACGCCGACGGCAAGCCGGAAACCGTGTCTGCCGGTTTTATTGGCATGGGCCCCACCTCCGCCCTGGTGCCCGAATCAGCTGCTGCGGTGCTGCCCGCCGTGGGTAACAACATCGCCCAGATCGGCGGCGTGGTCTTCCACCTTCCGCAAAAGCTGGTGGGCGTGGCCCAGGCCGCGTTCAGCTCGCAACCCCGTGATCCCAACGGCCCCATCTCCGTGGTGGGTGTGGGCCGGGTGGCTGGCGAGGTCGCCTCCATGGAACAGGTGCCGCTGAGCTCCCGCATCGCCACGCTGATCGGCCTGATGGCCGGCGTGAACCTGGCCTTGTTCGTCTTCAACCTGATCCCGCTGCTGCCGCTCGACGGCGGACACGTCCTGGGCGCGCTGTATGAAGGTGCCCGCCGGACCGTTGCCAAGCTGTTCAAGAAGAAGGATCCCGGGGCATTCGACATCGCCAAAATGTTGCCGGTGACCTATGTGGCCGCATCGCTGCTGATGGTCATGGGGGCACTGCTGATCTACGCGGACATCGTCAAGCCCGTCAACCTGTTTGGTTAGCGCTCTTCGTTCAGGGGCAGATGGCCACCAGGCAAAGCGTTGAGAGGGCGGATGTCCCAGGGGCGCCCCGGGGATAATGGCCCTCTCAACGCGTTCAACACGTTGGAGGTTATGCCTTGAGGATGTGGACGTGGTCCGGGGTCAGCTCGGAGACCTTGCTGACGCCCAGCAGTGCCATGGTGCGGCGCATGTCCGTCTCGAGGATTTCCAAGGCGCGGTCCACGCCCGCCCGCCCGCCGGCCATGAGGCCGTAAAGGTAGGCCCGGCCGATCAACGTAAAGTCTGCGCCCATGGCCAGCCCGGCGACAATGTCCGCTCCGCTCATGATGCCGGTGTCCAGGATGACGGCTGCGTCGCTGTTGTCCGCCTTGAGCGCGGCGGAGACGTCCGGCAGCAGGTGGAACGGGATGGGGGCCCGGTCCAGCTGGCGGCCGCCGTGGTTGGAGAGAATGATGCCGTCTGCCCCGTGGTCCACCACCTTGCGTGCGTCCTCGACGGTCTGGATGCCCTTGACCACCAGCTTCCCCTTCCAGGTTTCGCGCAGCCAATCGAGGTCCGCAAACGTCAGGGTGGGATCAAACATGGAGTTGATGAGGTCGGCAACAGTTCCGGAGTAGCGCGAGAGCGAGGCAAACATCAACGGCTCGTGGGTGAGGAAATTAAACCACCAGGCCGGACGGTAGGAGGCGTCCAGCACCGTCTTGATCGTCAGCGCCGGCGGGATCGTCATGCCGTTGCGGACGTCGCGGAGCCTGGCCCCGGCAACGGCGGTGTCCACCGTGACCATCAAGGTGTCATTGCCGGCCAGCGCCGCACGCTCTATCAGCTCCAGCGAACGCTCCCTGTCGGTCCACAGGTATAGCTGGAACCAGTTGCGGCCGTCCGGGGCAGCTTCGGCCACATCTTCAATTGACGCCGTGCCCATGGTGGAGAGCGTGTAGGGGATTCCTGCTGCCTGGGCTGCCTGGGAGCCGGCATATTCGCCCTCGGACTGCATCATCCGGGTAAAGCCCGTGGGTGCGATTCCCACCGGCAGCTTCGATTTCGCGCCCAGAATGCTGGTGCTCAAGTCAATGCTCGAGACGTCACGCAGGATGCCCGGGCGGAACTCGATGTCCAGGAAGGCCTGGCGGGCCCGGCGCAGGGTGATTTCCGCTTCGGCGGCGCCATCCGTGTAGTCAAACGGCGCCTGCGGGGTGCGGCGCTTGGCCATATCCCGAAGGTCCCAGATGGTGCTGGCGCTCCGAAGCCTGGCCGACCTGCTGAACTCCGGCTTCTTGAACTGCATCAGGGGTGCCAGGTCGGCGTACTTGGGGAAGCGGCGCTTGAGTGCGGCTGGCGTTTTGGCGGGAGCCGGTGCGGCCGCGGCCCGCCGTGGGGCCGGGAATTTCGTGTTGCCGGGATCGATGGTTTGCGTCAAGGCTTCCTCCGGGATTGGGCTTCTGTGAAATATGTGGTCTAACCACACGATACCCGAATATGGTGTGGGACACAGTGAAAGCCCCATCGGCCTGCTCACCAGGCCGTCCCCGCGCGTCGGGTCGCCATGCCGACGCGTCGGCTTCCGGAGGCAGTTTGGTCATCTGAAATTAGTTGATTATAAGTAATCAACCGATTATGATTCATTCATGTTTGTCATGACGATTGACCAGCGCGGCAGCCGCAAGGGCGCCGACCTCGTTCCGGAGCTTTTGTCCACACTCCGGGACGTGCCCGTGGTTCGCCCGTTTGAGCGATCCGTCGGCGACGAAATCCAAGGCGTGCTCGATGATCCCCGGTCTGTCGTGGAGGTGTCCATGAGGGCGCTCCGCGCAGGACACTGGTACGTGGGCATCGGCATCGGCGGCGTGGACCTGCCACTGCCCGCCAGCCCGCGGGAGGGTGCCGGCGCCGCATTCGTGCTGGCCCGACAAGCCGTGGACAAGGCCAAAAAGGCAGGGGAGCGCGTTCCCCTGTCCGTCCAGGCGGCTGTGGCGAAGGGGGCAATGCCTGGCGGGCTGGAACCGGGCCGCGGCCACGCCGCGGCGGCCGGGGCCGTCCTGGTGCTTGTGGGCGACCTGGTCCGCCGGCGCACGGGGGCCGAATGGCGGGTGCTGGACGCCCTGGACCGGGCCGAATCCCGCCGTCAGGTTGACGTTGCCAAGGCGCTTGGCATCAGTCCGCAGGCGGTCAGCAAGGCGATCCTGCGGTCGGGTTGGCAGGAGGAGCGCGGAGGGCGGGCTGCCGCCGAGCTGCTCCTGGGCCATGCTGACCGATAGCGGGTTTCGCGGGCCGGGGCGCACGTCCGGCATGCCCCGGCGTCGTTTGTCTGCCCGGCTGGCTACGCTGGGAACCGAACAGGAGGACAGATGACATTTCTCTGGATGGCACTGACAGTCGCCGTGGCCTGCCTGGGAGGCTGGCCGCTGACGGCCGGCGTCCTGCGGCTGGCAAAGTCGCATTCCGTGCGCGCGGCCGACGCCCACGAAATTGGTGCTGGAGGAACCCCTGAGTCCCCGGCCGCACCTGTGGGACCACCCGTGTCCGACGCCGGTCCCGCACCCGAGGCGCCGGCCCCACCAGACGCGCTGCCCGCACCCGAGGCACCTCAGGCCCCGGACGTCGATCCTCCCACTGCTCCCGTGGGAGATGTTACGGCGGGGGTTCTGCGAGGGGGACTGTTGATCGGCGTGTTGGAGAGGGCCGCCGTCGTACTGGCCGTCCTGACGGGCCAGCCGGTGGCCATCGCCTACGTGGTCGCCATCAAGGGCCTGGGCCGGTATCCGGAACTAAAGCAGGCGCCGGCGGCCAGCGAAAGGTTCATTATCGGAACCATGACGTCACTGCTGTGGGCTGCCGCCGCGGCGACAGTGGCTAAAGTCCTCCTGCTATAGGGTGAAAGCATGACGATCTTTGCTGTTGAATATGTTTATGGTCCCGAAGCCGAGGAAGCCCGTGTGGAGCACCGGCCCCAACACCGCGAATGGCTGGCGGCGCAGGCCGAGGCGGAAGTGGTGCTGGCCTCGGGACCCTATGCAGACGGCGCCGGGGCGCTCCTGATTTTAAACGCCGCCGACGAGGCAGCCGTCCACGAAATCCTCAAGCAGGACCCGATGAGCGCAGGCGGCGGCGTCACGGGACTGAAGGTCTCCGAATGGAAGCCGGTCATTGGCCAGTTGAGCAAATACCTGCCGTAGCCGCCACCGCCCACGCATGGCGCCCAACGCGCCTACACTTTAGAACAGATGATGCGTGAACCTTTTCGCGGCGCTGCAAGGTAGGCGCCGCGGACGCACCGCCTGAAATAACTTCAAGGAGCATATTTTGACCTCGGTCAGCCTCGGAATGCCGCCACTGCCACCGCCCGTCCTCGCCCCCCGGCGCAAAACCCGGCAGATCAAGGTCGGCTCCGTCGGGGTCGGCTCGGACTTTCCCGTCAGCGTGCAGTCCATGACCACTACGAAGACCACGGACATCAACGCCACGCTGCAGCAGATTGCCGAGCTGACGGCATCCGGCTGTGACATTGTGCGCGTCGCCTGTCCCTCGCAGGATGATGCCGACGCCCTGCCCATCATTGCCAAAAAGTCGCAGATCCCGGTCATTGCGGACATCCACTTCCAGCCCAAATATGTCTTTGCCGCCATCGAGGCCGGCTGTGCGGCCGTAAGGGTGAACCCCGGCAACATCCGCAAGTTTGACGACCAGGTCAAGGAAATCGCCCAGGCCGCCAAGGACCATGGCACCTCAATCCGCATCGGCGTCAACGCCGGCTCGCTGGAGCCCTCCATCATGAAGAAGTACGGCAAGGCCACCCCGGAGGCCCTGGTGGAGTCCGCAGTGTGGGAGGCGTCCCTGTTTGAGGAGCACGGCTTCCACGACTTCAAGATTTCCGTCAAGCACAACGACCCGGTCGTCATGGTCGCCGCATACGAGATGCTCGCGGAGCAGGGCGACTGGCCGCTGCACCTGGGCGTCACCGAGGCCGGCCCCGCCTTCCAGGGCACCATCAAGTCCGCCGTTGCCTTCGGGGCATTGCTTGCCAAGGGCATCGGCGACACCATCCGCGTCTCACTGTCGGCCCCGCCGGTGGAGGAGATCAAGGTGGGCAACCAGATCCTGCAGTCGCTGAACCTGCGCCCGCGGAAGCTGGAAATCGTCTCCTGCCCGTCCTGCGGACGCGCCCAGGTGGACGTGTACAAGCTGGCCGAGGAAGTCACCGCCGGGCTCGAAGGCATGGAAGTGCCGCTGCGCGTTGCCGTCATGGGCTGCGTGGTGAACGGACCCGGCGAGGCCCGCGAGGCGGACCTTGGCGTGGCCTCCGGCAACGGCAAGGGCCAGATCTTCGTGCGTGGCAAGGTCATCAAGACCGTCCCCGAGGACCAAATTGTTGAGACCCTGATTGAAGAAGCCATGAGAATCGCCGAAGAGATGGAGTCCGATGCCGACAATCCGCTCCCGGGTGGCCCCGTGGTTAGCGTCTCGTAAAGGCGCCGAGCAGGGCCCGGTGCGTGTCCTGGCCCATGGGGACACCGCCGCGCTCCGGACCCTGGTGGCGCGCGACCCCGTGGCCAACGTTTTCATCGATGCGTTGCTCACCACGGGCGGCAGCGCCGTGCCCGCACAGCACGGTGCGGTGATTCTCGGCCTTTTCGAGCACGACGGCGGTCCGCTGGCTTCGGCATGCTGGGTGGGTTCCAATGTGGTCCCCATTGGCATTGAGCCCGGACAGGCGGCCTATTTCGGCCGCTGGATTGCCACGCACTGGCAGCCGCACGCCTCCATCTTCGGCCCGGCGGACGCCGTTTTGGGCATCATGGGTGAACTTTCCCTGGCCGGCATCAGTGCCCAGGAGGTCCGCGCAAACCAGCCGCTGCTGGTCATCGACGGACCGCCGGGGCTGGACCCCAACCCGGCGCTGGAGTCCAGCTCCAGCAGCCGGTTCAGCGAAGTGCTGGCCGCTGCCGCAGCCATGTTCGAAGAAGAGGTGGGTTACTCACCATTTTTGGGCGGGGAGGAAAACTACCGCCGCCGCGTTGCATGGCTGATCAACAACGGCCACTCCTTCAGCCACTGCGAACCCGACGGGGAGGTCATCTTCAAGGCCGACCTTGGTGCCGTCACCATCCGGGCCACGCAGGTCCAGGGCGTGTGGATGAACCCCCGCTACCGCGGCCTGGGGCTGAGCGCCGGCTACATGGCCGCCGTCGTCCTTCTTGCGCAGCGCCTGGCTCCGGTCACCAGCCTTTACGTCAACGACTTCAACCACCGCGCACGGGCCGTCTATGAAAAGGTCGGCTTTGAACAGGTGGGCACCTTCGCCACGGTGCTGTTCTAACCAACACCGCGTTTCTGCGCTACGATTATGCAACTTGTTGCGCAAAGGAGTGCATGAATGTCTGGTGCCAGTTACCCCCACCTGTTCACGCCCCTGGACCTGGGCTTCACCACGCTGCCCAACCGGGTGCTGATGGGTTCCATGCACGTGGGGCTCGAAGAACTTCCGGGAGGCTTTGACCGGATGGCCGCCTTCTACGCGGAGCGGGCGCGTGGCGGCGTGGCCCTGATGGTCACAGGCGGCATTTCACCGAACGACGCCGGACGCCCCATGAAGGGCGGTGCCAAGCTCAGCACACCGGAGGAGGCCGAGCGGCACAGGGTCGTCACGGACGCCGTGCACGCCGAAGGCGGCAAAATAGCCCTGCAGCTTCTCCACTTTGGCCGTTATGCATCGCAGAAGGACCTGGTGGCGCCCAGTGCGGTGCAGGCACCCATCAGTCCGCTCACCCCGCGCCCGCTCACGGGGGATGAGGTGGAGCAGACCGTTGAGGACTTCGCGGCCGCCGCCAAGCTCGCCCAGCATGCAGGCTACGATGGCGTGGAAATCATGGGCTCCGAGGGCTACCTCATCAACGAATTCGTGGCCCGGCGCACCAACCACCGCACCGACAAATGGGGCGGCGCCTATGAAAACCGGATGCGCTTCCCCGTGGAGATCGTGCGCCGCACGCGCGAACGCGTGGGCGAAAATTTCATCATCATCTACCGGCTCTCCATGCTGGACCTGGTCGAAGACGGTTCCACCCTGGCCGAAGTCATTGCCCTGGCGCAGGCAGTGGAAGCCGCCGGTGCCACCATTATCAACACCGGCATCGGCTGGCACGAGGCCCGCATCCCCACCATCGTCACTTCCGTGCCCCGGGCAGGCTTTGCCTGGGTGACCAAAAAGGTGATGGGTTCGGTGGGCATCCCGCTGGTCACCACCAACCGCATCAACACCCCCGACGTGGCGGAGGGCCTGCTGGCGGACGGCCACGCGGACATGGTCTCCATGGCCCGTCCCTTCCTCGCCGACCCGTTTTTCATGCGCAAGGCCGCAGAGGGCCGCAGCGACGAGATCAACAGCTGCATCGCCTGCAACCAGGCCTGCCTGGACCACACCTTCGTGGGCAAGACGTCCTCCTGCCTGG
The DNA here is from genome assembly GCF_003219815.1 of Arthrobacter livingstonensis. GTDB lineage: Bacteria > Actinomycetota > Actinomycetes > Actinomycetales > Micrococcaceae > Specibacter > Specibacter livingstonensis. Next base: position 74,278 of record NZ_QJVD01000018.1, read on the forward strand.
TGAACCCGCGCGCCTGCCACGAGACGGAAATCGTGATCGAGCCCGCCACCGCGCCGAAGCAGCTGGCCGTGGTGGGGGCCGGCCCGGCCGGGCTCGCATTCGCGGTCACCGCAGCGGAGCGTGGCCACCAGGTGACGCTCTTTGAGGCGGCGGGGGAGATCGGCGGCCAGTTCAACATCGCCAAGCAGATTCCCGGCAAGGAGGAATTCCACGAGACCATTCGCTACTTCAACCGCCAAATCCAGCTGCGCGGCATTGACCTGCGGCTGAATACTCCCGCCACGGCGGACGACCTCCTGGCCGGCGGCTTTGACGAGGTGGTCCTCTCCACGGGCGTCCTGCCGCGCATTCCCGAGATCGACGGCGTCGACCATCCCAGCGTGCTGAGCTACCTGGACGTCCTGCGCGACAAAAAGCCCGTCGGCACCAACGTGGCCATCCTCGGGGCCGGCGGGATAGGCTTCGACACGGCCGAGTACATCACCGCGCACGGGACCAGCGCCACGCTGGTCCCGGAAAAGTTCTACAGGCAATGGGGGATCGACCCCGAATACACCGGCCCCGGCGGCATCACCGAGCCGCAGCCCCCACGACCGGACCGCCGCGTGGGCCTGTTCCAGCGCAAGGCCACCAAGATCGGCGCCGGGCTGGGCAAGACCACCGGCTGGGTCCACCGCACCGAGTTGCGCGCCAAGGGTGTCCAGATGGTCCCGGGCGTCGAATACCAAAAGATTGACGACGCCGGACTCCACCTGCGCGTCAACGGCACCGACACGGTCCTCGCCGTTGACACCATCATCCTGTGCACCGGCCAGGACCCCCGGCGCGAACTGCAGGCCGCGCTGGAAGCTGGCGGCGCCGTTGTGCACCTCATCGGGGGAGCCGACGTGGCGGTGGAACTGGATGCCAAGCGGGCCATTGACCAGGGCACGCGGCTGGCGGCGCGGATTTAGCGGGCGGGCGATGTCACTGCCGCACGCGATCCTGACCTCGCTGCTGGAAAAGCCGTGCACCGGGGCGGAGCTGGCCCGCCGTTTTGACAAGTCGCTGGGCCATTTTTGGCAGGCGACGCACCAGCAGATCTATCGGGAGCTGGGGAAGCTGGAAGGTGAGCGGCTCATTGCCGCCCGCGGCCTGGCAACGGCGCGGGGAAGCCAGCGGCACTTTGACGTACTGCCGCGGGGCCGCGCCGAGCTTGAGCGGTGGAGCCTGCGGCAGGCAGATCCTCGGCCCATCCGGGACAGCCTGCTGGTGCGGCTGCGGGCGGCCGCCGTGCTCGGAACGGTGGACATGAGCGCGGAAATCCGCCGGCACCGGGAGCTGCACGCTGACACCCTGGAGCGGTACCGGACCATTGAGGCGCGCGACTTTCCGCCCGGGGTTTCCCTGGAACGGGCCGGGGAGCTGCAGCGTGCGGTGTTGCGCGCGGGCATTGTGTTCGAGGAATCGTGGCTGGCCTGGTGCGATGAGACCCTCGCTGTGCGTCAATAAATCTCGCGACTGTGCCTCAATAAGTTCAGAACATGGGCGGTGGAACCGCAGCCGCTTCCAAGGTGTGATGACGTTTGGGCTGCTGTTAGCCGGTGTTGGACGTTGGATCGGGTGTTAGACCGTACTTTTGGTTGCCAACTGCCGACGAAACGGATCTGCCGTGGCCAACCACAGCTCAACTGACGGCTGGCTCGCCAGCGGGCCGGATTGGGGAGGAGTCCGGAATTAGCGGCTGGCCGTTTCCTGCCCCATGGCTTGGGCGTTAAGTGCCCGGGCGGTGTCCGTGAGCATGGCGGCTGCCTTGCCGATCACGGGTGCATAGGATGACTGCCAGGCGTGGCGGAACACAAAAGCATCCGGGCCCTCCCATTGCATGTTGTTCGCGATGCGGGCGCCCAGTTCCTGCTTCAGCGCCAGCAGCTGCTGGCCGGCACGGTCCATGTCGCGTGCAAACTGGCGCAGCGCTTCCGGGTCCGCGCCCTGCAGGCCTTGCGTCATGGTTACTCCTGCGTTTTCCGTGGACGTGAACCTTAACCGTAGGCGGCAGGGGCGGCTGTGGGCGATGGGGAGAGCTGCCCATGGCGGCCGCCCGTGACGTTCACGGCATTCCGGGCAGCGGCCCCGTCAGGTAATGCTGCAGCGTGGGGCCGATCAAGGCGACCAATTCGTCGTGGCCGGCGGAGGCGAGCGGTTCCACCCGCAGCAGGTACCGCGAAACCATCAGCCCGATCATCTGGCTGGCCACCAGTGCCCCGCGGCGGTCCAATTCCGTCTGGCTGCCCGGCAGTCCTGCCAGGGCCCGGACCAAGACGCGCTTGACAAGCACCTGCCGGATCAGGGCGCCCTGGGCCCTGGAGCCGGCCGCGCTGCGCAGCAGCGCCAGCAATGCGGGCTGGGCGGCTGAATCCCACAACACCAGGATGGCGCGCAGCAACGCTTCGCCCCTCACCTCAGCCGCTGTTTCGCTGACTCCGCCCAGCACCTGCGCCGGATCGGCCGGCAGCTCCACGCAGGCGTTGAACAACTCCTCCTTGCCGGTAAACCAGTGGTGGACCATGGCCGGGTCCACGCCGGCTTCCCGGGCAATCTCGCGCAGGCTGGTGGCCGCATAGCCGTGCTCGGCGAACAGTTTCCGGGCGCTGCCCAGGATCAGCTCGCGGGAGGTGGTGCGGCCCTGCCGGCGGCCGCGCTGGGGCGGGGTGCGCACGGGGCTAGGCCGTCCGGCGTCGCAACGTCAGTGACGCCAGAAGCAGCCCGGCCACCACGAAGGCCGCCACCACCACCAGGTCCGCGGCCATCGCGGACGTGGCGTCGGCATGGCCGGCAATTTCCTGCAGCGCAGCCACCGAATACGTCAGCGGCAGCACATTCGAGATGGCCTCCAGGACCGAATTCATCTGGTCCCTCGCCACAAACAGCCCGCACAGCAGGATTTGCGGTATCACCACCACGGGCATGAACTGCACGGCCTGGAATTCGGTGGTGGCAAATGCCGAGCAGAGCAGGCCCAGGGCCACCCCGAGCACGGAATTCACCACGGCCACCAGAACCACCCAGCCGGCGTTGCCCAGGATCGACATGCCAAACACCCAGTAGGCGACGGCCGTGGCCACCAGGGACTGGAGCGCGGCCATGAGCGAGAATGCCAGCGCGTAGCCGAACAGGAGGTCGCCCTTGTGGATCGGGGTGGTAAGCAGCCGTTCCAGGGTGCCGGAGGTCCGCTCGCGCAGCATGGTGATGGAAGTGACCAGGAACATCACGACGAACGGGAAGATGGCCAGCATCATCAGGCCCACCCTGTCGAACGTCCGCGGCGCGCCGGGCGGCACCGTCTCGTTTTGGTAGAGCCAATACACCACGGCCAGCAGCACCGAAGGCACTACCAGAATCAGCGCAATGCTGCGGGGATCGCCCTTGAGCTGTTGGAGCACCCGCACATTCGTCGCCCACATCATCCGCCAGTTCACTTTGACCCTCCCGATGCCTGTACGGTGGCATCCTGCGCCTGTTCATCCGCCCGGATCAGGTGCAGGAACGCCAGTTCCAAATCGTCCGTGCCTCCACGGCGCCGTAATTCTGCGGGCGTGAGCTGGGCCAGCAGCCGGGCGTCGCGCAGCAACAGCAGTGAATCGCAGTGGCCGGCCTCCTCCATGACATGGCTGGAGATGACAAGCGTGGTGCCGGCTGCCGCCATGTCCGCAAACTGTGCCCACAAGTCCGCGCGCAGCACGGGGTCCAGGCCCACGGTGGGCTCGTCCAGGAACAGCAGCGGCGGCTTGGAAACGAGTGCGCACGCCAGGGACACGCGGTTGAATTGGCCGCCGGAGAGGTCAGCTGCCTTGCGCTTGAGAAAGTCTCCCAGCCCGACGGCGGCCACGGCCTCCAGCGCGTCCGCCCGGCCCCGCCCGTGCATGGCCCCGAAGTACCGGACATTGTCCAGGACGCTCAGGTCGCGGTAGACACTGGGCGCCTGCGTGACGTAGCCGACGTCGTTCCGCAGGGATGGGTCGCCAGCCGGACGTCCCAGCACGCGGACAGTGCCGGACGTGATTCTCTGGACGCCCACGAGTGCCCTGATCAGCGTGGTCTTGCCGCTGCCCGAGGGTCCCAGCAGTCCCGTAATGCGGCCGGCGGGAATGGTGAAGCTGAGATCCTGCAGGACATCCGCCTTGCCGCGGTGCACCAGCAGGTTCTTCACGGTGACGCTGCCCGGGCCGGTGCCGGCGGCAGGGTCGGCCGGGACCGGCGGGTGGAGTGCGGTTGCGGGGTTTGGCAGTGCTGCCCGGTGCGACATTGACCCTCCAAGGCTAAGTAATTCATCGCGTGATGAATTAAAACTATGCTGCCGGCGGGCCATTGTCTACCGCCGTGGCAGGCAGCGCGGGACAAAAGCGCGGACAAGGTTATGGGCAAACTCCCAGTAAAAGCCCTTGAACGCTTCAGCGCCGGTGGCATAGCTTGGCATAGGCGGCGCCGTCAGGGCGCGGCCTCCACCTGGTGGAGCTTGGACACCAACGAAAGGACACGCGCTATGGCTGTTTTACGTTGATTTGGCAAAGGCACTCGACAAGGAATTCGAAGACAAATCGCTGAAGGAGATCCTCGATGCCTCACCCGCCGCCTTGCCAGGCATCATCGATGCCAAGGCTGCCGCGCTGAAGGAGCTGTTGGGCGTCAAGACCATCCGCGACCTCGGCAGCAACAAGTATTTCGCCGTGGCCGGTGTCCTGGTGGCGCTGGAAGGCAAGGCCGGCTGACCCTAAACTCTCGAAGCGGCGGCACACCCACGGCGGCAATTCTCCGCGGTGGGTGTGCCGCCCTTTTGCCTGAACCGGTAGATTGGTACTGGTCCGTCTACCGGTGACGGGTGCCCAACTGCTCAAGAAACGGAAATTTCGCGTGGCTCTTCGCCTTTCCACACTCTTCCTTCGCACCCTGCGCGAGGATCCCGTCGATGCCGAAGTGGACAGCCACAAGCTGCTCCTGCGCGCCGGCTACATCCGCCGCGCCGCCCCGGGCATCTACTCCTGGCTGCCGCTGGGCCTGCGCGTCCTGCGCAAGGTGGAAGCCATTATTCGCGAGGAAATGGACGCGATCGGCGCCCAGGAAGTCCACTTCCCGGCACTGCTGCCCAAGGAACCTTATGAGGTTACCAACCGGTGGCTGGAATACGGTGACGGCATTTTCCGCCTGCAGGACCGCAAGGGCGCCGACTACCTCCTGGCTCCCACCCATGAGGAAATGTTCACCCTCCTGGTCAAGGACCTCTATTCGTCCTACAAGGACCTGCCCCTGAGCCTGTACCAGATCCAAAACAAATACCGTGACGAGGCCAGGCCGCGTGCCGGCCTGCTCCGCGGCCGCGAGTTCATCATGAAGGACTCCTACTCCTTCGACATTGACGACGCCGGACTGGACGCCAGCTACGTGGCCCACCGGGGTGCCTACCTGCGTATCTTTGAGCGGCTGGGCTTGGAAGTCATCCCCGTGGCGGCCACCGCCGGCGCCATGGGAGGGTCCAAGAGCGAAGAATTCCTGCATCCGATGGCCATCGGCGAGGACACCTTTGTGCGTTCCGCCGGCGGGTACGCAGCCAACGTCGAAGCTGTCACCACCGTGGTCCCCGAGGACATTGACTTCACCAATGCGCCCGCAGCCGTAGTCCGGGATACTCCTGACACGCCCACCATCGACACCCTGGTGGCAGCTGCCAACGAACTCGCGCCGCGCGCCGGCACCGAGTGGAGCGCCGCAGACACGCTGAAGAACGTCGTGCTGGCCATCGACCTGCCCACCGGCGAACGCCAGATTGTGGTTATTGGCGTCCCCGGCGACCGCGCCGTGGACCTCAAGCGCATTGAAGCCAACATCGGCGCCCACCTGAGCGTGGGCGGCGAGGTTGGTGTCGAGGCGGCTGGTGAGGCCGACCTGGCGAAGCACCCCGGGCTCGTCAAGGGTTACATCGGCCCGGGCCTGTCCCTGGACGCCGCCGTGTTGGGCGCCGAGGCATCCACCAAGCTGCGGTTCCTGGTCGACCCCCGGGTTGTTTCCGGCACCAGCTGGATCACCGGTGCCAACGAACCCGGCAAGCATGTCTTCGGCCTCGTTGCGGGGCGCGACTTCAGCTGGGACGGCACCATTGAGGCCGTCGAGGTGCGTGAAGGCGATCCCGCTCCGGACGGCTCCGGCCCCCTGGTGGCGGCACGGGGCATTGAGATGGGCCACATCTTCGCCCTTGGCCGCAAGTATGCCGAGGCCCTGGACCTGAAGGTCCTGGACCAAAACGGCAAGCTCAAGGTGGTCACGATGGGCTCATACGGTATCGGCGTCACCCGCGCCGTCGCGGCCCTGGCCGAGTCCAACCACGACGACAGGGGCCTGGTCTGGCCCGCGAACGTTGCTCCGGCCGACGTCCATGTGGTCGCCGTCGGCCGCGGCGAGGAGATCTTCGCTGCCGCAGCCAAGCTCACCGATGACCTTGAGTCAGCCGGCCTGGACGTCATTTACGACGACCGGCCCAAGGTTTCCCCCGGTGTGAAGTTCGGCGACGCCGAGCTCCTGGGCGTCCCCGTCATCCTGGCCGTGGGCCGCGGACTCGTGGACGGCGTCGTGGAAATCAAGGACCGCGCCACTGGCCACGCCGACAACGTCGCCGTCGAGGATGCCGTCAAGTTCATCCTCGACAAGCAGTAGCGATTCCGGGCTGCGGACGCGTCCATACCCTGCCTGGGCGTGGTTGCGTCCGGCTTGCGGACCCGGGTCGGGCGTGGTCGCGTCCGGCCTGCGGACCCGTATTCCCTCGGCCGCTTTCCGGCCAATCGGCCGCGGGCGGCCTCGGCCTCCCTGACGCGGCCTACGGAAACACGGGCTCCGCCGGCCTTGCGTTGTTCCCGTCACCGCCGCCCCGTGCCGCGCGCAGCGCGCGGCACGGGGCGGCCCTGTGGTACCAGGCGTCGGAGCCGCTGGTTTTGAAAGTCCGGCGTAAAGGAGACCGTAAGGCCGCCCGGGGCCGTCGGGCTGGGCCCACGGGCGCGAGGGACCCGCTGCGAGCTTGCGAGCAGTGGGAGCACCCGGGGGATAGCCGGACGTAAAAACAGCGGTCCGGCGCCGGACGCAACCACGGGCCTGCACCCGAGCCAACCACAGCCGCGCATGAGACAGGCTCGACCACCGGACGTCGCCGGCTGGCAGCCCCGATGACAACCGAGAGGAACGCATGATTTCCGGCTTTGAGGACATCACCACCGCCACGATCCTCTTGATTCTGGTGGCAGGTTTTGCCGCGGGCTGGATTGACGCCGTCGTGGGTGGGGGAGGGCTGATCCAGCTGCCCGTGATGCTGATGATTCCGGGCATTACCCCCGTGCAGGCATTGGCCACCAACAAGATGGGCTCCATCTTCGGCACGGCCACGAGCTCGGTCACGTACTACCGGCGGGTGAGACCGGACCTGCGCACAGCGCTGCCGATGGCGGCCGTGGCACTGCTGGGCAGCGTGGGCGGGGCCGTGGTGGCGGCGAGCCTGCCCGGCTCCGTGTTCAAGCCAATCATCGTGGCGGCCCTCGTGGCCGTCCTGCTGTTCACCGCGTTCAAGCCCGGCATGGGCGAGCTGACGGCGCTGCGGCATTCGGGCCGGCGGCACTACGTCCTGGCCGGCTGCATTGGCGCCGTGATCGGCTTTTACGATGGCCTGATTGGTCCGGGCACCGGCTCCTTCCTGGTCATCGCGCTGGTCAGCCTCATGGGCTACGCATTCCTGGAAGCCAGCGCCAAGGCCAAAATCGTGAACCTGGCCACCAACGCCGGCGCCCTGATGTTCTTCCTGCCGCACGGCTCATTGCTGTGGGGGGTGGGCCTGGTGCTCGGCCTCGCGAACATGGCCGGCGGCTACCTCGGCGCCCGGACAGCCGTGAAACAAGGCAGCAAGTTCATTCGGATCGTGTTGCTGGCGGTCGTTGCCGTACTCATTGTGAAACTGGGCATTGACGTCTGGAACGAAAACGGTGTGGGTGCCTGGGCCGCCACGATGCTGGGCTAGGCGGCTAATCGAGCGTTTTCAGGTCGTGTGCGGCAGGCAGGCCCGGCAGGGACCTTCCCGCCATGGTGCCGGCAACCCACAGGGACCGCTGGGCGTCGCCGTCGTGGCCCGGCGTCTCCAGGTACGAAAGCGCGTTTTCCACTTCCCGGACCACGGCCCACGCAGCGGCGACCCCGCTGTCCAGCCCTGCTGCCGCGGCCAACTCTGAACAACGACGCCGGAGCCCGGCTTCGGCGTTCCGGCGCGGCAAGTCCTGCAGCCGGTTCCACAGGCACGGTGCCACGGCAAATTCCACGTCGCCAATCTGTGCCTGCGGGTCGATGCCCAGGTAGCCGGTGCCGTCCAGGGACGCCAGGATGTTCAGGTAATGCAGGTCCGTGTGGACCAGGACGTCATGGGCCTCGCGGCGGGAAACGGCCCCACGCGTTTGGCAAACCTCCAGCGCAGCCTCCAACAGCCACTGCGGAAAGGGCCCGTCGAGATCATTCCAGCGGGCGGGGAGTTCGTCGCAGTACCTTTCGGCGGTGGCGGCAACGTGGGGCATTTGGGTCCAGCCGGGCCGGCTGTCCGGCTCTATCGAAAGTTGCCGGACCAGACCGCCCCACACATCCACGGCCTCGTCCATGGGGACCTTGATTAGCGACTTCTGTGCGTCCAACCGTGCAATGACCATGGAACAGGTGGCGGTGTCCTGCTCCATGATCTGCACCATGCCGTGGCCGTTCCACAAAGACAGCGCAATCGGTTCCAGCACGGCTTCGTCAAAAGGAAAGGCGATTTTCAGGGCGGCAGCCGTCCCGTCTCCGCGTTTCACCGGCACCACGATCCCGGTGTGGCCGTTCCACGGTGGAGCCCCTGGAAGAAGGTCCACGGAGAGATTCCAGCGCCGCACGGCAAGGCTGATGAGGGCGGGAAGTTCGGCCAGCCACGCACGTCCCTCGGGGCTGCGGGCGTGGCGCCGGCGCAGGTCTTCGGGGATGTCAACGGTGGCGGGCATGCAGCCAGCCTATCGTCAGCCCACCAGTCCGCTGGCGCCGAGCAGGCGGCCGATCGCAAACGTGACGGCCAGGGCCAGGGCGCCGCCGAGAACCACCCGGGATGCGGCACGGATTTTGGAGCCGCCGCCTATTCTGGCGCCGATCCATCCGGTGATGGCCAGCGCGGCCAGGACCACAATAAACGTCACCGGGACGCGGGCGGTGGAGGGTGGGAGCAGGATGGCCAGCATGGGCAGGACGGCGCCCAGGGTGAAGGCAATGGCCGAGGCAAACGCCGCGTGCCAGGGGCTGACGACGTCGTCCTCGTCGAGGTTCAACTCGGCGGCCAGGTGGGCGCCCAGGGAGTCGTGTGCTGTCAATTCGTGGGCCACCAGCGCGGCCGTGTCGCGGGAGAGCCCCTTGTCTTCGTAGAGCGTGGCTAGCCCGGCCAGGTTCCGTTCGGGCCGCAGCGCCAGGTCCAGACGCTTTTCTTCGATCATGGACCTTTGGCTGTCTCTCTGGCTGCTGACGGAAACGTATTCGCCCAGGGCCATGGAGATGGCACCGCCCACCAGGGCAGCCATGCCGGCGGTGACGATTGGCCCGGTGGCCGCCGTCGCGCCGGCAACGCCGACCACCACGGCGGCCACGGAGACAATGCCGTCATTGGCCCCGAGTACGCCGGCCCGCAGCCAGTTCAAACGCTGGGCAATTTCCGCCGTGCGTGGCAGGCGCGGCCGGATACCCAATTCTTCTGCACGCTTCATGCTTTCAAGCAAAGCACCGCCGGGAACCGGCCGCCAGCAAGGTGAGGATGTCCTCGCTGAGGCGTGCCTATCCTGTGGCCGCGTCATGTCACGGGCGTAGTGGCCTCAGGGACTGGCCGGCACGGAAGTCGGGGCGGTGCCCGGGGCGGAAGCCGGCACGCCGGCGACGCCGGGAAGCGGCTCGACGCCTCCGCCCCATTCCTGAACATTCGCCACAGATCCCACCAGCCCGGCAACCGCGATTTCACGCAGGCTCAACACCCGGGCAACTGACGGTGTGGCCGCCGTGGCACTGGTCTCGGTGCGGGAGGACAAGCCGGCGGCGTCCTTTGCCGGCGCGCTGAGGGAAGCCACATCGCCATAAACAAGGACCAGCTGACGTTCCAATTTCGTCAAGGCAGCTGTCGGCGCCTCCGTAAACGCCGGATCGAGGACAAACCCGGGTACAAGGGAGACAACGCGCAGGCACCGGCGCGCCAGCTCGCTGTTGAGGAGATCCAGCCGGTCCTGGTGGTCGGTGGCCAGTTCCACGGCGCGGCTGAGTTCCGGCTCGGCCAGGCGCGATCCGGAGACCTGGTAGGCGTACACGGCCTCCTGCTCGGCCCGGGCCGCGGCGGCGAGTGCGGCGTCGGCGCTGACCCCGGGCGGTGGTTCCTTCGTTGACTTGCAGGCCGGAACGGTGTCCGTTACCGGTTCCACAGTGAGAAGGTAGGGCGACTGCGGGGAGGGCTTGCCAAGCAGCGCGTCCAGGGCGGAAGCCTGCAGCAGCCTATTTGCGCCCGCGGCGGCAAACAGCCTGCCCATGGCGCCTTCCGCAGTCAGGGACTGTGCCAGCAGGCTGTTGGCGCTGCTGGCAAGGGCCTCCGCGAATCCGACAGTGGTGACACGGGCTGCGGTCGAGGCCGGTGCCGTGCTGACTGCCGTCTGGCGTCCTGCCAGCGCCGCCAGCTGCAGCCCCAGGTCTTTGGAACTCTGTTGCAGGAGTGACTTGGCGGCCGTGCCCGGCTCGGCATCGCGCACGTTCTGCGCCTGCGCCAGCAGGGCCGCTGTCTGCACCCAGGACTGTTCCCGGTTGATTTCGGTGGCCGATGGACCGCCCGCCGCGTCCTGCCCGGCGATCACCGTCCCCAGGCCCAGCACCATGGCAGCAATGAGGGCGAGGAACAACAACGCGCGCACCCACGCCCACCCGGTTGTCCGGCCCTTGGCCGCCGGTGCTGAGGTGACCGTTGCCTGACCGGAAGTTGCGTCCGCGGCCGGTTCCGGAAGTTCATCCGTCATTGCAACACCAGAAACGGCGGGGGCGGGGGTGCCATCTTCGGCCAGCCGTCTTGCGCGGCGGGTCAGTGGGGCTGGTCCAGAATTCGTTTCCGTTGCCGGCCCTGCGTCGGCATCATCCGTACTGGTTTCGGCCTCTGCCTCGATGGTGCCTCCCGCGGTGCCCCCTGCATTGTCGGCAGCGTCAGTGGCCACCTCGTCTGCTGCCGAACCGGGAGCCGCTTCACTATCCAGTGTGCCAGGGTGTCCGGCGTTACCAACAGCGCCGCCAGGGTGTTTGGTGTTGGTCTCCGCGTCGGCTGCGCAATCTGTGGTGCCGTCCGCCACGCCGGCCGTGGACCTGGCTGTGTCGTCTGGCCCGGACGCGGGCCCGGGGGTCTCGTCGGAAGTTTCCCCGCCGTCCCTGTCGGCCGCCGGCACCGGGGAGGATTTAACCTCCGCCGCGTCGGAACTGTCCCAGCCGTCCCTGTCGGCCGCCGAAGCTGGGGCTTCTTCCCCATCGGTCGTGTCGGGCAGGCCAGCCAGAGGGGCGGGTGGGGACTGCCCCGGGAGGTGAGTTTCGGCGTCGTCTGTGGCCGGCAGGTCTGCATCTGCGGACTGCTTGCCGGCAACCGGGGGACCGACAACCAGGCCGTCAGCCCCGATCACCAGGAGTCCTTGCGTGGCGGACGCTTGCACGGGCGCACCGACGGGGGAGGAGGCGCGGCGGGGTCCCGTCCGCAATGGCCGGGCCGCAGGTTTCAGGGACAATGCGGCGGCGTCACCGGGCAGGGAACCGCCGGAAGGGTCCGTGGCGGACTCGGCTGCGGATGCGGAATTAGTCACAACTGTTGATGATCTCATGATGTCCTCGCCCAATGCACGCCAAGGGCTTCCATTTCACGGCGGAAAGGTCCATTATGCGTTCTTACTCACAGCAAAAACGTTCAGCGGCACACTGTGAAACTCGGTAGTGTAGATATCCACAACATCATTTAAGGGAGGCGGTCGTTCCATGGCCAAGCCGGATAGGCCCAAAGCGGCCCGAAGCTCGGGGAACTTTCACTCGGTCGTCGACCCCATCGCCGAAGCACACAGGCTCAACGCGCTGTTGTCACCGACCGTGGCGGCAGCCGGACTTTTCCTGGAAGATATCAAGGTCCAAATGGCAGGCGCGCACCGGACTGTCTCCGTGGTGGTTGACCTTCCTGAAACCGAAACCGGCGGTGTTGGCCTGGACGCCATTGCCAGGGTCTCCAAGGCGCTTTCCGAAACCATGGACACGGACCCCAACGACGACGGCCAACCCTATGACCTGGAAATTTCCTCTCCCGGTGCGACCCGGCCGTTGACGGAACCGCGCCACTGGCGCCGCGCCCTGGGGCGCATGGTCAAGGTCAACGCCGTCGACCGGGAAAACCTCATGGGGCGCATTCTGGCCGTAGACGACGACGGCGTGCAGCTGTTGCCGGAACTGCCCGTTAAAAAGGGTATGAAGCCCAAGCAGGGGGAGCCCGAAAAGGTGTTGTTTTCTTCCATCCGCCGCGGCGTGGTGGAAATAGAGTTTGCTCGCCTGGACGAGGCCGAGCTTGATTTGGAATTTGAACCGACCGGCGGCGACGCGGTCGATGGAGAGGAAAGCTGACCATGGACATCGATATGAGCGCGCTGCGAATACTGGAGCGCGAACGCGAAATCCCCTTGGATCTGCTGATCCCCACCATTGAGCAGGCCCTGCTCATGGCCTACCACAAGTCACCGGGCGCCATCGAGGACTCCCGCGCCGAACTGGACCGCAAGAGCGGCCACGTCACCATCTGGGCCGCCGAGCTGGACGAGGATGGCGAACGGATCGGCGAATTTGACGACACGCCTGCCGGCTTTGGCCGCATCGCCGCCAGCACCGCCCGCCAGATCATTTTGCAGCGCCTGCGTGATGTCGAGGACGACAATGTGCTGGGCGAGTTCCGCGGCAAGGAAGGCGAGCTGGTCGCCGGCCAGATCCAGCAGGGCAACAACCCGAACATGATTCAGGTCAATCTTGGAAGTGTCGAGGGCGTGCTGCCGCCCAACGAACAGGTTCCCGGTGAAAGCTACCGCCACGGAAACCGTCTGCGTGCCTTCGTGGTCGACGTGCACCGTGGACTTAAAGGCCCCTCCATTACGCTGTCCCGCTCCCACCCCGGGCTGGTCCGCAAGCTCTTCGAAATGGAAGTTCCGGAAATTGCGGACAACACCGTGGAGATTGTGGCCCTGGCCCGCGAAGCCGGCCACCGCACCAAGATGGCCGTCAAGGCCAACAAGGGCGGGGTCAACGCTAAGGGTGCGTGCATTGGTGAAATGGGTTCGCGCGTGCGTGCGGTCATGACTGAACTGAACGATGAAAAGATTGACATCGTCGACTTCAGTGAGGATCCGGCCACATTCATCGCCAATTCACTGTCCCCATCCAAGGTGATTTCCGTCACCATCGTGGACGAGGACGCGCGCTCGGCCCGCGTGGTGGTTCCCGATTATCAGCTGTCGCTGGCCATCGGCAAGGAGGGGCAGAACGCCCGCCTGGCCGCCAAGCTCACCGGTTGGCGCATTGACATCAGTTCCGACGCCGCCGCTGAATAGGTAGCGGACCTCCAGCGCGCTAGAATAGGAATGACCGGGCTCAAGGGCAGTCTGTGACCAAAATTTCTAAGGCATCGCACAGTTGGTAAAGAACGCCGTAAAAGCAGGAGGCACTGCCTCCGACTTTACCGGGGCCGTGCGGACCTGTATTGGTTGCAGGCAAACCGCCGCCCGGCAACAATTAGTACGACTGGTAAGGTCAACCAGCGGATCCGGTGAACCGGAAGCGCTGGTTGATTTACGACGTCGTATGCCTGGCCGGGGAGCGTGGCTGCACCCCAGTCCGGACTGTTTGCAGTTGGCAATCAAACGCCGTGCCATTGGGCGGGCCCTTCCGGGCATCACCAATGCGGGCGATCTTGAAACGCAGCTTGCAAATGTGTCACGAGACGGCATCCAATCAATACGAACCGATATTGTCCCTTTGTGAAAGCGGGTCAGAAAACCGATGGAAACCCGATGAGTACCCAGCGATGAGTGCCCAAAAATGAGCATCTTCATGCTCACTCACGCCGCCCATTCCGACATGGAATGTTGCAGTAAGAATTAAGCGGTTCGTACCTGTCCGGTGCGGGCCGAGACAGGAGAAATGTGGCCAAGGCCCGCGTACACGAGCTTGCAAAAGAGCTCGGCATCACCTCAAAAGAAGCAGTAAGCAAATTGCAGGAGTTGGGCGAATTCGTTCGCTCAGCATCCTCCACCATTGAGGCCCCCGTCGTGAGGAAACTTCGCGACGCATTCCCCGTTGCCCCCAAGGCAGCGGAATCCAAGCCAGCCCCCGTGGCGGCACCGGCCGGCGCAAAGCCGGCGGCAGCTCCTGCCGCCGCCGCACCGGCAGCTCCCGCAGCCCCGGCGGCTCCCGCAGCCCCGGCACCCCAGTCTGCGGCGCCTGCCGCAACTGCTGCCGCGGCACCCGCGGCGGTACCCGGCCCGAAAGCGGCCGCACCGTCGAAGCCCGCCCCGGCAGCACCTGCTGCCGCGGCGCCCGCCGCAGCTGCTGCACCCGCAGCCGGAGGCGCGGGCCCCCGGCCCGGCAACAACCCCTTCGCCTCCGCCCAGGGCATGCCGCGTTCCGGCCGCCCCGAGCGTGGCGAGAACCGTGATGGCAACCGCGCCGCGCATCCGGCAGGAACCGGCGGCGGTGCCGGCGGTCCACGTCCGGGCAACAACCCGTTTGCCACCTCGCAGGGCATGCCCCGTCCGGGTGCCCCGCGCAGCGCTGAGGCAGGCACCGGCGGCCCCCGTCCGGGAGCCCCCCGTCCCGCAGGTGCGCCCCGTCCGGGCGCTCCGCGTCCCGCTGGTGCAGCCGGCGCCGGCGGCCCCCGTCCGGGTGCTCCGCGCCCCGGCGGCGCCCGTCCCACCCCCGGCATGATGCCCAACCGCACCGAGCGTCCCGCTGCCCCCGGCCGCGGAAACGACCGTCCCGGCGGAGCAGGCCGTGGACGTCCGGGCGCACCCGGGGCCACCCCGGGCGGCGCACCGGGCGGCGCTCCGGCCGGAGGTGGCTTCGGCAAGGGCGGCCGCGGTCGCGGCGGCACCCAGGGTGCCTTCGGCAAGGGCGGTGCAGGCCGTGGCAAGCAGCGCAAGTCGAAGCGTGCCAAGCGCCAGGAGCTGGAGCAGATGAGTGCTCCTTCACTTGGTGGCGTGAGCGTTCCCCGCGGCGACGGCAAGACCGTCATCCGCCTGCGCCGCGGTGCTTCCATCTCCGACTTTGCCGACAAGATCGAGGCAAACCCGGCAGCGCTGGTGACAGTACTGTTCCACCTCGGTGAAATGGCCACTGCCACACAGTCCCTGGACGAAGACACCTTCGCCTTGTTGGGCACCGAGCTGGGCTACAAGGTCCAGGTCGTTTCCCCCGAGGACGAGGAACGCGAGCTGCTGAGCAGCTTCGACATCGACTTCGATGCCGAGCTTGAAGCCGAAGGTGACGAAGACCTTGAGGTCCGTCCCCCGGTTGTCACTGTCATGGGCCACGTGGACCACGGTAAGACACGCCTGTTGGATGCCATCCGCAAGTCCGATGTTGTCGCTGACGAGCACGGTGGCATCACCCAGCACATCGGTGCCTACCAGATCGTGCACGAGCACGAAGGCGCCGAGCGCAAGATCACCTTCATTGACACCCCCGGCCACGAGGCGTTCACCGCCATGCGTGCCCGTGGTGCCAAGGTCACCGACATCGCCGTCCTGGTGGTTGCCGCTGATGATGGTGTCATGCCGCAGACCATTGAGGCGCTCAACCACGCCCAGGCTGCCAACGTGCCGATTGTCGTTGCCGTGAACAAGATCGACAAGGAAGGCTCCAACCCGGAGAAGATCCGGGGCCAGCTGACCGAGTACGGATTGGTTCCGGAAGAGTACGGTGGCGACACCATGTTCGTGGACGTTTCCGCCCGCAACAACGTCAACATCGAGGAACTCCTTGAGGCTGTGTTGCTGACGGCCGACGCCGCTCTGGACATGCGCGCCAACCCAAACAAGGACGCCCGCGGCATCGCCATTGAAGCGAACCTGGATAAGGGCCGCGGTTCCGTGGCCACCGTCCTGGTGCAGTCCGGTACCCTGCACGTCGGTGACATCATTGTTGCCGGCACCGCGCATGGCCGTGTCCGGGCCATGTTCGACGAGAACGGTGACGTCATCTCCGAGGCCGGACCGTCGCGTCCGGTTCAGGTCCTGGGTCTGTCCAACGTTCCCCGTGCCGGTGACACGTTCTTTGTCACGGGTGACGAGCGTACGGCCCGCCAGATCGCTGAAAAGCGTGAAGCAGCCGACCGCAACGCCGCCCTGGCCAAGCGCCGCAAGCGCGTCAGCCTGGAAGACTTCGACCAAGCCATCATCGAAGGCAAGGTTGCCAACCTCAACCTCATCCTCAAGGGTGACGTGTCCGGTGCCGTCGAGGCATTGGAAGACTCGTTGCTCAAGATCGATGTTGGCGACAGCGTGCAGCTGCGCGTCATCCACCGCGGTGTGGGTGCCATCACGCAGAACGACGTCAACCTGGCAACGGTGGACAACGCCATCATCATCGGCTTCAACGTCAAGCCGGCCGAGCGCGTTGCCGAACTGGCCGACCGCGAGGGCGTTGACATGCGCTTCTACTCGGTCATCTATGGCGCCATCGATGACATTGAGCTTGCACTCAAGGGCATGCTCAAGCCTGAGTACGAGGAAGTTGAACTCGGTACCGCGGAAATCCGCGAAGTATTCCGTTCCTCCAAGTTCGGCAACATCGCCGGTTCCATCGTTCGCTCCGGAACCATCCGCCGCAACTCCAAGGCACGTGTGCTCCGTGGCGGCAAGATCATCGGTGAGAACCTCACCGTTGACTCGCTCAAGCGCTTTAAGGATGACGCAACCGAAGTCCGCACGGACTTTGAGTGTGGAATTGGTTTGGGTTCGTTCAACGACCTGCAGGCCGAGGACATCATCCAGACGTTCGAGATGCGCGAGAAGCCGCGCGCGTAAGATCGGCTCAACCGTGTGGGGCCCCCGTCTGCCATGCCGATGGGGGCCCCGCCCGCTTTGTGTCACACACGGCTGTGTTTTACGACAAAGTCGCAGCGTCGCTGCATGCGGCCGATAGGTTGAAGCCGAGGGTCCCGATCCGAGCTTGCAAGGATTGGAAGGCCCCAACCGTACTCCCGGGCCCCCATCGGCTTCGCTGCCGGGGGGCGGCGTAGACTCGCCTTCAGTGCGTGGCAAGTCCCCGGATCGTCGACCGCAAAGGGCGGCGCAACTGACGCCGTCGACTGTCCCTTTTATTCTTTAGGAGTTATTCATGGCTGACTCAGCCCGCGCTGCCAAACTGGCCCAGCGCATCAAAGTTGTGGTGGCCGAGGGCCTCCGCAGGCGTGTCAAGGACCCGCGAGTCGAAGGCATCACCGTCACCGACGCCCGCGTCACGAACGATCTGCAACACGCCACCATTTACTACACGATCCTTGGCGACGAGACGGTCCAGTCCGATGCCAAGACGGGGCTCGAACGTGCCAAGGGCGTGCTCCGCGCCGAGGTCGGGCGGAACATCACCGTGCGCCTGACTCCCACACTGGAGTTTGTTGCGGACGAAATTCCCGTTAACGCCTCCAACCTCGAAGCCCTCCTCCGGGTGGCCAAGGAACGCGACGCCAAGCTTGCCGAGCTTTCCGCCAACGCGGAGTTCGCCGGCGACGCGGACCCTTACAAGAAGGACGAAGAGGACGCCGAGCAGGCGTAGTTCTTCCCCTCTCTCGCAGCACGACTCTCTCGTAGCACGACGGCGGCCGGCCACCTTTCGCAGGGTGGCCGGCCCGTTCGCTGCCTCCCAAGCCTCGCAAGTCCCCAGGCTCTCCCCGTTGCCAGCTCGCTGAGCGAGCCGACAACGGGGTCCCTCGAGCCTGTGGCCCCTCGGTTCGGGGCCCTCGGCAGCTCTCTTACCGAGGTTTCGTGAGTACCAACTTCACCTAATCCCCATCGTGACCAGCTTGCCTCCGTTTACTTCGTCCAGGGCGTTGGTGACCGCTGCCAGCGTATGGCCGCTGACGGCAACGTCGGCGGCCATCATGGCGGGCAGCACGGTGGTGGCCCTGCCGTTCTTGATGATGCTGACCCCGGCGCCCATCAACTGGGCGACGTAGACGTGGTTGTTGCGGTCCACGGCGATCCCGGTGGGCGCTGCCAGCCCCTGTGCCACCAGCTGTGTCCTGCCGCTGTGCAGGTTGACCCGGTATGCCTTGCCGACGCCCAGATCTTCGCCTGGAGCGCCGGGCAGCACGGTGTAGTACAGCCATTGACCGTTGAGGGTGATGTCGGTGGGAACTGCCTGGGCGTAGTACTTCAGGCCCAGCATGCAGTCAGGGACCATCATGCCCATGGCGGCGGCCGCAGCAACCACCGACGCATCGATGGTGATGGGCTCGGCCGGCACTGCCTTGACCAGCTTGACCTTGCCTCTGGCGGACACAAACAGGATGCTGTTTGAGCCGGCATCGCCCACGTACACGCCGCCGTTGGCAGGTGCGGACGAATAGGGATGGGAAAACAGTTCGCCCGTGGACTGCAGATACGGCGCCTGTGCCAAACAGGCAGGCGCGGCGTTACGCACCCCATAGACGGTCTTTCCGTCGGGGTTGTGGGCCGCTTCAAACACACTCAGGTCCGCGATCTGGCGGGTATGGCCGCGGTGGTCGATGCTCATGAGCCGGGCGGGGAGCAGTTCGGCCCCCGGTTCAGGACCGGCGCCCTGGTCGTTGTTGAAATAGTACGTTGTGCCGTTGGAGTAGGAGACGCCGGCAATTTCCTGGCCGGGGGCACTGACCACAGTGGTCTTTACCCCCTTGGCGGAAATGCTGGTGAGCTGCCCCGCAAACGCTTCTGCGACCAGATAGCTTCCCCGCGGGCCAAAGGCGACCTTCAACGGGCTGATCAGCTGCGATGCCACCTGCGTCACGGGGGACGGATGGTGGTGGCCGTTCTGGCCGCCGGGGTGGCTGCCCGGGTGTGCCACGGCAGGTCCGGCTGCCATGGCCATTGCAAAGACACATGCGGCAGCTGTGGCCGCAATTCTCAACCTCATAATATTTCCTTGTGGGAGGGCCCGGTGATGACGGGCTGATCGACGCTGGGGGATCCAGCCGCCCCAGGTGGTGGCCATGCGGCAACGGATCAGACACCTCAGCCATTGGCGGCCGGGTGAACTGGATATTGCCCCAGCACCAAATGTCCACAACACGCCGTCCGGGGAGAGCCGGACGCGTGGCCCCAGCGTATGTGATGTGCATCACAACGTCAAGCACCTTTTTGCTCCGTGAATGGGAAGCGCATGCGGACCGGTTCCCCGCGGGTGGCGGCCACGGCGCCATGTTCAGGGAAAACGGCAGTGCGGGGCCATCCCGGCCCGATATACTTCAAAGCGTGCTTTCTGGACTGGTAATCGTTGACAAACCGCAGGGATGGACCAGCCATGATGTGGTTGGTCGGATGCGAAGGCTTGCGGGGACCCGGAAAGTGGGCCATGCGGGCACGCTGGACCCCATGGCTACGGGGGTTTTGGTCGTTGGCGTGAACAAGGCCACCCGCCTGCTCACTTATATAGTCGGGACCTCAAAAACATATGAGGCCACCATCCGGCTGGGCGCCGCCACGGTAACCGACGACGCAGAGGGTGAGGTTACCCACACCACCACGACGGCGGACGTCACCGAAGCGGCCATCCGCACCGGCATTGCCGCGCTCACCGGACCCATCAGCCAGGTGCCCAGCAGCGTCAGCGCCATCAAGGTCAACGGCGAACGTGCCTACGCCCGGGTACGTTCCGGCGAGGACGTCACGCTGGCCGCCCGTCCCGTGACCATCCACTCCTTCGAGTTCCACGGCATCCGCCGCGGCCGACACGAATCAGGCCTTGAGTACATTGACGTGGACGCCACCGTCGAGTGTTCCTCCGGGACCTACATCCGTGCACTGGCCCGCGACCTCGGTGCCGGCCTCGACGTGGGCGGGCACCTGACCGCCCTGCGACGCACCCGGGTTGGCCCGTATTCGATCGGGCAGGCACGCACGCTTGAACAACTCGGCGAGGACCTGCAAATCCTTGACATCGCCGTCGCCGCCCGTGCCCTCATGCCCGTACGTGAACTCAGCGCCGGGGAAGCCGTGGAACTGTCCTTTGGCCGCCGGATCCCGGCCAGCGCGGAAGGCACCCACACCACGGAGAACCCTGCCGCCGCCTTCGCCCCGGACGGCACGCTGACAGCCCTGCTGGCCGACGCCGGCAAGTACGCGAAGCCGGTACTGGTCTTCCCCCCGGATCCCGCCCCGAACAATGTGAGCGCAACACCGACAGCCAAGGAGTCCGGACAGTGACCGTGGACGGCTGGTTTTATGCGGGACTGGTGGTGGGCCTGGCGTCAACCATCATTTGCGTCGTCGCGGCGGTGACGAAGAAAAAACCCAACGACATCACCTTGCTGTCGCTGGCCGGCGTCGAACTTTTCGTCATTGTGTACGCCGTGGCCTCCCTGGTCCGCCTGACCAGCGGCGAACACCTGACGGGCGCCGGCTGGGAGTTCTGGGGCTACATGTTCACGGCGGCAGCCCTGCCCGTGGCCGGCTTCTACTGGGCCATGATGGAACGGACGTTTTGGTCCAACTACGTGATGGGCGCCGTCGGAGTGACGGTGGTGGTCATGCTGGCCCGCATGGCACAGATTTGGTACGGCGTCGGCACGGCCGCTGCGCACTTACAACCTGGAATTGGACAATGAAGAACTCCCTGAGCAACAGCAACGACGACGCGGCTGCACCCGCAGCGGGACGGACCACCGGCGCCGGCCGCCTTTTGATCACCGTGTACGGCATTTTCGCCATCTCGGCCACCGCCCGCGCCGGCTTCCAGATCGCCACGGCCTTTAATGACGCCCCCGTGGCGTACCTGCTTTCGGCGTTTGCCGCTGTCGTCTACATCGTCGCCACCATTTCGCTGGCACGGCCCGGGCACAAGTGGGCCGTGGCGGCCACCGTCGCCATCTGCATTGAACTTGCCGGCGTGTTGGTGGTGGGCCTGCTGAGCGTCCTTGACGCCGCTGCGTTCCCCCACTCCACCGTCTGGAGCATGTTTGGCCAAGGCTACGGCTACGTGCCGCTTATCCTGCCGCTGGTTGGGCTGTGGTGGCTGTACCGCCACCGCGCGGCAGCCGACAAGTGAGCGCCTCCGTCGTGCAACGTTCGACGCCGGCCCCCGCCTTGGCCGACGGGCCCACCTCCCTGCGGCGCTTCACAACGGCTGACGCCGCCGACTTTGCCGCCATTCATCACGATCCCCTCAACGTGAAGTGGGCCAGCGCGGACGCCGGGATGACGGCGGAACGCGCCGCTGAGCTGATCGAAGGCTCCGTTGCCGAGGGCTGGGACAACGGTTCGCTGCTGCGTTTTGCCATTGTTGAACGGCTCGACGGCGGGGAACGCGTCATTGGCACGCTCAGCCTCCAAAACGTCCACCGCACACCCCGCGGCGGGGCCGGCTCCGTCGGCATCAAGCTGCTGGCTGCGGGGCGGGGACGGGGGAACGCCGGCCGTGCGGTGGGCCTGGCCTGCGGCTACGCCTTTGGCACCCTGGGCCTGGCGGTGCTGCACTGGAGCACCACCGTGGGCAACGCCCCCAGCCGGGCGCTGGCGGAGCGCTGCGGCTTCACGCTCGCCGCCGAGATCCCCGGCTTTGGCCACAAGGACGGGGACGTGGCGGATGGCTGGCTGCTGGTGCAAAGTGCTGCGGCGTGGCGCGGACGCATGGCCGGCAGCGCCACGGACAAGCCTGCCATCGCCAGTGCGGCACCGGCGGGCGGCGCACGCGGCGAACCGGAACTGGACATCGCGGCCGTGGTGCCGCAGCTCAGCGACGGGAACGTGGTGCTGCGGGCGCTCCGGGAGCACGACGCCGACCAGCTGGTCATCAACTGTTCCAGTCTGGAAGCCATCCGCTGGACCACGGTGCCGCTGGGCTACACGCGCGAACACGCCAACCACTTCATCAACACCATCACCCCGGACGGCTGGCGGACCGGCGATACCCTGACATTTGCCGTGGCGGACCCCGCAACGGACACGCTGCTGGGGACGGTGGACCTGCAGTGCAAGCACCCGGGCGCCGCCGCCGTCGGCATTAACTTCGGCGAACACGCGCGCGGCACCGGCGCGGCGGAAAAGGCCGTGCGGCTGCTGGCCGACTACGCGTTCAATCAGCTGAACCTGAGCTATCTGCACTGGTCGGCGATGGTGCCCAACTGGGGCAGCCGCAAGCTGGCGTGGAAACTGGGTTTCGCTTTCGAGGGCCAGGTCCGCGGTGCGTTCAACGACCGGGGGACGCCGGCGGACCGCTGGATCCTGACGCTGGCCGCCACCGATCCGCGTGCGCCCCAGGCACCGTGGGACGGACCGGGCGCCCCAAGGCGGTAACCTTGAAAACGTCTGACCGGTGGCAGCTTGCCAGGCACGGAAAAAGCTAGA
Source organism: Arthrobacter livingstonensis (assembly GCF_003219815.1). Lineage (GTDB taxonomy): Bacteria > Actinomycetota > Actinomycetes > Actinomycetales > Micrococcaceae > Specibacter > Specibacter livingstonensis. The sequence goes on from NZ_QJVD01000018.1 coordinate 96,915, forward strand.
GGATACGCAAGTGCACATTTGGAACTCACTGGAGCAGGTCCCGCAAGGGTTCGGCCCCTGCGTGGTCGCGCTGGGAAACTTCGACGGGCTGCACCTCGGGCACCAGCAGGTGCTGGGCCAGGTTAAGGCCGAGGCCGTGCGCCGCGGCGCGCTGGCCGTTGCCCTGACCTTTAACCCGCACCCGGCACTGGTCCACCGCCCGGACTCCGCACCGGCCCAGATCATGGGGCTGGCGGATAAGCTGGCCGCGATGGAGAAGCTGGGCATGGACGGCGTGCTGGTGGTCCCCTACACGCTGGAATTCGCCCAGCAGACCCCGGAAGAGTTTGTCCGCAACGTCTTTGTGAACACCCTTGGCACCTGCGCCGTGGTGGTGGGCCACGATGTCCGGTTCGGAAAGGGCAACGCCGGGGACCTGGGCACCATGGTGGCGCTGGGCACCCAACTGGGGTTCGACGTCGTGCCCGTCGATGACGAAGGACATGACCGGCGCTGGTCCTCCACCTGGGTGCGGGAGGCACTGGCCAAGGGCGACGTCGCCACCGCCGCCCAGGTCCTGGGCCGCTGGCACAGCATGAGCGGGGAAGTGGTGCACGGTGCAGCACGCGGCCGGGCACTGGGATTCCCGACAGCGAACCTCTCGCCGGACGCCTGTGGCACCGTCCCGGCGGACGGCGTGTACGCCGGCTGGCTGACCGACGAGCACGGCCACCGCTGGCAGGCGGCGATCTCCGTCGGCTCCAACCCCACCTTTGTCGGCGTCAACCGGCAGGTGGAGGCGTTTGTCATCGGCCGTCCGGAGGAGCCCGTCGAGGCGTTCGACCTGTACGGCCAGCACGTGGTGGTGGAGTTTATGCGGCGGCTTCGCGGCATGGTCGCCTACACCGGCCCGGAAGCGCTCATTGAGCAGATGCACCAGGACGTGGATGCGAGCCTGGAAATTCTGTAGGCGCCCCGGTGTGCCCAAGCCCACCCGCTTCGACTTAACGCCTTCATCTGCCGTAAACTAGGGGACTGAGTCCGGCTGCAGTCCGTGGTGGCTGGATTCCGCCGTGTTCGGGGGTTCCCTTGAATGCGGCGACACCACGTTCACGGCACATCAATAGGAGTTACTTGTGGCACTTGAAGCCGCTGTAAAGCAGGAAATCATGCAGGCATTCGCAACCAGCGAAGGTGACACTGGTTCGCCTGAGGTTCAGATCGCGATGCTCTCACGCCGCATCTTGGATTTGACCGAACACTTGAAGATGCACAAGCACGACCACCACACGCGCCGCGGCCTCATGGGCCTGGTCGGACGTCGTCGCCGCCTGCTTGGCTACCTGAAGGACACTGACATCGCGCGCTACCGTACGCTCATCGAGCGCCTCGGCCTGCGCCGCTAGCATGTGAGATGAGGCGGCCTCCCCCGTGCTGCGGGGGAGGCCGCCTTCACAGTAGTGACGCACGACAGTATTGACGCGAGCCGGCACGCATCCGCGCACCGGCGAAGCAGCTTGAGCCACGGAACACAACCGTCCGCCACACATTCGCGGTCCTCGGTAGTGGTCTCCGGGAACGGCCCCGCGGGGCGCCCGTGGACCTCGATCGAAGACCGGGTGTTGTACAGGTCCCCACAGCATGATTCGGTGGGAGTGCCTGGGCCGGCGGTGGAGTGTTTCTGCGGTGCAGGCGTTTAGAACACCTACAAGGAAATGGAGGTGACTCTCTATGGAGGGTCCCGAGATTCAGTACGCAGAGGCCGTCATTGACAACGGCCGTTACGGCAAGCGCGTCATCCGCTTCGAGACCGGCCGCCTTGCCCAGCAGGCCGCCGGCGCTGCCATGGTCTACATTGACGAAGACACCGCACTGCTGTCCGCCACCACGGCCGGCAAGCACCCCCGCGAGGGCTTTGACTTCTTCCCGCTGACCGTCGACGTGGAAGAGCGCATGTACGCCGCCGGCCGCATCCCCGGCAGCTTCTTCCGCCGCGAAGGCCGCCCGTCCACGGAAGCCATCCTGGCCTGCCGCCTGATGGACCGCCCGTTGCGCCCCGCCTTCAAGAAGGGCCTGCGCAACGAAGTCCAGATTGTGGTCACCGTTCTGGCCATCAACCCCGACGTGCTCTACGACGTGGTTGCCATCAACGCCTCCTCGATGTCCACCCAGCTGTCCGGCCTGCCGTTCTCCGGCCCCATCGGCGGCGTCCGCGTTGCCCTGGTCGACGACGGAAATGGCGCCCAGTGGGTTGCCTTCCCGAAGCACTCCGAGCTGGAAAACGCCGTGTTCAACATGGTGGTTGCCGGCAAGGTGACCGGCGACGATGTAGCCATCATGATGGTGGAAGCCGAAGCCACCGACAACTCCTGGAAGCTCATCAAGGAACAGGGCCACCAGGCCCCCACCGAAGAAGTTGTGGCCGAGGGCCTGGAGGCTGCCAAGCCCTTCATCAAGGCACTGTGCGACGCCCAGGCGGACCTGGCCGCCCGCGCCGCCAAGCCCACTGTTGAGTTCCCGGTATTCCTGGACTACGAGGAAGACGCTTTCGCTGCCGTCAACTCCGCTGCCGGCACCAAGCTGGCAGCAGTGTTCACCATCGCCGACAAGCAGGAGCGCGACACTGCTTCCGATGCCTTGAAGGACGAGACAGTTGCTGCCCTGGCTGCCGGCTTTGAAGGCCGCGAGAAGGAACTGTCCGCAGCGTTCCGCGCCGTCACCAAGCAGGTCATCCGCCAGCGCATCCTCACCGAGCAGGTCCGCATCGACGGCCGCGGCCTGACGGACATCCGCCAGCTCACCGCCGAGGTTGAAGTTCTGCCCCGCGTGCACGGCTCCGCCATCTTCGAACGCGGCGAGACCCAGATCCTGGGTGTCACCACGTTGAACATGTTGAAGATGGAACAGCAGATTGACTCGCTGAGCCCGGTAACGCGCAAGCGCTACATGCACAACTACAACTTCCCGCCGTACTCCACCGGTGAAACCGGCCGCGTGGGCTCGCCCAAGCGCCGCGAAATCGGCCACGGTGCACTTGCCGAGCGCGCCATCATGCCGGTTCTGCCCTCGCGTGAGGAATTCCCGTACGCCATCCGCCAGGTCTCCGAGGCGCTGAGCTCCAACGGCTCGACCTCCATGGGCTCTGTCTGTGCATCGACCCTGTCGCTGCTCAACGCCGGCGTCCCGTTGAAGGCACCTGTTGCCGGCATTGCCATGGGACTGGTCTCCGATCAGGTTGACGGTCAGACCCGCTACGCTGCCCTGACCGACATCCTTGGCGCCGAAGATGCCTTCGGCGACATGGACTTCAAGGTTGCCGGCACCTCCGAGTTCGTCACGGCCATCCAGCTGGACACCAAGCTCGACGGCATCCCGGCCTCCGTGTTGGCCGCAGCGCTGAAGCAGGCCCGCGAGGCCCGCCTGCACATCCTGAGCGTCCTGAACGCAGCCATCGACGTGCCGGACGAGCTCTCCGAGTTCGCGCCCCGCGTCATCGCGGTCAAGATCCCCGTTGACAAGATCGGCGAGGTCATTGGGCCGAAGGGCAAGATGATCAACCAGATCCAGGAAGACACCGGCGCCGACATCTCCATTGAAGATGACGGCACGGTCTACATCGGTGCAACGAACGGCCCCTCCGCGGATGCCGCCCGTTCAGCGATCAACGCCATCGCCAATCCGCAGATTCCGGAAATTGGCGAGCGTTACCTGGGTACCGTTGTCAAGACCACCACGTTTGGCGCGTTCATTTCGCTCACGCCCGGCAAGGACGGCCTGCTGCACATCTCCGAACTGCGCAAGCTTTCCGGTGGCAAGCGCGTTGACAACGTTGATGATGTTGTGTCCGTCGGGCAGAAGATCCAGGTGGAAATCACCAAGATCGACGACCGCGGCAAGCTGTCACTTTCCCCGGTGGTTGCCGAGGAAGAGAACGCTGAAGAAGCAGTTGCCGAAGGCGCTGCTGAGTAATTCATGGCAATTACCCTTTTGCCGCTGACCTCCGCTGCCGACGGACTGGCAGACGCAGACTCCACGCTCATCTCGGGCACGGCGGGCGGCGCCGCAGTGCGCCGTTCCGTCCTGCCCGGGGGAGTGCGTGTCCTGACCGAGTCCATGCCGGGGCAGCGAAGCGCGACAATTGGTTTTTGGGTCGGTGTTGGCTCCCGGGATGAAACCGAGGGCCAACACGGCTCGACCCACTTCCTTGAACACATGCTGTTCAAGGGAACCCTGCGCCGGACCGCACTGGAAATCGCGTCCGCCTTTGACGAGGTGGGCGGGGAGTCCAACGCGGCCACGGCCAAGGAAAGCACCTGCTACTACGCACGCGTGCTGGACACCGACCTGCCCATGGCCATCGACGTCATCGCCGACATGGTCACCTCCGCAGTGCTGGATCCGGCCGAGCTGGAGCAGGAACGCGATGTCATCCTGGAAGAAATCGCCATGGACAGCGACGACCCCACCGACGTCGCCCACGAAAAGTTTGTGGCCGCCGTGTTGGGCAGCCACGCACTGGGCCGCCCCATCGGCGGCACCCCTGACGCCATCAAGGCCGTTCCACGCGCGTCCGTCTGGAATCACTACCAAAAGCACTACCGTCCCGAAACCCTGGTGATCACCGCCGCCGGCGGCTTGGACCACGACGCCGTCTGTGACCACGTGCTGTCCGCCCTGCGCACCGCGGGCTGGTCCCTGGACGACGGCGTTGCCCCGGCCCCGCGCCGCAATTCCGTCCCCGTATCCATCACTGGCACGGCCGGGCTGCACGTGGTCAACCGCAAGGTGGAGCAGGCCAACATCATTCTTGGCTGCCCGTCGCTGACCGCCACCGACTCCCGCCGCTACGTGATGAGCGTGCTGAACTCCGTCCTGGGCGGCGGCATGTCCTCGCGCCTGTTCCAGGAGATCCGTGAGAAGCGGGGCCTGGTGTATTCAACGTATTCCTTTGCCTCCTCCTACGCCGATGCCGGCTACTTTGGCATGTATGCGGGCTGCTCCCCGCAGAAGGTGGGCCAGGTCATCGGCCTGCTGACCGCCGAGCTGGAGAAGCTGGCGCAAGATGGTATCACCGAGGCCGAACTGGCCAAGGCGCTGGGCCAGATGTCAGGCGGAATTGTGCTGGCGCTTGAGGACACCGGCTCGCGGATGTCGCGCCTGGGTCGGGCCGAACTGGTTTCCGGCGAATTCCTCGACATTGACGAGACCCTGGACCGCATCCACGCAGTCACAGTGGAGCAGGTTCGGGAACTGGCCCGCGATCTGGCCGCCGCGCCGCGTACCATTACGGTCGTGGGGCCCTTCGACGAATCCGAGACCTTCGGCCTGTAACGGGTGGAAGCCGCATGGGCCCACGGCCGCGAGGGACCCGCTGCGGGCTTGCGAGCAGCGAGAGCCGGGAGGCGACCAGTTTGAACAACACGGCCCTGCCGCTGGAATGCGCCGACGACGTGTTTTTCGTGGAGGGACCGGCGTCCAACTGGATCATTCTCCGCGACGGCAAGGAATTTACCGTCATCGATTCGGGGTATCCCGGCGATGGCGTCGACTTTGTGGAGTCGATCCGGCAGCTGGGCCTGGAGCCCCGGAACATGGCGGCTCTGCTTGTCACCCACGGCCACGTGGACCACACGGGTTCCGCGCGGATGCTGTCGGAAGAATTCAACATTCCGGTCCTGAGCGGCGCGGCCGAACAAGGTCAAATGATCGGCCGGGACAAGAACCAGGTGTCCACGCAGCAAGTCCTGCTGCGGGCCTGGCAGCCCCGGGTTTTCCGATGGATGCGTCACATCATCGCGGCAGGAGGCTCGAAAGGCACCTGCGTGCCGGCCTCCGGCGTTTTCACCAACGAACTCCTTGCCGGCCTGCCGGGATTGCCGCAGGCCATTGACACAGCCGGCCACACACCGGGCCACACCGCCTTCCTGCTGGCGTCCGGCGCCCTGGCCTCGGGAGACGCGCTCGTGACCGGCCACCCGCTCTCCACCGTCACCGGGCCGCAGCGGCTGCATCCCATGTTTGACCATGACCGGGCCATGGCGGGCCGCGCCCTGGACCAGCTGCAGACATGCGCCGCCACATCCATTCTGCCCGGGCACGGAAAGGCCCTGCGCATGCCCATCGCCGACGCCGTGCAGCTCGCCCGGCGGTCGCCCGCGCCTACCCGGTGACCTGCCACATGCGCCATCCGACGGGGGCCTTTGGCCAGTGGACAAGGTGCCAACAACGTGTGCCTTGTCCTGGGCATGCCGGACGACGGCCCTCTTAGCCGCTGTAAAGCCGTTCCAGGATGCGCGTCTGCGGCCCTCCCGCCAGCGCCGGTGAGGCATCCGGCGTCGACCAGACCTGTGTCCGAAGCCGGACCAGGAATGCCTCCGCTTCATCGGAGGTGGCAAAGTCCAGGTCCAGCACCACATAGTGCTCGTCGCCGATCGGGCGAAACGACCGCTCGGCCACGACCCCGGAGGCCGCCCGCCCCAATGGATCGGCGTTGTACGCGTCCCTCCACATTGCAAAATCCTTGATGCCGTGTTCGATCTGCAGGGTAAACATTGCCCGTTCCTTTCCGGTGGTACCAACAACTTCACCGTAGGTCTCCGTGCCGTGCCGCGACATCCCATAAATCTGGGATTTTGGAAGCCTCAATGCAGGCCACGAAATGCGCGCATACTTGACCCATGGCCAGTAATTGGGCAGTGAGTCGCAGCCAGGACCGGGTGAAGGCGCTGGCCCGGGAGCATCTGGACAGCCACGCCTACCGTGCGGCCGTCCGGCAGGAGCTGCGCGCCCTTGCCGGACATGACGGCTGGGTGTGGCTGCTGGCGGATCCGTGCACGACTGTCGGAATTGCGCCGATGGCCGAGACGCCGTGCCCGCGGGAACTGCCGCTGCTCATTGCACTGAAGTACCAGACGCAGGTCAACCGGTGGACGGAACTGGCCGCCGGCCCGTCGCCGGCAGTCTCCTTGAAATTCGCGACCGGCGGCGATCCGGCCCGCAGCGAATTGTGGGAGCGCCTGCTTTGCAGGTACGGAATTGTTGACGTCCTCTCGGTGGCGTTCGCCGACCGATGGGGTCTCTGGGGCTGGCTTGACCTGTGGCGCGGCCCTGGCAGCCACGACTTTTCCGTGGAAGAGGTGCGGTACATGGCGGCGATGGCGGCAGTGGTCACCGCCGGCCTGAGGGAGTGCTCCGCCCGCGAGTTTCAAGGCCCCGGCAACGAAGGGCCGGGCGGAAACGCCACAGGGCACCGGCAAGCCGTGCTGGTCCTGGCCGACGACCTGTCCATTGTCAGCCAGACGGAGTCCGCCGGGCCGTGGCTTGACCTGTTGCAGCGGGGGCCTGCGCCGCACCAAGGGATCCCGGCGGAGGTGCTCAACGTGGCGGCACAGCTGCTGGCCGTGGAGCGGGGCGTGGATGCGCATCCCGCCCGCTCGTGCCTGCATGTCGGCAACGGGGTGTGGGCGAGCTTGGTGGCCGCCAGGATGACGACGGCGGTGTCGGGCACCCCCGCGCCCATCGCCGTCACCATCCAGGACTGCCTCCCGGCGGAACGGATGGCGGTCTTCGAGCTCAGTTTTGCCCTCAGCCCGCGCGAAGGCCAACTGCTCGAGTTGTCTGCCTCCGGGCTTGACACCGCGTCACTGGCACGGGAGCTGGCCGTCAGCAGGTACACGGTGCAGGACCAATTCAAGTCGCTCTTCGGCAAGTGCAGCGTCCAGAGCCGGGGTGCCCTCGTGGCGATGGCACGCGGGCCCCTGGCGCCGGCCGGTTCCTGGGCAGAGGGCTAACCGCCGGCAAACGGAGCGAGCGGCGGGGGTGCGAGACCGCCTCTCCGTTGAGGATTTAGATGATGGCGTCATGATCTAGATTCTCAACGGGGTGGGTGGGGGTGAAAAAGTCCTTCGCCGGGGCCTGCTGGCGGATAGCCCGATTTGGTGCGGGCAGGCCACCCTCGTGTATGGCTGCTCCTGGCGCCGGAAAATAGTTGTCCACAGATTTGCCGGTTCGCGCCTTTTCCGTCTTCCGTGTCGGTGCCCTCACATAGAATTTAAGTAGCAAAGGATCAACTGATTATCAAACATAGATTCTAATAATGGTCCACTGGACGTGCAGGCGGGTGAGCGGCGTGGCGACACCGGAGTGGTTGGAACGGAGTTCCGGCAACAGTGTTGGCGCTGCCGTCCGTCCCTCCAGCCGGCCGCTTCCGGACCAGCCTGCCAGCAACGCGCTAACCATTTTGGGATCGGGTCCCACCGCGCCGGTGGCGCCGGGGCTGTCCATAATTTTCGAAGGCTTCGGGACCCCGGCGGAGTCGATTCCCCGGCGACAGTGTCGATAGAGGCCGGGGTTGGTGCGGCGTCAGTGTCTTCCGCCCCAGGGTGTGCCGTGCTGGCCGGCACGGCCGCTCTTCTGCTTG